>NZ_FOLB01000036.1 GCF_900112345.1 Nocardioides terrae
TGTCGCTTATCGGCGAACCCGTCAGCGGGGGCGAGCGCGTCGTGCAGCACCCGACGCGATCTGATTGAGCGCCTTACCGACGCCCTCTCCGAGCCGCGCGGCGATCTGGTCGACCTGACTATTGGGGATCGTCGGTCCGGGCGGCTGTGGTGTCCGCTGCTGCGACACGAGCACCGAGTCGGTCTGCCGACGCAGACGGTCGTCCTTCCATGCCAGGTCAACCCAGAGCTCGCTGGCCTCTCCAAGCAGCCTGATGTGGGACAGACGATGGGCGTAGCCGTTGCTCAGCGCCGCAATTGTCATAGGCTCGCGGGCACGGTTGAGGCCCTCCATCCGCATGGAAACCGTCACCTCTCGGGCGCGAGCAGGGCCTTGGTTGGACACCTCCAAGGTGTTGTCGATCCACCGGACGACGAGCGCCGCGCGCCGACTCGCCAGGCCAGCCCTGAGGAGTGCCAAGACGCTGATGACTAGGGCGCTGACCCCAGTTATCGCACCGATAGCCCCGCTGGTGTCGGCATCCATGAGCGCTAGTTCACCACGCTTGAACGCCAGTCAGGTCCAGAGTCGAGTGATCCACGGCGACGGCTCATCGGCCGCCTCTGAGAATGCTGCGAGCGACTGGACCTCGGCACGCCGGACACCACTAGGGAAGAACCCGCGGGAGAAGTGTCCGACCCTCCCGCCGTTGAGCCTCAGCGCCTCGTCAGCGTCGTCTCGGTAGCCCTTCGATGCGTACGAGGCGAAGCCCTTGCCGACGTAGGCCGCGAACCCGGCATCGTCCTTGATCGCCGAGTACGAGAACCGCGCCCCGAACCCAGCGGATTCCAGCCGACGACGCAGCCAGCCGAAGTCCAGGCGCTGGCCGTCCTTGACGACGATGTGCGCGTGGGTCATGCCGTTCTTGGCTCCTTGCTCGACATAGATGCCCCAGACACCCAGATCGACGCCGCAGCGCTTGGCCGCCTGGCGTAGGACGCGCGCTCGATCCTGGACCTGTGGCCACGGGTCACCACACCGATGCAGGTCGGTGGTCGTCAGCGTCAGCTCGTAGGTCGGCTTCATGAATCGGACCGCCAGTGAACGCCGCCAGGCGTTGACGCCAATACAGTCCGGGCAGCCGTTTCGCTGGCACCGCATTGGCCGAATCTCGCCGGTCTCGATGTTCTCCCTATAGGGCTCACCGACGCGCAACGGACGGCCCAGGCAGGGCAGTCGGGTGAGGTACCG
>NZ_FOLB01000035.1 GCF_900112345.1 Nocardioides terrae
GCGCGCTTTGGCGTGTGTGGAGAGTTTTTTGTCTGGTCTTTTGTGTGTTTGTGTTGTGCAGGACTCGAGAAGCACGTGCTGCGGGGCCCCGTGAGGGGTGTCGTGGTGTTGTTGTTTTTGTTGAGTGTTTGTGTGACAAGCTACAAAGGGCACATGGTGGATGCCTTGGCATCAAGAGCCGATGAAGGACGTACGAGCCTGCGATAAGCCCTGGGGAGTTGGCAACGGAGCGTTGATCCGGGGGTGTCCGAATGGGGGAACCCAGCACCAGTCATGTGGTGTTACCTGCGCCTGAATGTATAGGGCGTGTGGAGGGAACGTCGGGAAGTGAAACATCTCAGTACCGACAGGAAGAGAAAACAAGAGTGATTCCGAGAGTAGTGGCGAGCGAAATCGGATGAGGCTAAACCGTCTGTGTGTGATACCCGGCAGGGGTTGCGCAGGCGGGGTTGTGGGAGCTTTCGAACACTTCTGCCGGGGTGTTGCGGAGTAAGAAACTGACAGTGAGGTTGAACCGGTTGGAGAGCCGGGCCGTAGAGGGTGATAGTCCCGTAGGCGTAAGCTGTCAGCTCCGGAGAGATTTCCCAAGTAACACGCTACTCCTGGAATGGCGTGTGAATCTGGCAGGACCACCTGCTAAGCCTAAATACTCCTTGATGACCGATAGCGGACAAGTACCGTGAGGGAAAGGTGAAAAGTACCCCTGGCGGGGAGTGAAATAGTACCTGAAACCGTGTGCCTACAATCCGTCAGAGCCCGGCTGCCCTCATCCTTGTGGTGGGTGGTGTTGGGGTGATGGCGTGCCTTTTGAAGAATGAGCCTGCGAGTTAGCGGTGTGTGGCGAGGTTAACCCGTGTGGGGTAGCCGTAGCGAAAGCGAATCCGAATAGGGTGTTTTAGTCGCACGCTCTAGACCCGAAGCGGAGTGATCTATCCATGGGCAGGTTGAAGCGACGGTAAGACGTCGTGGAGGACCGAACCCACTTCAGTTGAAAATGGAGGGGATGACCTGTGGATAGGGGTGAAAGGCCAATCAAACTCCGTGATAGCTGGTTCTCCCCGAAATGCATTTAGGTGCAGCGTTGCGTGTTTCTTGCCTCAGGTAGAGCACTGGATAGCCGATGGGCCCGACCAGGTTACTGACGTTAGCCAAACTCCGAATGGGGGTAAGTGAGAGCGCAGCAGTGAGACTGCGGGGGATAAGCTCCGTAGTCGAGAGGGAAACAGCCCAGACCATCAGCTAAGGCCCCTAAGCGGTGACTAAGTGGAAAAGGATGTGGAGTCGCAG
>NZ_FOLB01000034.1 GCF_900112345.1 Nocardioides terrae
GGGTCTGCCCCCGCTTTGGTTGACACTCGGGGTTTGCAGTAATCAGGCCGCGTTTGCGGCGGCGTAGATCATCTCAAACTCGACCGGGGTGAGCTTGCCGAGGGCGCGTTGGCGACGGCGTCGGTTGTACTTGGTCTCGATCCAGGTGACGATCGCGAGCCGGAGGTCTTCGCGGTTCTCCCAGCGCCTGGTGTTGAGGACGTTCTTCTGCAGAAGGCTGAAGAAGCTCTCCATGCTGGCGTTGTCTCCGGCGCCGTAGGAGCGGCCCATCGAGCCGATCAGGCCGTTGTTCGCCAGCAGCCGCTGGGTGCGCTTGGCACGAAATTGACCGCCTCTGTCCGAATGGCACACCGTCCCTACCGGGGAGCGCAACGCGATGGCGTTGCGCATCGCTGCCCGGGCGAGGGACGACTTCATCCGGGTGTCGATGGAGTAGCCGACGATCTTGTTCGACCACACGTCTTTGATCGCGCAGATGTAGAGCTTCCCTTCCCGGGTGGGGTGCTCGGAGATGTCCCACAGCCACACCTTGTTCGGCCCGTCGGCGAGGAACTCATGCCGCACGACGCCGTGCTCGTCCACGACCGCCAGCAGGTCATCGTGCGGGGCCGGGCCGGTCGAGCCCGGCTTGGAGCGCTTCTTGTGGTGGCTGGCGGTAATGCCGGCGATCCGGCACAGGCGATGCACGCGGTTCTCGCCGACCCTGATGCCATACTCGAGATCGAGCTCGTCGGTGAGGAACCTGTAGCCCAGGGTCGCGTCGTCGGCATGGAGACCGTAGAGCTTGTCGATGAGGTGGGCGTCGTCCCAGTCCCGCTGGCACAAGGGGTCGTTGAGCCACTTGTAGTACCCGGCCCTGGACAGGCCGAGGACCCGCAACGTCACCGCGACCGGCACCCTGATCGGGGCACCGGTCGCGGCCATCTCTCGGACGAGCGGGAAGACTATTTTCCCGGCAGGTTCGCCTGGGACAGGTAGGCGGCCGCACGGCGGAGGACCTCGTTCTCCTGCTCCAAGAGTCGGATCCGCTTGTTCGCTTCACGCAGCTGCTTGCGCTCGTCCTCGGTGATACCGGGACGGTTGCCGTCCTCGATGTCGGCCTGCTTCAACCAGTTGGTCAGCGAGCCTTCGGAGACGCCGAAGTCCTTCGCGATCTGTGCCAGCGGCGCCTGGCCCTTGCGGGCCACGGCCACGACGTCGTCGCGGAACTCCTTGGGGTAGGGCTTTGCCACGGGGACATCCTTCCGCCTGAGGCCGAAACCTCAGAGGTCAGGTGTCAACCAAACTCGGGGCAGACCC
>NZ_FOLB01000032.1 GCF_900112345.1 Nocardioides terrae
GGGGAAGCCGATGATCCTATGCTGTCGAGAAAAACCTCTAGCGAGCTACGCGCCGCCCGTACCCGAAACCGACTCAGGTGATCAGGTAGAGAATACCGAGGCGATCGAGTGAACCATGGTTAAGGAACTCGGCAAAATGCCCCCGTAACTTCGGGAGAAGGGGGGCCCGGATCGTGAACCCACTTGCTGGGGGAAGCGTGAAGGGCCGCAGAGACCAGGCCCAAGCGACTGTTTACTAAAAACACAGGTCCGTGCGAAGTCGTAAGACGATGTATACGGACTGACTCCTGCCCGGTGCTGGAAGGTTAAGAGGACGGGTCAGCCCCCTTTGGGGGGTGAAGCTCAGAATTTAAGCCCCAGTAAACGGCGGTGGTAACTATAACCATCCTAAGGTAGCGAAATTCCTTGTCGGGTAAGTTCCGACCTGCACGAATGGAGTAACGACTTGGGCGCTGTCTCAACCGTGGACTCGGCGAAATTGCACTACGAGTAAAGATGCTCGTTACGCGCGGCAGGACGGAAAGACCCCGGGACCTTTACTATAGTTTGGTATTGGTGTTTGGTTCGGCTTGTGTAGGATAGGTGGGAGCCGGTGAAGCATGCACGCCAGTGTGTGTGGAGGCAACGTTGAAATACCACTCTGGTCGTACTAGATGTCTAACCTTGGACCGTGATCCGGTTCAGGGACAGTGCCTGATGGGTAGTTTAACTGGGGCGGTTGCCTCCTAAAGGGTAACGGAGGCGCTCAAAGGTTCCCTCAGCCTGGTTGGCAATCAGGTGTTGAGTGTAAGTGCACAAGGGAGCTTGACTGTGAGACAGACATGTCGAGCAGGGACGAAAGTCGGAACTAGTGATCCGGCCACGGCATGTGGAAGCGTGGTCGCTCAACGGATAAAAGGTACCCCGGGGATAACAGGCTGATCTTCCCCAAGAGTCCATATCGACGGGATGGTTTGGCACCTCGATGTCGGCTCGTCGCATCCTGGGGCTGGAGTAGGTCCCAAGGGTTGGGCTGTTCGCCCATTAAAGCGGCACGCGAGCTGGGTTTAGAACGTCGTGAGACAGTTCGGTCCCTATCCGCCGCGCGCGTAGGAAACTTGAGAAAGGCTGTCCCTAGTACGAGAGGACCGGGATGGACGAACCTCTGGTGTGCCAGTTGTACCGCCAGGTGCATGGCTGGTTGGCTACGTTCGGAAGTGATAACCGCTGAACGCATCTAAGCGGGAAGCACGTTTCAAGATGAGGTTTCCCACCCACTTGATGGGGTAAGGCCCCCTACAGACCATGGGGTTGATAGGCCGGAGGTGTACAGCAGCAATGCCCAGCCGACCGGTACTAATAGGCCGAGGGCTTGTCATACAAGCCCTCAACAAAACCAACAACAAGTAGGGTCCTGCGCCAACACAGTGCAGAAGACACACTGCTCGCGTCCACAACAACCA
>NZ_FOLB01000030.1 GCF_900112345.1 Nocardioides terrae
CGTCAGCCCAACACCAGCCGGCACACCAGTGTTCGCCGCACCCGGCGTCCCACCCGAAGGCTGCTGCGGAACCGGCTGCGGCTTCGGCTTCGGCTTCGGTTGCGACGCGTGCGTGCCCGTAGATCCAGCCGGTCGGGACTTGAACGCCTTGGTGCACGGGACGCTCTTCCGCGCCACTGCGATACGGGACCGCGCGGTCTTCGACGTCGCATGCGCTGCGCGCTTGGTCAGTCGCGCGCACTTCGCCCGACGACACTGTCGTGCCTTCCTACTCTTCCCAGTCTTCGAGGGCGATCCACACTTGGATGCCTTCAGCTTGCTGACGCCGTCAAGTGACACCGATCGAATACCGTGGTGATTGACCTCGGCCAACGACGATCCGTTGACCAACAGGGCACACGCGATCGCGATGAACCCGACGACGACTGACCGCATAACCGGCACCATGTATACGCACACCTCCCCTGCGTCGGCCCGAGCGACCGGCGCGAGGAAGAACAGTGCCAGTCGCCGACTGCCACCGGTGGCGAAACGTCACTGAAATTGGGTATTTCGTACGAATGGTTAAAGATCACACTCTAGATGGGTCAGGCTGAGCGGCCGCACGCCGAGGGCCGTGTCACCAACTCCACGGCTACCCCACCACACAGCAACACTATGGTTACAGGTCGGATACGCGAGCCGCGGCTTCGGCCGCGAAGCGGGCCTGATGCGAACCGCGCATGCGCTCTGTAGGCAGGACGGGTGCTGAGGCGACGTTTCCGATCAAGTGACGGTCGGCCGGCCCGAATCGGACGCGCCTTTGACAGGGCGCCTGCTCATCGAACGACGGGGGCCGCCTCGAGGGCTACGGCATGGCGACGCCGGGTGAGCGCGCGCCGCGCCGGTTCCTCCACAAGACGATAGACGGCCGCCGACAGCACCCACGCGATCACGAAGGCGAAGCAGGCGACGGCCAGGCCGACGGGTGTGATGACCGCGCCCCGACCGATCGTGTGATCGAGCAGGATCGCTCCAGCGTCGATGACGAGGACGTGCAGGAGGAAGAACCCGTACGACCATGCGCCGAGGCGGAGTGCCGGCGCGCTGCGGAGCCACGCCGGTCCACCGGTCGAGGCGAGATGCCCGATCAATGCCGCCGCCGCAAGAGCCGGCAGTGCGTGGTTGTGGAGGACCGGGTATGTGACTGCGGCTGCGCCGAACATCAACCAGGGGGCAGGAACTGTCGTTCGGACCGTGGCGGCGTGTACGCCGAGCAGAAATATCGGGAGGTAAGCCAGAGGGAAGGTCGCCGGGACCGCTTCGACCTGGAGGACGATCGACCCGACAACGCAGGCAGCCGCGATGGCGAAGAGGCTGGCGCGGGGCTGACGGCGGATCCAAGGAATGAGCGCTGGCGCAGCGAGAGGCAGCGCCGCGTAGAAGACCAGCTCCACGGACAGAGACCAAGCGGGCAGGTTGATGGAGGCGGCTTGTCCGGACGCCGACCAGGAGTGGAGCAGGCTTGCGTTGGCTGCGATCGTACGGAACCCGGGGAGCTCTTCTGTGACGGCCAGCATCGCGACGGATCCGACGAGGGCGAGCCAATAGACCGGGAGGATGCGGGCTGCTCGGCGACGCCAGAACGCACGCGGCCCGCGGTCAAGTGAGGCAGGTTGGGCGAGAAGGAATCCCGACAAGACGAAGAACGTGTAGACGCCGACCAAGCTGACCGGCGTGATAGCCGCCCAACCGCGGCCGAGGCTGGTGTGGCCGAGCAGGTAGCCGATGTGGTTGGCGAAGACGACAGAAGCGGCGATGGCTCGCAGGCCGGTCAGGGCCGGATAGTCCGCGCGCGCAGTGGTCATCTGGGGACACTAGGAGACTTCGCCCCGCCGCCGAGTGGGCGACGGTATGGGATGCCCCATCTGAGGGACGCGGTGTCACCGTGTCGATGTGACTGCGATCCCAGTCGTTGTGCGGCCGTACGTACGTTCCAAGTCGAAGCGCAGCCGGATCACGCGAGCGTGACGGTCGCCTTGTTGTCGATCCAGGTGTTCCCGGAGATGGCCAGCTGGTCGCTCTTGCCGGAGGTGATCCCACAGCCGACGACTCGCTGGTTTCGCATGAAGCGGT
>NZ_FOLB01000028.1 GCF_900112345.1 Nocardioides terrae
AGCCGAAGCCGAAGCCGCAGCCGGTTCCGCAGCAGCCTTCGGGTGGGACGCCGGGTGCGGCGAACACTGGTGTGCCGGCTGGTGTTGGGCTGACGGTTCACAACGGTGATCTCCAGATCAGGCAGGCCGGGGCGGTGGTCAGCGGGCTTGACGTCCGCGGGACGATCCAGGTCTGGGCGCCCAATGTGACGATCAAGAACACGATCGTCCGGTTCCGTGATGGCGGTCGGAACATCGGTATCCACAGCCTCTCGACGGGGCTGCAGGTGATCGACACCGAGATCGCGCCGTCGAGGGCGACGGCCGCCGACAACTACAACGGGGTCATGGGGTCGGGCTTCACCCTGACCAGGGTCGACATCCACGGTGTCGTGGACTCGGTGCACGTGAGCACGAACGACCCTGTGGTGATCCAGAACTCCTGGTTCCATGACAACACCCACTGGACGAGTGACCCGAACTGGAATGGCGGTCCGTCGCACGACGACAACATCCAGATGGTGACCGGCAACAACATCCGGGTCATCAACAACGCCTTCTACGGAGCGTTCAATGCGGGTATCCAGATCAGCCAGGACAAGGGAACCGTGACGAACCTCGTCGTGAGCGGCAATGTCATCGGTGGTGGTGGATGCAGCATCAACATCGCGGGCAAGAGTCTGGGTCCGGTGCGCGGGGTGTCGATCTTGAACAACCGCTTCATGCGAAACCAGCGAGTCGTCGGCTGTGGGATCACCTCCGGCAAGAGCGACCAGCTGGCCATCTCCGGGAACACCTGGATCGACAACGGGTCAACGGTCACGCTCAAGTGACCAGAGGCTCCGGTTAGCCGTTCGGCCAGGTTGTTCGGTCGGGGCCTTCCGTTGGCATCACGCAGAGCGGGCAACCTTACGGTCGACAGCGACCGTGAGGTTGCCCGTAACTGCTCCGAGCCGTTCGACCAGGTCAGCGATCTCGGGATCACCGAGTCTGGCGATCTCGACGAAGCGGCCCCCTCGGCGCCGCCAGATACCCGCCCGAGGCGGGGTGTTGAGCATGCGCGGGTTGTCGACCAACATCAGATGGCCACCTTCGGGAAGCGAATCACGCAAGGCGGCCAGGGCACGAACCAACTCATCGTCGCTGAAGTACAACCGACGAAGGAGGTTGGCCACCTTAATTACGTCGGGCTTCTCTCCCACCCACGGTTGGAAGACGTCGTGCACCCGTGCGTCGACCCGCGGGTCGCTCGCCATGACCCGCCGGACCTCAGGGTTGAGCAGCACGATCTCTGATGCGTCGGCTATGGCGACCCGCGCCCCGCGTACGACGTGGGCGTAGACCAACGCGACGCCTGTCGAGAGCGACGGCCACCCGGCGAACCGCGGACCAGCAACCAGGACTGCTTTCCCGGTTCGGTCGAAAAAGACCGTCCGCCTGCCGACGTCTACCGCCCGAAGTGTCAGGTACAGGTCCGCGATCGTGTAGCTCGCGAATTCTGGAAGTTTCTCGATCAGCTCGAGCGACGTCGATCCATCGGATGCGCCGATGTCGACGATGTGTGCTTGGGACAGATCGATGTTGTCGACGAGCAGCCGGTCAGTGGCGGGGTGGCGGCCCGCGGCAGTGATCTTGATCGTGCCGCCGACGTAGACCGATGACATCGCCTCACGGAAGGCCCCTGGGTCAGCCTCCGCATCGAGCATGACCCGCGGGTCGACCCGAAAGACTCGGCGGAGCGGCCGGACGCTCTCCACGGCAGCGGGCCAGCGTCCCCGGATTGGCCGGATCGGGAAGTGCACATCCGTAGCGTCGCGTGTTGTGTCCTGCTGCTGTGTCGCTACGGGCCATTTGTCACCGGTATCGGGTAGAGCCCGGTCGGCTCACGGGACCACCGTGCCTGTCAGCATCGCCTCGTGTGTGGACGTCCATTGCGGCATCCGGTCCGCGCGGACTGCACGCCACAACGACCGTCCGGCTTCATGGTTCACGAACACCACGCTCTGATCTCCCACCATGCCGGTACCGGTCACCGGCACAGTCAGGTAGGAGACGTCGCTCGGCCCGAGGTGTCGCAGAGAAAGCGCCAAGCGGGCCATGGCTGTGCCGCTCCAGTGGTCATCCACGGTCAAGTTGCGCGTGAGGGTCTGAAGTAGGTCATAGGTGGCAGACGGACTCGAACCGACTGTGACCATCTTGCTCGACAACGCGCGGATGATGGCCTGCTGACGCTTGACGCGATCAAGGTCACCACCGGGTAGGCCAGCGCGCTGGCCGGCGTACTTCAGCGCCTCCTCGCCGTTCAAGTGTCGGGTGCCCGCAGTCCAGGTCGTGTCGCGGTAGCTGTCATAGACGGTGTTCGGGATCGTCACGTCGACGCCACCGAGGGTGTCGATCAACGCCTTGTATCCGTCCCAGTCCACGACGGCCACGTGGTCGATGCGGACCCCGGTCAGCTTCTCGACCGTCTCGACGGCGAGCGCTGGGCCGCCGAGTGAGTACGCCGCGTTGATCTTCGCCGGCCCGTGCCCCGGAACGTCCACCCACGAGTCGCGGGGGATCGAGATCACCGACGCGCCCCGACGGTCCGCATCGACGTGCAGGACCATCATCGTGTCGCTGCGCTGCTCCCCGGCGACCCAGGCGGGGGCCTCAGCGGCGTTCCCGGTCGTGGGCACGTCGGAGCGCCGGTCGCTGCCCATCAGCAGAATGTTCATGGCGTCGGCGGCCGGCCCCGTCGAGGGGTGGACGGGCCGGCCGACGGCCGAAGGGAACATGCCGTGCAGCCGGGTGACGTTGGCGTTCAGCTGGTGGCCGACGTACAGCCCCACCGCGACCGGCAGGCCGACCAGGACGGCCAGCGCCACGAGCACGGCCAGCAGGATCCGGCGCCGCCGTCGCGGACGGCGCGGGGGAGCGGGCGGCAGGTCGGGCGGGTCCTGAGGCGGGTCGGGCCGCAGGTCCGGCCGCTGCCCCGGAGCCAGGTCGGTGAGCGGAAGGACCTCTTCGGTGGGCGTGCTGCTCCTGGCCCTGACGCTGATGATGCTCATGCGGCTCCCTGATCTCGGCGACGAGACCGTCACCAACCGGAGGCCGACGCTAAGAACCGCGCGGAGGCGCACGCCGGGTCGATAGCGGGCTTACCCAAGTCAGGTCATCGAGATGGCAGGGCCATACCCCATATGGGTGGTCAGGTGCCGTTCTGGCTGAAGTGCTGCAGGTCCTTCAGCGCGTGCCAGTCCCCACCCCAGCCCCAGCCGATCCGGGCGAAGGCGCGCACCACCGGGCCGCCGGCCAGGATCATCCCGGGGCGCGCGTCGGCGCGGTCGACGTACGCCGACGACAGCTCCGGCAGCACGAGGTCGCCGTTGAGATAGGGGTTCTGGAAGGGGTTCACGTCGATGGCCAGGCCGTAGGCGTGCTCGGAGAAGCCGCTGGTCTGGCCCGCCTTCGGCCGGCAGTTGAACGATCCGGTGTCGTTGCCGTCGCCGGTGGGCGGTGCGTCGAGCTCGGCGCGGGTGGTGATCCGCATCTCCTCGATCGGGAAGCCCGCGCGGTAGAGGTCGCGGAAGACGCCGGCGATGTCGTCGGCGACCGAGGCGTTCACGAGCAGCTCGCCGGTGTGCCGGGCGTCGTCGAAGCCCCAGAAGGTCAGCCGCACCCAGGCCAGGTCGTCGGCCGCGACCGGACAGCCGGCGACCCAGGTCGAGCGCGCGATGACGTCGGCCGGCGCGGGGGAGGTGACCCGGCTGGCGAAGCCGCGGCCGGGCAGCATCGGCACGGTGTCGGGCAGTGTGAACCGGCGGTTCCGCAGCGCCTTGGGGGTGGTTCGGATCTCGCCGTAGCCGCCGGCGGTCGTGGGCAGGACGCGGGTCCCGAGCCAGGGCGGCGGGACGGTGCCGGGCCGGACCGGCGGCGCGGACGAGGGCGGCGCTGTCGGCGACGGGCTCGGCGGAGGGGTAGGTGTGGCGCTCGACGTGACGGTGGGCGGGGGAGCGGTCGGAGAGGTCGCCACCGGGGTGCCGGAGCAGGCCGCCAGCATCAGCAGCGCGGCGGCTCCGGCGACGTACGCCGCCACCGTGGATCTCACCCCATCACCGTAGACTGAGGCTGTTCCCACCCCCTGTCGCACGCTGACCGGGGGCTGCTGTCGTCTGCGCTCGGAGGACCCGCATGTCCCGCCCACTCGCCACCCTCGCGGAGGCCGTCCTCGCCGAGCCGACCCTGGCCGAGGTCGTCGCGGACGCGCGCTCCGGCGGCGTCGTGACGCTCGACGTCACCGGGCCCGAGGCGCTGCGGCCCTTCCTCGTCAGCGGGCTGGCCGGGGCCGGCCGGCCCGTGCTCGCCGTCACCGCGACCAGCCGTGAGGCCGAGGACCTCGTCGCCGCGCTGCACGACCTGCTCGAGCCCGACAGCGTCGCCTACTTCCCGAGCTGGGAGACGCTGCCGCACGAGCGGCTCAGCCCCCGCTCGGACACGGTCGGCCGGCGGCTCGCGGTGCTGCGCCGGCTCAGCCACCCGACGCCCGACCACCCCGCGATCAGCGTCGTGGTCGCGCCGGTCCGCTCGGTGCTCCAGCCGCAGGTCAAGGGCCTGGGCGACCTCGAGCCGGTCGAGCTCGTGCCGGGTCAGACGGCACCCCTCGACGAGGTCGTACGCCGGCTCGCCGACGCGGCCTACAGCCGGGTCGACCTGGTCGAGAAGCGTGGCGAGTTCGCGGTCCGCGGCGGCATCGTCGACGTCTTCCCGCCGACCGAGGAGCACCCGCTGCGGGTGGAGTTCTGGGGTGACGACGTCGAGGAGATCCGCAGCTTCTCCGTCGCCGACCAGCGGGCGATGGACCCCACCACGGGCAAGGCGGACCGGCTCTGGGCGCCGCCGTGCCGGGAGCTGCTGCTCACCGACCAGGTGCGTGCCCGGGCGAAGGTCCTGGGCGAGGCCCACCCACAGCTGCTCGAGCTGACCGACAAGATCGCCGCCGGCATCGCCGCGGAGGGCATGGAGTCGCTCGCGCCGGTGCTCGTCGACGAGATGGAGCTGCTCGTCGACCTGATGCCGGCCGGCACCCAGGTCCTCGTGCTCGACCCGGAGCGGGTCCGCCGCCGCGCGCACGACCTGGTCGCGACGAGCGAGGAGTTCCTCGGGGCGTCGTGGGCAGCCGCGGCGAGCGGCGGCAGCGCGCCGATCGACCTGGGCAAGGCGTCGTACTGGGAGCTCGGCGACGTCCGCGCCCACGCCCTCGCCCGCCGGCAGAGCTGGTGGTCGATGAGCCCGTTCGGCCTGGCCGACGACGCCGCTTCGCTGGTCGAGGAGGGCCGCCAGGCCCGTCTCGAGACCGCCGCCACCGACGCCGCGATCGCCGGGGTCCCCGTCCGGACCCTCCCGCACACATCCGTCGACCCCTACCGCGGTGACGTCGAGAAGGCCATCGCCGACCTCGACGGCTGGCGCCAGGCGGGCTATCGCGTCGTCGTCGTCCACGCCGGCCACGGTCCCGCGCAGCGCACCGTCGAGGCGCTGGGGGAGCGCGACGTCCCGGCGCGGCTCGACGATGGTCTCGAGACGCTTGCCGCGCAGGCCGCTCGATCGGCGAGGGACGCGGTCGTCACCGTGACCTGCGGCTCGATCACCGCCGGGCTCGTCGACGACGCGACCCGGCTCGCGATCGTCACGGGCGAGGACATCTCCGGGCAGAAGTCGTCCACGCGCGACATGCAGAAGATGCCCGCGCGCCGGAAGCGGCAGATCGACCCGCTCGAGCTCAAGACCGGCGACTACGTCGTCCACGAGCAGCACGGTGTCGGGCGCTTCGTCGAGATGAAGCAGCGCGAGGTCGGCGGCGCCGTCCGCGAATACCTTGTCCTCGAGTACGGCGCCTCCAAGCGCGGCGGCCCGCCGGACCGCCTCTACGTCCCGGCCGACGCGCTCGACCAGGTCACCCGCTACGTCGGCGGCGAGCAGCCGTCGCTCGACCGGCTCGGCGGCGCCGACTGGCAGAAGCGCAAGAGCCGTGCCCGCAAGGCGGTGCGCGAGATCGCCGCCGAGCTGATCAAGCTCTACGCCGCCCGCCAGGCGACGCAGGGCTACGCGTTCGGCCCCGACACCCCGTGGCAGCGCGAGCTCGAGGACGCCTTCCCCTTCCAGGAGACGGCCGACCAGCTCTCCACGGTGGAGGAGGTCAAGGCCGACATGCGCCAGCGGGTCCCGATGGACCGGCTCATCTGCGGCGACGTCGGCTACGGCAAGACCGAGATCGCCGTCCGCGCCGCCTTCAAGGCCGTCCAGGAGGGCAAGCAGGTCGCCGTGCTCGTCCCGACGACGCTGCTCGTGACCCAGCACCTGAGCACCTTCGCCGAGCGGATGAGCGGCTTCCCCGTCGTACTCAAGGGGTTGAGCCGGTTCCAGACCGACAAGGAGTCGAAGGAGACGATGGCCGGCATGGCCGAAGGCTCCGTCGACATCGTGGTCGGCACGCACCGGCTGCTCAACCCGGACATCCGCTTCAAGGACCTCGGCCTCATCATCGTCGACGAGGAGCAGCGCTTCGGCGTCGAGCACAAGGAGCAGCTCAAGCGGATGCGCACCGCTGTCGACGTCCTCTCGATGAGCGCGACGCCGATCCCGCGGACGCTCGAGATGGCGATCACCGGGATCCGCGAGATGTCGACGATCACCACCCCGCCCGAGGAGCGCCACCCGGTGCTCACCTACGTCGGCGCCTACGAGGACCGCCAGGTCGTCGCTGCGGTCCGCCGCGAGCTGCTGCGCGACGGGCAGGTGTTCTACATCCACAACCGCGTGCAGTCGATCGAGAAGGCCGCCGCGAAGCTGCGCGAGATGGTGCCTGAGGCCCGGATCGCCGTCGCGCACGGGCAGATGAACGAGAAGCAGCTCGAGCAGGTGATGCTCGACTTCTGGGAGAAGACCTTCGACGTGCTCGTGTGCACCACGCTGGTCGAGTCGGGGCTCGACGTGTCGAACGCCAACACGATGATCATCGAGCGGGCCGACACCCTCGGCCTCTCCCAGCTCCACCAGCTGCGGGGACGGGTCGGGCGGTCCCGCGAGCGCGCCTACGCCTACTTCCTCTACCCGGCCGAGAAGCCGCTGACCGAGACCGCGCACGAGCGCCTCGCCACGCTCGCCCAGCACTCCGACCTCGGCGGCGGCATGGCGATCGCGATGAAGGACCTGGAGATCCGCGGCGCTGGCAACCTGCTCGGCGGGGAGCAGTCCGGCCACATCGCCGACGTCGGCTTCGACCTCTACGTGCGACTCGTCGGCGAGGCGGTCAACGACTTCAAGGGCGACACCGAGCCGGAGCTCAACGAGGTTCGCATCGAGCTCCCGGTCGATGCTCACCTGCCGCACGACTACATCCCCTCGGAGCGGCTGCGCCTGGAGATGTACAAGCGGCTCGCCGAGGTCCGCTCCGACGAGGACGTCGACGCCATCGAGGAGGAGCTCGACGACCGGTACGGCGACCTGCCCCAGGAGGTCTCGTCGCTGCTGCTCGTCGCCCGGTTCAGGGCGCGCGCCCGAACGGCCGGCATCGGCGAGGTGACGATCGCGGGCAAGAACGTGCGGTTCGCACCCGTCGTACTCCCCGAGAGCCGGCAGGTCCGACTCCAGCGGCTCTACCCGAAGTCGCTGGTCAAGACGCAGCTCGACACCATCCTGGTTCCGCGGCCGATCTCCTCCGGCTTCCCCGCCAAGCCGCTCGTCGGCATCGCCCTGCTCCAGTGGGCGCGAGGCGTCATCGACGCGGTGATCGACCCCGTGGAGTGAGCCACTTCGCTGGTCGAGTAGCGGGCGCCTACCTGTTTCGCTGGTCGAGTAGCGAGCGCCAGCGAGCGTATCGAGACCA
>NZ_FOLB01000023.1 GCF_900112345.1 Nocardioides terrae
ATTCCGCCGCGTGGCCTGACAGATACGACCCCCGTGTTACAGGGCAGGGGTCGGTTCGTGGCACCTCGGCAGCGCGGCTCACCACGGCGGGTGCGGGTGGCCTAGCGGCTTCCAGGGCCCTCTCACGGGCTCGCTGCGCTCCCCCGCGAGCCTCTAGGCCCTTCCAGCCACCCGAGAGAGGCCACCCACCCCCACCCGCCGCGCGGACCAGGGCAACACCGAACGAACGAAGCGACGACAGAACAGCAGAGAGCACGGAGACCACCAGGGGCGCAGGTCGGTTAGGACTTGCGCCGCTCCGGAAGACCTCTCAGCCCTCAGGCGGGCCGACCTATCCGGTGTCTTCCCGCCCCTCACAGGGCATGTCCGCTAACCGACCTCCGAGCAGGCTGCGGACCTCGCATCGACCGGGGCTCTCCCCCGGCTCTCATTCGCGCACTGCGAAGTCTCCCAGGAAGCGCCGACAGTTGTCAGCGGCAACGCGAGGAACCGCCGCCGGTGCCACCCCGCTGAGCACGCCCACCAGCGCGCGACCGCGCGCAGGCTGGTCGCACCTCAGCGGGGTGGCACCATCAACGGCCCCTGTCGTCCCCACGGTGTCGCTTATCGGCGATCACGTGGAGCGCGCCGCGGCCGCATTCCATGATCGCCTGGCTGCGAGCGACGCTTGAGTACTACGGCCACCTATCGGTGACGTCGGCGCTCAAGCGTCAGCCCGCTTCTGGACGAACTTCACCTGGTGCCCGTCGGGATCGCGCACCCAGCCGAACTGCAGCCGCCCGTCCGGTGAGTCCATCGGGGGCACGACGCTGGCGGCGCCGGCCGACAGGGCGAGCTCGAACATCGCGTCGACGTCGTCGCACCAGAACACGACTTCTGTCGACGGACGGTCGCTCGGTCCCACACCGAGACCCACGAGCGAGTTCGCGACGCGTGCGGACGTCAGGCCGATCCGGACGCCGGCCGCCTCGACCTCGACGTGCTCGATCGGCCCGGAGCTCGGTGCGCGGAACGCCTCCTGAAGCCCCAGCTGCTGATAGAACGCCAGGCAACCGTCCACGTCGTCGCAGAACAGGTTGACCTGCAGCTGTCCGATCCGCGCCATGCAGAAAGCCTAGAGCCGCTAGGACGGCCGCTCATCCGGCGTGCTCGTCTGCACCGACTCCGCTCCCGTGCCGGCCGGGTCCTGGGTGCGCTCCTCGGACTCCGCTAGGATCGCCTCGGCCTGCGCGTGCGGATCGTCGCTGCCGGCGGCGACCTCCTCAGGCAGGAGCTCGGCGCGCGACTCGACGTGGTCCTCGTCAGGGATGTCGCTCATGCCCGAGCGGTACCCGGAAACGCGCCGTTGCGTCGCCCGGCAGACTGGCACGGTGTTCCACCGTCACCCGCTCCTGAGCCTGGTCACCGGCGGCTACCTGGTGTTCGTCGCCTGGCTGACGCTGACGCCTCAGGACCAGCACACCGATCAGGCGCAGCTCGCGGCCAGGATCGTCGACGCTCTGCACCGGCGCGGGTACGCCGAGTCGATCGACTACTCGCGCTTCGAGTTCCTCGCCAACATCGCGCTGTTCGTCCCGGTCGGCGTCTTCCTGCTGCTGCTCTTCGGCGCCGGCGGCTGGTGGCTCGCGATCATCGCCGCGTTCGCGATGACCGCCGGCATCGAGTCGCTGCAGCACGAGATCCCGGGCCGGGTGCCCGACGACCGTGACCTCGTGGCGAACGCCACCGGCGCCGTCATCGGCGTGGCGCTCGGGCTCGCCCTCACCCTGCCGGCGACGATCCGGCGCCAGCGTCGTCGGCGGCGCCGGGCTGCCCTGGCCGGCTGAGGGATCAGCCTCGCTCCACGAACCGCGCCAGGTTGTCCAGCGACGACGACATCCCCGTGGCGTGGTCCTCGGGCGTGATGCCGTCCGGCACGTCGGTCGCGGTGATGTCGACCCGGGTGCCGCCGTCGACGGTGGTGAGGTCCCACGTCATCGTCATCGACCCGGCGAAGCCCGGATCCTCCGACAGGAAGCGGACGGCGTAGGAGACGCGCGAGCCCGGCGCGATCTCGACGAACCGCGCGTCGACGACGTCGGAGTCCTCGCTCGACTTCCCGCGTACGCCGGCCGGGTCGGCGTACGTCAGGACCATCCGGAACGCGCCGCCGGGCCGTGGGTCGAGCTCCAGGACACGGCCGGCCATCCCGCTCGGCGGCAGCCACATCTCGAGCGCGGACGCGTCGACCAGGGCGGCGTAGACAGACTCCGCCGGTGCGGCGATGACACGCGACGCGCGGTCGGTGCGAGGCACGCTCAGCCTCCTGCCGCGGCCCGGGCCAGCCGAGCGACGGCCTCGGTGATCGTCTCCGGGGCGCAGGCGACGTTCATCCGCGCGTAGCCCTCTCCCCCGTGGCCGCCCGACGGTCCGGAGATCAGCGCGACGCGGGCCGACTCGAGCGCGCGCACCGCAGGGTCGTCGCCCCAGCCGAGCGCCGACATGTCGAGCCAGGCCAGGTAGCTCGCCCGCGGACGCCGCAGTCTGACGGCCGGCAGGTCGCGATGGAGCAGCGTGTCGAGCAGGTCGAGGTTCTGCTCGACGGCGGCGACGGTTCCGGCCAGCCAGTCCCGGCTCTCGGCGAAGCCCGCGCGCGTGGCGATGGCGCCGTAGAGGCCGGTGCGGAACGACACCTCGGCCGGCAGTCCCGTGACGACGGACGCCATCCGGTCGGACTCGGCGACGAAGAACGCGCACTTGAGCCCGGCCAGGTTGAACGCCTTGCTGCCGGACTCGGCGGCGATGCCGTGCTCACGCGCCGCGTCCGAGACGGTCAGGTAGGGCGTGAATTCGACGCCGCTGTGCGTGAGCGGTGCGTGGATCTCGTCGCTGACCACGAAGCCGCCGTGGCGCGCGACGATCCGCGACAGCTCCACCAGGGTCTCGCGCGGATGGACCAGACCCAGGGGGTTGTGGGGGTTGCACAGCAGCACTCCCCTGGCGCCCCCCACCAGGGCCCGGTCGATCCCGTCGAGGTCGAGCGTGTAGGACATCCCGTCGTGCAGCATCGGAACGTCGACCACGGCTCCCCCGGCCTCCGGTATGAAGTCGAAGAACGGCGCGTAGACAGGCGGGGTCACGATGACCCCGTCGCCCGGCCGCACCAGGCGGCGCAGGGACTCCACGATGACCACGCTGACATCGGTCGTCGGCCGCATCCGCTCGGGCGCGGGTCGCCAACCCCAGGTGTCGGCCGCGAAGTCGGCGAACGACCGCCGCAGGGACGTGTCCCCCTGGTCGACGTACCCCGTGTCGCCGCGCTCGACCGCCGCCGTCAGCGCCGCCTTGATGGCCGGCGCGAGCGGGAAGTCCATCTCCGCGACGAACATCGGCAGCACGTCGGCCGGGTAGGCGGACCACTTCTCGCTCGTACGTCGACGCAGGACGTCGAGCGGCTCGGCGACGGTCGGCGGTGCGGTCAGGTGCTCCATGGCACAGACCGTATCGAGCCCCTCAGCTGGCCAGCTGCGTCGCGTCCTTGCGGGGACGGCCGGGGCGGCGCTTCTGCGCGATCACCACGCCGTTCTCGAAGAGCTGCCCACCCCACACGCCCCACGGCTCTTGCCGGTCGATCGCGTTGGCCAGGCAGGAGTCCCGCAGCGGGCACTCCCGGCACAGCGACTTGGCGCGCTCGATCGCGGTCGGGTTGGAGGCGAACCACAGGTCGCCCTCCGCGCCGGCGCAGGGCACCACGTCCGTGCGCTCGCGGAACCCCACCTCGGCGAACTCAGTCTGGGCCATGACTCCACCCTGACGGCCTGAGGTAGGCCGCCACATCGGGAGAGTTCCCTAGTCCGACCCTGAGGTAGTGGCCCGTCTCTGCTCAGAGAGCACTGGTCGCGGCCGAATCGGTATCCGGACACGCCGCGCATGCTCCTCAGGTCACAGGGCCCGAAGGCGCATCGTGGACCGAGGAGGCGAGGGGCCATGTGGGACACCGTTGTACTGGTGACGGAGCACCTGTGCCATGACCGGCCGTGCCCGCGCTGCGGTCACGCCGCCCACCAGTACCTCCCCTGCGACTCGACCACCTGCGAGTGCCCCGGCCCGTTCGGCGGCTGAACCATCCCGACACCGGCGGCTCAGGGTTGCAGGAAGACCTTGATCGCGGTGCGCTCGTCCATCGCCTGGTAGCCCTCGGCCACCGCCGCCAGCGGCAGGGTCTTGTCGAAGACCAGGCCGGGGTTGATCCGGCCGTCGAGGACCAGCGGCAGCAGGTCGTCGAGGTAGCGCCTGACCGGCGCCATGCCGCCGGCGAGGCCGACGTTCTTGCGGAACATCCGGTGGACGGGCAGCTGGACGCCGTGGGGCACACCGACGATGCCGACGGTCGAGCCGGGCCGCGCCACCGCGAAGGCCGTGCGCATGGCCTGGTCGGTGCCGACGCACTCGAGCACGGCGTCGGCGCCGACGCCGTCGGTGAGCTCGAGGACCTCCGCCTCGCCCTCCTCGCCGCGCGTCTCGACCACGTGGGTGGCGCCGAACGCGGTGGCCAGCTTCTGCCGGTCGGCGTACCGCGACATCGCGACGACCTTCTCCGCGCCCATCATCGAGGCCGCGATGACGCCGCACAGGCCGACGGCGCCGTCGCCGACGACGACCGCCGTGCCGCCCGGGCGTACGCCGGCCGCGACCGCGGCATGCCAGCCGGTGGCCATCACGTCGCTGAGGCTGAGCAGCGACGGCAGCAGCTCCGGCGCGGGGTCGGCGTCGATCCGGTAGAGCGTGCCGTCGGCCTGGGTCACCCGGGCGTACTCCCCCTGGCCGCTGACCGTGAAGCCGAGGTGCACGCAGGCCGACTGCGCGCCGAACGTGCAGTTCGGGCAGGTGTTGTCGCAGTGGCAGAACGGCACGATCACGGTGTCGCCCTTGCGGAAGGACGAGACCGACGAGCCGACCTCCTCGACCACGCCGAGTGACTCGTGCCCCATGGTCATGCCGGGCGTGATGTCGTTGTCGCCGCGGTAGTTCCACAGGTCCGAGCCGCAGATGCAGCTCGCGATGACCTTGACGATCGCGTCGGTCGGCTGCTCGATGACGGGGTCGGCCACCTCGGTGAAGCGGATGTCCTTCAGGCCATGGAGGGTCGTCGCGCGCATGCGGCTATGGTGTCAGAGGCCGGGTGACGTGCCACCAGGGGCGCCGATCCTCCCCCTGCGCCCCGACACACCGGCTTTCTAAGATCTTGCGCTATCTCATATATGAGTTACCGTGGCATGCATGAGCGAGGGATACAAGGGCCGGATCGGCAACCTCATCCGTGACGCACGCACCCACCGTGGCCTGACGCAGGCCCAGCTGGCCGACCGCCTCAACACCAGCCAGAGTGCCATCAACCGCATCGAGAAGGGCCAGCAGAACCTCACCCTGGAGACGATCGCCCGCATCAGCGAGGCCGTCGACTCCGAGATCGTCAGCCTGGGCATCGGCCCGGTGCACCTGCGCGTGACCGGGCCGACCACCCTGTCCGGCAGCATCGAGGTCAAGACCTCCAAGAACGCCGGCGTGGCCCTGCTGTGCGCCTCGCTCCTCAACCGCGGCCGCACGACGCTGCGCAAGGTCGCCCGGATCGAGGAGGTCAACCGACTGATCGAGGTGCTCAACAGCCTCGGCGTGCAGACCCGCTGGCTCAACGACCAGAACGACCTCGAGATCGTCCCGCCGCGCGAGCTGCGCCTCGACAACGTCGACGAGGAGGCCGCCCGGCGTACCCGCTCCGTGATCATGTTCCTCGGCCCGCTCCTCCACCGCGCCGAGGAGTTCAAGCTGCCGTACGCCGGCGGCTGCAACCTCGGCGAGCGCACCGTCGAGCCGCACATGGCCGCGCTGCGGTCCTTCGGCCTCGAGGTCAAGGCCACCGACGGCGCCTACAACGCCCTCGTCAACCCGAAGGTGGTCCCGGGCCGCCCGATCGTGCTCACCGAGCGCGGCGACACGGTCACCGAGAACGCGCTGATGGCCGCCGCGCTGCACCCGGGCACCACCGTCATCCGCAACGCCAGCTCCAACTACATGGTCCAGGACCTGTGCTTCTACCTCCAGCGGCTGGGCGTCCAGGTCGAGGGCATCGGTACGACGACGCTGACCGTGAGCGGCCTGGAGTCGATCGACGTCGACGTCGACTACGCCCCGGCCGAGGACCCGATCGAGGCGATGAGCCTGCTCGCGGCCGCGATCGTCACCGACTCCGAGATCACCATCCGCCGCGTCCCGATCGAGTTCCTCGAGATCGAGCTCGCGACGCTGGAGGAGATGGGCTTCCTCTACGAGCGCTCCGAGGAGTACGTCGCGGCCAACGGCCAGACCCGGCTGGTCGACATCACGACCAAGCACTCGATCCTGCGGGCCCCGAACGACAAGATCCACCCGATGCCGTTCCCGGGCCTCAACATCGACAACCTGCCGTTCTTCGCCGTGATCGCTGCCGTCGCGACCGGCCAGACGCTGCTGCACGACTGGGTCTACGAGAACCGCGCGATCTACCTCACCGAGCTCACCAAGCTCGGCGGCCAGGTCAAGCTGCTCGACCCGCACCGCGTCATGGTCGAGGGCCCGACCCACTTCTCCGGCGCGGAGATCGTCTGCCCGCCGGCGCTGCGCCCGGCCGTCGTCATCCTGCTGGCGATGCTGGCCAGCAAGGGCACCAGCGTGCTGCGGTCGACCTACGTCATCTCACGCGGCTACGAGGACCTCGCCGAGCGGCTCAACGAGCTCGGCGCCAACATCGAGCCGTTCCGCGACCTGAGCTGACCGGCTGGTCCATACTCTCCCCCGTGACCGAGGGAGGACCGGCCGACCGGAGCGTGCTGGCGTTCGCCCACCGCGGCGGCGCCTACCACCCCGAGATCGAGGGACTCGAGAACACCCTGGCGGCGTTCCAGCACGCCGTGGCACTCGGCTACACCCACCTCGAGACCGACGTGCACACCACCAGCGACGGCGTCCTGCTCGCGTTCCACGACTCGGTGCTCGACCGGGTCACCGACAGCAGCGGCGAGATTGCGGCGATGACGCTGGCCGACGTACGGGCTGCCCGGATCGGTGGTCACCACCAGGTGCCGACGCTGGCGGAGCTGTTCGACGCCTTCCCCGAGGTCGAGTTCAACATCGACCTCAAGTCGCGTACGGCGGCTCCGGCGCTCGCCGCGTTCCTCACCGAGCGCGACGCCTGGAACCGGGCCGTGGTCAGCTCCTTCTCCCCCGCCACTCTGCGCGTGTTCCGCCGGCTCGGCGCCGGCCGCGCCCGCACGGGCGCCCACCCGCTCGAGGTCGGCGCCTACCTGCTCCTGCCCGGTGCGCGGCTCTCCCGGCTGGCTACGCCGGGCCGACCGGTGGCGCTGCAGATCCCCCACCGCCGCGGCCGGCTGGTCGTCGCGAGCCGAGGTCTCATCCGCCGCGCGCACGCCAACGGGCTGCAGGTGCACGTGTGGACCATCGACGACCCGGCCGAGATGCAGGAGCTCATCGAGCGCGGGGTGGACGGTCTGATGACCGACCGGACGGACCTGTTGAAGGACGTGCTCGAGGAGCGCGGACTGTGGAAGGACGCGCATGACGACTCCGACACCGATCGCTGACCTCGAGCCGGTCCGCCGGCGCGCGGAGCAGCGCGCCTGGTACTGGTACGACTGGGCCAACAGCGCCTTCGTGACGACGACGGCGGCCGTCCTGTTCGCGCCCTACCTGACGTCGGTCGCGGAGAAGGCGGCCTGCGGCTTCGTCACCGACGACGACAAGGGCGTCAAGTGCACCCAGGACGTCCACCTGCTCGGGCTCGGGATCTCCGCCGGGTCGCTGGTCTTCTACATCGTCACCGTGGCCACCATCCTGTCCGCGCTCGTCCTCCCCATCGTCGGCGCCGTCGCGGACCGGAGCTCGGACAAGCCGAAGCTGCTGGGCGGGTTCGCGTGGTCGGGCAGCGTGATGGCGATGCTGATGTTCTTCGTCGCCGGCTCGGACTGGCAGCTCGGGGCGGTCCTGCTGCTGCTGGCAACGCTGTGCCTCGGCGCCAGCCTTGTCGTCTACGACTCGATCCTGGTCGACATCGCCGAGCCGGACGATCGCGACCGTGTCTCGTCGCGCGGGTGGGCGTTCGGCTACCTCGGTGGAGGCCTCCTGCTCGCGGCGAACTTCGTGCTGCTGAGCGTGCTCAGCGACCACACCGAGACCGCCGTCCGGATCAGCCTGCTGAGCGCCGGTCTGTGGTGGGCCGTGTTCACGATCGTGCCGGTGCGCGGCGTCCGTGCGCGTCCACCGGTCAACCCGGTCGTGGAGCGGGGCGGGCTGCTGAAGGCCAGCTTCGGTCAGCTGTGGGCGACGCTGAAGGACCTGCGCCGCTATCCGGTGACCCTGACCTTCCTGATCGCCTACCTGTTCTACAACGACGGCATCCAGACGGTCATCTACGCCGCGTCGGTGTACGGCGAGAAGCAGCTCGGCTTCGAGAAGAGCACCGTGCTGCTGGCCTTCCTCGTGGTGCAGTTCGTCGGCATCCTGGGCGCGCTCGGCTTCGCCCGCGTCGCGAAGAGGCACGGCACCTACCGGGTGATCATGGGCGGTCTGCTCATCTGGCTGCTGGTCGTCGTCGCCGGCTGGCTGACCCCGGCCGACAACGTCGTGCTGTTCCTGTGCCTCGCCGTTGCGATCGGCATCGTGCTCGGCGGCAGCCAGGCGCTGTCCCGCTCGTTCTACAGCCAGCTGATCCCCCGGGGCCGCGAGGCGGAGTACTTCTCGCTCTACCAGGCGTGCGAGCGCGGGACGAGCTGGATCGGGACGCTGATCTTCGGCCTCGTGCACCAGTGGACCGACTCCTACCGGCCGGCGCTCCTCGCCCTCATGGCCCTCTTCGCGATCGGGCTGGTGTTCCTGTCGCGCGTCGATCCACGGCGCGGCATCGTCGAGGCGGGCAACGTCGTTCCGGCCGTCGTCTGAGCCCGCCGACGTGTGAGCCATGTCCCCCGCGGGAACCGTCGATTGTTGGAACCTTTCGCGGCTCGCTACCGTTGAAGACTTGACAGGGGGAACGGGCCGTACGTCGTCACCATCGACCGGCATGCCCGTCTCACGGATGTGGCCCGCTCATGCCGCCGGACCGGTGGCGGCGCGGGATCGGAAGAGGAGGTGCCGCGATGGCGGAGCGCACACTGAGGGGTGCCCGACTCGGGGGCCAGAGCTTCGAGGACGAGCGCGGGATCGAGTTCGCCGCGCGCCAGCAGGTCGGCTACCGCTGCCCGCAGGGACACGTGTTCGAGATCACGATGTCCGACGAGGCCGAAGTGCCCGCGGTCTGGGAGTGCCCTCGCTGCGGCCAGGAGGCGCTGAGCGTCTCCGGGGTCCAGCCCGAGGAGAAGAACGAGAAGCCGGCCCGCACGCACTGGGACATGCTGCTCGAGCGCCGCTCGGAGAAGGAGCTGGAGGAGATCCTCAAGGAGCGGCTCGAGCTGCTCCGCGACGGTGAGATCGGCCCGGCCCACCTGCACCGCGCCAACAGCCGCAAGCGCAAGGCAGCCGGCGTCTGACTCGCTGACTAGTCGTCGACCACTTCGCCCCGGACCACGGAGTCGCCTCCAGGTCCGGGGCGTTCGTGTGTCACGACGCTGATGCGCCGGGCGACCAGCGCGGTCAGCACCCGTCGGCCGAGCGGGCGGGTGACGGGCAGCAGGAGCAGCACGCCGAAGATGTCGGTCACGAAGCCGGGGCTCAGCATGAGTGCGCCGGCGAGCACGATCAGCGCACCGTCGGCCAGCTCGCGGTGCGGCATACGCCCACCGGCGAGCGCACCACGCAGGGCGGCGTACGCCTTGGCGCCCTCGCGCTTGATGAGCCAGGTGCCGAGGATCGAGTCCGCCACGAGCAGCAGCAGCGTCCACCCGATCCCGATGGTCCGGCCGACCTGGATGAGGACCCACAGCTCGAGGATCGGGACGACGAGGAAGGCGACCAGCACGGCCCACACCCAGGCGGGACGGCGGCGGCTGCGGGTGGGGCTCACGTGTCCATGATCCCGCGTGCCCCAAGCGGCGTCAGCGTCGGCCCCAGGCCCGGCGCAGCTGCTCGCGCCGCAGGCGGACGCCCCAGCGGGTCACCCGCTTCATCGACTCGGCGGCGACCGCGCCGCTCATCTTCGACGCGCCGCGGACCCGCTCGACGAACTCGATCGGCACCTCGGTGACGGTCAGCCCGGCCCGGAGCGCTCGCGTGACCAGCTCGGTCTGGAAGACGTAGCCGCTCGACTGCACCGTCTCGAGGTCGATCTTCTCCAGCGCGGAGCGGCGGAAGAGCCGGAAGCCGGCGGTCGCGTCGCGGACGCTGATCCCCAGCAGGAGCCGGACGTAGAGGTTGCCGCCGCGCGAGAGGGCCTCCCGCGACAGCGGCCAGTTGACCACGGAGCCGCCGGGCACCCAGCGCGACCCGATGACGAGGTCGGCGTGGGCGAGCGCCGCCAGGAGGCGGCCGAGCTCCTCGGGCTGGTGGGAGCCGTCGGCGTCCATCTCGCCGATGACGTCGTAGCCCTCCTGCAGGGCCCACCCGAACCCGTGGAGGTACGCCGCCCCGAGGCCGGCCTTCTCGGTGCGGTGCAGCACCTTCACCTGCCGGTCGGCGGCGGCGAGCCGGTCGGCCAGGTCGCCGGTTCCGTCCGGCGACCCGTCGTCGACGACCAGCACGTCGACGTCCGGCTGGGCGCGTCGCAGCCGGTCGACGATCCACTCGAGGTTGTCGGCCTCGTTGTAGGTCGGCACGACCATCACCACCCGGCCGAGGTCGGCGGCGCGATCCGCGCCGGTCGCCTCGCCGGCCCTGCTGTCGCTCACGTCAGGCTCATCTCCTGGTCGGGGGCATCGGGTGCGTCATGCCGCGGCGTAGCGACAACCCTACGACGGCGTCGACCGCCCAGGGCGGCCAGGACCAGGCCGACGAGGGTGACTGCCGCCGCACCGCGTCCGAGCCACGGGCCGATCCTCACCGCAGGGGTCAGGGCGTTGACCAGGCCCACCTGCTCGTCGAGGACGCTGCGGGTGCGCGGCTCGGCCTTCGCGACCACGCTCCCGTCGGGAGCGATGACGCCGGTCAGCCCGTTGGTGGACGCCACGACGACGTAGCGGCCGGTCTCGATCGCGCGCAGCCGCGTGATCGCGAACTGCTGCTCGACCTGGTGGGTGAAGATGAAGGTCGCGTTGCTCGTCTGGACGGTGACCAGCTGGGCACCGCGGGAGACCTGCTGGTCCAGCACGTCGTCGTACGCGACGTCGAAGCAGATCGCGTCGGCGATCCGGGCCCCCGCCACGGTCAGCGGCTCCTTGCCCGTCCCGGCCACCATGTCCCGGCCGATGATCGCCAGTCGACCGAAGTTCCAGCCGTCGATCAGCCCGCGGAACGGGATGTACTCGCCGAACGGCACCGGGTGGCGCTTGGTGTAGCGCTCCCCCGCTCCCGTCACCGGGTCCCAGACGATGCCTTGGTTGAGCACGTGCGTCTCGTCGCCGTCGACCATCGCGCCGACCAGCACCGGCACGCCGACGGCCTGTACGGCACCGGTGATCGCGGCGTTGTCGGCGCCGTCGCGGAACGGGTCGGTCGCCGTGGAGTTCTCCGGCCACACCACGAGGTCCGGTCGCTCCTGCGTGCCGGCGCGCACCTGCGCGGCGAGGTCGAGGGTGGCGTCGGCGTGGTTGCGGGTCACCTGGTGGTGGTCGTAGAGGATGTCGTTGCCGGGCCCCGGGACGTCGCCCTGGACCGCGGCCACCCGGAGGTGCCCGGTCTCGTCGGCCTGCCACGGCCGTACGGCGGCCGCCGCGATGCCGCCGAGCACGACCGCGATCCCGGCGACGCCGAGCAGGTGGCGGCCGCGGGGGGCGACCAGCAACCAGGTGAGCAGCGCGCCGAGCAGGGCCAGGCCGAAGGTCACGCCGGTCGCCCCGACGTAGGCCAGCGAGGGCGCGACCGGGGTGTCGGCGACCGCGTAGGCGAGACGCCCCCACGGCATCCCGCTGCAGGGCCAGGTGCTGCGGGTGAACTCCATCGCGGTCCAGGCCGCCGACGCCCAGAGCGGCCACAGCGGCAGGCGGGTCAACGCCGGCAGGAGGGCGCCGAGGACGCCGTAGAAGAGAGCCTCCACCCCGGCGAGGCCCGCCCAGGCGTCGGGGCCGACCGAGTCCTTCATCCACACGATGTGCGTGAAGTAGAACGCGACGCCGAAGGCCAGGCCGACGAGGAAGCCGACCCGCGGACGCGCTCCGCGGACGGAGAGGAAGTACCCGGCGACGGCGAACGGCAGCACCCACGGCAGCGCGACGGGCTCGAAGGCGGCGGTCAGCAGCAGTCCCGAGCCGACGGCGAGGCCCAACCGGACGAGGAGGACGACGACGCGCGGCACGCGGATACGTTACGCGCCCCGTCCCGGGCATGGGGGCATGACCGTCGTCGGGAAGGACCCCGGTGCACGTCGGGCCAGCCCGTGCCCGACCGGATGTCGGGCACGGGAGTTGTCTATTGAGACCGAGGTCCTTCCACGGCGGTGAGCCCGCTTCGCGCGGACCGACCTAGCCTCACCACCGGAGGTCGGGCAGTCAACCCGTCCATGACCTGCGAAAACGCGTGTTGTCGCAGGTCAGCGCGGATGTACGGAAAGCAGATCGCACGTGTCCATTTCGTGACGCGGTCGGCGTGTCGCGGGCGACACGCCGATGCTCATCCCCTCAGTCGGTGACCGGCCGGTTCTCGTAGTAGGTCGAGAGGACGATCGTCGTCCGGGTCGAGACGTTGGCGACGTTGCGGATGCGGCCGAGCAGGTCCTCGAGCGCCGCCGGGGTCGCGGTCCGCACCTTGAGGAGGTAGGCCTCGGTGCCGGCCACCGACCAGCACGACTCGATCTCGGTGATATCGCGGATCCGGTCCGGGCAGTCGTCGGGCTGGGAGGGGTCGATCGGGCGGATCGAGACGAACGCCGTGAGCGGCAGTCCCAGCTCGGCGTGGTTCACCGTGGCGCCGTACCCCTGGATGAGACCGCGCTGCTCGAGGCGCTTGACGCGCTGGTGGACCGCGGACGTCGACAGGCCCGTCGCCTTGCCGAGGTCGGTGAAGGACATCCGCCCGTCGCTGGCGAGCAGCTGCAGGATCTTGCGGTCGGTGCTCTCGACGGCGGAATCTGTCACGCGGTCACTCTAGTCACCGGGCCTCCCTCGGTCAGGCGTGATTGGATGCCGGACGTGACCCGCCGGCTGATGCTCCTGGACTCCGCCTCGATGTACTTCCGCGCCTTCTTCGGGGTGCCGTCGATCAACGCGTCCGACGGCACGCCCGTCAACGCGGTCCGCGGGATGCTGGACTTCGTCGCCCGGCTCGTCGAGCAGTACTCCCCCACCGACCTGGTCTGCTGCTGGGACAACGACTGGCGGCCCGACTGGCGGGTGGAGCTGATCCCGTCCTACAAGGCCCACCGGGTGGTGGCGGAGAACGCGGTCGGCCCCGACGTGGAGGTGGTCCCCGACCCGCTGGCGCTCCAGGTGCCGATCATCGCCGACGTGCTGGAGGCGTTCGGGATCGCCGTACGCGGTGCGGACGGTTACGAGGCCGACGACGTGATCGGCACCCTGGCGACCGGCGCCGGCATGCCCGTGGAGGTGGTGACGGGCGACCGCGACCTCTTCCAGCTCGTCGACGACGCCGCCGAGGTGCGCGTGCTCTACATCGCCCGCGGGGTGGGCAACCACGAGCGCGTCGACGAGGCCTGGGTGCAGGCGAAGTACGGCGTCAAGGCGTCCCAGTACGCCGACTTCGCGACCATGCGCGGCGACACCTCCGACGGCCTGCCCGGCGTCGCGGGCGTCGGCGAGAAGACCGCGGCGGGCCTGCTGGGCCGCTTCGGCGACCTGGCCGGCATTGTCGCGGCGGCCGGTGACCGGGCCTCAGGGATGGCGCCGGGTCCGCGCGCCAAGATCACCGCGGCGGCCGACTACCTCGCCGTCGCCCCGAAGGTGGTCGCCGTCGCTCGCGACATCCCGCTGGACCGCGACGGCACCGCGCTCCCCCACACGCCGGCGGATCCCGACCGGGTCGCCGAGCTGGCCGAGAAGTTCAACCTGGCCGGCCCGTCCGCGCGGCTCACCGACGCGCTGACCCGGCTGGCTCAGTCCGCCAGTCCGGAGTAGGCGACGACGCCGCGCCTCAGTCGGTCGACGAGCTCGCGGGCGTTCTTGCGCACCGGAGAGTCGCCGGCGGCGTTGCTCACCTGGCCGGCGAGGTCGATGAGCTGCTTCATCCAGCGGACGAAGTCGCCGGCGGCCAGCTCGATCTCGCCGAGCACGTCGTCGAGGTCGTCGCCCTCGGCCCACCGGTAGGCGGCCCAGGCGAAGCCGAGGTCCGGCTGGCGCAGGAAGTCCAGCTTGTGCTCGCGCTCGAGGGCGTCGAGGTCGGCCCACACCCGCACCATCGCGGCGATGGCGTCCTTGGAGCGGCCACCGGGCAGCCGCGGAGCAGAGGCGTCGTCGGGCCGCCGCGCCTCGAAGACCAGCGTCGAGAGCGCCGCCGCGAGCTCCGACGGGGTGAGCGGGTCCCAGACCTTGAGCCGGAGTGACTCGGCCGCGACGAGGTCGAGCTCGGAGTAGAGCCGCATGAGCGGCCGGCCGAGCGGGGTGACCTCCTCGCCCTCGAGGTAGCCCAGCGCCGTGAGGACCTCGCAGACCCGGTCGAACTGGCGCGCCACCGTGTTGGTGCGGGACTCGACCCGACGCGCGAGCGTGTCCGCGTCGCGACGGAGCTTGAACCAGCGCTCCGCCCAGCGTGCGTGGTCCTCGCGCTCGGGGCAGGAGTGGCACGGGTGCGCCTTGAGCTGCTGGCGCAGCGCGTTGACCTCACGCTCGACGCCGGCCGGCAGGGCGCCCTTGCCACCGCGCTCGTCGATCGAGCGCAGGTGGGAGGGCGGGATGTCCCGGGTCCGCTCACGCAGGGTGTTGGCCAGGTCACGACGCATCTGCGGGTTGCGTCCGTTGAAGCTCTTGGGGATGCGCATCCTGCTCAGCGCGTGCACGGGCGCCTGGAAGTCGACCATGGCTAGTCGGCGCGCCTGTCGGTCCAACGTCACGACGTAGGGTCGGGGGCTGTCCGCGTCGTAACCGGGATCGACCACGACGGCGTACCCGGAGAACTTGCCGGACGGGACGTCGATGACGTCGCCGGGCTTGAGCCGGGAGAGGGAGTGGACGATCTCGTCGCGGCGGTCGGCGCGGCGCGCCCGCGAGGCGTCCTTCTCGGCGTCGCTGATCCGACGGCGGAGCGCGGCGTACTCCATGAAGTCGCCCTTGTCGCAGGTCGCCGCCTCGCGATAGCCCTCGAGGGCGTCCTCGGCCTTCTTGAGCTGCCGGGCGAGCCCGACGACGGCCTTGTCGGCCTGGAACTGGGCGAAGGACTGCTCCAGCAGCTCGCGGGAGGTCGATCGGCCGAACTGCTGCACCAGGTTGACCGCCATGTTGTACGACGGCCGGAAGCTGGACCGCAGCGGGTAGGTGCGGGTGGAGGCGAGCCCGGCGACCTCCCCGGGGTTCATGCCGGGCTGCCAGAGGACGACGCCGTGCCCCTCGACGTCGAGGCCGCGGCGGCCGGCGCGCCCGGTGAGCTGGGTGTACTCCCCCGGTGTGATGTCGGCGTGAGTCTCGCCGTTCCACTTCGTCAGCTTCTCGATGACGACGGTGCGGGCGGGCATGTTGATGCCGAGCGCGAGGGTCTCGGTGGCGAAGACGACCTTGATCAGGCCGCGCAGGTAGAGCTCCTCGACGACCTCCTTGAACGCCGGCAGCATGCCCGCGTGGTGGGCGGCGACGCCGCGGGTGAGGCCGTCGAGCCAGTCGTGGTAGCCGAGGACGTGCCGGTCCTCGACCGGCAGGTCGGCGCAGGCGGCCTCGACGTAGTCGTGGATCTCCTCGCGCTCCTCCAGGCTGGTGAGCCGGACGTTGGCGCTGAGGCACTGCGTGACGGCGGCGTCACAGCCGACGCGGCTGAAGACGAAGACGATCGCGGGCAGCAGCCGGTCGCGCTCGAGGGCGTCGATGACGTCGACACGCGACGGGATCCACACCCGGCGTCCATTGCCGACGTTGCGACGGTCCTTGCCGGTGTTCCTCGCGTTCCGGTCGCGCGGGCTGCGCCGGTCCCTGATCCGGGTCGAGGCCCAGTCGTCGCGGGCGATCCGCATCAGCTCGCCGTTGACCGGGGCACCCTCCTTGACGAAGCCCGCCGCGGCGTCGACGTCGGAGGAGGCGAACAGGTCGGTGATCCGCTTGCCGACCATGACGTGCTGGTAGAGCGGGACCGGGCGCTTCTCCTCGAGGATGGTCGTCGTGTCGCCGCGCACCGTCGAGAGCCACTCGCCGAACTCCTCGGCGTTGCTCACCGTCGCGCTGAGCGAGACCAGCGTGACCGACTCGGGGAGGTGGATGATGACCTCCTCCCACACCGCCCCTCGGGAACGGTCGGCGAGGTAGTGCACCTCGTCCATGACGACGAACCCGAGCCCGAGCAACGTCGGGGAGCCGGCGTACAGCATGTTGCGCAGCACCTCGGTCGTCATCACGACGATCGGGGCCTCACCGTTGACAGTGTTGTCGCCGGTCAGAAGCCCGACCTGGTCGGGTCCGTAGCGCTCGAGCAGGTCGTGGTACTTCTGGTTCGACAGGGCCTTGATCGGCGTCGTGTAGAACGCCTTGCGCCCCGTGGCCAGCGCGAGGTGGATCGCGAACTCGCCGACGATCGTCTTGCCGGAGCCGGTCGGCGCCGCGACGAGGACGCCGCGGCCCTCCTCGATCTCGCGACAGGCGCGGGCCTGGAAGTCGTCGAGTGGGAAGTCGTAGAGAGCGGTGAAGTCGCGGAAGACCGGGTGCTTGCGGTCGCGGCTGAAGCTGGCGTAGCGCTCTGCTGGACCGGGCTCGACCGGCTGGGGGGAGCCTGTCGACAGGTCGGCGTCCATGCCTCCAACCTACCGGGCGCCCTCAGGCGGCGAAGCGTAGGTCGACCCTGACCTGAAGGCCCGTGCCGGGCGCGGGCGGCGCTTGGGACCGGTAGGTGTGTCCGGTCGGCGTTGTGATCTCCACTGTGTGGGTTCGGCCTGGCCGATCGACGACGCGAGTGTGCCAGCCGGCTGCCTGTTTGGCGTGGTTGCACTGCTCGCACAGACCCTGGCCGTTGTCGGCGCTGGTGTCGCCTCCGGCTTCGGCGGGCTGCGCGTGGTCGTTGTGCCGGATGAGCGAGTTGCACCACGGGTTGCGGCAGAACCGGTCGCGGAGCTGGAGGAAGTCGCCGAGCTGTCGCGGGAAGAGCCGTCGCTCGGAGTCCATGGCGATCAGTCGTCCCGAGAGCGGCTCGGCGTAGAGCCTGCGAAGCCAGACCCGCGTCTTGGCGTCGAGCGCATCGGCCACCAGCTGGCGGGCGAGGCTTGCGGGGATCGGGCCGAAGCCGGCGATCTCGGCGGGGTCGTCGCTCCGGTCGAGGAGCGTGCGGGCCGACATGACGAGGTTGATCGTGACCGGGACGACCGGCTTGCCGCCCGGTGCGGACGTATCCGAGTCGATCTGCCCGAGGACGCGGGTGGCGAGGGTGTCGGCCATGACCTGGCCACGGTTGGTCGCAACGCCGGTGCCGACCGCCGTGTCGGCGGCTCGCCTCAAGGCCGCGTAGACGGCGACGCCCCGGGCGATCGGGAGCAGCGCGGTGAGGTAGACCATCGAGTCTGGCGCCGGGCGGATGGTCACGCATCGTTCGGCTTCGGCACGCCGGCGGCGCTCCACCACGCTCGCGGCATCGAGCCTGGCTGCCAGCACCCGGGCCTCACCTTCGACCTGCCGGTCCGACTTCGCCTCCAGCGCCTCGGCATCACGGGCGAGCTCGGCGTCGACCGTGCCGCGGTCCTCGCGCGTCAGGCAGGCGGTCTCGCGGCCCAGTGTCAAGGCCCGCCACTCCGTGATGCGACCTTCCCTCCACGCCCGGGCGGTGTGCGGCATCTCGGCGTGGATGCTCTTCGCGGCACCGAGCAGCACGCGGCCACGGTGTGGGGAGATCCGTCGGGCGAGGGCGATCTGCTCCGCGATCCCGCGGCCCTGCCGTGCGGCGGGCACGCCGCGCTCGGCGGCGAGGGCCCGCTGGGAGGCGTCGAAGTCGACCGCGATGCGGGCCTGTCGAGCCTCGATCGCCGCCTTCAACGTCTCCAGCTCGCGGAGCTCGTCGACCCGGGCACCGTCATCGGACGCGATCGGTGCCCCTGCGACGCGCTGCACCCAGGCGCGGACCTCGTCCGCGTCCACCGGTGTCAGCAGGTTCTCCACGCCGAACACGCTAGGTGTACCCGGCCAGGACGTTGGTAGCGGCGAGCCTGGTTGAACGAACGAGAACCTCCGAATGGGATGTGGCTTGTCTAAGGCCCACTCCAACCCGGAGGTTCTCGTGTCCCACGGTAATGCCCGGCTGACCGTTCACGGTCGTCGACTGATCGTCCAGCGCCACCAGGCCGGCTGGCCCCAAGCTCACATCGCGGCCGCGATGGGTGTCTCCCGCAAGTGCGTGCGGACCTGGATCGACCGCTACGCCACCGAAGGCGAGGCCGGATTGGTGACGCGGTCCTCGCGGCCGCACACAATGCCCACCAGGACCAGCGATGAGGTCGAGCAGAAG
>NZ_FOLB01000033.1 GCF_900112345.1 Nocardioides terrae
TGAATCGCGCTGGGTTTCGTTCCTATGCGTTCCCTTGGCCAGCAAGTGCCGGCCGGGATGATTCATGGGCAGCGTAGTACGCCGCCTCGACCTCGAGCGGGGTCCTCATGTCGAGCTCCCCGTGCAGGCGCTGGTTGTTCCACCACCACACGTACTCCAAGGTCGCGAGCTCGACCTGCTCGATCGTGCGCCACGGTCCTCGTCGCCGGATCAGCTCGGTCTTGTAGAGCCCGTTGACCGCCTCGGCGAGCGCGTTATCAAAGGAGTCACCGACGGTCCCGGTCGACGGCCTCGCGCCGAGCTCGCCGATCCGGTCCGTGTAAACGATCGAGAGGTAGTTCGACCCGTGGTCGGCGTGATGGATCAGCCCGGCCAGATCGGCGGCCCCCTCCTGTCTGGCGTCCCAGGCAGCCATGTCGAGTGCCTGCAACGGGAGGATGTCGGCCTTCAATGTCGCAGCAACGTTCCAGCCGACGATCCGGCGTGAGTAGACGTCGGTCACGAACGCCACGTAGGCGAACCCCGACCAGGTCGCGACGTAGGTGATGTCAGCGACCCACAGGCGCCGCGGCGCGGGCGCGTGGAAGCGGCGTTGGACCAGGTCGGCCGGCTTCACCGCCGCCGGGTCCGGCTTGGTCGTGTAGACCTTCTTCGACCGCTTCACCCCGCGCACGTCGGCGATCTTCATCAGCCGCGCGGTCTGGTCACGCCCGATCTCCCAGCCCTGACGACGCATCAGGGCGTGCATCTTCCGCACCCCGTAGACGCCGTAGTTCTCCGCGTGCAGCCGGACGATCTCGGGCACCAGAAGCTCGTCCTTGAGCTGGCGGGCCGAGGGCGGCCGTGTCTTCGCGGCGCGGTAGCCGCGGGCGGTGATGAACCCACGAACTGCCGGGCGCAACACCCGGCAGATGGCCTCGACCCCGAACTGATCCTTGTGCTCGTCGATGTAGCGGATCACTTCGTCGTGGGACGGTCGAGCTCCTTGGCGAAAAACACTGAGGCGGACTTCAAGATCTCGTTCGCCCTGCGAAGCTCGGCAACCTCACGCTTGAGGCGCTTGATCTCCTCAGCCTCCTCCGAGGTCGTCCCGGGCCGGACTCCGGCATCGACCTGCGCGCGGTGGACCCACAGCCGCAGGGTCTCGACGTTCATCCCCAACAACCCCGCGACGTGCCGCAGCGCGGCCGTCTCGTGCGGGTGCTCCGGGCGGACCTCGGCGACCATCCGGACCGCCCGCTCACGCATCTCGTTCGTATACCTGGCCATCGTTCCCATCCTGACTCATCAAGCGGAACGAAACCCAGCGCGATTCA
>NZ_FOLB01000008.1 GCF_900112345.1 Nocardioides terrae
AGCGGCTGCTGGCGAACAACGGCCTGATCGGCTCGATGGGCCGCTCCTACGGCGCCGGAGACAACGCCAGCATGGAGAGCTTCTTCAGCCTTCTGCAGAAGAACGTCCTCAACACCAGGCGCTGGGAGAACCGCGAAGACCTCCGGCTCGCGATCGTCACCTGGATCGAGACCAAGTACAACCGACGCCGTCGCCAACGCGCCCTCGGCAAGCTCACCCCGGTCGAGTTTGAGATGATCTACGCCGCCGCAAACGCGGCCTGATTACTGCAAACCCCGAGTGTCAACCAAAGCGGGGGCAGACCCTCGTGAAGCACACCGCGGCGCTGTTGTTCCGGATCTTGTGCGGCTTCACCGCGACCGAGACGCAGAACGTGCCCAAGCACGGGCCAGTTGTCATCGTGCCAAACCACAAGTCCTTCTGGGACCCGTTCTTCGTCGCGATCGCGCTGCGTCGACCCGTGCACTTCATGGGCAAGGCGGAGCACTTCGACGGGCCGCTCGCCAAGGTATTTCTGCGGCTCGGTGCATTCCCTGTCCGTCGCGGCGAGTCCGACGCCGAGGCCCTCGAGACCGCCCGCGCCATCCTGCGACGAGGCGATGCGCTCGCCCTCTTCCCGGAGGGCACCCGCGTCCGAGACGAGGGCCTGGGTACGCCGAAGCGCGGCGCTGCCCGACTCGCGATCGAGGCCGGCGCACCGCTGGTGCCGGCGACGATCACCGGCACCGAGAAGCGCCGTTGGCCGCTCCCGCGCCGCGTCCGCCTGGTGTTCGGCACGCCGGTGTCCGTCGCGGGCCTGTCGGCGACACCGGAGGATGCCGGCACCGCAATCAGGGCAGCCTGGCCGCAGGTCACCGAGGAGTACAACCGCTGGCAGAACCGGCCCACCCTCGTCGCCGCCGGGCTCGCCGCCGTCGGCCTGGGTGCATGGGTAGTCAAGAAGAGGATGAGGAAGTAACGCTTCCTTGACGTCGGAGGAGTCACACTCGACCACGTGTCCCATGTGCGTCCAGATCGGCGCCGGTGCGCCTGAAGGTGCGGATCACGCACCCGCTGGTCTGAGAGTCCGTTCGTCAGCGTGCATGTGTCGCCGCACGGCACGTCAATCGCGCTCCGAAAAGCCGAGACGCTGAGACGCCTTGAGCGCGCGCTCGCGAACTACAAGGAGGCTCTATGCGCGTCCAAACGCTTGATCCCAACGCATACGCCCCCGAACCGATAGGCCGGCTCGGGGGCGCTTCTGTGCGTTTGGCTCAGATGGGGCTCATCGGACCACCCAGTCGTGACCGCACGACTGGCACAGCGCGACCTTCTGGTTCTTGAACCTGGTCTTCTCGGTGCCCTTCGACTTCTTCCAGACCAGGTTCGACATGCCGAAGGTGGAGACAGCTGTCAGGCCACGGGCTGCGTTGTTCGTCTTGCCGCCAAGTCCGGTCCCGTGCCTGGCCGTGCGCCCACCCGCCTCGGACCCGCCTCGACATCCTGCTGAGCCGCACCCTGGAGGACGGCACTGTCCAACGGCTCTTCATCGAGGTGAAGAACGGCGCGACCGCCGGACTCGCACGCACCAACAGATTCCCAACCCTGAACGTCTTCGGCCTGATCGCGCGAGGTGCCAACGCGGTTGAGGCTGGGCTGACGGCCGGGGAGAACTACTTGGTCCCCGGCTTCGTCGTGTGGCTGTAGGGTCCGGCCGTGGCTGACAACCCGCTGATGGTGCCAGTGCGCCAAGTCCTCGACGCGCGAGGCTTCAAGAAGAAGGGGCCGTACGGCATCTATCGCAAGCCGTTGTCGCCCGGCGTTCATGCGTGGGTGGGGATGAACGCGCGTTCAGATCCCGGATCCCTGACGCTCAGCCCGACCGTCGGCGTGCGGCACGAAGAAGTGGAGCGGTGGGTGTCGCTGCTCCGCGATCGCAATCCCAAGGACTCGACCGCGCCGACCGTGTCGACGGGGTTGATGAACCTCCTTCCTGAGGGCCGGGCTTGGCCGCACTGGGTCCTGGCGCGTGGCGAGGACCAGCAGAATGCCCAGACCTGGGAGCTGTTCGGTCAGGACATCGACCAGTACGCGATGCCGTGGATGCAAGAGCGCGACACCGGTGAGCGTCTCGTGGAGCCGTTGCGGCGCAACGAGGGGTTGGACACCTCCCGCCTCGCGCTGCCGGTGCTGTTGTGGATCCTCGGCGACCCGGCCGGAGCACGGGAGGCGGTCGAGCGCGGGCGCTCGGCGAAGATCGTGGGCGGCATGGTGGTGGACTACGGCGCCTACGCGGAGCGCCTGCTGGCCGAGATCGACGCGCACCCTGACGGCCCGGTCGAGTAGGGAGCAGCCTTGGCGAGTGCATCTGCCGGACGGATCGCCGAGCTGCTGTGGCGCTACCGCGAGGATGAGACCGCCTCCTAGGCACAGGGGTCGGAGGCACGGCGGAGGCCGCTCGATTACTACTTCGACGCGGACTCGCAGAGCCGCAGCGACGCAGGTGTCCAGCAATTGAGGCGGCTCCAGCGGCTCACGCCTTGAGATAGGCGTCTCATGTCCGGCCCGTGTCCGAGCGCACGCGTGTTCGCCCAGATCGCGGAATTCCTTTACTTGCCTATAGATCCGTCGCGAAACTTCGAAGGTTCGAATCCTTCACCCGCCACACGGGACCTCCGGGCCCTGGGCGTCAATTACCCCCGGTCAGGGTTCTGTGTCTTTCGTCAGGCGGTTTCGCCTCGCTGGTCGACGAGCCGGAGCCGCATCGCTGTGACCGGGCTCGCAGACCGCGGACCAATAGAGGAAGTTCTATAACTCCGAGTCAGCCCGGCTCGCCGCTCTGCCAGCATGGGCCACGAGTTCAACCACCACCGGCCCCACTCAGCGATGGGGGAAGGCCGCACCCGTCACCAAGCTGAACAATTCGGCTGCACATCACACGTGGTTGTTCTGGTTCATGGGTGCTGCCCCCGGCCGCCGGTCCGGTTCATGACCCAGCGGGCGGACGCGCACGGTCGACTCGGCGCCGATGCGTCGCATCAACACCACCGCCTTCCTCAGGCTCGGTTCCGCCCGACCGATGAGGGGGTGACAGGGGAGGCGCATGTACGGGAGATTCTTCGTCTTCACCTGCGCCTACGCCGTGGCTATCGTCGTCGGACGGATGACCGTTCCGGACGGAGCCACGCTGGCCATCTTCTGGCCCGCGTCGGGTGTCGGCGCGCTGTGGGCGATCACGTGCACGCGGACGGGTGAGCGGCGGGCGGCTGCGGCTGCCATCGCTGGTATCTCAGTCGGGGGGAACAGCGTACTCCACGGCTCGCTTGGGGCGGCGGTACTGCTGGGCGCTGCGAACGTGCTCATCAGCTTCGGCACCGCCCGAGTGCTCGGTGCCGCCGAGGGCGACGGACGGGCGTGGCGGCTGCACGGGCTCAGCGACTTCTACCGCCTGCTCGGCGCCGCGGTGATCGCCTCGCTCGTGAGCCTGGGTCCCGGCATGGCGGCGATCCTGGCGGCAGGTGATGTTCCGGGCTGGGGCGACGCGCTCGCATGGGTCATGCGGCACTCCGCCTCGGTCGTCGTCGTCGTCGGGACGGTGTTCGCCCTCACTCGTCCACCGCGCCACTCACGCCGGAGCTCCGGTGCGGAGATCTTCGCCCTCTTCGGCCTCACTGTGCTCGCCGAATGGGCGGTGTTCGGCCCCGGACACCGACTGCCGCTGTCCTTCGTTCCGTTCGTGTTGCTGTTCTGGAGCGGCGTGCGGACCTCGGTCAGGGTGGCCGTCGGCCACAGTGGGCTCGTCGGCGTGCTCACGCTGGTCCTGGTCTGCGGCTTCCAAGGGGGATCGTTCGCCGCGATCGACGACCCTGCGATGCAGGCCGTCACCCTCCAAGTCTTCGTCTTCCTCACGACGAGCCTCAGCATCGTCCTGGCCATGGCGTGGGAGGAACGCGGTCGGTTGGCGCGCGATCTGGCTGCCTTGGAGGCCGCCGCGCGGCTGCGTGCCGAGGACCTGACGGCGGTCACCCAGACGATCCCGGACGGGCTGTTGGTCGTGGACCGCGACGGACGCATCCTGCTGCACAACGAGGCAGCGAAGGCGCTGTTCGACGACGCGAGCACCGATAGCACCGCCGCAGCCACGGGCGACGCCCCGGTGCCCCGAGTGGAGGTGCTCGCGCGCCACCACCTCGACGGTCGGGAGTTCACCCGTGATGAGCGTCCCTCTGTGCGTGCGCTCGCCGGTGAGCACGTGCGCGGACTGCTGGTCCGCAGCGGCGTCGGCGCCGGCCGCGAGGGGCGGATCTACTCCGTGAGCGCAAGCCCGCTCCACGACGCGACCGACGCGACCGACGCGGCCGACACGACCGACGCGGCCGCCAGTGCCGGTCCCGCGGACCGAGCCGTCCTGTTGTTGCGGGACGTCACCGCAGAGCACGCGCGGAGTGCGGAGCTCGATGTGTCACGGCGTCGGGCGGAGCGACTCTTCTCGGACGCGCCCACCGGCGTCGTCGTCCTCGACCTGAGTGGGACGATCCTCCGGGTGAACTCGGCGGCCGCCGCCCTGCTGCTGCGCGATCCCGCCGACCTCGTCGGGCGGCCGCTCGCCGATCTCGCCACCAGGCCCGAGCAAGTCGCCCGCCACCTGGCCCAGACCGTGGAGCAGCCCGCCCGCCGACACTCGTTCGACTGGACGGTCGCTCCCGGCACCGATGACGCGATGCAGGTGACCGCCTCCACGGGGGTGCTCGCCGGCTCCGAGGACTCGGAGGACGTAGTGCTCGCCCACCTGCTGGACGTCACGGAGCGGCGCACGTACGAGCGCAGGCTGGCGCACCTGGCGGAGCACGACGCTCTGACCGGGCTGCCCAACCGGCGACGCTTCGACCGCCTGCTGTCCGAGCACCTGTCACCCGACGGCGCCGAGCATCCGAGTGGAGCGATGCTGCTGCTGGACCTCGACAACTTCAAGGAGGTCAACGACACCCTCGGCCACGGCGCGGGTGACGAGCTCTTGGTCTCGCTGTCGTCGGAGCTGCGCCACGTGGTGGGCGATGCCGGGGTGGTGGCACGTCTGGGCGGCGACGAGTTCGCTGTGCTGCTGCCAGACGCCGATCACGCCGGTGCGCGGAGCCTCGCCGAGGACCTCGTGGCGGTCGTGCGGCAGCACACCGCAGCGCTCCCGGGCGTCCACCACCGGGTCACGGTCAGCGTGGGAGCCATCACCTTCGCCGCGGCCGCTCAGCACGACGCCGACCCGCTCGCTCTGGCCGACATGCTTCTCTACGACTCGAAGGACTCGGGGCGCGACTGCTTCACGCTCCTTGCAGGCGACGGCTCGCTGGCGCCGCGCTCCGGTGCGCGACTGGCGTGGCGCGCTCGCCTGGAGGCGGCGCTCGACGCCGACGACTTCGAGCTCTACCTGCAGCCCATCATGAACCTCCGCACCGGAGACGTGGACAGCGCAGAGGCGCTGCTGCGTCTCACCGACGTGCCGGGTGAGGCGGTGTCGCCGTATCAGTTCATGGAGATCGCCGAGCAGGCCGGGCTGGCACCGAGGATCGACGCCTGGGTGCTGGGCCGAGCGGCCCGTCTCATCGCAGACCTGCGCCGGCGGGAGCCGGAGTTCCGACTGGAGGTGAACCTGTCAGGCCGCTCGGTCGGGGACCCGGCGATCGAGGCGACCCTCGAGGAAGCGCTCCGCCGTCACCGCGTGGATCCCGGCGCGCTCATCCTGGAGATCACCGAGACGGCCGTCGTCGCTGACCTCCGGTTGGCCCGGCACTTCGCCGAACGGGTCCGGGCCCTGGGTGCGAGGTTCGCGCTCGACGACTTCGGCGCAGGCTACGGGTCGTTCGCCTACCTCAAGCACCTCCCCTTCGACTACATCAAGATCGACGGCGAGTTCGTCGCGCAGGTCGACACGTCGCCGATCGACCGCGCCATCGTCCGGTCGATCGCCGGCATCGCCCGCGAGCTCGGGAAGAAGACGGTCGCCGAGTTCGTCGCGACCGATGACGTCCTCGACGTCGTTCGCGAGGAAGGGATCGACTTCGCGCAGGGCTACGCCGTCGGAAAGCCAGTGCCGGCCCGCGAGTTCGTGGCAACCTGGCTGCAGGACCGGCTTCCCGATGTGGCCATCGACGTCGCGGACGTCCCAGCCCGCTGAACGTCGGTCACCACCAGGCCCGTCGTGGTCGGCAAGACCCTGAAGATCAGTGGGCCGCAGCTCCTGCCGTGGTGCTCATGCATCCACGACGATGGTGATGATCAGAGGGCTCCTGCGGAACTTCTTGTACGTCCAGCGGCCGATCTCGCGAGTGATCATCTGCTCGAGCTGGTGCGGCTCGCCGATGCCCTCCGCCGCTGCCCGGGCCAGGGTCTTCTCCACGACGGGGACGGCCGCCCGGAACGTGTCCGGCTCGTGGACGAAGCCTCGGACCATGAAGTCGGGCGCCTCCGCCAGCTTTCCGGTGTCGGAGTCGACGAGGGCGAGGACGGTGACGACACCCTCCTGGGCGAGCGTCCGCCGGTCCTTGAGCGAGGTCTCGGTCGCGCCGCCCACGGTCTGCGCATCGACGTACACGTTGCCTGCCGGAACCTTGCCGGTGATCTTGGCGCGGCCCTTCACCAGGTCGACGACGACGCCGTCCTCGGCAATGACGACCCGCTCGGGATCGACCCCCGTCCTGATCGCCAGGTCGGCGTTCGCCCGGAGGTGCCGCGCCTCACCGTGCACCGGCATCACGTTGGCCGGGCGGACGATGTTGTAGCAGTAGACGAGCTCCCCGGCGCTGGCGTGACCGGAGACGTGCACCTTCGCGTTGCCCTTGTGCACGACGTTGGCGCCCCACCGGGTGAGCCCGTTGATGACGGACGAGATGGCGTTCTCGTTGCCGGGGATGACCGAGCTGGCCATCAGCACCGTGTCACCTTCGCCGACCCTGATCTGGTGTTCGCGATTGGCCATCCGGGAGAGCGCCGCCATGGGCTCGCCCTGCGATCCCGTGCAGACGATCGCCACCTTCGTCGGAGCCATCCGGTCCAGCTGGTCGAACGGGACGACGAGGTTCTCGGGGTAGCGGAGGTAGCCGAGGTCGCGGGCCACGCCCATGTTGCGCACCATCGACCGGCCGACGAAGGCCACCTTGCGGCCGTGCGCCTGGGCGGCATCGAGGACCTGCTGGATCCGGTGGACGTGGCTGGCGAAGCTGGAGACGATGATGCGTCGGGGCGCTGTCCGGAAGACGGTCTCGATCGCCGGTGCGAGCTCACGCTCCGACATCGTGAATCCCGGGACCTCGGCGTTGGTCGAGTCCGTCATGAACAGGTCGACGCCCTCCTCGCCGAGCCGTGCGAAGCCGCGCAGGTCGGTGATGCGGTCGTCGAGCGGGAACTGGTCCATCTTGAAGTCCCCGGTGTGCAGGACCAGACCGGCCCTCGTGCGGATCGCCACCGCCAGCCCGTCCGGGATCGAGTGGTTGACGGCGAGGAACTCCAGATCGAACGGTCCGAACGTGACTCGGTCGCCCTCCTTGACCCGGTTCAGCTTGGGCTTGATCTGGTGCTCCTTGAGCTTGGCCTCGATCAGCGCGAGCGTGAGGTTGGAGCCGACGACCGGGATGTCCCTGCGTTCCCGCAGCAGGTACGGGACGCCGCCGATGTGGTCCTCGTGCCCGTGGGTCAGGACGACCGCGACGACGGCGTCGAGCCGGTCCCGGATCCAGGTGAAGTCGGGCAGGATCACATCGATCCCCGGCTGGTGCTCCTCGGGGAAGAGCACGCCACAGTCGACGATGAGCAGCTTCCCGCGATGCTCGAACACCGTCATGTTCCGACCGATCTCGCTCAGGCCGCCGAGCCCGACGACGCGCAGGCCGTCTGCTGGGAGCTTCGCAGGAGGCCGGAGTTCGGGATGGGGATGGCTCACGCCCTCACGCTAACCGAGTGGACCTGTGTCGGGGACGGCGGCATCACCCGCATCCCTGGATCACGAGGGATCAGTGGTAGCGCGAGACCTCAGTTCGGCGACAGCTGCCAACCGGTGGATGCGAAGGCGCTGTCAGCGACCGGCTCGCGGTCGACGCGCACGTCGTCGACGTACACCCCACGACCCTGGTAGAGCGAGTCGGAGGCGTAGCGCCAGCGCACCAGCACGCCGTTGCCCGACGGGCCGGCCGTCGGAAGCGCGGCGGTGGCGCGGTGCCAGCGCCGACCGCCGAACCCGGAGATCGTGCCGTCGGTGCGCGTCTCGACGGGCCCCGCCCGCATCGAGAAAGGCACCGGGGACCAGGTCGCGCCGCCGTCGGCGGAGGCTTCGAGGCTCAAGATGTCGGAGCCGCCCTCGGTGTCGTACCACAGGCCGAAGGACAGCGCGCCGCCCGAGGCCGCCGGCATGGACAGGGTGACGGTCCGTGCGTCGCCGACGCCGGAGAACCAGGCCTCGTCGCCCTCGATCGGGTGCACCGCGAGCGCCCGGGCCAGGTCCCGAGCGACCGCGCGCCGCGCCGGGTTGTTGCTGCCCCAGTCGCGGGTCGGGTGCACCCGGTTGGTCAGCAGGATGACGAACGAGTCAGACATCGGGTCGACCACCAGCGAGGTGCCGGTGAAGCCGGTGTGCCCGAAGGTGACCGGGGTGGACAGGCCGTCCATGTACCACCGCTGGTCGAGCTCGAAGCCGAGGCCGTGGGAGTCGCCGGGGAACTGGGCGTTCCGGTTGACCAGCATCTCCCGGACGGTGTCCGCCCGAAGGATCCGGGCGTGGCCGTAGCGGCCGCCGTTGAGCAGGGTCCGGGCCAGGATCGCCAGGTCGTGGGCGGTGGAGAACAGCCCCGCGTGGCCGGCGACGCCGCCGAGGGACCAGGCGTTCTCGTCGTGCACCTCGCCGCGGATCATCGGCCGCCCCGCCCACGGCTCCGCTTCGGTGGCCGCGATCCGGTCCTTCAGCCTCGCCGGCGGGTTGAACATCGTGTCCGTCATCCCGAGGGGACCGGTGATGCCGCCGGCGATCACCGTGTCCAACGCCTGACCGGTGACCTTCTCGATCACCATGCCCAGCGTGATCAGGCTGAGGTCGGAGTAGAGGTAGGCCTCGCCGGGCGCCGCGATCGGCTCGACAGCCAGGACCGCGGCGAGCCGCTGCTCGGGCGTCGGATAGTCGCTGTAGAGCGGCAGCCAGGCCGGCAGGCCGGCGGTATGCGTGAGCAGGTTCGTGATCGTCACGTCGCCCTTGCCGTTCTGGGCGAATGCGGGCAGGTACGTCGCCACCGGGGCATCGAGATCGATCCGGCCGGCCTCTGCCTGCTGCAGCACCGCGATGGTGGTGAACGTCTTGGTCACCGACGCCAGGTCGAACATCGTGTCCGGGCGCACCGGCACCTGCTGGTCGGCGGGTAGCTCGGTGTCGGCGTCGGCGTACCGCAGCGCCTTGCCGGCCGCGTCGTGGACCGGGACCACACCATGGCGTGAGGCCAGCACCACACCGCCGGCGTACTCCGGGTGCGTGGGTGAGGGGACGAGGAAGGAGCGCAGGTCGGTCGACATCTGCTCCAGCGGTCCCGGCAGCAGCTGCGCCCGCGCGGGCGTGCCGGACCGGAGCCGGTGGTGCTGGAAGTGCAGGTTCTCCGCCGTCACCTCGAACGGCCTCGGGACGTCGGTGACCGGCTTGTCCTGCTGTCCGACGGCGGCACCGCTCCGGCTCGGCGCGCTCCCGTCTGGTACGTAGCCGGATTTCGAGTGGGCCGCAGGGCCGGCGGACATGGCGATCATGCCGAGCGCCACCGCCTGCGCCGCGACCAGTGCCCGCCTCACGACCGACGCCGCCCGGGATAGAGCAGGTACCGCTCCCGTACGGCGCGGAACGCGGCCAGCTCCTCCTGCCAGCCGGCGACGACCTCATCCGCGTCCGCGCCGCCGTCGATCGCCCGCCGGACCTGGTCGGAGCCGGTGAGCCGGTCGATCCAGAACGGTGCCGTGGTCTCCCGCCACGCGAAGTCGTCGGGGTAGAGGTCGCGGGCCGTGACGATCATCGTGATCGCGGTCCGGATCGCTTCGAACCGATCCCGGTCGCCCACGTGCAGCTGCACTCCGCCACAGGTCGTGCCGACGTGCTTGGACGACGTCGGTGCGAAGTAGGCCTCGCGGAAGGCCACGCCGGACAGCCCGCGTTCGTTGAGCGCCTCGGCCCAGCGGTAGTCGACGTACGGCGCGCCGATGAGCTCGAACGGCCGCGTCGTGCCCCGGCCCTCGGAGAGGTTGGTGGCCTCGAAGAGGCAGGTGCCCGGGTAGACGACCGCGCTCTCGATCCGCGGCATATTGGGCGAGGGCATCACCCACGGCTGCCCGGTCTCCTCGCCGTACATGGAGCGCTGCCAGCGCTTCACCCGCGAGACGGCCAGGTCGACGGGGCCGTTCGCGTTCGGGTCCTCGGGCAGGAACTCACCGTTGAACAGGCCGGCCAGCTCGCCGACGGTCATGCCGTGCTGCTGGGAGATCGCCTTGAGGCCGACGAAGCTGGCGTACTCCGGGTGCATGACCGGGCCGTACGCCGCCGTAGCACTGATCGGGTTCGGCCGGTCGAGCACGAGGAACCGCACGCCGGCCAGGGAGGCGGCCACCATGCAGTCGTACAAGGTCCAGATGTAGGTGTAGAACCGGGCGCCGACGTCCTGGATGTCGAACATCACCGTCTCGAGGTCCGCCGCGCGGAAGTAGTCGGCGATCTGAGCCGCGGTCTTGCCATAGGTGTCGTAGACCGGGATGCCGGCCCGCGGGTCGACGTAGCTGCCCTCAGAGCCGCCGGCCTGGGCGCTGCCCCGGAACCCGTGCTCGGGCCCGAATGCGGCCACCAGGTCGACGCGGTGGTCGCCGGCCATCACGTCGACCTCGTGCCGCAGGTCCTTGACGATGCCCGTGGGGTTGGAGATCAGTCCCACCCGCTGTCCGGCCACCAACCGGTAGCCGTCGAGGGCGAGGTTGTCGAAGCCGGTGAGCACGCCGCCACCGGCCCGGCGACCGGCCGCGACTGCGGTCTCCCCGGCGGCGAAGGACGGTGGGGCGGTCGCGACGAGAGCACCCGCCCCGGCCGTGGTGAGAGCGGTGCGCAGCAGGCTGCGACGCTGGATCGAGCGGGCCATGCCAGTACCTCCGAGCAGGTCTGGGAGCGGCGGATGTCGTTGATCGACCAATCGGTGCCAACAGCGGCGAGTTTCCTACGACCCCGGTCGAGGGTCAATGGGCGCAGCAGGCGCCGAGTCCGCTCGGACCCTGTACGAGGGCCGCACGAAACAGGCGTAGTCCGCCACCGACCTCGTCGAGCGCCTGTCGCCGGCTCCGTCGCCCGGGCGATGACCCGCGCTCGGCTGTCCCTCAGCGCAACCAGACTGCGGTGTCCGGCGGCAGCAGGTCTTCGGACACCGCACCCGAGGCGATGAGGATCCGCCCACGAGGCAGCCGAACGGGTACGTCGCCGCAGTTGACCACGACCCGGAGCGAGCCTCGCTCGAAGCTGAACACCTCCCCGCCTCCATGTGCCACCCGGATCGCCTCGCCCTCCGGAGTGGCGAATCGGCGGCGCGCCGCCAACGCGGACCGGTAGAACTCGAGCGTCGATCCGGCGACACCGGACTGCGCCTCGACCGTGAGCGATGACCAGTCCGTCGGCTGCGGGATCCACGGGGTGCTTCCGGCCGGGCCGAACCCGAACGGGGGTTCCGCGCCCGACCAGGGGAGCGGCACCCGGGACCCGTCGCGTCCTTGGCGGCCACCGCGCAGCCACGCAGGGTCCTGCCGGTGCTCGGGCGGCACGTCGACCTCCTCCAGCCCGAGCTCCTCGCCCTGGTAGAGGTAGGACGAGCCCGGCAGGGCGAGCATCGCCAGGGTTGCGGCGCGGCCACGCGCAAGCCCCCGGGCGCCGCCGCCGTAGCGCGTGGGGTGACGGACGACGTCGTGGTTGGAGAGCACCCAGGTGGGGGCGGCGCCGACCGGCTGCATGGCGGCGATCGTGCCGTCGACGACGTCCCGGAAGGAGCCGGCCGACCACTCTGCGACCGTCCAGGCGAAGTTGAAGACCTGGTCGAGCTCGTCGCCGCGGACGTACGCCGCGCTCGCCTCCGCGGTCTGGGTCCAGGCCTCGCCCACCGTCATCCGGTCGGGCCCGGCCTTGTCCAGGATCCGGTGCCAGCGCCGGAAGACCTCGTGAACGCCCGGCTGGTCCCACATCGGGGTGTCGGCGACGTCCAGCTCGACCATCGACCTCTCGCCGCGGACGCGCCGAGAGCTCGGCCGGCCGTCGGCGTCGACCAGCTGGTCGCGCAGGTCGGGGTCCTTGACCAGCCCGTGAGCCACGTCGACGCGGAACCCGTCGACACCGCGGTCGAGCCAGAAGCCGAGGATCTCGTCGAACAGCTCGACGACCTCTGGGTCGGCCCAGTTGAGGTCCGGCTGGGTCGGGTCGAAGAGGTGGAGGTACCACTCGCCGTCGGGCACCCGGGTCCAGGCCGGCCCGCCGAACAGGGACTGCCAGTTGTTCGGCGGCTCGGCGCCGTCCGGGCCGCGGCCGGAGCGGAAGTGGTAGCGCTCGCGCTCCGGGGAGCCGGGCTCGGCCCGCAGAGCCGAGCGGAACCACGAGTGCTCGCTCGAGGTGTGGTTGGGCACCAGATCGACGACGACGCGGAGGCCGAGGCCGTGGGCGGTCGCCAGAAGGCGGTCGAAGTCGTCGAGCGTGCCGAACAGCGGGTCGACATCGCAGTAGTCGGCGACGTCGTACCCGTGGTCGTGCTGCGGTGAGGGGTAGAAGGGAGTGAGCCAGACGGCGTCGACGCCGAGGTCGCGCAGGTAAGGGAGCCGGGCGGTGATCCCGGGCAGGTCGCCGACACCGTCACCGTCACCGTCGGCGAAGCTGCGGACGTAGATCTGGTAGACGACGGCGTCGCGCCACCAGTCGGAGGGGTCGGGCACGGGAGCATCCTTCGGTCGGAGGTCGGGTCGAGTCGGTCACCGGGTCGGCCGCAAACAGGCTCTTGCCAGGGTGTGACCGTCGCCATAGTGTATGCGTATGCAACTCACTTCCGACGACAAGAAGCGGATCCGCAGCGGCTCGGTCACCGTGGTCAAGGAGCCCGTCAACGCCGACCAGCTCGACGAGCTTCGCGACCCGGCCGTCGCCGCCAAGGTCTCCGAGATGCTCAGCTCGATCGAGCGCGACGGGATGGACGCCGTCCTCCGCTACGCGCGAGAGCTCGACAACTACACCGGCCACGGCCTGGAGATCCCCGAGGCGGAGCTGGAGAAGTCCGGCGAGCGGATCCCTGCGGCCGTGCGCGAGGCGCTCGAGACGGGCGCCGACCGCACCCGCCGGTTCGCCGCCATGCAGCGCGCCCGACTGCAGGACTTCGAGGAGGAGATCGTCCCCGGCCTGGTGTGTGGCCAGCGCTTCGTGCCGGTGCAGAACGTCGGGGCCTACCTCCCCGCCGGCCGGTTCCCGCTGCTGGCCAGCGCCTTCATGACGGTCGGCGTCGCCGACGTGGCTGGTGTCCCCAACATCGTGAGCTGCACGCCGCCCTCGCTCGACGGCGAGCCCCACCCCGCCGTGCTCTACGCCGCATGGGTCTCCGGCGCGCGCAAGGTCCACCCCCTCGGCGGGGTGCAGGCGCTCGCTGCGATGGCGTTCGGCCTGCTCGACAGCGAGCCGGCCGACATGATCGTCGGCGCCGGCAACGCGTTCGTCGCCGAGGCGAAGCGGCAGCTCTACGGGCGCGTCGGTATCGACGTCCTGGCCGGCCCCTCCGAGGTCGCCGTGCTCGCGGACGACACCGCCGATGCCGAGATGGTGGCCGCGGACCTCCTGGGCCAGGCCGAGCACGGCCCCACGTCGCCCGCCAACCTCACCACCACCTCCGAGCGGCTGGCCCGCGAGGTCCTCACCGAGGTGGACCGGCAGCTGGCGCGACTCTCCACCCGCGACATCGCCGGCGCCGCCTGGCGCGACTACGGCTCGATCTACGTCACAGACTCCCGCGAGACCGCGGTGGAGGTCATGGACACCCTCGCCCCCGAGCACCTGGAGGTGCTGGCCGACGACCTCGACTGGTGGCTGGGCGCACTCCACAACTACGGGTCGCTGTTCCTCGGACCGTGGTCGACGGTCGCGTACGCCGACAAGGGCATGTCGGGCACCAACCACGTGCTCCCCACCGTCAGGGGCGCTCGCTACACCGGTGGCCTGAGCGTCGCCGCGTTCCTCAAGCAGCTCACCTACCAGCGCGCGACGCAGGACGCGACGGAGGCGCAGGCCGTGCCGACCGTCACCGTCTCGGACTTCGAGCGCCTCGACGCCCATCGCGACACAGCCCAGCTCCGCCTGGACCGGATCGCGTCCCGCTGAGACTAAGCGCTGCATACGTATAGCAGTCCGGACTCGGCCGGCATAGACCCCGAGCGGCACGCACCGAGGCGTGTCGTCCGCCGCCGCAACGACAGCACCACTTGGGAGAACACATGAGCCTGTCCCGTTCCCGCGTCTCGGCCCTGGCGGCCGTCGCCGCGAGCCTGACCCTGGTAGCCACCGGGTGTGGCGCTGGGTCCAAGACCTCAGCGGACACCGCCGCAAGCGTCGAGTGCGACTACAAGGCGCCCAGCGGCAAGACGGACGTCAACGTCCTCGCCTACAACTCCTCGTCCGTCGACCCGTACACGAACACGATGGTCAAGAGCTGCACCAAGGGCGACGTCACCGTCAACCACCAGCCGATCGACTTCGCCGGTCAGGTGCAGAAGACGACCGCGACGCTGGCCGGCGACACCGGGACCTACGACATCATCGAGACCTACTCGTTCGTCATCCCCCAGCTCGCCGCCGAGGGCAAGCTCGAGCCCCTCGACGACCTCGTCGACGAGTACGGCGACGAGTACGGCCTGGATGCGATCAACAAGAACATGTCGGGCGCGATGACCTACGACGGCAAGCTCTACGGCCTCCCGATGCAGGCCCAGATGCTGATCATGGCCTACCGCAAGGACATCTTCGACAAGCTCGGCCTGAAGCCGCCGACGACGTTCGCCGAGATGATCGACGACGCCAAGAAGATCCAGGCCGCGGGGGAGGTCAAGTACCCGATCGCGCTGCCGCTGCTGGCCAGCGCCGACATCGTGACGGCGTACGACGCGGCCCTCGGGTCGCTCGGCCAGAACCTCACGGACCCGAAGACGATGACCGCGAACCTCGACTCGCCGCAGTCCAAGCAGGCGCTGGAGGCCCTGCTCTCCCTCAAGCCCTACATGGACCCGCAGGTGACGACCTTCGACCAGCCGGCCGTGCAGCAGCAGATGTACAACGGGTCGGCGGCGATCTCGATCATGTTCTCCGGGCGCATGAACGACCTCACCCTCCCCGCGAACAGCCAGTACGCCGACAAGATGGCGTTCGCGGCGCCGCCGTCGGTCAACGGGGGCGACGTCCTCTACGACACCGTGTCGGTCGACGGCTGGTCCATCCCGGCCAACGCCAAGAACGACAAGGACATGCTGTTCGAGATGCTCTCCTCCTCGGTGAGCGAGAAGGCGTCCAAGGCGTCGCTCCCTGCCGCCTACCCCGCCCGTGACGGGATGGTCACCGATGACAGCATGCCGTTCGCTGCGGCGGCCAACGAGTCGATCGCCAAGGTGCCGCCGTCGGAGCCCTACCCGTGGACGGCCGAGATCAGCAACGCGATCACGCCGATCGTGGCCAACGTGGTGCTCGGCAAGACCTCGGTGCAGGACGGGATGGGCAAGATGCAGTCCGAGGCGAACAAGATCCTCACCGAGTACAAGTGACGCACGACCAGCGGGAGGCACCAGACCATGCGTAGACGTGAGTTCGCGGTTCTGGCGGGGCCGAGCATCCTGGTGATGGTGGGCCTCCTGGTCCTCCCGCTGGTCCGCACCATCGAGTGGAGCTTCCAGAAGGTCGACTACGGGTCACCCGGCTCCTTCGTCGGCCTGGACAACTACCAGGAGGCGTTCAGCGACCCGCGGTTCGGGAAGGCGGTGATCTTCACCGTCATCCTCACCCTGATCGTGACCGCCGTGCTGCTCGTCGCGGGCTACGTCCTCGCCGTCCTGGTGAACGGGCTGCACCGGGCCAAGCCGTACGTGCTCGGACTGCTCCTCGTGCCCTACGTCATCCCGCAGATCGTGGGAGCGACGATGTTCTCGTGGCTGTTCAACCCGAACTACGGGGGAGTGCTCAGCTACCTCATCGAGAAGCTGACCGGCGCCCACATCCTGTGGATGAGCGAGACCTGGCCGAACCGGGTGGTCGTCTCCCTCGACGTCATCTGGGCGATGCTGCCCTTCGCGATGCTCATCATCGTGGCCGGGTTGCAGGGCGTCTCCGACGAGATGATCGAGGCCGCACGGATCGACGGGGCGAGCACGCTCCGGCTCCACCTCAGCGTGATCGTGCCCAGCATCCGCGGCGTGCTCGGCTTCGTCGCCCTCATCTCGATCATGGACGTGGTCCGCACCTTCGACGCCTTGGTGCCGCTCTCGCCCCAGGCGGTCCAGATCGGGAACGAGTCGATCATGCTCTACATCTACAACGTCGCCTTCCAGAACGGCGGTCAGAACCTCGGTCTCGGTAGTGCCATCGACGTCCTGCTGATCCTTCTGATCGTGGTGTTGTTGTTGCCCTTCATCCGAGGCGTTGCGAAGGAGACCCGCGCAGGATGAGCACTCTCACTGGCGCCACCGAGTCCGCAGGCGAGGCCGTCCCCCTGGCCGATGACGTGCTGCAGCCACGCCCCCGTCGCCGGCGCGCTGGAGGCGAGGGCGCTGCCGGTCGCCGGTTCATGGTCGGCGGGCTGCTGCTCCTGGTCTGCTGGGCGATGCTCAGCCCGGTCCTGTGGACCGCCATGGTGGTCACGAAGCCGACCAGCATCGCCTTCATCAACCCGCCGCAGTTCACCTACCACCCGTCGCTCGACGCGTTCGTGAACCTCTGGCAGACGACTGACTTCTACAGCTACCTGAGCAACACCGTGGTCGTCGCGGTGGTCAGCACCCTCTTCGCGCTGCTGCTCGGCGTCCCCGCGGCGTACGCGCTCTCGCGCTTCCCCAGCTGGATCTCGGTGGTGCTGCTCGTCGCGGCCCTCGTCTTCCGTGCGCTGCCGCGCTTCGCGGTGGTGCTGCCGATGTACGACATCTCGCGCAGCCTGGGGATCTACGACACCAAGATCGCGGTGGTCGCGGCGCTGGTGGCGATCAACCAGCCGTTCAGCATCTGGCTGTTGCGCAACTTCTTCGCCGAGATCCCGCAGCAGCTCGACGAGGCGGCGATGCTCGACGGCTGCTCGCGGGTGCAGGTGCTGTGGCGGGTCATGGTCCCGCTGATGGGGCCGGGCATCCTCACGGCGGGGATCTTCATGTTCCTGTTCGCCTTCCAGGAGTACCTGACCGCGCTCATCCTCACCGACGTGCACTCCCCGACGGTTCCGGTCTTCATCGCCACCCAGCTCGGGCAGACCTTGCCGTTGCTGCAGCAGGCCGGTGCCGCGTCGATGCTCCTGACCCTGCCGGTCATCGCCTTCGCCTTCATCGCGCAGCGGTACCTGGTGGCCGGCCTCAGTGCCGGCTCCGTGAAGGGATGACCCCGCCGGACGAGCCGCTGGTCCTGCTGCCCGGGATGGGCTGCTCGTCGCGGATGTGGGACCAGGTGTTGGCGGCACCCGACCTGGACGGCTCGGTCTCCGAGGTACGCCGCCCGGCGCTGCGCGGTCGCTCGCTCGGCGAGTGCGTCGACGCTCTGCTCGACCAGCTGCCGCAACGGTTCGCGCTGGCCGGGCTGAGCCTCGGCGCCATCGTCGCACTGGCGCTCACCCGCCGTGCGCCCGATCGGGTCGTCCGCCTGGCGCTGCTGGCCGTGAACCCGCGGCCGCCGCGGCCGGACCAGCTGGAGGCGTGGGCCGCCCAGCGGCGGGCGTTGGCCGATGGCGCGTCGGCTCGGCAGCTGCAGGAGCAGCTGCTCCCCGTGCTCGTCACCCCGCGCCACCGGGCCGAGCTCGAGCCGCTCGTGCTCCGGATGGCCGACGAGGTCGGCGAGGAGGACCTCGACGACCAGCTGGCCATCCAGCAGACGCGCATCGACGAACGGCCCGCACTCCGGAGGATCGGCGTCCCCACTCTCGTGCTGGCCGGGGCCCAGGACGCCCTCGTCCCGGTGGCGCGTCATGAGGAGGTCCGTGCGTCGGTGCCGGGCGCGCGCCTGGCGGTGCTGCCGCACTCGGGCCATCTCAGCACCTGCGAGGCGCCGGCCGAGGTCGCCGCAGAGCTGCGCCGGTGGTTGCGGGGGTCAGACGCGTAGCTCGCGCAGGAGCGCCATCATCGACAGGGTGAGGTTGTGCACGACCACCCGAGCCCCGTCCGCGAGGGCGGCCCGGGCCGCCTCGGCCGATCCGGCCAGGTCGCAGCGGACGACGTCCGCCGCCGATGCGTGCGTGGTGGCCACGAGCTCGCTCAGCGAGGGATCGTCCCCGGCGCGCGACGCACCGAGGTCGGACGTGCCGATCAGGTATCCGTCGATGCCGGGCACGCCCGTGATCTCCGCTGCCGCACGCACCGCGGCCGGTGACTCGATCATGGCCACGACGAGGACGTCCTCCGCCCGCCTGAGGTGCTCCTCGACGCCGAGCGCGCCGTAACGGCCTGCCCGCGAGTAGGTCGCGTAGCCGCGGTCTCCCCGAGGGGGATAGCGGACCGCCCGGAGCAGGCGCTCGGCATCGTCGGCGCTGTCGACGTGCGGTGCCACGACGCCCTGGACACCGAGGTCCAGGGCGCGGAGCAGGAACGGGGTGTCCCCGGCGCCGTACCTCACCATCACCGGCAGGCCGAACGACTCGGCGGCGGTGACGTGGTGGCGCAACGCGCCGAGGTCGGCCGACCCGTGCTCGCAGTCGACGAGCACGAAGTCGTGACCGGCCACGGCCAGCATCTCGACGATCTCCTCGGACGGCATGCGCACGAGAGCGCCGACGAGGTCGTCCCCGGCTGCCAGCCGGGCGCGCAGGGTGGGCACGTGCCCGCGGCTGCTCACGCGATCATCCCTCCGGAGAAGTCCAGGTCCGTGCCGGTGAGGCCCGGCATCGCCAGGAGCGAGACGAGGGCGTCCGCGACCTCGGCCGGCGTGACCATCCTCCCGAGCGCCGCGCGCTCGACGAACGTCCGCCGGGCCTCGTCCACGCTGGTGCCGGTCCGTTCGGCCTCCAGGCGGAAGTTGCGCTCCATGCGCTCGCTCTCGACGGGCCCGGGGGACAGGGTGTTGACCCGTACGCCGTGCGGGCCGGCCTCGTGCGCCAGCGTCGTGCTCAGGCCGATGACGGCCATCTTCGACGCGCAGTACGGTGTGCGCCGCGCGAGCGGACGCTTGCCCGAGACCGAGGCGACGTTCACCACGTCGCCCGATCCGCGGGCGTACATCGCCGGCAGGAACGCTCGGGACATGAGGAAGGTTCCGCGCACGTTGACCGCGAAGACCTCGTCCCACTCCTCGGGTGAGACGTCCTCCAGCGGTGCGACCGGTCCGGCGATCCCGGCGTTGTTGACCAGCACCGACACCTCCTCACCGCCCAGCCGCGCGGCCAGGTCGGCGACCTGCTCGCAGGACGCGACGTCACACGTCTCGGCCCGGGCGGCGGCGCCGAGGTCGGCGGCCACCGCTCGGACCGCCTCGGGACGACGGCCGACGAGCACGACCTTGAGCCCCTCCTCGACCAGACGCGCCGCCATCACCGCACCCAGGCCGCTGCCTCCGCCGGTGACGACGGCGACGCGCCCCGCGAGTCGGTTCACCGCTTCTCCGACGCGACGACGTCGTCGATCCACGCGAACCGGTCGCCCCCGTGGCGCCACGCCCGCACGTCGCCCGACCTGGCGTGGCCCTCGAAGAGCTCCACCCGTGCGGCACGCCCGCAGACCCGGCCCAGGTCGGCGCTGCTCGCGGGGTCGGTGATCTCCTGGTAGGTGACGGTCTTGAGGTACTTGCCGACCCAGAGGCCACCGGTGTAGCGGGCGCTGCCCAGCGTGGGCAGCACGTGGTTGGTGCCGATCACCTTGTCGCCGTAGGACACGCAGGTGTTCTCACCGAGGAAGAGAGCGCCGTAGTTCCGCATCCGCTCGAGCGCCTGACGTGGGTCGGCGGTCAGCACCTGGACGTGCTCGGAGGCGAACGAGTCACCGACCGCCCACAGCTCGTCCATGTCGTCGACCACGACGACCTGGCCGTGGTCGCGCCACGCCGGCTCGGCGAAGTCCTTGGTCGGCATGCCCGGCAGGATCTCGTCGACCAGCCGGATGACCTCCTCGGCGAGCGCGCGCGAGGTGGTGACGAGCACCGCGGGGGAGTCTGGGCCGTGCTCCGCCTGGGAGAGCAGGTCGACCGCGCACGTGAACGGGTCGGCGTCGTCGTCGGCGAGGACGAGGATCTCGGTCGGTCCGGCGAACAGGTCGATGCCGACCTCGCCGAACAGCTGGCGCTTGGCCTCGGCGACAAAGGCGTTGCCGGGGCCGGCCAGGAAGTCGACGCGGTCGATCGACTCGGTGCCGACGGCCAGGGCGGCGACGGCCTGGACGCCGCCGAGGACGTAGATCTCGTCGGCGCCGGCCCGGCTCATCGCTGCGATCGTGGCGGCCGGGATCTCGCCGCGGATCGGGGGAGTGCACGCCGCCACCCGCTCCACGCCTGCGACCTTGGCGGTCACGACCGTCATGTGCGCGGAGGCCGTGAGCGGGTAGCGGCCGCCGGGCACGTAGGCGCCGGCCGCCGACACGGGGACGTGCCGGTGCCCGAGGCGGACGCCGGGCAGCGTCTCGATCTCGATGTCCCGCATCGAGTCGCGCTGGGCCTGGGCGAACCGGCGTACCTGGCTCTGGACGAAGTCGATGTCCTCGATGACCTGGTCCGGCAGGGAGTCGACCAACCGCTGGACCTCGTCCTGGTCGAGGCGGAAGCTGTCCGGCGTCCACGAGTCGAAGACGCCGGAGTACTCCCGGACCGCCGCGTCACCACGCGTGCGTACGTCGGCGATGATCTGCGCGACGCGCTGGGCGACGTCCTCGCGGGCGCGGTCGGCGAACGTCGTGGTGGGCGCGCTCTTGAGGTACTCGGCCATGGGGACTCCTACGGGGTCAGCGGGTCGCGTTCGGGTGCGACATACGTATGTCTTACATGACACTGGCGCGCCGGCCGGTTTGTCAAGGGTCCTGCGAGTGCAAACGTATAGAGTTATGCTGCCGCCAGGATCGGGCGGAGGACGAAGTGATCACCAGCAAGGACGTGGCGAGGCTCGCCGGCGTGTCCCAGCCCACCGTGTCGCGCGCCCTGAACGACCATCCCAAGGTCTCGGCGGCCACCAAGCAGAAGGTGCGCGAGGCCGCTCGCGCCCTGGGCTACGCGCCGAGCGCCGTCGGGCGGGCGCTCTCGACGGGACGGACCACACGCGTCGGCCTGGTCGTGACCGACCTCGACAACCAGTTCTACTCCTACGTCATCGCGCCGATGCACGACGAGCTCGGCCGGTTGGGTCACGAGCTCGTCCTGGTCACCGAGGCCGACGAGACCGGTCCCATCGCCGAGCGGCTGATCAGCCTCGGCCTGGCCGGCGTCGTGCTCGCGACGACGACGGTCGACTCGATCCTCCCCGCTCGGCTGCAGGACCGTGGGATGCCCTTCGTCTACTTCAACCGGGTCGCCGGCGTGGAGGCGGACGCGGTGGTGGTCGATCCCTCCGCCGGGGTGGAGGCCCTCGCCCGCGCGGTCGCTGACGCGGGACACAAGCGCGCAGCCGCCATCTTCGGTCCGCACAACACCAGCACCGGCGAGGAGCGCGAGCGCGCGATGCGCGCGGCCCTGGAGGAGGTCGGGATCTCGCTGTCACAACGCGACGTGGTGCACGGGCCGTTCGACTTCGAGAGCGGACGTCGTGGTGCGCACGAGCTGTTGGGTCGTGACGGCGCGCCCTCGCTGCTGATCTGTGCCAACGACCTCGTGGCCCTGGGAGCCCTCAACGCCGCGGCGGAGCTCGACATCGACGTGCCGGGCCGGGTGTCGATCATCGGGTTCGACGACCTGCCCCCGTCGCGCTGGGCACTGGTCCAGCTGAGCACCGTGGCCTACGACCTCGAAGCGATGTCGCGTGAGGCGGCCCGGCTGATCGTGAGCCGAGTCCAGGGCGACCGCGGTGCGCCGGCGCGCCGCGTGGCCTTCGGGACCACGTGGGTCCCGCGGGCTACCGTCGGACCGTCCCCGCGCTGACGGCGCCGCACAGGCTCGGTCGGGCAGCGACGGAGCAGGGCGCTTGCGCATCGGTAATGCATACGCATACAGTTGCCTCATGGCTCTAGACCCGATCGCCTACCGCCCCTACGCGGACCCGGACGAGTTCATCCGTGAGGTCACCGACCTCATCTGGGTGCAGCGCGACGTGAACCACATCGTGGAGAACTACGAGCCGGACTCCATCGTCCACGGCGGTCTGGGAACGACGACCGACCGCGCGGGCGTCATCGAGGGCAGCCTCATGCGGATCGCCGAGTCCCCCCACCACGTCGGGCAGGCCGAGGACGTCGTCTGGGAGGCCCGCGGGGACGACGCCTTCCTGTCCTCGCACCTCGTCTTCTCCAGCGACGAGTACCTCGTCGCCGGGCAGATCCGCCGGGTGCGGTCACGGACGATCGCCAACTGCCTCTACCGCCGAGGGCGGATGGTCGAGGAGTGGGTGGTCCGCGACACGCTGGCCCAGGCCCTCCAGCACGGGCTCGACCCGGACGAGGCGGCGCGGAGCATGACGTTCCGCGGCTTCCGGGGCTCCTGGCTCGACCCGGCTCCGAAGGACCCGCTGGCCGAGGGGGACAGCGGCCCGCGGCCCGACGACCACCGGGCGGAGTGCGAGATGGTGCTCGAGATGATCGAGGAGGTCTGGAACGGGCGGCACCTCAACCAGGTGGGACGGTTCTTCCACCGCGACCTGTTCCTCGACACCGTGGGCGACGTCACCATCACCCGTCCGGACGGCTACCAACGCGACCTCCTCACCCTGCTGTCCGCGTTCCCCACCGCGCAGTTCGAGGTCCGCGACATCCAGACGAACCACGCCGAGCGGTACGCCGGCCTCCGGATCGCCGTGCTCTGGAAGCTCGTCGGGGGCTACGACGGTCGAGCCCTCTTCGGCCCCCTCACCGGAAAGCCGGTCGACCTCATGGGCGTCTCGCAGTTCCTGGTCCACGACGGCCGGATCGTGCGGGAGAAACGCATCTACGACGACCTCGCCCTGCGCGCCCAGATCAACAGCACGCGCGGCGACGAGCCCGTCGCCAACACCAACATCTACTGACCCACGCCCGGCCGATGTCTGCCGGGCAGCCGTCTACCGACCGCGGGGCCGTCCGGCTCCGGAGGGGAGTCCGTCATGACCGAAACAGGGAGCGCCACCCCCGTCAGCTCCGACGAGGTCGCCCGCCGCACCATCCTGCGCAAGGACTGGGTCCCGTGCAAGGCGGCGTTCATCGACTGCCGTACACCGGGGTCGGACCGCAAGGACAACTACTCGTTCATCGGGATGGGCGTCTCGCAGAGCTCCGACCAGTTCGTCAATCTGGTGGAGCCGCACGGGTTCAACGTGGGTGCGGCGGGCATGCCGAACGGCACGGTGAACAGCCTGCACATGCACTTCACCGCCGAGGTCTTCATCAACTTCGGCGGCGACTACCAGCTGCGCTGGGGCGCTGACGGCACCCAGGGCGAGTACCGCTCCGTCGACGGTGACGTGATCTCGGTGCCGACCTGGGTCTTCCGTGGCTTCACCAACGTCGGTGCCGACGACGGGATCCTGCTCACGGTTCTCGGGCAGGACGACAACGGCGGCATCATCTGGGGCCCGCAGGTGCTCGAAGAGGCCGCTCGGCACGGGCTCTACCTCACCGCCGACAACCGCCTGGTCGACACGGTCTCCGGTGACACCGTGACCGAGGACGTCGCGCTGATCCGACCCATGCCGCAGGAGGAGATCGACGAGCTCGGTGTCGTCACGCTCGAGCAGTTCCGCCAGCGGGTGATCACCGCCGCCGAGCGCGTGTGGGTGGACAAGCCGTTCCTCTGCTCGGACCTGCCCGGCGGGGGCGCCCAGGCCAGCCTGGTCATCGGCTACGGCATGGTGGAGGACCGTCGTGCGGCCCCGCGCCTCACCAACCCGCACAGCTTCGACCTGGCCTGGCTGCGCGCCACACCAGGGGAGGGCGTGCTCACCCACCGCACCGCGGAGCCAGTGGTGCTCATCGTCAAGGCGGGCCGCTGGGTGGTCCGGGTCGGAGACCCTGCCGACCCGCACGTCGTGGAGCTGGGCCCCCAGGACGTGTTCTCGGTCCCGCCCGGCGCCTGGCGCTCGTTCACGCTGCTCGATCACGAGGGTGGCGTCGCCGGGGCGGCTGGCACGGGCGAGCTCATCGCCGTGACGGGCGGCGACGCCCGGACCCGGTTGGTCTGGGCGCCCGACGTCGTGGGCGCCGCCCGCGAGGCAGGCGTGGTCATCGACCCCGACGGCTATCGCGCCCCCGCCGCGGTCATGGTCACCGCCACCGAGGATGACTGAGTCCGACCGCGTCGTCGTCGCGGTCTGCCAGCTCGACGGCGTCGCGGCCCGCGACGACCGCGAGGTGATCCGTCGCGCCGTGACCGCGGCAGCGGACCGCGGCGCACGACTGATGGTGCTCCCCGAGCTCGCCGCGTGCGGCGGGGTCGTCACGAGCCGCGAGCAGTCCCGAGCGGTCGCCGAACCGCTGGACGGAGCCACCGTGGCGCTGGCCGCCGAGCTCTCGGCCGAGCACGGTTGCGTGGTCGTTCTCGGCCTCGCGGAGGCGGGCACCGGTGGCAAGGTGCACAACACGGCAGTCGTCCTCGACCGCGGAGAGCTCAGGGCGACGTACCGCAAGGTGCACCTCTGGGGTGCCGAGAAGAACGCCTTCGATCCGGGCGACCAGCCGCCGGCGGTCGTCGACACCAGTGCCGGCCGCGTCGGCGTCATGGTCTGCTACGACCTGGAGTTCCCCGAGTGGGTGCGGATGGCCGCCGAAGCGGGCGCCGAGGTGCTCGCCGTTCCGGCCAACTGGCCCGTGCGCCCCGGCGGCGATCCGCAGCGGCCCTTCGAGGTCGTCAAGGCGCGGGCGGCTGCCGTCACCTACCGCGTGAACGTCGCCGTCGCCGACCGGTGCGGCGTCGAGGACAGCGTGGACTGGTACGGCGGCTCGCTCGTGTGCGACGTCAACGGTGAGCTGCTCGCCGGACCCGCCTGTGCCGGGCCTCAGGACGGGCGCGGGGCACAGCCCGCGATCCTCACCGCGCAGGTCGATCTCGGCGCGGCGCGCGACAAGCGGCTCGGCCGCTTCAACGACGCCTTCGCGGACCGGCGACCGGATCTCTACACCCGGTGACCGGCGGCAGACCGGGCGTCGGATGTCCGGCCGGTGAGACTCTGCGCGACGTTCGAAGCTCGAGACGGCCGTCTCATGTCCAAGCGCATGTCCAAGCCCATGTCCGAGCCCATGTCCGAGCGCACCGTCCGTTCGCCTGACGTCGATCGATCTTGCGTGCACGACGCGGGGTCGGCTCTCCGACGAGGTCGAGACTCACCGGCCCCGAGTCCGGGTACCGGTTCCTACGGGAGTTCTCTTCCCGGGAGTCAGGAGGCTCCTGATGGACTCCGACGCTGTTTGGACGGAGGGGCCGGCACTGTCGGCGTGGATCTACGACTCGCCGAGGGGCGCGGCGGCCGGCAAGGTGCGCCTCGAGCGGCTCAGTCAGCGGGGCGCGGTCGTCGTGGTGGACGCCGCGACGGTGACGTGGGTCAAGGGGGCGCATCGCCCCCGCATCGGACGTCCCCATGTCGCCACGATGATGCGTGCGAACCGAACCTCACCGCTCGAGGTGCTCCTCGGTCACCTCGTGTTTCCGAGCGCAGGGAGCCTCGACGGCCCGGCCGGCCTCGACTCTGCGCTCCATGGCACCCAACTCACCGAGGACTTCCTCCTCGCGCTGCGGGCCGGTTTCGCTCCCGATACCTCCACCCTGCTGGTCCTGTCGAGCGACGCTGCTTTCGACGAGGTCCAGGTCGTCATCGAGAGAGGGCGAGCCCGCGGGGATGTCCGCCTTCTCCACACACCTCTGGGTGTCGGCGGGATGGCGGCGCTCGACGCGTTCGCTCACACGAGCGCTCGTCCGGATAGGTGACGCAGCAATCGATCATCGCCGACTCCTATCACCCACAGACTCGCAGGTGTTTCGGTCCCTGACCGAGGGCTCGACCGGTCCAGTGTGCGCCCGGAGTTCCGCGTACAGCTCCAGCTCCGGACGCGGAGTCCGTGTCAGGACAGGGTCAGGCCGGCAGACCAGTAGCCGTTGAGGGTCGTCGCCGTGTCGAGGCCCGCGACCACGTCCGAGCGTACGACGAGGATGGCGCGGGTCTGATCGGTCAGAGGGATGGCCAGGCCGGCGCTCGCGCAGTCAGCGACGTTTCCGATCGCGAGGACGCCGGTGAACGAGGGTGCCAATGTGCACACTGCTCCGGGCACCGGGGTGAAGACGTTGTCCCCGGTCGAGGACGTCCAGACCTGAGCCTGGAGGGCGAGGGTGGAGCCGACCAGTGACATCGCGTTGGTGTTGGTGAAGTAGGCATCGATGCCGGTGAGGGTGTGGGAGCCCGTGATCGGCTGGGCCAGACCGGCGACCGCGCTGTTCGTCGCGTCGATCGCCCCACCGGCGATGGCGACGCCACTGACCGAGCCGGTGCCGTTGATGGGCAACACGGCCACGGTGTTGTTGGCCCCACCAAGGACGGTCGTGGTGGTCGCCACCTGGCCGCTGCTGCTCGACAGCATGGCTCCGGAGCCTGCCGGGCCGGTGGCACCGGTCGGGCCCGAGGCACCCGCGGGGCCCGTCGCGCCGGTCGGGCCCGTGGCACCGGTCGGGCCGGTGGCGCCGGTCGGCCCGGCGGGGCCTGTCGCGCCGGTCGGTCCGATGTCACCGGCCGTGCCCGTCGCGCCGGCCGCACCCGTGGCTCCAGTGGCGCCGGTCGGGCCGGCGGGGCCGGCGGGGCCGATGTCACCGGTTGCGCCCGTCGCCCCAGCGGGACCGGCCGCACCGGGCGTGCCCGTGGGGTGCTTCACGCCGCGGACCCAGTTGATGTGGTCCTCGCGCGGCCGGCACTGCGTGACCTTGCGGACGATGCGGATCTTGCCGGTCTTGACGCTGAAGCAGGCGCGGATGACCCGGACGTCCTGCTTCGACCTGTTGGCAGCATCGGCAGCATCGGCCGCCCCGCCAGTGCCCACGGCGGTGGCTAGGGCCAAAGTGGCGAGGGACAAGGAGGCGAGGGCGCGGGGCCGAGAGGTGGGCACCGGATGACCGTAGTGGACCAGCGGAGGAGCTGTGGCGCATTCGGAGAGATGGAGCCCGCGCAGAGGTCGCCTGCTCGGGTCGTACGACGGCGCCGCGACGCCCGCCATCGAGGGGTTCAGCGCGACGCCGGCGCCGAGAAGCTCCTCGGCCTCGTCGGTCCTGCCGAGGTGCAGGAGGGCGAAGCCGAGACGCATGGGGGTGGCCGGGAGGCACCCCGGTCAGGGTAGGGCGGTGCGCTCGCGCGCGAAGGCGAGGTTCTGTTCCACGCGAGGTCGCTCCTGTGGCGGCAGCTGCGGGTCCGCGAGCACGGCCTGGGCGAGGGCAGCGGACTCGGCGTACCTGCCCACCCAGTAGCTCGAGATCGACAGCTCGTCGCGGGCCCGCCAGCCGTAGCAGTCAGGGGACACGAAGAGGATGTCGTCCGTCGGCGCGAGCTGGACCGCTCTGGTTGCGAAGACGTGGCCGAGTTCGTGTCGTCCGAGCTCGCGGAGATAGCGGGCCAGCTGGACCAGGGTCTCGGCCCGTCCGGGTCGGCGTTCGAACGCCGCCAGGTAGGCTGCCAGCACGTCCCGGTCGCTGTCCGCCAGTCGCTCGCGCAGCAGTGCCACCTGCAGCAGCGAGTACCACACCTCCTCCTCCCAGCCGCCCAGGGAAGCCCGGTGCTCGTAGGCGGACAGGGCCTCCCGCTCCCGGCCGAGGTCGCGCAGCGTCTGGGCTCGGTAGAAGGCATAGCGCGCGTTGTCGGGCTCGACCGTGAGGCCGCCCTCCAACAGCGCGAGATCGCGCTCGAACTTCCCCCGGCGGTTGGCCCCCTCCGCATGGTCGTGGAACCAGACCCCGCCCAGGGTCGGCCGGGCGGCCGAGCCGATGTCGAGATATTCGTGGGTGACGCCCACGTAGCGCGCCGGTGCGTCGACTCTCAAGAGTCTGACGTTGGCGTAGTGGAGTCCGCTGGCCCGCTGGCCGAGGAGGTAGGCGTCAGCGGCCAGCGAGTCCCGGAAGCCGGGGTCGTCGACCACGAGCTCCATGTCGGCGTCGCACAGCAGGAGGTAGTCGACCCCGTAGGCCGCGGCGGAGTCACGCGCCAGGGCCAGGGATTCGTTGCGGGCCTGGGCGAAGTCGTCGAAGCGGCCGTGGGTGACGCGGCCCGGCACACCGCGTCGCTCGAGGAATGACCGGACGATCTCTGCCGTGCCGTCGGACGAGCCGGTGTCGTGGATCGCGTAAGCGTCGATCCAGGGAGCCGCGGCCGCCAGGCAGCGTGCGATGATGGCCGCCTCGTCCCTGACGATCATGGTCAGGCAGAGCCTGGCTCGGGTATCGGCCACGGCCAGGAAGTCTAGGTTGTCGCCTCCGACCAGCCAGGGGGACCGACTTGGTGCAGTGCGACAAGGCACCGAGAGGCGCGATCCGCCTAGCATCGACTTCCATGACAGGTGCGGCGTCCCTCGCGCCGGCGTCGAGCGGGGGGATGCGCCCTCGCGCGAGCCTGGGTCGGGTGCTCGACGACCTCGGGGACACCCTCCTCGAGGTGCTGGTGGGCACCCCCGACCCCGACGTCGTGATCGACGGGATCGTGATCCACGACCCGCTCGACGAGCCGGTGTACCCCTCCGGCGCTCTTGTCCTGGCCGTCGGGCTCACCGGTGACGACCTGATCCCGTTGTTCCGATCGCTCGGGGGCGAGCCGGTAGCCGGGGTCGTCGCGCGCCTTCCGGTCACCGTCACGCCCGAGCTGGTCGAGGCGGCGGATGCGAACGGGATCGCCCTGCTGGGCCTCCGGCGCGGAGCCACCTGGGCGCAGCTGAGTGCCCTCCTCCGCTCTCTGCTCGCCGAGGGGGACGTGGGTGTTGTGCCGCAGGAGTCGCTCGGCGGACTGCCGTCCGGCGACCTCTTCGCCGTCGCCAACGCGGTCGCGGCCCTCCTGGACGCACCCGTGACGATCGAGGACCGCAGCTCGCGCGTGTTGGCGTTCTCGGGACGGCAGGACGAGGGCGACCCATCGCGGGTCGAGGCGATCATCGGGCGCCAGGTCCCCGAGCGGCTGGCCCGCGTCCTCAACGAGCGCGGGATCTTCGGCGAGCTCTACCGAGCCCAACGGCCCGTCGTCATCGAGCCATGGGGCGACGGCGTCTTCAGGCAGCGCGTGGCGATCGCGGTCCGCGCGGGCGACGAGGTGCTGGGCTCGATCTGGGCCGTCATGGACGGGGAGCTGAGCGCCGAGCGTGAGGCGGCGCTCCAGGACGCCGCCAAGCTGACCGCCCTCCACCTCCTCCAGGTGCGTGCCGGCGCCGACGCGCAGCGACGGATCCGGTCCGACCTGGTCGCGACCGCCCTCGAAGGCGGCTCGGACGCCCGCAGTGCCCTCGACCGGCTCGGGTTGACCAACCGCATGGTCGTCGTCCTGGGCGCCGGCCTCCGCGGCCGCCCGGGCGAGGGTGCCGACGAGCAGGCGGCCGCCTCCGACTGGCAGAGGCTGAACGACGCGTTCGCGGTGCACATGTCGACGTCGGTGCCGCGGGCGGCCGTCGCGCACATCGGCGCCGCCGTCTACGCGCTGATGCCGGTCGCGGACGAGGCCGGGGCGGCGCGCGCCGTACGGCTCGCCGAGGAGTTCCGCGACCGGCTCGGAAAGGGGCTGCCGGTCGTCGTCGCGGTGGGGCCCGCCGTACGCGGTATCAACGAGATGGTCGAGGGCCGGGCGGTGGTCGACCGGGTGCTCCGCGTCCTTCGCGACGGCCACGCCACGCGGCGCGTGGCCAGCCTGCCCGACGTCTACACCCAGTCGCTCCTGCTGGAGCTCCGCGACCTCGCCATCGTGCGCGGCGACGGGCCGATCGGGCCGATCGCTGAGCTCCTGGCGTACGACGAGCGACACGACTCCGGCCTCCTGGAGAGCCTGGAGGCATGGCTGGACGCCTTCGGGGACTACACGGTCGCGGCCGCGGCCCTGTTCATCCACCCGAACACCCTCCGCTACCGGATCAGGCGCGTCGCCGAGCTCAGCGGCCTCGACCTCGCCGACCCGGACCAGCGGTTCGCCGCCCTGCTGCAGCTCCGCATCCTCGCGCGCCGATGACGACCACTGGAGATCCCGTGACGCACACCTCGACCGCACGCCTCTTCTGGGAGCAGCACGCCTGCCTGCCGCTCACCCGCCAGGCGGATGTCGGCGACATCCTGCGCTACCGCCGCGACGGCGGAGCGTTCGTGTGCGTCAACGTCGGCTACGCGCCGCACACCCGAGAGGACTCCCTGGGATTCCTGGACGACTTCCGTCGCCAGATCGAGGAGCATCCGGAGCTCGGCCTGGTGGGGGGCGTCGACGAGATCGACGACGCCCACGACGCGGGCCGGATCGTCGTGGCCTTCGACCTCGAGGACTCGCGTCCGCTCGCCGGCGACCTGGACATGGTGGACACGTTCTACGACCTCGGCGTGAGGTCGCTCCTCCCCACCTACAACACGGCGAACGCCGCGGGCTGCGGCTGCCTCGACACCGAGGACACCGGGCTGACCGCCTGGGGTCGCTCGCTGGTCAAGCGGATGAACGAGGTCGGGATGCTCGCCGACGGCTCCCACTGCAGCGTGCGGACCGGGCTCGACATCTCGGAGATGAGCGAGCGGCCGATGATCTACTCCCACTCAGGGATGAAGGGCGTGTGGGACCACGCCCGCAACGTCACCGACGAGCAGGCCCGCGAGTGCGCCGCGACCGGCGGTGTCATCGGGATCCCCGGCATCGGCATCTTCCTCGGGCCCAACGTGGCGACGCTCGACGCCTACATCGCGCACATCGACTACGCCGTCGACCTGGTCGGATGGGAGCACGTGGGCATCGGGAGCGACTTCTCCTTCGACGCCGAGGACGTGCAGGGCGAGCTCGTGGAGAACCCCGACCTCTTCCCCGAGGAGTACAACCGGTGGGGCGTCATCGAGTTCATCGACCCGGAGACGACGGTCAGCGTCGAGGGTGCGCTCGCGGAGCGCGGATATCCCGCGGAGGCGATCGACGGGATCCTGGGCGGGAACTTCCGCCGCGTCGCCGCCCAGGTGTGGCGCTGAGGGCTTTGTAGCGGTCCACCAACCAGCCCTGGGTTTGTTGTCGGTCGCCACGAGGCACGGCGGTCGGCGTGGACCTACGGTGAGCGAAGAGAGCCGTGCCCCACTCGGCCGAAGCCCTTCGCGGAAGGAAGAACCATGTCACTCCTGCTGACCGGTGCGACCGTCATCGACGGCGTCACCGACGACGGCGTCGATGGTCTGGCGATCCTGGTGCGAGACGGCCGCATCGTCGCCATCGGCCGACCTGACGAGCTCGACGTACCGGAGGACACGGAGGTCGTCGACGTCAGTGGGAAGTTCATCATCCCGGGCCTGATGAACGCCAACGTCCACCTCCTCATCAACATCTTCCTCGAGACGCTCGTCCGGTACGACGGCCGCTACGAGGACCTGATCGCCGAGGCCGCCCAGGTCGCCCTGAAGAGCGGCATGACGACCGTGTTCGACACGTGGGGGCCGCGGCGCGCGCTCCAGGCGGTCCGCGACCGGATCGACCGCGGCGAGCTGGTCGGCAGCCGCATCCGTTGCGCCGGCAACATCATCGGGTTCGACGGCCCGTTCTCCCCGGACTTCGACGGGCGGATTCCCGGCGTGGGGACCGGGCACTTCGTCGACCGCGTCAACGCGACGTGGGTCGAGAACACCGGACGGCACCTGATGTGGCTCACCCCCGAGGGAGTCGGCGACGAGGTCCGTGACTATCTCGGGCGCGGCATCGACTTCGTCAAGTACGGGTCCAACGAGCACGGCGGGACCTCCGCCGGTGCCTTCCTCCAGTTCTCGGAGCGCGCGCAGCGCGTCATCGTCGAGGAGGCCCACCGTGCAGGGGTGACCGCCCAGGCGCACACCGGGACCGTGGAGGGCCTGAGGATCGCGGTCGAGGCAGGTTGTGACCTCGTGCAGCACGCCAACATGACCGGTCCGACCGAGATCCCCCAGGAGACGCTCGAGCAGTTCGCGCCGAAGGGCTGCGCCGCCACCGTGTTCCCGCTGACCGACCACGGGCGCGACATCCTGAAGAAGTCCATCACCGACTTCGAGTGGACGATCTGGGCGGCGTCGGACACCAACTGCCGCAACCTCGTCGATGCCGGCGCCAAGATCCTCCTCGCCAACGACGGCGGCATCTTCGCCCGGGAGGTGATGCAAGAGCCGATGATCGCGGCCACCTGGAACGGACTGCCCGAGGACGAGGCCCTCAACCGCCTGGCGACCGGTCACTTCGTCTGGCTCCGGGCCATGGAGGAGAAGGGCATGGCGCCCATCGAGCTCCTGCGCGCCGCGACCCGCAACATCGCCGAGGCCTACCAGGTCGACGACGACCTCGGCACGCTCGAGGCGGGCAAGATCGCCGACATGGTGGTCCTCGACGCGAATCCCCTGCAGGGCGCGAAGAACTACCAGAGCATCCATGCCGTCATCAAGGGCGGCGTGATGGTCGACCTCGACGCGCTCCCGGAGCAGCCCCTGCTCACCGCCGAGCTTCCTGCCGCGCTCGAGGAGGAGGCCCGCTACAAGCGACCCCTCCACCACGGAGAGCGCCTGCCCGGATGCCCGGGACACCACTGAGCTCCGCGACGGATCCGAGACACCCGTGAACTCCGGAGCTCGTGTCGTCATCGTCGGTGGCGGCGCCGTCGGGCTCGCGGCGGCGTACTACCTGCAGCGGGAAGGGGCGGAGGTCGTCGTCCTCGATCGTGGGTACGTCGGCGACGAGGCCTCGCGCGGCAACGCGGGATGGATCACGCCCATGCTGTCGGCGCCCATCCCGGCCCCCGGGGTGCGGCGGTACGCCGTCCAGGCGATCGGCAGACCGGACTCGCCCGTCTTCATCCCGCCCCGCGCGGACCTCGGCCTGGCCCGGTGGCTGTGGCGGTTCTGGAAGGCCTGCAACCCCCGGGACTACCACGCCGGCCTCGCCGCGCTGGCCGCCCTCAACGCGCGGACCATGCCCCTCTTCGACGAGCTGGTCCGGGACGACGTGCAGTTCTCGATGTGGAAGAAGGGCCTGCTGTTCGCCTTCACGAGCGAGAGCAGCGCGCAGCACGAGCTCGAGACCCTGCAGCAGCTGGCCCCGTTCGGCTACGACGTGCCCACCGACCTCCTCGACGCGGCCGGCATGAGCCGGCTCGAGCCGACGCTGTCGTCGCGGGTAGCCGCCGGCTTCCTGCTCGCCGACGAACGGCACGTGGACCCGCAGACGCTCACCCGAGGGCTCGCGGAGCGCCTGCTCGAGGGGAAGGCGACCATCCGTGAGGGCCTGGAGGTCACCGACCTCGAGATCAGGGGTGGCCGGGTCGTCGCCGCCCTCGCGGGCGGAGAGCGGATCGAAGCCGATCAGGTGCTGCTCGCGGCCGGCGCCTGGACGGAGCCGCTGGCGCGGAAGCTGGGCGTGGACGTCCCGGTCCAGGGTGCCAAGGGCTACAGCTTCAGCCTGCGACTGGAGCACCCGCCGAGCCATCCGCTCTACCTCGGCGACTCCAAGATCGGCGTCAGCGCCTTCGACGACGGCCGGACCCGCGTCGCCGGCACGCTCGAGCTCAGCGGGCTGAACACCCGGATCGACCAGCGTCGCGTCGAGTCGATCCACCGGCAGGCCCAGGAGTTCCTCGGCGCCCCGGCCGCCGGCCCGATCGAGGACGTCTGGGCCGGCATGCGGCCGCTGACCTACGACGGCCTGCCCGTCGTCGGCAGGTCGAACCACTACGAGAACGTCTTCGTGTCGACGGGCCACTCGATGCTCGGCATCACGCTGGCGCCGGCCACCGGCGAGGCGGTCGCGGAGCTCATGCTCACCGGCAGGACGCCAGAGGTCCTGCAGCCGTTCTCGCCGGCACGCTTCCAGCGATCTCGAAGGAGCAGGACATGAACGTCGAGCTCATCCGCGTCGGGAACGCCCTGGACTTCAAAGACCTGCCGTTGTCGGCCGCCTGCCGGATGGGCGACGTCGTACACACGGCCGGCATCCTCCCGATCGACCCGGACAGCGGGAAGCTCGTGGGCGGGAGCATCGAGGAGCAGGCCCGGCTCACGCTGACCAACCTCGTCGCCATCCTGGAGCGCGCCGGCTCGTGCCTCGCGCAGGTGGGGATCGTGCGCATCTTCCTGGCCGACATCGCTCGGGACCTCGCCGGGTTCAACACGGTGTACCAGGAGTTCTTCGCCGACCATCACCCCGCGCGCTACGCGCTCGGGGTCCAGCTGGCGTTCCCCGAGCTGAAGGTGGAGATCCAGGTCGTCGCCGGCTGCCCGGTAGGGGAGCGGACCGCATGACCGCACTCGAGTCGTTGCGCGCACCGCTCGCCGACCTCCTCGACCGACAGTCGGAGGCGACCGGCGTCGCCGGAGCCGTGGTCGGGATCTCGGTGGGCCGCGAGCAGCTCGCGCTCGCCCACGGCTGCGCCAACCTCAACACCGGCCAGGCGTTCACGACGGACACCGGCTGGCTGCTGGGCTCGGTGACCAAGGTGCTCACGACCACCGCGTTGCTCCGACTGGTGGAGCGGGGCGCGGTCGACCTGGACGCCCCCGCGCATCACTACATCCCTGACCTCAGGCTCGCGGACACCGCGGCCGCAGACGCCATCACGGTGAGGATGCTCCTCAACCACACCAACGGCATCGACGCGGACGACCTGATGCCCGACGGCGTGCGCGGCCGCGACGCCAGCAGGTCCTACGTCGCGCACCTGCACCAGGTCGGCTGCCTCTTCGAGCCGGGCGCGGGGGTGCACTACTCCAACCCCGGGTTCGTGCTCGCCGCGCGCATCCTCGAGGAGCAGACCGGGCTGCCGTACGAGCTGGCCCTCGAGGCCGAGGTGTTCGGCCCGTGCGGGATGACCGATGCGACAGCGGTCCAGACGCAGGCGTTTCTGCGGCGTACGGCGATCGGCGCCTTCGCGGCCGAGGAGCCCGGGCGGCTGCGGGCCACCGAGCTGTTCACGCTGCCCGAGTCCTGCGCGGGGGCCGGTGCGACGCCGATCGTCACCGTCGCGGACATGATCGCCTTCGGGCGGATGCACCTCTGCGGCGGTCGGGCGGTCGACGGCCGTCGCGTCCTGTCCGAGGAGCTCGTCGCAGCGATGCGGACGCCGACGGTCGACCTGGGCATCCCGCAGGCACCGCCGATCGGGCTCGGCTGGTGGCTGATCCCCATCAGCGGAACGACGGCGGCATGGCACGGCGGCGGCTCCCTCGGCGGCAGCTCGAGCTTCTGCATCATCCCCGAGCTCGACGCCGTCATCGTCAGCTTCGTCGCCGGACCGAACGTGCTGCTCAACGACAGCCTCCACACGACCGTCATCGAGCACCTCACCGGACAGCCGGCGGCGCCGCCGGTCGTCCCCGTACCGACCACACCCGACCCCGGCGTGAGCGGCGAGTACGCCAGCTTCCAGAAGCGGCAGACCGTGACGACGCACGGCGAGAAGCTCCTCGTCGAGACCGCGACGACGTTCGTCGACGACGACCATCGACGCGTGCTGGAGGCCTACGGCGGCTTCGGCACGACGACCCGGGAGTACGTCGGGATAGCGCCCGGTCAGTACATGCTCGACGGGACGGACCCGGAGAAGCTGACCGGCTTCTACGGGCGACTGACCCTCCTCGCCGAGCTGCCCGCGGCGCCTGGTCGCCCGCGCGGTCTGCACACCGCGCTGCGCTTCATGCCCCGGGAGGGATAGGCGGGGAGGCGTCGGTTCTGCCACGATCGGGTCCAGGACCCCGGGACATCCGGCCACCCTGACCGGTTCGCCTGACCGAGGTCCGCGGAAGGAACGCGATGAGCCGGCCGCTGGCAATCACCCATGCGACGGTGGTCACCGGTGACGCGCGAGGCACCCTCCTCGAGGACCGGACGATCACCGTCGACGACAGCGGCCTCATCACCACGGTCGCCCCGACCGCCCAGGTCGAGGTGCCGGTCGGGGCTCGCGTCATCGATGCGACCGGCAGGTTCGTCCAGCCCGGTCTCATCAACGCGCACGCCCACCTCTTCTCCGACGGGAAGCCGCTGAAGCCGGTGCTCGCGGACCCGCGGGTGGGGACGCTCGTCGCCCGCTTCCTCCGCGGCCCGATCGGCCAGCGCTGGCTGCTCGGGAAGACGAGGAACGCCGTCGAGACGCAGCTCAACACCGGGGTCACCACGATCCGCAGCGTGGGCGACCCCGGCTACGAGGTGGTCCAGGTCGACAGGGAGATCCGGGAGGGGCGACTGCTGGGTCCGCGCCTGATCCCGTCCGGTCCGCTGCTGGCCATCCCGGGCGGACACGGGGCGCCACAGATCGCGCTCATCGGTGCCGACGCGGACACGGTGCGCAAGCACGTCCGCAGGAGCCTCAGCAGGGGCGTCAGGGCCATCAAGATCTCCGCCACGGCCGGTGTCACCGACGCCAAGGAGGTCGGGTACGCCGGACGCCCGGAGATGACCGAGGCGAACATGCGCGTCATCTGCGAGGAGGCACACCAGGCAGGCGTCCTGGTCGCCGCCCATGCCCAGGGCGCCGACGGCATCCGTGCCGCCCTGCGGGCCGGCGTGGACACCATCGAGCACGGCGCGAACCTGACCGACGACATCATCGACCTGTTCAAGAACAACCCGAGCTCGCTGCGTGGCTTCTCGGCGCTCATCCCGACGCTGATGGCGTGCCTCCCGCTGGTCAAGCTCGACCGGGCGATCACCGGTGCCAACGAGGTGGCCAAGGTCAACGCGGAGATGATCTTCGAGGAGATGCTCGGAGGCATCCGCATCGCCTTGGAGTGCGACATCCTGCTCGGCATGGGCACCGACTCGGCCCTCACCTTCGTCACCCACTACAACACCTGGCGCGAGCTCGACTTCCTCATCCGGTACGCCGGCCTCACCCCGGCGCAGGCGCTGCACGCCGCCACCCAGGCCAACGCCCGCATCCTCGGTGTGGAGGACGTCACCGGCGCCGTCGAGCCGGGCCGCGCGGCCGACCTCGTCGTCACCTCCGCGAACCCGCTCACCGACATCCGCACCCTCGACCACCCCATCAGCGTGGTCGTCCGCGGGCACGTCATCGACCACCCGAAGGTCGAGCGGTTCGCCGAGCTCGACCAGCTGATCGACCAGTTCTGACGCTCCCACGCGCGCGCGGGGTCAGCTCGGTCGAAGGAGGCGCTCGTCGGGGATGACCGCGACGCCGAGGATCTCGATCATCGCCTCGGGCTGCCACAGGCAGGTGGTGCCGATCCCGGCCATCGCCGGGTAGACCGGGCCGGCGAGCTCGCGCCAGACCCTGCCGATCTCGCGCCCGTGCGCCTGGTAGTCGGGGATGTCGGTCAGGTAGATCGTGATCGAGACCAGGTCCTCGGGGACGCCGCCCGCCTCGCGCAGCGTCGCGAGCACGTTGGAGAAGGCCTGCCGGAACTGCTCGACGATCCCGCCCGGGACGATCCGCATGTCCTTGTCGAGCGCCGTCTGGCCGGCGAGGTGGAGCGTGTTGCCGCTCAGCGTGCCGTGGGAGAAGCCGCTCGGCTCGGCGAGCGTCGCGGGGTTGATCGCCACGGGGGTGAGGTCGGTCGTCATGCGGCAACGGTACGACGCCTATTGACAGTTGCACAACGTTCGTGCAGAAATTGAAATATGCGACTGGCGACCGTCCGAACCGACTCCGGGCCCCGTGCCGCCGTCTGGCGCGAGGACGGCTGGCACGCGCTGCCGGCCCCCGACCTCAGTGCCTACCTGGCCGCCCACACGACCGCCGAGGCCGACGGCCTCGCCGGCGACGCGCTGCCCGGCGCCGTACCGCTGCTGCCGTTGCCGGCGCCCGGCAAGGTGATCTGCTGCGGGCTCAACTACGCCGACCACATCACCGAGATGGGCCGCGAGCTGCCGAGCCACCCCACCCTCTTCGCCAAGTACGCCGACACCCTGGTCGGCCCCGACGCCGAGATCCGGCTGCCCGACGGCCTCGACGTCGACTGGGAGGCCGAGCTGGCCGTGGTCGTCGGCACCGATATCCGCAACGCCGGTCGCGAGCAGGCCGGGGCGGCGATCGCCGGCTACACCGTCGCCAACGACATCTCGATCCGGGACTGGCAGAACCGCACGCTGCAGTGGTTCCAGGGCAAGGCCTGGGACGCGAGCACGCCGCTGGGCCCCGTCGTCGTCACGCCCGACGAGATCGACCCGGTCGCCGGCGTCGAGGTGACCTGCCGGGTCAACGGCGTCGAGCGCCAGCGCGGCAACACCAAGACGCTGGTGTTCGACAGCGCCGCGCTGCTCGCCTACGTGTCCACCTTCACCGTGCTGCGACCCGGGGACGTCGTCCTGACCGGGACGCCGGGCGGCGTCGGGATGGGCATGACGCCCCCGACCTACCTGGCCGACGGTGACCTCGTCGAGGCCGAGGTCACCGGCATCGGCTCGATCGCCGCCACCATCCGCTTCAGCCGCTGACCAACCGCCCGGCTCCGCGCAGCTGAGCCGGCCCGACAGACAGGACACCGCCCATGGATCCCGACCTCAGCAACTACGTGCTCGAGGGCGACCCCTCGTCGTACGCCAACGAGAGCGGGCTGGTCGTCCCGGTCGTCACCCGCGGCGGCCACGAGCCCGACCTGACCGGTCAGAGCGAGGGCGCGACCCGGATCAGCGGCGTCAGCATCCAGCACACCCCGGCGACGAAGCTGTGGTTCGGCAAGGTGCACAACCTGGCCGGATACCGCTCCGTCCCGCATCACCACGGCGAGGCCGAGACCGGCGGCTACGTGCTGTCCGGCCGCGCTCGGATCTACTTCGGCGAGCGGTTCGAGGACTACATCGACATGTCCGAGGGTGACTGGGTGTTCGTGCCGCCGTTCATGCCGCACGTCGAGTGCAACCTCGACCGCAACAACCCGCTCACCTGGATGACCGCCCGCACCCCCGAGAACATCGTCGTCAACCTGCCGCAGGTCGGCGACGAGGACCTGAAGGACTGGGTGAGCCGGCCGTGACCGCCACCTCCGCGATCTTCACCGACGCCATCACGCTCAAACCCGCCGAGGCTGAGGTCTTCGACGTCGCCTTCACGGCGACCACCCAGCCGTGCCCGTGGCCCAAGGCCTACGGCGGCGACATGGTCGCGCAGGCGCTCGTCGCCGCGATGCGGACCGTCGGCGACAAGGAGGTCCACTCGATGCACTCCTACTTCATGCGCCCCGTCGACATCGGCGCCGAGGTCAGCTACGAGGTGGAGGTCCTGCGCGACGGCCGCGGCTACGCGACCCGGCAGGTGCGCGCCTACCAGAACGGCAAGCCGGCCTACGTCAGCCTGGTCGGCTTCGCGGCGGGCGAGCCCGGCGGCAGCTTCTCCGCCGAGATGCCGGCCGGGCTCCCGGACCCGGAGACGCTGCCGACCTCGGCCGACTACCTCGCCGACCGCTCCGGCGCCACGATGACCGAGACGTCCAAGGCCTACTGGTCGGGCGGGCGCAGCTTCGACATGCGCCACGTCCCCGGCCCCGTCTACGTCAGCGTCGACGGCGGCACCGCGCCGCACCAGGCCGTGTGGGTCAAGCCGTACGACGCCCTGCGCGACGTGGACCCGCTGACGACCGCGCAGCGCGACACCGCGGCCCTGGCCTACGTCTGTGACTACACGATCCTCGAGCCGGCGCTGCGGGCGCTCGGCGTGGCCTGGGCCGACCCGGGCCTGGTGACTGCCAGCCTCGACCACGCGATGTGGTTCCACCGCCCGGTCCGGATGGACGACTGGCTGCTCTACGCCCAGGAGGCGATCTCGGTGGAGTCCGGCCGCGGCTCGGCGGTGGGCAGGTTCTTCGCCCGCGACGGCGCCCACGTCGCGACCGTCGTCCAGGAGGGCATGATCCGGACGGGGGCGGCCTCGTGAGCGAGCTGGCCCCCACCGGCTACGTCGACACCTTCGCCCGGGACCACCTGCCGGCACCGGAGCTGTGGCCGACCCTCGAGTTCACCACCGAGCTGCTCGACTACCCCGAGCGCCTCAACGCCGGCGCCGAGCTGATCGACGCCGCCGTGGCGACGTACGGCCCCGACCGGCCGGCGCTGCGCACGCCCGACGGCACCGTGTGGACCTACGGCGAGCTGTGCGCCCGGGCCAACCAGGTCGCGCACGTGCTGGTCGACGACCTCGGCCTGGTCCCCGGCAACCGCGTGCTGCTGCGCTCGCCCAACAACCCGTGGACGGTCGCCGCGTGGCTCGGCGTGCTGAAGGCCGGCGGCATCGTGGTGACCACGATGGCGGCCCTGCGGACCGCCGAGCTCACCCCCATCGTCGCCAAGACGCGACCCGCCGTCGCGCTCGTCGACCACCGGTTCGTCGACGACGTCCTGGCGGTCCGCGACGACAGCGCGCCCGATCTCACGGTGGTGACGTACGGCGGCCCGGCGGCCGACGACCTGGCCCGACGCATCGAGGGGAAGCCGACCGGGTTCGCGGCCGTCGACACCGCCGCCGATGACGTGGCGCTGTTCGGGCCCACCTCGGGCACGACCGGGATCCCGAAGATCACCACGCACTTCCACCGCGACATCCTCTCGATCGACAACACCTTCGGGCGCACGACGCTGCGGCTCGAGCCCGACGACGTGGTGGCGTGCACGGCGCCGTTCGCGTTCACCTTCGGCCTCGGCATGCTGGTGGTCTTCACGCTGCGCGCCGGCGCGTCAGCGCTCCTGACCGAGGCCGCCGCCCCGGCGGAGCTCGCCGACCTCGTCGACGAGCACGGTGTCACGGTCCTGGCGACCGCCCCGACGGCGTACAAGCAGATCCTCAAGGCGGGCAAGGTCGGCCGGCTCGCCGGGCTGCGCGCCGCGGTGACCGCCGGCGAGCACATGCCCCAATCCACCTGGGAGCAGCTGCACAGCGAGCTCGGCATCAAGCCGATCGACGGCATCGGCGCCACCGAGATGCTGCACATCTTCATCTCCGCGGCCGGCGACGACATCAGGCCCGGCGCCACCGGCCGGCCGGTGCCCGGCTACCGCGCCACGATCCTGGACGCCGACGGCAACGAGGTCGGCCCGGGGGTCGAGGGCAGGCTCGCGGTGATCGGCCCGGTCGGGTGCCGCTACCTCGACGACGACCGCCAGCGCGGCTACGTGGTCAACGGCTGGAACGTCACCGGCGACACCTTCCTTCGCGACCCCGACGGCTACTTCTGGTACTGCTCGCGCACCGACGACATGATCGTCTCCTCCGGCTACAACATCGGCGGCGCTGAGGTGGAGGCGGCGCTCGACCTGCACGAGGACGTCGTCGAGTCGGCCGTGGTCGGCGCACCCGACCCCGACCGCGGCGCGATCGTCTGCGCGTTCGTGGTGCTGCGCGACGGCGTCGAGCCGAGCGCGGCCAAGGCCACCGAGCTCCAGGACCACGTCAAGGGCCACCTGGCGCCCTACAAGTACCCCCGCGACGTGCGGTTCGTGTCAGCGCTGCCCCGCAACATCAGCGGGAAGCTGCAGCACTTCAAGCTGCGCCAGATCATCGAGGCGGAGGCCGGAGCATGAGGATCGCGATCGTCGGCGGCGGGCCCGGCGGGCTCTACTTCGCCGCCCTGATGAAGACGCTCGACCCGAGCCACGACATCACCGTGTGGGAGCGCAACGCGCCCGACGACACCTTCGGCTTCGGCGTGGTGTTCTCCGACGAGACCCTCGGCAGCATCGAGGGCGCCGACCCGGTCATCCACCAGCGGATGGAGAGCCGGTTCGCGCGCTGGACCGACATCGACGTGGAGTTCAACGGCACGCCGTTCACCGTCGGCGGCCAGGGCTTCGCCGCGATGAGCCGCAAGGAGCTGCTGCAGATCATGCAGGAGCGGGTCGCCGAGCTCGGCGTCACCGTGCGCTACCGGACGCAGGCGCCCGACCCGGACGAGCTGCGGGCGTCGTACGACCTGGTGCTGGCGGCGGACGGGCTCAACTCCGCGGTGCGGACGAAGTACGCCGACGTGTTCCGGCCGACGCTGGACCGGCGGCACAACAAGTACATCTGGTTCGGCACCGACCTGGTCTTCGAGGCGTTCCAGTTCTTCGTCAAGCAGACGGAGTGGGGCACCATGCAGATCCACGGCTACCCCTACTCCGACCAGGGCTCGACGTTCATCGTCGAGATGCACGAGGACGTGTGGCGTCGCGCGGGTCTGGACCGGACCGAGGGCGAGGTCTTCGCGCCGGGCGTCTCGGACGACTACGCGGTGGAGCGGATCAAGGAGATCTTCGCCGGCGAGCTGCAGGGGCACGAGATCCTCACCAACAACTCCAAGTGGATCAACTTCAACACCGTGCGCAACGAGCGCTGGCACGACGGCAACGTCGTGCTCCTCGGCGACGCCGCCCACACCGCGCACTTCTCGATCGGCTCCGGCACCAAGCTGGCGATGGAGGACGCGCTCGCCCTCGCCGCCTGCCTGCACGAGCACCCTGACGTCGAGACGGCGCTGGCGGCCTACCAGGCCGAGCGCAAGCCGGTGGTCGAGTCGACCCAGCGCGCCGCCCAGGCGTCGCTGGAGTGGTTCGAGAACATCGGGATGTACGCCGACCAGGACCCCGCGCAGTTCGTCTTCAACCTGCTCACCCGCTCGCGGCGCATCACCCAGGAGAACCTGCGCGATCGCGACGCCGAGTTCGCGGCGCTGATGGAGGCCGAGTTCGCGCGCCACCAGGGCTCGGCGGACGAGACCGCGCCGGCGATGTTCCAGCCGGTGCGGATCGGCGAGCTGGAGCTGAAGAACCGCGTCGTGCTTTCGCCGATGGACATGTACGTCGCCACCGACGGCGTGCCCACCGACTTCCACCTCGTGCACCTCGGCTCCAAGGCGCTCGGCGGGGCCGGCCTGGTGATGACCGAGATGACCTGCGTCTCACCCGAGGGCCGGATCACCCTTGGCTGTCCCGGGCTGTGGAACGACGAGCAGCTGGCGGCGTGGAGCCGCGTCACCGCCTTCGTCCACTCGCAGTCGACCGCGAAGATCGGCATGCAGCTGGGCCACTCCGGTCGTAAGGGCTCCACGAAGCTGATGTGGGAGGGCATGGACGAGCCGCTCGAGGAGGGCAACTGGGAGGTCATCGGGCCGTCCGCCCTGCCGTACGGCGCGGACTGCCACGTGCCGCGCGAGGCGACCCGGGCCGACCTCGACGCGGTCGTGGCGGACTTCGTCGCGTCCGCCGAGCGGGCGGTGGCGGCGGGCTTCGACCTGGTCGAGGTGCACGCCGCGCACGGCTACCTGCTCAGCTCGTTCCTCTCGCCCGTGGCCAACCACCGCACCGACGAGTACGGCGGCTCGCTGGAGAACCGGCTGCGCTTCCCGATCAAGGTCTTCGCCGCCGTACGCGCGGCCGTGCCGGCCCGGATCCCGGTCACCGTCCGCATCTCGGCGACGGACTGGCTGCCGGACGGCAACACCGACGAGGACGCCGTCGAGATCGCCCGCGCCTTCGTCGCCGCGGGCGCCGCGGCGATCGACGTCTCGTCGGGGCAGGTCAGCAAGGACGAGAAGCCGGCGTTCGGCCGTTCCTACCAGACGCCGTTCGCCGACAAGATCCGTCACCGCGTCGCCGAGCCGGCCGGGGTGAAGGTCATCGCGGTGGGGGCGATCTCGTCGTACGACGACGTGAACTCGATCCTGCTGGCCGGCCGTGCCGACCTGTGCGCGCTGGGCCGCACCCACCTCTACGACCCGAGCTGGACGCTGCACGCGGCGGCCGAGCAGGACTACCGAGGGCCCGGCGCGCAGTGGCCGGTCCCGTGGGAGGCGGGACGGCGCAGGCCGCCGACCTCGCGCACCGACAAGGTCCCGCCGCGGCTGCAGCTCCTGCGGGACGGAGCGTCCGAGTCGGTCCATCTCCGCTGGGTGCCGTCCGCGGCGCGTGACCGGGTCTGAGACCCTTGCCGACCGTGAGCGTGCCTGAGCCGACGACCGGGGCCACGACCGAGCACGGCCGGCCGCGCGCCGTCCTCCGCACCCGCGTGGAGTGGATCGACACCGACGCCGCCGGCATCTACCACAACAGCACGGTGATGCGGTTCGTCGAGGCCGCCGAGGCCAGCCTCATGCGCGAGCGCGGCCTCGACGGCTACTTCCCGGTCGCGCCCCGCGTCCGCTTCGAGGTGGACTTCGAGGCGCCGCTGTTCTTCGGCCAGGACGTCACCACCGTCGTCGAGCTGGCGCGGCTGGGCACCTCGTCGATGCGTTTCGAGTTCGAGGTGTGGGGCGAGGAGCACGACGGCCGGCCGCGCGGGCGGGCGGCCCGGGGCGCCTACGTCACCGTGCACATCGGCACGAACCACGCAGGCGCCGGGCACCGGGACGGCGCCGGCAGCGTGCCGTGGCCGGTCGAGTGGGTCGCGGCGCTGGGCGGGACTGGCGAGGCCGACGGATCGGCAGAGGCTTCGCGCGCATGAGCGAGGCGCCCGAAGGCGCGGTCCGCGGGCCGCAGCCGCGTACGACGATCGTCACGTTCCTCGGCGCCGTGGTGCGCCCGCTCGGCGGTTGGATGCCGATCGCGGCCGCGGTCGACCTCCTGGGGGAGGTCGGCATCGACGCGCCCAGCGTGCGCACGGCCGTCTTCCGGCTGAAGAAGAACGGCTGGCTCGATCCCGCATCCCGCTCGGGAGCTCGGGGTTACCTCCTGACCGAGGAGGCGGACGCCACGCTCGCCGCCGGCGACGAGGTGATCTGGCACGCCCGCAAGCCCGCCGACCTCTCCGACGGCTGGTGCATCGTCCACTTCGGGGTGCCGGAGTCGATGCGGGCCAAGCGTCACCAGCTGCGCTCCCACCTGACCAGCCTCGGCTTCGGCAACATCGGGACCGCGCTGTGGATCGCGCCGGCGCGGATGCGGCAGGCGGCCGAGCGCGCCATCGAGGACCTCGGGCTGGGCGGCTATGCCGCCATCTTCGTCGGCGACTACTTCGGCCCGCAGGACCTCACCCGGGTGCTGTACGACTCCTGGGACCTCGCGGCGATCGACCGGGGCTACCGCGACTTCATCGACGCCTACCGCTCGCAGTTCCGGCAGCTCTCCGAGCTGGCCGGGGCCGAGGCGTTCGCGGCGTACCTCACGATGCTGGACCGGTGGCGCAAGCTTCCCTTCCGCGATCCCGGCCTCCCGCGCGAGGTGCTCGCCGCCGACTGGCCGGCCGGCGCGGCGGTGGCGCTCTTCGAGGAGCTGGTCGCGGTGCTCGAGGGGCCGGCCCTCGACCACGCCCGGGCCTCCTGGGGCGGCTGATCTCGTCGCGCGGCGGCTGCGCCGAAGGGTCACCCGTGCCTCTTGGATCTCGACGGGTGAGTCCGGCGATATTCCGCAACCACTGGTTGCACATCGACGCCAGCGCGCCTACAGTGATGTGCAACCAATCGTTGCAGGAGGCAGTCATGGAGCTGGGATCCATCGAGCGTGAGCTCTTCATCGAGGCGTCACCGGAGACGGTCTTCCAGGTGGTGAGCGACCCGAGGCACGTGGCGCAGTGGTGGCCCGACGAGGCGCGCTACGAGCCCGTCGCCGGGTCGGTGGGTGAGATCCGGTTCTCGAACGGTGACGCCGGCGACCAGGTCGAGTCGCTCACGGTCGTCGACGTCGAGCCGCCGACGCGCTTCTCCTTCCGCTGGACGCATGCGGCCGGGGAGCCGGCGGCCGAGGGGAACTCGATGCTCGTCACCTTCGAGCTCGTGGCCCGCGACGGTGGCACGCTGGTGCGGTTCCGCGAGACCGGCTTCCGCGAGCGGGGCTGGGAGGCAGCCGCGCTGGAGGCGCACTACCGGGACCACGTCCAGGGTTGGGACCACTTCCTCCCGCGGCTGGCGGCGTACGCCGCGCGGGTGGGTGTCCGGGCATGAGCACGGCCGTCGACGACGAGCTGTGGTCGGCGATCGGTGATCCCACCAGGCGCCAGATGCTCGACCTCCTGCTCGCCCACGGGTCGGGCACCGCGACCACGCTCAGCGACCGGCTCCCGGTGAGCCGTCAGGCGGTCGCCAAGCATCTGACCGTCCTGGACAGGGCCGGCCTGGTGCACGGGGAGGCGGCCGGGCGCGAGCGGCACTATCGGATCGACGACGAGCAGTTCGCTCGTGCGCTCGCGCAGCTCCATGCGGTGACGAGCGCCTGGGACGGGCGGCTCCGCCGGATCAGGCGCCTCGCCGAGACGCTGCAGCAGATCAAGGACAAGGAGACGAACGATGGTTGACATCCTGCACCGCGTCGCGGTCGAGAAGATTCCGCCCGACGCCGTCTACCGAGCGCTGACCACCATCGACGGCCTCGCGGGCTGGTGGACGACCGACACGTCCGGTGACGCCTCGGAGGGAGGCGTCATCGAGTTCCGCTTCCCGCCGGGGGGCTTCGACATGAAGGTCCTGGAGACGACGCCCGGCTCGCACGTGCGGTGGGAGGTCGTGGACGGTCCGGAGGAGTGGGTCGGCACGACCGTCGACTGGCGGTTGAACGCCGTGGATGACTGGACGGTGGTGATGTTCGAGCACCAGGGCTGGGAGCGCCCGGTGGAGTTCATGCACCACTGCAGCACCAAGTGGGCGACGTACCTGATGAGCCTGAAGGGGCTGCTCGAGAGCGGTGCCGGTGCTCCGGCTCCCCACGACGTCCACATCGCATTCCCGGACTGACCCGAGGTGCCCCTCGGCGCGCCATCACATCGCGTCAGCGACCTGCGCGACCTCGGCGCTCCCGACGACCCCGCCTCCGAGGCGGGACGCCGCGAGGAGAGCGGCGCCGAGGGCTTCGGCCCGCGGGCCGAGCTGTGCGCGGACGACGCGGATGTCGTGATTGGCGACCGGCGGCAGCGCGGAGTCGAGGGCGCGGCTCGCGGCGGCGAGGAGCGCATCGCTCGACTCGGGCCGTGCGGTGAGGTCGCCGCCCACGACGACCAGGCGCGGGTCGGTGATGGTGCAGACGCCGGCCAGGGCGGTGCCGAGCACCTGCCCGGCGTCGGTGAGGAGTCGGAGCGCTCCTCGGTCGCCGGCGTCCGCGAAGTCGAGGAGGGACTCGACGGTGGCGGCCGGGCCGAGCGTGTGCGCGAGCGCGGAGACGAGCGCGCGCTTGCTGACGAGGGTCTCGAGGCAACCGCGTGCCCCGCACCGGCAGATCCGGCCGTCGGGGACGACGGAGAGGTGGCCGAGCTCCCCGGCCATGCCGGCGGCCCCGGTGTGCAGCCGGCCGCCGAGGACCAGGCCGGAGCCCACGCCCTCGCCGAGCATGACGTAGACGAGGTCGTCGACCCCGGCGCCCGCTCCGAGCCGCCACTCGGCGAGCGCACCGAGGCTCGCGTCGTTGCCGAGGTGGACCGGGAGGCCGGTGCGCTCGGCCAGGATCCCACCGATGTCCACGCCGCCCCAGTCGAGCAGCATCGGCGGCGAGCCCAGCTGCCGGGACCCGACGACCGGCGCCGAGACGGCCACTCCCACGCCGAGGACGCGTCCGAGGTCGGTGTCCGCGCTCGCGACCAGGTCGGTCGTGCTGCGCGCGACCCGGTCCAGGGACTCGGTCGGCTCGTGGTCGACGTCGAGGACGTGCCGCTGCTCGGCGATCAGCGTCCCGTCCAGCGAGGTGAGCACCACTCGGAGGTCGGCGTGGCCGAGGTGGATCCCGATGAGGGCGCCGGCCCGCGGAGCCAGACCGAGGGAGACGGAGGGCCGGCCACCGCTCGTCGCCGGCCTGGTGCCGAGCTCGACGAGGAGCCCGGCGGCGATCAGGCTGCTCACCAGGGCCGAGACGGCGGACGTCGACAGGCCGGTGGCGCGCGCCACGTCGGCGCGGCTGCAACGGGGGCGGGACCGGACGGCCTCGAGGACCGCGCGTCCGTTCCGGCTCGGCAGCGTCTCGTCGCCTCGCTCGCTCACGCACGGCAGCCTAGCGGCCCGAGTTAGTCCGGAACAGGATAAATCAAGCGGCCACAACGCGAGATTGATCCTTGACCCGGATAAAGGCACGGCCCTACGGTCATGAGACCCAGACCACACGCTGCCTGTTCTCGGGCAGGGCTGGGGGACCTATCGGCGCGCACCCGTTCGGTACGCCTTTCTCTCGGAGCACTCATGGTCAGCAGACAACGCAGGCGTGCCGTCGCCACTCTCGGCACCGCCGTGATCGCCGGCGCCCTCGCCGCAACAACCGTCGGCCACTCGGCCGCCGCCCCCGCCGCACCCGGCGCATCGTCCGCGGCGCGGGCGTCCTCGACTCCGGTCTACCTCGACACGTCGTTCACACCCCAGGAGCGGGCCGCCGACCTGGTCAGCCGGATGACCCTGGCCGAGAAGGCCCAGGAGATGAACAGCAGCCAGGCTCCGGCCATCCCGCGCCTGGGCATCGCGGCGTGGGGCTGGTGGAACGAGTCCAACCACGGCGTCAACGCCTCGACGATCACGCCGACGGGCAACGCCACGACCCTGACCAACACCACGTCGTATCCCTCCGACCTCTCGATGGGCAGCACGTGGGACCCCGACCTCGTCTACCGCGAGGCCTCCCTGATCGGCGACGAGGCGCGCGACACCGCGCCCGACAACCGGCTCAACCTCGACTTCTACGCCCCGACCGTCAACCTCTCGCGCGACCCGCGCTGGGGCCGCAACGACGAGAGCTGGAGCGAGGACCCGACGCTGACCGCGCAGCTCGCCGGCCAGTACGTCGACGGGCTGCAGGGCCAGACGCCCGACGGCGAGCTGCCGGCGTCGGCGAAGGGCTACTACAAGGCCATCGCGACGCTGAAGCACTACGCGGCCAACAACAGCGAGGTCGACCGCCGCACCGGCTCCGCCGACATGGACCAGCGGACCCTGCGCGAGTACTACACCAAGCAGTTCGCCGACATCATCAAGGCGGCCCACCCCGGCTCGATCATGAGCTCCTACAACGCCGTCAACGGCGTCCCGGCCGCTGCGAGCGTCCAGCTGATGAGCGACCTCGCCCGCGACACCTACGGCTTCGGCGGCTACTTCACCTCCGACTGCGACGCCGTGCGGGAGATCCAGAACGGGCACCACTGGCAGCCGCCGACGGCGAGCGCGCCGCTCGACCAGTACGGCCGGTCGGCGTACGCCATCTCGGCGGGCGAGGACCTCGACTGCAACTGGGGCTACCACGACCAGTACAGCTACGGGAACACCGTGCCCACGGCCGTCGACCAGCAGATCAGGACCGAGGTCGACACCTTCAACGTCGGCGACGTCGACACCTCCGTCACGCGGCTGTTCACCGCTCGGATCCAGACCGGTGAGTTCGACAAGGAGAACCAGGTGCCGTGGGTCCGCGCGGCCCGCAAGCGCCTCGGTGGCGCGACCTGGACCAGCTCGCCCGACAACAACGCCGTGACCGAGACTCCCGAGCGGCTCGCCCAGGCGCAGGAGAGCGCCGAGCACGGTCTCGTCCTGCTCAAGAACGACCAGGTCGGCAGCGCCTCCCTCCTCCCGCTCAGCGTCCCGAGGAACAAGGCGTTCAAGGTCGCCGTCGTCGGCTACTTCGCGCACCCGGCGCGGCTCGACACCGGCGGCTACTCCAGCATCCAGGTCAACGCCGGCGCCGCGAACAACATCGACGCCTACACCGGCATCAAGGACGCCGTCGAGGCTCGCAACCCCAACGCCACGGTCGACTTCCTGCCCGGCGTCACCGGCGGGACCACCGCCGGCTCGCTGACCACCGTCGACCAGGCGACCATCGACGCCGTCAAGGGGTACGACGCCGTGGTGGTCGTGGCCGGCACGGACCGCACCACTTCCTCGGAAGACCACGACCGCACCACGACCGCGCTCCCCGGCGCTCAGGCCGCGATGATCAGCCAGGTCGAGGCCGCCAACCCGCGCACCGTCGTCTACCTGCAGACCGTCGGGTCGGTCGACGTGCGCAGCTTCGAGGCGACGAGCCCCGCGATCCTGTGGAGCTCCTACCTCGGTCAGCGACAGGGCCCGGCGATCGCCAACGTGCTGCTCGGCAAGGTCAACCCGAGCGGCCACCTGCCCTTCACGTGGTACTCCGACGACAGCCAGCTGCCGCCGATCACCGACTACGCGATCCGGCCCAGCCAGTCGTCGCCCGGCCGCACGTACATGTACTACACCGGCACGCCGACCTTCCCCTTCGGTCACGGACTGGGCTACAGCAGCTTCCGGTTCTCCGACCTGAAGGTCGCCAACGGCTCCGTCGCCGCCTCCGGGACGATCTCGGCGACGGCGACGGTCACCAACACCGGCGACGTCACCGGAGCGGCGACCCCGCAGCTCTACGTGACCACGCCGTTCGCCTCGGCCGCGGCGGAGCGACCGGCCAAGAGGCTGCTCGCCTTCGACCGGGTCACGGTGAAGCCCGGCCGGTCGGTGCGCGTGCACTTCTCGGCGCCGGCCTCGCAGCTGGCGTTCCTCAACGAGAAGACGCAGACCATGAAGGTGGATCGCGGCACCTACGGGCTCCAGCTGGCCGCCTCGTCCTCCGACGTCCGGGCGCACGCCTCGGTCGCGGTGACGGGCCGGCTCGGGCGGGTGCCCACCACGGTCACGGTCCGCCCGGTGCAGACCGGTGACGCCGCCGCGGACGTCGCCCAGCGGGTCGCCTTCGACGTCGGCACCGCGATCGACCCGCAGGTCACCGTCGCCACCGACGACGAGGCGCTGCACGGCTACGTCGCCAAGGGACGCAGCACACCGCTCCCCGCCGGGATGCGGGTCCGCTACCGGTCGGACCGGCGCGATGTCGTCGCCGTCGAGAAGCGCGGCACCGCGCTGCGGACGGTCGGCTCGGGTGTCGCCACCGTGACGGTGGACGCCACCTACCGCGGCAGGACGGTCAGCACATCGTTCGTGGTGAACGTGGCGCCGCTGCACATCACCTCGGAGCCGACCGCCACCTTCACGGCGGGTACGGCCGGCAGCTTCACGGTGACGACGGCCACCACGCAGTCGCCGACCGCCCAGGAGGTGCCCAGCCTCTCGGTCGCCGGCCGGCTGCCGGCAGGGCTCGCCTTCACCGACAACGGTGACGGCACCGGCACCATCTCCGGCACGCCCACCGCCGCCGGGACGTCCACCGTCCGGGTCCGGGCCAGCAACGAGGTCAGCCCGACGGCCATCCAGGAGGTCACCGTCACGGTCGGCTGACGCTTCACCGGTGCAGACGCGGTCGCGGGCGTTGCCCGCGGCCGCGTCTGCACTCGGCGTCCGGTCGATGTCACCGGCGGTGCATCACCACGTCGCTGACGCTGTATCCATGCGCCTCGGGCGCTGGCACGATGATGAGCATGCCTCCCGCGCGCCGTGGCTTCGTGCGACGGCAGCTCCGGGCGCCGTACGCGGCGGTCGTCGGCGCCCTCGTGGGCTTCTGGCTCTCCCTGACCCCGTCACTGATGCCCCGGGCCGCTGGGGCCCAGGCCCTGATCTCCGCCGTCTGCGCCTGCGCGGGATACGGGCTCGGCGCGCTCGTCGGCTGGCTCGTCCGCCGTTGCGGGGTCCGCCCGGTCGGCCGCGCCCGCCGCGCCGCCTGGTGGGTGCTGGCCGTGGTCGGGGGGATCGGCTGCATCGTCGCGCTGTGGCTGGGGCTGCGCTGGGAGAACGAGGTACGCCGCCTGGTCGGCGTCGACCGAGTCGGACTGCTCCACGTCCTCGTGTCGGTCGCTCTCACCGCCGTCCTGGCCGTGGTCCTGCTGCTGGTCGCGCGCGCCGTCAAGGCCGTCGGACGCGTCGCGGGCCGGCTCATCGCAACGGTGATGCCCGCGGTGGCGGCGACGCTGCTCGGTGGGCTGATCGCCGCCGTGGCGGCGTACGTCCTCGTCGTGGACGTCGGCGGCGGCCGTCTGGTGGGCGCGCTCGATGCGACCTTCCGGACCCTCAACGACGAGTTCCGCACCGACCTGCCCAAGCCCACCTCGCCCGACGTCTCCGCCGGACCCCGCTCGGGGCAGTCCTGGAACGAGCTCGGGCGACAGGGTCGGCTCTTCGTGGTCAACACGCCGACGGCCGAGCAGGTCAGCGCCTTCACCGGCGAGCCCTCGCTCCACCCCGTCCGCGCCTACATCGGGGCCGGCGCGGACGGCGTCGACCTCGAGGCGGAGGCGCGCCGTGCGGTCACGGAGCTCGAGGCCCTCGGCGGCTTCGACCGGGCGGTGCTCAACGTCGCCACCGGCACCGGCCGGGGCTGGGTGAACGAGAACCAGGCCCAGGCGCTGGAGTACATGTGGGGCGGCGACACCGCCACCGTCAGCATGCAGTACTCCTACCTGCCGAGCTGGATGTCGTTCCTCCTGGACGGCGACCGCGCCCAGGACGCGGGTCGGACGCTCTTCGACGCCGTCTACGCCCACTGGCAGGGGCTCCAGCCTGCCCACCGACCGCTCCTCGTGGTCAGCGGGGAGAGCCTCGGCAGCTTCGGTGGGGAGGCCGCCTTCAGCGATGCGCACGACCTCGCGACGCGGACCTCCGGTGCGCTGTTCGTCGGGCCGACCGCCAACAACGTCCTGTGGAGCCGCTTCACCTCGCACCGCGACCCGGGCACGCCGCAGGTCCTGCCGGTGCTCGACCGCGGCGCGACCGTCCGTTTCGCCGACGTCCCCGCCGACTGGGAGCGCCCCGGCCCGTGGACGGGCGTCCGGATCGGATACCTCCAGCACGCCAACGACCCGATCACCTGGTGGTCGTGGGAGCTGGCGGTCAGGCGCCCCGACTGGCTCGAGGAGCCGCCGGGGCGCGGCGTCTCCCCGCACCTGCACTGGATCCCCGGCGTCACGATGCTCCAGCTCGGCGTCGATCAGTTCGCGGCCAACAGCGTCCCGGACGGGGAGGGCCACGAATTCGGTCAGTCGCCGGCGTACGCCTGGGCGAAGATCCTGCCGCCGGCGCGATGGACCGATGCCGACACGGCGGCGCTCGCCGAGCTCCTCAGGAGCAACCCGGCGCCGCGGTAGCTCACGGCGTCCACGCCAGCGGGACGACCACCAGCGCGACGACGAACCACCAGGCCATCACGCAGAGCCCGAGCCTCCAGTAGTCGCCGAAGCGGTAGCCCGCCGGGCTCATGATCATCAGGTTGCCCGGCGTGGCGATCGGGGTGAGGAGGGCGGCTGCGCCGGCCACCGCGACCACCATGAGCATCGGCTTGGCGGACGTGTCGGTGGCCGACGCGGCAGCGAGGGCGATCGGGGCGACGACCAGGACCGTCGCGGTGTTGCTGACCACCTGGCCGAGCCCGGCGGTGAGCAGGAAGAGTGCCGCCATGAGCAGGTAGGGGCGGGAGTCGCCCACCACGTCGACGAGGAGCGAGGCGATCCGGTCGGCGGCGCCGCTGTTCCGGATGGCGGTGGACAGAGGGATGAGCGCACCGATGAGCACCACCGTCTGCCAGGAGACGGCGCGGTAGGCCTGCGCGGGGCTCACGACCCGGGTCAGGACCATGGCAAGGGCGGCGATGAGGCCGGCGATCGCAGGGGGCACCTGGCCGGAGGCGAGCATCACGACGAGGCCGCCGAGCACCAGGACGGCGCGCGTGGCTCCGGGCCCCCACGGCACGGTCTGGCGTCGTACGGCGTCGGGGGAGTCGACCAGGAGCACGTCCCGATCCCGGTGGAGCCGGTCGAGGGCCGACCACCTCCCGTTGAGCAGGATGGCATCGCCGGCGGCGAGCTCCACGGGCCCCTGGCCGAGGTCCTTGCCCACCCGTTGGACGGCCAGGATCACCAGGTCGTGCTGACGGAGCATGCCCGGATAGACGGTCTCGCCGACGAGTCGGGAGCGGGGAGGGACCACGACCTCCGCGACGCCGCCCTCCCGCGAGAGCAGGTCGTCGGCCTGCGTCGATCCAGTCATCGCCACGGCGAGGCCGTGGTCCACCGCGAAGCTGGTCAGCTCCAGCGGTGGTCCGGTCGCCACCAGCACGTCGTCCTCGCCGACGACGTCGGTGACCCGCCGGCCCTCGCGCGACTCGACCGCGACGACCCGCACCGAGGTGTCGGGCAGCGCCGCCAGCTCGGCGACCTCGCGTCCGACCAGCTCGGACCTTCCGCGCACGCGCAGCCGGTAGAAGCCGTCGGTGCGCAGGTAGCTCGACTCGAGGGTCTCGGCGTGGCCGGCGAGGTCGGGCTGGCTGTGCTCCGGCGTCCTGCGAGGGAGCAGCCGCGGGCCCAGCACCAGGCAGATGGTGGTCGTCCCGACGAGCAGGGGGAGCCCGATCAAGGCGAAGGAGAAGAAGGGGAACGTCCCCTCGCCGGCGTGGTCGGCGGCTTCGGACACGATGATGTTGACCGGGCTGCTCATCAGGAGCAGCAGGCCGCCGGCGCTGCCGGCGAAGGCGACCGGCATCAACAGCTGCGACGGCGCCTGCCCGATGCGGTACGCGAGCATGACCGTCAGCGGGAGGAGCGCGGCGACGGCGCCGTTGAGGGTGATCAGCGACGTCAGCACCGCCGACAGCAGGCAGAGGGTGACGAGGACGCGCGAGTGCTGCGTGCCGGCCACCTTGAGGAGCCGTTGGCCCGCCCAGGTCGTCACGCCGGTCGAGTCGATCCCCTCGCTGACCACGAACAGGGTCGCGATGAACGTCACGACCGGGTCACCGAAGCCCCCGACGGCATCCTCGCTGGACACCAGGCCGGTCGCCCACAGCGCCAGCGCGGCCAGGATCGCCACCGCCCCGACCGGCAGCCTGTTCCAGACGAAGAGCGCGATCACCGCGCCCAGCACGAGGAGCGCCGTGGCGGCGTCATCCATCCGCGAATCTCCTCAACGCAGCTAGGGCAGATGGACCGGCGAACCGGGACCCCACGCGACACCGACCAGGTACCACGCCACGAAGAACAGGATCCAGGTCACCAGCACGACGACGGTGTAGGGCAACATCATCGAGATGACCGTGCCCATGCCGGCCTCGGCGCGATAGCGCTGGCACACGAGGATGATGAACGGCAGGTAGACCATCAGCGGAGTGATGACGTTGACCGGCCCGTCGCCGACGCGGTACGCCGCCAGCACGGTCTGCGGAGCGATGCCGAGGTTGTAGAAGAGCGGGATGAAGATGGGGGCGATGATCGCCCACTTCGGGATCACGCCGGGCATGATCACGTCGATCACGAAGACCAGCAGGATGAACCCGATCAGGAGCGGGAGCGCCCCCACGTCGGCGCGGCCGAGGAGGTCGGCGAGGCTCGTGGCGGCGATGCTGGAGATGTTGGAGTAGTTGAAGAACGAGATGAACTGAGCGATCAGCAGCATCAGGAAGATCAGGCCACCGAGGCCGTTGAACGTCTTGACGATGGCGTTGATGACGTTCGTGCTGCCGCTCAGGCTGCCCGAGCCGGTCCCGTAACCCAGTCCGGCGGCCAGGAACAGCATCGAGATGATGAACAGCAGGCTGCTCATGAAGGGTGAGGTCCCGAAGATCTCGCCCGTGTCCGGGTTGCGGAGCGGTGCGTCGGGCAGGAAGGTCAGCAGGCAGACGACGGCGACCGCCCCGAGCAGGTAGACGCCGGCGAACCGGAGGCCCCTCGCCTCGTGGGAGAGCTCGTCGCCGCTCGGCACGTGGTCGACCGGCGCGTCGGCAGGTCGCTCGGAGGGGTCCCACGTCCCCATCCGCGGCTCGAGGTAGCGGTCGGTGATCAGCGTCATCACGGCCGCGGTGAAGAGCGTGGACGCGATCGAGAAGTAGAAGTTGTTGGTGACGTTGAGCTGGTCGGCGTTCGGCGCCACGCCGCCGAGGATCTCGTTGGTGACCTCGGTGATGATCCCGTCGGCGGGGGTGATGAGGACGTTGACGAAGAAGGAGGCGCTGACGCCGGCGTACGCCGCGGCGATGCCCACCAGCGGATTGCGCCCCAGGCTGGCGAAGGCCGCCGCGCCGAGCGGGATCAGCACCAGGTAGCCGGCGTCGGAGGCAACGCTGGATATCCCGCCGAGCAGCACGATGATGAACGTGATCGCTCCCCGGGGCGCGACCTGGACCATCTTGCGGATGAGGGCCGCGATGAGACCCGCCTCCTCGGCGACACCCACGCCGATCATCGCCACGAGGATGACCGCGACGACACCGAAGTCGTTGAAGTTCTGGACGGCGCTCGTGAAGATGTGCCGGATCCCTTCCGCGCTCAACAGGTTGTTGACCTCGATGGTCTCCTTCTCGACGTGGTAGTCGGGGATGGCCTTCTCGGGGTCGTGCTCGAGCGAGGGATAGACGGTGCCGCCCTCGTAGTCCTGGGAGACCGAGGCGTCGTCGGGGACGGCCACCTCCGTGGTCACGCTCGCCCCGGCCCACGACATGATCGCGGACAGCACGATGACGCCGACGATCAGCCCGAGGAAGATCATCGCCGGGTGCGGGACCTTGTTGCCCACCCGCTCGATCCACCCGAGCAAGCCTCCGCCGGACTGGTCCGGCGCCTCGGCCGTGCGGCTCATCGCGTCGATCCGGCGGGGAGCTCGAACCCGGCGGCGAGCTCGAGGAGCAGCTTGGCGCCGAACCCGCTGGCACCCTTGTTGCGCCAGGTCCGCACGGCCGGCTGCTGGGCGGTGCCGGCGATGTCCACGTGCGCCCACGGCACATCGCCGACGAACTCCTCGAGGAAGAGCGCCGCGGTGATGGACCCGGCGTTGACGCCTCCCATGTTGGTCAGGTCGGCGATGGGTGACTCGAGCTGGCTGCGGTAGGGACGGTGCAGAGGGAGCTCCCAGACCGGCTCGTCGGCAGCGGCACCGGCGCTGCGCAGCTGGTCGACCAGGCTCGTGCTGTTGCCCATCACCCCGGCGATCTCGACGCCGAACGTGCGCAGGCAAGCGCCGGTCAGGGTGGCGATGTCGATCAGGGCGTCGACGCCGTCCTCGACCGCCAGGCAGAGGCCGTCCGCCATCACGAGTCGGCCCTCCGCGTCGGTGTTGAGCACCTCGACCGTGGTGCCGTTGCGCATCCGCAGGACGTCGCCCAGCTTCATCGCGGAACCGGAGGGCATGTTGTCGGTGCAGCACAGGTACGCCGTCACGCTGCAGCGGACGTCGAGGGCGCCGAGCGCGGTCATCGCACCGAGGATCGCCGCTGCGCCGGTCATGTCGTTCTTCATCTGGGCGTGCGACTCGTCGCTCGGCTTGAGGCTGATGCCGCCCGAGTCGTACATGATCCCCTTGCCGACCAGTCCCAGGTGGCCCGAGGGGGACTCGGGGCGATAGGACATCTTGATCAGGCGCGGCTCGTCGACGCTGCCGAGGTTCACCCCCAGGATCCCTCCGCAGCCCATGGCGATCAGCTCGTCCTCGCCGAAGACCTCCACCTGCAGCCCCGCCTCGGCGCCCAGCTCGAGGGCGACCTCGCCCATGCGAGCCGCGGTGAGGGTGCTGGCCGGGCAGTTCGACAGGTCCCGGCTGATCGCGGCCGCCCGGGCGACCGCCTCGCCGCGGGCGGCGCCGGCTCGAGCCTCGTCGGCGACCTCGGGAGGCGCGACGAGCGCCAGCGAGGTGAGGGTCGGCTGCTCGTTCCCCGCCCCGACGAAGTACCGCCAGCGAGCGAGCAGCACGCCTTCGACCACGACCTGGGCGAAGAGGGCAGCGGTGATCGCCAGGGCTTCGGACGGAAGCTCAACGGCGAGGCGCTGGTGCTGGGGCACGGCGCGCGCGAACTGGGCGGCGAGGTCACGGACGAGCGTCGCGTCGACCGCGGCGTCCGCGCCGACGCCGAGGGCCACCAGTGCGCGCCCGTCGTCGCCGGCCAGGGTCAACGTCTGTCCGGCCGCTCCGGTGAAGCCCACCACGGCCAGCCGGTCCGCGCCGGTCCCGAGGTCGGCGGGAGGGTCGTGCCCCTCGACCACCGGAACGGCGAGCGCAGCCGCCTGCTCGACCGCCGGCAGCCGGGTGACGACCGATACCTGCACCGGTGACTTCGTCGAGGGGACAGGCTCGAACCGGCCCCTCGCCGGGTGATCCACCATGTCGTGCCCCTCCGTCGTCTCGTCGTCACCTGAAGGCTGGCAAACGACGGACCGGGCCGCACCACCCGAAACCGGTGAGCCGGATCCCGGCCGACGTACCGACCGCCGGCGGCCGGACTAGTCCGCGAACACCTCGCGGAGCGCCGCCTCCTGGTCGTTGCTGAGGTTGGTGAAGATCAGCTCCGCCCGGTCGTTCGCGAACGCATCGCGCACCTTGTCCACCACGGCGTCGGACGACATGAGGAACAGCGCGGACGTCCCCGGGGCCACCTGGTCTCGCACCCGGTTGATGAAGTTGTCGTCGATCCCGACGTCGGTGAGCGATCCGGCCACCGCGCCGGAGGCCGCCCCGATCGCGGCGCCGAGCAGCGGGACGAAGAAGATCAGACCGAAGAGGAAGCCCCAGAAGGCACCGCCGAGGGCGCCGGCACCGGCCATGTTGGTCAGCTGCCGGGTCTTGGGCTTCTTCGCGCCCGCCTCCCAGGTCACGGTCGCGGCGTCGTGCACCGTGATCAACCCCTGCTGGGCGAGCGTCATCAAGGTGGCCTGAGCGGTCTCCGCGCCCTCGGGTGAGGCGAACTTCCAGACTGTCAGCGTGCCCATCAGGTCTCCTAGCTCCGCGTATCCGGTTCGCGACTCCTGCTGGTAGCCGTGCGGTCCGAGCATGGCCGCAGACGACGGAGGGCGGATCACCCGGATCCGGTGATCCTCGGATGGACCGGCAGTCGTTCCCAACCCGTCCGCGGACGGACTAGCCTGAGGTCACGGCACACCGTGGGAGCCGGCGTGCCGGGCCGGCGCGCACCGGCCTCGCCGCTCGAGGGGCGCTGGCCCCGGAGGTGCTCATGGAACGACCGAACGAGTCTCCACCCCCTCCGAGGACAGGGCGGGACGGCTCGTCGGCGGAGGAGACCGGGTACGCCGACGTACCGCTGCTCCCCCGCGTCTACATCCCTCGCCCGACGCTGTGGGACCGCCTCGACGAGGCCTGTCTCGCACCCTTGACGACCCTGATCGCACCCGCCGGCGCGGGCAAGACGCTCGGCGTCGCGGGATGGCTGCGCTCCCGGGCTGGCCCGACACCCGAACCCCCGGGGTGGATCCACGCGGACGCCTCGTGCGATCCCGCCACGATCATGGGGATCCTCGACGCCACGGTCCCCCGCCTCCTCGTGGTGGACGACGCCCACCAGCTTCCCGCTCCGACCTTGCGTGCACTCGAGGCCCGGCTGTCGGACGCGCCGTCGTCGATGAGGGTGCTCCTCGTCAGCCGGTCGACGCTCTCGCTGAGCCTGCTGGTGCCCGAGCTTCTCGGCCAGTCCACCACGCTGCGGGGCGACCTCCTGCGACTGAGCGATGCGGAGGCCGCCATCGTCGCCGAGGCACACGCGCACACCAGCGATCCGACGGTGATCGACGCGATCGTCGACCAGGCGCACGGCTGGTGCGCCGCGCTGGTGCTCACGGCCCGGGCGGTCGGCGCGAGTCCGGACCACCGTACGGCGGTCCAGCGGTACGCCTCGGGCGGGGCGGCGGCTCCAGAGCGCGTCGCCAGCGAGGTGTTCGCCGCGCTGAGCCCACGTCAGCGGCACGTGCTCCTCTGCGCCGGTGCCGAGGCGTCCGGCGTGGTGACCGAGCACGACATCGTCCATCTCTCGCACGACGCCGACGCGGTCGGCGTGCTGGCCGAGCTGGAGGCGACCGGCTTCCTCGTGACCAGGGTGCCGCCGGCCGCGGGCCAGCGGGACACGGCGCGCTACCGCACCCACCCCCTGCTGCGCGACGTCGTCCGTCGTCGCCTGAGCGCCGGCGGCGTGGACGTCGCTCGGGCTCAGGCAACGGTCGCCCGCGCCGTGCACCTCGACGTCTCGCGGGGGATCCTCCGGCAGGCGTTCAGCCGGCTCGTGCACGCCAAGGCGATCGGTGAGGCCGCCGACCTCCTCGCCGTCGACGGTGCCCGCCTGGTGCTGATGGAGGAGGACGGTCCGGCCATCGCCTCGTTCGTCACCGAGCACACCGACGTCATCGAGGGCCGACCGGACAGCTGGTTCGCCATCGCGCTGGAGCGCTGGATCGACGGGGACCTCGAGGCAGCGGGCCACTGGATCGACCGGATCCTGACGCGGGAGTCCGTCGCCGATGGCCCCGAGGCCGGGACCGCGGTGGACGGTCCGTTGCCCTCCGCCGTCGTACGGCTGTGGCATGCCCGGCTGGGCTTGGAGTCGCTCGACGCGGCGGTGCTGAACGGGGAGCGGGCGCTGTCGGCGACGGGGACCGGCCCCGGTTCTCGGGTCGCGCACGGACCAGTGCTGCCGCTGCTGCTGAACGAGCTGGGCATCGCGCAGAACTGGCTCGGCCGGCTCAGCGACGCTGAGGCCCACCTGACGGCCACCATCGGGTCGGCCCAGGCGCAAGGAGTGCCGGCACTGGTCGCTTCCGCCATGTCCCACCTCGCCTTCACCGAGCTGATGCAGGGGCGCGAGCACGCCTCCGCACGGGTCGCGACCGAGGCGCTCACCCTGATGGGCGATGCGAACCGGTGGCGAGCCGGGGCGGCACCATCGCGCGCCACTGCCACGCTCACGATCGCCGCGACGTTCGGGCCGCCTGAGCAGGCCGAGGGGCCGGGCGATGCCGTCATCGGCACGCCTGTCCAGGCCCACGATCCGTGCACCGCCTTCTGGTTGCGCATCCGGGACGCGCGGCAGGCACTGCTGTCGGGGGCGCTCGTCGAAGGTGAGCGGATCCTGTCCACGCCCGCACCGTCGATCGACCCGGCCGGCCTCCCCGTCCACCTACGCGTTGCGGAGCTCATGGAGCAGGGGCTGCTCCGGGTGGTCATGGGAGACGCCGAGGGGCTGGGATCGGTCCGTCGGCAGTTCGAGGACCTCGGAGCGGCAGGGGAGGCGCAGCTCATCGCCGGATGGCTCGCCGACCTGCGGGGGGACCGGCCGGCCGCGCTTTCGGCCCTCGGTGCCGCGGGGGAGGAGCCGGCGCACGACCAGCCGGCGACCCGCGCACTGGCCCTCTGCTCCGAGGCCCAGCTGCTGGCCGCGTCGGGCAGGTCGAGCGCTGCCCTGACCCGGCTCGAGGCCGCGGTCGCCGTCACGGAGGCGCGACGCAATGCCACGCCGTTCCTCGGGTGGGCGCGGCACGGCACCCGGATGCGGACCCTTCTCCGTCGGCTCCACGAGGTGCGGCCCTCCTCCTGGCTGCAGGAGGTCATCGCCTCGACGGAGCATCGCGGCGACATCGTCGCGACCCGTCCGCCCGCGCGCGGGATCGTCGTCAGACCCAGGTCGGCGATGGAGGCCGGCGGCGGAGCCGGGCTGTCGTCGCGAGAGTGGGAGGTCCTGCAGGGGCTCGCCAAGGGTGCCACCTACGCCGACATCGCGGAGGAGCTTTTCGTGTCGGTGAACACCGTCAAGTCCCACGTCTCGGGCCTGTACGCGAAGCTCGGCGCGACGCGCCGGGGTGAGGCGCTGGCGGTCGCCCGCGCCAACGGCTTCCTCTGAGCCCGCCCCGCGCGCTGCGGATCACCGGGTCCGGGTGATCCGTCCAGCCCGGGTCTGAACGATGCTGACCAGTGCGAGGTGCGCCCGCGGCACCATCCACACGGCCAGGAAGCACGGGGTTCGGCATGACAGGACCGGTCTCGCCGTGAACGCCCGGCGGCGCCGGTGGCTCGTCCGCGGGGTGCTCCTCGTGGTGGCCGCCGTGGCCACCGTCGTCGCGGTCCGGCTCATCGGACAGGTCGACTGGGCGGAGGTACGCCGCTCGCTGAACCGCCTGGACTGGTGGCAGGGCCCCGTGCTGATCGGCCTCCTGCTGCTCCGCCAGGTCATCAACGCGCTGCCGCTCTCGCTCTACATCGCCGGGGTCACGCCCTACCAGGCAACGCTCAACGACCAGGTCGCCATCCTGATGTCGACCGTCGCACCACCGCCGAGCGACCTGGCCCTGCGGACCGCGATGTTCAGCTCCTGGGGCGTCTCCGTCGCCCGCGGCATGACGGGCACGCTGATGAACACCGTGACCTACTACATCGTGCGGTTCAGTGCGCCCGGCGTCGGGCTGGTGATCCTCGTGCTGCGCGGCGATGCCATCGGGATCCGCCTCGTCGACCTGGCCAGCCTCGCCGTGGCCGCCGGCATCGTGGCCATCCTCCTGATGGTGATGCACAGCGAGGCGCTCGCCGCGTCGATCGGAACCCGGGCCGGCAGGACCGCGCGACGGTTCCGTGACGTCGACCCTGCGGCGTGGTCGGCGGCCTGCATCAGGTTCCGCGAGGACGTCGCCGCCCGCTTCGGCTACGGCTTCCCGCGCTCGCTCCTCGCGCTGAGCGGCATGTTGCTCGTCGACGTCGGCATGCTGATCCTCTGCCTCCGCTTCGTCGGGGTCGGAGCGACAGAGGCGCCGGCGATCGAGGTGGTCGCGGCCTACCTGATCGCCTACCCGCTCACGCTCTTCCCGTTCTACGGCCTCGGCCTCGTGGACGCCGTCGTCCTGGCCACGGTCACCGCGGTCGGCGGTCACGACGTCGAGGCCACCGCTGTCGCCGGGCTGATCGTGTGGCGAATCTTCATCATCGGTGGGCCGCTGCTGCTCGGCGCCGCATCGCTCGTCCTCTGGCGCCGCGCAGCCGGATCCTCGGATCGGATCGGCGGCTCGGCGGAAGGCTCACCCGACCGGTGAGCCGGCGGACCGGCCGTTCCAGCCGGCGTGCACCGGCGTCATCCAGCTGCGGAGGAGCCGGACCTGCATCATGGCGCCGATCAGCGCCAGGGCGACGTACGCCGTCCACCACCACCACCGGTCCTGCAGCACGCTGCTGGTGGACTCGTCGGCGAGGTCGCCAGGGGTCACTGTTCCCGTGAGGAAGACCAGGCCGGTCAGCGTCACGCTGCTGCCGGTGAAGGCGCTGAGCAGCACCAGCAGGATGATCGGCAGGTCCATCACGAGCGCCCCCAGGCCCAGGACCAGGCCGCTCAGGACCCCGACCAGGGCGACCAGCCACGACCACGACACCCCGAGAGCGACCATGGTGTCGGTCGCGAGGGTGAAGCCGAACGCGGCCATCGCGACCATGATCGCGACCTCGTAGACGGTGTAGGCGACGGTCGCGAAGAGGACGCCGACCACGACGGCGGCCAGGAACGCCACCGCGTCGGCCAGGAACCGCTCACCTGTGACGGCCGCGATGGACCCGGCGCCGACGAAGGCGCCGACGAGGCCGGCCCACAGGGCGATCAGGAGCCGCATCACGACCGCCCCACGCAGGCACAGGACGAGGCCGACCACCAGCGTGGCGAGGCCGATGACGAAGCCGGACCAGGTCATCGGAGCACGAGCGGACCAGGACGGCCAGCGCCCGAGCCGACCCGGATGCGGACGAGTCGCATGTCCCACGTCCCTTCCGGCGCCCGGCCGGCACCCCGCCGTCACCCAACAGGTCACATCATCGGACCACCGCGGCCCGGGCGGGCACACCTGAAACGGGTGATCGGCCGGCTCGAGCGGCCGAGTCGGTCAGGCGCGCAGCAGCTGGGCCAGAGCCTGCCGGCGCAGCCGCCGCCACTCCACGAGGGCGAGGAGCAGAACGCCGACCAGCACGGTCGCGACGACCACGGCGAGGGACCACGGCAGGACGAGCGCAGGTGTGCCGGTCCCACCGGTGATCGACCCGAGCGACATCAGACCGAACATCGCCGACGCGGCGCCGATCCCGAGGGCGAGCCCGGCGAGGACGGCGACGACGGCAGGGATCAGCAGCTCGCCGACCAGGACCTTGCGCAGGTCGCCGCCGGCGAGCCCGAGGGAGCGGAGCCGACCGAGGGACGCACCCCGGGCGGGTCCCTGGGTGGCGGCCGCGAGCGACACCCCCAGGAGCGCGACGAGCATCAGCAGCACGGCGGAGGCGACGGCCAGCCGGACCAGGCCCGAGGACAGCGGCGCGCGCCGCCGCTCCTGGAGGACATCGGTGTAGGTGACGACCGTGCCGGAGGGTCCGGCGTCGGCCTTCACCGCGGCCGCTGCGCCGGGCCCGACCGCCCAGACCGTGTTCGGGTCCGCAACGGCGCCGGCGGCGGCGAACGCCTTCGAGTCCACGACCACCACCGGGCCGACCGACGCGTCGACCCTCGGCGCCTCACCGACCACGACGAGAGGGATCCGCGCCTTCTCCCACTGCACGGCGAGGCTGTCGCGCAGGTCGGCGTCGTCGCCGAGCAGCAACGCCGGCACGCGCGCGTCCTCCCTCGACGCGGCACGGAGGCGCTCGAGGTCGGTGCTGTCCGACGGTGCGAACGTGGCGACGATCCGTGCGTAGGCCGTCGCGTCGACGACGACCAACCGCACCGGCTCCGCGCTGCGCTCCGAGGACGCGGGCACGTCGTCGGCGACTCGAGCGGCCACGGCGGCCTGGACGCCAGGTGCTGCGGCGACCGATCGCGCGGTGTCCGCCACGGCAGGGTCGGGCGGGGCGGTCAGCCGGGCGTCGCCGCCGACGGCCAGCATCGCCCCAGCGGCCTGGCCCTCCCGCTCGCTCGCGGCGAGGACCAGGCCGAAGGTGAGCTGGGCGACGGCCACCGCCACCACGAGCAGCGGCAGCGCACGGGCACCGGCCTCCGCCAGTCGGGCCGCGACGAGGAAGCGGACGTCCCCGCTCGAGCGGCGCGTGGCTCGCAGCGTCAGCCGGATCGCCCGGGGCAGCAGCCGGACGACGACGACCGTGCCCGCCACCGCCCACCACAGCGCAGCACTGGCGGCCGTGAGATCCCCGACGCCACGCTGGCGCAGGGCGACGAACGAGAGCACCGCGGCCCCCAGGACGGCGACCTCGGCCCCGAGTCGCTGCAGGCGTCGCGCACGGATGGCGATGCGGCGCGCCGACCGGTTGGCCGGGACCCGGCGCGCGCTCGTCGCGCGGGCAGCGGCGACGGCGCCCAGGATCGGCGTCGCCGTCGCCGCGACGACGAGCACCGGCACCGACCAGGCCCAGCTCGCGTCACCGACGAGCAGCCAGGTGGTCGCCAGGCCGACCGCGGCGCCGGCCACCGCCACCAGCAGCGCCTCGACGAGGAGCTCGAGCCCGACGCCGAGGAGGGACGCGCCTCGCTCGCGAGCCTGGATCACGGAGCCGCGGCGGCGGTCGACGAGCAGCTGGGCCGCGAGCACGAGCACCAGGAGCGCGGAGGCGAGCAGCCCGACGAGCAGCACCTGCGCCTGTCCCTGCGCCGCCGTGACCTGGGCGCGGCCGTCGTCCAGCACCCGGACGAGGAGGCTGTCCCAGGTGGGGGCGTCCTGGGACGTGCCCCGCGACGACTGCAACGCTCCGATCGCCCGCTGCACCGCCTCGGTGTCGTGCCACCGCAGCTGCGACGGCTCCGGGTCGAAGATCACCCGGTAGCTCAGGTCGTCCGCCGGTACGCCGACGCGCAGGTCCGGCAGCGACGCGACCGACACCAAGGCGGCCGCCGAGGCCGTCGGCACGCCGTCGGCCACGCCCACGGCCGGGTCCAGCAGCTGGGGGGAGGTCTGCCACGCATCAGCTTCCGCATCGGTCGCGGTGTAGACGCCGGTGACGTGGACGGAGAAGCGGCGGTGGTGCTCGTCCTCGGCCGGCACCCGGTCGCCGGCATGAAGGCCGAGCGCCGTGGCCGCGGCCTGCGACAGGGCGACCTGCACCGGCCAGGGCTGGGCGCCGGGCCGGACGGTCAGGGAGGCGCGTGCGCGACCGACGCTCGCCTTCGGTGCACCGCCCGCACCGTAGGTCACCCCCGGCGGGCCGTGAGGCGTGTCGACGTACACCAGCCGCAGGTAGCGTCCGGGCCCGTCGTCGAGCAGCTGCAGGGGCGGCGTGCTGAGGGTGGCGACGCCCGGACGCAGCACGGACTCGAGGACAGGTGGCAGCAGGTACTGCGCATACTCGGCGTCCTGGCGCAGCTTCACGTCGGAGAGCGGGTCTCGCTGGGCGCCCCTCGGGTCGTCGTACCCCGTGGGCGCGGTGGCCACCACCTGGCTGCGCGTGCCGGCGTCGCGCACCGTCGCGGCGATCGCGCGGTCGGCGGTGCGCTCGCCCAGCGGCTCGACCGAGGCGGTCAGTGCGACCGTCACCGCCACCACGAGTCCGGTGAGGACGAGGAGCCCGGGGTCGCTCCGCATGCGTCCGCGGATCGTCGCCCCGTGCAGGTGCGATCGGAACCTCATAGGTCACCCGCCCGGAGGTCGGCAGGGCCGGAGCGACTGACCTGGCGCGCCGTGAGGACGGCGGTCACGACGAGCGCGGCGACCAGCAGCCCGCCTCCGAGCAGGGTCTCCGCCGCCCACGGCAGCGCGACGACCGCGCTGGGGACGGGGGCGGCGCCGACGTCGGACCGGATGAGCTGCGGACCGACCACGACGGCCCCCAGGATCCCGACGAGCGCGCCCACCAGCATCAGCGGCACGATGAAGACGGCGTGCTCGACGAGCAGCACCCGTCGGGCCCCGCGGCGGGTCAGTCCGAGCGCGCGCAGACGGGCGACGTCGGCCGAGCGCCGCTGCGCGTCGGCGCTGAGCACGAGGCCGACGCCCGCCAGGAACATCAGCCCGGCGGCGACCACGAGCACCGCGAGCGCGGTGGGGACCGTGACGCGCAACGGCCCGTGGCTCATCTGCGCGGCGACCTGCTGCCGCGTCGTCACCTCACCCAGGTGGGTGCCACGCAACACGCGCACCAGGTCCGGCGCCGGACGGGCGAACCACCAGGCGTCCACGACCGGGTCGAGCCGGCCCGCGTCGATGAGCGACCGCGTGAGGGTGTCGATGTCGGCGAGCACGGCCACCCGTCCGGGAGCCGACGGCACGTCCGGCACGACCGCGACCACCCGCAGCGGCACGGCCGCGTCGCCGACGGTGGCCGCGAGGGTGCCGCCGACCTTCGTGCCGACGGCGTCGACGAGGTCCTGCGAGACGGCAACCGGCACGTCGGCCGGTGGCGCGAACGCCGTCGCCAGCACGGACGCGCCGGTGAAGGTGAAGTACTCGAGGTCGATCCCGGTCGTCGCGGTCAGTGCGACGCCACCGGTGCGCGACTCCACCGAGACCGTCGCACCGCGCACCGGGCTGTCGCGCTGGAGGCTCAGCAGCCTCCAGGCCGGGTCGGAGCCAGCCGTCGCGCCCGGGATGTCGAGGGTCACCGAGACCTCGCCCGTCGCGACGTTGCCGGCTCCCGAGTCGGGCACGGTGCCGGGGTCGCCGTCCAGGTCGAGGCGTACGGCGACCAGGCGGGCGCCCGCCCCGATCTGACCGCGCCAGTCCACCGGATGCGGGCGGCCGTCCAGCGGTAGCGTGGCGGCCACGACCGAGCTCCGGAACCCGGACGGGTCCTGGACCACGGCGGTCACGGACGCCGTGATCGAGGAGTGGTCCGGTGCCCGGCCGGTGGCCTCGATGCCCGCGCCGGCCTCGGGCAGCGGCAACCCCTCGACCGCAGCGTCAGGTGCCAGGTCGGCCCCGACCGACGCCCAGCTCCGACCGGGCTCGAGACGTCCACGGAGCAGCGCGCCCGCGTGCCTGGTGTCGAGGGCGACGAGCGCAGGTGGCGAGCCGGGATCGCCGAGGAAGCTGCCCAGCGCCAGCGGGGTGTCGACGACCGGGGAGGCGGCCGTGGTCGCCGCACCGCTCGCCGCACCGCTCGCCGCCACCGCCGCCGCCACCGCCATCGCGTCCTGCGGGACGGCCGGGGCGGGCAGGGCGAGCGACAGGTCGGTCCCCACGCGCAGCGCGGTCTGGTCCTCCTGCGAGCGTCCCCACGTCGATCGCAGGGCGAGCCCGAAGACCGCCGTCGCGACGGCGGCCGCGATCAGCACCATCGCGGTCCCGACGTGCGGGCGTCGCGCGGCCTGCTGGGCCGCCAGTGGCACGAGGAGGCCGCGCGACGCGCCGCCCGCCCGAGCCGAGCCGGAGAGCAGCAGGGGTACGAGACGCACCGCCATCACCGTGGCAGCGGCGAGGCAGAGGACCGGCGCCACCGTGAGCGTGACGTCACCGCGGGCGTCCGTCGACGAGGGCTGGGTGTGCAGCTGCCACCAACCGACGACCGCCAGCGCCACCAGCAGCACGCCGCTGCCCGCGCGGACCACCGACCGGCCCCGTGGGTGCCGGTCGGTTGCGGTCTGCGAGTCCTGCACGGTGACCACCAGCGTCAGGGCAAGCACGAGGGCCCCGGCCACGACCGTGAGCACCAGCCCCCCGGTGACCGTCGGTGACTGGGTGAGCCCTGCTGCGCGCAGGCTCGCGAGCCGGCTGAGTCGGGCGTGGACCAGCGAGGCCGCGGGAACGGCCAGCACTGCCGCGACGGCCGCCACCACCACCGCCTCGACCAGGGCGGCCACGATCTGCTGTCGCCGGCTCAGCCCGAAGGAGATCAGCAGCGCGCGCTCCTCGTCGCGGAGCGAGGCCAGCAGCCAACCGGCGAGCAGCGCGGCCGCGAGGGACAGCGTGGTGCTCAGCACGAGCAGCACCAGCACGGTGGACCGCGTGGTCGCCTGCTGCGCGTGGATCCGGTCGAGCGTCTCCGGGAGGTCCGAGGCCACCCGGGTGATGCGGGCCTCCCCGGTGAGCTGGGAGGTCAGCAGGCCGTCGGCGTGGTCGAGCGAGTCCACCGCGGTCCGCAGGGACGGCGCGTCGGCCAGCGACAGCCGGGGGTGGGCGGTGACGCGCATCCCCGTCACCGACGAGTCCGTGCTCGACAACGTCGCGTCGCTGACCAGGAACGGGCCGTAGGCCGGTGCGGTCAACGAACCGTCGCTGTAGGTCGCGTCGAAGCCCTCGCCGGAGAGCGGGTCACCCTGCCAGCCGGCGCGGTCCCGCGGACGGAAGGTGCCGACGACCCTGACGCTCACCGGGCGGTCGGTGCCCCCGAGGCCGACCTCCTGCCCGAGCGTCACCCGGTCGCCCGGTCGCAGGCCGAGGAGGCGTGCCGCGGTGTCGGGCACCACGGCCTCCGGCGGCCCGGTCGGGTCGTCGGTCGGCCAGCGCCCCGACATCAGCTCGGCCGCCCGCGTCAGGGCGTCGCCCGAAGCCAGGTAGGCCAGTCGGTCGCCGTCACCCAGCCGCCGCATCCGTGCGGTCACGGCGCTGGTCACGGTCGGACGCATCGGGGCGAGCAGCCCTGTGACGACGCCGTCGGCCTGTCGGCGGGCATGCGCCACGTCGGGGCCGGCGACGTCGACGACGTACGCCGTCACGTCCACGTCCCGCGGCTGCGAGCGCAGGATCTCGACGTGGAAGGCGCGCTCCTGCGTGACGCTCAGCAGCAGCGTGCAGACGCCGAGCAGGCTCGCGGCCACCGCGACGAGCACGACCGCTGCCGCCAGCACCCGCCACTGGACGAGGGCACGCCGGCAGACCAGGGCTAGCACGCGGGTGCCATCAGAGGTGGACCCGACCGTCCGCGATCCTGAGCACACGGTCGGCGAGCGACATCATCACGGGGTCGTGGGTCGCCACGACGGCGGTGACGCCCTCGGACTCGACGACGGCGCGCAGGAGCGCCATCACCGAGAGCCCGGTCTCGGCGTCGAGCTGCCCCGTCGGCTCGTCGGCCAGCAGCAGCCGCGGCGATCCGGCCAGGGCGCGGGCGATCCCGACCCGCTGCTGCTGGCCGCCGGACAGCTCCGACGGTCGCTGCAGCTCGTGGCCGCGCATCCCGACGAGGTCGAGCAGGAGGGCGACGCGCTGCTCGCGGTCGGCGACCGGCGTACGACGCATGCGCAGCGGCACCCCGACGTTCTCGGCCGCGGTGAGCGCGGGGATCAGCCCGAAGGTCTGGAAGACGTAGGAGATCGAGTCGCGCCGCAGCCGGCTCAGGCCCTCGTCGTCGAGGGCGGTCACCTCGGTGCCGTCCAGGCGCACCGAGCCCTCGTCCGGTCGGTCGAGACCGCCGACCAGGTTGAGCAGCGTGGTCTTGCCCGAGCCCGAGCGGCCCACCACCGCGACCATCTCTCCCGGCGCCACGTCGAAGGAGACCTCGCGCAGAGCGTGCGTCGTCCCCGGGCCGGAGCCGTAGGTGCGCGACAGCCCGCGTACGGCGACCATCGGCTCGACGGGGGCGCTCACTCCTCCTCGTCCCTGTCGGAGCGGATCTCGACATGGTCCTGGGCGAGCGCGATCCGCACCCGACGAGTGAGGTCGAGCGCCTCCCGGAACTCCCGCGGCACCTGCACCCGTCCCGCGCGGTCCATGACGGCGTACTCCTCGGCGGCGCCGGGCGCGCCCTCCGTGTCCGCGCTGCGCAGCACCTCGCTGCTGGTGCGGCCGTCCCGGATGGCGACCGTGCGTGCCACCTGGCCGCTCACCGCGGCGTCGTGGGTCACGACCACGACGGTGGCGCCGAGGTCGCGGTTGGCGGTGCGCAACGCGGCGAACACGTCGGAGGCGGTCTCGCTGTCCAGCTCGCCGGTCGGCTCGTCGGCCAGCAGCACCTTCGGCCGGTTGGCGAGCGCGACGGCGATCGCGACCCGCTGCTGCTCGCCGCCCGACATCTCCTGCGGCCGACGATGGGCGCAGTGGGCGACACCGAGGGTCTCGAGCAGCGTCTCCGTGCGCTCCCGCCGGTCCTTGCGGGCGGTGCCGGCGATCGTCATCGGGAGGTCCACAACCTGGCTCGCCGTCAGGTAGGGGACCAGGTTGCGGGCCGCCTGCTGCCGGACGAAGCCGACGACGTGCCGCCGGAACCGCACCCGGTCCGAACGTGACATGTCCACCAGGTCGTGGCCCGCCACCCGCGCGCGGCCGGCCGTCGGCGCATCCACGCCGGCGAGGACCTGGAGCAGCGTCGACTTGCCCGAGCCCGACGCACCGACGATGGCGACCATCTCGCCGTCATGGATCAGCAGGTCGAGTCCCTGCAGGGCCTGCACCTCGACGCTGTCCGTCTGATAGATGCGGACCAGGTTGTCGCACACGACGAGGGCGTCGTGCCCGAACTCGGGAGCGTGCCGGGGACCGGCCGGAAGGGTCAGTACCGGATCGGTCATCCGCATGTTCTCCGCCCTGGCGAGGTGTGCCTGCCGATGCTAGCCACTCCGGTCGTCGTGCGGATGCCGATTCCGGCGTCCGACGCGCGGGCTTTCGACCCCTGGCCGAGCCGAGTCGACGGCGCGGGCCGAGCAAGCACCCCACGAGCCAGGGCCGCCTCGGGGTGATCGGCGGGCGATCTCCTCGCGCCGCTCGCCCCGGTCCGCGAGGATCACCCCGTGAAGCGAACGTCCAGCAGCGCGATCAGGGAGTCCAACCGGTCGAGCGTCGTCGAGATGCTGCGGCGCCACGGGGCGATGACCCGGGCGGACCTGGCGGCCGCCACGGGCCTGTCGCGGGCCACCATCTCCAGTCTCCTCACACAGCTGAGCACGGCCGGGATGATCACCGAGCACCGTCCCCCGACGGAGGGTGGGACGGGGCGGCCGTCCGCGCTCGTCTCGCTCGATCGGACGGCGGGGCTCGCGATCGCCGTGGACATCGGCGTGCGGCACGTCGCCGTCGCCGTCGGGGACCTGTCCCGCCGGGTGCTGGCCGAGCGGTGGGTGCCGCTCCCGCACGGTCACTCGGCGGACGCCGGGATCGCGACGGTCCTCGACTGCATCGACCAGACGACGGCCGAGGCCGACGCCCGCCGCGACCAGATCATGGGAGCGGCGATCAGCATCGCCGCACCGGTGCCTCGGACGGAGCGACGACTCGCGGTCCCGGGCGTGCTGCCGGGCTGGAACAGTGCGGCCCTGGCGTCCGCGGTGGGGGAGCGGTGGGACGTCCCGGTCGCCGTGGAGAACGATGCGAACGCCGGTGCGCTGGGCGAGTCGACGTTCGGGGTCCTGGCCGGCGCGCCGAGCCTGGTCTACGTCAAGCTCGCCAGTCGGGTGGGGCTCGGGTGCGTGCTCGAGGGGTCGCTCTACCGCGGCGGCGGCGGCTTCGCCGGCGAGCTCGGCCACATCACCGTCGACCTAGACGGGGAGCGGTGCTGGTGCGGCCTCCGCGGCTGCCTCGAGCTGTACGCCGGCGGGGACGGCCTCCTGCGCCGGCTGGACCGCGCCGGCGCCCGGGTCGAGGACATCGCCGACCTGGTCCGACGGGCGCACGACGGGGACGCGGCCGTGCTGAGGGCGGTCGCCGACGGGGCCCGCATGCTGGCGGTCGGCCTGTCCAGCGTGGCGCTGCTCCTGAACCCGTCCGCCATCGTGATCGGCGGCGAGCTGGCCGAGCTGGGCGAGCTGCTGCTCGGGCCCATCCGACAGCAGCTCGCGGAGATTCCCTTCGGCCCTCCGACGGAGGTGGTGCGCTCGACGCTGGGCGACCGGGCGTCGATGGTCGGCGCGCTCGCACTCGTGCTCACGGAGTCCCGTCGCTTCGGCGACCGTTCCGGCTCGGTCGCTCCGTCGGCCTGACCCCGGCCGGCGTACGCGAAGGGCGGCCCGGCCCCACCAGGGGACCGGACCGCCCGTCGTTCGAGCTGCGCCTCAGGTGCTCAGACGCGCCTCGTCCTGCTGGCCGCCGTGGTGACCGGCCCCTGCTTGAGGGTGACGACCACCGTGTGCTTGCCGCGGGGCAGCTTCGACAGCTTCAGCGTGACCTTGTCGTGCTTCAGCCTGCCGTGGGCGACGACCCGCTTGCCGACCCTGACTGTCACGGTCGCCCTCCCGGCCGTCACGCCACCGTGGAGGAGCGCCCGCACCTTGAGCACGGCCGCCCGGCCGTGGCCGTGCCGCTTGACCGACAGGACCGGCGTCTGCCGGCCGACTGCCACCGTGACCGTGCGCGTGACCGCCTTCCCGAACGGGTCGCTCACCGTGTAGGTGAAGCTGTCCGTCCCGACGAACGTCGGCGCGGCGGCGTACCGCAGCGTGGCGCCGCCGCCGGTCACCGTGCCGTGCAGCGGCTGGCTGTGGCTGAAGGTCAGCGGGTCGCCGTCGACGTCGGTCCCGGTGAGCGTCAGGGCGACCGGGTAGCCGACCGTCGTCCGGGTGCTGACGTCGCCGGCGGTCGGGGCGTGGTTGGCGGCGACCGTCCGGTAGCTGACCGTGGTCGCCGTCGTGACCGACCGCGACGCCACCCGAGCGGTGATCGTGCGAGTGGCCGCGTCATAGCTCCACGCGCTCGCCGGCTGCTTGACGCCGTCGACCAGGACGGCCGTCGGCGCAGCGGCGTTGGTGAACTTCACCGTCCAGGCCCGGTCGGTGACCTGGCCCGTGAAGCCGCCCTGCGCCGCGCCGATCCGGAGCGAGGCCTGGCCGCCGTCCTCGGTGTAGTCGAGGGCGGTGGTCGCCGACTTCGTGCTGTCGTCGGTCTTGCCGTCGTCCTCGAAGAGCGAGGACGAGCCGGCCGCGCCACCGGCGACGGTCACCGTCACCTTGTCGAGCGGGTTCTGGACGTCGTTGGTGACGTCGTCCGTCCGCGTCGTCATGATGCCGCCCGAGCGCAGGAACACCGGCATGGTGGCCAGCGTCGTGGAGACCTGAGCGGTCGTGCCGCCGGCGTACGTCTTGCCGGTGAACACGTCGGTCCAGGAGCTGCCCTCGGGGAACCACACCCGCGTCTGGACGGTGTCCATGCCGGCGCTCGTCACCGGGGCGACGAGCACGTCCGGTCCGTAGAGGTACTCGGAGCCGGCGTTGGCGTAGGACTCCTGCGAGTTCGGGTAGGCGAGGTAGAGCGGACGGGTGACCGGGACGCCGGTCGCCGCGGCCTGCTGCGCGAGTGTGTAGGTGTAGGGCACCAGGTTCTCGCGCAGGTTGAGGAACGACTCCGCCGACTCCTTGGCCGCCGTGCCGTACTGCCAGGGCAGCCGGTCGCTGTGGTTGCCGTGCAGGCGCAGGATCGGCTGGAAGGCGCCCAGCTGCACCCAGCGTGCGTAGAGGTCGTCCGGGATCTTCCGCGAGCCCGGCTCCGACCCGGCCGGGTCGGAGGAGGAGTCGTTGAAGCCGCCGATGTCGTGGCTGACCGGGGACAGGCCGGTCGACGCACTCTCACCGGGGGTGTAGCCGACCTCCATGGCCAGCGTGCTCCAGCTCGACGTGCTGTCGCCGGTGAAGTGCACCGTGCTGCGCTTGTCCGCCCACGGGCCGGTCGGCACGGCTTGCTGGCCACCCGCCTGCAGCGAGCCGAACGCACGGGCCAGGTTGAACCCGCGGCCGAGCGTGTCGTCGGTGTACCACTTGTAGTTCTGGTTGATCCACGCGTCCGGGGTGACGCCGGCCGACGACGAGACGGACTGCTCGCAGCACCAGTCGAGCCACCAGACGTCGTTGCCCTGCTGCTTCATCTGGTCGTGCAGGTCGAAGTACGCCTTGAGCTGGTTGGGGTCGCTCCAGTCGAAGACGTAGCAGTTGGCGGTGTGCGCGACGTCGCTGTAGCAGCCGGCGTTGTTCTGCGTCAGCGTGTTGCCGGCCGTCGCCTGCGCGGCGGCGTACTGCGGGTCGGAGTCCAGCACGCTCGGGTGGATGTTGAGCGAGGTGTGGATGCCCTGCGCGTGCGCCCAGTCGAAGTAGGCCGTCGGGTCGGGGAACTTGTCGGTGTCGACCTGCCAGCCGTCCCACACGTCCGGCGCCTTGAAGTCGGTGTCGGTGACGAGCGCGTCCAGCGGCACGCCCTCGGAGCGGAACTTCGGCACGATGACGTCCTGGTAGTCGGACGCGGTGCGGTTGTAGTACTCCGAGTACCAGACCCCGTAGGCCCAGCGGGGCAGCAGCTCCGAGGGGCCGGTGAGGGTGGCGAGGTCACCCAGCGCGCGGTCGTAGTCGGTGCCGTAGGCGAAGACGTAGCCGTCCTGGTAGGTCCCGGACTGCTGGGGACGGGCGGTGACCGTCTTGGCGGAGCTGTCGAAGATCGACGAGGCGGTGTCGTTCAGCAGGTACCAGCCGTCGGCGTACAGCAGGCCGGGCACGGTCGGAGCCGCGCCGTTGACGCCGTCGACACCACGGCGGTAGCCGCCGAGCGGCGCGTGCGCCGCGAGCAGCGGCGCGTCGGGCGCGGTGATGGCGACGGTGTCGACGTTGATGCCACAGCTCGCGGCGTTCGGGCACTGGAGGGCGACGTCGTTGTCACCGGCCGAAAGGGTCACGGGGTACGACGCGGTCCGCCAGCTGTCCCACGTGCTCGTCGAGCCGAGCGAGACGGTGGTCGGCTGCTGTGTGCCGACCCGGATCGACACCGGTCGGTCGCCCTGGCCCGCGGCGCTGGCGAAGCGCAGCTGCAGCGCGTACGTGCCGTCAGCCGGTACGCCGGTCACGTGGACCGTGTCGGAGGCCAGCGTGCCGAGCCCCGCGACGAAGGAGGTGCCGGAGTAGCCGTTGTGGTCGGTCGCCGGGAAGGCGCCGCCGCCGAGCGTGCCCGACTCCGCCTCGCAGACCTCGCCGAACGCGCACGTCGACGCGGCCGGCGGCGCAGCGGTCGGGAACTCCGCGCCCGTCTCCAGGACGGCGACGCTGTCCATGTTGATGTCGGCGGTGTCCGACGGTCCGTGGGAGAGGGTGACGACGTGCTTGCCGGCCGGCAGCGTGATCGCCGTCCGGGCCAGGCCCCAGGTGTCCCAGTTCGCCGTGACCGGCAGGCTGAGGGTCTGTGCGGCGCCGCCGTCGACCGAGACGCTCAGGGTGCGGGTCGTCCCGTCCTTGGCGTTGGCGTAGCGCGCGGCGAAGTCGTAGGTCCCGGCGGTGGCGGCGTCGACGGTCATCGAGGCCGACGAGCCGCCGCCCTCGAAGCCGGCCGCGAAGCCGGAGCCGGTGTAGCCGCTGTGGTCCTTCGCAGTGCCGAGACCGGAGAGCAGCATGCTCTCCGCCTCGCACAGGGCGCCGATGTCACACGTGGGCGGCGTCTGTCCGGCCCAGGGCGACGCGGTCACCTTCTGCTGACCCGCCTGCTCGGTCAGGATGAGGTTGGAGCCGGTGAACTCCCCGGAGCCCACCTTGTACTTCAACGTGGCCTTCGGGGTGGTGATGACGAACCAGCCCTCGTCCTCCTCGCCGGTCGAGGTGGTCGACCCGAAGGAGTCCCGGCCGATCGCGTTGAACGTCGGCGCGTCGGTGAACGACCCGTCCGCGGAGTACTCCGTGCGGATCAGGGTCGAGGACAGCACCTCGAACCGGGCATGGCCCGACGTGTAGACGTTCGACCCCGGGGTGTCGGCCCGGGCTGGGCTGCCGCTCGTGCTGAGGACCGAGGTGACGACAGCGGCGGCGCTGACGGCAGCGACCCCCGCCCGCGTCCATCGTGCTCTTGTACTCACTCATGCTCCTATCCGAGGAATCGAGGTGATCGGCCTCACACTGGCGGGCCGGGCAACTTCTGTCAATACTTCGACAAAAGGCCTGACTTCTGATGAGGAACGGCTCGTGGAGGCTTGCGGCCGGGCCGGGCCGGCCCGCCTGCCCGAGGTCCGGCGTCGCACCGGTAGGTTGGTGCCCTCCGGCTCCGGAGGGATGGACGGTCAGAACCATGGACGACAACACCGACAAGGCACTGGACGCCATCGGTCGCTTGGCCGAGTCGCTCAGTCCGGGCGACCTGGACAGGACGATCGCGTCCCTGACGACGGCGGCGGTCGAGATCCTGCCGGGCGTGGACCACGCCAGCATCACCATCCGCCACAGTGACGGCGCGATCCGGTCCTATGCGATGACGGACCCCGTCCTCCGGGAGCTCGACGACTACCAGTTCTCCATGAAGGAGGGCCCCTGCTACGACGGGGTCACGAGCGACGCGTTCACCGTCTGCGGGGACCTGCTCGCCGACTCCCGCTACCCCGGCTACGGACGACTGGCATGGGATGCCGGGATCAAGTCGCAGGCCGGCCTCCGTCTCTTCGAGTCGCCGACGTCCATCGGCGGCCTGAACCTCTACTCGACCTCGGTGGGCGCGCTCGCGGACATCACCTTCCTCGCCGGGCTGTTCGCCAGCCACGCGCGCACGGCGCTCACCTACGCCGCGCAGATCGACCAGCTGGGCGAAGCCATGCTGTCCCGCCAGAAGATCGGTCAGGCCGTCGGCGTCATCATGGAGCGCTACCAGCTCCCCGAGGAGCGGGCGTTCGGCTACCTCAGCCGCCTCTCCCAGGACCGCAACATCAAGGTCCGCGAGATCGCCGAGGAGATCATCGGCGGGACCGACCCGGTCCGGTCGATGCAGTAGGGCCGGCCGGCCCCACCGCACCGCGGCGCTCGATCACCCCGACAGCGTCCGCCTCCCGGTGCTCAGGGGCGCGGTGCTCATGATGGTGGCCGGCGGGACCGGAGCCCTTGCCGGCAGGAGCGTGTCGTAGTGGGCGAGCCGGCAGACCTGGATGTACCGGTCGGACGCGGCGACGACCTCGACGTACCCGTCGTCGGCCATGAGCCGTCGCTGGATGCCTCGGAGGAGGCCGAGGCCGTAGGCGTCGACGAAGGTGACGCCGGTGAGGTCGGCCCGGATGCGTGAGGCCCCACAGATCTGGAGTGACTCGAAGGCGGCCGCGACGGCGTCACCGCTGCTGAAGTCGAGGTCGCCGTCGATGCGGATGTCGCCGTAGGGCAACGCGAACGTGAGTTGGAACTGAGGTCGCAAGGCGGGCCCCTGTCACCGAGGACGGCTGCACCCCGGTTCTAGAGGCGCCGTCATCGAGAACGGTACCCCACGCCCGACTCGGCGACCTCGGGCGCGAAGCCCGCACCACGGTCACAGACAGACGAGCACCAGGCACAGCAGCAGCACGGCGCCGCCCTGGAGGGTGGCGCGCAGCGTGATGATCGACTCCCACCGGTCCTGCAGCGCCCGTGCGTCCGCCGGCACCTCGTCGGCCAGCGCGGCAGCGCTCAACCGCACGTTGACCGGCTTGGCGATGCGCATGAAGAGCACCAGCCACACCACGAGCAGCAGCAGGGCGCCGCTCGCGGAGCTGCCGGCGGCCGGCATCGCTCCGATGAACGCGAGGACGGCCGCGAGCCCCGTGCAGGCGACACCGGCGATGCCCGCGACCGGGAGCCGGCGGTCTCCGAAGTGGTGGCCGCGGCCGACGGACTGGACGAGCGTGCGCTCGTCGACGCCCGCGTACGCCGGCCGCAGGACGACGGCGGCGAGGACGTCGGCGCCGAAGATCACGGCGACTCCGAGGATGGCGACGATGGTGCTGATCGCGATGACGACGTCCATCAGGCTCCGACTCTCTGCGCGGGATGCGGCGGGTCCGATCTGTGAAGATGATTCACAGATCCCGACGTTATAGTGAACGTCATGCACAGTCAACCGGACCGCGCGCTCCGGCAGCTCTGGGGCCTCGACGCCCCGGCCGTCCGCGGTCCGAAGGCGCGCTGGAGTCCCGAGCAGCTCGCCGCCGCCGCCGTCGAGCTGGCCGACCGGCACGGCCTCGAGGGCATCTCGCTCGCCAAGGTGGCCGAGCGTGTCGGCATGACCACGACGGCCGTCTACCGGTACGTCGACTCGAAGGCCGCGCTCGTCGAGCTGATGGTCGACGGCGCGATCGGCGATCCGCCGCGCATCACCGGCAGGGACTGGCGACAGCGCTGCCGGTCCTGGGCCTCGCTGCTCGCCGACCGGTATGCGGAGCATCCGTGGCTCTGCCACGTCACGCCGAGGAGGATGCCGACCCAGCCGCGGGCGTACGCCTGGATCGACGCCCTCGTGGGTGCGATCGCGGACCAGGCGGGCGTGGACGCCCTGCGGGTGGCGCTGCTGCTCGACAGCCTGGTGCGCACGTACGCCGCCCTCGAGGTGGGTCTGCGTGACGCGATCCCCGCGCCCTGGCTCGACCAGGCCGTCGCCGAGCGCTATCCGCGGCTCGCGGCGACGGCCGGGCAGGACGTCTCGGACGCCCGGGGGGAGCTGACGTTCGCCGTCGACACCGTGCTGCGCGGACTGGGCTGACCGGCCATCTGAGCCCCCCGGGGGGTCAGGCTTCGCGCGCGTCTCCCGGCGGTCGTGGCGCCTGGACGTCGAAGCGGACGCCGATGAGGCGGATGACGAAGCAGACGACGGCGCCGACCGTCGCGGAGGGCAGGTCCCCGAGGCCGGCCCGGTCGCCGGCCACCAGGAGGAGAGCGCCCACCAGCGCCGGGATCGCGTAGAGGCCGCTGGTCAGCACGGAGGGGACCTCCCGGATGAGAACGTCGCGCAGCGTCCCGCCGCCGACGGCCGTGATCGCCCCCAGGATGACGGCCTGCCCGAACCCGACGCCGAGGTCGAGCCCCTTGAGGGCACCGCTGACCGCGAACAGGCTCAGTCCTGCGGCGTCGAGCACGAGGATCGGCCGGGCGAGCCGGTCCAGGCTGAGGCCGGCCACGAAGGCGACCAGGCCGCCGGCGGCCGCGACGGTCAGGTAGCGCCAGTCCCGGAAGGTCGTCGGCGGAAGCGCGTCGAGCAGGATGTCGCGGACCATGCCGCCGCCCAGGGCGGTGAGCATGCCGAGCGTCACCACGCCGACGATGTCGAGGCGCGCGACGCGGATCGCCGTGAGCGCGCCGTTGAGGGCGAACGCGAAGACGCCCAGGAGGTCCAGCGCCACGAAGGTCGGCGACGTCGTGTCCACGCGCCTTGTCTACCCCACCGCGCGTGCCCCGCGTCAGCCGCCGGCAGGCTCGAGCGGGAGCCGTACGGCGACCGTGGTCCCCGTCGGCCGGGGCTCGATCGTGATCGTCCCGCCGTGGCGCTCCACCACGATGCGGCGGGCGATGTCGAGGCCGAGCCCCGTGCCCTTGCCGACCTCCTTGGTGGTGAAGAACGGCTCGAACGCGTGCGCCGCGACCTCGGCGGGCATCCCCGGCCCGGTGTCGGAGATCTCGACGAGCACGTCGGACTCGTCGCCGTCGAGGCGCACGGTGAGCACGCCGCGGCCCTCCATCGCGTCGACGGCGTTGTCGATGAGGTTGGTCCACACCTGGTTGAGCTCGCCGGGGAACGCGTCGAGCAGTCGCGGGTCGCCGTACTCCCGGACGACGGTCACGTCGGTGAGCTTGTGGCCGAGGATCGTCAGGGTGCTCTCCAGACCGTCCCGCGGGTCGATCCGCTGCCGGGAGGCCCGGTCGAGCTGGGAGTAGGAGCGCACCGCACCGACCAGGTCGGAGATCCGCCGGGTGGACTCGCCCACCTCGGCCAGCAGCGTGCGGGCGTCGTACGTCGCCGCGACCCAGGTCAGACCCGGTTCCAGACCCGGCCCGCCGAGGGCATCGGCGGCCCGCTCGCACCAGGCGGCGTCGACCCCTGCCGGTGCCAGGGAGGCCGCCAGCCGCCACGGCTCGCCGACCCCGTGTCGCTGCAGCCAGGATGCCACCGCATCCTCGCGGTCGGCTCGGGTCATCGCGTCCTCGTGCGGGTCGGGCGCGGCGACGCCGCGGCGGAGGGCGTCGAGCTCGGCGAACTGGCCGGCGGTGATGTCGTCCCCGGCGAGCCTGGTGAGGGCGCCGAGCAGTGTGTCGCAGGCGACGGTGAGCTCCTGCTGGGCCCTGATGGCTGCGGCCGCCGGGTTGTTGAGCTCGTGCGCCAGGCCGGCCGCGAGGGTGCCGAGCGTGACCAGCGCGTCCCGCTGCCGTGCGGTCGACTCGATGGACCGGGCGGTCCGGTGCAACCCGCCGATGATGTGGCCGGCCAGCGGGAACCAGTGGCCGACCAGCTCGCGCAGGCGCGGCGCGGGCAGCCGCAGCAGCCGTCCTTCGGTCACGCCGCGCCCGGTCGCCAGGTAGACGCCGTCGACGTCCCAGGCACGGAAGCCGCCCGCCCACTGGCCCGGCGTGGCCATCCGCGCGACCTCGACGTCCTCCCGGTCGATGCGACGGACCAGCCCGATCACGCCCTCGAGCAGGACCCACCAGTCGTCGGCGTACCCGCCCTCGGCGAAGACGACCTCGCCGGGCGCGAAGCGCGTCTCGGTGGCCCCGGCGGCAAGCTCGGCGAGCTGCTCGTCGCCCAGGCCGGCGAACAGCTCGATCCTGCTCAGCTCGGTGGTGTCCATGCGGGCCTCAGGTCATCGCCAGGTAGCGGTGGGTGAGGTAGATCGACATCGCCCCGTCGCCGACCGCCGACGCCACCCGCTTCATCGACTCGAGCCGGACGTCGCCCGCCGCGAAGACGCCCGGCATGCTCGTCTCGAGCGGCAGCGGGGGCCGCGCGAGCGGCCACATCGGTGGGTCCGAGAGGCCGGCGAGGTCCGGCCCGGTCAGCACGAACCCTCGCTCGTCGCAGGCGATCCCGGCGTCCAGCCAGCCGGTGCGCGGCGTGGCGCCGATGAAGATGAACAGCCAGGACGCGGGCACCTCCTCCGCCTCGTCCGTGACGCGGTTGCGGATCGTCAGCGTCTCCAGGTGGCCGTCGCCGGCCGCCTCGAGGACCTCGCTGTCGCAGCGCACCGTGACGTTGTCGGCGGCGGTGATCCGGTTGACCAGATAGCTCGACATCGTCGCGGCCAGCGCGGGCCCGCGGACGACGAGCACCACCTGCTTGGCGAAGCGGGCGAGGTTGAGGGCGGCCTGGCCGGCCGAGTTGGCACCGCCGACGACGTAGACGACATCGTCGCTGCACTGCGCGGCGTCGCTGGCGTTGGCGCCGTAGTAGACGCCGCGCCCCTGCAGCCGGTCGATGCCGTCGACGTCCAGCCGCCGGTAGGACACTCCCGTCGCGAGCACCACCGAGCGGGCCTCGATGGCGTCGGCGCCGTCGAGCAGCAGGGCGCGCGCGGGCCCGCGCTGCTCCAGGCCGCTGACGTCGCGGGCGAGCACGAGCTCGGCGCCGAACCGCGAGACCTGGGCCAGCGCGCGCTGGGCCAGGTCTGATCCGCTCAACCCGCGGGGGAAGCCCAGGTAGTTCTCGATCGCCGCGCTCTGGCCGGCCTGCCCGCCGGGCGCCTCGCGCTCCACGATCACGGTGCGGAGGCCCTCCGAGGCGGCATAGACGCCGGCGGCGAGACCGGCAGGGCCGGCCCCCACGATGCACACATCGTAGAGGGCGTGGCGCGCGTCGGTGTGCAGGTGCAGCGCGGCCGCCAGCTCGCGTACCGCGGGGGAGCGGAGCGGCTCGGCGTCGGGCGGCAGCACCAGCGGCAGGTCCTCCGCACTGCTCCCGGCCAGGTCGTAGAGCCGGCGGCCCTCGTCGTCGCGCTCGACGTCATACCACTGGTAGGGCACGTGGTTGCGGGCGAGGAACGTCTTGAGCTCGTGGGCGCGGTCGGACCAGCGGTCGCCGACGATCCGCAGGTCGCTGGTCACCTCCGGATGCGCGCGCTGCCAGTCGCCGAGCAGGTCGTCGACGACCGGGAACAGTCGCTCCTGCGGCGGGTCCCACGGCTTGAGCAGGTAGTAGTCGAGGCCGATCTCATTGATCGCGACGATCGCGACGTCGGTGTCGGCGTAAGCGGTGAGCAGCAGCGCCTTGGCATCCGGTGCGTCCTCGCGAGCCTTGGCGAGCAGCTCGACGCCGGTCATCTGAGGCATCCGCTGGTCGGTGACGATGAGCGCCACCGGCTCTCCGCGCAGCGCGAGCGAGCCCAGCAGTGACAGGGCCTCGGCGCCGGACGTCGCCGCCATGACGCGGTACTGGCCGCCGTACTGGCGCTTGAGGTCCCGCGACAGCGCAGCGGAGACCTGCTCGTCGTCGTCGACGGTGAGAATGGTCGGTCGGCTCACGGGCGTCGCCTTCGCATGAGGATGTCCAGCGCCCACCGTGCCGAGAATGGGAGGCGCTCGCAGTATAGGGCGGCCGCTGGGTACCGGCGGGTCGTGAAGCTGATGCGAATGGCCGTCCTGCTCGGTGCGGCGAAGAAGGCGTACGACGTGGCGAGCCGGCCCGAGAACCAGAAGCGCATCAAGGACGCCGTGGCCGGCCTGCAGGCGCGCCGGGCCCGGCGAGCGGGGAGTCGCGGCCGATGAGCCAGGTCAACTGGACGACCGATCCCGTCGAGCTGCCGGGCGTCGAGCCGGCTGACCCGCCGACCGAGCTGGTGCGTCACCGCCTGTGGCACGGCGGCTGCCCCGTGGACTTCGCGTGGGTGCGAGGCGCCGGCATCGACGTGGTGCTCGACGTGGCCGACGCGGACAGCTATCCACCGGCGCCCGAGATCGAGGGACTGATCTACCTCAAGTCGCCGCTGGTCGACCACGGCACGCTGCCCGACGAGGGGCTGACCCTCCGGCTGGCGCAGCTGGTCGCGGGGCTGGTCGACGACGGTCACCGGGCCCTGGTGCACTGCACGTTCGGGCGCAACCGCTCGGGACTCATGGCGACCTTGATCGTGCGAGAGCTGCTGGGGGTCAGCGGCACGGAGGCGCTCGCGCACGTGCGATCGCTGCGCGACGGCGCGGCGAACAACGAGGTGTTCAGCGACTGGCTGGAGACCCTGCCGCCGCCGAGCCCGCCGGGGAGAGGCGCGACGCCGGACCGCGTGACGCTCTAGACGGGCCGGCGCCAGCGGTCCAGCGCGGCCGGCAGCCAGTCCAGGTCGCGCCCGTGGTGGCGGCAGTCCCAGATGCGGAACGCCACGCCCCCGAGCTCCGCGATCCGGTCGAGCAGCTCGAGACCGGCCCAGCCGCTCACGTCGTGTCCGTAGGCACGGCAGAAGTCGGCGTACGTCGACCGGTCGATCTCACCGGCGCGGAACCGCCGCGCCACCGGCGCCAGGTCGAGCTCCCGCGGGCCGGTGACCGACCAGTCGAGGTCGATGAGCCGGGCACCCGACTCGTCGGCCATCGCGTTCTCCAGCGACACGTCGCCGTGCACCGCGCCCCAGCCGAGCTCCGACCAGGTCTCCGCGGCCGCTGCGACCAATCGATCGCGGGCGCCCAGCAGCACCGCGGCGTCGACGTCCGGCAGACCGCTGACCTGGGAGGCGATCCGGGTGAGCGGCTGCCAGACGGGCAGCGGGGCGGCGGCGTGCTCGGCGTGGAACCGCGCGAGCACCCGCCCGACGTCGGCCCATCCCGGAGCGCTGGTGGGAGTGAGCCACCTGCTCACGGTGACGACGCCGTGCTCGGTCTGCACCGGGTCGGTGACCGGCAGATGGGCCGTCGCCGACCCGGCAAGACCGGCGGCGACGCTGGCTACGTGCGCCAGGTCGGTGCCGGGCGGGTACACCTTGACGGCCCAGGGCCCGACCCGGAGCACCACGGTGGTGAGAGCACTGACCCGGACCACGTCGTGGTCGACCGCCAAAGCGGCCAGCACGTCGGCCGGCAAGGAGGGGAGTGCGGCGCGCCAGGCCGCCTCGGCCTGCGCCAGGCCCCAGCCGTGGGCCGGCAGTGGCAGCGGCTCGGCGATGACCGCTGGTGCGGGGTCCGCTGAGCGGACGGGCATCGACGTCATGGATCCTCGGGTCGGGAAGGTGGACTCCCGGCCAGCCCGCGGAGCGCTGCGAAATCATGCACCAACGGCGAGGACTTCACCGCCTTTCCGCAGGTGGGACCGACCTCTCGACGTGGGTCCTGGCCGACCTTGCGGAATCCCGCCACCCGGGCGGTCCGACGCCCCTAGGATCCTGGCCCATGCGCCGAACCTCCCGTGTCCTCGTCACCGCCTTCGCCGGCCTCGCCCTGACAGCACCTGCGGCTGCGGCCCACGCGGCCCAGGCGAACCCCTGGTCGGCGTACTTCCCGGCCAAGGGCGTCACGTGCACCATGACGAGCACGCACGGCGACGGCACGACCGAGACCAAGCGGGAGACCGTGCTGGTGAAGTCGGCCAAGAAGGTGGTGACCCGGGTCTCGGGCGGGGGCCGCTCGACCTCGATGCTCCTTCCGGGCGGGAAGCTGAGCTCGACTTTCGCGTTCACGGAACGTAGCTCCGACATCAGCATGCGCGTCGTCGTCGCCTCGACCTATCCGTCGCCCACCAAGCTGGAGCACCATCGACCCGGTAGCGGGAAGGTCACCATGACGGCGACGCTGCCTGCCAAGTACGCGAAGGTGGCGGTCAAGCACGGCAGGACCCTCACGATGACGGGCACCTACCGCATCACCGGCGTCGGCTCGCGGACCGTCACGCTCGGCGACCCGGCGGCCACCCGGGTCGACGCCATCGGCATCCGGACGAAGCTGCGGTCCTTCACGATGACGAACGCCACCTCGATCTTCGCCAAGGTCATCAGGGGTGAGATGCGAGGCCTCTTCGCGTCGCTCGGTGACACCGAGTGGGTCGCCCGCGGTCGTGGCACCGTCCAGGTCCAGTCGACCGAGGCCGACGGCACGCCGACGACCGCGACGCAGGTGGGCTGCAGCTGAGACTGCCTGACGTCAGACGATGACGCCGCCGGAGTCGCTGGCCGGGTGCCGGGCGAAGGTCCGCAGGCTCGGGTAGGTGTGCATCATGCAGACGACGTCGCCGGGCGCCTGACGGACGTCGCTCGGCTCGCCTTCCCAGTCGCCGCAGTGGCCGGTGAACATCGGGGCGTCCGGTACGCCGCCCGTCGGTCGGCGTCGGGCGAAGGTCGGGCGAGGGGGTTGACGTGACCGCGCTCACGTGACAACATCCTGTAATCCATTACTGTAAACGATTACAGACGGAGTCGATGTGCCCCACGACCGCCCCACCGTCGCCCAGGTCGCGCGCCATGCCGGCGTGTCGGTCGCTTCGGTCTCACGTGTCCTCAACGACCTGCCGGCGACCGAGCAGACCCGGGCCAAGGTGCTGGCAGCCGTCGATGAGCTGGGTTACCGGCCGAACGCGCACGCGCGCTCGCTGAAGGTGCGCCGCTCCCAGCAGCTCGCCTTCGCCGTCGCCGACGTCGGCAACCCTGTCTACGTCGAGATGATGCGCGCGGTCGAGGACGAGGCTCGTGCCCGCGGCTACCGGCTCCTCGTGTCGTCGACGGCGCACCCGGACGACATGCTGGGCCTGCTCGACAGCCTCGAGCACGGCTACGCCGACGGCCTGGTCATCAGCCCGGTCCGGGTGAACGCCGAGCTGGTCGACGCGTTGCGACGGGTGAGCTACCCGGTCGTCGTGGTCGGCTCCGTCCCCGACGACCTGGACGTCGACAACGTCCGGACGAACTCGGCGGCCGGCGTACGGCTCGCTCTCGAGCACCTGGCCGGGCAGGGGTGTCGCAGGGTCGGGTTCGTGAACGGTCCGCGGGACACCGTTCCGGGTGCCACTCGCGCCGAGGCGTTCGAGGAGCTCGCCGGGTCGCTCGGTCTCGACCTCGACCCCGACCTCCGCGTCGAGGCCGAGGACTTCACGCTCGCCCAGGGCCGCAAGGCCGCGAGCACGCTGTTGGACCGCACGGTCCCCGACGCCGTCCTGGGCGCGAACGACCTCCTTGCCATCGCCACCATGCACCTGCTCACCGAGCGCGGGCTGCGCGTCCCCCAGGACGTCGCCGTGGTCGGCATGGACGACACCGAGCTCGCCGACGTCACCTCTCCATCACTGACCAGCGTCGATCTGGCCGCCCACGACCGTGGCGGCGCCGCCGCACGCCTGCTGCTCGACCGGCTCGAGGGCCCCGAGCGTCCGGCCCAGCGCGTGACGATCCAGCCGCGCCTCAGCGTGCGGGGCTCGTCCGACCTCGGAGGTGGCCGCCGATGAAGACCGGCAACGTCGCCACGATCGCGCCGACGCCGGACAACCCGACCACCTCCCGCTCGCGTCGCTCGCACCGCCCCGGGAGAAGTGGGCGCGACGCCTGGTTCCTGCTGCTGCCCGCGCTCCTCCCCATCCTCGTCTTCAACGTCTACCCCTTGCTGCGCGGCATCTACCTGGGCTTCACCGACGCCCGCGCCGGCCTCAACCAGGACATCCACTTCACGGGACTGGAGAACTACTCCGACCTGCTCAGCAACGACCTCTTCTGGAGCTCGTTCCGGATCGGCCTGATCTGGGCGTTCGGCGTCACGTTCCTCCAGTTCGTCGCCGCGCTCGGGCTCGCACTCCTGCTCAACGAGAACCTGCGTCTGCGCTGGCTCGCCCGGACCCTCTCGCTGGTGCCGTGGGCGATGCCGCCGGTGGTGGTCGCGATCGTCTGGCGCCTCGTCTACGACCCGAACTCAGGGCCGATCAGCGGCCTGTCCCAGACGCTCGGGTTCGGTCAGCTCAACCTGCTCGGCGACTTCAGCACGGCGCTGCCGGCCGTGATCGTCGTCGGCGTCTGGGTGGGCATGCCGCAGACCACCATCACGCTGCTCGCCGGTCTACAGGGCGTCGACGGCACCCTGCACGAGGCGGCCGCCGTCGACGGCGCCGGTTCGTGGCGTCGCTTCCTCCACATCACGCTGCCCGAGCTGCGCACCGTCATCGTCGCGATCACGTCGCTGAACTTCATCTGGAACATGAACTCGTTCGACCTGATCTATGTCCTGACCAACGGCGGGCCGGGTGGTCGCACGATGCTGCCGACGCTCTTCGCCTACAACGAGGGCTTCCGCTACGGCCACTTCGGCGTCGCCGCGGCCATGGGCAACGTCCTGGTCGTCATCATCTGCGGGATCCTGCTGTTCTATCTGCGCTCCCGGCTGAAGGGAGCGGACAAGTGAGCCTGCAACGTCCCAGCACCGCCGTCCGGACCGGGCAGTACGTCGCCCTCCTCGGCTACGTCGTGTTCCTCGGCTTCCCGCTCATCTGGCTGCTGTCCACCGCGCTGAAGAGCACCAAGGAGATCGCCCTCGGCTCGATCAGGCTCATCCCCGACGCGCCGACCCTCGACAACTTCTCCGCTGCCGTGGCCAAGGCGAACCTGTGGCAGGCCGGCTTCAACAGCCTCGTCGTGGCGGTGGCGACCACGGTGCTGACCGTCGTCATCGCCCTGCCGGCGGCGTACGGCCTGGCTCGCTATCGCACGATCCTGCGGCCGATCACGCTCGGCTGGGTCCTGGTCAGCCAGATGTTCCCGACCATCCTCGTGATCATCCCGCTGTTCATGATCCTGAAGACCCTGCACCTGCTCGACCAGCTGCCCGGCCTCGTCGTGGTCTACGTCGTCTACGTGCTGCCGTTCTGCCTCTGGATGCTCTTCGGCTTCGTGCAGACGGTGCCGCCCGACATCGAGGAGGCGGCCGCGATCGACGGGGCCGGCCGGATCCGCACCCTGGTCAGCATCGTCCTGCCGCTGCTGCGTCCGGGCATCGTGGCGACGGCGCTGTTCGCGTTCATCTCCTCCTGGAACGAGTTCATGTTCGCCCTGGTCCTCATCCAGACGCCGGACAAGGTGACCCTGCCACTCACGCTGTCGCGGTTCGTCGGAGCGGAGGGCCAGGTGCAGCTCGGCCCGCTCGCCGCCGCCGCCCTGCTCGCCACGATCCCGAGCCTCGTCTTCTTCGCCCTCATCCAGCGTCGCCTCTCCGGCGGCCTCCTCTCCGGTGCCGTCAAGGGCTGACCGGTCTCACGAAAAGGAATCCCTCGCATGAAGATCACGCGCATCGCCGCCGTCACCGCGAGCGTCGCCGTCGCCCTGGCACTGACGGGCTGCGGCGCCGGATCCGACGACAGCGGGGACAAGGGTGGCAAGGTCACCCTCAAGTTCCAGAGCCTCGCCTTCCAGGACACGACCGTGAAGGCCACCAAGGACATCGTCGCGGCCTGGAACCAGGCCCACCCGGACGTCCACGTGGACTACGTCCAGGGCAGCTGGGACTCGGTCCAGGACCAGCTGACCACGCAGTTCCAGGGCGGCACCGCGCCCGACATCATCCAGTACGAGTCGGCCGGGATCACCGGCTTCGCCCAGCAGGGCTACCTGGCCGACCTCGGCGACAAGCTCGGCGACGTCAAGTCCGACGTCCCGGACCCGATCTGGAAGACCGTCACCGTCGACGACAAGATCGTCGCCGCTCCGACCCTGCTCCAGAGCTACATCGTCTTCGCCAACACCGACCTCCTGAAGAAGGCCGGCGTCACCGTGCCGACCGGTGACACCTGGTCGTGGGACGACCTGCGCGCCGCGGCCAAGGCGGCCACCAAGGACGGCACCTACGGCCTCGGGTTCGGCCTGTCCCAGCCCACCGCGTCGATGCTCAGCTTCGGCCTCAACTTCGGCGGCACCTACTTCACCGGCAGCGGCGACGACGCCGACGTGAAGGTCGGCGACGCCGAGCTCGCCGTCCCCGAGCGCATCCACCAGATGGCCTACGACGACAAGTCGCTCGACCCCGTCACCCTCACCCAGTCGGGCTCCGACGTGATGACGGCGTTCCTCAAGGGCAAGTACGCGCTCACGGTCCAGGGCAGCTACGCCGCCCAGACCCTCGCCGAGAGCGCCCCGGCCGACTTCCACTGGGCCGCGCTCCCGGTCCTCGCCGGCGACTCCGCCGACCAGTCCGCGAACCCGCAGACCATGTCGGTGGCCGCCGAGAGCAAGCACGTCGACGACGCGGCCGACTTCATCGACTTCTACATGAAGGCCGAGAACCTCGCCAAGGTCGCCGAGGGCGACTGGCTGATCCCGGCCTCCACGTCCGCCGCCGAGCAGGTCAAGACCGACACGAAGGACGCCAACGGCTGGCCGACCATCCTCGCCAGCCTCGACCACCTGGTCGCGGCGCCGTTCCAGAGCGTGACGAACTACCCGCAGTGGAAGGACCAGATCGCCACCCCGGCCTTCCAGAAGTACCTCGGCAACGACATCAGCGCCGACGAGCTCGCCAAGGAGCTCGAGGACGGCTGGAAGTCGGTCAACGGCGGCTGACCCGTCGTCGTACGCGACGCACGGCCGGCCGCGCGGACGGCACCCGTCCCAGCACTCGGCAAGACCTGAGCACGACCCTCAGCAAGACAAGGAGAGCAGCGTGGAGCTGCGCGACAAGGCCATCGGGACCCTGGTCGGATCGGCCGTCGGTGACGCCCTCGGGGGCGCCACCGAGGGCTGGACGCCCGAGCAGATCCGGGAGCGGTACGACGGCTACGTGACCGGCATCGTGCCGCCGTTCAACGCGGACTGGCGCCACGCGCGTCCGATCGCGCCGTACCACAAGGGCGACGGGCACATCACCGACGACACCCTCATGACGCACGCGCTGGTCGACGTCTATGCCAAGCACCGTGACCACCTCGATGCCTACGCGGTCGCCGACCACCTCGTCCCGCTGCTGATCGGCGAGCGTCGCTGGGTGCCGGAGCTGGAGGCTGAGGCGCTGCTGCTGCAGCGCATCTTCCTCGCCGAGAAGTGGCTGGTCGCGCGCCTGCACTACGGGCACGTCGACCCGCGTGAGGCCGGTGTGGGCAACATCGTGAACTGCGGTGCGGCGATGTACATGGCGCCCGTCGGGGTCGTGAACGCCGGCGACCCGGTAGCCGCGTACGCCGAGGGGATCGAGGTCGCCTCGGCCCACCAGTCCAGCTACGGCAAGGAGGCGGCCGGGGTGTTCGCGGCGGCTGTCGCTGCCGCCTTCGTGCCGGGGGCGACACCGGCGTCGGTCGTCGAGGCCGCGCTCGGCGTCGCCCGGGACGGCACCCGCGCGGCCGTCGCCGCGGTCGCCGACGCCGCCGCCGGGGTGACCGACTGGCGGGCGGCCATCCCGGTCCTCCGCGAGGCGATCACGCCGTTCGACACCGTCGGCGAGGAGTACCGGCAACCGGCGATGGACGCCCGTCGTCCGAGCCGCACCAAGGCGATCGAGGAGCTGCCCGTCGCCCTCGGCTTCGTGCTGGCGACCGGCGGCGCCTACGAGGAGGCCGTGCTCGGGGCGGTGAACTACGGTCGCGACGCGGACTCGATCGCCAGCATGGCCGGCGCGATCTGCGGTGCGCTCGGTGGCGCTCGGGTCGTGCCGGACACCTGGGCGGAGCCGATCGCCGAGGCGAGCCGGACGCCACTGGTGCCTGCGGGGGAGACCATCGCCGAGGTGGCCGTCGAGGTCTTCGCGCTCGACAGCGAGCGGGCCCGCCAGCGCGAGCAGCGTCGGGCGGACCTGCTCGGCGGGGCGGTCCGATGAGCCGGTTGAGCTGGGTGCAGTCGCCCGACCTGCTCAGCCACGAGCTCGTCGCGAGCGCGCACGAGGGCAAGCCGACCGAGGACGTCCGAGCCCGCTGGGAGGCGGCCGGCGGCCTGCTCGAGGCGCCCGTCAGCGGGCTCGCCCAGGAGGGTGACGAGGAGCTGCGCCGGCTCGCCGAGGAGCTCCTCGACGAGCTGGAGAGCCGCCCGGTCGGCGCGGAGATCGCCGCCGCCGAGCCGGACGACCTCGCCGCCATCGAGGTGGTGGCACCGGGGCTGCCCGCCTCCCGGGGCGGCCGGGACCCGGAGGACCTGGCCGACCGGGTGCTCGGTGCCTGGACCGGGCGCGCCGCCGGCTGCCTGCTGGGCAAGCCGGTCGAGAAGATCCCGCGGGAGGGGATCGAGGAGATCCTGCGGAGCCAGGACCGCTGGCCGCTCGACGGCTGGTTCACCGAGGTCGGCCTCACCGACGACATCGCCCTCCGGTGGCCGTGGAACCGGCGCAGCCGGCCGACCAGCCTGGCCGAGAACATCGACGGCATGCCGGAGGACGACGACCTCAACTTCCCGATGCTGGGGCTCGCCCTCCTCGAGCAGCACGGCCGCGACTTCACCACCGAGGACGTCGCCGACCTCTGGCTGGCCAACCTCCCGGGAGGTCGGGTCTTCACCGCCGAGCGGGTCGCCTACCGCAACCTGCTGCTCGGCGACTCCGCTCCCCGCACCGCGACGCGGCGCAACCCCTACCGCGAGTGGATCGGCGCGCTCATCCGGGCCGACGTCTACGGCTGGGCCTGCCCCGGCGACCCGGTGGCCGCGGCCCGGCTCGCCTGGACCGACGCCCGGCTCAGCCATGTCCGCAACGGCGTCTACGGCGCCATGTCCGCCGCCGCGATGTGCGCCCAGGCGCTCGTCGCCGGCGATGTCGAGGAGGTGCTCGGGGCCGGGCTCGCGGTGGTGCCGCCCGAGAGCAGGTACGCCGAGGCGCTGGCCTTCGGAGCCGAGGTCGGCCGGTCGGGCGACGCGCTCGAGGTCGCCCTCGACCGGCTCCACGAGCGCTACGGGGACCTGCACTGGGTCCACGTCCTCAACAACGCCGCCATCACGGCGTACGCCCTGACCAGCAGCGAGGGCGACTTCTCCTCCGCCATCTGCGCCGCCGTCATGGGCGGCTGGGACACCGACTCGGTCGGCGCGACCGTCGGCTCGATCGCCGGAGCGCTCGCCGGAGCCCGGGCGCTCCCGAAGCGCTGGGTCGCGCCGATGCGCAACCGGGTCGCGAGCAGCATGCCCGGCTTCGACGGCATCGGCTTCGACGAGCTCACCCGGCGGACGCTGGCGGTGATCGGCCGATGACGGAGGGCACCGGCGACGCCGTCGAGGTCGTCGTGCTCGGCAGCGCCAACCTGGACGTCTTCGCCGCCGTCCCGGTGATCCCGCCGGCCGGCCAGACCGTGCTCGCCGACGGCCCCGAGCAGCGACCGGGCGGCAAGGGGCTCAACCAGGCCGTCGCCTCGGCGCGGGCCGGTGCGGCCACCCGGCTGCTCGCCGCGGTCGGCCACGACGACGCCGCCGCGATCCTGCTCGCCGCCGCCGCCGACGCGGGCGTCGACACGGCGCTGGTGCGGCGGGTGGACACCACCAGCGGCACCGCCTGGATCACGGTCCAGCCCGACGGTGAGAACGCCATCGTCGTGCTCGGCGCCGCCAACCGGACCCTCACCTCGATCGAGCCCGCCGAGCGGGACGCGATCGCCGCGTCGCGAGTGCTCGTCACCCAGCTCGAGACGCCGCTGAGCGCCGTCCGCGAGGCCGCCGCCGTCGCCCGCGCGGCCGGCACCACGGTGCTGCTCAACGCCTCACCGCTGACCTCGCTCGACGCCGACGACCGGGAGGCCGTCCTCGGTCTGGCGGACATCCTCGTCGTCAACCAGCACGAGGCGGCCCAGCTCGCCGGAGCCGGCGGCGACCGCGCCGGCACTACCGAGATCGCCCGGGCCCTCGCGTCGTCGGTGCCCACCGTCGTCGTCACCCTCGGCGGTGACGGAGCCCTGCTGGCCGACCGGACCGGGTTGCGGCAGGTGCCCGGGGTCCCCGCCGAGGTCGTCGACACCACCGGCGCCGGCGACACCTTCGCCGGCGTCCTGGCCGCCGCGCTCGCGGCCGGCGACGACATCGACGCCGCCGCCCAGAGCGCGGTGATCGCCGGTGCGCTCGCGGTCGAGCGCTCGGGCGCCGTCACCTCCATCCCCAGCCGCGACCAGATCGAGCGGCGCCGCGCGCAGCTCGCCGAAGGAGCCGCCCGATGATCCCCGCCGACCCGAGCCGGGACCCCTTCGCACCGCGACCGATCGACCTGCCGGCGCAGGTGCCCCTCGAGCCCGACGCGGACCTGTCGGTCCTCGACGAGGCGAAGATCCTCGCCGCGCCCGCAGACCCGGCGGACCGCGACGCCTGGCGGGCCGCGCTGCACCGGTGGCGGGCCGAGGCGCGCGCCCGGACGGCGTACGACGACGCCTCCTACCGCGACGCCACGACCGGGTGGGCCACCACGGCGTGGAACGTGGCGATGGTGTGGATCTGGGACGAGGTCGTCCGCGACTGGAACGCCGAGCGCTTCGACGCCGACCGGCTGCTGGCGGCGTACGACGGCTTCGGCGGCCTCGACGCGGTGGTGCTCTGGCACGCCTACCCGGTCATCGGCGTCGACCCCCGCAACCAGTTCGACTGGTACGACGTCCCGGGTATCGAGGACCTCGTGCGCGACCTGCACGCCCGCGGCGTCCGGGTCTTCCTCGACTACAACCCCTGGGACGTCGGCACCCGACGGACCGAGCACAGCGACGCCGCCCGCGTCGTCGAGGTCGTCACCCGGCTCGGCGCCGACGGCGTCTTCCTCGACACCCTCAAGGAGGGTGACCCCGAGCTCCTCGGCGCCCTCGGCGGCCTCGAGCCGCGTCCGGTGCTGGAGGGCGAGTCGCGGGTCCCGCTCGTCCGGATCGCCGACCACCAGGCGTCCTGGGCGCAGTGGTTCGCCGACAGCCCGACCCCCGGCGTGCTGCGGGCCCGCTGGTTCGAGCAGCGTCACATGATGCACCACACCCGCCGCTGGAACCGCGACCACTCCGAGGAGCTGCGCAGCGCCTGGGTCAACGGCGCCGGCGTGCTGCTCTGGGACGTCGTCTTCGGCGTCCGGGTGGACTGGACCGAGCGCGACCGCGCCACCCTGCGCGCGATGCGGGCGACCTACCGCGAGCACGAGGCGGTCTTCACGGACGGCGATTGGGAGCCGCTCACCCCGCTCGCCGCAGAGGCGACGAGCGCGGGCATCGCCGGCTCGCGGTGGAGCCTCGACGGGCGCGAGGTGCTCACGCTCGTCAACCCGACCGAGCAGGACTACGGCGGCCCACTGCTCCCGGGCGTGGACGCCGAGGTCGCCGCCGGTGGCCTCGTGGGCGTGCTGCGCGGGAGCGACGGGGCCGTCACCGTGCTGCCGATCTCGGCCCCCGCCGGCGAGGCAGGACCGCCTCCCGTGCCGGCGCGGCAGCCGGTCGCGCCGGCGTACGGAATCCCCGCCGCGGAGGCCGTGCGGCCGACCCCGGGGGAGCGGACGCTCATGACCCGGTGGCGCCAGCGCGAGACCGGGCTCTACGAGGCCGCGCCCTACGTCGACGACTGGAAGCCGCTCCCTCCGCGCCTGCACCAGCTGCGCGAGGAGGAGCGGGCCGTCCGCATCCGACCCGTCGCCGTCGACCGCTCGCCGGTCACCAACGGCGACTTCGCGGCCTTCGTGGGGGCCACCGGCTACCGGCCGGCGACCACCTCGCGCCTGCTCACGCACTGGTCGGACGGCCGGCCGGTCCCGGGCACCGAGTCCGAGGCGGTCCGCCACGTCGACCTCGCCGACGCCCGCGCGTACGCCGCCTGGCGCGGCGCCCGCCTCCCCACCGAGGACGAGTGGCAGGCCGCTGCCGGCGAGGCCGGATGGACCCGCGGCGACCCGCTGGTGTGGGAGTGGACCGAGAGCGAGCACCGCGACGGCCGCACCCGCTGGGTCGTCCTCAAGGGCGGCTCGTGGTTCGCCGCCGAGGGGTCCGAGTGGTACGTCGACGGCGGGCCGCAGCCGCCGGAGTGGTCGGTGCGCTACCTGCTGACCCAGGCCGGCACCTCCCGCTCGGAATGCATCGGCTTCCGGTGCGCGGTCGACCTCCCCGAGGTCACGCCCATGAGCGCGCCCATGAGCGCGCCCACGACGGCGCCGTCGACCGCGTCGTCGACCGGGACGGCCGGGACGGCGGCCGACGTGGTCGCCGTGGCCCCGTCCGGAGCGCTCGGCGAGACGATCACCTACCGGCTGCACCGGACCTCCGGCCCCGACGGCCCGCGCGCGACCCTCTACCTGCTGCACGGCCGCGGCGCCGACCTCCACGAGCCGACACCACTGCTCGAGGCGATCGACACGCTGGTCGAGGCCGGTGCCGTGCCGCCGCTGCTGGTGGTCGTCCCCGACGCACCCTGGTCCGATCGCGCGAGCTTCTACGTCGACTCGGCGTTCAGCGGCACCCCCGTGGGCCGGCCGGTCGAGACGGCGCTCACCCGCGATCTGGTCGAGCACGTGGACGCGACGTACGCGGCCCTCGCCGACCGCGACCACCGGTTCGTCGGCGGCTATTCCATGGGCGGCGCCGGCGCGGTGCGCTACGTGCTGGGCCGGCCGGACCTCTTCTCCGGCTGCGTCGCGCTCAGCCCCGCCGTCTTCGACCCGCTCCCGTGGAAGGAAAGCTCGACGCGTGAGTTCGGCGCGTTCGGCCGGGGTGTGGAGGCGTTCGTGCCCGAGGTCTACGAGGCGCTCGGCTACGCGCGCCAGCTGGCCGCCTTCGACGCGGCCCGGCCGGTCCGGCTCTTCGTCGCCGCCGGTGACCGCGAGGACCTCGCGCTCGAGGCGGCGCGGCTGCACGACCGGGCCCGCCGGGTCGACGGCATCGAGTCGCAGCTGCGCATCCTCGGCGGCGACCACGACCTCGACCTGTGGACCCGAGCCCTCCTCGAGGGGATGGCCTTCGTGGCAGGGGCGGGCCGATGACCGGGCCGATGAGCGGGCCGATGAGCGGGCCGACGACCGGCCCGCTGGCCGGACTGCGGGTCGTCGACGCGGCCACGCTGTTCGCCGGTCCGCTCGCCGCCACCTACCTCGGCGACTTCGGAGCCGACGTGGTGAAGGTCGAGCACCCCCGCCGACCCGACGCGGCCCGGACCCACGGGCAGGCCAAGGACGGCGTCGGGCTCTGGTGGAAGACGCTCGGCCGCAACAAGCGGACCGTCACGATCGACCTCAAGCACCCCGACGGCGCGGCCACCATGCGCCGTCTCCTCGCCGACACCGACGTGCTCGTGGAGAACTTCCGGCCGGGCACGCTCGAACGCTGGGGCCTCGGCCCGGAGGTGCTGCTCGAGGAGAACCCGCGGCTCGTCATCGCCCGGGTGACCGCCTTCGGCCAGGACGGCCCCTACGCCGGCCGACCCGGCTTCGGGTCGCTGGCCGAAGCGATGAGCGGCTTCGCCGCGGTGACGGGTGAGCCCGACGGGCCGCCGACGCTGCCGCCCTTCGGACTGGCCGACGGGATCGCGGGCCTCGCGACGGCGTACGCCGTCATGGCCGCGCTCCGGCACCGCGACGCCACCGGCCGCGGCCAGGTCGTCGACCTGGCCATCATCGAGCCGATCCTGATGATGCTCGGCGCGCCGCTGACCTGGTACGACCAGCTCGGCTACGTCCAGCCGCGCACCGGGAACCGCTCGGTCAACAACGCGCCGCGCAACGTCTACCGCACGAAGGACGACGGGTGGGTGGCGGTCTCGACCAGCTCGCAAAGCATCGCCGAGCGCGTCCTGCGCCTGGTCGGTCGCGGCGACCTGGTCGAGCAGCCCTGGTTCGGTACGGGACGCGAGCGCGCCGAGCACGCCGACGAGCTGGACGCCGCCGTCGGCGGCTGGATCGCGGAGCGGAGCCAGGACGAGGTGGTCACGGCGTTCGAGGCCGCGGAGGCCGCGGTCAGTGCGGTGTACGACGTGCGCGGGGTCCTCTCCGACCCGCAGTACCAGGCCCGCGGCACCGCGGTGACCGTCCCGGACGACGAGCTCGGCCCGATGGTGATGCAGAACGTCCTGTTCCGCCTGTCGGAGACGCCTGGGGAGATCCGCTGGACGGGACGTCGCCCCGGCGCGGACACCGACGATGTGCTGGCCGAGCTCGGCATCACCGCCGAGGAGATCGCTCGGCTCCGGGAGGAGGGGGCGGTGTGATCGTCGCGCTGTATGTCCCGGGCTCCCGCCCGGACCGCTTCGACAAGGCGGCCGCGACCGGTGCGACGGTGATCCTCGACCTCGAGGACTCCGTCGCTGCCGACGACAAGGCCCAGGCTCGCGAGCACGTCGCCGCGTGGCTGCGCGACGCCGGCCGAGGAGTCCCCGTACAGGTGCGGGTCAATGCCCCCCGCACTCCGGAGCTGGCCGCCGACCTGGCGGCGCTCCCGCCTGGTGTCGAGCTGCGGATCCCGAAGGTCGAGGACCCCGAGGACCTCGTCGCGTTCGGTGGGCGCCCGGTGCACGTGCTGGTCGAGACCGCGCGCGGTGTCGAGCGGCTGCTCGCCATCGCCACCGCCGAGGGCGTCCGTTCGATCGGCCTCGGTGAGGCCGACCTGGCCGCCGAGCTCGGTCTCGAGGGAGAGGACGCCCTCGGCTGGATCCGCTCCCGGACCGTGGTCGCCGCCAAGGCGGCGCAGCTGCCGCCGCCCATGATGGCCGCGTACCCCGCGATCGCCGACCTCGACGGGCTCGCCGAGTCGTGTGCGAGCGGGCGCCGCCTGGGGATGCGTGGTCGCACCGCGATCCACCCGCGCCAGCTGCCGGTGATCCGGTCGACGTTCGCGCCCCGCGACGACGAGCTGGCCTGGGCCGAGGAGGTGCTCGCCGTGCTGGGGGAGAGCGGCGTCGGCGTCCTCGCCGACGGATCGATGGTCGACGCCGCGATGGCACGCCGCGCCCGCGCGATCCTCGGGCGGTGACGTCGGGGCCATCTCGCGGAGTCCCGCCACTCGGCCCGGCCGCGGGTCTCGTTCTCGAGCGACCCGCGGAAGGGGAAGTCGTCGGTCAGCAGGGTGTCGACGGCCGCGTTGTCCCACCTGTTCCACAGGTCGGCGTAGAAGGCAGCCACCAGGTCGGCTGTCGTCATGGCCGGCTAGCGGCATGCCGCACGACCCCTGCTCGGGTTCACCCTGCTCACCAGCCCCACTAGGGGCCGCTTGTCGTCCACAGGCGCGCCTTCGATCTGCGTTGTCCACAGACCTACGAGCTGTGTGCTCCGGGGGTCCGGGACTGTCGGTGGTGGGCGGGATCATCGGCGGTATCGGATCTTCTCTCGGGAGTGCTGATGAGTGCAGCGGACATGGAGCCACCACGCCGGCCGGGACTTGCGCGTGCGCATCAGGTGCATCGGTTCCTGGGCCGGTTGCATGAGGTGCTGGACACGGTGGACTCCGACCGGGTGTGGTCGTTGTCGGCGGTGGAGTTGGGTGAGTGTCTGCGGGAGGCGTACGCCGCCCAGGCCCGGCTGTCCGAGCTGACCCTGGCCCTGCTCGCGCAGGCCGGGTCGTCGGGTCTGGCCGCCCACGACGGAGCCGTGTCCCTACCCGCGTGGTTGCGGGAGCAGGTGCGTCTCGCTCCGGGGGTGGCGAAGCGGGAGGTCACGCTCGCCGGCGGCCTGGCCGAGCGGCGGCTGGTCCGCGAGGGCCTGGCCGCGGGCGCGTTCCCGCCCGCGTCGGCAGCGGTGGTCGTCTCCGCATTGGATGCCCTCCCGCCCGAGGTGGACGCGGAGGTGGTGGTGCGCGCGGAGCAGCACCTGGTCGGGGAGGCGCATGCTCACGACACTGGTGTGCTGCGTCGGGTCGCTGACCATCTCGACGAGGTGCTCGACCCCGACGGCGCCGACCGCCGGTTGGCGGTCCAGCTGGCCAGGGCTGAAGCCCGGGCGGCGCGGCGGGCGTTCTGCCGGCTGCGGCACGACGAGACCACGCAGACCACCGACGGGATGTTTCGGGTCCCGCTGGTGCAGGGGGTGCGGTTGCAGCGGATGTTGGAGGCACTGCTCAACCCCGGCCGACCCGACCCGATCGACCCGATCGACCCCGGCACCGGTCTCAGGCTCAGTGGTGAGGAGCTGCGGGGGCGGGCGCTGGCCGAGCTGGTCGACCGGATCCCGAAGGGCACGCTGCCCCGGACGGGTGGGTGTGACCCGGTCGTGGTGGTGACCATGGACTTGGCGACCCTGCTCGGCGGGCTCCAGGCCGCCCACTTGGATACCGGGGACGCGGTCAGTCCCGGCACGGCCCGCCGCCTCGCCGCCCGCTGCGGGATCATCCCCGCGGTCCTGGGTTCGAGCAGCGAGGTCCTCGACCTGGGCCGTAGAGCCAGGTTCTTCACCGTCAAGCAGCGTCTGGCGATGACCGTGCAGCAGGGTGGGGTGTGTGCGGTCGAGGGCTGCGGACGCCCCGCCGCCTCGGCGGACGCCCACCACCTCCACCAGTGGCGGCACGGCGGGCGGACCGACCTCAAGGACGGCGTGCTGGTCTGCCGGCCCCACCACACCTACGCCGACCACCCCGACTACCGGGTCGAACGCCTACGCCCCGGCCACATCCGCCTCCACCGACGCCAATAGGCAGTCGTGCATGCCGCCGAGCCGGCCGGTTCTGCGTCGCGAGCCGACGCTCGAGGCAACGCCTTTCGGCCGCCTCCTTGACGGAAAAATCCGCCCTCTCTTCCATGAACTCGGAAGTGCGACCCGGCCATCGCGGCGATCCTCCCCGCTGCCCGGCGCAGGTTCTCGGACGGAAGGAAAGGCGTGACCATGCGACGAGCACGGTGGGCGGCAGCGGTCTCCGCAGCTGCGATCCTGGCGGCGGGCCTCGTGCCCATGACCGAAGGGGATGCCGACGAGGCGACCCCACGGACCGCCACGACGGCGACGTACAGCAATCCGGTGACGGCGGGCGTGGTCGACACGTTCCCGGACCCGTCGATGATCCGCGGCAAGGACGGTGCGTGGTACGCCTACGGCACCACCAACCCGATCCTCAACAGCTCCGGCGAGACGGGCGAGCACCTCCTGCCGATACTGCGCTCCGCGGACATGGTGCACTGGTCCTACGTGGGTGACGCCGTGTCCGCCGACGCGATCCCGGCGTCGTGGACTCCCTCGTCCCGCGCGTGGGCGCCGGACATCCGGTACGTCGACGGCGAGTACCACCTCACCTACTCACTCTCGACCGGCGGCGTGGTGCTGGCCACCGCCCCCACGCCGACCGGGCCCTGGACCGACCACGGCCTGATCGTCCCGCGCCAGGCGGTGGCGGGCTGCCCGACCGGCAACATCGACCAGGCGATGTTCACCGACTCCGACGGTGCGCACTACCTGTACTGGGGGAGCTACGACGTCATCTGCGTCTCGCGGATGACCGCCGACGCCACCGCCCTGACCGGCCCCGTGACCCAGGTCGCCCAGGGACGGCGCATGGAGGGCGGGTTCGTGGTCAAGCGGAACGGCCTCTACTACCTCATGTACTCCGACGCCGGCTGCTGCGACGGCGCGTTCAGCGGTTACACGGTCAAGGTCGGCCGCAGCCACAGCCCCTTCGGACCGTTCGTCGACGACGCGGGCGTCGACCTGATGAGCCTGTCGAGCAAGGGCGGCTTCGTCCTCGCGCCGAACGGGAACGGGTTCACCGGCCTGGGGCACAACGCGGTCCAGACGGACCTCTCCGGCCAGGACTGGCTCGTCTACCACGGGATCGACGACGCCGACCCCGACTTCCCGCCCGTCCAGACGCGGGCAGGTCGGCTGCAGCTGTCCAAGCGCCCGATGATGATCGACCGGCTCGACTGGATCGACGGTTGGCCAGTGGTCAACGCCGGCGCCGGCGCGACCGTCTCGGGTGGAACGGCTCCGGTGACCACCGGCCCGGTGGACGACGACTTCGCCGCCGGTCTCGGGTCCTGGACGACCCACGGCCGGGTGGCGCTGGGGAACGAGACCGACGCCAAGGCGTTCGCGCACCTGAGCGACGGGGCGACGCTCACCAGCCACGACCGGGTCACCGGCGACCTTCGTGCCCAGGCGGACGTGCGGGTCACGAGCGGTGGTGGCGCTGTCGGACTCCGGGCCGGCGTCCGCGGGATCAACGGGGCCGTCGCGTGGCTGGACACCACGTCGCACGAGCTGCGCGTCGAGGTGAGGCACGGCTCGACGACGGCCGACTCCTCGTCACCACTGCCGGCTGACTTCGACGCCCGGACCTGGAAGGTCCTCGCCCTCGACTGGCGGGGCGACCAGGTGGCGGCCACCGTGTCGAGCGACAACCTGATCGACCCGCTCGCCACGACGACGGTGACCGCACCGAGGAACGCCGCCCCCGACGGCACGGTCGGCGTGGTCGCCCGCGGTGGCGGCGACGCCGACAACGTCAGCGAGGTGCCGGCGTCCCGGCCCGTGACGCAGCGGGTCGCCGACCCGCAGCCGGGCGCGCTGCTCGACGACTACTCCGACGAGTTCGACGGGACGGGCATGCCGGGCACCGGCGACGCCGGGGACACCGCAGGCACAGGGTGGTCGTGGGTACGCCGGCCGGCGAGCGGCCCCCGCCTCGAGGGCGGTGGGCTGACGTGGCCGACCCAGGCCGCCGAGCTGTTCGGCAGCAACAACACCGCCTCCGTGCTGCTGCGGGAAGCCCCCCGCAACGACTTCCTCGTCGAGACCAAGCTGACCTTCGACGGCAGCAGGGCCTCGCAGCAGGCGGGCCTGGTCCTCTACGAGAACGACGACCGGTACCTCAAGCTCGCCCACTCCGTCCTGCCGCTGAACCGGAAGGCCGGTCAGTTCCTGCACCAGACGGAGTTCGGCAAGGAGGCCGAGCGGCCGACCACGACGCCGCCGACAGCTGTCGCGGACGGCCCGATGTTCGGCGCCGCCCCGGCCGCGACCACGTGGCTGCGGCTCTACGCCCAGCTCGACGAGGAGCACGACGAGTACGACGTCCGGATGGCGTCCAGCACCGACGGCGAGCGCTGGCAGTGGGGCGGCACGTGGTCCCTGTCGATGCGTGGCGACCTGCGGATCGGCCTCGTCTCGATGAACGCCACCGGGGCCACCGCCCGGTTCGACTACCTGCGGACCTACGACATGGGCGGGGAGTCGGCTCGGTTCCCCCGCAGCTGGCCGGCCGCGACGCCGTACGGAACGGCCGACGGTCGTGACGAGCTGGCGATGACGCCCGAGAACTCGCAGGTCCTCGACCTGCAGCTGCGTCCTCAGGACGAGGCGCTCGGACGGGTGTGGATGCGCGACACCTACGTCAACCGCTTCGAGGTCGCGGGGAAGTCCCTCTACGTCGCCACGGGCACGACCCGCGTCCCGGGGCTCGACGCGGCGGCTCCGTGGAACGACGGCATCTACGTGTGGACCGCGCCGTCGCTGAACGGCCCCTGGACGCTGACCGACACGACGGGCATCCGGCCCGGCCAGCCGCGCGGCAAGGTGTGGTCGCCGGAGTTCGTCGGCGAGAACACGGCGACACGCACGGTGGTGGCTCCCTGGCAGGAGTACTGGTACGACAGCCAGTTCGGCAAGCGCGGTGAGGTCTGGGCGCCGGAGGTCCACTACTTCGGCGGCAAGTGGTACATCGTGGCCTGCATGGGGGACCACTCCCGGAAGGTCGGCTCCTTCATGCTGGTCAGCGACGGCGGGGTCGAGGGCCCCTACCGGCTCATCAAGGGCAACGAGGACAAGCCGTTCGGCGAGCCGATCGCCGGCGGGCCGGCAGTCGTCGCGCCCGGCGCCTACTTCCACATCGACGGCGGCCTCTACACCGAGGGCGACGACGCGTGGCTGGTGCTGCACAACAACCTGTTCGCGAAGTTCCGGGACGACATGGAGGACCTCGAGACGCCCGTCGACCTGCCGGCGTTCACGCAGCGGAAGTACTCGCCCGAGCCCTACCTCGAGGGCGCCTCCGTGACGAAGGTCGGCAGCAAGTACTACCTGATGCAGTCGGCGTGGGCGAACAAGACCGGCACCCAGGCGCAGCCGACGTGGTCCTACCTCGCCGGCACCGGGCCCAAGGACCAGTACGACGCGGTCGTCGCGGTCGCCGACCGGCTCGAGGGCCCGTACTCCGCGCGATGGACCCTCGGCGTCGGAGCCGGCCACAACAACATGTTCGTCGACGACAACGGCGATCTCTGGGCGACGTTCTTCCGCAACCCCGCGCACGGCTACTGGGCGTCGCCCGAGCGGGTCGACGACACGGCGGTCCCGGGGATCGTCCGGCTCGAACGGGCCGGGCCGAGCGGAGCGATGCTCTACGTCCAGCGGCCCGCGTCGGCCGGCGCCGGCGGATGAGCGGGGGCAGCTGAGCGCGCGAAGGGTCGCACGAAGGGGGACACCGTCCGGTGTCCCCCTTCGTGCTTCCGTGGTGGAGAGCCGTTTCTGTCGCCTCTGAGACGGAAAACACAATCTTTTCTGTCGGAGCGTTGCCGGAATAATCTGCCCTTCTTACGCTCCTCGGGTGTCCACGACGACCCACACCCCGCTCGGGGCTCGCACCCTGCACGAGCAGCGCGTCCTTGCGGCGCTCCGCGCCGGTGGAGCGATGAGCCGAGGGGAGCTCGCCCGCAGGGTCGGGCTGTCCCGCACCACGCTGTCGGAGATCACGACGAGCCTCCTGGAGCGACGTGCGATCGTCGTGGCCGACACCGACGCCGCCACGCGGGTGGGCTCGGGCCGCCCGGCCGAGCGACTGACGCTCGACCCGGCGTCGGGCCAGTTCCTCGGGGTCGACTTCGGCCACCGGCGCGTGCACGTCGCCGTGGCCGACGCCTCCCACGAGATCATCGCCGCGGGCGTCGAGCGCTACACCGCGACCACCCCGTGGACGGAGCGGCTCGACCTCGCGTTCGCCCTCATCGACCGCGTGTGCGGGACGTCCGGGGCCCACTTCGGTGCGCTGCAGGGGATCGGGATCGGCGTACCCGGCCCCTACTCCGGTGTCCGCGCCGGCGCCGCGCAGGTCCCGTGGACGCGTCACCCGGCCGCCGCGGGTGTCGACGAGGCGTTCGCCGAGCGGTTCGGTGCGCCCGTCGTCGTCGACAACAACATGAGGCTCGCCGCGCTCGCCGAGGCGATCTCGGGCCCGGGCAACCCGGACAACCTGATCTACGTCCGCCTCGCCGACGGGGTGGGCGGTGGCCTGGTCGTCGCCGGCCGGCTCGTGACCGGCTCGGGCGGGTTCGCCGGCGAGCTGGGGCACGTGACCGTCGACCCCTCCGGCCGGACCTGCCAGTGCGGCAAGCGTGGGTGCCTCGAGACGATCGCCTCCGTGCCGGCCGTCCTGCAGGCATGCCGGGACGCCGGATCCTCCCTGGAGACGCTCGAGGACCTCGCCATGGCGGTCGAGCGACGCGACCCCGCGGTGGACGTCGTCCTCCGTGACGTCGGGACGACGCTCGGGCGGGTGCTGGGCGCCGCGGCGATGGCGCTGGATCCCGACGAGGTCGTCATCGGGGGCGAGCTGGTGCACGTCGCCCCGGTGATCGTCGAGCAGGCGGCCGCGACCCTCCGCTACGAGCTCTACCCCCTCCCGGCGTCGGCGCCCCTCGCGGTGCGAGCAGGCGTGCTGAGGGACGGCGACGGAGCGATCGGCGCCATCGCCGCGCTCTTCCACCAGTCACCGCTCCTCGCCGAGTACCCGACGCCCACGGGCGCCGGCGAGCAGGACTTCTGAAGTGAAGGAGAACGACGTGACAGCACCTCTCACCAACGAGGTCGACACCGGTCCCGAAGCGGCCGGCGCCGCGACCCCGGGCGACGTGCCCGGCGCCTCCGCGGGATCCACGGTGGCTCCGGCGACCACCACGTCCCCCCGGGGCGCGAACGCCCGTCGGGGTGGCCGCTCCGACCGACGCTCCCGCAACCGGACCCGGGTCCTGAACCTCGTCGCGATCGCCGGTGGGGTCGGCATCTGGTGGGCGCTGGCGGCCGCGGGCTTCGAGTTCCCCACACCGCCGGCGGTCGTGCGGAAGGCCGGTGAGCTGTGGTCCGACGGCATCCTGCAGGACGACATCCTGGCGAGCCTCACCCGGGTGCTGATCGGCTTCCTGCTGGGTTCGGCGGTAGCGATCCCGGTCGGGTTCCTCATGGGTTGGTACGCCGTGGCGCGCGGCCTCCTCGAGCCGTGGATCCAGTTCTTCCGGACGATCCCGCCCCTCGCCCTCCTCCCGCTCGTCCTGGTCATGCTCGGCATCGGGGAGGTGCCGAAGATCTTCGTGATCTTCCTCGCCGCGTTCCTCGCCTGTGTGATCTCGACCTACCAGGGCGTGGTCACCGTCGACCGGACGCTGATCAACGCCGCCCGGGTGCTCGGCGCCAAGGACGGCACGATCTTCCTCCGGGTCGTGGTGCCCGCCTCCACACCGTTCATCCTCGTCGGCATGCGCACGGGCCTCGGCTCGGCGTGGGCGACCCTCGTCGCCGCCGAGCTGCTGGCCGCGCAGGCCGGACTCGGCTACCGCATGCAGCAGGCCCAGCTCTACTACGACCTGCCGACGATCTTCGTCGGCATCGCCACCATCGGCATCCTCGGTCTCGTCATGGATCGGATGCTGCTGATGGCCGAGACCAGGCTCACCAGATGGCAGGAGCGCCGATGACCACGACGGCAACCAGCAAGATCTCCGTGCAGGCGGTGCACAAGGTCTTCCCGCTCAAGAACGACGACTTCGTCGCCCTCGACCGGGTCTCCCTCGACATCGCCGACAACGAGTTCGTGACCGTCGTCGGCCCGTCCGGCTGCGGCAAGTCCACGCTGATGAACATCCTGGCCGGCCTGGAGACCCCGACAGATGGGGTCGCGCTGGTCGACGGCATCCGCGTGGACGGCCCGGGCCCGGAGCGCGGCGTCATCTTCCAGCAGTACGCGCTCTTCCCCTGGCTGACGGTGCGCAAGAACATCGAGTTCGGTCTCAAGCTCGCCGGCCTCGGCCGGGAGGAGCGGCGGGAGCGCGCCGAGTACTTCATCCGGATCGTCGGGCTCGAGCAGTTCGCCGACGCGCTGCCCAAGATGCTCTCGGGCGGGATGAAGCAGCGCTGCGCGATCGCCCGGGCGTACGCCGTCAACCCCTCGATCCTGCTCATGGACGAGCCCTTCGGGGCGCTCGACGCGCTCACCCGGGTGACGCTGCAGGAGCAGCTGCTGGAGACCTGGAGCCGCGAGAAGCGCACGGTCATGTTCATCACGCACGACGTCGACGAGGCCGTGTTCCTCGCCAACCGCGTCGTCGTGATGGCCGCCCGACCGGGCCGCGTCTACGACGTCATCGACGTCGACCTGCCCTATCCGCGCACCGAGGAGGTGCGCCTGAGCCCGGAGTTCGGCGAGCTGCGCAATCGCGTGTGGCACGCCGTCTACCACCAGACCGCCGGCACCCACGCCGGGCCGCCGTCGCACTGACGGCCACGACCACAGAAGAGGACACGTAATGCGCAGACTCACCAGGTTCGCCGGCGCGGTCGCGGCCGCCGTAGCTCTGACCCTCGCAGTCGCGGGCTGCTCCAGCGACGACGGCGCCAGCAGCGGCAAGGACACGATCCACGTCAACTTCGGCTACATCGCCGACTTCAACGGCACCAGCCTCCTGGCCATCGCCAAGGACCAGGGGCTGTGGGAGAAGCACGGGGTGGACGTCAGCGCGAAGCCGTTCACCAACGGCCCGCTGCAGATCCAGGCCCTGAGCACCGGGGACCTCGACTTCGGCTACATCGGCCCCGGAGCCTTCTGGCTGCCCGCGTCCGGGCAGGCCAAGCTCGTTGCGATGAACACGCTCGGACGGGCCGACCGCGTCGTCGCCCAGCCGGGGATCGACTCCATGCAGGAGCTGAAGGGGAAGACCGTCGCCGTGCCGGAGGGCACGTCCGGGGACATGATCCTCACGCTCGCCCTCCAGAAGGCCGGGATGACCAAGGACGACATCAAGGTCGTGCCGATGGACCCGGCGGCGATGGTGGCCGCCCTCGCATCGAAGAAGGTCGACGGCGCCGGGTTCTGGTATCCCGCGCTGGCGACGGTGAAGCAGCAGGTGCCCGACCTGGTCGAGCTCGCCAAGAACACCGACTTCGAGGACACCGTGGCCTTCCCGACGGCGTTCGTGGCCGGCAACGACGTCGTCGCGAAGAAGAAGGACGAGCTCCAGCGGGTGCTCGCCGCGCTCCGCGACGCCATCGCCTACCGCGCCGCCCACACCGACGAGGCGATCAAGCTGACCGCCGAGTTCAACAAGCTCGACCCCGAGATGGTCAAGGCCGATGCCGCGAACGTGGAGGTCCTGAGCCTCGAGCAGATCGACCAGATGACCAAGGACGGCACCGTCAACAAGTGGCTGTCCGGGATGAACGACTACTTCGTGCAGGCCGGCAAGCTCGATGCGCCGGTCGACCCCACCGAGTACTACACCGGCGACCAGTTCCTCGCCGCTGCCGACGCGACCGCGGGGGAGAGCGCGGGTGAGTGACGCAGCCCCACGCACCAACATCCTGTTCCTCATGACCGACCAGCACCGGGCGGACACGCTCGGTTCGTACGGCAGCGACCTGGCCTCCACGCCGGTGCTGGACGCGCTGGCGGCGAGCGGCACCCGCTTCGACCGGTGGTACACCCCGACGGCGATCTGTACGCCGGCGCGGGCGAGCCTCCTCACCGGACAGGCGCCGTTCCGGCACCGCGTGCTCGCCAACCACGAGCGCAACGTCGGCTACCTGGAGGACCTGGCGGACGGGACGTTCACCTTCGTCGAGGCCCTGCGCGAGCACGGCTACAACACCGGCCTGGTCGGGAAGTGGCACGCCGGCACCGACAAGAACGCCAAGTACTTCGGGTTCGACGGTCCGGACCTGCCCGGGTGGCACAACCCGGTCGACCACGAGGACTACCAGGCCTACCTCGCCGAGCGTGACCTGCCGCCGTACGAGATCAGCGACCGGATCCGCGGCACGCTGCCCAACGGGGGTCCCGGGAACCTCCTCGCCGCTCGCCTCCACCAGCCGGTGGAGGCGACGTTCGAGGCCTACCTCGCCACCCGCACCATCGAGCTGCTGGAGCGGTACGCGAAGGAGCTGCGGGAGGGCAGCAGGCCGTTCTTCCTGCAGCTCAACTTCTTCGGGCCGCACCTGCCCTACGTGATCCCGAACGAGTACTTCGACATGTTCGACCCGTCGGAGGTGGAGCTGCCGCGGTCGGTGGCGGAGACGTTCGAGGGCAAGCCGCCGGTCCAGCGCAACTACAGCGCGCACTGGACCTTCGACACGATGCCCATCGAGACCACCCGCAAGCTCATCGCGGTCTACCGCGGCTACGTCGCCATGATCGACGAGCAGATCGGCCGCGTCATGGAGGCGCTGCAGAGGCTCGGCCTGGTGGACGACACGGCTGTCTTCTTCACCTGCGACCACGGCGAGTTCACCGGGTCCCACCGCCTCCACGACAAGGGACCGGCGATGTACGAGGACATCTACCGCACGCCCGGGCTGGTGCGGGTGCCTGGTGGACCGGCCGGGCAGGTGCGGAACGAGTTCGTGTCGCTGCTCGACTGCACCGCGACGATCCTGGACCTGGCGGGCATCGACCCGGCGCCGGCGGTGGACTCGCGCAGCCTGCTGCCGCTCGCCACCGGTGCGGAGCCCGAGTGGCAGGAGGACATCGTCTGCGAGTTCCACGGCCACCACTTCCCGTATCCCCAGCGCATGCTGCGGGAGGACCGTTACAAGCTCGTCGTCAATCCGGACTCCACCAACGAGCTGTACGACTTCGTCACCGACCCCGACGAGCTGCTCAACGTCTACAACCACCCGGAGATGGAGCCGGTCAAGAAGCGGATGATGCAGCGTCTCTACCGACTCCTGCGCGAGCGCGGCGACAACTTCTACCACTGGATGACGACGATGTACGACGTCGGCGAGGTCGACCACGACCCGACCCAGTCGGGCCTCGACGAGACGACGTACGTCTCGGGGGAGGACGTGGCTTGAGACGACCCAATGTCGTCATGATCCTCACCGACGACCACGCCTCGCACGCGATCGGCGCCTACGGCTCCGTCGTGAACACGACGCCGTGGATCGATGAGATCGCACGGACCGGCGTGAGGTTCGACAACTGCTTCGCGACGAACGCGCTGTGCTCGCCCAGCCGGGCAAGCATCCTCACCGGCACCTACAGCCACGTCAACGGCGTCTCGACGCTGGTGACGCCGATCGACGCGAGCCAGCCGACCTTCGTCTCCCAGCTCAAGGCGGCCGGCTATCGGACCGCGATGATCGGCAAGTGGCACATGGGGGACGGGCCCGGGCACGACCCGCACGGCTTCGACTACTGGGACGTCCTCATCGAGCAGGGGGAGTACGTCGACCCGCGGTTCCTCTCCGAGGACGGGCTGCGCACGGTCCCGGGTTACGCCACCGACGTCATCACGGACCTGGCGCTGGAGTGGGTCGAGAGCCTCGACGACTCGGCTCCGTGGTGCGTGCTGATCTACCACAAGGCGCCGCACCGCCCGTGGATCCCGGACGCGGCTCACGCCGAGCTCTACTCCGACCCGGTCCCCGTACCGGCGACGTTCGACGACGACTACGCGACCCGGACGTCGTCCGCGCGCCGGGCGGCGATGCGCATCGCCGAGCACCTCAACGCCGAGGACCTCAAGGTCGACCCGCCCGCCGGGCTGACCTACGATCAGGAGGCGCTCTGGAAGTACCAGCGGTTCATGGAGGACTACCTGCGCTGCGTGGCGTCGGTGGACGACAACGTCGGCCGGGTGATCAACTTCCTGCGCGCGCGGGGCGAGATCGACGACACCCTCCTGATGTACGCCTCCGACCAGGGGTTCTTCCTCGGCGACCACGGCTGGTTCGACAAGCGGTTCATGTACGAGGAGTCGCTGCGCATGCCGTTGGTGCTCAGCTATCCGCGGTGCATCCCGGCGGGTGACGAGCACACCGGCATCGTGACCAACGTGGACCTGGCGCAGACGATCCTCGACGCGGCCGGCGTCGACCACCACCCGCGCATGCAGGGCCGGAGCTTCTGGGGCGACATCGCCACCGGGGCCGAGCCGGTTCCGCCGGCCGAGGGCATGTACTACCGGTACTGGGAGCACGACGACGTGTTCCACAAGGCGCCCGCGCACTACGGCTACCGGACGGACCGCTACAAGATCATCTACTTCTACAACGACGGGCTCGGCCTGCCGGGCACCGGAGGGTTCACCTACCCCGGCGAGTGGGAGCTCTACGACCTGGTCGAGGACCCGGAGGAGCTGCGCAACGTCTACCAGGACCCGCTCTACAAGGACGTGCGTGAGGAAATGACGCGGCGGATGTGGCTCGCCCAGGCCGAGCTCGGCGACTCCCCGCACCCCAGCCAGCCCCGACCGGCGGGCGTGTGACCATGCGGCGGTTCCCCAACCAGGTCTACGCGAAGGGTGATGAGCCCGACCCGCGCTTCAGCCTCGCGAACGAGCGCACCTTCCTCGCCTGGGTGCGGACGGCCCTCGCGCTCTTCGCGGCGGGCGTGGCGCTCGAGGCCCTCGATCTCCCGGCCCATGCCGGGCTGAGGGCCGCGGCGGCGCTGACGTTCGTGGTGGTCGGCTTCGTCGCGACGATGCAGGCCTGGATCGGGTGGAGCCGCACCGAGCGGGCGCTCCGGCTGTCCCGTCCGCTGCCGGGGCCGACCGCCGGGATCGTCGTCGTGGGCGGTGCGTGCGCGGCCATGGTCGTGCTCGCCGTCGGGTTCGCGCTGTGAGCGGCGACGGGACCTCGGACCGGACGGCGGCCGATCAGGGCCTGCAGCCGGAGCGAACGGCGCTGGCGTGGTACCGCACCTGCCTGTCTCTGGCCGCCGGCGCAGCGGTCGCGGCTCGGTACGGAGGCAGCATCGGCGTCGGCTGGGCCGTCGTCCTGGGGGTGACCGGTCCGGTCCTCGCCCTGGCTGCAGCTCTCGCCGCCCGGCAGAGGTACGCGTCCGCACGCCGGTCGTTGGCCTCGGGGCTGCTGGCCACCGACGGAGTCCTTCCGGCCCTCGCGGCCGCGACGCTGGGTGTCGTCGGACTCGGCTGCGCGACGTACGTCGTCGGTACGGTGGTGTCGTGATGAAGGCGGTCGAGCCCGGGCTCGTCGAGATCGAGGGCGGCACGTTCCGCATGGGATCCGACGACTTCTACCCGGAGGAAGGGCCCGTCGTCGAGGTCCATGTCGACTCCTTCCGGCTGGCCCGCCACGCGGTGACCAACGAGCAGTTCGCGGCCTTCGTCGCGGACGCGGGATACATCACCACGGCCGAGCGCCCGCTGGACCCGGCCAGCTTTCCGGACGGGACGCTGGAGAGTCTCGAGCCGGGGTCCCTCGTCTTCACTCCGACGACCGCCCCCGTCGACCTGCGTGACTGGCGGCAGTGGTGGCGTTGGGTGCCGGGGGCGTCCTGGCGGCACCCGTTCGGCCCGGACAGCAGCATCGAGGGGCGCGACGGCCACCCCGTCGTCCAGGTCTCGTTCGAGGACGCGAACGCCTACGCCGAGTGGGCGGGGCTGCGCCTGCCGACCGAGGCGGAGTGGGAGTACGCCGCCAGGGGAGGGCTGGACGGGGCGACGTACGTCTGGGGCGAGGAGCCGAACGACGGCACCCGCGCGAACACCTGGCAGGGCCGGTTCCCCTATCTCAACGAGGGTGCACAGGGGTGGGTCGGCACCGCGCCGACCGGGTCGTTCCCGCCCAACGGCTTCGGCCTCCACGAGATGACCGGGAACACCTGGGAGTGGACCTCGGACGTCTGGACCGACCGGCACCAGCCACGCCCGGCGACGGCGTTGCCCCTGGCCTCGTCCTGCGGTTGCGGTCCCGCGGCGCCGGAGGGCGGCGGGGACGCGTCCGTCCGCGTCCTCAAGGGGGGCTCGCACCTCTGCTCGCCGGAGTACTGCCTCCGTTACCGGCCCGCGGCCCGGTCCCCGCAGTCCACGGACTCCGCGACGACGCACATCGGTTTCCGCTGCGCCGGGTGAGGTAGGGCTGGTCCGCGGGCTTTGTCGAAGTCTGCGGACCTCGCGGGGACTTGGCGTACCCCTGAGGACAAGGAGGAGGCGTTCAAGGCGACCATCTCCGAGAACCACGTCACGATCGTCATTCCCGATGATGACTCGGACAGCGAGTCGCTCTACCGGGACGGCACCTTCCCCTACGAGGCGGGCGACAAGACGATCGTGTCGGCTGCGGACAGGGGGCAGCTGGACGCCTCTCTGCTCGGGTCTGAGGACAGCGAGAAGACCCTCACCCTCGACGGGGACCGGATCAAGTTCGACTTCAGCATGATGGGCACGACGCTTCACGTAACGCTCGAGAAGAGCTGAACCGGCGCTCGCCGGGATTCGATCCTCAGCGCGCCGAACACGTGGTTCCGGATGCGGACACAAGCGTGACTGATCGCGCCGATCGCGATCGTCCGCCTGCCCCTCCGCTGACGAGGGCGTTCCGCGGCTCGGTTATCCACAGAGCGTCGCTCGGGCCCGTTCGGCCGCCCAGAAATGTCGGTGGTGGGCGGGATCATCCTGGGTATCGGATCTTCTCTCGGGAGTGCTGATGAGTGCAGCGGACATGGAGCCACCACGCCGGCCGGCGCTGTCGCGTGCGCATCAGGTGCACCGGTTCCTGGGCCGGTTGCATGAGGTGCTGGACACGGTGGACTCCGACCGGGTGTGGTCGTTGTCGTCGGTGGAGTTGGGTGAGTGTCTGCGGGAGGCGTACGCCGCCCAGGCCCGCCTCGCCGAGCTCACCCTGGCCTTGCTCGCCCAGGCGGGGTCGTCCGGTTTGGCCGCCCATGACGGAGTGGTGTCGATGCCCGCCTGGCTGCGCGACCAGGTGCGTCTCGCGCCGGGGGCGGCGAAGCGGGAGGTCACGCTCGCCGACGCGCTGGCCGAGCGGCGGCTGGTCCGCGAGGGCCTGGCCGCGGGCGCGTTCCCGGCCGCCTCCGCCGCGGTGGTCGTGGACGCGCTCGACGCCCTCCCGCCCGAGGTGGACGCCGACGTGGCGGTGCGCGCCGAGCAGCACCTGGTCGGGGAGGCCCATGCTCACGACACCGGTGTGCTGCGTCGGGATCGCTGACCATCTCGACGAGGTCCTCGACCCCCACGGCGCCGACCGGCGCCTGGCCGTCCAGCTGGCCCGCGCCGAAGCAACCGCGGCCCGGCGGGCGTTCCCCCGGCTGCGGCACGACGAGACCACGCAGACCACCGACGGGGTCTTTCGGATCCCGCTGGTGCAGGGGGTGCGGTTGCAGCGGATGTTGGAGGCGCTGCTCAACCCCGGCCGCCCCGACCCCATCGACCCGATCGACCCCGACACCGGCCTCAGACTCACGGCCGAGGAGCTGCGCGGGCGGGCGCTGGCCGAGCTGGTCGACCGCATCCCGAAGGCCAAGCTCCCCCGGACAGGTGGGTGTGACCCGGTCGTGGTCGTCACCCTGGACCTGGCGACCCTCCTCGGCGGCCTCAAGGCCGCCCCCCTCGACACCGGGGACGCGATCAGCCCCGGCACCGCCCGCCGCCTCGCCGCCCGCTACGGGATCATCCCCGCCGTCCTCGGCTCCAGCAGCGAGGTCCTCGACCTGGGCCGCAAGGCCAGGCTCTACACCGGCAAGCAGCGTCTGGCCATGAACGTGCAGCAGGGCGGCGTGTGCGCGGTCGAGGGCTGCGCACGACCCGCCGCCTGGGCGGACGCCCACCACCTCCACCAGTGGCAGCACGGCGGGCGGACCGACCTGAAGGACGGGGTGCTGGTCTGCCGACCCCACCACACCTACGCCGACCACCCCGACTACCAGGTCGAACGCCTACGCCCCGGCCGCATCCGCCTCCACCGACGCCACTAGACCAGCTGAGGACCGCGGCCCGCGCGGACTCAGGGCAGCACCTTGCCCGGATTCATCAGCGCCCCGGGGTCGAGCGCCCGCTTGACCGCGCGCATCAGGTCCAGCTCCACCTCGGACTTGTACGTCGCCGCGGCACCGCGCTTGAGCACGCCGAGCCCGTGCTCCGCGCTGATGCTGCCGCCGCGCTCGGCGACCGCGTCGTAGATCAGGCCGGTCAGCTCGCCGGCGGCCGCTCGCAGCGCCGCCTCGTCACCGACAGGCGCGCTCAGGTTGTAGTGCAGGTTGCCGTCGCCGACGTGGCCGTAGGTGACCAGGCGGAGCCCGGGAAGGAGTGCGCGCAGGCGGGGACCCACCTCGGCGACGAAGCCGGCCAACGACGAGATCGGCACCGTGATGTCGTGCTTCACGGACAGACCGTCGAGCTTCTGCGCCTCCGCGAGGCCTTCCCGCAGCGTCCACAGCGACGTGCGCTGCGCGGGGTTGCCGGCGATCACGGCGTCGAGCAGGAGCCCCTGAGCTGCGGCGGCATGCAGCGCGGCCTCCAGTCGCTCGCCGACGTCGTCCGACCCGGCGGCCAGCTCCACGAGTCCGTACCACTCGTGTGTCGAGTCGAACGGGTCCCTCGCGCCGGGCACGTGCGTGAGCACCAGCTCCATGGCCTGCCGGCCGAGCAGCTCCCAGGTGGTCAGCGTCCCGCCGCACTCCTGTCGGAGCAGCGGCAGCAGCTCCGTCGCTGCGTCGGCCGAGGCCAGCGCGACGAGCGCGGTCGCCCGCCGCGGCGTCGCGGGGAACAGCCGGAGCACCGCCGCGGTGACGATCCCGAGCGTGCCCTCGGCGCCGATGAAGAGCTGCTTGAGGTCGTAGCCGGTGTTGTCCTTGCGTAGCGCCCGCAGGCCGTCCCACACCCGCCCGTCGGGCAGGACGACCTCCAACCCGAGGACCAGTTCGCGCATCATCCCGTAACGCAGCACCGCCGTTCCGCCGGCGTTGGTCGAGACGGTGCCGCCGACCGTGCAGGACCCCTCCGACCCGAGCGACAGTGGGAAGAGCCGCCCGGCGGCCTCGGCGCGCTCCTGCACCGCTCGCAGCACGACGCCCGCCTCCACGGTGATGGTGTCGCCGACCGGGTCGAGCCCGCGGACCCGCCGCATCCGCTCGAGGGACAGCACGACGTCGCCACCCGAACCGTCCGGCACGGCACCCCCGACGAGCCCGGTGTTGCCACCTTGGGGGACGACCGCGACACCCGCTTGCGCACACAGCCGCACCGTGTCGGCCACGCCCGCGGTGTCGGCGGGTCGGACCACGGCCAGCGCGGCTCCGGCGAAGGCGCCGGTCCAGTCGGTGACGTAGCCGGCGGTGTCCGCCGCGTCCGTGAGGACGGCGTCGTCGCCCAGGGTGCGGCGCAAGGTCGGGAGCAAGGAGTGCATCGGTTCCTCCGAGGAGTCAGCTGAGCAGGAGCGCGACGAGAAGGGCCAGGGGGAGGCTGCACACCGTGGTGATGAGGATGCTCTCGCGGGCGACGGTCTCTCCGACCCGGTAACGGGTCGCGTGCAGGAAGATGTTCTGCGCGGTGGGCAGCGCCGCGGTGAGGACGACACCGAGCAGCACCGGCCCCTCGAGCCCGAGTGCCGTGGCGACCAGCCAGGCGACGATCGGCATGACGACCAGGTTGAGCGCCGAGACCGTCAGCACCTCTCGGTTCTGACCGGCACGGCCCGGCGGCGGGCTCAGCCCCAGGGCGGCGCCGTAGGACATCAGCATCAGCGGGATCGCCGCCCCGCCCATCAGGCGCAGTGGCTGGTCGACGGCCACGGGGAGCTTCCAGCCGGTGATCGTGGTGAAGCCGGTCAGCAGACCCATGCCGCCCCGGCTCGACCCCTCAGCCGGGGCCGCACGTCCCGATGTGACCCGATGGTCACGACGCCCGCAGCCGCACGTGCTCGGTGCCGATGTCGGCGATCGTCGGCGTGCCGAGCAGGCACATCGCCCGGCGCAGCTCGTCGACGAGCAGGTCGAGCGTCGCGCTCACACCCCGCTGCCCGCCCACCATCAGACCGTAGAGATAGGCGCGGCCGACCAGCGCCCCACGGGCGCCGAGGCCGACCGCAGCGGCGATGTCGCCGCCGGACCGCACGCCGGAGTCGACGTACACCTCGGCCCGGTCGCCGACCGCCTCGACCACGGCGGGCAGCAGCTCCAGTGGCACCGGCGCCCGGTCGAGCTGGCGGCCGCCGTGGTTGGACAGCACGATCGCATCGGCGCCCGCGTCCACGGCCCGGACCGAGTCGCCGACGGACTGCAGCCCCTTCACGACGACCGGCCCGCGCCACTGCGACTTCAGCCACGAGATGTCGGCCGGGCGGATCGCCTGCTCGCGCAGCTCGTTCGACATGCCCCATCGGCCGTAGGTCGAGCCCTCGGGGAAGGTCGCGAACCGCAGCGGCTCGGTGGTGAGGATGTTGCCGACCCAGCCGGGATGGCCCGCCAGTCCTGCGAGCGTCCGGGCCGTCAGCTGCGGCGGGATCGCGAACCCGTTGCGCTTGTCCTTGCGCTTGAGCCCGGTGACGGTGGTGTCGACGGTCAGCATGATGGCCTCGTAGCCCTGCTCCGAGGCCTCGGCGAGATGGGCGAGGCTGACCGCCCGATCCTTCATCAGGTAGAGCTGGAACCAGTTGCGGCCGCCGGGAGCCGCCCGCGCGACGTCGGTGATCGACGTCGTGGCGTACGTCGACAGGGCGTAGGGGACCCCCGCCCGTTCCGCGGCCGCCGCGACCGCCCGCTCGCCCGAGTGGTGGCTGAGCCGGGTGTAGCCGGTCGGCGCGAGCACGATCGGCGCGGTCGCCGGCCGGCCGAGGATCGTCGTGGACACGTCGGGGGAGGCGACCTGGCCGAAGGCCGTCGGCCGCAGCTCGACGCGGTCGAAGGCGGCGCGGTTGCGCGCCATCGCGATCTCGCCGTCGGAGCCGCCGTAGACGTAGTCCCACACCGCGCCCGGCACCCGGCGCCGGGCCATCCTCTCGAGGTCGTCGACGCTGAGGCAGCGGCCGAGCCGGCGCTCGGTCGCGTTGCGCGCCATCGGACGGGTCTTGAGGAACGGCTCGAGGTCCCGCCACCGCGGCACCTGTCGGATCGTCTGCACTCGCTGGACTCCACATCACTCGTGCTATAACTTCATAACTCGTCATACAAGTTATCGCATCGAGGGAGATCCCGCCATGGGCGCCGACCGCATCCGTTCACTGACCCTGTCCCACGTCGTGCTGCCACTGGCGAACCCGGTGAGCGACGCCAAGGTGCTCACCGGCCGCCAGAAGCCGTTGACCGAGACCGTTCTGCTCTTCTGCGAGGTCCGGACCGAGCAGGGGCGCGAGGGGATGGGCTTCAGCTACTCGAAGCGCGCGGGCGGGCCGGCCCAGTTCACCCACCTCTCGGAGGTGGCCCAGGTCGCCATCGGCCAGGACCCCTCCGACATCGCGAAGATCTACGAGTCGCTGATGTGGGCCGGCGCATCCGTCGGCCGCAGCGGCGTGGCGACCCAAGCGGTGGCCGCCCTCGACGTCGCGCTCTGGGACCTCAAGGCCCGGCGCGCCGATCTGCCGCTGGCGAAGCTGCTCGGCGCCCATCGCGACTCGTGCCGGGTCTACAACACCTCCGGCGGCTTCCTCCAGGCGTCGGTCGACGAGATCAAGGAGAAGGCGACCGCGTCCCTCGAGGCGGGCATCGGCGGTATCAAGATCAAGGTCGGTCAGCCTGACTGGGCCGAGGACCTCCGCCGCGTCGCCGCCCTGCGGGACCACCTCGGCGACGCGCCCTTGATGGTCGATGCCAACCAGCAGTGGGACCGGGCCCGCGCCCGTCGGATGTGCCGTGCGCTGGAGGAGTTCGACCTGATCTGGATCGAGGAGCCGCTGGACGCGTGGGACGCGGTCGGTCATGCCGACCTCTCACGCACCTTCGACACCCCGATCGCCACGGGCGAGATGCTGACGTCCGTGCCCGAGCACATGGCGCTGATCGACGCCGGCTACCGCGGCATCGTCCAGCCGGACGCGCCCCGGATCGGCGGCATCACACCGTTCCTCCGGTTCGCGACCCTCGCCTCGCACGCCGGCCTCGCCCTCGCCCCCCACTACGCGATGGAGATCCACCTGCACCTGGCCGCCGCCTACCCGACCGAGCCGTGGGTGGAGCACTTCGAGTGGCTCGACCCGCTCTTCGAGGAGCGGATCGAGATCCACGACGGCCAGATGTGGGTCCCGGACCGCCCTGGCCTCGGTTTCACGCTCAGCGAGCGGATGCGCTCGCTGACGAAGGAGACCGCTACCTTCACCGCGTGAGCACCTCACTCGCCCAGACCGTCGTCACCGGGCTGAAGTCGCGCATCCTCGACGGCTCGCTCGGGCCCGGGACGAAGCTCCCGTCCGAGGCCGAGCTCATCGAGGAGTACGCCGTCTCGCGGACCGTCATCCGCGAGGCGGTCACCCGGCTCCGCGCCGAGGGGCTGGTGGAGACGTTCCAGGGCCGCGGGTCCTTCGTCCTGGCGATGCCCGAGCCGACCTCGTTCACCGTCGAGGCCTCGGCCATCCGCAGCCAGGCGGACGTGCTCGCGATGATCGACTTCCGGCTGGGGGTCGAGAGCGAGGCGGCGTACCTCGCCGCGGCGAACCGCACGACACAGGCGGCCGAGGCGGTGAGGGCGGCTCTGGATGCCTTCACGACCGCCGAGCCGGAGGCGGCCGTCGAGGCCGACTTCACGTTCCACCGGGCGGTGGCCGCGGCGAGCGGCAACCGCTTCTACCTCGACCTGCTCGACTCGCTCGGGCCGATGATGATCATGCTGCCGCGCACCAGGCTGCCGGAGGAGTTCTCACTCACCGACGCCGCCCACGTCGACAGGGTGCGCCGCGAGCACGACAGCGTCGGGGCGGCGGTCATCGCCGGCGATGCCGAGACGGCGCGGGCCGCGATGCGCGTCCACCTGGGCAACACGCGGCGACGGTTGCAGTCCTAGGCCGCGGCCTGGCCCACGACCGTCTCGTGGCACGGATCCCAAGATCGGGCGGGCGCGTCCCTCAGGCCGGACTCCACCTTGCCGATGAGGGCGTCATGACCGCTCCAGCAGTCAACGACCAGAGCGCAGCCGCGCAGGTGCACATCGGGCGCCAGCCGATCTATCACGGCGACCGTGTGTATGCCTACGAGCTCCTCTTCCGCTCGCACGCGGACGCTCGGATCGCCTCGTCCCGGGGCGCCTCCGCCACCGGAACGATCATCCACAACGCCTTCGCCGAGTTCGGCCTGGAGAGCCTGGTCGGCCCTCGACGCTGCTTCATCAACGTGACCCGGGAGTACCTCACCGGCCAGCTGCCGATGCCGTTCGAGCCGGGGCAGGTCATCCTCGAGGTGCTCGAGACGGTCCACGTCGACGACGAGGTCGTGGCGTCGGTGATCCGCCTGGTCGAGTCCGGCTTCGACGTCGCGCTGGACGACTTCGTGATCGGCAGCGACCACGAGCGCCTGCTCGACGTCGCGTCCTACGTGAAGATCGACCTGGCCTCGGCGCCGGAGTCCGTGCTCCGCCCGGAGGTCGCGCGCCTGCGCGAGCGTGGCCTGACCCTCGTGGCCGAGCGGGTCGAGACGGAGGAGGACGTCGCCTACGCGCAGGACCTCGGGTTCCACCTGATGCAGGGCTACGCCCTCGGCCGGCCCCAGACCCTGTCGATGCGGACGCTCGGCATCTCGCAGACGCGGCGCCTGGAGCTCTTCGGCGCCCTGAGCGCCGCCGACCTCGACCTCCCGCGCGTGGTCTCCCTGATCTCGACCGACCCCGCGCTCGCCCTGCGTGTCCTGCAGGCCACCAACTCGGCCCAGACCGGCCTCAAGCGCCGGGTGTCGTCCTTGAACGAGGCCGTCACCATGCTCGGGGTGAACCGGATCCGGCAGTGGGTGTCGCTGATGGTCCTCACCGACGTCACGGGCGTCGACCAGGAGACGCTGTCCGGTCTCGTGACGCGCGCCCGGCTCTGCCAGACCGTCACGGACTCGTTGGGAGGACCCGGCGAGTCGGGCTTCATGGTCGGGCTCGTCGCGGGCATCGCGGACCTGATGAAGGAGGACGTCCAGGACGTCGTCCGACGCCTCCCGCTCGACATGTCGGTCGCCGCGGCACTCGTCGAGTACGACGGGGTGCTCGGTCACGCCCTCCAGAGCGTCCGAGCCTACGAGAACTGGACCACCACGCCCTACGTCGGCGGTCTCAACGACCGTCTCGCCGAGGCGCACCTCGCGGCGATGGTGTGGTCAAACCGGCTCGTCGCCGAGCAGGCCGGCTGACGCCGACTCCGTCGCAGGCGACCGGCGAGCGGTCAGCCGTCCTTGCGCTGCAGGGAGCGGAGCACGTCGTGAGCGGCGCGCGCGCCGCCGACGAGCGCGCCCTGCTGGGAGGCCGTGTCGCGGTGGTCACCGCACACCCAGGTCGCCTCGTCCACCCGCTGCTCCCGCCGCGCCTGCAGCGGCGCCGGCTGTGCGGGCAGGGCACGGGGGACCTCGTGCCGGAGGATCAGGTCCCAGCCGCGACCTGAGGTGCCGAGCATCGCGGCGGCGTGCCGGCGGGTCTCCGGCTCGGGAGCGGGGCTGCCGCCCGCGGGCAGCAGGCTGGTGACCTGGATGAGGTGCCGGCCGGCGGGCGCGTAGGACGGCGCGGTCACCGAGACGACGCACGTGTTGATCGCCGGGCCCGACCCGTCGCGCACGTCGAGGTGGAGCATCCCGCTGGTCGTGGGCGGCTCGCCGACGGCGTACCAGTCGGTCACCACGCCCTTCGGACGAGGCGCGACGACGCGCGAGTCGAGCAGCGACTCAGCCGTCCACGGATCGGTGGCGACCACGAGCCGGCGGGCGGCGTACGTCGCGCCGCTGGACGTGACGCGGACGCCGTCGTCGGTCCGCTCCGACCGCTCGACCGCCTCCCCGAGCCGGACGCGCTCGCCCAGCGGCACGGCGATCGCGCGCGGGAGGGCGTCGGCGCCGTCGCGGGGCAGACCGGGCGTCCCGCGGACGAAGCTCCGGACGAGCAGCATCGCGAAGGCGGCGGACGTCTCACCGGCGTCCTCGAGCACCACCCCGGCGAGGTAGCGCTGGAGGGTCGCTCGCAGCAGACCGTGCGCGCCCGCCCGGTCGAGCGACTCCTGCAGCGAGGTGTCCGGCCGCGCCCGGAGGAGATGGTCGATCAGGCCGTGGTCGCGGCGCATCCCGGTCAGCAGCGGTGTGGCCCAGCGCGCGAGCGCCCACAGCTCCGTCGGCCGGGGCGCGGTGTTGCGGAGGGTCGCGAGGATGTCCGTCGGCACGCGCAGCGGGTCGGCCAGCGTGCGCAGTCCGTCGTCGGTGAGGACCCGGGCTCCGGCGGCGAAGCGCTGGAGGCCGAGCGCGTCGACGTCGACGGCCGCCCGCAGGGCGGGGTACCAGGGATTCACCACCTGGAACCCGCGGTCCAGCAGGAAGCCGTCGACGCGGTCGGTGCGCACTCGCCCGCCCACCCCGTCGGAGGACTCCAGCACGACCACGTCGAGACCGGCGTCGTGCAGGATCGAGGCGCAGCGCAGGCCGGCGAGGCCGGCGCCCGCCACGACGACGTCGACAGTCTCCATGAGAACGGGTGCCCGGCGACGCGGTCGGCCACACCCGGGCCGCGAGCCGGGAGGTCCTGCGATCTGGCTGCTAGAGCGACCGGTGCGCCTGACGTCTCGCCGACGGGGTCAGCCGGACGCGGCGGCGTCCAGCTGGGCCTGCGCGTCGGCGATGAGCTCCACCACCCGGGCGCCGAAGGCGACGTCGAGCGGGTGAGGGTCGCCGGAGGCGGCCCCGACCAGCTCGGCGACAGCGGTGGGGAAGGCCTGCGGGAAGGCGCTGTCCGGCCGAGGAGGCATGAGGGACAGTCCCGACTCGCCCCAGACCGCAGCCTCATAGCCTTCCGCCGCGCGCGGGGCGAACTGGGTCAGCGTCGCGGTGCTGAGCGCGCCGCTCTCGTGGCGGAGCGCGAGGTTGACGAGGTCTCCCCGGCCACCGAACGCGCTCACCGAGACGATCGGGCCCAGGCAGGCGCTCAGGGTCGACAAGGCGTGCGGGCCGAGGTCCCACAGCGCACCGCGCTCGTGGCGCCAGGGCGATGCGCCGAACGGGTTGTCGGGCTCCTGCAGCGAGCTGAACCAGCGCATCCAGCCGCCCTGCCAGCCGCCGGTCTCGACGACCCGGTCGAACCACGCACGCGACTCCGCGACGAACCGGTCGGTGAAGAAGACCACGGAGGCCACCTCGGCGTCCTGGACGGCCTCGCGGAGCGCCCGGGCCCCCTCGACGTCAGCGGCGATCGGCTTCTCGAGCAGGAGGTGCTTCCCGGCCCGAGCGGCGCGCAGCGCCAGGTCGGCCTGCACCGCGGGTGGGACGGCGAAGGCCACCGCGTCCACGTGGTCGAGCAGGTCGTCGTAGGTGTCGAACGCGGTCGTCCCGAGCCGCGCGGCCAGCGTGGCCGCCTTCTCGGCGTCCCGCCCCCAGACGCCGACGAGCTCCGCCTCACGCACACTGCCGGCGGCCAGGCCCGGGCCGTGCGTCATCGTCGCCCACGGACCAGTGCCGACCAGACCGAACCGCATGGCGGCACGCTACCCCGGGCGGTCCAGCCGATGGCTCAGCCCGACGGCTCACCCCCACCGCTCACCCCGACGGCTCACCCAGCTCGACGGGCGCGCAGCACGCGGTCCTCGGCGTGATGCGCGGCGCTGGCCGAGCCGGCGGGCCGGGCCCGCCGATCGTCGACCTCCACGGTCCAACCGGGGGCGGATCCGAGCACGGCGGCGAAGTCGTCGACGTGGACGTAGGCCTCGGGGTCGAACGGACGGTGCTGGTGCTGCGGGTGGCGCATCGCCTCGAGGTCGTGGCTGAGGACGATGAGCGTCCCCCCGGGGGCGACCGCGTCGAGGATGGTGTGGACGCCGCGCAGGTCGGGTGTGCGGGGGATCGACGCGTACGCCGCCGAGACGAGGTCGAACCCGCCCGGGGTGAACGGTTCCCACGCGTTGGCGTCGGCGAGCTCGCACGTGACGTCCAGGTCGCGGCGCTCGGCCTCGGCCCGGATCCTGTCCAGCGCGCGCGAGGAGATGTCGCTCGCGGTCACCGTCCAGCCCTGCTCGGCCAGCCAGATCGCATCACCGCCCTCGCCGGCGCCGACGTCGAGCGCCCGGCCGGGGGTCAGGCCGGCCACCTCCGCGACCAGCGAGCCGTTCGGGTTGCCGCTCCACACCGGGTCGCCGGAGTAGCGGTGGTCCCAGTCAGCGACCGAGCCGGACGGCCGAGCGGCGGCCCGGACGTCCTCCCCGGCGAGACTCATGGCCACGGCGCCACCGACACGGCTGCCGTGCGCGGCGGCGGGCAGCACCTGCATGCTCGGGTCGGTGATGTTGCCGGCCGCGAAGACCCCCTCGACGGCAGTGGCACCCATCGGATCGACCTCCACGACGTCGCCCAGCCCGCTGGCGTGCGGGGTGGGACGGAGTCCGAGCTCGGCGAACGGCTCCGCCCGTGGGCGGAACCGCGGCCCCACGAGCATCGCATCGGCCTCGATCCGCGTGCCGTCGGCCAGCTCGACCCCGGTCAGCCGGTCCTCGTCGCTCAGAACCCGCCGCGCGGTGGCGCCGACCCGTACGTCGACACCGGCGGCCGTCAGGGTCCCCACCTCGGTCTCGTCGACCGCGACGCCGTCGGCGACCAGCACGACCAGGCGGCTCGTCAGCTGGCGGAGCAGAGGCACGACGTGGAACCCCATGGGATGGGTGACGAGATGGACCAGCCGCTGGTCGCGCACCTCGTAGCCGTGGCAGAACGGGCAGTGGATCACCGAGCGACCCCAGTGCTCGGCCAGCCCCTCGACGTGCGGCAGCTCGTCCACCAAGCCGGTCGCGACGACGATGCGCCGGGCGACCACGCTGTCCCCGGTGGCGAGCTCGACAACGAAGCGCCCGCCGTCCCGGGCCACCCGCACGGCCCGGCCGGACAGCACCTCGCCGCCGTAGCTGCGCACCTCCGTCCGGCCCGCGACGAGCAGGTCCGCCGGGTCGGTGCCGTCACGGCCCAGGAAGCTGTGCATGCGAGCGGCCGGGGCGTTGCGCGGCTCGCCGGAGTCGACCACGATCACCGACCGACGCTGACGGCCGACCTGCAGAGCGGCAGCGAGACCGGCCGACGATCCTCCGACGACGGCGACGTCGCAGTGACGGACGACGGCAGGAGTCGCAGCGGCTGTGGGGTGCGTGGGGGACGGGTGGTGATGGCTCATGGCATCGACGGTAGGAGCATCTGGCGTTATATGCCAGACTCCTTGCAACATTCGCAAGGAGGATCGATGACCGAGCTCGCCGATATCGAGCACATCGTGCGCACCCGACTGCGGAGCCTGCGCACCACGCTAGGCCTGTCCCTCGACGACCTCGCCGCCCGCACGAACCTCAGCCCCTCGACGATCAGCCGCGTCGAGACGGGCAAGCGGACGATCAGCCTCGACGTGCTCCTGCCGCTCGCCACCGGGCTCCAGGTCGGCCTGGACGCCCTGCTCGACGTGAGCGGCGATGACGACGTGGTCATCCGTCCGACGGCGAGCCGGGTCGAAGGCCGCACGACCTGGACGCTGAGCCGGCCCGAGAGCAGCACGGTCGCGGTGAAGGTGCTGGTCGAGCCGACGGCGTCGATGCCGCGGCAGCGCGTCCACCCGGGCCACGACTGGCTGTTCGTCCTCAGCGGCCGGATCCGGCTCCTGCTCGGTGACCGCGAGATCATGGTGGAGGCGGGGGAGGCGGCCGAGTTCGCCACCATGACCCCCCACGCGTTCGCGGCGGTCGACGGACCGGCCGAGCTGTTGATGATCTTCGACCGCGACGGTCAGCTCGCGCACGTCCATCGCGGCAAGGAGTGACCCGCCGTCGGCGGAAGTCCTCCGCCCGGGTCAGGTCCGGGCCGGCTGGACCGGTGCCTTCACGGCAGTGACGGGGCAGCCGGCGGCGAGCAGCACCTGCTGGGAGGTCGACCCCATCACGAGCTTCCCGGCGGGGGACCGCCGCCGGAGACCGATGACGAGCAGGTCGGTCGTGTCCTCGTAGGAGAGGTCGATCAGCTCCGACGCCGCGTTGTTGTCGGAGCCGACCGTGCGGACCTCGACGCCCCGTTGGCGGAGCGAGGCCTCCGCGAGCGCCAGGTCGGCGGCGAACTCCGCGGTCGCGGCCACCTCCTCGGTCACGACCACCAGGAGCTGGTCGGATCGGACGGTGCACTCGCGGATAGCGAACCCGAGTGCCGCGCGCCCCTCACCGGTCCGGACGTAGCCGACGCAGACGGTCATGACACGACCTCCGGCACGGGGGTGAGGACGCGTCCGTCGGCGAGGAATGCGGCGAGGTTGTCCAAGGTGAGCCGCTCCATGGCGGCGCGTGTCTCGACGGTGCCGCTCCCGACGTGGGGGAGGAGGACCACGTTGTCGAGGCCGAGCAGCTCCTCCGGCACCTTCGGCTCGTCGGCGAAGACGTCGAGCCCGGCACCGGCCAACCGGCCGCTGACGAGCAGGTCGACGAGGGCAGGCTGGTCGACGACGGAGCCGCGCGCGATGTTCACGAGGTAGCCGTCGGACCCGAGCGCCTCGAGCACGTCCCGGCTCACCAACCCACGGGTGCCGGAGCCGCCGGCCGTCGCGACGACGAGGATGTCCACCGCCGCGGCCAGCTCTTGCGGGGACGGCAGGTAGCGGTAGCCGGAGTCGGCCATCTGGGTGCGCTGGTGGTAGCTGACGGGGCAGCCGAAGGCCTCGAACCGAGTGGCGATCGCGCTGCCGATCCGTCCGAGCCCCAGGATTCCGACGCGCTTCCCGGACACCCGGTGGGTGAGCGGGTAGTTGCCCTCCGACGGCCAGGCGCCACGACGGACGAAGCGGTCGGCGGCGCTGATCCGGCGCAGCACGTCGATGGCCAGCCCGAGCGCGGTGTCGGCGACGCAGTCGGTGAGCACGTCGGGTGTGTTCGACACCGTGATCCCACGCTCGCGCGCCTGAGCGACGTCGGTCGTGTCGTAGCCCACGCCGAAGTTGATGACCGCCTGCAGCGACGGCAGTGCTCGCATCAGCTCGGTTCCGACCCCGACGCGTCCGGACGTGACGGCGACGCCGATCGACGCCGCGTGCTCGGCCAGGAACGACGACGTGTCGCCGTCCTGCGGCAGCACCAGTGCGTCGTACTCGGCCCGGAGCGTCTCGGCGAGCGAGGGCTTGAGCTGGCCCACCTGCAGAACATGCGTCATGAGTGTCCTCCCGTGGGACGGTGGTAGGGATTGCCGGGCCGGACGAGCGCCGGTTGCTTGGGGTCGAAGGACCAGCCGGGAACGAGGAACTGCATGGCCACGGAGTCGTCCCGGGCGCCCAGCCCCTCGGCGAGGTAGAGCTCGTGGGCGGCCTGCAGCCGCTCCTCGTCGATCTCCACCCCCAGGCCGGGAGCCGTGGGCACGGTGAGACACCCGTCGGCGATGGTGAGCGGCTCGCGCGTGATGCGCTGCCCGTCCTGCCAGATCCAATGGGTGTCGATCGGTGCTACCTCGCCCGGCGCCGCGGCGGCGACGTGGGTGAACATCGCCAGGGAGACGTCGAAGTGGTTGTTCGAGTGCGATCCCCAGGTCAGCCCCCAGGCGTCGCACAGCTGGGCGACCCGCACCGAGCCCGCCATCGTCCAGAAGTGCGGGTCGGCGAGCGGGATGTCGACGGCGTTGGTCCGGACCGCGTGCCCCAGCTCGCGCCAGTCGGTCGCGATCATGTTCGTCGCGGTCGTCAGGCCGGTGGCTCGCTTGAACTCGGCCATCACCTCGCGACCTGAGTAGCCGTTCTCGGCGCCGCAGGGGTCCTCCGCGTAAGCGACCACGTCGCGAAGCGCATGCCCGTGACGGATGGCGTCGGCGAGCAACCAGCCACCGTTCGGGTCGAGGGTCACGCGCGCCTCGGGGAAGCGCTCGGCGAGAGCCGTCACCGTGGCGACCTCCTCCTCGCCGGGCAGGACTCCACCCTTGAGCTTGAAGTCGGAGAACCCGTAGCGCTCCTGGGCGGCCTCGGCCAGCGCGACCACGGCCTTCGGGGTGAGCGCCTCCTGGTGACGCAGGGTCGACCACGCGTCGGCCCCGTCGGGCTCGCTGCGGTAGGGCAGGTCGGTGAGGGTGCGATCGCCGATGAAGAACAGGTAGCCGAGAGCGCGGACCTTGTCCCGCTGCTGCCCCTCGCCGAGCAGCTCGGCGACCGGGACGCCGAGGTGCTGCCCGTGCAGGTCGAGGAGGGCGGACTCGAGGGCGGTGACCACGTGGACGGTGGTGCGCAGGTCGAAGGTCTGCAGCCCCCTGCCCTGGGCGTCGCGGCCGGCAAAGGCCGTGGAGACCGTGCGCAGCAGCGTGCGGTACGTCGCCACGCGGGCGCCGACGACGAGTGCCGCCGACTCCTCGAGCGTGCGCCGGATCGCCTCGCCGCCGGGCACCTCCCCGACGCCGGTGCGGCCGTCGGAGTCCGTGAGGAGCACGACGTTGCGGGTGAAGAAGGGACCGTGAGCGCCGCTGAGGTTGAGCAGCATGCTGTCGTGACCGGCCACGGGAACCACCCGCAGGCCGGTGACGACAGGGCCTCTCTCACCCACGGGTGAGCTCGCCGTCGACGAGGCGCCAGGCGCCGAGCGGGTTGCCCGCGGCGAGCACCGGCGGCAGGAGCTCGGCCGGCAGGTCCTGGTAGGCCACCGGGCGCAGGAAGCGCTCGATCGCCAACGTCCCGACGGAGGTGCTGCGGCCGTCGGACGTGGCCGGGAACGGGCCGCCGTGCACCATCGCGTGGGAGACCTCGACCCCGGTGGGCCAGCCGTTGAAGATGATCCGGCCGACCTTGTCCTCGAGGGCGGGGACGAGCCCGGCGGCAGCGGCGTAGTCGCTCGGTGCGGCGTGCACCGTGGCCGTGAGCTGGCCCTCGAGGTCGCCGGCAGCGGCGGCGAAGTCGCCAGCGTCGCCCAGTCGCACCACGAGGGAGGAGGACCCGAACACCTCCTCGCGCATCGCCGGCTCGGCGGAGAAGTCGGTCACGGAGGTGGCGAACACGTGGGCCTGGCCTGGGGCCGCGATGGCCTCATCGACGCCGCCGGCGCCCACCTCGGTGACCGTCGGGAGGTCCTGCAGGCGGGCCACGCCCTCGGTGTAGGAGCGCTGGATGCCGGGGTTGAGCATCGGCAGGGCGGGGCTCTGCGTGACGGCCGCTCCGGCCGCCTCGAGGAACCGGTCCAGGTCGGGCCCGTCGACGGCGAAGACCAGACCCGGGTTGGTGCACAGCTGCCCCACCCCGACGGTCAGCGAGGCGACGTACGCCGCAGCGAGCCCCTCGGCGTCCGCGGCGAGCGCGCCGGGCATGAGGAAGACGGGGTTGATGCTCGACATCTCCGCATAGACGGGGATCGGCACCGGACGGCTCGCCGCAGCCGCCATCAGGGAGAGCCCGGCCTGCCGGGAGCCGGTGAAGCCGACCGCCTTCACGCGCGGGTCGCTGACCAGTCCGATGCCGACCCCGCTGCCGCTCCCGAAGATCATCGAGAAGACGCCCTCGGGCAGCCCGCTCGTGGCGACCGCGTCGGCGATCGCACCCGCGACCAGCTCGGACACGCCGGGATGGGCGTTGTGAGCCTTGACGATGACGGGGCAGCCGGCGGCCAGCGCGGCGGCGGTGTCACCGCCCGCCACGGAGAAGGCGAGCGGGAAGTTGCTGGCGCCGAAGACGACGACGGGGCCGAGCGGCACCTTGCGCTGCCTCAGGTCGGGCCGGGGGAGCGGCATCCGGTCGGGCAGCGCCGGGTCGATCCGCGCCCCCGCCCAGCTGCCCTCCCGGACCACGCGGGCGAACAGGCGAAGCTGGTTCGTCGTACGTGCCATCTCGCCACGGACGCGCGGCTCGACGATGCCCGTCTCGCGCACGACCCGGTCGACGAGCGTGTCGCCCAGGGCGTCGATGTTGTCGGCGATCCGGTCCAGGAAGGACGCCCGCTGCTCCGGGGTCGTCTCGCGGTAGACGCCGAACGCCTCCGCGGCCAGCCGCGCGGCGTACTCCACGTGTGAGGCGTCGCCCTGCCGGTACGTCGGCTCGAGCTGCTCGCCGGTGCGGGGATCGATCGCCCGGACCTCGGTGCCGTCACCGGCGACGCGCTTGGAGCCCAGGAACATGGCGCCGGTCAGAGCGGTGGCAGTCATCCTCAGATCACCTTCTTGACGATGTCGGTGAGCTCGGCGAGCTCGGTCTCGGTGAGGTCGCTCAGCGGGGGCCGGACCGGGCCCGCAGGTCGACCGGCCGCGGTCAGGCCGGCCTTGACGATCGAGACGCCGTAGCCGGGCTGTCGGTCGCGGATCGCGATGTAGGGGACGAGGAAGTCACGGACCCGGTCGTAGACGGCGACCCGGTCCTGCGCGCGGGCAGCGGCGTAGAAGTCGAGCGCCCACTCCGGCGCGAAGTTGAAGATCGCCGAGGAGTAGGTGGTGGCGCCGAGCTCGATGTAGGGCAGCGCGTAGGTCTCCGCGGTGGGGAGACCGCCGATGAAGACCAGGCGGTCGGCGTGCTGGGCGTAGAGCGTCGCCATCAGGTCGATGTCGCAGATGCCGTCCTTGAAGCCGATGAAGTTCGGGAACTCGTCGACGAGGCGGCCCACGATGTCGGCGTTGTAGCGGCCGTTGGCCCGGTGGTAGATGACGACGCCGACCGAGGTCGCCGCACAGACCCGCGCGACATGCTCATAGAGCCCCTCGCTGGTGACCTCGGTGAGGTAGGGCGGAAGGAGCAGGATCCCGTCCGCGCCGTCGGCCTCGGCCTGGCGGGCCATCTCGACCGCCGTGGCCGTCCCGTACCCGGCCGAGCCCATCACCGGGATCTTCCCCGCCGTCTCCTCGACCGTCGCCCGCAGCACCCGCGAGACCTCGTCGTGGGTGAGCGAGAAGAACTCACCGGTCCCGCCCGGCGCGAAGAGTCCCGCGACGTCGTACTGCCCGAGGTACTGCAGGTGCTCGCGGTACCCACGCTCATCGAGGCCGTAGTCGGCGGTCGCGTGCGTGACGGGGAAGGACACCAGGCCGGAGCCGAGTGCGGCCCGGAGCTCGTCCGGGGAGTAGTGGGTCATGAAGGTCTCCAGAAGGGTGCGTCATCGAGGGCGACGTTGCAGCGGCGGTGCCGCCTGAGACATGGCTCGGCGGGGCGGACGCCTTTCACGTTAACAGATTGCGGCTACCTATTGGAACACCGTCTGCATATGTGTATTGTCGGCGACACGAACTGTGACTCCGGTCTCAAGACCTGTCGTCGCAGGGCGCCGGCACTCGTCCCACCGCCGTCCAACCCCTCGAGCTCGCACCGCGAGCTCGCCTAGCACGGAGGAAGTCATGTCAGCTGCTCCCAACCTCGAGTCGGCCAGGAACCGGCCGCGCTCCGTCGCATTCGGCCTGCTGGCTGTCGGGCTGGCCCTCACTGGCTCCGCGTGCGGCGTCAGCTCCAGCAGCACGTCGTCGGACTTTGGCGACACCGTCCGGATCGTGCTTCCCGAGGAGCCGCCGTCGCTGGAGCCGTGCGACTCGTCGAACACGGGCGACGGCGTCGTGGAGCGCTCGAACATCACCGAGCCGCTGACCGAGCTCGACCTCGCGACCGGTGAGCTGCACCCGCTGCTGGCGACGGAGTGGAAGAAGACGACTCCGACGACCTACACCTACACCCTGCGCAGCGGGGTGAAGTTCAGTGACGGATCGGCCTTCGACGCCGAGGACGCCGCGTTCTCGATCGACCGGACGGTGAACAACACCGAGCTCGGCTGCTTCGTCGCCGGCTACGTGTTCGGCGACGAGAAGGTCCAGGTCAAGGCGGTCGATGCGACCACCCTGACCGTATCGACGGCCGAGCCGGACCCGATCCTCCCGCTGCGCCTCTCGTTCGTCGAGATGGTGCCCAGCGAGATGAGCACCACCGAGAAGGTGCGCGAGCCGATCGGCACGGGCCCCTACGAGATCAAGAAGTGGGATGCCGGACAGAAGCTGACCCTCGCCGCCAACCCGAAGTACTGGGGCGACCAGCCGGCCTACAAGACGGCCACCTACGTGTGGCGCTCGGAGGGTAGTGTCCGCGCCGCGATGGTGAAGGAGGGCGAGGCCGACCTCGCGACCCAGATCGGTCCCGACGACGGCGCCGGCGACCTCGAGGTCCAGTTCCCCGACGACCAGACGGCCGCGCTCCGGATCCAGGGCTACATCCCGCCGCTGAACGACATGCGGGTGCGCCAGGCCATCAACTACGCCATCGACCGCGAGGGCCTGGTGAAGTCGCTGTTCAACAGCGACACGACCATCGCCGAGCAGCTCATCCCGGAAGGCATCACCGGCTTCAACGACTCCCTGAAGCCGTGGCCGACCGACGTCGCCAAGGCCAAGCAGCTGATCGCCGAGGCCAAGGCCGACGGCGTTCCGACGTCGACCCCGATCCGGCTCGTCGGGCGTTCCGCTCAGTTCCCGAAGATCGAGGAGATCATCCAGGTCATCCAGAAGGAGCTCACCGAGATCGGCCTGAACGTCAAGATCGAGATGGTGGACACCAAGGGCTCCACCGAGCTGCAGCAGCGCCCCTTCCCGAAGAACCCCGGTCCGTACCTGCTGATGATCCAGCACGGCAACCAGGCCGGTGACGCGGCGTTCAGCGTCGACCAGTACATGCTGAGCAACGGGTTCCAGAGCGCGTTCGGCACCCCGGAGCTCGACGCGATGATCAAGTCCGCCGAGAAGCAGGAGGGCGACGCGCGCCAGGCGGCCTTCGAGAAGGTCTTCGCGTACGAGCCGACCCACGTCGGGCAGTTCGCCTACATCGCGCACATGACCGGGATGATGGCGATCGCGAGCGGCGTCGACTACAAGCCCAACGTGAACACCGAGAACGAGATGCACCTCGCGGAGATGACTCCGAAGAAGTGACATCGGGGCGGCCGGCCCCCCGGGGCCGGCCGCCCTCGAGTCGTTGCACCGCACCCTGTCGACCCTGAGGATGCCATGCTCTACTTTCTACGCCGGCGCTCGCTGACCAGCCTGCTTCCGCTTCTCTTCGTCCTGGTCGGCGTGTTCGTCCTGGCTCGCTTGACGGGCGACCCGACCTCGCTCTACCTGCCCGAGTCGGCCACGGCCGAACAGCGGAGGGCCTTCGCCGCCAGCCACGGCTTCGACGACCCGGTGTGGAAGCAGCTGCTGCACTACCTCCAGGGCATCCCTCACCTGGACTTCGGCACCTCGCTGCGCACCGGCCAGACGGCCGCGTCGATGGCCCTGCGCGCCTTCCCGAACACCCTCCAGCTCGCCTTCGCCACCATGCTCATCTCGGTCGTGGTCGCGGTGGTCCTCGGCAGCTGGGCGGCCTACCGGCCCAACTCGCTCGCCGACCGGATCTCGTCGCTGCTGTCGATGACCGCGGGCAGCGTCCCGGACTTCTGGTTCGCGATCATGGGCGTCTGGATCTTCGCCGTGATCCTCGGGGTGCTGCCGACCTCGGGCACCGACAACGGCCTGCTCTCCTGGGTCCTCCCGGTCGTGACGCTCTGCGTCCGCCCGATCGGTGTGCTCACCCAGGTGGTGCGCGGCGCCATGGTCTCCGCGCTGTCGGCGCCGTACGTCCGGCTCGCGCGGAGCAAGGGCGCGACCGACGTCCGGCTCGTCACCCACCATGCGTTGCGCAACGCCGCGGCGCCGGCGCTCACCGTCGCCGGTGACCTTGCCGTCGGCCTCATCAACGGCGCCGTCGTCGTCGAGACGATCTTCGGCTGGCCCGGCATCGGCAAGCTGATGATCGACTCGATCCTCCAGCGGGACTTCGCCGTGCTGCAGGCCTGCGTCCTGCTGACCGCGCTCTCCATCTTCGTGCTCAACATCCTCATCGACCTCGGCTACGCCTTGCTCGACGCCCGCGTCCGCGAGACGGTCAAGGCCTAGGAGACGACATGACCACCATGATCGACCCGACCGACGGCGTCGCGCCGGAGACCGGCGCCACCCCGCCTCCACGGTCCGGCCGCCTATCGATGTGGCGCCTGCTGCTGCGTGACCGGATGGCGACGGTCGCCCTCGTCGTCCTCGTCCTCATCGTGCTGTCCACCGTGGGTGGCTCACTGATCCTCGGGGACAAGTCCAACGACCAGGACCTCGCCAGGGGTGCGATCGCACCCTTCTCGCTCGACCACGGCTGGCTCTACGTGCTGGGCAGCGACAAGCTCGGGCGGAGCATGATCGCCCGGATGGTGGTGGGCGGCCGTACGACGCTCGCCGTCGCGGTGCCCGCTGTCCTCATCTCGCTCGTGATCGGCTCACTGATCGGCATGTGGGCCGGCTACCACCGCGGCTGGCGAGAGACCGTCGCGATGCGGGTCGCCGACGTCATCATGAGCTTCCCGTCACTGCTGATGGCGGTGGTCGTGCTCTACGTGTTCTCCCCGAGCGCCAGCATGATCGTGGTCGTCCTGGCGATCACCCGCATCCCGATCTACCTGCGCACCGCTCGCGCGGAGTCGGCGGAGCTGCAGAGCCGCACGTTCGTCGACGCCGCGCGGACCTTCGGCACCCGGCCGACGGCGATCATCCGCCGGCACGTCTTCCCGATCGTGCTGCCCACGCTGCTCACCGTCGCCACCCTCGACTTCTGCTACGTGATGCTGGCCGAGTCCTCGCTGAGCTTCCTCGGCATCGGCATCCAGCCCCCGGGAGTCAGCTGGGGCCTGATGGTGTCGCAGGGTCGCCAGTACCTCCAGACCGCGTGGTGGCTCTCGTTCTTCCCGGGCCTCGCGATCGTCGTCACCGCCGTGTGCTCGACGCTCCTGGCCTCGTGGGTCCGGATCGCCACCGACCCCTCCCAGCGCTGGCGTCTCACGGTGCCGCGCAAGGCCGCCGCCCGTCGGCGCCGGCAGGCCCCGATCGTTGAAGGAGAAGTCTCGTGACCGCCACCTCGCTCGATCTCGACGGCGCCACCCGACCGCGCGGCGACGTGGCGCTCGACGTCGAGAACCTCAGCGTCGACATCCGCACGCCGTTCGGCACCGTGCGTGCCGTCGACAGCGTCTCGTTCACCGCGCGCCGGGGCGAGACCGTCGCGCTCCTCGGCGAGTCCGGCTGTGGCAAGTCGCTGACCGCGACCTCGATCGTCGGTCTGGTCGACCCGGTGGTCGACATCGCCGACGGCGCCATCCGGCTCGACGGGGAGGACCTGATCGGGATGTCCCCCAAGCGGCGACGGGCCGCCGCCGGTCCCGAGCTCGCGATCGTCTTCCAGGACGCCCTGACGGCGCTCAACCCGGTCTACACGGTGGGCACCCAGCTGGCCGAGCCGTTCCGGATCCACCGCGGCCTGTCGCGCAAGGAGGCGCGCGCCGAGGCGATCCGCCTGATGGAGCGGGTGGGCATCCCCGAGCCGGAGAGTCGCGTCGACTCCTATCCGCACCAGTTCTCGGGCGGCATGCGGCAGCGACTCCTGATCGCGATCGCGGTGGCACTCTCGCCGGCCGTGCTGCTGGCCGACGAGCCGACGACCGCGCTGGACGTCACGGTCCAGGCGCAGATCATGAAGCTGCTGCGGGACCTCCGCGAGGAGCGGGACATGGCCGTCGTCCTGATCACCCACGACCTCGCCCTCGTCGCCGAGCAGGCCGACCGGGTCGTCGTGATGTACGCCGGCAACGTGGTCGAGTCCGGACCGGTGGACGCGGTCTTCAGCACGCCGAAGCACCCCTACACCAAGGGTCTGCTGGAGTCGGTGCCCGTCGCCGCCGAGCGTGGTGCGGACCTGAAGTCGATCGGTGGTGCGCCGCCGGAGCTCTCCGCCATCCCGTCGGCATGCGTCTACCAGGACCGCTGCCCGCTGGTGCGAGACATCTGCCGGACCGACCGCCCACCGCTGCGCGAGGTCGCCGAGGACCACGCCGCTGCCTGCCACTTCTCCGAAGAGGTGTCCCGATGAACGACGGCTCCACCACCCACCAGCCACTGCTCTCCGTGCGGGACCTCACCAAGACCTTCTCGGTGCGGCACGCCGGCAAGACCAAGACGCTCCGCGCGCTCGACGGCGTGTCCCTCGAGCTGCACCGCGGGGAGACCCTCGGGCTGGTGGGGGAGTCCGGCTGCGGCAAGTCGACGCTGGCGCGCACGCTGCTCATGCTCGAGCGGCCCGACTCCGGCTCGATCAGCTTCGGCGGGGTCGACCCCCACGCCCTCAGCGGCAAGGACCTGCTCGACTTCCGCCGACGGGTCCAGATGGTCTTCCAGGACCCGTTCGCCTCGCTCAACGCACGGATGTCGGCGGGCGCCATCATCTCCGAGCCCTGGCGCACCCACCGGTCCTTGTACCCCAGCTCCCGGGACCGCGCCGCGCGGGTGCGCGAGCTCCTGCACCTCGTCGGTCTGCGCCCGAGCGACGCGGAGAAGTATCCGCAGGAGTTCTCCGGCGGCCAGCGCCAGCGGCTCGGCATCGCCCGTGCACTGGCGCTGAACCCCGACCTCATCGTGTGCGACGAGCCGGTCTCCGCGCTCGACCTGTCGGTCCAGGCGCAGGTGCTCAACCTGCTCAACGACCTGCAGCAGGAGCTCGGAGTCGCCTACCTCTTCATCTCCCACGACCTCTCGGTCGTGCGTCATGTCGCCGACCGGGTCGCGGTGATGTACCTCGGTCGCGTGGTCGAGGGCGGCGCCACGGAGCCGACGTTCGACGAGCCGCTCCACCCCTACACGAGCGCGCTGATGTCGGCGGCCCCCTCGCTGGACCGGGCCGGCAAGAGGGAGCAGATCATCCTCGAGGGCGAGATCCCCTCACCGATCAACCCGCCGTCGGGCTGCCGGTTCCGGACCCGCTGCTGGCGCGCCACCGAGGAGTGCGCCACCGTGACGCCGCCGCTGGTGCACGACGACGCCGCGCCGGGCCACACCGCCGAGTGCTTCCACCCGCTCCAGCCCGCCGCCGCAGCGGCCTCGTGAGTGGGCTGACGCCGGCCGGCTTCGTCGTCATCGCGATCGCGGTGCTGCTCGCCGCTGCACTGCAGGCCTCCATCGGGTTCGGCATGGGGATGCTGGCGGCGCCGGTCGTCGCGCTCGTCGACGCGTCGCTGATCCCCGCCACGCTGTTGTTCGTCGCGCTGCTGGTGACGTCGACGACCGCACTCATCGAGCGCCGGCACCTCGACCTGCGTGGCACGGGCTGGGCGATCGTGGGGCGCATCCCGGGCAGCGTGGCCGGGGCGGCGATGGTCGCCGTCCTGCCGCAGCGCGCCCTGGCGCTGATGCTCGCCGCCGTGGTCCTCCTGGGCGCCGGCTTCACCATCCTGGGCTGGGCGCCGCGGCCCGTGCGACCGACGCTGGTGCTCGCCGGCGCGGCCTCGGGCCTGCTCGGCACGGCGACGTCGATCGGCGGGCCACCGATGGCGCTGGTCTGGCAGGGCAAGTCCGGGCCCGGACTGCGCGGCTCCATGAACGGCTTCGGCCTGTTCGGCGGGATCCTGTCCCTGGCGCTGCTGACGTCCTCGGGGTCGGTCTCGCGCGGCTCCTGGGAGGTGGCGCTCGCGCTGGTGCCGGTGTCGCTGCTGGGCCTGTGGCTCTCCCGCCACGTGAACCACCTGCTCGACGCCCGTCGCCTGCGCGGCACCGTCATCGGTGTCTCGTGCTTCGGCGCGCTGATCCTGATCGGGCAGCAGCTGGTCGGGCTGGCCTGACCGGCCGGCTACGAGCGCACCGGTGTCAGCACGGCACCGGTGCTCAGGAACGCCTCGAGGTTGGCCAGGACCGACCGAGCGATCGCCTCCCGGGTCTCGACCGTGCCGCTGCCCAGGTGGGGGAGCAGGACGACGTTGTCGAGGGCGAGCAGGCCCTCGGGGACCTGCGGCTCCCGCTCGAACACGTCGAGGGCGGCGCCGCCGAGCCTTCCGTCGGCGAGCATGGCCACCATCAGCTCCTCGTCGACGACCGAGGCGCGTGCGATGTTGACCAGGAACCCGTGCGGTCCCAGGGCGTCGAGCACCGAGCGGTCGACGAGCCGGCTCGTCCCGGCACCACCGGTCGCCGCGACCACGAGTAAGTCGGCCTCGCGGGCCAGCTCGACGACGGAGTCGGCGTAGCGGTAGGGCACATCGTCGCGGGCACTCCGGTTGTGATAGCTGAGCGCCACGTCGAACCCCTCGAGGCGGCGTGCGATCGCTCGGCCGATCCGCCCGAGACCGAGGATGCCGACGCGGGCGCCGGTCACCTTGCGGGTCAACGGGTAGCTCTCGCCCGACGCCCAGGCGCCTCGGCGTACGAACCGGTCGGCTGCCGAGATCCCTCGCATGACGTCGAGGAGCATGGCGACGGCAGCATCGGCGACGCAGTCGGTGAGGACGTCAGGGGTGTTCGCCACCTGGATGCCGGCCGCGGCCGCATGGGCGAGGTCGGTGCGCTCGACGCCCACCCCGTGGTTGATGACGGCGCGCAGCCGCGGCAGCGCCCGCATCATGTCGCCCGGCGCGCCGGTCCGGCCGGAGACGACGAGGACCTCGGCGTCGGCGTGCGTGGCGAGGAAGCTCTCCCGGCGCTCGTCATCGGGAACCGCGAGAGCGCCGTAGTCGCGGTCGAGCCGCGCGACCAGGTCGGGCTTGAACCAGCCGGACCGGAGCACCCGGGCGCTCGCGGCGGGAACGTCGGCACCCATCAGCGCACCACGTTGCGCAGCGGCTGGCCGGACGCCAGCGCGTCGACGTTGTCCGTGATGTCCCGCGCCCGGCCGGCGAAGACCTCCTCGGTGTGCCCGGACTGGTGCGGCGTGAGCACGACGTTGTCGAAGTGGGAGAAGTCCAGCGTGGAGGGCGGTGGGCGGTCCGCGTCGCGAGGGTTGCGCCACCACACGTCGAGGCCGGCGCCTGCGATGGTTCCGCGGGTGAGCGCGTCGTGCAGGGCCTGCTCGTCGACGACCGCGCCCCGGCTGACGTTGATCAGCAGCGCGTCCGGTCGCATCCGCGCCAGCGCGGTCGCGTCGATGAGGCCGCGGGTCGACTCGTCCAGCGGCACGGTCACCACCACCACGTCGGAGGTCGCGAGCAGCTCGGGCAGGTCCGCCTCGCCCCCGACCCAGTCCAGGGTGACGCCCGGCGGCGGGGCGGCGGCCGGGTTGCGCCGTACGGCGCGCACGCGCATGCCGAGAGCGCTCGCTGTCCGCGCCACCGTCGCGCCGATCTCGCCCAGCCCGATCACGCCGAGCGAGCTTCCGGCGACGACGCCGCCGAACGGGTGCCCGGAGTCGACGATGACGTTGCTCCACACGCCCGCGCGCATCTCGCGGTCCGAGCGCAGCACGTGGCGGCGCAGCATCATCGTCACCATGAGGACGTGCTCGGCGATCGAGCGGCCGTGGTGGAAGGTGTTCGCGACCTGGACGCCGGGCGGCAGGGCATCCATGGCCACCTTGTCGAAGCCGGCGCCCGTGACGTGCACCAGCCGCAGCCGCGGCATCGAGCCGAGAAGGGCGGCCGGCGCGGAGGAGCAGACCAGGACCTCGGCGGTGCTGGCCGCGGCGCTCAGTGCGGGGTCGTCGCCGAACGCGAAGGTCCAGTGGTGAGGACTGGACCCCTCGCGCGTCAGGACTTCCGCGAAGCGGCCCATGATCGGCTCGGTGACGAGCACCTCGACGAGGGTCACCAGCGCTCCGCGGACGGGTCGAAGTCAGGCTCGAAGCGGCGCATGTAGCCGGTGTCGTCACGCTCCCGGAGCCCGCAGTGCAGGTACTGCTCGTGGAGGCGGGCCAGCCGGTCCGGGTCGAGCTCGATGCCGAGGCCCGGCGCTGTCGGGACGGTCACGGCGCCGTCGCTGAAGACCAGCGAGCCCGGCACCACGACGTCGTCCTCGGGATCCTTCCAGGGCCAGTGCGTGTCGCAGGCGTAGTCGAGGGTCGGGGTCGCAGCGGCGAGATGGGTCATCGCTGCGAGGCTGATGCCCAGGTGGCTGTTGGAGTGCATGGACAGCCCCATGCCCCACGTCGCGCAGATGGTGCCGAGGGTCTGGGAGCGACGTAGGCCGCCCCAGAAGTGGTGGTCGGACAGGACGACCTGCACGGCGTCCTGGGCGACTGCGGGCGGCAGGTGCTCGAAGGAGACCACCGCCATGTTCGTGGCGAGCGGCATCGGCACCTCTCGCGCCACCGCGGCCATGTGGTCGATGCCCTTCGTCGGGTCCTCGAGGTACTCGAGGATGTCGGCCAGCTCGGTGCCGACCTTGATCGAGGTCGGCACCGTCCAGGCTGTGTTCGGGTCGAGCCTCAGCGGGTGGTCGGGGAAGGCGGCGCGGAGCGCACGGATCGCCTCGATCTCCTCCTCGGGCGGACGCACTCCGCCCTTGAGCTTGATCGCGGAGAAGCCGTAGTCGTCGATGATGCGGCGCGCTTGCGTGACCAGGCCCGCAGGGTCGAGCGCCGCGCCCCACTCGTCCTCGGCCTCGCCGGGGTGGCCTGCCCACTTGTAGAACAGGTAGGCCGAGTAGTCGACCCTGTCGCGGACCGCTCCTCCGAGCAGCTCGCTGACGGGCACGCCGATCAGCTTTCCCTGCACGTCGAGGGCCGCGACCTCGAAGGGTGACAGCACGCGGTCGGCGGCGGAGGAGTTCATGACCATGCCGCCCATGCCGTGTCCACCGACGCCGTCGTCGGCGGTGAGCGAGGCGACGACCGCGCGCATCATCGCGTTGAGGTCGAAGATGTCGACACCGACGAGCAGCTCGGCAGCACGCTCGAGCCGTCGCAGGTGCGGGAGGTCGCCGTAGGACTCCCCGAGCCCGGCGGTCCCGTCCGCGGTGACGACCTCGACGATGCTCCGCAGGGCGAACGGCTCGTGCGCGCCCACGGTGTTGAGCAGCGGCTTGTCTCGGAAGGCCACCGGAGTGACCCGGACACCGGTGATCGGATGGGCGGCGTGGTCGGCGGGCATGTCCCCATCATGGCACCCGTCTACGACTGTAGACAAGAGCCACTGATGAAGATGTCAGGACCAGGCGATACGACTCTCGAGCGGGGCGACGACGCGTGTGATCCGGTCGCTGGCGTTGCGGAGCATCGCCACGATCTCCTGTTCGCGCTCGGGGGAGAGCCGGGCGACGGGGATCGAGGCGCTGATGGCGTCGGTGGCGGGATGGGCGTACGGGAGCGCGACGGCGAAGCAGCGCAGACCGAGTGTGTTCTCCTCGTTGTCCACCGCGTAGCCGCGCTCGCGGACGATCTCGATGTCGGCCTGCAGGGCCTTCCGATCGGTGAGCGTGTTCGGCGTCAGCGGGCTCAGCGTGTCCGGTAGGTGCCGCTCGAAGTCGTCAGTGGGCTGCGCGGCGAGGATGGCCTTCCCCAGCGAGGTCGCGTAGGCCGGCAGGCGACGGCCCACCCGGCTGTAGGGGCGCAGGTACTGCGAGGACTCCCGGGTCGCGAGGTACACGACGTCCTGGGCGTCGAGGCGGCCGAGGTGGAAGGTCTCGTCGGTCTGCTCCCGCAGCTCATCGAGGAACGGCGTGACGAGCGGCAGGTAGGGGTCGGTGTCGAGATAGGTCGTGCCCGCGAGCAGGGCGCGGATGCCGATCCCATAGAGGGTCCCCGAGGAGTCGGCGCGGACCCACCCGTAGGTCACCAGCGTGCGCAGGAGCGCGTGCAGGCTGCTGCGGGGCACGCCGAGGGCCTCGCTCAGCTCGCGCAGCCGGACGGGCTTGTTCTGCCGGGCGGCGAGGAACTCCAGGATCTCCACCGTGCGCGCGGCCGACTTCACCTCACGGACGCCACCTGTGGTGATCGGCGGTTCGGTGGTGTCGTTGTCGATCGACGACGTCACGGCGGGCTCCCTGTCTGTTAGGCGATGTTGCGGCAGCATATCCTCGCATGCAGCAGCGCGTTCACATATGTATATGCGCGCCCTGCATCGTGTTCAAGGAAAAGTCTTTGCTATCGTTCTATCATGCAGACACCGTCCACATCCGTAGATGCGCCCGCCACGGCCGGTTCCTTGCACGGACTCCGCGCAGTGATCACCGGCGGGGGAAGCGGGATCGGACGGGCGATCGCGACCGCCTTCGCCCGCGAAGGTGCGGAGGTGCTCATCTCGGGCCGGTCGGCCGAGCGGCTCGAGGCCGCCGCGGCGGAGATCGGCAGCGGCGTCCGGGCGGTGCCGACCGACGTGACGGTCGAGGCCGACGTCCGACGGCTCTTCGAGATCGCCTGCGCCGACGGCGCGCGCCTCGATGTGCTGGTCAACAGCGCGGGGGCGTTCGCCGGCGGTGTCGTGGACGACCTCAGCCTGGAGGACTGGCAGACGGTGATGGACGTCAACGTCACCGGGACGTTCCTGTGTTCGCGTCAGGCGTTCCGCCACATGCGGCCGCACGGCCGCGGCCGGATCCTCACCATCGGCAGCATCGCTGGGTCGCGGGTGCGAGAGCACTCGGCGGCGTACTCGACCTCGAAGCACGCGGTCTGGGGGCTGACCCAGGCGCTCGCCCTGGACGGTCGTGACGACGGCATCGCAGTGACGTGCCTGAACCCGGGCAACACCCTCGTCGAACGCCGCGCCGACGGCGTGGCCGTCGCCGGTCGCGATCTGGGCCCGGAACCGATGATGGCGACCGACCACGTGGCCCGGCTGGCGGTGCTGACGGCGGCGCTGCCGCCCGACGTCACGCTCCTGGAGGCGACCCTCCTCCCGGTCGCCCAGCGCTACGTCGGCCGCGGCTGATGCTCCGACGCAGCCCGCTGCCGGCCATGCCGGCGACGGCCGCCTCTTCATGTCCCGACCTCGTCGACCAGTAGGAGAACCTCTCTCGTGACCGCTAGCTTCGCCGCATCCGTCATGCTGGCCACGCCGCTCGGCACCGACTCGGCCGCCCTGTGTGCCGGGATCGGTGCGCGCGAGCGCCTCGCCATGCACCGTCGTCTCGTCATCGCCGGCACGTTGACCGCGTTCGAGGCCGGGATGCCGGTGGTCGGCGTGCTGCTGGCCGGCGTGGTCGGGGACGCGCTGGGGGACGCGGCCCGGATCGTCGGGGGCATCCTGCTCGCCGTGTTCGGCCTCTACCTGGTCCGCTCGTCGTCCGGCGACGAGGAGCACGCCACCCCGGTGGGGGTGGGCGCCTTGCTCGTTGCCGGTCTGGCCGTCTCGATCGACGAGGTCGCCGTCGGGATCTCGCTCGGCCTGTCCGGCATCAACCTGCCCGTCCTGGTGAGCACCATCGCCGTGATCGTGTTCTCGGCCACCATGGCGGGCCTGACCCTCGGCGGTCTGCTGGCCAAGCATGCCGACCGGGCGGGCAAGGTCGCCGGGTGGCTCCTGGTCCTGCTCGGTGTCCTGATCGCGGTGGGAGTGCTCTAGCCACCCGCGCTCGGCCGGCCGCTCCGGCCGGTGCATGCTTGTCGTCCCGACTAGTTCTGAGGTTCCTCCGTGTCTGACAGTGTCTCCACCGATCGTGTCGCCGCCCGTGAGAGGGAGCGCGTCGACGGCGAGAACTCACGCTCCTGGCAGCTCGTCAACGCCCGCTCCGTCGACCTGTTCGACGCGGCTCGGCTCGGCCGCACCGACCAGGTCATCCTCGATCTCGAGGACGCCGTCGACCCCGCGCTCAAGCCCGAGGCGAGGGAAGGCGTGGTCGAGTGGTTGAGCTCGGGCGGCAGTGCGTGGGTGCGCATCAACGACTGCACCACGACGTTCTGGAGCGACGACCTCGAGGCGCTCGCGGGGCTGCCCGGCCTGCGCGGCGTGATGCTCGCCAAGACCGAGTCGCCGGACCACGTCACCGACACCTGGCAGCGGCTCGGTGGCCGCACCCCGGTGCTGGCCCTCGTCGAGTCAGCGCTCGGGATCGAGTCCGCCGCCTCGATCGCGACCGCTCGCGGCGCCTTCCGCCTCGCGTTCGGCAGCGGTGACTACCGGCGCGACACCGGCGCCGAGAACAACCCGCTCGCCATGGCCTACCCGCGCACCCGGCTCGTGCTGGCCAGCCGGATCGGCGGCCTGCCCGGCCCCATCGACGGGCCGACGGTCGGCAGCAGCCACGCGATGCTGCGCGAGCAGTCCGCCGACGCCGTGGGCATGGGCATGACGGGCAAGCTGTGCCTCGACATGGAGCAGCCGGCGGTCATCAACGAGGCCTTCAGCCCGTCGCCGTCCGACGTCGCGTGGGCGCTCGACTTCCTGCGCTCGTTCGCCGAGGCGGGGGGCGTGATCCGGGATGGGAGCGACAAGCCCCGACTGGCCCGCGCCGAGCGGATCAAGGAGCGCGCCCAGATCTTCCGGATCTCCGTGGACTGAGCCCTCGCGGGAGAAGGCGTCAATGGCGGTGATCGACGACGTCCGGCCGCTTGGCAGCGAGCTGGAGCGGTCCTACGAGGTGTTCGTCCGCGGCCGGCTGAAGTTCCGCGTCCAGCAGATCGTCTACGTCGCGTTCTCGCTCGACGAGCAGGTGATGGGCTTCGCCTTCCCCCGGGAGGAGCGCGCGGCGCTCGTCGCCGGCGAGCCCGAGAAGTTCCGGCTGCCGTCCGAGTCCGACCTGCGCTTCAACTGGGTGCACGCCGATCTCGCTGCGCTCGCCCCCGCCGAGGCCCGCGAGCTGGTCGTCGACGCGTGGCGCATGGTCGTTCCGCAGAAGGTCTCGCGCGCCTACGATCTCGCCCATCCGGACGGTCCCGGCTGAGGTCGTCGGGCCTTCCGACGGACGCTCGGGTGCCCCACCATCCGGACCGGCGCCGGGGCCACTAGTGTCGGAGATGTGTCAACGACGACGCACCAGACATCAGAGCAGGTCAAGGCGGAGCTGATCGGCCAGGCGATCGAGTTCGCCCGGTCGGGGAAGGGCAGCGGCGGGCCGCCGCACGACCAGGTCGCGGACCTCCTGCACGCCTACTACCGCCACGTGGCGCCGGAGGACCTGGCCGACCGCAGCGACGTCGACGTCTACGGCGCGTTCGCGGCGCACTACCGGCTCGGCGTCGATCGCCCCCAGGGAACGGCGCGGGTCCAGGTCAGCACCCCGACCCTCGCCGAGACCGGCTGGTCGGCCAGCGGGCACAGCGTGGTCGAGGTGGTCGTCGACGACATGCCGTTCCTCGTCGACTCGCTGACCATGGAGCTGTCCCGCCAGCTGCGCGACGTGCACGTCGTGATCCACCCGGCCTTCGACGTCGTCCGGGACATCACCGGCGCCCTGCAGTCGATGGCGGTCGTACCCGACGGGGCCCTCGAGCCCGAGGGTGAGGCGGTCCGCGAGTCGTGGATGCACGTCGAGATCGACCGGCTGCCCGAGGGCGACGACCCCGCCACCATCATCGAGGACATCCAGCGGGTGCTCCGCGACGTGCGCGAGGCGAACGAGGACTGGCGCAAGATGCACGGCCAGGTCGCGGCCATCGTGGACCAGCTCCGCACGGACCCGCCCCCGCTCGCTGCCGACGAGGTGCGGCAGGCCGCCGAGCTTTTGGAGTGGCTCGGCGACGAGCACTTCACCTTCCTCGGCTACAAGGAGTACAAGCTCGAGCGCCGGGGCGACGACGAGTTCCTGCACGCGGTCCCGGGCACCGGGCTCGGCATCCTCCGCGCCGACCAGGAGATCTCCGCCGACTCCGGCCGGCTGCCCGACGCGGTCAGGGCCAAGGCACGCGAGAAGACCCTGCTGGTCCTGGCCAAGGCGAACTCGCGGGCCACGGTGCACCGGCCGGCCTACCTCGACTACGTCGGCGTCAAGACCTTCGACGCGAACGGCGAGGTCGACGGCGAGCGTCGCTTCCTCGGCCTGCTCACCAGCGCCGCCTACACCGAGTCCCTGATGCGGATCCCCCTGATCCGCGAGAAGGCCAAGGCCGTGCTCAAGCACAGCGGCTTCGACCCGCGCAGCCACGCCGGCCAGGCGCTGATGGACACGCTCGAGACCTACCCGCGCGACGAGCTGCTGCACACCCCGGTCGACGAGCTGGCGCCGATGGCGGAGGCCGCCATGAGCGCCCGCGAGCGCCGCGCGGTGAAGATGTTCATCCGACGCGACACCTACGGCCGCTACGTCTCCGTGCTCGTCTACCTGCCGCGTGACCGCTACAACACGACGGTCCGCGAGCGGTTCTCCCGCATCCTCCAGGACCGGCTGCACGGCGAGTCCGTCGAGTTCACGGTCCGCATCAACGAGTCGACGACGGCCCGGGTCTACTTCGTCGTCCGGCTGCCGCAGGACGACGTCGTGCCCGACGTCGACACCGCCGACCTCGAGCGCCGGCTCGTCGAGGCCTCACGCTCGTGGCGCGACGACTTCATCCAGGCCGTGATCACGGAGTACGGCGAGGAGGTCGGCACCCGGCTGGGTCGCCGCTACGCCCACTCCTTCCCAGAGGGCTACAAGGAGGACTACACGCCGCGGACGGCGGCGGTCGACCTCGGCCGGCTCGAGGCGATCGGCACCGACGGCCCCGAAGCCAGCGGCCTGGACCTGTCGCTCTACGAGCCGCTCGACGCGAGCCCCGGCGAAGCCCGGCTCAAGGTCTACCGGATCGGCGACCCGCTCTCGCTCTCCGAGGTGCTGCCGATGCTCGGTTCGATGGGCGTCGAGGTCGTCGACGAGCGGCCCTACGAGCTCGAGGGGCTGGACCGGAGCTCGGTCATCTATGAGTTCGGCCTGCGGTACGCCGCCACCCTGCCCAGCGGCTCGCACGAGCTGTTCCAGGACGCACTGCGCGCGGTGTGGGACGGGTTCAACGAGACCGACGGCTTCAACGGGCTGGTCCTCGCGGCCGGGCTGAGCTGGCGGCAGGCGACCGTGCTGCGCGCCTACGCCAAGTACATGCGCCAGTGCAACAGCCCGTTCGCCCAGGACTACATCGAGCACGCGCTGCGCGGGAACGTCGACATCACCCGGCTGCTCGTGTCCCTCTTCGAGGCGCGCTTCGACCCCGCCAGGGGCGGGCCCGCCGAGGAGGAGCGGCTCGAGAAGCGGATCCTCGCCGCGCTCGACGACGTGGCCAGCCTCGACCACGACCGGATCCTGCGCTCCTACCTCACCCACATCAAGGCGACGCTGCGCACCAACTACTTCCAGAGCGACCCCGCGACCGGCGGACCGCACCCCTACCTGTCGCTGAAGCTCGAGCCCTCGGGGATCCCCGACCTGCCCCAGCCCCGGCCGAAGTACGAGATCTTCGTCTACTCGCCGCGCGTCGAGGGCGTGCACCTGCGCTTCGGCCCGGTCGCCCGCGGCGGACTGCGCTGGTCCGACCGGCGCGACGACTTCCGCACCGAGGTGCTCGGCCTGGTCAAGGCCCAGATGGTGAAGAACACGGTCATCGTGCCCGTGGGCGCCAAGGGCGGCTTCTTCTGCAAGCAGCTGCCGGACCAGGGGCCGGGCGGAGAGAACCGCGACGCCTGGCTGGCCGAGGGCGTCGCCTGCTACAGGACCTTCATCTCCGGGCTGCTCGACATCACCGACAACCTGGTCGACGGCAGGACCGTGCCGCCGCCGGACGTCGTACGTCACGACGGCGACGACTCCTACCTGGTCGTCGCCGCAGACAAGGGCACCGCGACGTTCTCCGACATCGCCAACGGCGTGGCCCAGGACTACGGCTTCTGGCTCGGTGACGCGTTCGCCAGCGGTGGCTCGGTCGGCTACGACCACAAGGCGATGGGGATCACCGCCAAGGGCGCCTGGGTGTCGGTGCAGCGGCACTTCCGCGAGCGCGGCATCGACTGCCAGGCCGAGGACTTCACCGCAGTCGGCATCGGCGACATGAGCGGTGACGTGTTCGGCAACGGGATGCTGTGCTCGGAGCACATCCGGCTGGTCGCCGCCTTCGACCACCGCGACATCTTCCTCGACCCCGATCCGGACGCCGCGACGTCGTACGCCGAGCGCCGGCGGCTCTTCGAGCTGCCCCGGTCGAGCTGGCAGGACTACGACAAGAGCCTCATCTCCGAGGGCGGTGGCATCTTCCCGCGGTCGGTGAAGTCGATCCGGCTCAACGACGCGATCCGCACCGCGCTCGGCGTCGACGCCGGCGTGGAGAAGATGACGCCGGCCGAGCTGATGAAGGCGATCCTTCAGGCGCCGGTCGACCTGCTGTGGAACGGCGGCATCGGCACCTACGTCAAGGGTGAGCTCGAGACGCACCCGGCCGTGGGCGACAAGGCCAACGACGCGATCCGCATCAACGGCGCCCAGCTCCGCGCACGGTGCGTGGGCGAGGGCGGCAACCTCGGCCTCACGCAGGCCGGCCGGATCGAGTACGTCCTGCGCGGCGGCGACGCGGCTGGCGTCAGCCAGGAAGGCGGGCGGATCAACACCGACTTCATCGACAACTCCGCCGGCGTGGACACCTCCGACCACGAGGTGAACATCAAGATCCTGCTCGACCGGGTCGTCGGGAACGGGGACCTGACCGACAAGCAGCGCAACGCGCTGCTCGCCGAGATGACCGACGAGGTCGCCGCGCTCGTGCTGCGCGACAACTACGAGCAGAACCTCGCCATCGCCAACGCGATCGCGCACGCGCCGTCCCTGCTGCACGTGCACGAGGACTTCATGCGCCAGCTCGAGAAGGCGGGGACGCTCGACCGCGAGATCGAGGGCCTCCCCTCGCGCGCGGAGGTACGCCGACGGCTCGACCGTGGCGTGGGGCTCACCCCGCCCGAGCTGTCCGTGCTGATGGCCTGGACCAAGATCGTGCTGGCCCAGGAGCTGCTCAGCGGGGGCCTGCCCGACGACCCGTACCTCGACACGGACCTCAAGGCCTACTTCCCGACGCCGATGCGCGAGCGGTTCCACGACCAGATCGAGGCGCACCCGCTGCGCCGCGAGATCATCGTGACGCAGGTCGTCAACGACCTCGTCAACGGAGCCGGCATGACCTTCTGGCCGCGGCTCGCCGCCGAGACCGGCGCGTCGGTGGCTGACCTGACCCGGGCGAACTTCGTCGCCCGGGAGATCTTCGGGTCGCTCCCGCTGCGCACCGAGCTCAGCACCTGGGACAACAGGCTGGACGCGAGCGTGCAGACCCGGATGCGGATCGAGATGCGGACGCTGGTCGAGCGGGCGTCGCGCTGGCTGGTCACCAACCGCCGCCCCCCGCTGGACAGCGTCGCCACGGTCGAGCACTTCGCCGGACTCGTGCAGGCCACGATGGCCCAGCTGCCCGACCTGATGACCGGCCGGGAGCTCGAGGCGTTCCACGAGCGGCAGGCCAGGCTCGAGCAGCGCGGGGTCCCGGAGGACCTTGCGCGCCGGGTCGCGGTGCTGCCGCCGGCGTACATGCTGCTCGGCATCGTGGAGACGGCGCAGCGGGAGGGACTGGCCGCCGAGGAGGTCGCTCGCCTGCACTTCGCCCTCGGCGAACGGCTCGGGCTGCCGATCCTGCTCCAGAAGATCGTGGCCCTGCCTCGCCACGACAAGTGGCAGACCATGGCCCGGGCCGCGCTGCGCGACGACCTGCACAGCGTGCACACCCAGCTCACCGCCCAGATCCTGCGCGACACCCCAGCCGACGAGTCGACCCTCGCGCGGATCGCCGAGTGGGAGGAGGGCGAGGCCGAGCTGGTCAGCCGCGCGGCCGGGACGCTCCAGCAGATCTGCGCCGACGAGGAGGCGGACCTGGCCCGGGCGTCGGTCGGGCTGCGCGTGGTGCGGGGGCTGCTCTCGGGCTGAGGACGGCCGTGGTCCGTCCCGGTCCGACGAGGGCGGAAGCGTGCCTCGACCCCTACGGGCCGGCCACGGAGGTCCGCGGCAGACTCCGGCCGTCGTACGGCGCGAAGGCACGCAGGTATCGCCTCGCCACCTCTTCCGGAGCGTTGGGCGGGATGACCACGAGCGTCCGATGCTGCCCGTCGATCATCGCGAGCACGGCCTGGTGCCGTTCACTGGTCGGCAGGATGGCCGTCTTGAGCCGGCCGCGACGGCGGGGGACCTCGACGGCGGCCGGCCGATCGTCCCAGTCGCTGGCCGAGTAGATGACGCGCGAGATGTAGCCCGCGTCGGCGGGCCAGGCAGCGAAGAGGAGCGGAAGCTCGTCGCTGAGCGTCCGGCTGCGCGGCCACCACGCCCCGTCGAGCTGGTGTCGGTCTGCGGAGAGCCTCAGCGTCAGTCGGGGATCCTGCGCGTCCATCCGGACCGCCGCCTCAGGTTGCCGCTGCGTCGGAATCTGCGTATCCGGCGTTCGCGGTCGTGGCATCAGTCTACGTGGCGAGGTCGAGGCTGAGCGCCGGCACGGGTCCCGAGGCGCGGCACCCGACCCACCCGGGAATCCTCGACTGGCGGCTCCCGCTGCCGATAGGTGGGTCATGCCATCGTGGTCGCGCGCCGAGCTCTCCGAGTGGGTGAGAGGGAAGCAGATCTACGCGCGCGACGGCCAGGCGGGGAACGCGCCGGCGCCCGAGTGGCTGCTCGCGGCGTCCGACGGCTGGGGTCCGGGAGGTGACTCGGCCGGAGCGCTGGAGCGGACCCACCCCGAGGACCGGCACGTCATCATCAGCACCTACTTCGATGCGCTGAGCCGGCCCGGCCAGGTGGTGTCCGGTCAGGTCCGGGCCCGTGGCATCGAGTCGCCGGACGAGTGGACCACCGCCCGGATCGAGTGGCTCAACCTGCTCGACGACCCCGAGGTCGGCTGCCTCGTGTCGACGATCTGCGAGGAGGGGCCCGACCGGCTCCCCGCGCCCGTCATCGTCGAGACCGGCGCGTTCGCGAAGACCCGCTGGATGGTGCTGGAGGTGCAGTCCACCGGCCGGATCCTGTCGGCCGACGGCAAGGTGTTCGAGACCCTAGGCCACGAGCCGAGCGAGCTGGTCGGCCACGTGCTCACCGAGTTCATCCACCCCGACGCCCTCGCCGACGGCGTGGCCAACTGGGTCAGGGTGACCGCCACGCCAGGAGCGACGAGCACGTCGCGCCGGCCCTGGAAGCGCAAGGACGGCGGCTTCACGTGGATGGAGGCGTCGTACCTCAACCGCGTCGACGACTCCGTGCTGGTCGTGGTGTGGGACATCACCGAGAAGCTCAAGCAGGAGCAGGAGCTGGCCGACGTCACCGCCCAGTTCCAGATCCTGGCCGACGAGGTGCCCGCCGCCGTGTTCTGCTGCGACCTCGACGGGGTGGTCCTCTTCCACAACGCCCGGTGGGCGTCGCTCGTCGATGACCGGCCCGACGTGACCACGCTCTTCGACCTCGTGGCGGAGCCCGACCACGTCGAGCTCTCGGCCACCCTCTCCGCACTGGCCGCTGACGAGCGGCGTGAGCGCCGGACGATCGACGTCCACAGCCGCGACGGCGTCACGGTCTGGCGGGTCGCGCTGCGGTCCACCGGCGATCCGGCGGCGGGGCGCGTGACGGTGGTCGGATCGATCGCCGACGTGACCGCGACCGTCCGCTGGCAGGCGGAGGCCCGCCACGACGCCCTCACGGGGGTCCTCAACCGGCACGGTCTCGACGAGGTCGTCGCCGAGGTCGCGGACCCGCAGACGCTCGTCGTGTTCATCGACCTCGACCGGTTCAAGCCGGTCAACGACGAGTTCGGCCACGACGTGGGCGACATGGTGCTCACCGAGGTGGCCCGCCGGCTGGCCGCGAGCCTGCGGCCCGGTGACGCGGTGGGCCGCTTCGGCGGCGACGAGTTCGTCGTCGTCTGCCGCGACGTCGCGTCCGGTGGGGACGCCGCGATCGTGCGACGCGTCGAGGAGGCACTCGCCGGATCGGTGACCTTCGAGGGCGGCCGCTGGGAGGCGGCGGCCTCGATCGGGGTCGCCCGCTTCACCCCCGGCGACGACCTGCGCCACGTTCTCCGCCGCGCCGACCTCGCCATGCTGCAGGTCAAGCGCGAGCGCCGGGCCTGCGCGGACCACGCGGCACGCTGACCGAACGCAGGTCGACCCTCAGCTCCGGGAGGTACGCCGGCCGAGCGCGCCGAGCCGGTGGTGCGCCAGGGCGGCCCGGGCGGCGTTCATGCCGGCCGCGCCGTGCACGCCGCCACCCGGGTGGGCCGAGGCCGACCCGAGGTAGAGCCCGCGGATCCCCGTCTCGGCCCTGCCCATGCCAGGCACCGGCCGGAAGACGAGCTGCTGGTGCAGCTGGGCGGTCCCGCCGTTGATCGCGCCGCCGACCAGGTTGGCGTCACGCTCCTCGAACTCGCGAGGCCCGAGCACGCGCCGGGCCTGGACCGTGTCACCGAAGCCGGGCGCCAGGTCCTCGAGCCGCGCCTGCATCCGGTCGGCGTACCGCTCGCACTCGGCCCGGTCCCAGCGTCCGGCGATGCCCTCGTCCCCCGCGTCCCGCTCGACGTCCTGGGGGACGTGGCTGTAGGCCCACAGCGACTCGGACCCGGCCGGCGAACGGCTGGGGTCGGTCGTCGTCATCTGCCCGACGAGGAGGAACGGCCGGTCCGGCACGGTGCGGTTCTGGCACTGCTCGGTGGTGCGGCTGAGCTCGGTGGTCGAGGCCGCCACATGGACCGTGCCGGGCGCGTGGGAGGGCGGCGTGCGCCAGGGGACCGGTCCGGAGAGCGCCCAGTCCACCTTGACCGTGCCCGGGTCGAGCTGGAAGGCGCGCATCCCCTTGCGGATCCGGTCGGGCAGGTCCTCGGTGCGGACCAGGTCGCCGAAGAGTCGAGGGGCGACCACGTCCGCGACCACCACCGGGCTCTCGAAGCGATCGCCGGAGGCGGTCCGGACCGCGGTGACGCGGCGCCCGTCGACCTCGATCCGGGTGACCTCCGCGCCGCAGAGCAGCTCTCCGCCCTTGCTGCGCAGCCGACTGGTCAGGGCGGCGGTGAGCTCTCCGGCACCGCCTTCCGGGACCGGGAACCCGACGGTCTGCGCCATCATCACCATCAGGACACCGAAGAGCCCCGAGCCGGGGGCGGCCATCGGGATGTCGGCGTGCGAGGCGTTCCCCGCGACCAGCAGCCGCGCGCCCTCGCTGCGGAAGCGGAGCCGGACCAGGTCGGCGACCGGCATGAGCAGGTCGCGCACCAGGCCGAGCCCGCCCGCGCCCGGCAGCCGCATGAGGGCACCCAGGCCGTGGCGGACCGGGGGGAACGGGGTGAGCAGCGCCCCGATCACGTGCGGGCCGATCCTGTCCCACTGCGCGCACAGCGCCAGCCAGGCGTCGCCGTCGCCGGGCTCGAGCTCGTCGAGGCTGGCAGCGGTGAGCTCTCGCTCGAGGTGCAGGAGGGCCCACCTGCCGTCCGGTCCCTGGTGGCCGACGACGGCCGGTGCGTGCCGCCAGGTCAGGCCGTGGTCCTCGAGCCGCAGCGACCGGATGGTCGGGGAGGCGGCCGCCAACGGGTAGAACGAGCTGAAGGTGTCGTGCACGAAGTCCGGGTGCACCTCGCGGTCGCTGCGCACCGCTCCGCCGGGCTCGGGCTGGGCCTCCAGCACGAGCACCGACCAGCCGGCGTCCACGAGGTGGTTGGCGGCGACCAGACCGTTCGGCCCTGCCCCGACCACGATGGCGTCGTACGTCGTCATGAACGGCCCTCGGCCAGCATCGCCAGCCGTTTCAGCGTCTCGACGTTGCGCACGTGCAGTGCCGCTGCGCGTAGCGGCCGGGGGAGGAACGAGCCCGGTCCGTGGGTGACGTCCTCCTCGACCTCGATCTCGGTGCCGTCGGCGACCGGCCGCAGCCGCAGCACGACCCGTGCCTCGCCGAGTGGCCAGGCGCGGGCCTGCAGCTCCAGCCGCTCGCCGGGGACGCACGCGAGCGACTCGGTGTTGTCGTCGATCACCATCGGCCAGACGCCGACCGAGTGGTGCAGACGCGTCCCGGGCGCCGGCCAGCCGTCGTCGACGCCGCGGATGCGGCAGGCTCCGACGACCCAGAGCGGGAACAGCCAACCGTCGGCGAGCACCTCCCACACCTTGTCCGGAGAGGTCTTGGCGGTCCAGGTGGTCACGGCCATGCCGTCCGGTGACCCGCGGCTGCCGCGCGAAACCTCGTCGGCGTCGGTCTCCCCGGGTAGGTCGCGGAGGGAGCCATCGCCTACGATGAGGACCGAAAGGGAGTAGTCCCCAACAGTCGCGTCGACATGCTGACCCTCGGGTCCGGCGCGGCAGGCCACCTGCACGGGCGGCGGACGAGACTTTCGACCAGACACCCATGTTGTGACGTGCCTGGTCGGAGGGGCGTCCGCACCAGGGTTCCTCCGGCCCGGCGCCGGAGAGGAAGCCCCGTTGTACGCGTTCCTGTTGAGCACCGCCGTCATCTTCGTCGCCGAGCTCGGCGACAAGAGCCAGCTGATGGCGATGACCTTCGCCGCGCGCTACCGCACCCGCGACGTCCTGATCGGCATCACCGCCGCGACCGCGCTGGTCCACCTGGCGTCGGTGGGCATCGGCCACTTCGTCGGCGACGCCTTCGAGGGCGCCCAGGGCACCATCCAGGTCGTCGCCGGTGTCGCCTTCCTCGCCTTCGCGCTGTGGACGCTGCGCGGCGACGAGCTGACCGAGGAGGAGGCCGCGAAGGCCCGGACGAGCAGCGGGCTGGCCATCGTGGCCGTCGGGACGGCGTTCTTCCTCGCCGAGCTCGGCGACAAGACCATGCTCGCGACGATCACGCTCGCGACCCAGGAGGGCTGGTTCGGCACCTGGCTGGGCTCCACGCTCGGCATGGTCGTCGCCGATGCGCTCGCGATCGTCGTCGGTGCGGTGCTCGGCCGCCGGCTCCCCGAGAAGGCGATCAAGTACGGCGCCGCGGCGCTGTTCGCGATCTTCGGACTGCTCCTCGTCGCCGGTGGGCTCGGCTGGCTCTGAGGCTCATCTCCCGTGGCCGTGCGACTCCGGCCGTCAGCCGGCTCCGGTCACGTCGAAGCCGGCGTCCTTGCGGGAGAGCAGCTCCCGACGCTGCTCGGGGCTGAGCGCGGCCAGGTCCTCGGCCAGCTCCGCACGGATGCTGTAGACCTCGGGCGCCTCGTCCAGGGGGACCACGGTGTGGACCACGCGGTCCTCGTAGAGGTGGGTCATGCTGATCGCGCCGCCGCCGTCCACACCCCGCAGCAGCGCGCTGGTGGGCGCCGGGTCGAGGGTGTAGCAGCTCGCCGAGGCGACCGAGACCGGGATGCCCGCGAAGGTCGAGTACGTCGAGAAGTGCAGGTGGCCGGCGAGGATGCTGCGGACGTCGCTGCCCCGAAGCACGTCGGCCAGCAGGTGCTGGTCGGCGAGCTCGAGGACGGCCTCCGCCGGGACCATGGGCGTCGGCACCGGTGGGTGGTGCAGCGCGAGCAGCGTGCCGTGCGGCGCGGGTGTGGCCAGGACCTCGCCCAGCCAGGCCAGCTGCTCGGCGGACAGCTCGCCGTGGTGGTAGCCGGGGACGCTGCTGTCCAGGCTGACGATCCGCAGCCCGCCGACGTCGTGGACGGCGTCCTGAGAGGTGTCGGTCGCTGCGCCGAACAGCTCCTTGGAGTAGGCCAGCCGCTCGTCGTGGTTGCCCATCACCCAGACCACCTGCGCGCCGATCGCCGCGGCCGCCGGTTCGACGAGCTCCTTGACCCGGGCATAGGCCGCGGGCTCGCCCAGGTCGGCGAGGTCACCGGTGACCACGATCGCGTCGGGCACCGGCCGGATCCGCGCGATCCGCTCCAGGGCGAGCAGCAGCCCGCGCTCCGGGTCGACGACGTCGTACTGCCGCTTGCCGTCGGCGAGCAGGTGCGTGTCGCTCAGGTGGGCGACGGTGTGGACCGGGTCGGGGTACTGGCCGAGCTGCACCGTCCGAGCCTAGGGCCAGAGCGCCGGCCACGTCCGAGAACGCCACTGCCCGGCACCGCGAACGGCGCCGGGCAGTGGGAGGCCGACGATCAGGGAGCGACCGGCTGGCCGGTGAGCTTCTTGTAGGTGAAGGCGGTGCCCACGAGGGCGATCGGGATCGTGGCGATGATGCCGACGCAGAAGAGGCAGAAGCCCACGATCGTGACCACGAACGCGACGATCGCCCAGATGAGCGCCTTGCCCGCGTTGCGCCAGACGAACGTCACGCTCTCCTTCATAGCGTCGACCGGCGAGAGGTCGCGGTCGATGAGGAAGTAGGTGGCGAAGGAGAGGAAGAACATCGCGACGATGCCGGGGAGGATGCAGAGCACCAGGCCGATCGTCTCGACGATCGCCACGAGGATGGCCAGGATGAAGACCGGGCCCCACGGGATCCGGCCGAAGAGGCCGCCGATCTCGAGCGGCCGACCCTCCGTGAGGTCCAGCGCGCCGCGGACGATCACCGCGCCGACGATCGTCTGGCCGACGAAGCCGAGCAGGCTGGAGAACGCGTTGCCCGTCTGCCGGAGCGACCCCGGGTCAGGCGTCCCGAAGACCGCGCGGTCGATGACGCTTCCGATGCCACCCAGGATGAGCGAGGCGAGGATGACGAGCAGCCCGAGCAGCAGCATGCCGCCGATGTTCTGGGTGAACTTGCGCCACGCGTAGCCCAGCGCGTTCCCGACGCTCCACGGCTCGATCGCCGGGCCACCGCCGTAGCCACCCGGAGGAGGCGTGCCGTAGCCGCCCGGAGGAGGCGTGCCGTAGCCGCCCGGCGGGGGAGGGGGCGTGCCGTAGCCGCCCGGGGGCTGGCCGTAGTCCGGGCCCGAGGGCGGCGGAGCGCCGTAGTCCGGGCCCGAGGGCGGCGTGCCGCCCGGGGTGTCGCCCTGGCTGCCGTACGGGTCGTCCGGCGGAGTCGTGGACATGGTGTGCCTTCCGTCGTCGCGGGCCGGTCTCGGAGCGCCACCCGCGGTGATGCCCCGCAACGTACCGTCAGCGACCGGCGCCGGAACAGCACCGCGGGTGGTGTCGCAACCCGGCTTCGGGGCCGACAATGTCGGGGTGACGAACCTGGACGCGCGTCCTGCGGAGATCGCCGGCGGGGACCGGCGCGGCGGCCGAGCCCTGACCATCGCCCCGCGCGACGTGCCGCTCGGCGGTCCCCGTGCCATGGCCGTACGTCGCACCCTGCCGTCGCGCGAGCGGAGCCTGATCGGCGCCTGGTGCTTCCTGGACCACTACGGCCCCGACGACGTCTCGGTCAGCGGTGGGATGAAGGTCGCGCCGCACCCGCACACGGGCCTGCAGACGGTGTCGTGGCTGTTCACCGGCGAGATCGAGCACCGCGACTCGGCAGGCAACCACGCGATGGTGCGGCCTGGCGAGGTCAACCTGATGACCGGTGGCCATGGCATCAGCCACTCGGAGATCTCGACCGACGCGACGCCGGTGCTGCACGGGGCGCAGCTGTGGGTCGCGCTGCCCGACGAGCACCGCGACACCGATCCGCACTTCGACCACTTCGCGCCGGCGCCACTCGAGGGTCCCGGGTGGACGGTCCGGGTCTTCCTCGGTTCGCTGCTCGGCGTCACCTCGCCGGTGCCGACGTACACCCCGCTGCTGGGCGCGGAGGTCCTGCTCGAGCCGGGGACCTCGCTGACCGTCCCCGTGGACGCGACCTTCGAGCACGGCGTCCTCGTCGACACCGGTGGCGTCACCGTGGTCGCGACGGGCTCGACCGGTGACGAGTGGCCCGTGGCGACGCCCGTCGCGAAGGACCATCTCGCCTACACGCCGCCCGGGGCCACCAGCCTGACCCTCGCGGCCGGCCCGGCGTGGACGCGGCTGCTGCTGCTCGGCGGCCCGCCGTTCGGCGAGTCGATCGTGATGTGGTGGAACTTCGTGGGCCGCACCCACGAGGAGGTCGTCGCCTACCGGGACGCCTGGCAGGCGGCGATCACGGGACCCGACGGCGACGTGGTCGGCGACTCCCAGCTGGTCTCCGACTCCCGCTTCGGGGTCGTCCTCGGCGACCACCTGCCGCCCATCCCCGCACCACCGCTCCCCGGGGTCAGGCTGCGCGCGCGACAGTAAGGTGCGGACATGGGCACCGTGACGGCCGACACACTGGACGAGCTGGTCGCAGCGCTTCCCGGAGGCAGCGTCGTCACCGACCCGGTCGCCATCGAGAAGTACCGCGAGGACTTCGCGCGCGACGGCTCCGCGGGTACGCCGATCGCGGTGGTGCGCCCCGAGGACGCCGGCCAGGTCCAGACTGCCGTCCGGTGGGCGGCGGCGCACCGCGTCCCCGTCGTACCGCGCGGCGCCGGGACCGGCCTGTCCGGCGGATCGTCGGCCGTCGACGGCGGCATCACCATCTCGCTCGACCGGATGCGGACGGTCTCGATCGACCCGCAGAGCCAGGTCGCGACCGTCGAGCCCGGCGCGCTCAACGTCGAGGTCAAGCGGGCCGCGGCCGAGCACGGGCTGTGGTACCCGCCCGACCCGTCGTCCTTCGAGATCTGCTCGATCGGGGGCAACCTCGCCACCAACGCCGGCGGCCTGTGTTGCGTGAAGTACGGCGTGACGACCGACTACGTCCTCGGCATGGACGTCGTGCTCGCCGACGGGACCCTGGTCACCCTCGGCGGCAAGCAGATCAAGGACGTGGCCGGACTCTCCTTGCTCAAGCTCTTCGTCGGCAGCGAGGGCACGCTGGGGATCATCACCCGCGCGGTCCTCCGGCTGATCCCGCTGCAGACGCCGAAGGCGACGCTCGTCGGCAGCTTCCCCACGATGGCGGCGGCGGCCGAGGCGGTCGTCGCGATCCGCGGCACCGTCCGGGCCTCGATGCTCGAGCTGATGGACAGCACGACGATCAACGCCGTCGAGGACTGGCGCTCCCACGGACTCGACCGCAGCGCCGGGGCGCTGCTCGTCGCCCAGTCCGACGCCCCGGGCGAGTCGGGTGCGGCCGAGGTCGCGCTGATCGAGGCCTGCTGCGCGGCCGCCGGCGCCGACGAGGTGTTCACGACGACCGACCCGGACGAGGCCGACCTGTTCGTCTCGGCCCGGCGCAACGCCATCCACGCCCTCGAGCACCGCGGCAGCGTGCTCTTCGAGGACGTCGGCGTCCCGGTGCCGCGCCTGCCCGACCTGGTGAAGGTCATCGCCGACATCGCCGAGCGCCACGCCCTCGAGATCGCGCTGGTCGCGCACGCGGGCGACGGCAACACCCACCCGCTCATCGTCTATGACGCCGCGGACCCGGGGTCCACCGACCAGGCCCGGGCGGCGTTCAGAGAGGTGATGGCCGCGGCCATCCGGCTCGGCGGCACGATCACCGGAGAGCACGGGGTGGGCCGCGCCAAGCGGTTCGCGCTCCCCGACCAGCTCGGTGACGACGTCCTGGCGCTGACCTGGCGGATCAAGGACGCCCTCGACCCGCACGGCATCCTCAACCCGGGCGCCGTCCTTCCGCCCCGAGCCTGACGCCACCCTGCCCGCCACCCTGACCGTCACCCCGTCCGCCACCCCGTCCGCCACCCCGAGGAGCACCGTTGATCGTCCACCGCCACCTCTTCGGGCCCGGCCCGACCAACGCCTACCCCGAGGCCACCGAGGCCCTCGCCCGGCCGCTGCTCGGTCACCTCGACCCGGTCTTCCTCGAGATCATGGACGAGACGTGCGCACGGCTCCGGGAGACGTGGGGCACCGCCGCCAACCGGACGCTGCCGCTCTCGGCGACCGGTTCCGCCGGCATGGAGGCGGCGTTCGTCAACGCCGTGCACCCCGGCGATGTCGTGGTCGTCGCGGTCAACGGCCTGTTCGGGCAGCGCATGTGCGAGGTCGCCTCCCGGTGTGGCGCCGAGGTGGTGCCTGTCGAGCACGAGTGGGGCACGCCGGTCGACCCCGAGCGGGTCGTCGCCGCCCACCCGTCGCCCGCGATCGTCGCCGCGGTGCACGCCGAGACGTCCACCGGCGTCCGCTCCGACATCGCCGCGCTCGGCCGGGCCGTGCACGAGGCCGGCGACGCCCTGCTGCTGGTCGACGCGGTCACCTCGATCGGCGGCATCGAGCTGCGGGCCGACGACTGGGGCATCGACATCGGGTACGCCGGCACGCAGAAGTGCCTCGGCGTCGCACCCGGCCTGGCGCCGTACACCATCGACGAGCGCGCCTTCGCGCGTCGGGTCGAGCGGCCGCGGTCGTGGTACCTCGACCTCGGCCTGCTCGGCGGCTACGTCGGCGACACCCGCGGCCACAACCCGGCCCGGACCTACCACCACACCGCGCCGGTCGCGATGGTCGTCTCGCTGCACGCGGCGCTCGGCCGGATCCTCGAGGAGGGCCTGGAGAACGCCTGGGCGCGGCACGAGGCCGCCGGCCAGGCGCTCCAGGACGGCCTCGAGACGATGGGGCTCGAGCTCTTCGCCCGGGCCGGTTCGCGGCTGCCGGAGCTGACCACCGTCCGCGTCCCCGACGGCGTCGACTCCGCGGCCGTCCGGCGTACGCTCCTCGAGCGCTACGACATCGAGATCGGCGCGGGGGTGGGTGAGTACGCGTCGTCGGTGTGGCGGATCGGGCTGATGGGGCCGAACGCGTCACCCGACGCCGTACGGCTCCTCCTGGGTGCGCTGGGGGATGTCCTCGGTCGTTAGGCGCACCGGCCGCATGCGCGGACGTCAGCCGAGGGCGGCAGCCTCGGCGGCCAGCCTGGTGACGGTGTCCCAGTCGCCCGCGGCCATGGCGGCGGCGGGGGTGATCCAGGTGCCGCCGACGCAGCCGACGTTGGCCAGGGCGAGGTAGTCGGGGGCGGTCGCGAGCCGGACACCGCCGGTCGGGCAGAACCGCGCGGCCGGGATCACGGTGGTGAGCGCGGCGAGGTAGGGCAGCCCCCCGGAGACCTCGGCGGGGAAGAACTTCATCTGGGTCAGGCCGTGCTCGAGGACGGCGATGGCCTCGGAGACGGTCGCCGTCCCGGGAAGGAACGGCAGCCCGGTCTCGAGCATCCCCTCGAGGAGCCGGGGTGTCGCGCCGGGGGAGACGAGGAAGGTCGCGCCGGCGTCCTGCGCCTTCTTCGCGAGCTCGGGCGTGGTGACCGTGCCGGCGCCGAGCACGATCTCGGGCACCTCGTCGGCGATCGCGCGCATGGCGTCGAGCGCGACGGGCGTGCGCAGGGTCAGCTCGATGACAGGCAGACCGCCGGCGACCAGTGCCTTCGCGACCGGCACCGCCTGCTCGAGGGCGTCGACGACGACGACCGGGATGACTGGTGCGATCGAGAGCAGGTCGGAGCCGACGGCGGCGGCACCGTGGGGGTCAGGCGTGGACAACGGACATCTCCTCGGAGGCGGGGGTGACGGGGGCGAAGACCGAGGCACCAGTGTCGGCCGAACCGACCGCTGCGCGGAAGGCGGTGAAGAGCTCGCGCCCGGTCCCTGCCCACTCCTCGCCGATCGGCGCGCGGCCGGTGGCCTCGCGGGCGTCGAACTCCGCCGGGTCGACGTCGATGGTCAGCGTGCCGGCGACGGCGTCGACGGTGATGAGGTCACCGTCGCGGACCCGGCCGAGCGGACCGCCCAAGGCGGCCTCGGGGGTCACGTGGATCGCAGCCGGCACCTTGCCGGAGGCGCCGGACATCCGGCCGTCGGTGACGATCGCGACGCGGTGGCCGCGGTCCTGCATGACGCCGAGGGCGGGGGTCAGCTTGTGCAGCTCGGGCATGCCGTTGGCGGCGGGGCCCTGGTAGCGGATGACGGCGACCAGGTCGTGGTCGAGACGCCCCTCGGCGAAGGCGGCGAGGAAGTCCGCCTGGTCGTCGAAGACCAGTGCGGGTGCGGTCACGACCTGGTTCTCGGGCTTGACCGCCGAGGTCTTGATGACCGCCTTGCCGAGCGGGCCGTGCAGCACCCGCAGGCCGCCGTCGACCGAGAACGGGTCCTCGGCCGGGCGGAGCACGTCGAGGTCGCCGGACTCGGGGGCGCCCTCGACCCACTCGATGCCGGCCGCGCCCGGTGCCGAGCCCAGCCCGGTCGGCGAGAGCCGCGGCTCCTGGGTGTAGCGCGAGAGCCCGGTGCCCATGATGGTGCGGACGTCGTCGTGCAGGAGGCCCGCGGAGAGCAGTGTGCGGATGAGGTAGCCGATGCCGCCGGCCGCGTGGAAGTGGTTCACGTCCGCCTGCCCGTTCGGGTAGACCCGGGCCAGCAGCGGTACGACGGCCGACAGGTCGGACAGGTCGTCCCAGGTCAGCTGGATGCCGGCCGCGCGGGCCATCGCGACGAGGTGCAGCGTGTGGTTGGTCGACCCGCCGCTGGCCAGCAACGCCACGCACGCGTTGACGATCGAACGCTCGTCGATGACGTCGCCGATGCCCACGCCCTCCCCGGTCAGCTCGGTCACGCGCGCGGCCGCGGCCCGGGTCAGCGCGTCGCGCAGCTCACCGGTCGGCGGGGTGAAGGAGGCGCCGGGCAGGTGCAGGCCGAGCACCTCCATGAGGAGCTGGTTGGAGTTGGCGGTGCCGTAAAAGGTGCAGGTCCCGACCGAGTGGTAGGACGCCGACTCGGCGGCGAGCAGCTCCTCGCGGCCCACCTTGCCCTCGGCGTAGAGCTGGCGGATGCGGGCCTTCTCGCCGTTCGGCAGCCCCGACGCCATCGGCCCGGCCGGCACGAAGACGGTCGGCAGGTGACCGAACGACAGCGACCCGATGACCAGGCCGGGCACGATCTTGTCGCAGACGCCGAGCATCAGCGCGCCGTCGAACATGTCGTGGGAGAGCGCGATCGCCGCCGACATCGCGATCACGTCGCGGGAGAACAGCGAGAGCTGCATGCCGTCGCGGCCCTGGGTGACGCCGTCGCACATGGCGGGCACGCCACCCGCGACCTGCGCGAGGCCGCCGGCCCGCATCACGGCCTGCTTGAGGGCCGGCGGGTAGTCGGCGTACGGCGCGTGCGCGGAGAGCATGTCGTTGTAGCTCGTCACGATCGCGACGTTGGGCTTGGCGGTGGGGCCGACGAGCTGGAGCTCCTGCTTGGCCTCCGGCTCGGCGCCGGCGAAGCCGTGCGCGAGGTTGGCGCAGGCGAGCCGGCCGCGGGCCGGGCCCTGCTCGGCCGCCCGGTGGATCCGGTCGAGGTACGCCGACCGGGTGGCCTCGCTGCGCTCGGCGATCCGGCCGGTGACACCGGCGACGACCGCGTGGAGAGGGGCGCTCATAGGGAGTCCTCCTGCCAGGAGCGGCCGTCCCGCTCGATGAGGGTGATCGCTGTCGTCGGACCGGCCGAGCCGGCGGCGTACCGCTTGGGCGGCAGGCCGGACTCGGTCCAGTGCTGGATGATCGGGTCGACCCAGGTCCAGGCGGCCTCGACCTCGTCGCGGCGCATGAAGAGGGTCGGGTTGCCCTTCACGACGTCCATGAGCAGGCGCTCGTAGGCGTCGGGGGAGCGCTGGGTGAACGCCGAGGCGAAGTTGAGGTCGAGCGAGACCGGCTTGAGCCGGTAGCCGCCCGGGCCCGGCTCCTTGGCGGTCAGGTGCAGGCGCATGCCCTCGTCGGGCTGGACCTGGATGTGCAGCCGGTTGGGCGCGGTGACGCCCGTGCGGTGCGGGAAGACGTCGTGCGGCGGCTCCTTGAAGACCACCACGATCTCGGAGGAGCGGCGGTCCATCCGCTTGCCGGTGCGCAGGTAGAAGGGCACGCCGGCCCAGCGCCAGTTCTGCACCTCCGCCTTGAGGGCGACGAACGTCTCGGTGAGTCCCTCGTCGGTCGAGCCGGTCGAGACGCGGCCGACCTCCTCGTCGTACGACTTCACCTGGCGGCCCTCGACCGGCCCTGCGGCGTAGCGACCGCGCACGATGTCGCGGTCGATCTCCACCGCGGTCATCGGCTTGAGCGCCTGGAGGACCTTCATCTTCTCGTCGCGGACGTCCTCGCGGCCGACCTCGATCGGCGGCTCCATGGCGACCAGGCAGAGCAGCTGGAGCAGGTGGTTCTGCACCATGTCGCGCATCGCGCCGGCCCGGTCGTAGTAGCCGACCCGCTCGCCGACCCCGACCGTCTCGGCGACCGTGATCTGGATGTGGTCGATCCAGTGGCTGTTCCACAGCGGCTCGAGGAGGGTGTTGGCGAACCGCGTGACCAGCAGGTTCTGCACGCTCTCCTTGCCGAGGTAGTGGTCGATGCGGAAGATCTGCGACTCGTCGAAGACCTCGCCGACCACCGCGTTGATCGCACGGGCCGAGGCGAGGTCGTGGCCGAGCGGCTTCTCGAGGACCACGCGCGCCGGAGCCTCGGTCATGCCGCCGTCGCCCAGGCGTCGGCAGATCGGGCCGAAGAGGGTCGGCGCCACCGCGAGGTAGTAGACGCGGACGGTGCTCTCGACCTCCGGCCGGTCCTTGAGGAGGCCGTAGAGGTTGTGCCAGTCGGCCGCCTCCTCGATGTCGAGCCGCACGTGGTGCAGACGCGCGAGCAGCCGCTCGGAGGTGTCGTCGTCGAGGTCGCCGACCTGCTCCAGCAGCGCATCGTGGACGAGCGCGCGGTAGGCGTCGTCGTCGAGGTCGGTGAGGGAGACGCCGATGATCCGGGTGTCGTCGGGCAGGTGCCCCTCGAGCTCGGAGTGGTAGAGCGCCGGGAGGAGCTTGTGGAGGGACAGGTTTCCCGTGCCGCCGAAGACGGTGAAGTCACAGCGCTCCGGCATCAGGGGGATGCCGGCGGCGGGAGAGGAGATGCCGGAAGCGAGGGACATGCATCAACCGTGACAGGATTCTTTGATCGTTACAAGCACAACTTGTGTTTTTCCGCGACAAAAGTGCCCCTAAGATCGCTCCCATGTCCGAGACGCCTGCCGCCGCCAGCGGCTCCAGCCTGCACACCGCCGGCGACCTTCTCGACCTGATCCGCACCGGTCGGGCCGCGACCCGCACCGACCTTCAGCGGCTGACCGGTCTGTCACGCACCGCCGTCGGCGCGCGCGTGGCGGCGCTGGCCCGCGCCGGCCTGGTCGTCCACGGCGACGAGTCCGTCTCCACCGGGGGCCGGCCGCCCGGCACGCTGCTCTTCAACGCCGACGCGGGGGTCGTGCTCGCGGCGGCGATCGGCCGCTCCCGCAGCCAGCTCGCCGTCTTCGACCTCGAGGGCCGGGAGCTGGCCGGTGACACCAGCGACCACGAGGTCGGCATCAGCGCGGACTCCTTGATGCCCCGGCTCATCGACCGGCTGCGCACGATGCTCGACGGGCTGCCTCCGGTCCCGGTCCTGGGTGTCGGCGTCAGCCTGCCCGGCGTCGTCGACCCGGTCCGGCTGGTCAGCGTCGACTCCCCGGTGATGGGCGGCTGGGACGGCGTACCGCTCGAGCCCTACTTCCGCGAGGTCACCGACGCCCCGGTCTTCCTCGCCAACGACGCCGACGTGCTCGCGGAGGCCGAGCTCTTCGGCGGCACGCCGTTCCGCGACCTCCTCGTCGTCAAGGCCTCCACCGGTCTCGGGCTCGGCGTGGTCGCCGACGGCAGCGTGCTGACCGGCCACCTCGGCGCCGCGGGCGAGATCGGGCACACACGAACCGAGGCCGGCGACCTGCCCTGCCGCTGCGGCAACACCGGGTGCCTCGAGGCGATCGCCGCCGGCTGGGCGCTGGTCAACGCCTTCAACGACTCCGGCCGCGAGGCCGGCCACATCCGCGACCTGGTCGGCTTCGCGCTGGCCGGGGACGCGGTGGCCCGCAAGCTGCTGCGCGACTCCGGCCGCCGGCTCGGCGAGGTGCTCGCCGTCGCGATCAACCTGCTCAACCCCGAGGCCGTCGTCATCGGCGGTGACATGGGCCAGGCCTTCGAGGTCTACGCCGCCGGCGTGCGCGAGTCGGTCTACGCCCGCTCCACCGCGCTCGCCACCCGCGACCTGCAGTTCCTGCCGTCCGCGCAAGGTGACTCCGCGGGCCTGGTCGGTTGCGCCGCCCTCGCCGTCAAGCACGTCCTCTCGCCCACCGCTGTCGACGCCCGCCTCGCCGACGCCGAGTCGGCAGAGACTCTCGTCGTGTGAGGGCCGAGTCGGCAGAAGCTCGCGAGGCCCCGAGAGCTTCTGCCGACCCGGCGTCGTGGGAGCCCGAACTTCTGCCGACTCGGCGAGGGGCCGGGCGCTACGGTGACCGGCATGGTGGATGCCTACGTGGACGACGCCCTGGGACGCGATGACGCGGTCGGTCTGGCGCGGCGGATCGCCGCTCGCGAGGTCGGAGCCGGTGAGCTCGTCGAGGCCGCGATCGCGCGGATCGAGAAGGTCGACGGCGAGCTCAACGCGATGGCGGTCCGCGACTACGACCGGGCCCGGCAGACGCACGGAGCCCCGGGCTTCTTCCACGGCGTCCCGACGCTCATCAAGGACAACGTCGACGTGGCCGGGCTGCCGACCCAGCAGGGCTGCGACGCGTACGTCGGCCGGCCGGCCGCGCACGACGGCGACATCGCCCGGCTGATCAAGTCGATGGGCGTCGTCGCGCTAGGCAAGACGCAGCTGTCGGAGTTCGGCTTCTCGGCGGCGGCCGACCATCCCCGCCTCGGCCCGGTCCGCAGCCCCTGGGACACCGCTCGCTACGCGGGCGCCTCGTCCTCCGGGACCGCCGCGCTGGTCGCCGCCGGAGCCGTCCCGTTCGCCCACGGCAACGACGGCGGCGGCTCGATACGCATCCCGGCCGCGGTCAACGGCCTGGTCGGGCTCAAGCCGTCCCGCGGACGGCTGCCGCTCGACCCGATGAACAGGCAGATGCCGCTGCGCATCGTCGTCGACGGCGTCCTCACCCGGTCCGTCCGCGACACCGCGGCCTTCTTCCGGGAGGCCGAGCGGCGTCACCGCGCGCCCGGGCTCACGCCGATCGGCGACGTCACCGGCCCGTCGAAGGACCGGCTGCGGATCGCGTTCTTCACCTCCGCCGCCGGCCACGCCGCCTCCCCGGAGGTCGACGCGCTCACCCGGCGTACCGCCGAGCTGCTCGAGTCGCTCGGCCACACCGTCGAGGAGGTCGAGGCGCCGGTCACCGAGGCGTTCGCCGACGACTTCGTCCTCTACTGGGGCTTCCTGGCGCTGATGATCGTCCGGCTGGGGCGGATGACCGCCGGGCCGACCTGGGACACGGCCAAGCTCGACAACCTCACCCGCGGGCTGGCCGCGAACACCGCCCGCCGGCTGCACCTCCTGCCGGGCGTCGTACGCCGGCTGCGCCGGTCGAGCGACGTCTCGACCGAGTTCCACGCCACCCACGACGTCGTCCTCACGCCGACGCTCGCCCACGAGACGCCACTGGTCGGGCACCTCGACCCGACGCAGAGCTTCGACGTCATCATGGCCAAGCTGCGCGACTGGGTGGCCTTCACGCCGTGGCAGAACGTCAGCGGCGACCCGGCCATCTCGCTGCCCCTCGCGACCACCGAGAACGGGCTCCCGCAGGGCATGATGCTGGGCGCCGGACGAGGCCGTGAAGGGCTGCTGCTGGGGCTCGCCCACGAGCTCGAGGAGGCGGTCGGACTCGCGTCCCTGGGAGGCTCCTCGGAGCCTGCCTGAACAGAGGGCGGTCCCGATTTCGCGTTCGGGGCGGACCCTCTGTAATGTTCTCGCTCGTTGCCCCCTTAGCTCAGTCGGCAGAGCGACTCCATGGTAAGGAGTAGGTCTACGGTTCGATTCCGTAAGGGGGCTCTGAGACAAGGAAGCCACCGGGCCGACTTGTTGACGTGGCGGGGTAGCTCAGGCGGTTAGAGCGCACGACTCATAATCGTGAGGTCGCGGGTTCGATCCCCGCCCCCGCTACCAAAGCACCCGCATCAGCGCACCACCCGACGAAGGACTTCCCATGGCCTCCAAGAGCAGCGACGTTCGCCCCAAGATCACTCTGGCGTGCACCGAGTGCAAGGAGCGCAACTACATCACCAAGAAGAACCGCCGCAACGATCCCGACCGGATCGAGCTGGCGAAGTTCTGCCCGCGTTGCCGCAAGCACCAGCCGCACCGCGAGACCCGCTGACCCCAGCAGTCTTCGACGAGGCCCGTCCGGCAGCCGCCGGGCGGGCCTCGTGCTTGTCGCCGATAGGGTTGCCGCCGTGGACAGTTCGATCGTGGGCCGGGAGTTCCCGCCCGTCGGCCCCTATCTCGTCTCGGCCGAGAAGGTGCGCGAGTTTGCCACCGCCATCGGCTGGGAGTACGCCGACCAGGTGCCGCCGACCTTCCCGATCGTGCTGGCCGGCGCGTCGATGAACGCGTTCCTCGCCGAGTCCGGCCTCGAGCTGTCCCGGATCGTCCACGGCGAGCAGCGGTTCTCCTTTCAACGCCCGATCGTGCCCGGCGACGCGCTGACCTCCACGCTGACGGTCGCGAGCCTCCGGCAGATGGGCGGCAACGACATCATCGGCACCACCACCGCGTTCACCGACACCACCGGGGCGCTGGTCGGCACCGCCAGCGCGACGCTGATCCACCGCGGGGAGCAGGCATGACGATCTCGACGGGCTCGATCAACGACTGGCGCGCCGGCGATGTCCTCGAGCCGCAGCACTACCCCGTGACCCGGGCCGACCTGGTCCGCTACGCGGGCGCCTCCGGCGACTTCAACCCGATCCACTGGTCCGACCGGATCGCGGGAGCGGTCGGGCTGCCCGGAGTCATCGCCCACGGCATGCTGACGATGGGTCTGACCAGCCGCGCGGTGGCCACCTGGACCGGCGGCGCGCCGATCGTCGATCTCGGCGTCCGGTTCACCAGCATGGTCGTCGTACCCGACACCGACGAGGGCACCATCGTGACGATCGGTGGCACGGTGAAGTCGGTCGAGGACGGGCTGGTCAAGATCGCCCTCCAGGTCACCTGCGACGGACAGAAGGTGCTGGGCAACCCCACGGCAGTCGTCCGTGGCTGAGCTGCTGGCCGACCACACGACGCTCCGGCTCGGCGGCCCTGCGTCCGCGTACGTCGTCGCTCGGACCACCGAGGAGCTGACCGAGGCGGTCACGGCCGCCGACGCGGCCGGGGACGTGCTCGTGCTGGGCGGCGGCAGCAACCTCGTGGTCGCCGACGAGGGCTTCGCGGGCACCGTGGTCGAGGTGGCCACGACCGGAGTGACGACCGACCACGACAGCACCGACCCGACCTGCGGCGGCGCGATGGTCACCGTGGCCGCGGGGGAGTCGTGGGACGGGCTCGTGGCGACAGCGGTGGAGCGGGGCTGGGCCGGGGTCGAGGCGCTGTCGGGCATCCCGGGTCTCGTCGGCGCCACCCCGATCCAGAATGTCGGCGCCTACGGCCAGGACGTCTCCCAGACCATCGCGCGGGTGCGGGTCTGGGACCGCGTCCTCAAGGGCTTCCGGACCTTCGCCAACGCCGACTGCCGGTTCGGCTACCGCACCTCCCGCTTCAAGGCCGACCCCGGCCGGCACGTCGTCGTCGACGTGACCTTCCAGCTCCGGACGGGCACCCTCTCGGAGCCCATCGCCTACGCCGAGCTCGCCCGTACCCTCGGCGTCGAGGTGGGCGAGCGCGCCCCGCTGGCCGACGTCCGCGCCGCGGTCCTCGAGCTGCGTCGGGGCAAGGGCATGGTCCTGGACGGCGACGACCACGACACGTGGAGCGCGGGCTCCTTCTTCACCAACCCGGTGATCGAGCCCGGCAGGGTCCCGGAGGGCGCGCCGTCGTACCCCCAGCCCGACGGCACCGTGAAGACCTCAGCCGCCTGGCTCATCGAGCGGGCGGGCTTCGGCAAGGGCCACCCCGGCAGCGGACCGGCGACCCTGTCGACCAAGCACACGCTCGCCCTCACCAACCGGGGCGACGCCACGACCGGGGACCTGCTCGCGCTCGCCCGTGAGATCCGTGACGGCGTCGAGAGCCGCTTCGGGATCCGGCTCCACAACGAGCCGGTCCTCGTCGGCGTCGACCTCTGAGTCTGCCGCTCACGCTCGCGTGAGCAGCACCAGCACCTCGTGGTGGTCGGTGTGCGGGAACATGTCGAGCAGCCGCGTCGACACGGGCCGGAACGACGGCATCGCCGTCAGGTCGCGGGCGAGGGTCTCGGCGTTGCAGGACGAGTAGACGACGTGTCGCGCGGCCGACGCCTCGAGCCAGCCCGCGAGGTCGGGGCCGATGCCGCGACGGGGCGGGTTGACGATGACCAGCTCCGGGGCGGCGGGGGAGCCCAGGGCGTACGCCGTCGCGTCGCCCGCCACGAACTCCGCCGGCAGGCCGAGGGAGGCGGCGGAGAGCCGGGCGGACCCGATCGCCTGCTCGCTCGACTCGACGCCGACGACCGTGCGGTCGGGCCGTGCGGCATGCAGGCCGAAGCCGCCGACGCCGCAGTAGAGGTCCCAGACCGTCGCCGGGGCGGCGGCGTCGACCAGGGCGGTCGCCTCGCGGTAGAGCCGCGACGCGACGGCGGTGTTGGTCTGGAAGAACGACTGCGGCCGCAGGTGGAGGTCGAGGGCGTTGACGCGCATGGTCAGCGTCCCACCGTGCAGCAGGAGCTCCTCGGGCCCCTCGAGGACCGCCTTGTGCGCCGGCTGGAGGTTGACCGACACGACCTCGACCGGCAGCGCCGAGAGCAGCGCCGGCAGGTGCTTGCGCAGCCGGGGCAGGGCCTCGGTCGAGCGCAGCACGAACCGCACCATCAGCTCGCCGCTCGGTGCGACGGTGACCAGCAGGTGCTTGAGCTCGCCGCGCCGGTCGGGGACGGAGTACGGCGTCAGCCGGGCCGTTCCGACCAGCTCGGCGAGGACCGGCAGGGCCGCCCGCAGGCGCGGGTCGTGGAGGCCGCACCCGCGCAGGTCGACGCCGCGGCCCCGCGGGTCGAGGATGCCGAGCGTCGGCGCGTCGACCGTGCCGCCGACGACCATCTTGGCCTTGTTGCGGAACCCCTCCTCGGGGCTCGCGACCGGCTCCAGCCAGGCCATGTCGGGCAGCGTCGAGGCGACCCGCTGCTGCTTGGCGGCCAGCTGGTCGGCGTACGCCATCTCGAGCCAGCGGCAGGAGCGGCAGACGTGGGCGTCGTAGTAGGAGCAGTCCACAGGCAGCGTCAGGCGGCGGTGCCGCTCCCGCCGTCGTAGGAGTCGAAGGAGTCGACCGAGAGGCCGATGACCGTGACGACGACGACCAGCGCGATGATGCCGAGGACGAGGAGCACGGTCCCGATGATGCCGAGCACGAAGCCGACCTGGGCGCTCTCCCGACCTCCGAGCGCGCCGCCCGAGGCATCGATGCGCCGCTTGGCCGAGGCGCCGAGGAACCACGCGACCGGCGACCCGACGAAGCCGATCCCGCAGGCCAGGACGCCGAGGCCGAGGGCGACGATGCCGACGATCAGCGACGCCTGTGCGCCGCCGTCGCTCGGCCGCGCCGGTGCTGCGTAGCCCTGGTAGCCCGGGTAGCCGGGCTGCGGGTAACCGGGCTGACCGTAGGGCTGGCCGTACGGCTGCGGGGGCTGCTGGCCGTAGGGCTGGCTGTAGGGCTGGGTGGGCTGGCCATAGGGCTGGCCGTACGGCGGCGGCGTGCCCTGGCCGTACGGCTGGGCGTAGGGCTGGGTCGGCGGCGGCCCGTAGGGGCTCTGCGGCTGGTCGGGCTGGCCCTCGGCCGGCTGCTGCTCCCCGTCGGGGTGGTCGGTCATGGGGTCATTCTCCATCAGGCGCCGCGAGCCACGCGTCGACCTCGGCGCCGAGCCGCTGCTTGGTCGCGTCCGGCGCGGCCGAGGCACGGATCGACATCCGGGCGAGCTCGGCCAGCTGGACGTCGGAGAGGTCGTGCGCGGCCCGCATCGCGGCGTACTGCCCGAGCAGCCGCGAGCCGAACAGCAGCGGGTCGTCGGCGCCCAGCGCGATCGTGGCCCCGGCCGCGAGGAGTGTGGGCAGCGGGACCTCGGTGAGCGAGGAGTAGACGCCGAGCGAGACGTTGGACGTCGGGCAGACCTCCAGTGGGATGCCGCTGGAGGCGATCCGGTCGAGCAGTGCCTGGTCCTCCGCCGCGCGTACGCCGTGCCCGAGCCGGTTCGCGTGGAGCGAGTCGATCACCCGCGTGATGTGCTCGGGGCCGCGCAGCTCGCCGCCGTGCGGCACCAGGCGGAGGCCGGCGCGCTCGGCGATGCGGAACGCGTGGTCGAAGTCCTCGGTCCGGCCGCGGCGCTCGTCGTTGGAGAGGCCGAAGCCGACCACCCCGTGGCCGGCGTACTGCGCCGCCAGCCGGGCCAGGACGCGTGCGTCCATCGGGTGGCGGGTGCGGTTGGCGGCGATGATGACGGCCATGCCGAGCCCGGTCCCACGGGACGCGTCGGCGACCGCGTCGAGCACCAGGTCGGTGAACGCGGTGATCCCGCCGAAGCGGGCGGCATAGCCGGACGGGTCGACCTGGATCTCCAGCCAGCGGCCGCCGTCGGCCACGTCGTCCTCCGCCGCCTCACGGATCAGCCGGCGGACGTCGCCCTCGGTCCGCAGGACCGAACGCGCCACGTCGTAGAGCCGCTGAAAGCGGAACCAGCCCTTCTCGTCGGCCGCGCTCAGCTCCGGCGGCCAGCCGCTGACCAGCTGGTCGGGCAGCCGGATGCCGTCGCGCGCGGCGAGCTCGAGCAGGGTCGAGTGGCGCATCGACCCGGTGAAGTGGAGGTGCAGGTGAGCCTTGGGGAGGGCCTTCAGATCCCGCACGTGCTCGTCGGTGGAGTAGTCGGAGCCGCTGGGCGGAGGTGTATCGAGACCACCGATCACGCGAAGAGCTTCTGCAGGCGCGTGACGCCCTCGGCCAGGTCGTCGTCGCCGAGCGCGTAGGAGAGCCGCAGGTAGCCGGGCGCGCCGAACGCCTCGCCGGGCACGACCGCGACCTCCGCCTTCTCGAGGATGTGCTCGGCCAGCTCGGCCGACGAGCCGATGCCGGTGCGCTCGAGCAGGCCCTTGACGGCCGGGAAGGCGTAGAACGCGCCCTCGGGGGTCGGGCAGACCACGCCGTCGATCTCGTTGAGCATCGAGACGATCGTCCGGCGCCGCCGGTCGAAGGCGGTGCGCATCTCGTCGACGGCCGACAGGTCGCCCTCGAGTGCGGCGATCGCGGCGCGCTGGGAGACGTTGGCGACGTTGGAGGTCGCGTGCGACTGCAGGTTGGTCGCGGCCTTGACGATGTCGGCCGGGCCGATCATCCAGCCGACCCGCCAGCCGGTCATCGCGTAGGTCTTCGCGACGCCGTTGAGGACGACGGTGTAGTCGGCGATCTCCGGGCACAGCGTCGCGATCGAGCCGGTCTGGACGCCGTCGTAGAGCAGGTGCTCGTAGATCTCGTCGGTGACCACCCACAGGCCGTGCTCGGCGACCCAGGTGCCGATCGCGCGGATCTCCTCGGTGGTGTAGACCGCGCCCGTCGGGTTGGAGGGCGAGACGAAGAGCAGGATCTTGGTGCGCTCGGTGCGCGCTGCCTCGAGCTGCTCGACGGTGACCTTGTAGTCCTGGGTCTCGTCGGCGAAGACCTCGACGGCGACACCGCCGGCCAGCTGGATGCACTCCGGGTACGTCGTCCAGTACGGCGCCGGCAGCAGCACCTCGTCGCCCGGGTCGAGCATCGCCGCGAACGACTCGTAGACCGCCTGCTTGCCGCCGTTGGTCACCAGCACGTTGGCCGGGGTGACCTCCCAGCCGGAGTCGCGCTTCGTCTTCGCGACGATGGCCGCCTTCAGCTCGGGCAGGCCGCCGGCCGGGGTGTAGCGGTGGTTCTTCGGGTCGTGCGCCGCCGCTGCGGCCGCCTCCACGATGTAGTCCGGGGTCGGGAAGTCCGGCTCGCCGGCGCCGAAGCCGATCACCGGGCGGCCCTCCGCCTTGAGCGCCTTCGCCTTCGCGTCCACCTTCAGGGTCGCCGACTCGGCGATGGCACCGATCCGCTGGGACACACGACGGTCACGAGGGGAGGTCATGAGGGCAACTCTATCGGCCGTCCCGGGGCTCCCGGCCACCCGTTTCGAGCCGTGACGGCCCGGGTGGATCCCGGCCTGAGCCGTTGTCGGAGACCCGATTGGTGCTGTGCCCGACGGACCCGTAGACTCCCTGGACTGGTGGATCTCCCACATGCTGTCGCGCGCCTCCAACCGTGCGGGACGAGCGGGAGGCCATCGGAGGGCACTAGCTCAACTGGCAGAGCATCGGTCTCCAAAACCGAAGGTTGGGGGTTCAAGTCCCTCGTGCCCTGCAGGACGGAATGACGAGGAGAGGCATGTCCGAGAGCACCACGGCTCCGGCCCCGAAGAAGCGGGACCGGTCCGAGAAGCGCACAGGCCCCTTCCTGTTCTACCGACAGGTCGTCGCCGAGCTGCGCAAGGTCGTCTGGCCGACGCAGCAGCAGCTCACGACCTACTTCATCGTCGTGCTCGTGTTCGTGCTGATCATGATGGCGATCGTCTCGCTCCTGGACCTCGGTCTGGGCAAGGCGTTCTTCACCATCTTCGGCGGACGAGCCTGACGGTCCGGATCACCAGCAGTTTGGAGCGAAGCGTGTCTGAGCAGGAGTTCGAGGCGGTCACCGCCGAGGCCACCGAGGTCGACGAGACCGTGGCCGACGAGGTGGTCGACGTCGAGGCGTCCGCCGAGCCCGATGCCGAGCCCGGTACCGAGCTTGCGGAGGAGCCTGCCGAGGACGCTGCCGCCGAGCCCGACGAGGACGACCCGCTCGAGGCCTTCCGCCGCGAGCTGTGGGCCAAGCCGGGCGACTGGTACGTCGTGCACACCTACTCCGGCATGGAGAACCGGGTGAAGTCCAACCTCGAGCAGCGCAAGGTCGCGCTCAACATGGAGGACTACATCCACGAGATCGTCGTACCGACCGAAGAGGTCGCCGAGATCAAGAACGGCCAGCGCAAGCTCGTCAAGCGCACCGTCCTGCCCGGCTACGTCCTCGTCCGGATGGACCTCACCGACGAGTCGTGGGCGGCCGTGCGCCACACCCCCAGCGTCACCGGCTTCGTCGGCCACCAGCACCAGCCGGTGCCGCTGTCGATGTCCGAGGTCGAGAACATGCTGGCGCCCGCCGTGGTCGCCGCCGCGGAGGCCGAGGCCGCCGCCGCCGGCACGCAGACCTCCGGTGGCCGCTCGGCCACCACCCCGGCGAAGAAGCCGATCGAGGTCGCCGACTTCTCCGAGGGCGACTCGGTCATGGTGGTCGACGGTCCGTTCGCGACGCTGCACGCCACGATCACCGAGCTCAACGCTGAGTCGCAGCGCGTCAAGGCGCTCGTCGAGATCTTCGGCCGGGAGACCCCGGTCGAGCTCAGCTTCTCGCAGATCCAGAAGGTCTGAGGCGCGCCGGAGCCTGCTCCGGCACGGGACCGAAGAGGTCGTATCGGGACCCTGCTTCCCTGGATTTCGCAGTCCGCGGGGATCCGCGGACAATAGTCAGGTTGCAAGTGGCAGAGGGCGTCCTACGTCTTCGTCATGACCACGAGAAAGAAAGAGATAGAGCATGCCTCCCAAGAAGAAGATCGCCGCGCTGGTCAAGGTCCAGCTCCAGGCCGGCTCCGCGACCCCGGCCCCGCCGGTCGGTACCGCGCTCGGTCCGCACGGCGTCAACATCATGGACTTCTGCAAGGCCTACAACGCCCAGACCGAGTCCATGCGCGGCAACGTCGTCCCCGTCGAGATCACGATCTACGAGGACCGCACGTTCACCTTCATCACGAAGACCCCGCCGGCCGCTGAGCTCATCAAGAAGGCCGCCGGCCTCGCCAAGGGCTCCTCGGTCCCGCACAAGGACAAGGTCGGCAAGCTGACCAAGGACCAGGTGCGCGAGATCGCGACCACCAAGCTTCCCGACCTCAACGCCAACGACATCGAGGCCGCGATGAAGATCGTCGAGGGCACCGCCCGCTCCATGGGCATCACCACCGACTGAAACGTGGGAGAGCCGCGCTGGCTCGCTGACCACATCTCCTCTTAGACCGAAGGAACCACCATGCAGCGCAGCAAGACCTACCGCGCGGCCGCCGAGGCGTTCGACAAGAACGAGCTCTACGCGCCGCTCGCCGCGATCAAGATCGCGAAGGACAACTCCAAGAAGAAGTTCGACGAGACCGTCGACGTCGTCATGCGTCTGGGTGTCGACCCGCGCAAGGCCGACCAGATGGTCCGCGGCACCGTCAACCTGCCGCACGGCACGGGCAAGACCGCCCGTGTGCTCGTGTTCGCGCAGGCCGACAAGGCCGATGCCGCCCGCGAGGCCGGCGCCGACTTCGTCGGTGCTGACGACCTCATCGAGAAGGTCGCCGGCGGCTGGCTCGACTTCGACGCCGTGGTCGCGACCCCGGACATGATGGGCAAGGTCGGTCGACTCGGCCGCGTGCTCGGTCCGCGCTCGCTCATGCCGAACCCGAAGACCGGCACCGTGACGCCGGACGTGGCCAAGGCCGTGTCCGACATCAAGGGCGGCAAGATCGAGTTCCGCGTGGACCGTCACGCGAACCTCCACTTCATCATCGGCAAGGCCTCCTTCTCCGAGGTCCAGCTCGCGGAGAACTACGCCGCGGCGCTCGAGGAGGTCCTCCGTCTGAAGCCGGCCAGCTCCAAGGGCCGCTACGTCAAGAAGATCACCGTCTCCACGACGATGGGCCCGGGCGTCCAGGTCGACCCGAACCGCACCAAGAACGTCGCGGCTGAGGACGAGGCCTGATCGTCACCTGACGAACAGCAGAACCGGCCGCCACCCCACGGGGTGGCGGCCGGTTCCGCGTTTCCAGGGCTTCCGGGGTTTCGGAGCCGTCAGGCGACGTCCGGCCCCTGGGCGCGGACCTCCTGGACGTGGGCGAGCGACTCCTTGAGGTCCGTCAGCCACTCGTCGCTGTTGCGCTGCACCAGCCGGACGCACCAGCCCAGCGCCTCGCTGCGGCTGCGGGCCACGCCGCCGTCGATGAGCAGGTCGAGCACCTGCCGCTCGCGCTGCCGCAGGCGCGTCATCACGGGCGCCGAGACGTTCGTGAAGACGAAGCGCCGTCCCTCGCACTCGACGCCCCACGAGACCTTCCGCTCGAAGCGGTGCTCCGCCTCGCGGGCCACCGCCATCCTGTCCTCGCGGGTGCGCTCACGGAATTCGCTGACCCTGCCCTCGACGGCGGCGGCCCGCTCGGCCTCCGACGCCTCGGACGTGTCCGTCGGGCCGGGGATCCGACCGACGACCGTGATCTCCTCGCGGTCGACCGCGACGTCGACCAGCTCCTCGAAGAGCCCTTCGGGGAGGCGCCCGGAGAACCAGCCCCGGACGGCTTCCAACTCGGATGTAATCATGTAATCAAACGTACGCCGGCGGTCAAGGCACGTCGAGTGATGGTCTCGATACGCTCGCTGGCGCTCGCTACTCGACCACCGAAGTATCGCCGGAATCGCTGGTCGAGTAGCCCGAGCCGCTAGGCGACGGCGTATCGAGACCACCGATGGTCTCGATACGCTCGCTGGCGCTCGCTACTCGACCACCGACGTGTCGCCGGAATCGCTGGTCGAGTAGCCCGAGCCGCTAGGCGAGGGCGTATCGAGACCACGATGGTCTCGGTACGCTCGCTGGCGCTCGCTACTCGACCATCGAACGACACCGAGAAGTGCGGCTACTCCAGGACGAGGCGCTCGTCGACCAGCTGCTCGCGGACCAGGCCGCCGTCGGGGTCGAAGCGGTTCTGCTCGAAGTGCTTGCGGAACTCCAGCTCGAGCCCGGCGCGACCGTTGCGGTTCTTCTCGACGCTGAGCACGGTCCACTGACGGAACGTCTCGGCGTTGGCGGCGTAGACGAGGTGCTGGCGCGAGACGATGTCGTACTTGCTGTTGAGGATGAGCAGCACGTCGCACTCGTAGGCGAGCGCCGTCGAGCCGCGCAGGTGGTGGGCGCGCATCCGCTTGCCCGCGAGCAGGCCGCCCTTGTCCGAGGCGCTGATCGCGAACACCGGGACCTGGTGCATGATCGCGAGGTCCTTGAGGTCCTCGACGACCTCCGCCGCGCGCTCGGCCTCGTTGACCGAGTCCGACTTGACCTTCTGCAGGTAGTCGACGATGACGAGCGGGGACTGGCCGGTCTCCCGGCGGACCTGCTCGACCGCCTCGGCGATCACCTTGATGCTGGTGGTGGTGCCCGTCGAGCGGTGCAGGTGGAAGTGCTCCTGGTAGGACAGCACGGTCTGCAGCGCCTCGGTCGCCGTCGGGAGCGTCTGGAGCCGCCCGACGAGCCCGTCCGGGTTCGGGGAGGGGTCCTCGAAGAGGTGCCGGAAGCGGTCCTGGTTGGGCGCGTGGCTCTGGTAGAGCAGCCCGGCCTCGAGCGAGACCAGCCGACTGAGGAGCACCTCGGGGTCGTGCTCGTAGCAGAAGTAGACGACCGCGTGGCCAGCGGCCGCGGCGTTGCGGGCCATCTGGAGCGCCATGGTCGTCTTGCCCTGGCCCTGGGGGCCGGCGAGCAGGATGAGGTTGCCGCCGCGCAGTCCGCCGTCGAGGACGTCGTCGAGGGCGGGGAAGCCGGTCGGCCACAGGTGGGTCGTCCCGGTGCCGAGGCGCGCGCGCTCATCGACGCGCTCGAGCACGTCGGCGAGGGAGTGAAGCTCCGGGTCCACGCAGCCATCAGAGCAAGGTTCGCCGGCCTGGGCCCCCAGAATCGGCAGGACTGCCCGATCGGGCCGGGTCGGACTGCCGAACGGGTGGTCGCGACCTGACCCGAACGGGCCATCCGGGACCGGTCTCGCCGGGATCCCGGGTCGTGGGGCCGTCGGGACCGCCTCGATTTGGGGCGGCCGCCCGGACGGCGTACCGTTCCGTCTGAAACCAGAGACCGCCGGTTGTGACTCCGCCAGGAGTGACCGAAGGTGCCGCGACAGCGGACGGCCAGCGTAGGTGATGAGCAGAGACGGATGTCGACGCCCTGAGCCTGCGCTCAGGGCGTTTGTTGTTCCGGACGATCGCGGTGGTCTCGTTCCACGGAAGAAGGAGACCCATGGCGCGGGCAGACAAGCAGGCCGCCGTCGCCGAGATCGCTGACGAGTTCAGCGTCTCGGTCGGTGCCGTGCTGACCGAGTACCGCGGTCTCACCGTCAAGGAGCTGAAGGACCTCCGACGCTCCCTCGGTGCGAACGCCGACTATGCCGTGGTCAAGAACACGCTGGCCAAGATCGCCGCCAAGAACAGCGGCATCGAGGGCTTCGACGACCTGCTGACCGGCCCGACCGCGATCGCCTTCATCAAGGGCGACGTCGTCGAGACGGCCAAGGGTCTGCGTGACTTTGCCAAGGCGAACCCGAACCTTGTCATCAAGGGCGGGGTCTACGAGGGCAAGACGCTCGACGCTGCCGAGGTGGCCAAGCTGGCCGACCTCGAGTCGCGCGAGGTCCTGCTGGCCAAGCTGGCCGGCGCGATGACCGCGTCGCTCTCGCAGGCGCTCTACGTCTTCAACGCCCTGCCCCAGAAGGCCGCGCAGCTCGCTGCCGCGTTGGCGGAGAAGGCCGCGAACGACCCCACGATCCTCGCAGGTGGTGCTGGTACGCCGGCCGCCGCCGAGGAGGCTGCAACCGAGGCTGCTGCCGAGGTTGAGGTTCCCGAGACCGAGGACTCCGCCGACAGCGGGGCCGCGGTCGAGGAGACCACGACCGAGGCCTGACGGCTGAGGCTCACCACCACCTGAAACCCGGCCGACGGTCTCCGACCGAAAGGCCACACTGAAAGGACAAGCCATCATGGCGAAGCTCACCACCGACGAGCTGCTCGACGCGTTCAAGGAGCTCACCCTCATCGAGCTCTCCGAGTTCGTGAAGGCCTTCGAGGACACCTTCGGCGTCACCGCCGCTGCTCCGGTCGCCGTTGCCGCCGCCCCGGCCGCCGGCGGCGCCGGTGCCGCTGAGGAGGCCGCTGCCCAGGACGAGTTCGACGTCGTCCTCGAGGCCGCTGGTGACAAGAAGATCAACGTCATCAAGGAGGTGCGCGCGCTCACCAACCTCGGCCTGAAGGAGGCCAAGGACCTGGTCGAGGCCGCTCCGAAGACCCTCCTCGAGAAGGTCACCAAGGAGGCCGCTGACAAGGCCAAGGAGTCCCTCGAGGCTGCTGGCGCCACCGTCACGCTCAAGTGATCACCGCGGGGCTCGTCCCCGCGATGCCTCACCGATCCGCCCGGCGTGCGTCGCCGGTCTGATCATCCGCCCAGGGGCGGCCACCTTCGTGGCCGCCCCTGGTGCGATTTTCGGAGCCAACCGCCGGTTCGCCGCGTCCCGGGTTCGGGTACTCCCGCGTCAGGGCGTGTGGTCTTCGCCTCAACCTCCCCGTAACCTCGTCGCCGCGGCCGCGTTGTTACTCGCGAGTGACAAGCCGGTCGGAGCCTGCTTGCGGACCGGCAACGATGGAGGGGAGATCCCAGCCCATGGGCGTGGACATCAAGATCGAGCACCTGACGAAGAGCTTCGGCAAGCAGCTCATCTGGGGTGACGTCTCCCTCACCGTCCCCGCCGGCGAGATCTGCGTGATGCTCGGCCCGTCCGGAACCGGCAAGTCGGTCCTGCTCAAGACCCTCATCGGCCTGCTCAAGCCCGACGAGGGCTCGGTGATCATCGAGGGCACCGATCTCGTCTCCTGCTCGGAGAAGGACCTCTACGAGATCCGCAAGCTCTTCGGGGTGCTGTTCCAGGACGGCGCGATGTTCGGCTCCATGAACCTCTACGACAACGTCGCCTTCCCGCTGCGCGAGCACACGAAGAAGTCCGAGAGCCAGATCCGCGACATCGTCATGGAGAAGATGGACCTCGTCGGCCTCATCGGCGCCGAGGACAAGCTGCCCGGCGAGATCTCCGGCGGCATGCGCAAGCGGGCCGGCCTGGCTCGGGCCCTCGTGCTCGACCCCGAGATCGTGCTCTTCGACGAGCCCGACTCCGGCCTGGACCCGGTCCGCACGGCGTTCCTCAACCAGCTGATCGTCGACCTCAACGCCCAGATCGACGCGACCTTCCTCATCGTCACCCACGACATCAACACCTCGCGGACGGTGCCGGACAACATCGGGCTGCTCTACCACAAGCACCTGGCGATGTTCGGCCCCCGCGAGATGCTCCTCTCCAGCGAGGAGCCGGTCGTCCGTCAGTTCCTCAACGCCCAGCGGGTGGGGCCGATCGGGATGTCGGAGGAGAAGGACGCCGACCAGCTCGCCGCCGAGAAGGACATGGACCTGCCTCCGCTGCCGCCGATCCCGCTCCAGCTCGAGCCGTCCAACGGCATCCCCCGCCGCAGCCAGCGCCCGCCGGGCGAGTGGTGCCGCACCAACGGCGTGACACCGCCCCCGGGATCCTTCCTTCCGGATTCGGTGCTCGCGGGCGGCGTGAAGGCCTAGGACATGTCCTCGTCGTCACTGACCGCGACGAAGGCATTGAAGCCGATCGGGACCGCAGGCAACTTCTTCGCCTTCGCCCTTGACGTCTTCATCGCCTTGTTCCGGCGGCCCTTCCAGCTCCGTGAGTTCATCCAGCAGGCGTGGTTCATCGCCTCGGTGACCATCATCCCGACCGCGCTCGTCGCGATCCCGTTCGGCGCCGTCATCGCCCTCCAGGTCGGTGGCCTGATCAAGCAGTTCGGCGCCCAGTCGTTCGTCGGCTCGGCGAGCGTCCTGGCCGTCGTCCGGGAGGCCGGGCCGATCGCCACCGCCCTGCTCATCGCCGGGGCCGGTGGCTCGGCGATCGCCGCGGACCTCGGCGCCCGCAAGATCCGCGAGGAGCTCGACGCGATGATGGTGCTGGGCATCGATCCGATCCAGCGCCTCGTCGTCCCGCGCGTCCTCGCCTGCATGCTCGTCTCGGTCTTCCTCAACGGGCTGGTCAGCGTCGTCGGCGTCGCCGGTGGCTACGTCTTCAACGTCCTGCTGCAAGGCGGTACGCCGGGCTCCTACCTGGCCAGCTTCACCGCGCTCGCCCAGTTGCCGGACGTGTGGCAGGGCTTGGCGAAGGCGCTGGTGTTCGGGCTGATCGCCGCGGTCGTGGCGTCCTACATGGGCATGAACGCCGGCGGCGGCCCGAAGGGCGTCGGTGACGCCGTCAACCAGTCGGTCGTGGTCACCTTCCTGCTGCTCTTCATCGTCAACTTCGTGATGACCGCGATCTACTTCCAGGTCGTTCCGCCGAAGACAGGATGACCGCGATGTCCAGGCAGTACCTGACCCGGGGGCGGGCGGTCTACGAGCGCCCCCTCAAGACTCTCGACAAGCTCGGTGAGGAGCTGTCGTTCTACGTGCGCGCCCTCGGGTGGGCGCCGCGCACGGTGCGCCGCTACAAGAAGGAGATCCTGCGCCTGCTGGCCGAGGTCGCCCTCGGGACCGGGGCCCTGGCCGTCATCGGCGGCACCGTCGGCGTGATCGCGGCGTTGACCTTCTTCACCGGCACCGAGGTGGGCCTGCAGGGGTACGCCGCGCTCAACCAGCTGGGCACGTCGACCTTCTCCGGCTTCGTGTCGGCCTACTTCAACACCCGCGAGATCGCGCCGCTCGTCTCCTCGATCGCGCTGGCGGCCACCGTCGGCTGCGGCTTCACCGCGCAGCTGGGCGCGATGCGCATCTCCGAGGAGGTCGACGCCCTCGAGGTGATGGCGGTGCCGTCGGTGCCGTTCCTCGTGACGACGCGGATCATCGCGGGGATCATCGCCATCGTCCCGCTCTACGTGATCGGCCTGCTGGCCTCCTACGCGGCGACGCGGTTCACCGTCACCACGGTGTTCGGGCAGAGCGCGGGCACCTACGACCACTACTTCACGACGTTCCTTCCGCCGGGCGACGTGCTGTGGTCCTTCGGCAAGGTGATCGTCTTCGCCGTCGTGATCATCCTGATCCACTGCTACCACGGCTACACCGCCTCGGGCGGCCCTGCGGGCGTCGGCATCGCGGTCGGCCGCGCGGTGCGCACCAGCATCGTCGCCGTCAGCGTGCTCGACCTGTTCCTCTCGATGGCGATCTGGGGCGCCGCCACGACGGTCAGGCTGGCGGGCTAGGCATGGCATCGGTCCTGCGCACGCGCGCGCTCGGCATCTGCTTCCTCGCCCTCGTGGTGGGCGGGGTGTGGATGACCTACGCCGTCTTCACCCAGAAGTTCACCGACTTCGACAGGGTCACCCTCGAGACCACGAGCGTCGGGCTGCAGCTGCCCGACCGCGCCGACGTCAAGGTGCGCGGCGTGATCGTCGGCGAGGTGCTGAAGCAGCAGGCCACCGGCGGCGGCGCGAAGCTGACCCTGGGCATCAAGCCCGACGAGATCGACACCATCCCCGCCAACGTGACCGGCTCGATCCTGCCCAAGACGCTCTTCGGCGAGAAGTACGTCTCCCTGGTGGTGCCCGACGAGCCGAAGCCGACGGCGATCAAGCCGGGGGCGACCATCGCCCGTACGGCGGTCGCGACCGAGCTCGACAGCGTGCTCTCCGACCTCTACCCGCTGCTGCGGGCGGTGCAGCCGGCGGACCTCAACATGACCCTCAACGCGCTGGCGACCGCGCTCGAGGGGCGCGGCGAGGAGCTCGGCAGCACGATCGAGACCGCCGACGCCTACCTCAAGCGGCTCAACCCGCAGATCCCCGCGCTGGTCGAGGACCTCAAGAAGTCGGTCACCGTCGCCGACACCTACAACAGCGTCATCCCGGAGCTGAGCAGCATCCTCCGCAACACGATCACCACGACCGGCACGCTCGAGGACAACAGCGCCCAGCTGCACGCCCTGCTCACCAACGTGACCACGGTGTCCGGCACGGCGCGCGAGTTCCTCGCCACCAACGAGAACAACCTCATCCGCCTCGCCGACATCAACGACGGCCTGCTCAAGACGGCGGCCCGCTACTCCACGGAGTTCCCGTGCCTGCTCGGCGGCCTGGAGAACCTCGGCAAGCGCGAGGCCGACGCGTTCCGGAACTACACCCTCCACATCGTCCTCGAGACGCTGCCGCAGGAGCCGCGGCGCTACACACCCGCCGACCAGCCCCACTACGGCGAGGACCGCGGTCCCGCCTGCGGGCACCTGCCCAGCCCGCCGTGGAGCCAGAAGAACCCGCTCTCGGTGGTGCCGTCGGTGAACGACGGCGTCTCCGGACCCGTCCGCCGCGCCCCGCTCGGCGCGGACTTCTTCCGCAACGGCTTCGGGTACGCCGGCAGCCCGGCCGAGTCCGAGGTCTACGACCAGCTCCTCGCCCCGGGTCTCGGGGTCGCCCCGACCCAGGTCCCCGACCTCGGCGGCCTGCTCGTCGGCCCGATGGCGCGCGGCGCCACCGTCGGCCTCGCCCCCGCCTCCGGCACCGACGCCGGCACCGAGGGGAGCGCGCGATGAAGCTCCTCCTGGACAAGCGGACCCGCGCCGACCTGCTCAAGCTGATCGCCTTCGTGGTGGTCACCACCTTGGCCACCGGCCTGCTGGTGATCACGATCGGCAACATCTCCTTCGGCGGCACTAAGGACTACAAGGCCGTGTTCTCCGACGCGACCGGTGTCAACAAGGGCGACGACGTCCGCATCGCGGGCGTCAAGGTCGGCACCGTCCGCCACGTCGAGATCACCGACCGGACCCGGGCGCTGGTGACCTTCTCGGTCAGCGACGACGAGGCGCTGAGCACGACCACCCACGCGGCGATCCGCTACCGCAACCTCGTCGGACAGCGCTACATCGCCCTCTCGGGCGAGTCCGGTGACGGGGGACAGCTCCACCAGGGCCAGACCATCCCGGTGAGCCAGACCAGCCCGGCGCTGGACCTCACCGTGCTCTTCAACGGGTTCAAGCCGCTCTTCCAGGCGCTGTCGCCCAGCGACATCAACAAGCTCTCCTACGAGATCGTGCAGGTCTTCCAGGGGGAGGGCAGCACGCTCGACAGCCTGCTCGCCCACACCGCCTCGGTGACTCAGACCCTCGCCGACCGCGACGCCGTCATCGACTCGCTGATCGACAACCTCAACCAGGTGCTCGACCACCTCGGTGACCGCGACCAGCAGCTGTCGACGCTGATCACGACCTTCCGGACGTTCGTGCACGGGCTGACCGGCGACCGCAAGGCGATCCTCGACTCGCTCGACCAGATCACCGGGCTCTCGGTGCAGACCGCCGACCTGCTGAAGGGCATCCGGTCGCCGTTCGTGCAGGACATCAAGCAGCTGCGGAAGGTGGCCGGCAACATCGACTCCAACAAGGCGGAGCTCGACCGTGTGATCCAGGTGCTGCCGATCAAGCTCAACAAGGTCGGCAACACCGCGACGTACGGCTCGTTCTTCAACTTCTACCTGTGCAACTTCACCGGGACGGTGAAGCTGCCGGCCGGCCAGGAGCTCCCCGTGAGCTACAAGACCGGCGGAGCGAGGTGCAACCTCTCGTGATCCCCTTCCGTGAGCGCAACCCCGTCAAGATCGGCGCGATCTCCATCGCCGTGCTGGCGTTGGTCATGCTGGCTGCCTTCAAGGCCCAGGACCTGCCGCTGATCGGCGGCGGCGACACCTACTACGCCGACTTCAGCGAGGCCGGTGGCCTCAAGGCCGACGACGAGGTCAGGATCGCGGGCGTCCGCGTCGGCAAGGTGACCGACGTCGGCCTCGACCACGGCCACGTGAAGGTCACCTTCAAGCTCAAGAGCGACGCCGACTTCGGCTCCCAGACCCGCGCCAGCATCAAGGTCAAGACGCTGCTCGGCGCGATGTTCCTCGCGCTCGAGCCGGCCGGGCCGGGCCAGCTGGCCGAGGGCGCGGAGATCCCGGTCGAGCGCACCCAGTCGCCGTACGACGTCGTGCAGGCCTTCACCGGGCTGGCCGACACCGCCGGCGACATCGACACCGACCAGCTCGCCAGCGCGCTGACCACGCTCTCGGACCTGACCCGGACCACCCCGGCCTCGTTCCGGGCCGCCCTGACCGGCGTCTCGGCACTGTCGAGGAACGTCGCGGCGAAGAACGAGCGGATCGGCACGCTGCTCTCCAACCTGCAGCGCGTCTCGGCGGTGCTCGACCGGCGCGACGGCGACATCGTCGGGCTGATGGAGGACGCCGACGTCCTCTTCGACGCGCTCGTGCAGCGCCGCCAGGCGATCCACGACCTGCTGACCTCGACCTCGACCCTGTCGAAGGAGCTGAGCGCGCTGATCGACCAGAGCCGCGAGGACCTCAAGCCGGCCCTCTCGCACCTGCAGAACGTGCTCGCCGTGCTGACCAAGAACGAGGACAACCTCGACGAGAGCCTGCGGCTGATGGCTCCGTTCTACCGGGTCTTCGCGTCCACGCTCGGCAACGGGCCGTGGTTCGACACCTACATCCAGAACATGCCGCCGGCTCCTGCGATCGGAGGTGCCGGATGACGACCCGGATCCTCAGGTGGCTGGTCCCCGGCGTCATCGCGATCCTCGTGGTGACCGCGGGTGTCACGATGTTCACCGGCGGCGGCGAGCGGACGCTGGTCGCGCACTTCCCGCGGACCGTCTCGATCTACGAGGGCAGCGACGTCCGGGTGCTCGGGGTGCCGGTCGGCAAGGTCGACGAGGTCACGCCCAACGGCACCGACGTCAAGGTGACCATGCACTACGCCGACGACGTGCAGGTGCCGGCCGACGCGAAGGCGGTCATCGTCGCGCCCTCGGTCGTCGGCGACCGGTTCGTCCAGCTCACGCCCGCCTACACGCGCGGTCCGGTGCTCGAGGACGGGGCGGTGCTGGACACCAGCCGGACCGCCGTACCGCTGGAGCTCGACGACATCTACGGCAGCCTCGACAAGCTCGTCGTCGCGCTCGGGCCGACCGGCGCCAACAAGAACGGGGCGCTGTCGGACCTGCTCGACCAGACCGCGAAGAACTTCGGCGGCGAGGGCACCCAGGTCCGCCAGACCATCGGCGACTTCGGCAAGCTCAGCAAGACGCTCGACGACAACAAGGACGCCCTGTTCGGATCGGCCGCCCAGCTGCAGAGCTTCGTCAGCACGCTGGCCCAGAACGACTCGACGGTGCGCGGCTTCAACACCTCGCTGTCCCGCGTCTCGACCATGCTGGAGGGGGAGCGGGGCGACCTCGCCGCCTCGCTGCGCAACCTGGCCACGGCGCTGGGCGACGTGACGACGTTCGTGCGGACCAACAAGGACGCGCTGCACTCCGACATCGGTGGTCTCAACCGGGTCGCGAAGGTGCTCGTCAAGCGTCGCAACGAGCTCAACGAGGTCCTCGACGACGCCCCGCTCGCGCTCGACAACCTCTTCCACGCCTACGACCCGAACGCCGGGACGCTCGACACCAGTGCGAACCTGCAGTCGACGGTGGGCAACGTGGTCAACGACCCGTCGCTGACGATGTGCACCATCCTCAACCAGGCCGACAAGAGCGGCTCGCTGTGCAACCTCGTCGACAGCGTGCTACCGCGCGGCAGCGTCTTCGGCGCCGGCACCGGCTCCGCGGTCGGCAAGCACAGCGACCCGACGCTCGGCGGCCTGGTCCGTACGCCGGCCCGTGGAGGCGCCCGATGAGGCGCCCGATGTGGCGCCCGATGTGGCGCCCGGCCCGCCTCGAGCGCCTGGTCGCCCTCCTGGCCATGGTGTGCCTGACGCTCACCGCCTGCGACTTCGACGTCTACGACCTGCCGCTGCCCGGCGGCGCCGACACCGGGTCGAACCCGATGACCCTGCACGTCGAGTTCGCCGACGTCCTCGACCTGGTCCCGGACTCCGCGGTGAAGGTGGACGAGGTCTCCGTCGGCCGGGTCAAGGACGTCGAGCTCGTCGACGGCCACGCCGACGTGACCGTCGAGGTGCGTCGCGACACGAAGCTGCCGGCCAACGCGACCGCGCAGATCCGGCAGACCAGCCTGCTCGGCGAGAAGTTCGTCTCCCTGGTCGCGCCAGCGACCGACCCGAGCCCCACCCGGCTCAGGAGCGGCGACACGATCCCGCTCGAGCGCAGCGGCCGCAACCCGGAGATCGAGGAGGTTCTCGGCGCCCTCAGCCTGGTGCTCAACGGCGGCGGTGTCGCCCAGCTCAAGACGATCTCGACCGAGCTCAACAAGGCGCTGGCCGGTCACGAGGACGCCGCGAGGTCGGTCCTCACGCAGGTCCAGGTGCTGATGGGCCACCTCGACGACAACAAGGCGTCGATCGTGCAGGCGCTGGAGTCGATCGACCGGCTGTCCCAGTCGGTCCGCTCCCAGGAGAAGACGATCGACGCGGCGCTCGGCGAGCTGCCCAGCGCGCTGCAGAGCATCGACGCGCAGCGCAAGGACCTCGTCACGATGCTGCAGGCGCTCAGCCACCTCGGCGACGTGGGCGTCCGGGTCATCAACGCCTCCAAGACCGCGACCATCAACGTCGTCCAGAACCTCGAGCCGACGCTGACCCAGCTCGCCAACGCCGGCGACAGCCTGGTCAACTCGATCGGGACCGCACTGACCTACCCGTTCGTCGACGAGGTCGTCGGACGCGACCCGCAGGTCGCCCGCAACCTGCACATGGGCGACTACGTCAACCTCTCCATCGACCTGCAGGTCGACGTCGGCGGCCCGCTCGAGGACGCCCTGACCAACCCGGTCCCGTCCGCGATCCACCCGACCGTGATCGTCGGCAACCTCACCAAGTGCCTCGCGTCGCTCAACCTGCAGAGCGCCGCCTGCCAGGCCGTGCTCGCGACGCCCGGCGCGCTGCTCAACATCATCAACGAGTGCAAGAAGCCGGCCAACAAGGACGCCGCGCTCTGCCAGACCCTCAACCAGCTGCCCGGACTCGGCGGCGTGCTGCCCGGGCTGCCGGGCCCGGCGGCACCGGGCGGCACCGGTTCAGCCGGCAACCCGCTCGGCGACCTGCTCGGCAGCATCGGGCTGAACCGGGCGGCACCCGGCGGCCACGTGGTGACCCAGCCCGGCCCGGTGTCCTACGACGCGCTCACCAGGCTCTACGACCCGACCCTGGTCAAGCTGCTCGTCCCCGGACTGGCCAGCGGTCCGGCCCAGGGGAAGGAGGCGGCGAAGTGATCACCCGTCGCACGAAGCTGCAGCTGCTCGTCTTCGCGATCATCACGCTGCTCGGCGTGTCCTTCGCCGGCGCGAAGTACGCCCGCCTGGACCGGCTCTTCATCGACGACCACTACACCGTCGTCGCCCACTTCACGTCCTCCGGCGGCATCTACACGGGCGGTGAGGTGTCCTACCGCGGGGTCAAGATCGGCCAGGTCGGGGACATGAGGCTGACCCACGCCGGGGTCGACGTCTACCTCGACATCGACAACTCCTACGACAGCATCCCGGCCGACACGCTCGCCGTGGTCGGCAACCGGTCGGCCGTCGGCGAGCAGTACGTCGAGCTGCAGCCGCAGTCCGACAAGAAGCCCTACCTGCGGGAGAGCTCCGAGATCGCGCCGACCGACACCCGCACCCCGCTGCCCACCGAGCAGCTGCTGGCCGACGCCGCCTCCACCGTGCAGTCGGTCGACACCGCCGACCTCTCCACCACCGTCGGCGAGCTCGGCCGGGCGTTCGGCGGCGCCGGTGAGGACCTCCAGCAGATCCTGGACACCAGCACGTCGTTCGTGAAGACCGCCAACGACAACTTCGACGTGACGAGTGCGCTGATCCGGGACGGCAACACCGTGCTCAGCGGCCAGGTGGCCACCGAGGGCGCCATCCGGTCCTTCGCCAGGGACCTCTCGCTCTTCAGCGGCACCCTGGCCGGCAGCGACAAGGACCTGCGCCGGCTCATCGTCAACGGCGCCGCGGGCGCCCAGGAGCTGCAGGCCTTCCTGATCGCCAACAAGGTCGACCTCACCGAGCTGCTCAGCGAGTCGGTCACCACCGGCGACATCGTGCTCAAGCACCTGCCCGGGCTGCGCCAGATCCTGGTGATCTACCCCTACGTCGTCGAGGGCGGCTTCACCGTGCTCGACAAGAACAAGGCGGGCCACTACGACGCCCACTTCGGCCTGGTGCTGACCCCGGCGAAGCTGTGCAAGCAGGGCTACGAGGGCACGGTCAAGCGCCCGCCGCAGGACGGCTCCAACAAGCCGATGAACACCGCCGCCCGCTGCGCGGAGTCGGCGAGCCAGAGCAACGCACGTGGCGCGCAGAACCTGCGACGGGCCGCGCCGGCCGGCTCCGGTGCGAAGGCACCGGTCGTGGCGGCGTACGACGGCACGACGGGGAGCCTGCAGTGGGGCGATCCCAGGGACCGCTCAGGTTCGGCCGGTAGCGTGGCGCCGCAGACGCCAGGGAAGGACTCATGGACGTGGCTCTACCTCCAACCCTCGACCGCGAAGGAGTGACGACCCCCGAGAACCCGTCGGCCGCTCCCGCTCCCGCCCTGTTGAGGTGGGGGGTGCTGGCCGTGCTGGGGGTGCTCATCGTGGGCTCGCTCGTCGCGCTCGGCATCCAGGCCGCGCACCGCGGCGGCAACCCGTTCTCGACCACCGACGAGACGCAGAGCGCGCGCGACCGGGTGATGTCGCAGGCGCGTCAGTTCATGCTGCGCGTCAACACCTACGGGCCCGACCTGCTCGAGGGCCAGAGGATGCCGACGTACCGCGACCGGATCGCCGAGGTGGTGACCGCGAAGTTCAAGGCCGACTTCGAGAAGAACGTCCCCTACGCGGAGGCCACGGTCGTCCAGGCCGGGCTGGCCCGCACCACCGAGGTGTACGCCGCCGGGGTCGGTGACCTCGACCTCGACCGTGGCCGGGCGACCGCGCTGGTGGCCGGCTCCTTCACCAACTCGTTCCCGGACGCCAAGGACAAGACCAAGCGCGTCCCCGCCGACCCGCAGCCCTACCGCGTCGAGGTGACCCTCGTGCGACAGGGCGGGACCTGGAAGGTCGACGCATTCGCGCCGGTCGGCGCCGACGCCGCCCAGCAGGCACCCGGCGCGGCGCCCAGCCCCAACGCCGGCGCCACGCCCGACGTGCCGGCGCCCACCGGAGACGGGAGCGCCCAGTGAGCACCAGCCCCACGTGGTACGACCTGCTCGACGTCGACCCCACCGCGTCCACCGACGAGATCCGGGCCGCCTGGAAGACCGCCGTCGCGGACCTCGACCCGACCGACCGCCGCTTCCGGCGGTTCTCGGAGGCCGCCGCGGTGCTGCTCGACGAGCAGCGCCGGGCCGACTACGACGCGTCGCTGCCCTCCGCGGCCGTCGCCGACACGCGACCGCTGCCCGAGGAGCTGTCGCCCGGCGCCGCCGCGTCCTCGGTCGGCGACCTGCCCGAGACCGAGCCCGGGATCAGCGACATCGAGCCGGCGCCAGTGAGCGTCGAGCACGACCCGGCGATCGCCGGGAGGACTGGTCGCAGCCGGCTCGCCGACCTCCGGCCCGTGCCGCTGTGGCTCATCGCCGTCGCCGCCGCGCTCGCGGTCGTGCTCGTCGCAGCGGCGGCCTTCTCGTGGACCCGCCCGGACCCGAAGGCGATCGAGAGCAACGCCGACTCCGCCCGGTCGGCGGCCGAGCGGGCCGTCGTACCCGTGCTGTCCTACGACTACCGCTCGCTGGACGAGGGCCAGAAGGAGGCGGAGTCGTGGCTGACGCCGCGCTACCGCGACAAGGACTACCGCCCGCTCTTCGCGACGATCAAGCAGAACGCCCCGGGCACGCAGACCGTCGTGGCGACCAAGGTCGTCGAGTCGGCGATCGTGCGGGCGGGGGAGGACCGCGTCGAGGTGATGGTGCTGCTCGACCGGCCCACCACCAACAAGCAGCAGACCTCGCCGGTCACCTACGAGGACCACGTCAGGGTCACCATGCAGCGCAGCGGTGACGACTGGCTGGTCGACGACATGACCACCTGACCGGGCCCCGGAGCAGGACACCGCCGGGACTGCCTACGCCGTCCGAACGGATGATCCTCGGCGGTGGTGCTTGACCGGCGGACGACGGAGGCGCATCATCGTCGCGCAGGGTGGCAGGGACCGATTCGGATCCTCGCGCCGAGGTTGTGTTGTCCCCAACTTTCGGCTAATGTTGCGCTTTGCGCGTGCCCTCAGATGCCCTTCAGCCTGCCCGGTGGCTGATCGTGTGGGGGGTATCGACGCTCACCACCTGCGAAACCTGTCGAAGGATTCCTCTTGGCCGCGCGCAGCACCTCCGCTGACTCCACGTCTCGCCGCATCTCTTTCGCTAAGATCACCGAACCCCTCGAGGTTCCCCAGCTCCTCTCCCTCCAAACCGACAGCTTCGACTGGCTGATCGGCAACGAGATCCATCAGGAGCGCATCGCCGCCCGCAAGGCCGCCGGCGAGGACGTCTCCGAGAAGTCCGGTCTCCAGGAGATCTTCGAGGAGATCTCTCCCATCGAGGACTTCTCCGAGACGATGTCGCTCTCGTTCGAGAACCCGGTGTTCTACGACCCGAAGTACACCGTCGACGAGTGCAAGGAGAAGGACTTCACCTACTCCGCGCCTCTCTACGTCTCGGCGGAGTTCACCAACAACGACACCGGTGAGATCAAGGGCCAGACGGTCTTCATGGGCGACTTCCCGCTCATGACCGACAAGGGCACGTTCATCATCAACGGCACCGAGCGTGTCGTCGTGTCCCAGCTCGTCCGCTCGCCCGGCGTCTACTTCGAGCGCACCGCCGACAAGACGTCCGACAAGGACATCTACACCGCCAAGCTGATCCCGAGCCGCGGCGCCTGGCTGGAGTTCGAGATCGACAAGCGCGACATGGTCGGCGTACGCCTCGACCGCAAGCGCAAGCAGAACGTCACGGTGCTGCTCAAGGCCCTCGGCATGACCGCCGAGCAGATCCGCGAGGAGTTCCGCCGTCCCGACGGCACGACCTACGAGTCCATCGAGCTCACCCTCGAGAAGGACCACACGGTCGGCGAGGACGACGCGCTGCTCGACATCTACCGCAAGCTGCGCCCGGGCGAGCCGCCGACGCGCGAGGCCGCGCAGACGCTGCTCAACAACTACTACTTCAACCCCAAGCGCTACGACCTGGCCAAGGTCGGTCGCTACAAGATCAACAAGAAGCTCGGCCTGGTCGAGGCCTTCGACCAGCAGACGCTGACGACCGGCGACATCGTCGCCGCGATCAAGTACATCGTGGCCCTGCACGACGGCCAGACCGAGCTCGAGGCGCCGGCCGGCGTCCACGAGATCGCCGCCGACGACATCGACCACTTCGGCAACCGCCGCATGCGGACCGTGGGCGAGCTGATCCAGAACCAGCTCCGCACCGGCCTGGCCCGCATGGAGCGCGTCGTCCGCGAGCGGATGACGACGCAGGACGTCGAGGCGATCACGCCGCAGTCGCTGATCAACATCCGCCCCGTCGTGGCGGCGCTGAAGGAGTTCTTCGGCACCTCCCAGCTGTCGCAGTTCATGGACCAGACCAACCCGATCGCCGGCCTGACGCACAAGCGTCGCCTCTCGGCGCTCGGGCCGGGCGGTCTGTCCCGTGACCGCGCCGGCATGGAGGTCCGTGACGTCCACCCGTCGCACTACGGCCGGATGTGCCCGATCGAGACGCCGGAAGGCCCGAACATCGGTCTGATCGGCTCGCTGGCGTCGTACGGCCGGATCAACCCGTTCGGCTTCGTCGAGACGCCCTACCGTCGCGTCGTCAAGGGTCAGGTCACCGACCAGGTCGACTACCTCACCGCCGACGACGAGGACCGCTTCGTCATCGCGCAGGCCAACGCCGCGCTCGACGACAAGGGTCGCTTCGCCACCGAGCGCGTGCTGGTCCGCCAGCGCGACGGCGAGGTCGCGGAGATCTCGGCCGACGAGGTCGACTACATGGATGTCTCGCCGCGCCAGATGGTGTCGGTCGCGACCGCGCTGATCCCGTTCCTCGAGCACGACGACGCCAACCGTGCCCTCATGGGCGCCAACATGCAGCGTCAGGCGGTTCCGCTGGTCCGCAGCCAGTCGCCGCTCGTCGGCACCGGCATGGAGTACCGGGCCGCCGTCGACGCCGGTGACGTCGTCACCGCGACGAAGGCTGGCGTCGTCAAGGAGGTCTCGGCCGACATCATCGAGACCCTCAACGACGACGGCACCTACTCGACCTACCGGCTCGCGAAGTTCAAGCGCTCCAACCAGGGCACCTGCATCAACCAGCGCCCGCTGGTGAGCGAGGGCGACCGGCTCGAGGTCGGCAGCCCGATCGCCGACGGTCCGTGCACCGACCAGGCGGAGATGGCCCTCGGCCAGAACCTCCTGGTGGCGTTCATGCCGTGGCAGGGCCACAACTACGAGGACGCGATCATCCTGTCGCAGCGCCTCGTCCAGCAGGACTACCTCACCTCGATCCACATCGAGGAGCACGAGGTCGACGCCCGCGACACCAAGCTGGGTCCGGAGGAGATCACCCGGGACATCCCCAACGTCTCCGAGGAGATGCTGGCCGACCTCGACGAGCGCGGCATCATCCGCATCGGCGCCGAGGTCACCACCGGTGACATCCTCGTCGGCAAGGTCACCCCCAAGGGCGAGACCGAGCTGACCCCGGAGGAGCGCCTGCTCCGCGCGATCTTCGGTGAGAAGGCGCGCGAGGTCCGCGACACCTCGATGAAGGTGCCGCACGGCGAGGAGGGCACCGTCATCGGTGTCCGCGTCTTCGACCGCGAGGAGGGCGACGAGCTGCCGCCGGGCGTCAACCAGCTGGTGCGCGTCTACGTCGCGCAGAAGCGGAAGATCTCCGTCGGTGACAAGCTCGCCGGCCGCCACGGCAACAAGGGCGTCATCGCGAAGATCCTGCCGATCGAGGACATGCCGTTCATGGAGGACGGCACCCCGGTCGACGTGATCCTCAACCCGCTCGGTGTTCCGCGTCGGATGAACATCGGACAGATCCTGGAGCTCCACCTCGGCTGGCTCGCCAAGCAGGGCTGGGACCTCAACCTGTCCGCCGACAAGGACGACGCCGAGTGGAAGCAGCGCCTGATCAAGATCCACGCGGACAAGGCCGAGCCTGACACCAAGGTCGCCACGCCGGTCTTCGACGGCGCCCGCGAGGACGAGATCACCGGCCTGCTCGGCGCGACGATCCCCAACCGCGACGGCTTCCGCGTCGTCGGCGAGGACGGCAAGGCCCGCCTCTTCGACGGCCGCTCCGGCGAGCCGTTCCCGGAGCCGGTCTCGGTCGGCTACATGTACATCCTCAAGCTCCACCACCTGGTCGACGACAAGATCCACGCCCGCTCGACCGGCCCCTACTCGATGATCACGCAGCAGCCCCTGGGCGGTAAGGCCCAGTTCGGTGGCCAGCGGTTCGGCGAGATGGAGGTCTGGGCGATGGAGGCCTACGGCGCCGCCTACGCCCTCCAGGAGCTGCTCACGATCAAGTCCGACGACGTGCCGGGTCGCGTGAAGGTGTACGAGGCGATCGTCAAGGGCGAGAACATCCCCGACTCGGGCATCCCGGAGTTGTTCAAGGTCCTCGTCAAGGAGATGCAGTCCCTGTGCCTCAACGTCGAGGTGCTCAGCCAGGACGGCTCGAGCATCGAGCTCCGTGACGCGGAGGAGGACGTCTTCCGCGCCGCCGAGGAGCTCGGCATCGACCTGTCCCGGCGCGAGCCCAGCTCGGTCGAAGAAGTCTGAGTCGCGGCGGGGTACGCCGGCCCGCCGGCGTACCCCGCCCCTCAGTCCACCTGCTTGAAATTCGAGAACTAACGAAGGACTAGAAGCCACCGTGCTCGATGTGAACTTCTTCGACCAGCTTCGGATCGGCCTGGCCACCGCGGATGAGATCCGCGCGTGGAGCCACGGCGAGGTCAAGAAGCCGGAGACCATCAACTACCGCACGCTCAAGCCCGAGCGTGACGGCCTCTTCTGCGAGAAGATCTTCGGTCCCACCCGGGACTGGGAGTGCTACTGCGGCAAGTACAAGCGTGTCCGCTTCAAGGGCATCATCTGCGAGCGCTGCGGCGTCGAGGTGACCCGTTCCAAGGTGCGTCGTGAGCGCATGGGCCACATCGAGCTCGCCGCTCCGGTGACCCACATCTGGTACTTCAAGGGCGTGCCGTCGCGGCTGGGCTACCTGCTCGACCTGGCGCCGAAGGACCTCGAGAAGGTCATCTACTTCGCCGCCTACATGATCACCTCCGTCGACGAGGACGCGCGTCACCGCGACCTGTCCTCGCTCGAGGGCAAGGTCGGCCTGGAGCGCGACCGGCTCACCAACCGCATGGAGACGGCGCTCGCCGACCGCCAGAAGAAGCTCGAGGAGGACCTCGCGTCCCTCGAGGCCGAGGGTGCCAAGGCCGACCAGAAGCGCAAGGTGCGCGACGGTGCCGAGCGTGAGCTCGCCGCCATCCGCAAGCGCGGCGAGGCCGAGATCGCCCGCCTCGAGGAGGTGTGGGACACCTTCAAGAGCCTCAAGGTCCAAGACCTCATGGGCGACGAGCTGCTCTACCGCGAGATGAAGAACTGGTTCGGCAAGTACTTCGAGGGCCACATGGGCGCCACGGCGATCCAGAAGCGCCTCCAGGACTTCGACATCGCCGCCGAGGTGGAGTCGCTGCGCGAGACCATCGCGACCGGCAAGGGCCAGCGCAAGGTCCGCGCCCTCAAGCGGCTCAAGGTCGTCGACGCGTTCCGCAAGACCGGCAACCAGCCGATCGGCATGGTGCTCGACGCCGTCCCGGTCATCCCGCCGGACCTGCGCCCGATGGTGCAGCTCGACGGTGGCCGGTTCGCCACGTCGGACCTCAACGACCTCTACCGCCGGGTCATCAACCGCAACAACCGGCTCAAGCGGCTGCTCGACCTCGGCGCGCCGGAGATCATCGTCAACAACGAGAAGCGGATGCTGCAGGAGGCCGTCGACTCGCTGTTCGACAACGGCCGCCGTGGGCGTCCCGTCACCGGCCCGGGCAACCGGCCGCTGAAGTCGCTGTCCGACATGCTCAAGGGCAAGCAGGGCCGCTTCCGTCAGAACCTGCTCGGCAAGCGCGTCGACTACTCGGGCCGTTCGGTCATCGTGTCGGGTCCGCAGCTGAAGCTGCACCAGTGCGGTCTGCCCAAGCAGATGGCGCTGGAGCTCTTCAAGCCGTTCGTGATGAAGCGCCTCGTCGACCTGTCGCACGCGCAGAACATCAAGTCCGCCAAGCGGATGGTCGAGCGTGCCCGGCCGGTCGTGTGGGACGTCCTCGAAGAGGTCATCACCGAGCACCCGGTGCTGCTCAACCGTGCGCCCACGCTGCACCGTCTCGGCATCCAGGCGTTCGAGCCCCAGCTGATCGAGGGCAAGGCCATCCAGCTGCACCCGCTCGTGTGTGGCGCCTTCAACGCCGACTTCGACGGTGACCAGATGGCTGTCCACCTGCCGCTGTCGGCCGAGGCGCAGGCCGAGGCCCGCGTGCTGATGCTGTCGACCAACAACATCCTGAAGCCGTCCGACGGCCGTCCGGTGACGATGCCGTCGCAGGACATGATCATCGGTCTGTTCTTCCTGACCTCCGACCGTGACGGGGAGCCCGGCGAGGGCCGCCTGTTCTCGTCGCCGGCCGAGGCCATCATGGCGTTCGACCGTGGCGAGATCACGCTGCAGTCGAAGGTCAAGATCCGGCTCGACGACATCGTCCCGCCGGAGGACTGGGAGGCCAGCGAGGGCTTCGCCGAGGGTGACGCGATCATCCTCGACACCACCCTGGGCCGGACGATCTTCAACGACACGCTCCCGGCGGACTACCCCTACGTCAACGAGGAGGTCGGCAAGAAGCGCCTCGGCGCCATCGTCAACGCCCTCGCTGAGCGGTACCCGAAGGTCGTCGTGGCCGCGTCGCTCGACGCGCTGAAGGACAACGGCTTCCACTGGGCCACCCGTTCGGGTGTCACGGTCTCGATCGACGACGTCACCACGCCGTCGGACAAGATCGAGATCCTCAAGGGCTACGAGGACAAGGCCACCAAGATCCAGAAGCAGTTCGAGCGTGGTCTCGTGACTGACGAGGAGCGCCGCCAGGAGCTCGTCGAGATCTGGACCGAGGCCGCCAAGGAGGTCGGCGAGGCCATGGAGAAGGCCTTCGACCGCCGCAACCCGATCTACATGCAGGTCATCTCGGGCGCCTCCGGTAACTTCAACCAGATCCGCCAGGTCGGCGCCATGCGTGGCCTCGTGGCCAACCCGAAGGGCGAGATCATCCCGCGGCCGATCAAGGCCAACTTCCGCGAGGGTCTCTCCGTGCTCGAGTACTTCATCTCGACCCACGGCGCCCGCAAGGGTCTGGCCGACACCGCGCTGCGTACCGCCGACTCGGGCTACCTGACCCGTCGTCTGGTGGACGTCTCGCAGGACGTCATCATCCGCGAGGAGGACTGCGGCACCGAGCGTGGCTTCGTCGTCGCGATCGACGACGAGGACGTCGAGACGACGGCGTACGCCCGGACCTCGGCGGAGGAGATCCTGCACCCGGAGACGGGCGAGGTCATCGCGACCGCCGGCGAGGACATCGGCGACGTCAAGATCGCCGAGCTCGTCGCCGCCGGCATCACCGAGATCAAGATCCGCTCGGTGCTCACCTGCGAGGCCGTGACCGGTACCTGCGCGAAGTGCTACGGCCGGTCGCTGGCCACCGGCAAGCTGGTCGACATCGGTGAGGCCGTCGGCATCATCGCGGCCCAGTCCATCGGCGAGCCCGGCACGCAGCTGACCATGCGTACCTTCCACACCGGTGGTGTGGCGTCGGCCGACGACATCACGCAGGGTCTGCCCCGCGTCGTCGAGCTCTTCGAGGCGCGCACCCCGAAGGGTGTCGCCCCGATCAGCGAGGCCGCCGGCCGCGTCGAGATCGAGGAGACCGACAAGGCCCGCAAGGTCCTGGTCACCCCGGACAACGGCGACGAGGTCGTCGAGTACGTCGTGTCGCGTCGTGCCCGGCTCAACGTCGCCGACGGCGAGCACATCGAGGTCGGTCGCACCCTGACGGTCGGCACCCCCGACCCGAAGGAGGTCCTCCGCATCCTCGGTGTCCGCAGCACCCAGAAGCACCTCGTCGACGAGGTCCAGGGCGTCTACAAGAGCCAGGGTGTGGCGATCCACGCCAAGCACATCGAGATCATCGTGCGGCAGATGCTGCGCCGGATCACCGTGCTGGAGTCGGGTGACACCAACCTGCTCCCGTCCGACCTGGTCGACCGGGCGCTGTTCGAGGTCGAGAACCGTCGCGTCGTCTCCGAGGGCGGCAAGCCGGCCTCGGGTCGTCCCGAGCTCATGGGCATCACCAAGGCCTCGCTCGCGACCGAGTCGTGGCTGTCGGCCGCGTCCTTCCAGGAGACCACCCGCGTCCTCACCGACGCGGCGATCAACGGTCGCTCGGACTCGCTGCGCGGTCTGAAGGAGAACGTGATCATCGGAAAGCTGATCCCGGCTGGTACCGGCCTCGAGCGGTACCGCAACATCCGGGTGGAGCCCACCGAGGAGGCCCGCGCCGCGGCGTACTCCGTCACCGGCTACGACTCCTACGACTACGAGTTCGGCAACGCGGGCGGCCAGGCCGTCGCCCTCGACGACTTCGACTTTGGCTCGTACCAGAGCTGAGCGCAGCGAAGCTCTGGTGTAAGAGCCAGATCGAGTAGACGAAGCCCCGCCCGAGCGTGCTCGGGCGGGGCTTCGGCGTATCGAGATCCAGTCGTGTCGGCAGATCTTCTGCCGACTCGCCGCTCAGGGGACGAGCAGCCACCGGCCCCGCTGACCACCGCCGGCGACCTTGTCGTACGCCGTCGCCGCGTCGCTCAGCGGCACGGTCCCGGCCACCCTGACCGCGAGCGTCCCGTCGACGTGGAGCGCGAGCAGCTCGGCGAGGCGAGCGCCGTCGGCGTGGGACTGGACGGCCGCCGTCGTGATCTCCCGCTCCGGCGGCAGCGGATCGCCGCCGACGACGCCGACGAAGCGGCCGCCGTCGCGCACCGCGCCGAGGGCGTCCGCCTGCAGCGCGGCGGCGTCGAGGACGGCGTCGTACGCCCGTGACGGCACCTGGGTGACGACGTCGACCGCGCCGGCGCCGGTCACGAACCCGCGGTCGCTGTCCCGGGCCAGGCCGGTGACCAGCCAGCCGGCCCGGCGGGCGAGCGGCACGGCGTAGCCGCCGACGGCACCGGCGGCGCCGGTGACCAGGAGGGTCCGGCCCTCGCCGGCGCCCAGGAGGTCGACGGCCTGGGCGGCGGCGATCGCGTTGAGCGGGATCGACGCCGCGGCGACGGGGTCGAGCCCCTCGGGCACCAGGGCGGCGGCCGCCGCGGAGAGGACGGTCTCGGTGGCGTGGGCGCCGACCGGCGCAGCGGGGTTGCTGAGGTCCGCCGCGACGACGTCGCCCACGTGGAAGCCGTCGACCTCGGTGCCCACCTCGCGGACGACGCCGGTCAGGTCCCAGCCGAGACCGACGGGGCCGGTCAGGCCGAAGATGTCACGGCCGAAGCCGGCGGCGACCCAGGTGTCGATGGGGTTCACGCCGGCGGCGATCACCTCGACGCGGAGGTCACCGGAGCCCACCGGCGGCAGGTCGACCTCCTCGAGGACGGGGCCGGCGATACCAGGGTGGCTGAGAAGTGCGGACATGGGATTCCTCCTGTGGGACGGGGTTGTCACCCAACTGTCAGTGACCTACTCTCTGATGGGAAGTAGGCACTTCAAAGTCGGGTACACACCTGGAGGTAAGCCATGACCGCAACGCAGGAGTCCCTCGGGGCGCCACGGGGGTTCGACGCGTTCGACGCGTCCTGCCCGAGCCGGCGCCTGCTCGACGCCATCGGCGACAAGTGGGTGAGCCTCGTCGTGGTGGCGCTCGGGCTGCGCGGGCCACTGCGCTACTCCCAGCTGTCCGCCCAGATCGCCGGTGTCAGCCAGAAGATGCTCACCCAGACGCTGCGCGGCATGGAGCGCGACGGCCTGCTCCTGCGGACCGTGACGCCGTCGGTCCCGGTCCGGGTCGACTACGAGCTCACACCGCTCGGTGCCTCGCTGCTCGACGTGCTGCGCCACGTCAAGGAGTGGGCCGAGGCGCACATGGGCGAGGTCGACGCCGCGCGGGCGGCGTACGACGCGCGGCCGCCCGCCTCGTGAGGGCGGGAGTGACCCCTGGGTCACCCTGGCACTCACCAGGCGGTCTGGGAGGATGACCCCATGAGCGACCCGCTGCCCCTCGCGACCGACGTCCTGGTCGTGGGTGCGGGCCCCGCGGGCTCTGCGGCGGCCGCCTGGCTGGCCCGGGCCGGCGTCGACGTGCTGCTGACCGACATGGCGGTCTTCCCGCGCGACAAGACGTGCGGTGACGGGCTGACCCCGCGAGCGGTGGACGAGCTGATCCGGCTCGGACTCGAGGACTGGCTGCGTGCGCACCCGGTCAACCACGGCCTGCGGGCGCACGGCTTCGGCCAGACGCTCGAGCTGCCCTGGCCCGGAGGCTCGCTGCCGGCCTGGGGCTCGGCGGTCGCGCGCACCGAGCTCGACGACCACCTGCTGACCACCGCGATCAAGTCGGGCGCGACGGCCGTCGACGGCGTCAAGGCGGTCGACGTACGCCGCGAGGGCGACCGCGTCGCGGCGGTGGTGTTCAAGACCGGTGACGACCTGGTCGAGGTCGCCTGCCGTCGGCTGATCGTGGCGGACGGCGTGCGCTCCCCGCTCGGGAAGGTGCTCGGGCGCGAGTGGCACCGCGACACCGTCTACGGCGTCGCCGGCCGGTCCTACGTGACGTCGTCGATGAGCGACGACGCCTGGATCTCCTCCCACCTCGAGCTGCGTGGCGAGCAGGGCGAGGTCCTCTCCGGCTACGGCTGGGTCTTCCCGCTGGGCACGGGTGAGGTCAACCTGGGCGCCGGGACCCTCGCGACCGCGAAGCGGCCGGCCGACGTGGCGATCAAGCCCTTGATGCGGCTCTACGCCGAGTCGATCCGCGAGTCCTTCGGACTGTCCGGCGACCTGCGGGCCGAGGCCTCGGCGCTGCTGCCGATGGGCGGCGCCGTCACGAGCGTGGCCGGCCCGAACTGGGCGCTGATCGGCGACGCGGCCGGATGCGTGAACCCGCTCAACGGCGAGGGCATCGACTACGGGCTCGAGACCGGTCGGCTGGTCGCCGAGGTGCTCCAGGAGCACGACGACGTGTCAGACGTCTGGCCGGCCCTCCTGCGCGAGCACTACGGCGAGGCCTTCTCCGTCGCCCGCCGGCTCGCGGGCATCGCCACCAACCCCCGCCTGGTCGCCGCGCTCGGTCCGGTCGGGATGCGCTCCAACCTGCTGATGACGCTCGCGCTGCGCTGGATGGGCAACCTGGTCACCGACGAGGACCGCGACACCGCGGCCCGGCTGTGGCGCTGGGCGGGTCGGCGCTCGATCACCCGCGACCACCGACCGCCGTTCTCATGACGCCACCACCTCCGCGGCGGCGTCGGCTGCCGCAGGTGCAGCGCGTCGCCGCCTACGCCATCATCTTGCGCGAGGGCCCCGAGGCGACGGGGCCGGACCACCTCCAGATCCTGCTCAGCCGGCTCTCGGACACGCTGACCCAGACGCCCCTGTGGACGCTGCCCGGCGGAGGGCTCGAGCACGGCGAGGACCCGCGCGCCGCGGTCGTGCGTGAGGTCTACGAGGAGACCGGCCTCGACGTCACCGTCGGCGAGACCGCCTGGGTGTTCTCCTCGCACCGCGCCAACACCTGGCGTCGCGGGCGCAACGTCGACGCGCACGCGGTCCGGATCGTGTACGACGGCTGGGTGCCGCTCGACTCACCGGAGCCGAGCACGGTCGAGGTCGGCGGCTCGACGGCGGAGGCGGCCTGGCTGCCGCTGGCCGACGTGCGTGCCGGCCGGGTGCCGACGCTCCCGCTCGTGCTCGAGGCGCTGGACGAGCACCGCGTCGCCCGGGTGCAGCGCGTGGCGTCCTACGCCCTCGTCCTTCGCGGCCCGGCCGGGGCCCAGGAGGTCCTGCTCACCCGGATCGCGCCGCACGCCGTGCACGGCGGCCGCTGGCACCTGCCGGGCGGCGGGCTCGACTTCCAGGAGGACCCGCGCGCGGGGCTCGTCCGCGAGGTCGCGGAGGAGACCGGGCTCGCCGTCACGCTGGGGCAGCCGCTCGAGGTGCATGACATCGCGCTCACCGGGGTCGCGCCCACCGGCCGGCTGGAGGAGTTCCACGGGATCCACCTGATCTTCGTCGGCACCGTCGACTCCGACGAGGAGCCGCGCGTCGTCGAGGTCGACGGCACCACCGACGCCGTCGCCTGGGTGCCGCTCGCATCGCTCGGCGAGCTGCCGGTCACCTCGACGGTCACGGCCGCCCTGGCGGCGTACCGGCGCTGACGTGTCCCGACCCTGGACGGGCGTCCGGACGGCCGGGCGTGGTCTGGGAGAATGCGGCGCGTGACCGCCGTTGCCCTCGACCTCGCCGCCGAGCTCCGGGGCCGCGGCATCAGCGGGGTCGACGACTCCACGCTGGCGCGGGCGCTCTACAGCTCCGACGCGTCGCTCTACCGCGTCGTCCCGCAGGTCGTGGTCAAGCCGCGGCACACCGACGAGCTGCTCGCGGTCCACGACGCCTCCCGCGCGCTCGGCGTCCCCGTCACCCTCCGCGGCGCGGGCACGAGCATCGCCGGCAACGCGGTCGGCCCGGGCATCGTGGTCGACACCCGGCTGCTCGGCACGGTCCTCGAGATCGACCCGGAGGCACGGACCGCCCGGGTCGAGCCCGGCCTGGTCCACGCCGACCTGCAGCGGGCGGCAGCGCCGTACGGCCTGCGCTTCGGGCCCGACCCGTCCACCCACCCGCGCTGCACGATCGGCGGCATGATCGGCAACAACGCCTGTGGCTCGCGGGCGCTGGGCTACGGCCGCACCGTCGACAACATCGAGGCGCTGACGGTCGTGTGGGGGACCGGCGAGGTGGCGACGTACGACGCCTCGGCGCCGTCCGGCCAGGCCGCCGGCGCGCTGCTCGGGATCGCCGATGCCGATCTGGCGCACCTGCGCACCGAGTTCGGCCGGTTCGGCAGGCAGGTGAGCGGCTACTCGCTCGAGCACCTGCTGCCCGAGAAGGGCCGCCGCATCGACCGCTTCCTCGCCGGCACCGAGGGCACCCTCGCGACCGTCCTGGAGGCGACCGTGCGGCTGGTCGCCGACGAGCCGGGCCGGCTGCTGCTCGTCCTCGGCTACCCGACCATGCACGAGGCGGCCGACGCGGTCCCCGCGCTGCTCGCCGCCGTGCCCGGCCGACTCATCGCCTGCGAGGGCATGGACGCGCGGATCGTCGAGCTGGTGCGGGCCCGTGGCGGCGCGGTGCCCGACCTGCCGCGCGGCGGCGGATGGCTGATGGCCGAGGTCGCCGGGCCCGACGCCCCGGACCTGGTCGAGCGGCTGCGCGCGGCGGGCGGGGCGCTCGACGAGCGCCTGGTCGCCGACACCGCCGAGGCCGCGACGCTGTGGCGGATCCGGGAGGACGGCGCCGGTCTCGCGGGCCGCTCGCTGCCCACCCCTGCCCACTCGGGCTGGGAGGACGCCGCGGTCCCGCCCGAGCACCTGGGTGCCTGGCTGCGCGACTTCGACGACATCCTGGCCGGCCACGGGCTCCAGGGCGTGCCCTACGGCCACTTCGGCGACGGCTGCATCCACTGCCGCATCGACTTCCCGTTCGCTGCGGGCGACCCGGCATCGGCGCAGGTCTTCCGCGAGTTCATGACCGCCTGCGCACACCGGCTCCGCGACTACGGCGGCTCCCTGTCGGGCGAGCACGGCGACGGCCGGGTGCGCTCGGAGCTGCTCCCGCTGATGTACGACGAGCACTCGATCGCCCTCTTCGGCGCGGTCAAGGACGTCGGTGACCCCGACGGTCTGATGAACCCCGGCAACATCGTCGACCCGGCCTCGATCACCTCCGACCTGCGCCCGGTCCGCCCGCGTGCGACGGTGCGCTCGGCGCTCCGGCTCGTCCACGACGACGGTGACCTCGGGGCGGCGGTCCACCGCTGCACCGGCGTCGGCAAGTGCGTGGCGCCGCACACGAACGGCGTCATGTGCCCGTCCTACCTCGCGACGGGCCACGAGAAGGACGCCACCCGCGGCCGGGCGCGGGTGCTGCAGGAGGCGCTCGACGGCGAGCTCGTGCACGGGCTCGCCGATCCCGCCGTGCACGAGGCGCTCGACCTGTGCCTCTCCTGCAAGGGCTGCGCCTCGGACTGCCCCACGGGCATCGACATGGCGACCTACAAGGCCGAGGTGCTGCACCAGACCTACTCGGGCCGCCCGTTCGGATGGGGCCGTCCGCGCTCGCACTACCTGCTCGGCCGGCTGCCGTTCTGGGCCCGGCTGGGCGCACCCTTCGCCCGGCTCACCAACGCGATGCTGCGACTGGGTCCGCTCGCCCGGCTGGCCAAGTGGGCCGCCGGGATCGACCAGCGACGGTCGGTGCCCCGCTTCGCGCCGGTGACCCTGAAGCGGTCCGCCACCGTGGCGTCGCTCGCCACCGGGACGCCCGACGTGTGGATCTGGGCCGACTCGTTCACCGACCACTTCTTCACCCAGTCGGGGCGGGCCGCGATCGGCTACCTCGAGGCCCAGGGGCTGACCGTGCGGGTCATCTCCGACCGCGCCTGCTGCGGGCTGACCTGGATCACCACCGGCCAGCTCGACGCGGCCCGCTCGATCATGGACCGGACGGTCCGCACGCTCGCGCCCTACGTCGCCTCCGGCGTGCCCGTCGTCGGCCTGGAGCCCTCCTGCCTGGCCACCCTGCGCTCGGACTCGGTGGAGCTGTCGGCACTGCCCGAGGCGCGGACGGTGGCGTCGGGCATGCTCACCTTCGCCGAGCTGGTCACCCGGCTCGACCTGCCGCTGCCCGACCTGTCCGGCGTCGAGGTGGTCGCCCAGCCGCACTGCCATCAGCACGCGGTGCTCGGCTGGGCGGCCGACCAGAGGCTGCTCGAGCGGGCGGGTGCGTCGGTCACCAAGGTGGCGGGATGCTGCGGCCTGGCGGGCAACTTCGGCGTCGAGCAGGGGCACTACGAGGTGTCGGTCGCCGTCGCGGAGACGCACCTGCTGCCCGCCGTACGCTCCCACCCGGACGCAGTCGTCCTCGCCGACGGCATGTCGTGCCGGGTCCAGCTCGACGACCTGGCGCACGTCCCGACGATGCACCTGGCCGAGCTGTTCGCCTCCCGGCTGTGAGGAGTGGGTGATTCGGGCCACTTCCGGCCCACCGGCACCACCCGATCGGGTGGTTTCCACAGGACCTGCGTCGTTTCTCCCACCGATGTCGGTGGCCGGGCGCACTCTGGAGTCATGACCGAGCAGACCATCCAGCCGACGCTGCTGCACAGCCAGGCTGACGTCGAGAAGTTCTGGACCACGATCTGCCAGCCGCAAGGCTGGCGGACCCCCGAGCTCTGGGTCGTCCTCGTCGACGCGGAGGGCGAGCCGTTCCCCTCCGTGCACCACGTCCCTGAGCTGCCCGAGTCTCCCGACCGCACCACGATCGACCACCTCGTCCACGGCTGCCGCCGGCTCCTCGACGAGCTGGACGCGGGCGGGCGGGTGGCCATGCTGCTGTGCCGCCCGGGGGCGTCCGCGGTGACCCCGTTCGACAAGGCCTGGACCCGCGCGCTCGTCCATGGCGCCCACCGGGTCGGCGTCGAGCTCGAGGTCGTCCACGTCGCGAGCGACGCGACCATCCGCCCGCTGCCGCTGGACGAGGTCGCCTGACCGCTCCCGCAGCGATGCGGGCGCGACGGGGGCACCCTCCTAGAATCGAGGGGTGAACCCGCGCCACCGCCGACTCATCATCCCGCTGGCGCTGGTGGCACTGCTCGTCATCGTCGTGATCGCGCAGGTGCTGAAGTGAGCGAACCGCTGCTGCGGGCCCTCAATCGGATGCGCGGCCTGATCCTGGACCCCGACGTCCTGGTGAAGGCCGTCGCCTCGGGGCGACAGAAGGGCGAGGAGCCCCCGCCGTGGCGCCGGGTCGAGCTGCGCTACGTCGACCTCAAGGCCGGGAGGCACCTGCAGGTCACGAAGTACGACGCCACCCAGGCGTTCACGTCCAACCACTCGATCTCCTCCGACTCCGACGACGCCCGCGCCGCGGTCGACGAGCTCATCGACCTCGCCTTCGGCCACTGGAACGTCTCGACGACGACCGAGGACCACGCCCTGCGGGTGACCAAGAGGCTCGAGGCGGTCGTCGCCACGACCCCGCCGGCGGCCCCGCGCGAGGTCACCCGCGGCCACGACCAGCCCAAGGCGCGGCTGCTGCCCGAGGACGACCCGGTCTTCGTCGAGCTCGGCATCTCCGACGGCGACGGCAGGCTGAAGCCGAGCCGGCAGGCGAAGTACCGCCAGGTCGAGGAGTTCCTGCGGCTGCTCGACGCCTCCGTCACCGAGGCGCTCGTGAAGGGCCACCTGCGGCGGCCGACCGCCGAGGAGCCGCTCCGGATCGTCGACCTCGGCTGCGGCAACGGCTACCTCACCTTCGCCGCCCAGCGCTACCTCACCAGCGTGCGCGGGCTGCCGGTCGTGGTGACCGGCGTCGACGTCAAGGAGCAGTCGCGCGACCACAACAGCGCGGTCGCGGCGCGGCTCGGCATGAGTGCCGAGTTCGTCGCCGGGACGATCTCGGACGCCGAGCTCGCCGAGCGCCCCGAGGTCGTGCTCGCGCTGCACGCCTGTGACACCGCCACCGACGACGCGCTGGCCCGTGCGGTCGAGTGGGAGGTCCCGCTCGTCCTGGCCGCGCCCTGCTGCCACCACGACATCGCGGCGCAGCTCCGCAAGACGCCGACCCCGTCGCCGTACGCGATGCTGACCCGGCACGGCATCCTCCGCGAGCGGCTCGCCGACACGCTCACCGACGCCCTGCGGGCGTCGCTGATGCGACTGCAGGGCTATCGCGTCGACGTCGTGCAGTTCGTCGAGAGCCAGCACACCCCGCGCAACACCATGCTCCGTGCGGTCCGCACGGGCGGCCCGGTCAAGGGCGGCGCCGTCCGCAAGGAGTACGACGACCTGGTGACCACCTGGGGGCTCGAGCCGCGGCTGGGGGAGCTGCTGGGTGCCTAGCGCGCGCCTGCCGGGAGGCTCCGCGGAGAGAGCCCTGCTGATCCTCGTGCTGGTGCCGTTCCTGCTCGGCGCCGCCGCGGCTCCGAGCGAGGACGAGCACGTCGTCTTCGCGTTCAAGGACAAGCAGATCACCGAGTCCAGCGGGCTCGTCGCCCTGCCCGACGGACTCTTCGTCACGACGAACGACTCCGGCGACGACGCCCGCGTCTTCACCGTCGACGACCACGGCCGCACGGTCGGGGTGACGACCTGGGCCGACGACGCGACCGACGTGGAGGCGCTCGCGCCGGCGTCGGCCGACGAGGTCTGGGTCGGCGACACCGGCGACAACCGCAGCTCGCGCGACTCCGTCCAGGTCGCCCGGGTCCCCGTCGGCCGCGGTGATCGCACCTCCCACGCGCCGGTCTACGACCTGACCTACCCCGACGGCGCCCACGACGCCGAGACGCTCCTAGCCGGGCCGGACGGACGGCTCTACCTCGTCACCAAGGGCTTCCTCGGCGGCACCGTCTACGCGGCACCGACCCACCTCGACCCGGACGCCGACAACCGGCTCGTGCGGCTCGGGACGGCCGGTGCGATCCTCCCGATGGCCACCGACGGCACCTTCCTCCCCGACGGCGGGCACGTGCTGATCCGCGGCTACGGCAGCGCCGCCGTCTACGACTTCCCGTCCCTCGACCGCGTCACCGGGTTCGGCCTGCCCGCCCAGCCCCAGGGCGAGGGCCTGGCGGTCGCCGCCGACGGCACGCTCTACACGAGCAGCGAGGGCATCTTCTCGAAGGTGCTGCGCCTGCCCCAGTCGGGCCGCTGCTCGGCCGACGCGGGCATCTGCGCGCTCGACCGCGCCGCCACGGCGCAGCCGCCCCCCACGCCGCCCGCCGAACCGCACGTGGCCCCCCGGACCGACCGTCAGTGGTGGCCGTGGCTGCTCGTGGGGGGCGTGGGCGTCGCGGTGATCTGGCTGCAGGCCCGCCTGCTGCGGCGTCGCTGACCGGTCCGGGCATGCCGCCGGGCCGCGGTGGCAACCGAGCGGCATGGTCCGGCTCCGTCGTACGTCCCCTGAACAGCCGGGCTGGACCCGTCGCCGCTCGGGGAAGGGCTTCGTCTACCTCGACGAGAACGGCGAGCGGCTGGCCTCGGAGGACGTCGAGCGGGTCAAGGCGCTCGTGATCCCCCCGGCCTGGCAGGACGTCTGGGTCACGCCGCACGCGAACGGTCACCTGCAGGCGGTCGGGACCGACGAGGCGGGGCGGCGGCAGTACCTCTACCACCCCGACTGGCGCACCCGTCGCGACGCGGAGAAGTTCGACCGGGTGCTCCTCTTCGGGGAGGCGCTGATGCGGGCGCGGGAACGGGTGCTGCTCGACCTGGGCGCCGACGGCATGCCGCTCGAGCGGGCCTGCGCCTGCGCTGTGCGGCTGCTCGACATCGGCTACTTCCGCATCGGCAACGACGTCTACGCCGACACCAACGGCAGCTTCGGGCTGACCACGCTGCAGCGCCAGCACGTCCGCCGGCGCCAGGACCGGCTCGTCTTCAGCTTCACCGGCAAGTCGGGCGTCGACCACCGCATCGAGATCGACGACGCCATGGTCTCCGAGGCGATCGAGGTGATGCGTCGCCGCCGGTCGGGCGACCCGCGGCTGCTCGCCTACCGGGAGGGCCGCAGCTGGCGGTCGATGCTCCCCTCCCTCGTCAACGACTACGTGCGCCTGGTGACCGGTGTCGACGCCACGGCCAAGGACTTCCGCACCTGGCACGCGACGGTGCTGGCGGCTGCGGCCCTCGCCGCCCGGCTCGACGAGGCCGGCGGCAAGGTCTCCGCCACCCGGGGGAGGCGGATGGTCAGTGACTCGATGAGGGAGGTCGCCGACTTCCTCGGCAACACCCCCACCCTCGCGCGCAAGTCGTACGTCGACCCGCGGGTCGTGTCGGCGTTCGAGGAGGGTCGCACGATCGCGTCGGCGGTCCGTCGCGAGTTCGACTCCGTGGACGAGCGCCAGGTGGCGCTGGAGCGGGCGGCGCTGCGGCTCATCAGGAACGAGGCGGACTGATGAACGTCACCGTCGTCCAGGGCGACATCACCGAGCAGCAGGTCGACGCCGTCGTCAACGCCGCCAACAACGCCATGCGCGGGGGCGGCGGGGTCGACGGGGCCATCCACCGGGCCGGTGGCCCGGCCGTGCTCGAGGACTGCGTGCGCCGCTTCCCCGACGGGCTCGCGACGGGCGACGCGGGCTGGACCACGGCCGGTGACCTTCCGGCGACGTGGGTCATCCACGTGGTCGGGCCGATCCACGGCCGCGGCAGCCGTGACCAGCTCAGCTCGTGCTACCGACGGGCGCTGGAGGTCGCCGACGAGCTCGGCGCGAGGACCGTCGCCTTCCCGCTCGTCAGCGCCGGCGTCTACGGCTGGCCGAAGGACGACGCCGTCGACGCGGCGCTCGAGGTGTTCGCCTCCGCACGGACGGCGGTGACCGAGGCGCGGATGGTGGCGTTCGGCCGGTCGACGTACGACCTGATCGCGGCGCGGCTCCGGGCGCGGACCCAGGCGGGGACCCCGGCGGGCTAGAGGCGCTCGACCACCCAGTCGATGCAGTGCGTGAGCGCCTCGACGTCGACGGGGTCGACGGCGGGGTACATCGCGACGCGCAGCTGGTTGGTGCCGATGCCGCGGTAGGCGTCGACATCGACGACGCCGTTCCGGCGCAGGACGTCCATCACCGCGACGCGGTCGATGGCCTCGTCCAGCTCGACGGTGCCGACGACCAGCGACCGGTGGGCGGGGTCGGTGACGAACGGCCGAGCGTAGGACGACCTCTCGGCCCAGCCGTAGAGCGCCTCGGCGCTGGCCGCAGTGCGGGTGACCATCCCGGTCAGTCCGCCGTGGGCGTTCATCCAGTCCAGCTGCTCGGCCATGAGGAAGAGCGTCGCGACGGCCGGGGTGTTGACGGTCTGGTCCAGCCGCGACTGCGCGACCGCCTCGGTGAGCCCGAAGAAGGCCGGGATGTGCCGACCGCTCGCCGCGACCTCCTCGGCGCGGGCGATCGCGGCCGGTGACAGGAGCGCGATCCACAGGCCGCCGTCGGAGGCGAAGGACTTCTGCGGCGCGAAGAAGTAGACGTCGGACTGGGCGGCGTCGAGCGGCAGCCCGCCCGCGGCGGAGGTCGCGTCGACGACCATCAGCGCGTCGCCGGCGACCCGCTCGACGGGTGCCATCACGCCGGTGGAGGTCTCGTTGTGGGTGATCGCGTAGACGTCGACGCCGTCCTCGGGCAGCAGCAGCACCCGGCCGCCGGGCGCCGCCCGCAGCACCGTCGGCGAGGCGAGCCACGGGGCGCTCTCGACGGCCTTCGCGAACTTCGCGCCGAACGCCCCGAAGACGGCGTGCTGGCTGCGCTGACGGATCAGGGCGTGGGTGACCACGTCGAAGAAGGCGACCGACCCGCCGTTACCGAGGACGACCTCGTAGCCCTCGGGCAGCGCGAAGAGCTCGGACAGCCCCCGACGTACGCGTCCGACGAGCTCCTTGACCGGCGCCTGACGGTGCGACGTGCCCATCAGCGTCGACCCCGACGCCGCCAGCGCCTGGAGCCGCCCGTCGGGCACCTTGGACGGACCGGAGCCGAACCGGCCGTCGCCCGGGAGCAGGTCGGCAGGGATCCGTAGCGTCATCGCGGCAACTTTCGGGTTTTGATGGGCTCGTCAGGGGGAATTGTTCCAGCATCTCGGAACCGCACCGCCCAGGAGTCCTCATGGCGAACGTCGGCCTTCCCGCACCCGCCCGCGGTCGCACCACTCTGCGGGTCGTCGGTGTCGTCCTGCTGCTGCTCGGCGCGGCGGCCGTCGTGGCCGGCGCCGTGCTCTTCGGCAAGGGCGCCCTGTCTGACGACATGGACGCGATGGGGCGCTTCGCCCTCATCGGCGTCCTCCTCTTCGGCGGCGGAGGCGTGCTCGCCATCGCCGGCCTGGGCATGGTCAGCGCGGGCTTCCACAGCACCGCCTACGTCCCCGGCGAGACCCTCGTCACCGACCCCACCGCCCTGTTCACCGACGACCGGCGGCTTCAATGACGCCTTGTGAGTGACCTGCAGATCCGCCGCGTCCCCCTCCACCACCCGGACGTCGCCGCTCTGGTCGAGCGCGTCCAGGAGTTCTACGTCGAGCGCTACGGCAGCCGCGACGACGACCCGACCGACGAGGCCGACTTCGAGGCGCCTCTGGGCGCCTTCTTCGTGGGCTACGTCGACGGCGCGCCGGCCGTCAGCGGCGCGTGGCGGGTGGTCGACGACCGGCGGCTCGGCGCGACCCGCCTCGCCGAGGTCAAGCGCATGTACGTCGTCCCCGAGCTGCAGCGGCGCGGCCTGGCCCGGCGGATGCTGGCCCACCTGGAGACCACCGCCGCGGCCGCCGGGATGGAGGCCCTGCTCCTGTCGACAGCGGTGAAGCAGCCCGAGGCCATCGCGCTCTACGAGTCGTCCGGCTACGAGCCGGTCGAGGGGTTCGGGTACTACGGCGGCGGGCCGCTGAACCGCTGCTACGGCAAGCGTCTGGATCGCCGCTGAGCCCGACCGGACCGACCGGACCGACCGGGCCTGCCGGGCCTGACCGTCAGGCGGACCAGGCGTCCGACCAGCCGTCGACCGAGCTGGCCGGACGGGTGGCGGGGCCGGCGTAGACGGCCGACGGCCGGATCAGCCGGCCGGTCCGCTTCTGCTCGAGGATGTGCGCCGACCAGCCGCCGGTGCGGGCGCAGGTGAACATCGAGGTGAACATGTGCGCCGGGACCTGGGCGAAGTCGAGGACGATCGCCGCCCAGAACTCCACGTTGGTCTCGAGGACGCGATCGGGCCGGCGCTCGCGCAGCTCGGCCAGCGCGGCCTGCTCGAGCGCCTCGGCGACCTCGTAGCGTGGGGCGCCGAGCTCGCGGGCGGTGCGGCGCAGCACGCGGGCGCGCGGGTCCTCGGCGCGGTAGACGCGGTGACCGAAGCCCATCAGCCGCTCGCCGGAGTCGAGCAGGCCCTTGACGTAGGCGCGGGCGTCGCCGGACCGCTCGACGTCCTCGATCATGCCGAGGACGCGGGACGGGGCGCCGCCGTGCAGCGGGCCGCTCATCGCGCCGATGGCGCCCGAGAACGCGGCGGCGACGTCGGCACCGGTCGAGGTGATGACCCTCGCGGTGAAGGTGGAGGCGTTCATGCCGTGCTCGGCGGCGGACGACCAGTAGGCGTCGATCGCGTGCGCGTGCTTGGGGTCGGCCTCGCCGCGCCAGCGGATGAGGAACTTCTCGGCCAGGGTCCTGCCCTCGTCGACCGTGCGCTGCGGGACGACGGGCAGGTGGATGTCGCGGGCCGACTGGCCGGCGTACGACAAGACCATGACCGCCACTCGCGCCAGGTCGGCGCGGGCCTGCTCGTCGGAGATGTCGTAGGTCTGGCCGAAGCCGAAGGCCGGTGCGAGCATCGCGATCGCGGCCTGGACGTCGACGCGGACGTCACCGGTGTGCACCGGCAGGTTGTAGGCCTCGGCGGGCGGCAGGCCGGGGGAGTAGGCGCCGTCGATCAGCAGGCCCCAGACGTTCTCGAACGGGACCCGGCCGGCGAGCTCCTCGATGTCGACACCGCGGTAGCGCAGCGCAGAGCCTTCCTTGTCGGGCTCGGCGATCTGGGTCTCGAACGCGACGACGCCCTCGAGCCCGTGCTGTACCTCGGTCATTGCTGCTCCTCACGCATCAGGTCCCCGGGCATTCTGCACCAGGCGGCACGACACCCCCGGCTAGGGTGCCGACATGACCTCGGACGGATCGGTGGACGACCTCGCCTCGCGTCGCGAGGACTACGCGCGCGGCGGTCTGGCGGAGGCCGACCTGGCCGCCGACCCGATCACCATGTTCGAGCGGTGGTACGCCGACGCGGTCGCTGCCCGGCTGCACGAGCCCAACGCCGTCGCGGTCGCCACGGCGTCCCCGGACGGTGCGCCGTCGGTGCGGTTCGTCCTGCTCAAGGGCGTCGGTCCCGACGGGTTCGTCTTCTACACCAACCTCCTCTCCCGCAAGGGCAAGGAGCTGCTCGCCAACCCGCGGTGCGCGCTGCTCTTCCCCTGGCATCCCCTGGAGCGCCAGGTGCGCGTCGAGGGTCACGCCACCGAGCTCTCGCGGACCGAGGTCGCCGACTACTTCACGGCCCGGCCGCGGGGCTCCCAGCTCGGCGCCTGGGCGTCGCACCAGTCCGCGGTCGTCGACGGCCGCGAGGAGCTCGACCGGGCGTACGCCGACGTGGCGGCCCGGTTCGAGGGCGCCGAGGTGCCCGTGCCGGACGAGTGGGGCGGCTTCCGGGTCAGGCCCGAGCGCGTCGAGTTCTGGCAGGGCCGCACCAGCCGCATGCACGACCGACTCGTCTACCGGCGTACCGACGGCGGCTGGATCACCGAACGGCTGGCCCCCTGACCCGTTAATCGAGTTGTGAGTGAGCGCTCACTCACTTACAGTGGCCCGCTGTGGAAGGACGACGGGAGCGCGCGCGGCCGCTGACCCCCGACGAGCGCCGTGAGGCGCTGGTCGCGGCGACGCTGCCCCTGCTCTACATGCACGGGCGGGCGGTGACGACGCGGCTGATCGCCGAGGCGGCTGGCGTCGCCGAGGGAACGATCTTCCGGGTCTTCGACTCCAAGGAGGAGCTCATCGAGGCCGCCATGGCCAAGGCGTTCTCCCCAGGCCAGGTCGCCGACCGGGTCGCCGAGATCGACCCCGCCGAGCCGCTGCGGGAGAAGCTGCTCAAGATGGCGAGCATCCTGCAGCAGCGCTTCCGGGCCACCTTCGGGCTGATGCGCGCGATGGGCGAGGTCGGTCCGCCCAAGCCTGAGCGGGCGAACCGCCACCGCGACATGCACGCCGAGATGGTCGCGATCCGCGAGGTGATGGCGACCCTCCTCGAGCCCGACGCCGACTCGCTGTCGGTGGACCCTCCGATGCTCGTGCACATGCTGCGCCTTTTCACCCTGGCCGGCAGCAACGAACAGATCGCCGACGGTCAGATGCTCACGCCCGAGCAGATCGTCGACACCATCCTGCACGGCGTGATGAAGAGAGAGGACTGACGTGCTCCTGCGTCTCCTGCGGACCTACCTGAGTCCTTACAAGCGCTGGCTCGCCGCGATCGTGGTGCTGCAGTTCGTGAGCACCGGCGCGATGCTCTACCTGCCCACCCTCAACGCCGACATCATCGACCGAGGCATCGCCCAGGGCGACACCGGCTACATCGCAACCACGGGCGCCTGGATGCTCGCGGTCAGCGTCGCGCAGATCATCTGCTCGATCTGCTCCTCGTTCTTCGCCTCCAGGTCTGCGACCGCCTTCGGGCGCGACCTGCGCCGCGAGCTCTTCCACAAGATCGGCGGCTTCGGCGCCTTCGAGGTCGGCCGGTTCGGGGCACCGAGCCTGATCACCCGCACGACCAACGACGCCCAGCAGGTGCAGATGCTGGGCTACGTGCTCTGCGCGATGGCGGTGCAGATCCCGATCATGATGATCGGCGCCGTGTTCATGGCGCTGCGCCAGGACACCCATCTGGCCTGGCTCTTCGCCGTGCTCATCCCCGCCCTCTTCCTGACGGTCGCGCTCATCGCTACCCGGATGATCCCGAACTTCTCCCGGCTCCAGGCCCGGCTCGACAACGTCAACCGGGTGCTGCGCGAGCAGATCACCGGGATCCGCGTGGTGCGCGCCTTCGTCCGTGAGCCGCAGGAGCGGGCCCGGTTCGAGGCCGCCAACGACGAGCTCACCGACGTCTCCATCCGCGCAGGCCGCTGGCTGGTGACGTTCTTCCCGCTGATGATGCTGATCGTCAACATCGCCTCGGTCGGCGTCATCTGGTTCGGCGGCCACCGCGTCGACGCCGGCGAGATGCAGGTCGGCCCGCTCACCGCCTTCCTCGCCTATCTCATGCAGGTGATGATGAGCGTGATGATGGGGACGTTCGTCTTCATGCAGGTCCCGCGCTCCTCCGTCTGCGCCGACCGGATCAGCGAGGTCCTCGCCACCGAGGCGTCGATCGTCCCGCCGGCCGACGGCATCTCGACGTCCGCGCTGCACGGCGAGCTCGCCTTCCAGGGCGTCGACTTCACCTACCCGGGCGCCGAGCAGCCGGTGCTCACCGACATCACCTTCACGGCCGGCCGCGGACAGACGATCGCGATCATCGGCTCGACGGGTGCAGGCAAGTCGACGCTGGTCAACCTCGTCCCGCGACTCTTCGACGCCACGGCGGGCAGCGTCCTGGTCGACGGCGTGGACGTGCGGGCCTGGGAGCCCGACGCGCTCGGTGGTCGCCTCGGCCTGGTGCCGCAGAAGGCGTTCCTCTTCTCGGGGACGATCCGCTCCAACCTGCGCTACGGCCGGCCCGACGCGACCGACGAGGAGATATGGCACGCCCTCGACGTCGCCCAGGCGGGCGACTTCGTCCGCGCGCTGGAGGACGGGCTGGACGCGCCGGTCGTGCAGGGCGGCACCAACTTCTCCGGTGGCCAGCGCCAGCGGCTCGCCATCGCCCGCGCGGTCGTACGCCGACCCGAGATCTACCTCTTCGACGACTCCTTCTCGGCCCTCGACCTCGCGACCGACGCCCGGCTGCGCGCCGCGCTGAAGCCGGAGACCGCCGAGGCGTGCGTGGTGATCGTGGCCCAGCGGGTCTCCACCATCCGCGACGCCGACCTGATCGTCGTGCTCGACGACGGCAGGATCGTCGGCCGCGGCACCCATCCGGAGCTGCTCGCCGACAACCCGACCTACCAGGAGATCGTCGGGTCGCAGCTGAGCGCCGAGGAGGCAGCATGATCCTCACCCCACGAAGTTCTTCGCTCCCCCGCTTCGCTCCTCCGCGAACAACTTCGCGGGGGCCCCGAGGTCGCAGGAAGGACGCGGCATGAGCACACCTGCCGCCAAGGGCGGCCAGCAGATGAAGGTGACCGAGCGGATCCAGATGGGCGGCGGCCCCGGCCGCGGCCCGGGCGGCATGGTCGGCCAGAAGGCGTCGGACTTCGGTCCGTCGGCCAAGCGGCTGATCCGCCGGCTCGCGCCCCAGCGGGTCAAGCTGATCGGTCTGATGGTGCTCGCCGTGGTGAGCGTCGTGCTCAGCGCGCTCGCGCCGCGCTTCCTCGGCCACGCGACCGACCGCGTCTTCGCGGGTGCGCTCGGCCGGCAGCTGCCGGCCGGCTCGACCGTCGACCAGGTCGTGGCCGGGATGCGCGCCAACGGCCAGGACCGGCTCGCCGACGTGGTCCAGGGCATGGACCACCTGGTGCCGGGCAGGGGCGTCGACTTCACCGCCGTCGGCCACATCCTGCTGCTCGTGCTGGCGCTCTACGTCGCCTCCAACGTCTTCTCGTTCCTCCAGGGCCTGATGCTCAACGGCCTGGTCAACCGGACGGTCAAGGGGCTGCGCGCCGACGTCGAGGAGAAGCTCAACGTGCTGCCCCTGGAGTACTTCGACTCCCAGCCGCGCGGCGAGATCCTCTCCCGAGTCACCAACGACATCGACAACATCAGCCAGTCGCTGCAGCAGACCATGTCGCAGCTGCTGACCTCCGTGGTCAGCGTGGTCACGATCCTGGCGATGATGTTCTGGATCAGCCCGCTGCTGGCCCTGATCGCGCTGGTCTCCGTCCCGATCTCGATGACGGTCGCCCGGCAGGTGATGAAGCGGTCGCAGGGTCAGTTCGTCAACCAGTGGCGCTCGACCGGCCGCCTCAACGCCCACATCGAGGAGACCTTCTCCGGCCACGAGCTGGTCCGGGTCTTCGGCCGCCAGGCCGACGCCGAGGCGACCTTCGCCGAGCGCAACGAGGAGCTCCACGACGCCGGCTTCAAGGCGCAGTTCCTGTCCGGCCTGGTGATGCCGGTGATGATGTTCATCGGCAACCTCAACTTCGTGGCCGTCGCCGTCGTGGGTGGCCTCCGCGTCGCGCACGGCGCGCTCTCGGTCGGCGACGTGCAGGCGTTCATCCAGTACTCCCGCCAGTTCAACATGCCGCTGACCCAGATCGCGTCGATGATGAACCTGCTGCAGTCGGGCGTCGCGAGCGCCGAGCGTGTCTTCGAGCTCCTCGACGCCCCCGAGCAGATCCCCGACCGGGGCGGGTCGCTGCCGGACGTGTCGCACGGCGAGCACAGCGGCGAGGTGCGCTTCGAGAACGTCTCGTTCTCCTACGACCCCGACAAGCCGCTCATCGAGGACCTCTCCCTCGTCGCCAAGCCGGGCCAGACCGTCGCGATCGTCGGACCCACCGGCGCGGGCAAGACCACGCTGGTCAACCTGATCATGCGGTTCTACGAGCTCGACGGTGGCCGGATCACCCTCGACGGTGTCGACATCACCGAGATCCCGCGCTCGGCGCTGCGCGCCCAGACGGGCATGGTGCTGCAGGACACCTGGCTCTTCGAGGGCACCATCCGCGACAACCTGCTCTACGGCCGGCCCGACGCGACCGAGGAGGAGCTGCTCGAGGCGGCCCGGGCGACGTTCGTCGACCGGTTCGTCCACTCGCTGCCCGACGGCTACGACTCGATCGTCGACGCGGAGGGCGGGTCCCTGTCGGCGGGCGAGAGACAGCTGCTGACCATCTGCCGGGCCTTCCTGGCCGAGCCGTCGCTGCTGATCCTCGACGAGGCCACCTCGTCGGTCGACACCCGGACGGAGCTGCTCCTCCAGCACGCGATGGCGGCGCTGCGCACGGACCGCACCTCGTTCGTCATCGCCCACCGGCTCTCCACGATCCGCGACGCCGACCTGATCCTGGTGATGGAGGACGGCGCGATCGTCGAGCAGGGCAACCACGACGAGCTGCTCGCCGCCGAGGGCGCCTACGCGCGGCTCTACGCGTCGCAGTTCGCCGCACCGGCGGACGAGGAGCAGGTCGCCTGACCGGGTCGTTAACCCGTTGAGTCGGGCGATCGGCCGGCGTACGGTCGACGTACACGGGAAAGGAGGTGGTCCAAGAGATGATTTCTTCTAGGACGCGTGAGGTGGCTGCCCGCTAGCAGCCCCAGCAGGGACGTCGGGTGGAACCACCCGCGATGCTGCTGGCGAATCCCAGGCAGCTACCCGACCCGCAGACGACCGGGACCACGTCCCCCGGTGCGGTGCCTCTCAGGCGCCACGTCTGCGGGTCGCTGCATGTCCGGGGCGCGTCGGAAAGTTGTTGATGTCAACCAACCGGGAATATAGTTGAGGAAAGCAACCTTTTACCCGGTACGCAACAACACCGTCCGCACCTAACGAAGTGAGAAGCATGTCCCAGGACGTCACCGCCGCTCCCGCCGCCCCGGCCGCGGAATCGGCACCGATGAGCCACAAGGAGATCCTCGAGGCGCTCTCGGGTCTCCTGATCGCGATGTTCGTCGCGATCCTCTCGAGCACCGTCGTCACGACGGCGCTTCCGACCATCGTCACCGACCTGCACGGCACCCAGACCGGCTATACCTGGGTCCTCGTGGCCACCATGCTGGCGATGACCGCGACCACCCCGATCTGGGGCAAGCTCGCCGACCTGTTCTCCAAGAAGCTGCTGATGCAGGTCGCCCTCATCGTATACGTCTCCGGCTCCGCGCTGGCCGGCCTGGCGCAGTCCATGAGCTGGCTCATCGGCGCTCGCGTCATCACGGGTCTCGGCGTCGGCGGCGTGATGGCGCTGATCCAGATCATCATCGGCTCGATGGTTTCGCCCCGTGAGCGCGGCCGCTACTCCGGCTACATCGGCGCCTCGTTCGGCCTCGCCACCCTGCTCGGCCCCCTTGTCGGTGGCCTCATCGTCGACAGCGCCCTCGGCTGGCGCGGCTGCTTCTACGTCGGTCTGCCGTTCGCGATCGTCGCCTTCTTCGTGCTCCAGCTCAAGCTGCACCTGCCCACCGTCAAGCGCGAGGTGAAGATCGACTACCTCGGCGCGACGCTGCTCATGGGTGGCGTCAGCCTCCTGCTCATCTGGGTCTCGCTCGCCGGGCAGCAGTTCGACTGGGTGTCGGGCACGAGCGCACTGATGCTGGTCGGCGGCCTCGTCGTGCTCGCCGTCGCCTTGCTCGTGGAGGCCAAGCACGCGGTCGAGCCGATCATCCCGCTACAGCTCTTCAAGGACCGCACCATCTCGCTGGCGACGTTCGCCGCGGTCATGGTCGGTGTCGCCATGCTCTCCGCGACCACCTTCATGGCGGAGTACTTCCAGACCGCCCGCGGCATGAGCCCGACCCACGCCGGCCTCATGTCGCTGTCGATGGTCGTCGGCCTGATGGGCACCAGCATCGTCTCCGGCCGGATGATCAGCAGCACCGGTCGCTGGAAGGCCTGGCTGGTCGGCGGCATGGTCGCGGTCGTGATCGGCACCGGACTGCTCGGCACCATCGACCACGCCACCCCGCTGTGGGTGATCGGCGCCTACATGCTCATCCTCGGCGCCGGTCTCGGCTCCACCCAGCAGAACCTGATCCTCGCGGTCCAGAACAACGTCGACCAGGCCAACATCGGCGCCGCCAGCTCGGTGGTGGCCTTCTTCCGCACGCTCGGCGGTGCGATCGGCGTCAGTGTCTTCGGCGCGATCCTTTCCCACCAGGTCATCGGCCAGGTCACCGACGGCATCCGCCCCCTCGTCGCGAGCGGCGACGTCACCCCCGCCCAGGCCACGGCTCTCGGCGATGGCGGGCTGCAGAGCGCGGCCGTCCTGCCGGCTCCGCTGCGCATGCTCATCGAGGCCGCCAACGGTGACGCGACGGGCCACATCTTCCTGTTCGCCGTGCCGTTCGCCCTGATGGCCCTGATCGCCGTCCTCTTCGTCAAGGAGGGCCGCCTGCGGACCACCCTCGACAGGATCGAGGAGCCCGAGGTCAACATGGATCTCGCCGCGGAGCTGGAGGTCGGGGAGCTGGGTCGCCGATGACGACCACAGTCAGCCCGACGCGTGCGGACGCGCTGCGTCAGCTCGAGGACGAGGTGACGGTGCTGTTCCACCGCATCAAGCGCGTCCTGGTCGAGCGGGCGCACGCCGTCCACCCGGAGCTGAGCGGCCTCGGCCTGCCGATGCTGATGCGCATCGCGGCCGGGCCGGTCAGGGCCAGCGCCCTGGTCGAGGAGTTCCAGGTCGACAAGGGCGCGGTCAGCCGGCACCTCCAGCACCTCGAGGAGCTGGGGCTGATCGAACGCACCCCCGACCCCGACGACGGACGGGCGACGCTGCTCTCGGTGACGCCCGACGCCGCCCGTCGGCTCGGTGACATCGACGCCGACCGGCGTACCCGGCTCAAGGACCGGCTCGCCGACTGGTCGGCATCCGACCTGGCCGCCCTCGCTGAGCAGCTCGGCCGCTACAACCACTCCCTCGACCGCCAGGCCGAGTCGGCAGAGGTTCGCGCCTGAGACAGCTCGAGTCGGCAGAAGTTCGCGTGAGCCTTGCGAGCTTCTGCCGACTCGGCGTCAGTGGAGCCAGACGGAGGCGTTCGGGGGGAGGGTGGTCCCGGTGAGCGGCTGACTGGCGATGACGACCTCGCCTGCGGGGAGCTCGACGGGGGTCGTCCCGCAGTTGACGATGACGGTCAGGTCGTCGCGGCGGAAGGCCAGCACGTCGGCACCGTCACCCGCACCGGCAGCGGCGCCGCCGAGGTCGAAGAGCTCCACGGTCTCGCCGAGCTCGGCGCCGGCGTGCTCACGTCGAGCCGCCAGCGCCCGCCGGTAGAACTCCAGCGTCGAGTCCGGGTCGCCGGTCTCGGCCTCCACGGTGAGCGGCGCCCACGAGTCGGGCTGGGGGAGCCACGGCTCGGAGCCGTCCGCCCCGAAGCCGTACGGCGGCTTTGAGCCGCTCCACGGGATCGGCACGCGGCAGCCGTCGCGGCCGACCTCCGGATGGTCGGTGTTGCGGGTCCGGAGCCAGGTGGGGTCCTGCCGGTCCTCGGGTGCCACCTCGACCTGCTCGAGGCCGAGCTCCTCGCCCTGGTAGACGTAGGCGGACCCGGGGAGGGCGAGCATGGCCAGCGTCGCCGCGCGGCCCCGGGCGAGGCCGACCGCGCCGCCGCCGTACCGCGTGACGTGGCGGACCACGTCGTGGTTGGAGAGCACCCAGGTCGGGGCTGCCGCGACGGGCAGCAGCTCCTCCAGGGTGCCGCTGATGACCTTGGCGAACGCCGAGGCCGACCAGGGCGCCTGCAGCCAGGCGAAGTTGAAGGCCTGGTGCATCTCGTCCGCCCGGACGTAGCGGGCCAGCGCCTCGGCGGTCTGGGCCCAGGCCTCGGCCACGAGCATGCGGTCGCCGGGGTACTCCTCGAGCACCCGCCGCCAGCGACGGTAGATGTCGTGCACCTCCGGCTGGTCCCACATGGGCTGGTCCACGACCTCGTCGGCCGCCGGGCCGTTGACGTCGACGCCCGACTGCGGCCGCTCGCCCTGCGGCAGGACCTGGTCCCGCAGGGACGCCTCCTTGACCAGCCCGTGCGCCACGTCGACCCGGAACCCGTCGACCCCGCGGTCGAGCCAGAACCGCAGCACGCCCTCGAACATGTCGCCGACCTCTGGGTTGCGCCAGTCGAGGTCGGGCTGGCTGGAGTCGAAGAGGTGCAGGTACCACTGGCCGTCGGGCACGCGCGTCCAGGCCGAGCCGCCGAACACCGACGCCCAGTTGTTGGGCGGCTCGTCGCCGTTCGGTCCGCGCCCCTCGCGGAACATGTAGCGCGCACGCTCGGGGGAGCCGGGCGCGGCGGCGAGGGCGGCCCGGAACCACGGGTGCTCGCTCGAGGTGTGGTTGGGCACGAGGTCGACGATGAGCCGCAGCCCGAGCTCGTGGGCCCGGGCGACGAGCGCGTCGGCATCGGTCAGGGTGCCGAACAGCGGGTCGATGTCGCAGTAGTCGGCGACGTCGTACCCGTGGTCGTGCTGCGGCGAGGTGTAGAACGGCGAGATCCAGATCGCGTCGACGCCGAGGTCGCGCAGGTAGGGCAGCCGCGAGGTGATGCCGGGGATGTCGCCGACGCCGTTGCCGTCACCGTCGGCGAAGCTGCGCGGATAGACCTGGTAGGTCACCGCGTGGCGCCACCAGGGCGGCCTCGAGGTGATCGTCGTCTCGCCCGACGGGACGCTGGAGCTCGTAGCGGCGGTCTCGCTCATGCTGGCCACCCTAGGATGGACCGGTGAGCGATCTGATCGACACCACCGAGATGTATCTCCGGACCATCTACGAGTTGGTCGAGGAGGGCATCGTCCCGTTGCGTGCGCGGATCGCGGAGCGGCTGCACCAGAGCGGCCCCACGGTCTCCCAGACCGTGGCCCGGATGGAGCGTGACGGCCTCCTCACGATCGAGGGCGACCGCCACCTGCAGCTCACCGAGGCCGGCAACCGGCTCGCCACCCGGGTGATGCGCAAGCACCGGCTCGCCGAGCGGCTGCTCATCGACGTCATCGGCCTGGACTGGGAGCTGGTGCACGAGGAGGCGTGCCGCTGGGAGCACGTCATGTCCGAGACCGTCGAGAAGCGACTGCTCGAGCTGCTCGACCACCCGACGGAGTCGCCGTACGGCAACCCGATCCCGGGCCTCGACGAGCTCGGCGGGGACGCCTCCAGGGAGGCGTTCATGGAGGGTGTCGAGTCGCTCGCGCGCGTCGCCACCGCCGAGAAGGGCACCGTGCTCGTGCGGCGCATCTCCGAGGAGATGCAGAAGGACGAGGTCCTGATGAGCGCGCTGCGTCGGGTCGGCGCACTGCCGGACCGCTCGGTCACCGTCGTCGCCACCGGGCAGGGCGTGCTGGTGGGCGCCGGCGGAGAGAGTGCCGAGATCTTCCCCGAAGCCGCGGAACACATCTTCGTTCGGCGGATCTGACACCGGATCCGACGGTATTCTTTGCCCCACACCACGGATCCAGGGCTCACCGACCGTTTCCTGTAGTGATTGAATCGTCTCGGGTACCGACCCCGTCCATGCGCGCCGGGGCTTCGCGCGGACGGTAGGGGAAGAGGGAGTCCAGATGGAGCTCATCCACGTCGAGCTCTCCTCGGCGGAGGTGGTCGCGGGGACCGGTCCGATCATGGTCCGGCACCGGTCCACCGGCTTGGCGAGCGTCCTGGACGACGGCGAGGAGGTCGTCGTGACCGACAGCGACGGGGAGTTCCACGCGGGCATCGTGCTGTCGGTGGACCCGGTGCAGTCGGGCGACGACGACCCGACCTATGCGCTGCACGTCGGTGCCCGGCTGCCGATGGAGATGGCGGCCCAGCGGCTCGCCGACGTCGACCTGCTGCCTGAGAACCAGGGCCTGCACGACATCGTCGACCTGCTCGGCGAGCTGCGCCGCTCGCCCGACCTCAGGCAACAGCCGTAGGGCTCGCCAGCTCGGCCAGGAACTCGCTGCACCCGGTCGCGACCTTGCAGGTCGCCAGGTCGTCGCCGCGCGTGGCGCCGCGGTTCACGATCACCACGGGCGTGCCGTTGCGCGCCGCCCGGCGCACGAAGCGCAGGCCGCTCATCACGGTGAGGCTGGACCCCGCGACGAGCAGCGTCCCGTCCGTGCCGAGCGCGTCGACCGCGGCGTAGCACCGCTCGACCCGTTCGCGCGGCACGTTCTCGCCGAAGAAGACGACGTCCGGCTTGAGGATGCCGCCGCACTCCTCGCACGCGGGTACGACGAACCCGACGGTCTCGTCGAGGTCGACGTCCCCGTCGGGGCGGACGGCCGCGTCCGCGTGGGCGCTCGTCCAACCCGGGTTGTGTTCCTCCAGGCGCTCCTGCAGGGCGGTTCGCGTCGTCACCCTGCGGCAGCCGAGGCAGACGACGTCGGCGATGCGGCCGTGCAGCGCCACGACGTCGCGGCTGCCGGCCAGCTCGTGCAGTCCGTCGACGTTCTGGGTGATCAGCAGGGTCGGGTCGAGCTCGGCCAGCGCGCGGTGTCCGGCGTTGGGCGCGGCCGCCCGCATGCGGCCCCACCCGAGGTGGCTGCGCGCCCAGTAGCGCTGGCGGGCCGCCGGTCCGGACACGAACTCCTGGAACGTCATGGGTGTGCGGTCCGGAGCACCCGGCCCGCGGTAGTCGGGGATGCCCGAGTCCGTCGAGAGGCCGGCGCCGGTCAGCACCACGAGCGGCCGTCCGCGCAGCAGGGTGACGGCCGCGGCCCCGGTCGGCTCAGCGGGCATACCGGGTCTCGGCCCGCGCGCGCCGCTTCGCCGCCTCCACCTCGCGGTTCTTCGGCGGCGCCGTCGTGACCAGGTCCTCGAGCAGGTGACGCGTCGCGTGCGCGACCTCCGCCACCGCCCGGTCGAACGCGGCCTGGTTGACCGTCGCCGGCCGGGTCGTCCCAGCCACCTTTCGGACGAACTGCAGCGCCGCTGCGGTCACCTCGTCCTCGGTCGCCGGCGGCTCGAAGTTGTTGAGCGGGCGGATGTTGCGGCACATGCGGTCAGGGTACGTCGCCGGGCGCGGCGCGTGGAGGGGTCGAGACCCGGTCCTGCACTCCCTGGCCCGGACGGGTCACTTTTCCCGGCGTCCGGTCGGGACCGTCCCCTGCGGGCACCGCCGTTCGGTGTCTCGGCCTAGGGTGGTCCGGTGCACGGACGCCACCGGGCAGCCGAGACGGCCACCCCCGACGACGCCGCGACAGCCCAAGCGTTGCTGGACGCACTCGAGCTCATCGGGTCCGCCGAGGACCTCGATGGGACGCTGCGCCGCCTCGCTGCGGTCGGTCGCGCCCTGGCGCAGGCGTCGTACGCCGTCGTGGAGCTGTGCGGATCGGACGCACCCGACCTCCGCGTCGCGGAGGGAACGGTCGTCGAGGGCGGCCACGAGCGGCTGCACGCCGACCTGCGCACCCGCGGCGTCCTGCTCGGCCGGATCGTCGTCGGCCGGCCCGAGGAGGCGTTCGTCGACGAGGACCGCCGGCTCGTCGACCGGCTCGCCGGACTCAGCGGGTCGCTGGTCGTCGAGGCGATGGCCCTCGAGGACCGCGACAGCACCCGCGAGCGGATGCTGACCGCGGACCGCGGCCGGATCGCCCGCGACCTGCACGACCTCGTCATCCAACGGCTCTACGCCACGGGGCTGCACCTGCAGGCCGCGAAGGCCGGCGACCACGACTCGGTGGGGTCGGCGATCTCGACCGCCGTGCGCGACATCGACACGGCGATCAGGGACGTGCGGGCCACGATCTTCGAGCTGAGCCGCGGCCCGGCCCGCTCGCTGGCTGCCGAGGCGAGGGCCCTCGTCGAGGAGTACGCCCCCGCGCTCGGGTTCACGCCGGCCCTGCGGATCAGCGGTCCCGTCGACACCGTCCTCGTCGAGTCGGTGGCCGACGAGGCGCTGCTGGTGCTGCGCGAGGCACTGTCCAACGTCGCGCGGCACGCACAGGCGTCGACGGTCCAGGTCGAGCTGACCGCCTCGCCGGCGTGGTTCATGCTGCGGGTCACCGACGACGGGGTCGGGATCCCGCCGCGCGCGGGCATCGCCAGCGGCCTGCGCAACGCCGGCCGCCGCGCTGCGACGCGCGGTGGCGTGATGCGCACCGGCGACGTCACGCCGCACGGCACCAGCCTGGTCTGGCTGGTGCCGGCGAGCAGCTGAGGCGCACATCTTCCGGCCCGGAGGCCCACGGCCCATCAGATCTGCGGACGCGCTCCGCCTCGCAGAAAATCCGGCGCTGATGCGTGACGGGAGGCACTCGGCGGGTGTTAGGTGTCTTCCTGACGACGCGGCCCATTCGGGGGTCGCTCGACTCTCGGGAGGTCCCACGCATGAGACGAGTCCTGTCCGTCGTGGCCGGAGCGGTTCTGGTGAGCTCAGGGCTCGCCACCGCAACGGCCCAAGCCCAGCCCGCCGGCCACCCCGGCAAGGGCGGTCACGGACACCACACACCCGCGACGCCGGCGTACACCCCGCCGCCGATCGACTGGGGCACCTGCCCGACCGCGAGCCTGCAGAACGCCGGTGCGCAGTGTGGCTACGTCACGGTCCCGTTGGACTACGCCCACCCGCGCGGCCAGAAGATCCAGCTCTACGTGTCCCGGATCGAGCACAAGACCAGCGACGCCGACGCCCAGGGCCCGATGCTGACCAACCCGGGCGGACCCGGCGGCTCCGGACTCGGCCTGTCCCGGCTGGGCGCCTCGGTGCCCGACCACGGTGGTGACCCGTTCGACTGGATCGGCTTCGACCCGCGTGGTGTCGGTCGCAGCATCCCGTCGCTGAGCTGCGACCCGTCGTACTTCAAGGCGGGGCGGCCGGCCTACGAGCCGGGGCCCGGCATCGAGAAGTTCTGGCTCGACAAGGCCGCCGGCTATGCCGCCGACTGCGACGAGGCGGGCGGCGCGCTGCTCGACCACGACCGGACCACCGACTGGGTCAACGACATGGAGAGCATCCGCAAGGCCCTGGGTGCGAGGAAGATCAACTACTACGGGTTCTCCTACGGCACCTACCTCGGCCAGGTCTACGCCACGCTCCACCCCGACCGGGTCGGGAAGTTCGTCCTCGACGGCGTCATCGGCGCCAGCCAGGCGTGGTACGAGCTCAACCTCGAGCAGGAGAAGCAGTTCGACCCCAACATCGACACCTTCTTCGACTGGATCGCCGACAACGACGCGTCCTACAGGCTCGGCACCGACGGCAAGGCCGTGCGGCAGATCTACTACGACACGCTCGCCGACCTGACCGCCCACCCGCAGGCCGACTTCGGCCCGTCGGACTGGAACGACATCTTCGTGGGCGCCGCCTACTACGTCTACGACTGGGACTTCTACGCCCACGTCCTCGCGGCCGCCGCCGGCGGTGACCTGGCACCTGCCAAGGAGGCCTACGGCGCGCCGGACGACGCCACCTACGCGACCTACATGGCGGTCGAGTGCAGCGACGCCCCCTGGCCGAGCTGGAGGACGCAGCGCCGCGACGCCTTCAAGGTCGCGGCACAGGCGCCGTTCCTGGCCTGGAACAACACCTGGTACAACGCGCCGTGCCTCACCTGGCCGGCTCCGTCGACCAGGCCGGTCAGGGTCGACGGCAGGAAGGTCCCGCCGATCCTGCTGATCGAGGAGACCAACGACGCCGCAACGCCGATGGAGGGCGCACTCGAGGCCCGGCGTACGTTCCCGAGGTCGGTCATGATCGAGGGCGTCGGTGGTACGACGCACGCGGGCTCGCTCTCAGGCGTGAGCTGCACCGACGACAAGATCGCGGACTACCTGCTGACGGGTCACCTGCCGAGGCGTAAGCCGGGCAACCGCTCCGACGCGCAGTGCGACCCGGTGCCCCCGCCGGCCGCCACGCCGGTCGAGGGAGCAGCAGCGTCGGCGAAGGCCGGGGCCGCCGCTCACCAGCGGGTCGGCGGCCTGCGCCGGCAGATCATGGAGGCGGCGATGCCGCAGCCGTGACCCTGTCGTCCGGTCAGGAATGAGCGAAGGCCCTCGAGGAATCCTCGAGGGCCTTCGTCTGCCTGTGGCCAGGGGCGGGGTCGAACCGCCGACCTACCGATTTTCAGTCGGTCGCTCGTACCAACTGAGCTACCTGGCCGGGCGATGGGAGAGACTACCGGACTCTCCGACGGCCCCACGAATCGGGCCGCGCCGGTGACCACACTAGACTGACCGCGCTTGGAGCCCCCTTCGTCTAGCGGCCCAGGACCCCGCCCTTTCACGGCGGTAGCGCCGGTTCGAATCCGGTAGGGGGTGCGAGCGTGAAAGAGGCCCCGACCAGCGGCGACGCTGGTCGGGGCCTCTCGCGCCGTGTCCGGCTGTGTCCGGCGTCGGACGGGGTTCTACGGGTGGCTGTGCCAAATCCGTGTCAAAGCTCGCCGCCGCCCCGCGCGGCTGGTTCACTTCCACCCGCGCAGTTAGCCCAACCAAAGTGGATGCCCCACTCCGTAGCCCAGAATGACGCGAGCCCGCACTCCACGCCGAAACCCGACGATTCCTGTGACGGCAATGGCTCGAACGGTTGCCGACGCAATAGCCGCCGTTCGACGCTCGCAATCCGAGGCGGCGCGGCCGCTTTGCGATCGGTGGTCAGTACATGCTGCGTCTGGCGCGCAGCTTGGCGCCCAAAGGGGGCTGCCGGCTCGACGCGAGAACCGCGAGGGCGCAGCAGACGGGTACCTGCCCGGCTGCTCATTTGAACCGAGGACCGGGGGTGGTTGTGTAACCGCAGCCGCGCCTGGCCTCTACGCCGCCGAGCCGAGACGTCGATAACTACCGCGCCATGTCGGTGCAGGGTGAGACCATTGCGGCGCTACCGGGCACCTGGCCCAGCGGAGGGTTGATGACTGACGAAGGAATGTTTGTTCGCGTCCGGGACATCGACCCCATAAGCGGGCTCGTGTTCTGCACGACCGAACGCGGCAATGTCACTTGGTTCACGCCTGACGATCCCACAATTTGGAAGACTGGCCAGGTCGCGTACGTCAGTAACGCTGGCAATGTGGTGCTGATTGACGACTCGTTCTGGAGCGTTGGCAATTCCGTCGGTGAGGTAACCCATGCCGACGAGCACGATGCAGTCATCAGGCTCGACGGACAGCCGCGCAGCTTTCCTCAACGGGACCCAAACCCGTTCGAGGTCGGTCAGCTCATCGAGTTGAATCGCGCTGGGTTTCGTTCCTATGCGTTCCCTTGGCCAGCAAGTGCCGGCCGGGATGATTCATGGGCAGCGTAGTACGCCGCCTCGACCTCGAGCGGGGTCCTCATGTCGAGCTCCCCGTGCAGGCGCTGGTTGTTCCACCACCACACGTACTCCAAGGTCGCGAGCTCGACCTGCTCGATCGTGCGCCACGGTCCTCGTCGCCGGATCAGCTCGGTCTTGTAGAGCCCGTTGACCGCCTCGGCGAGCGCGTTATCAAAGGAGTCACCGACGGTCCCGGTCGACGGCCTCGCGCCGAGCTCGCCGATCCGGTCCGTGTAAACGATCGA
>NZ_FOLB01000009.1 GCF_900112345.1 Nocardioides terrae
CCGCACGGCGGAGGACCTCGTTCTCCTGCTCCAAGAGTCGGATCCGCTTGTTCGCTTCACGCAGCTGCTTGCGCTCGTCCTCGGTGATACCGGGACGGTTGCCGTCCTCGATGTCGGCCTGCTTCAACCAGTTGGTCAGCGAGCCTTCGGAGACGCCGAAGTCCTTCGCGATCTGTGCCAGCGGCGCCTGGCCCTTGCGGGCCACGGCCACGACGTCGTCGCGGAACTCCTTGGGGTAGGGCTTTGCCACGGGGACATCCTTCCGCCTGAGGCCGAAACCTCAGAGGTCAGGTGTCAACCAAACTCGGGGCAGACCCTAAGACGGCCAAGCATCGAGAGGTGCCCGCTCCGAGCCGCCAGCGAAGTGCGCGCCGCCCTCCGCGAGTTCACGCACGGCCTCAACACCCCAGACAGCGTTAACGTCATCGCAGCTTGGCCCCGCCACGCCGAGGCACCCGCGACGTTCCCCAACGCGCCCAACGGCACCGAGGCGGTAGTTTGAGGACGAGGACGTCTTCGTAGTGGAACGCCCCTGAAGGGCCGACAATCGCTCGGCTGTTACCCAAACGGGATACAAATCCCCTGAACGAATCGGAGTTTGCGCAGGTCAGCATGGGTCAGTCAGTCAGTACTACGACCTGTAGTCACTTCTCAGGTAGTGCTCGAACTCGGCGTTCGGGACGATGAGGGCTCCGGCTTGGCCGGGGCCCTCACTGCCTTCTCGACGACCCGAGAAGTCAAGCGTGCAGACGTCAGTACTCCCCCACCGTTGCTGCTCACCCACTCACGGATGCCGAGGTCCGGATACTCGCGGCTTCGCTCATGAGAGCGACGAGAGTGCGTCGCCCTGAGAACGGCGCATCGACTAGGACTACAGCAGGTCTGACCGAGCACTCAAAGCCTCGCCGGTCGGTCCCAGTGTGGTGCCCGCTGAGGCACCGACGCCGTTTTCGGCCCATGCACATCGGCGCCGCCGCAGAGGACCATGGGCAGACGCCAGGCGTCTTCGCCACTGGGCCCTAGCCCTGCCGGGGACGAAGGCAATCCGGCCCCGGCCAGGCTCCGCAATCTCGTTCGTTTGATGCCGGGCCTCTGAGTCACCGGGCCGGGGCCATTCAACTCACACGGACCCTCACACGGACCCTGAATCCGTCCACTCCCCGCGGGGCACAGGATGGGGCGGGGCGGGCGCGTTGCGAGAGCAGGGCTGTTAGGTCGCGGTCGTGACCGTTTCCATGTTCAGCTCGAGTCCACCGTCTATGTCGCGGGTCGTGAGTGACGTGGTGATGTCGGAGAGCTCGGTGATGTCTTGGATGTGGGTGCCGCCGCAGGGGATGTTGGTGTGGCCGGTGGAGAGCTCGCATTCCCAGGTGCGCCGGGCGGAGAGTGAGTCATCGTCTCGATGGATGCGTACTGCGCCTCCGGCTGCCAACCAGCCGGCGAGTTGGTCGTTGACGCGTTCTGCGACCGCCGACGGGTCGGCTAGAGCGGCGGGCGTGAACCCCTTGCGGCGCAGGGACTTGCCGATGCGGTAGGTGTCGGTGGAGCGGTGCGGCTGGATGCGCGAGCGCTGGATCGCTAGGGCGTCGAATGCCGGGTTGCCCAGGGCATCTGTGGGTGCGGCCTTCGTCCATGCCGACGCTAGAGCGGCGTCGAGGGCGAGCGCGGCGAGGTGGCAGGCGGTGTGCGCGGCTGAGAGCGCCGCACGGTAGCCCCGGTCGACGTCGACCCGGGCGGCCTCACCGGTCACGGGTGGTGGTCCTGCGACGATGTGGGCGACGACGAAGGTCCACCCGTTGGTGCCCAGGCGGACGGGCAGGTCGGCGCCGAGGTGGAGGATGCCGTCGTGGATGCCGCCGGTGACGGCGTCGACGATGGGGAGCCGGCCACTGCTGGTGGTCAGCGTTCCGCGGTCGGCCGGCTGGTCGGGCCAGGCCGTGTCGACCGGGTGGAACGCCGTGGTGTCGAGGATGACGGCGGATCGTTCGTCGGTGATCGGCTCGACGTGCAGCACAGTTCCGGTGGAGCTGGTCGCACCGTCCGGGTAGGTGATGATGGTGTCGATCGCGGGCAGTGTCATGGGCGGAGTCCGTTCGTCGAGCTGGTGGAATTGGCTGCGGCACGCGTCGCGTGCTGGTGCCGGTGGCTCAGGGGACGCATCCGTGCAGGGTCTTGAGCCGGCTCGGCATGCTAGGTGCGGCTCGAGCCGGTGTTTCCCTAGAGCCTTGTGAGCGTCGTCGCGATGGCTTCTACAAATCTGTCGACGTCCTGTTCGGTGGTGTCGAAGGAAGTCATCCACCGCACTTCCCCGATGGCGGGGTTCCAGTCGTAGAACCTGAATTGCGCCCGAAGCTCGTCGGCAGCGCGAGGTGGCAGGGTCGCGAAGACGGCGTTGGCCTGGGTGGTCTGGGTGAACGTGAGTTCGGGCAGTTCGCGGTGTTCCAGAGCGGTGCGGAGGCGAGTGGCCATCGCGTTGGCGTGCCTGGCGGAGCGGAGGTAGAGGTCGTCGGTGAGTAGCGCGAGGAATTGCGCGGAGACGAACCGCATCTTCGAGGCGAGCTGCATGGAGAGCTTGCGCAGGAACAGCAAACCGTCGGATGCTGTCGGCTCGAGGACGAGGATGGCCTCGCCGTACAGCATGCCGTTCTTGGTGCCACCGAAGCTCACGATGTCGACGCCGGCGTCGGTGGTGAACCCGCGGAAGGGGCCGTCGAGCGCTGCGGCTGCGTTGCTCAGTCGTGCTCCGTCCATGTGGAGGAGCATTCCCTTCGCGTGGGCGTGCTCAGCGATGGCGCGGATCTCCTCGACCGTGTAGAGGGTGCCGAGCTCGGTGGTGTTGGTGATGCTCACGGCGAGGGGTTGGGCGCGGTGCTCGTCGCCCCAGCCCCAGGCCTCCTGGTCGATGAGGTCCGGAGTCAGCTTGCCGTCGGGTGTCTCTACGGGGAGGAGCTTGAGCCCGCTGATGCGTTCGGGGGCACCGTTCTCGTCGACGTTCACGTGCGCGCTCTTCGCGGTAATGACCGCGCCCCACCTCGGGAGAAGGCTCGTGAGAGCAGTGACGTTGGCGCCGGTGCCGTTGAACACCGGGAACGCTTCAGTGGCCGGGCCGAAGTGCGCCTTCATGACCTCTTGGAGGTTGGCGGTGTAGTTGTCCTCGCCGTAGGCAGGTTGATGTCCGCCGTTGGCCTCCGCTATCGCTGCAAGGATCTCGGGGTGTGCTCCGGCGTAGTTGTCAGAGGCGAAGTCGCGCTGATTTGGGTCGTGCAGCTGACGCATCGTTCTTCTCTCAGTCTTGGTTCATCGGGTTGGAGACGCACGCTGGACGCGAAATGCCTGCCGGGCGCGGGTAGGCGGAAGGGCCGTGGGTCAGTGGATGAGCCCGGTGACGGCGGTGCGCGCTTTCCCGGACAGGCGCACCCGGCCGGAGGTTCCGGTGTCGACGCTCAGCGCTCCGCCGCGCGCTGATGCCTGTTCGGCTGCCAGGACGGTGCCGAGCTGGTCTTGCCAGTAGGGACCGATGGTGCAGTGGGCTGAGCCGGTGACGGGGTCCTCGGGTATCCCGTAGACGGGGGCGAAGTAGCGTGACACGACTCCACCGGCACGCGCTTTGGCGGTGACGATGAGGCCGCCTGCAGGAAGCCGAGCAACGGCCTCTTGGTCGGGTGCGAGGCGACGTAGGACTTCCTCGGACTCCAGGACCGCGAGCACGTTGCGTTCTCCGGGGTCGTCGTTGCTTGTGATGCCCGTCCAGACTGGCGTCGCGCCGCTGAGTGCGGCGAGCAGGTCGGTCATGAGGTCGGCTGATGGCGGCACGGGGTTCGCCGGGACGGCGGGGAAGTCCAGCACGATCCGTTCATCCCGGCGCTTCGCGATCAGCGTTCCGCTCAGGGTCGTGAACGTGATCGCTGCGCTGTCGGTGACTGTTCTGCTCTCCCAGAGCCAATGGGCGCTGGCCAGGGTGGCGTGACCGCACAGCGCGACCTCGGCAACCGGGGTGAACCATCTCAGCCGGAACGACGTGGCCTCGTCGACCGGCACGAGAAAGGCCGTCTCGGCCTGGTGCAGCTCATTGGCGACGCCTTGCATCCACGCGTCGCCGGGGAAGGCGTCCAGGACGACGACCCCGGCCGGGTTGCCCGAGAACGGGCGCCCGGTCGTGAACGCGTCGACGATGGCGAAGGCGGTCTCTGTCGGCATGGGTCAGCGCGGCCCGTAAGCGGTGGTGAGGGCGGCGTCGAGGTCGGCGATGAGGTCGTCGTTGGACTCCAGGCCGATGGCGAGGCGGACCAGGCCGTGCTCGCGGAACGGCTGTGCGAACGCGGCGGCTGGGCCCTCGGGGTACTCCTCGTAGGCGATGAGGGTCTCGTCGTGACCCAGGCTCACCGCGGAGGTGATGACGCGCAGGTCATTGACGAAGCGCAGCCGGTCACCGTGTGCGCCGCCTATCGCGAACGCCACTACGCCACCGAAACCTCCGAGCAGCTGGGCCACGGCTGCGTCGTGCTGGTCGTGACTGGGGAGTCCCGGGTAGGAGACGTGCACGACCCGGGAGTCGCTCTCGAGGAACTCTGCGATGGCCTGAGCGTTCTCGCACTGCCGCTGGAGACGTAGCGGGAGGGTGGTGGAGCCGCGCATGATGAGCCAGGCGTTGAACGGGCTGATCGCTCCGCCGGCGTGCCACATCGCTCCAGTGCGGGTCTGCTCGACGAGGTCGCGTTTGCCGATGACGACGCCGCCCATGGCGTCACCGTGGCCGTTGTAGTACTTCGTGAGTGAGTGGATGACGAGGTCGGCGCCGTGGTCCAAGGGCCGCATCATCGGTGGCGGGGTGAAGGTGGAGTCGATGGTCAGCAGCGCGCCGGCGTCGTGAGCGATGGTCGCGAGGGCCGGGACGTCGGCGACGCGGAGGTCGGGGTTGGCGATCACCTCGGTATGGACGAGTCGCGTGTTGGGGCGCACCGCGGCGCGGACCGCGTCGAGGTCGGTGATGTCGACGAAGTCGACCTCGATGCCGAGCTTGGCCGGGAAGACGTCGGTGAACAGACCGGCGACGCGCATGTAGACGACGTTGGAGACGATGGCGTGGTCGCCGGGGTTGAGGATGGTGAAGAACGCGGCGTGCAGGGCGGCCATGCCGGTGCCGAACACCGCGGCGGCCTCGCCGTGGTCGAGCTTGGCGAGCTTTTCCTCCAGGCCGCGCTGGTTGGCGCCGTGTTCACGCGTGTACACCAGGCCTTGGTAGCCGGGGGCGTCGATGTCGCTGGGGTCCTCGGGCAGCCGATAGGAGTTGGCCATCACGATGGGGGTGCGGATCGCGCCGGTGGTCTCGTCGGCGTGGTTACCGCCGTGGACCGACCACGAGTTGCCGGTGAGAGTGTCGAAGTCGTGCTTGTCGGGGCGGGTCATGACGGGTCCTCGCTCGTAGCGTCTGCGGCTTGATCAGGGGCTTGATCCAGGGCTTGGTCGGGGATCTGGTTTGTGGGCTGCGAGGCGCCGGGTGGGGCGGGCAGGCGGCCGTCGCCGTAGGTCGCGCGGACGTCGGAAACGACGATGCGGTACCCGTCGTACCAGCGCTCGACCTGGCCCCTGGCCTCGCGGTGCTGGGGGAAGCGCCCGAGTTGTGCGACGGACTTGCGGTCGGCGAAGTAGTACATGGCGTTGACGACGTCCCCTTCCGGTGAGAGCCACTTCTCGACGCGGTCGAACCCGGGCAGGCTGCGTGCGTAGTCGTCGATCTCCCCGTCGAGGCGGTAGAAGTCGTCGTCGTAGGTGCCGGGCTTGAAGATGAACTGGCAGCAGATCATGCGCGGGTCTCCTGGGCGGCAGTGCCGGTCGTTGTGGGGGTGGTTGGGATGAGGCGCCGCGCCACGCGGACGCCGGAGCCGAGCCTTCGGAGGTGAGCAACGAGCTCATCGCCAGCGGCAGCGGCAGCGTCGTCGGTGATGGGCGCGAGTGCGTCGAGGATGAACAACGCGGCTGTGGTGTGCGGGGAGAGCTGGGTGCGACGGCCTTGGCGCCAGTTCCAGCGGCGGCAGGTGACGCCGGCGTCGTCGCACCACACGACCTCACCCACGTCGGGGTGCTCGATGGTCGGCTTGCCGTCGGCGAGGGTGTCGAACGGCTCCGTGCCCGTAGCGCGGACGAGCCGCGGCGTACCGGCGTAGGCGTTCAGGTCCTCCCCGCCGATGGGAACTTCGTGGAGGACGCTCATGGCGTTGTAGATGTCAGTGAGCGGGTTGACTCGAGGTAGCCCGGACCCAGCTACCCCTACGCGGCGCAGCAGTGCTTCGAGGCTGTTGCGGGTGCGCTGCGGCTTCGCGCCGAACGCCCGGTAGGCCTCGCGCCACGCGGCGACATGCGAGGTCTCTTCCACGGGCGTGGTCGCGAGCAGCTCGGCGGCCGACCTCTCGGCGCGAACGAGCAGACCCTCTACGGTCGAGTCGCTGGCGTTGCTGGCGCCGCTGAAGGACGCGGGAAGGCCATCGACGGCGATGAGGAACGCGCGGTAGTCAGGGCGCAGGGCGGCTACGGCGTCGTCGACACTCGCGCCAGCGAGGAACGCATCGAGGTCAGTCATGGCTGGCCTCGGTCTTCGTGCCGGCACCCACGCCGGGCTCGAACACGGTGAGGGAGAACCGGGCGGGTTCGGTGCCCTCGTTGGCGTAGGAGTGCGGCACGTCGCTGGCGAATGAGATGGCGTCATCGATCTCGAGCACCTCGGCATGGTCGCCGACGGTGACGGTCACCGTGCCCTCACGAACCTGCAGAATTTCCTTGGTGCCACGCACGTGAGGCTCGCTGTCATGACGGTCGCCCGGTGCGAGCGTCCAGTCCCACAGCTCGAGGATGTCCGGTGGCGTGGTGCCGGCCAGCAACACTCCTCGACCACCGCTTTCGCCGGTCCACAGCGCTGGGGCATCGCCAGCGCGGACGACCTTCACGGGCTTGGTCTGCGGGACCGCCACAAGAGCCTGCAGACCGATGCCGAGCGCGTCGCTGAGTCGCAGCAGCGTGGTCACGCTCGGGTTCGCGGTGCCCTGCTCGACGTTGATCAGCATGCGCCTACTCACGCCCGAGTGCTCGGCCAGCTGGTCGAGGGTCCACTTGCGCGCCTGTCGCTCGGAACGGACCTTCGCACCGATGGCAGCAGCGAGCGCGCCGGCGTTGTTGTCCATGAGTGCAGCATAGTGCATCATAAGTGCAACGCAACTCGCATTCAAGGAGACCGGCATGATCGCTCCCCCCAGCTCGCCCGCGATCGTCAAGCGGGCGGCGGACAGCGCCTCCGCGCCCGCGCCTTCCTCCGTCGACAGTGGCGTCCTCCGGGAGATCTCCCGTCGGGTTCTGTGGCTCTCGGCGGCCATCGTCGATGCGGCCAATCGCGGCCGGCCAAACCACAGCGGCGTCAAGGTGGGTGGGCACCAGGCATCGTCGGCCTCGATGGTCGACATCATGGTCGCGCTGTGGTTCCACAGCTTGCGCGGCGAAGACCGGGTCTCGGTAAAGCCGCACTCCTCCCCGGTGCTGCACGCCATCAACTACCTACTCGGCGACCTGGACGAGTCCTACCTGACGACGCTGCGCGCCAAGGGTGGCCTGCAGAGCTACCCCAGCCGGCTCAAGGACCCCGACACCGTGGACTTCTCCACCGGCTCGGTCGGCATTGGCGCCACAGCAGCACTGTGGGCCGCCATCGCGCACCGCTACACCCGCTCTCACTTCGCCGACACCCCTGTGGCGGGACGGTTCGTCAGCCTGCTCGGCGATGCCGAGCTCGACGAGGGCGCTATATGGGAGGCGGTCGCGGACCCGCAGGTCGCTTCGCTGGGTGAACTGCTCTGGGTGGTGGACCTTAACCGTCAATCTCTGGACCGCGTCGTCCCAGACATCCAGATCGAGCGCCTCCAAGGCATGTTCGCGGCCGCCGGCTGGCAGGTCGTCACCCTCAAGTGGGGCCGCTTCGTCTGCGACCTCTTCGAGCGTCCCGGCGGACGCGAGCTGCGCAGCCGACTCGAGGAGATGCCCAACGAGGAGTACCAGCGGATGCTCCGGGTCCCCGGCGAGGAGGTCGCCGACCGCATTCTGTCCGGACAGGGGTCTGTCGAGCTCCGCGATCTCGTCACCTCTCTCACGACAGTCGAGCTCGGCCGGGCGGTGCGTGACCTCGGCGGGCACGACCTGCCGCTGCTGGTCGACACCTTCGACGGCGCCAACGACCACCGCCCGACGGTGGTGTTCGCCTACACCATCAAGGGCCGAGGCTTGGCTACCGAAGGCCACCCGAATAACCACTCCGCGCTGCTCACCGAACCGCAGATGCGCCAGCTCGCCGAGGCCTGCGGCATCGACACCACCGATCCGTGGGCCACGTTCCCGGCCGAGTCCGATGCCGGTCGGCTCTGCACCCGCAGGGCCGAGGCACTCGCCCGACCGGCCACGACCCCGACCGATCCCGTGAGCGTCCCGACATCCTTGGGGCACCCGCACCGCAAGCCGGTCTCCACCCAGGCCGCGCTCGGCCGGCTGCTCGCCGATGTCGTTCGCGACGCCCCTGAGCTCGCCGCCCGACTGGTGACGTGCAGCCCCGACGTGGCCTCGTCGACCAACCTGGGCGGTTGGATCAACAAGACGGGCGTCTGGTCGGTCAAGGAGCGCCACGACTGGTTCGCCGACGACCGCGAACGCGTCCTGCGGTGGTCGGAGAGCGAGTCCGGTCAGCACATTGAGCTCGGCATCGCCGAGGTCAACCTTGTCGGCTTGCTCGGCGAGCTCGGCACCACGTGGTCGCGGTGGGGCCAACGACTCATCCCCGTCGCGACCATCTACGACCCCTTTGTCAGCCGCGCCCTTGAACCGTGGTCCTACGGCATCTACGCCGGCGGTCAGTCCATCCTCGTCGGCACGCCCTCTGGGGTTACCCTCGCCCCCGAAGGCGGCGCGCACCAGTCCATCACCACCCCCTCCATCGGTCTCGAACAGCCCGGCTGCATCGCGTGGGAGCCAGCGTTCGCCCAGGACTTGGAATGGACGTTCCTCCACGCGGCCAGCCAGGTCGGCGTTCCCGGCGGCACGTCGGCGTACTTCCGCCTCTCTACCCGTCCCCTCGACCCTGAGCTCGCCAACACCCCGCAGGACCCGGCGCTCCTCGAACGGCGCCGCCGCCAGGCCACCGCCGGCGGCTACCGGCTCTCCAACCATCCCGCGGCCGAGGACGACGTCACCCTCGTCGGCGTCGGCGTCCTCATGCCCGAGGTCGTCGAGGCCGCACGCGTGCTCGCCGAGCACGGCGTCACCGCCGGCGTGGTCTGCCTGACGAGCCCCGACCTGGTGTTCCGGTCTTTTCAGCAGCGCGGCCGCCGCGAGACCACCGGCAACCCGAGCGGTGACGTCGTGGAGGATCTGTTCCCCGCTCACGCCGCAGCTCCGTTGGTGACCGTGCAGGACGGACATCCGCACACCCTGTCGTTCCTCGCCGGAGTCCGTGGCGATCGCATCCGCTGCCTTGGCGTGACCGACTTCGGACAGTCCAGCGACCTCGACGACGCCTACGCCCTGCACGGCATCGACGTCACCTCTATCACCGACGCAGCCCTCACCCTGGCCGGGCGATGACCGTCGCCGATAGGGTCGCTGGGTCAGTCGGACACCGACTGCCGGACGAGGGAGCCGTACCCGGACCGCGACAAGACGGCCACGAGGAGCGGTCATGGCCTGGTTCGTCCTAATCGTCGCGGGAGTGCTCGAAGCCGTTTGGGCGGTCGCCCTTGGCAAGAGTGAAGGGTTTACCCGCCTGATGCCCAGCGTGGTGTTCCTCATAGCGCTTGCCGCCAGCATGGCGGGCCTCGGATACGCGATGCGCACCCTGCCCATCGGCACCGCGTACGCCGTGTGGGTCGGCATCGGAGCCGCGCTGACCGTCGCGTTCGGCATGGTCACCGGCGACGAACCTGCCAGTGCGGTCAGGGCGCTGCTCATCGCAGGCCTAATCGCCTGCGTCATCGGCCTCAAGATCGCTCACTGACAGCAAGCACCCGGCCTGACGCAATCCGCGCAGCTTCCGAGAGCGGCGACGTGAGGTTCCGCGCTCACGCGCCGGCGAAGAGGTCGCTCGCAAGAGTCGCAAACGGAGGGTGCACTGCCCAGCGAGTGAGCGAACGCTGCGGGGTTGGTCTACCGCAGGGCGCAAGCCTCCGGCGAGCACGGCACTCACCACCTATGAGCACTAGCCCTTTGGTCCGCTGACCGTCCACAGAGGCCACGCCCGCGCGCTCTGAGCGTCCTTTGGTCAGTGCCGATCGCCATGTGAAGATGCCGGCATGATCGAAGTCGACCTGCCCGAGGACGAGGCCGTCCCCGAACTCACTCGATCCTTCGCCGCATGTGTGGCGTCGGTGACCGAGACGCCCATCACGGAGGTGCCTCAGCCACGAGCAGACCTGCCGGGGGCAATCAGTCACTGGAGAGGCTGGCTCGCAGGTAGGGGCGCAGGACTGGTGACGCTCGCGCAACCGTCTTCGTTCAACTGGCCCGGGTATTGGCTGGCCGTCCTGGGAGCTCCTGGCCCCAACGCGACCGCGGACGACGCAACAGCGGTGCTGATGTTCGGCACCCCGGCCGGCGTGGTGCTGAGCCCACAGAACCCGACCCTTCTCGGCCGAGCTGCGGCCGAGCTCCCCGTCCGGGAGGGCTACGTTCTCAGCGGTCTCGACCCCGCGTTCATCGCACCCACGTCGCCGCCGCTCCAACTGCGGGGCACGGTCGTTGAGATCGCACTGGCCGAGCAAGCCACCGGCGCCATGCGCACCGTCGACCACGCCAGGGCGTTGGCCAACCGAGGCCTGGAGAGTGACCGCTATGCCGCCAAAGCAGGGACCTTCACCCCGGCCAGTGAGACTTCCCGCGGGTATGACCTCACCCTCATCGAAGCCGAGGTGATCGACAGCCTCATGCTGCCGGAGGGCCGCTGCATCGGCTACGCCGAGGCGCGCCGCAACATCGTCACTCGTGGGATCGACCTCAACGCCCTCGTCGGGCGCCGCTTCCAGGTCGGTACCGTCGAGTGCCTGGGCCAGCGCCTCTGCGAACCGTGCTCCCACCTAGAACGCCTCACCACCAAGGGCACACTCCGAGAACTGATCCACCGCGGCGGCCTACGCGTCGACGTCCTCAGCGACGGAGAACTCAAAATCGGCGACGTTGTTCAAACCATCGATTAAGACGGGTCTGCCGCACGAACTGAGGCGGCGACGCCGCCCGGGTGACGGCCATCGACCCACTCAGCCCGACTGTATGGCGAGCGGCCGCCTCCGTGCCCCGGTGCCGGTCGAAGCGATACGCGAACTGGACGTGGACTGCTGGTTCGACGGAAGCGAACCGACAGTTCGTGCCGTCGTCGATCACGCGCGCCGGATCAGTGAGGCACACCTGAGTCAGCCAGTCATTCTCGCCTCTGATGGTCAGGTTGCTCGATGAAGTGCACCGGTGATTGCCAAGGCCCTGCTGGTGGTAATGCAACCGTGCAGGCCCAGCGGTTGCCGGTTGATCCTGAGCCGGATTGGTTGCGACAGACCTAGGGCTGACACGTGCACTACTCGGCATGACAGGGCACACTCAGCGGCTGCTAGTTCCATTGACCGCACGGCCGGGTTCTGACGAGTCTCGGTCGAGGTGTCCGGGATTGTCGCTCTCTCATCGGCTGCCCGCCTGCGGGTGTGGCTCTCTCATGGCCATGAGCGGGCAGCCGGTCCGTCGCGTTGTCAGCTTTCTCCCCGTCGCCAACTGCCGCACGGCGACCGTGGCCACGACCACCGCGAGTGATGTGCCCAAGCCGCGTTGGGAGGACCTAGAGAACGGCCATTTTCTAGACCAATCTAGGCGAGCTGGTCAGCTCCAGCACTCCTGGGAGAGGAGTTAGTCTGTTACAAGCCCGGGACAAACGGCCGGGGAATCTCGACGTTTGCGCAGGTCAGCATGGGTCAGTCAGTCAGTACTACGACATCTGACAGGTGGGGCCGATCTGCCCCTGACCTGCAGAAACGTTCGACCCCTGTCGGTTTGCCCCCGGTTTTCCCGGGGCGAAACCGGCAGGGGTCGTCCGCATCTCGCCGGCTGGTCGCAGGTCGTCCTGCGGAGGAGGGTGGTGAGGCATTGTCGTGATCGATGCCGCGCGGGACCGGTCCCCGTCATGAACATTGACCTGCAGGCCCCCATCTGGGCGATCGAGCATGGCGCGGCGGCGTCCTTCGTCGAGTCCGTCGATACCGCGCGCGAGCACACCTACCGCCCCGACTTCCCCGCCGCCAACGCCGGTTCTCCCGCAACCTGTGGGACCGCGAAGAGGTCCTCGCCTGGTTCCGGCAGCTGCCGGCCCGCGAGGCCGCCAAGTCGAGCAAGGGCAAGGCCCGCAAGACCCCCCGGACCTCGACGCAGACGACTTCGGGTCGGACCAGCGCCGGCAGCCGGCCCGGCCGCGCCGACCGCACTCCGTCGGCGACCGGCACCGCTGCTCCGGTCGGTAAGACCCTCAAGCCCTACCGCCCGCAGGGCTCCCGATGAGCGCGCTGACGGCATCGGAGACGGTGCAGATCCAGGTCGGGAACGTGACCGTGTCCGGGCCCGGTTCCAAGGGCTGCTACCGGCTCACCTGGCTGAATCCGGACGGCTCCGAGGGCGACACCACCGGCGGCAGGGACCTCGACGGCGACATCGCCAAGGCAGAGGGCATCGACAGCTGGGTTTCCTCAGCCGCAGGCCCGAAGGCCTTCGCCACCCTCGAGTCGATGATGGAGGACTGCCTCGAGCAGGGCCGCAGCCCCTACGACGACAAGAAGCCGTGGAAGCCGCAAAACAGGACGCAGATCGAGCGGCACCTCTCGCGGCAGCTGCGGGGGTTCGAGACCTACCGCGGCCTGGACGTCAACCGGGAGCTGGTCGACAAGATGCGTGCCCAAGCGGGGACCGAGGTCATGGTCAAGGAGAACACCATCGTTCTGCGTTCCTTCCTGCTGTGGGGCTACCAGGCTGGCTACCTCACAGCGCTGCAAGGCGAGCTGCTGCCGCGTGCCTGCTCGATGCCCGCACCGAGCATCCGCCGGACCGTCGTCCGAATCAGCGAGGACGAGGGCGACGAGCGGGCTCGGATGAACGGGCAGGAGGAGACCTACATCCGTGACGAGGACGCACCGTCGCGGACACTGGTCAGCGCCCTCAGCCGCACCGTGGCAACCTACTACCCGCTGTGGGGCGAGCTCGCTCCCGAGCTCGCGGCCAACTCTGGTGCCCGCTGGGGCGAGCAGTTCCAGCTCACCGCCTAGCGCTCTACGTCGAACCCCGCGACGAGTGGGACCCGAGACGCAGACCTACGTCGAGGTCGTCACCAAGCGACGCAAGGCCGCCTTCCCGTGGCACTCGCTTCGCCACCGGTGGGCGCGCATCTGCGTCGACATCAAGAAGATGAAGGAAGGCGCGTTGATGGCGATCGGCGGTTGGGAGAACATCGGCACGGTCCAGACCCGGTACTACCGCAGCGGCCACGACAACATGGTGGAGGGCCTTGCCTACACCGGACGGCGATCCTGGAGTTCCTCGTCGAGGACGTGGACCAGGAGTGGCGGCGGCTCGAGAACACCCTGACCGCGGTCGTCACGGAGCCGACCACCATGCCGTGGGGGAACCGCGCCCTGATCTTCCGCGATCCCGACGGCAACCTGGTCAACCTCTTCACTCCCGTCACCGCGCCGGGTCGCGCGAAGTTCCGGCTCCAGGCCGAGCCCGCAGCAGACCGGGGCTAGGCGTCCGGCAGCTCGTCGACGAAGCGGATCGGCGGACCCTGCACCTCGGCGCCCGCCAGGTCGACCAGGGCGTTGCGCAGGGTCCGGCGGACGCGCTCCCGGTCGCGGTCGGCGTCGCACACGATGACCACGTCCTCGTAGCCGCCGTCGATCACGATCGTCGCCTCCAGCTGCTGCTCGCGGACGGCCGCCAGTGCGGCGGCCGGGTCCTGACCGGGCGGGACGCGGTAGCGGAGCTCCTGCCGCACCTGCGTCCCCCGGGAGGCGACGGCACGCCTGATGCCGAGCAGCACGGTCAGGCCGACCAGAGGGTTCGGAAGTCTCACGATCGCTCCTCCTGGAACGGTTCGGGCCACACGAGTGCCGCGCGTCGGATCACCCAGTCTAGCTCGCAATGATTGCGCACACACATCGGTCGGCCCGACTCCTCCGACCCTACCGAGCGAGAACGGGTGCATCCGAGAACCCCGCGGTACTTGCGCAGGTGCAATCGTCGTGGTGAGATCGCCGAGGGGGATCGGTTCGACCAGGGCGGCTCCCGCTCCCGCTGCGCGCAACTGGAGGAAGCGCATGCCCACTGCCCAGCCCAGGTCGACGAGCCGAGCGCCCGCATGAGGCCGAACGACATCGCGCGGCTCGCGCTCGGCGCCGTCGTCCTGGCCCGACCGGGCACCTCGATCCGGGTCGTCGGCGGCCGCGACGGTGAAGACGTCCGGCGTACGGTGCGACTGCTGGGCGTCCGCTACCTCGCCCAGTCGCTGGGGAGCACCTGGCTGCGGCAGCGCCACCCCGGCCACCAGCGCCAGGTCTCCGTCGGGAACGCGACAGTGGACCTCCTGCATGCCGCCTTGATGCTCGCAGTCGCCCGCGTCCTTCCCTGCCGCCGGCGACTGGCGCTGGTGAGCGCCGCCGCCGCCACCGGGTTCGCGACCCGGGACCTGCTCGCCTGGAGACAGGACCGTCGCCTCGAGCAGATCGACCCGGGCGGGGCCGGCGGCGGCCGCTAGCCCCCGGCGACCCAGACGAGCAGGGCGGGCTGGCGGCCGGCGGCCTCACCGCGAAGGCTGGCCGCGGCGCCGACCGGCCGCCGTCGCCGACCTGGCAACGAGGCGCGGACCGACGACGACCGCCGCCGCTGCCGCGACGGTGACCACGCCACAACCCACCTCGATGGCCGCCAGCCCGCGCTCATCGTGATCGGCGAGCCATCCTCCGAGGACGAGGGCCATGCCCGCGGCGCAGCCCAGGCAGGCGGACACCGGGTGGTGGCCTGGTGCGACGACCAGCCGCATGCCCACCAGGCCGATCAGGATCGCCAGACCGACGTCGCGATAGCTGCTGGACCGCCCGGTCACGTCGTGCGCGACGAGCGCTCCCTGCGCGGTGACGAGGAAGGCGGTGACGAGGAGCAGGATCCAGCCGGCCGGGACCGACCAGGATCCGACACTGGCCGGAGGTCGGGCCCCTCGGGCCAGCGGGCTCATCGACGGCGTCGCGGCTCGCTCGGCCACGGGGCCGGAGACCATGTCACCCGGTTCGACCCCGACGTGCCCGCTGCCGTGGGCGATCTCCCGGAGCTCCGCGCTGGCCTGTCCTCCGGTGCGGGTGTCGAACAGGATGCCGCCGCGTGCCGCGACAGCGATGCCTGCGAGCAGCATCGCGACCCCGGCGACCAGCCACACCCCCGACGCCGCCACGACCTCCATCATCCCGAGGGTGATCAGCACCCCGCCGACGAGCGCGGCCGCCACACCGCCCCACACCAGACGCGGCCTCACCGCGCGGTCCCGTCGCCTGCGCGCCTCCTCCGACATGCTCATCCCTCCTCGGTCCCCGCACCTTCGGACTGCCGTGCGGCGTCGTTGCATTTCCTCTACCCAACGCATCTGTTGCGTATCCGCAAACGCTCGGTTCGGCCGCGCCGGTCGCCACGTCGGCCCGCGCGTTGCGTGGGGTGCCCGTCCGGCACCGACACCACCGGACGCCCGCCGACGTGATTCGCCCGAATTCATTGCGTATCCGCATGCATCCCTGGGCGGGGGGTACCGACCGAGAACGGCTGTCGAACTGCCGGGTCCCCCGCCCCCGCGGCACGACCATCGGCTCTGCTGGAAAGGTCACCTGCTTGATGCGCGCGCTCACTGTCGATCCCGGTACGCCGACGTCCCTCCAGGTCGAGGAGGTGGCCGAACCGCGTCCCGGCGCCGACGAGCTGCTGGTCCAGGGCCTGGCGGTGGGGGTCTGCGGCACCGACCGCGAGATCGTCCGCGGCGACTACGGCTGGGCTCCCCCGGGACAGCAGCGGCTGACGATCGGCCACGAGTCGCTGGGACGGGTGCATAGCGCGCCGGAGGGCAGCGGCTTCGCCGTCGGAGACCTGGTCGCGGGCGTCGTACGGCGCCCCGATCCTGAGCCGTGCGGAGCGTGCGCCCACGACGAGTGGGACATGTGCCGCAACGGCGAGTACACCGAGCGCGGCATCAAGGAGCTCGACGGCTACGCCAGCGACCGGTGGGCGGTACCGGCACGCTTCGCCGTCAAGGTCGCCCCGCACCTGGGCCTGGCCGGGGTGCTGACCGAGCCGACCAGCGTCGTCGCGAAGGCCTGGGAGCAGGTCGACCGGATCGGCGAGCGAGCCTGGTTCGAGCCGTCCACGGTGCTGGTGACCGGAGCCGGCCCGATCGGGCTGCTCGCCGCCATGATCGCCGTCCAGCGCGGCCTCGACGTGCACGTGCTGGACCGCCTCACCGACGGCCCGAAGCCCGACCTGGTGCGCAGCCTCGGCGCCACCTACCACCACTCCGACGTCGCGACCATCGCGCGGGAAGCCCGCCCCGATGTCGTCATCGAGGCGACCGGAGTCGGACAGCTCATCTTCGACGCCATCGCCGAGACCGGCTCCTACGGCATCGTCTGCCTGACCGGCGTCTCCCCCGCGGGGCGCCGCCTGCAGATCGACGCCGGCGCGCTCAACCGCGAGCTGGTGCTCGAGAACGACGCCGTCGTCGGATCGGTCAACGCCAACCTGCGCCACTACCAGGCCGCGGCGGACGCGCTGGAGCAGGCCGACCCGGCCTGGCTGCGTCGTCTCATCACGACCACCATCCCCCTCGACCAGGCGCCGACGGCGTTCGACCGCTCGGCGGCCAACGACGTCAAGGTCGTGATCACCCTCGACGACCAGGTCGCGTCCGCGTGAGCGGACACGAGCCCACCGCCGACCTGCACGGCTCCAAGCCGATCTCGAGCTACGCGCTCATCGGCGACCTCCACACCGCGGCCCTGGTGGGCTCGGACGGAGCGATCGACTGGCTGTGCCTGCCGCACTACGACTCCGGCGCCTGCTTCGCCGCCCTGCTCGGCGACGAGTCGCGCGGCCACTGGACGCTGGCTCCCAGCAGCGGCGGGCAGGCCACGTCACACGCCTACGACGACGACACCCTCATCCTGCGCAGCCGGTGGGAGACCGAGGACGGCACCGTGGAGGTGGTCGACTTCATGCCGCCGCGCGGCCATGCGGCCGACGTCGTCCGGATCGTGCAGGGTGTCGCCGGGCGGGTGTCTATGACCTCGACCCTCCGCCTGCGCTTCGACTACGGGCGCGTGCGACCGTGGGTGCGGCTCGGGGAGGGCGTTGCGGCTCCTGCGGGCGCCCACGACGACAGGCACGGCGGTGCCGCCGGGTCGGTCCGCAGCAGCGACGACCCCGACGCATCGCGCGACGCGGCGGCGACCGCGGGCCCGGACTCGGTCTGGGTGCACGCCGACGTGCCGTTGTGCCACGACGGCGACGCCCTCCGCGCCACCTTCGAGGTGGCCGCCGGCGACGAGGTCGCCTTCGTCCTCACCCATCGCGCCTCCCACCTCCCCCGGCCCCCGATGGCGCAGGCGGGTCCCGCCCTGGCCCAGACGCGGACCTTCTGGGAGGAGTGGATCGGCCGGTGCTCCTACACCGGCCGCTGGGCGCCGGAGGTGCGCCGCTCGCTGCTGCTGCTCAAGGCGCTCACCTTCGCGCCGACCGGCGGGATCCTGGCGGCGGCGACGACGTCGCTGCCCGAGCAGCTCGGCGGCGTGCGGAACTGGGACTACCGCTACTGCTGGCTCCGCGACGCCACCTTCACGCTGCAGGCGCTGCTCGGCACCGGCTACACCGACGAGGCGAAGGCCTGGCGCGAGTGGCTCATCCGCGCGGTGGCCGGTGACCCGGAGAAGCTCCAGATCATGTACGGCCTCGACGGCACCCAACGCATCCCGGAGCACACCCTGGACTGGCTGCCCGGGTACGCCGGATCGGCGCCCGTTCGCGTCGGGAACGCGGCCGCCGACCAGCGCCAGCTCGACGTCTGGGGCGAGGTGCTCAACGGCCTCTACCTGGCCCGCGAGTCCGGCCTGGAGGTCGCCGAGTCGGCCTGGGACGTCCAGCTCGCCCTGCTGGACTGGCTGGAGTCGAACTGGCAGGAGCCCGACAACGGCCTGTGGGAGATGCGCGGCCCACGCCGCAACTTCGTGCACTCCAAGGTGATGGCCTGGGCCGGCGTGGACCGGGCGATCCGGACCGTCGAGCAGCACCGCCTGGACGGCCCCGTCGACCGGTGGCGCGCGCTCGCCGCCCAGATGCACGACGAGGTCTGCCGGCGCGGCTACGACGCCGACCGGGAGACGTTCACCCAGTTCTACGGCTCCCACGGCTTGGACGCCGCGCTGCTCCTGCTTCCGCGGGTCGGCTTCCTGCCCTGGGACGACCCCCGCGTCCGTGGCACCGTCCGCGCTGTGCAGCGCGAGCTCACCCGGGACGGATTCCTCCTGCGCTACGACCCGGAGGCCGACGGCGGCCCCGACGGTCTGCCCGGCACCGAGGCGGCCTTCCTGGCCTGCAGCTTCTGGCTCGCCGACGCCCTGCACGGGATCGGGGAGACCGATGAGGCCGAGGCCCTCTTCACCAAGCTCATCGGGCTGCGCAACGACGTCGGGATGCTGAGCGAGGAGTACAGCGCCGCGCACGGTCAGCTCGGCAACACGCCCCAGGCCTTCAGCCTGGTGGGTCTGGTCAACACGGCCCGCCACCTCAGCGACCCCAGCGGACACGGGTACGACACGGCCTGACGAAGGAAAGGTTCCACCATGCCAATCTGGCTCCAAGCAGGTCTGTGGGGACTCCTCGCCGGCGGCGCACTCGTCATCGGTGCGCTCGTCGCCTGGTTCGCTCCCGTCCCCCGCAAGGTCGTCGCGTCCGTGATGGCGTTCGGGGCGGGCGTGCTCATCTCCGCGCTTGCCTTCGACCTGGTCGACGAGGCCGAGACGAGCGGCGGGCTCGTCCCCACCGTCAGCGGGTTCCTGGGCGGCGCGGTGGTCTACGTGGCCGCCAACATCGCCCTGGCCCGGCTCGGGGCTCGACACCGCAAGCGGTCGGGCGAGGAGCAGCCCTCCGAGTCCGAGCAGCAGGGCAGCGGGGCCGCCATCGCCGTCGGCGCGCTGCTCGACGGGGTGCCCGAGTCGATCGTCCTGGGTCTGTCCCTGCTGGGCGGCGGCGGGGTCGGCGTGCCGGTGCTGGCCGCCATCTTCATCTCCAACCTGCCCGAGGGACTCTCGAGCTCGGCCGGCATGAAGCGCAACGGACGCAGCGCCGGCTACGTGTTCGGCGTCTGGATCGGGATCGCCGTCGCCAGCGGACTGGCCGGGCTGATCGGCTGCCTCGTCCTGCAGGACGCCTCCGATGGCACCATCGCGGTGATCACGGCCGTCGCGGCCGGGGCCATCCTGGCCATGATCGCCGACACCATGATCCCCGAGGCGTTCGAGAAGACCCACATGTACGCCGGGCTGATCGCGACGCTCGGCTTCCTCGCCGCGTTCACGATCTCGCGCGCGGGCTGAGCACGCCCCAGTCGGCGCCGGGCCGTACGTCGGCGGCCGGCGTCCGGCTGGAGCTATCCGACCCGGAAGCGGGCCGCGTCCTGCGCCCGGAAGCTCAGGCCGTTCCCGGGCCGCTCGGCGCTGGGAGCGATCGTGCCCCCCAGCGGGTCGAGCGTGCCGTCGAAGAACATCGACTCGATCCGGACGTGGTCATGGAACCACTCCAGGTGGCGCAGGTTGGGGGTCGCTGCGGCCGCGTGGGCGTGCAGGTGGGGGGCGCAGTGCCCGGAGACCTCCAGCCCGAAGGACGCCGCTACCGCAGCGACCCGCATCCACTCGGTGATGCCGCCGCAGCGCGAGGCGTCGGCCTGCAGGCAGTCCACGGCTCCCGCCGCACACATCCGCCGGAAGTAGACGATGTCGGACCCGTACTCCCCGGCCGCGACGTCGGCCGTGACCCGGTCGCGCACCTCGCGGAGCCCGTCGAGGTCGTCGGAGGGCACCGGCTCCTCGAACCATCGCACGCCCAGGTCGGCGGCCGCGGCCATGACGCGGACCGCCTGCTTGCGCGAGTAGCCGCCGTTGGCGTCGACGAAGAGCTCGGCGTCGCCGATCGCCGATCGCGCCTGCTCCATGCGGGCCAGGTCACGGTCGGCGGCGGCTCCCCACGACTCACCGATCTTGATCTTCACCCGCGGGATCCTCTGCTCGAGCGTCCAGTGGGTCAGCTGCTCCCGGAGCTGCGACTCGTCGTAGGTGGTGAAGCCGCCGCTGCCGTAGACAGGGACCTCGACGCGCACGGCACCCAGGAGGCGGTGGAGCGGAAGGTCGAGCAGGCGGGCCTTGAGGTCCCACAGGGCGGTGTCGATCGCCGAGATCGCGTAGCCCGCCACGCCGGCACGGCCGACGTTGCGGACGGCCTTGACCATGGCGCCGAAGCTGCCCGGGACGTCCATCGCGTCGCGGCCGACGACGACCCCGGTGAGCAGGTCGCTCACCAGGGTCGCGCACGCGGCCGGTCCGTAGGTCCAGCCGGTCCCGGTCGTGCCGCCGGAGCGCGCGGTGACCAGCACCATCGTCGTGGCGTCCCAGGCCATCGTGCCGTCACCTTCGGGTGCGTCGGTGGGCACGGTGTAGACCGACACGTCCAGGGTGGTGACCGGTGCGTCGCGCATGGTCAGCCGCTCGAGTGCGGCAGGAACTCCTGGGCCTTGGTCTTGAGGCCCTCCTTCACCATGCCCCACCGGTCCTCGTCGCCCTTCATCACGGCCTGGGCGGCGTCCTTGATCTGGGCGAAGGTCGCATGCGGCGGGATCGGTGGCACGTCGGGATCGGTGTGGAAGTCGATGACCGTCGGCCGGTCCGCCGAGAGGGCGCGGTCCCAGGCCGACGCGACGTCCTCGGGGGCGGTCACGGTGATCGCCTGCAGCCCGAGGGAGGCGGCGAAGGCGGCATAGTCGACGTCCGGCAGCGTCTGGGACTGCGCGAACTTGGGCGAGCCGGCCATCGCCCGCATCTCCCAGGTGACCTGGTTGAGGTCGTTGTTGTGCAGGATCGCGACGATCAGCCGCGGGTCGCTCCACTGCTGCCAGTAGTGCTTGATGGTGATCAGCTCGGCCATCCCGTTCATCTGCATCGCCCCGTCGCCGGCGAAGACGATGACGGGCCGCTCGGGGCAGGCGAACTTCGCGCCGATGCCGTAGGGCACACCGGGCCCCATCGTGGCGAGGTTCCCGGAGAGGGAGCCGCGCATGTCGTCGCGGAACCTCAGCTGCCGCGCGTACCAGTTGGCCGACGATCCGGAGTCGGCGGTCACGATCGCGTCGCCGGGCAGCCGCGGCGACAGCTCGGCGAAGGGCAGCATCGGGTTGATCGGCTCGGCGCTCACCCGGGCCTGGGCGTCCATCACCTCCCACCAGCGCTCGACGTTGGCCTCGATGCTCTCGCGCCAGGAGCGATCGGTCTTCCGGGTCAGCTGCGGGATCAGGGCCCGCAGGGTGGCGGCCGCGTCGCCGACGAGGTTGATCTCGTAGGGATAGCGCATCCCGATGTAGGTGGGGTCGATGTCGATCTGGACGCCGCGGGCCCGGCCGAACTCCGGCATGAACTGCGTGTAGGGGAAGCTCGACCCGACGGTCAGCAGGGTGTCGCAGTCCATCATCATCTCGTAGCTCGGGCGCGTGCCGAGCAGGCCGATGGACCCGGTGACGAAGGGCAGCTCGTCGGAGAGCACGTCCTTGCCGAGCAGCGCCTTGGCCACACCGGCGCCGAGCAGGTCGGCGACCTCGACGAGCTCCTGACGCGCGCCACGGGCTCCGACGCCGGCGAGGATGGCGACCTTGCTGCCGGCGTTGAGCAGCTCGGCCGCGGCGGCGATGGCGGAGGACTGCGGCTCCGGCGTCGGCCACTCGGTCCCGATGCTGGAGGGCACCATCTTGAACGCGTGCGTGGGCGCCGAGTACTCCAGCTCCTGGACGTCGGAGGGGATGATCACCGCCGTGGGCGCTCGCCGTGACAGCGCGGTCCGGATCGCGCGGTCGACCACGTTGGGCAGCTGCTCGGGGACGGTGACCATCTGGACGTACTCGCTGGCGACGTCCTTGAAGAGCGTCAGCAGGTCGACCTCCTGCTGGTAGGAGCCGCCCATCGCAGATCGCGCGGTCTGACCGACGATCGCGACGACGGGCACGTGGTCGAGCTTGGCGTCGTACAAGCCGTTGAGCAGGTGGATGGCACCGGGGCCGGAGGTGGCCATGCACACGCCGAGGTGTCCGCTGAACTTGGCGTAGCCCACCGCTTCGAAGGCGCTCATCTCCTCGTGGCGGGACTGGACGAACTCGGGGTCGTCCTCCGCGCGGCCCCAGGCGGCCAGGATGCCGTTGATCCCGTCACCGGGAAAGGCGAAGACCTTGCTCACACCCCAGTCGCGGAGCCGCTCGAGCAGGTAGTCGGCGACGTTCTTCGATGCCATGTGATCCTCCTTCGGGTGGTCAGGTGATCGTGACCCGCGCTGTACTCGGGACCGGTCAGTCCTCGACGCTCGTACGGCGGGCAGCCAGACGCTCGGCGGTCCGTGCCGCGAGCGCCATGATCGTCAGCGCTGGGTTGGCGCTGCCCTGGGTGGGCAGCACGCTGCCGTCGGTGATGTAGAGGTTGGGGACCGCGAAGGTGCGGCAGTCGGCGTCGACCACGCCGTCCTTCTCCCTGGCCGCCATCCGGGCGCCGCCGACCAGGTGGGCGAACCGGTCGATGGTCATGACCTCACCGGCGCCGGCGGCACGCAGGAGGTCCTCCATGACCGTCCGGGCGGCCTTCATCAGCGCGGTGTCGTTGTCGCACTGGCTGTAGGCGAAGTGGGCGACCGGCATGCCGTAGCGGTCGGTCTCCTCGGCCAGGATCACCCGGTTCTCGGCCTGCGGCAGGAACTCGCACAGGGCGCCGAGGCACGACCAGTGCACATAGTCGCTCATGTAGTCGCGCAACGCGGCCCCCCAGTGACCCTGGGCGGCGACGTGCTCGGCCCACGTGATCGGCAGCGGGGAGACGGTTTGGATGGAGAACCCACGCTTGTAGGGCTTGGTCGGGTCGGTCTCGTAGAACGCCTCGGTGCTCACCTCGGGCGGCGGCGCCTTGTACATGCGCACCTCCGCGTCGAACCTGCCGGCTGTCTGCGGCGCGCCCTGCACCATCAGGTAGCGGCCGACCTGGTCGAAGTCGTTGCACAGGCCGTCCGGGAAGCGGGGCGAGGCCGAGTTGAGCAGCAGCCGCGGCGTCTCGATGGAGTAGCCGGCGATCGCGACGACCTTGGCCCGCTGGAAGCGCGGACGGCCGTCGCGGACGTAGTGGACGCCGGTGGCGCGGCCCGAGCGCTGGTCGATCTCGACGCGGGTCACCATCGCGTCGGGCCGGACCTCGGCACCGTGCGCGAGCGCGTCGGGGATGTGGGTGATGAGGGGCGACGCCTTGGCGTTCACCTTGCAGCCCTGCAGGCAGAAGCCGCGGTAGATGCAGTGCGGTCGGTTGCCGAACCGGCCGTTGGTGATCGCGACGGGGCCGACCTTCGCCTCGATCCCCAGGGCGTAGGCGCCGCGCAGGAAGATCTCCCCGTTTCCGCCGACCGGGTGGGGGCGATGGGGATACCTGTGCGGGTCGCCCCAGGGCCAGTCCTCGCCGGCGACCGGGAGCTCCCCCTCGATCGCCTCGTAGTAGGGCTTGAGGTCGGGGTAGCCCAGCGGCCAGTCGGCGCCGACCCCGTCGCGCGAGAGCGTCTCGAAGTCGCTGGGATGGAACCGTGGCGTGTAGCCGGCGTAGTGCACCATGGACCCCCCGACGCCACGGCCGGAGTTGTTGGATCCGAGCGGGACCGGGTCGGACCCGGAGATGAGGCGAGGCTCGGTCCAGTAGAGGTGGTGCGAGCCCGCTTCGTCGCTGACCCAGTCGGCGTCCGGGTCCCAGAACGGACCGGCGTCGAGGGCGACGACCTTCCACCCGGCGCGCGCCAGCCGCTGGATCATCGTCGAGCCGCCGGCACCGCAGCCGACCACCACGAGGTCGACCTCGTCGGTGTCGGCGAAGGTCCGCATGTCGCGGCGCAGCCGGTGGTTGGTCCGGGTGCCGTCGTTCGGGAGGAGCCAGGCCGACTCGTTCCGTGCCCGCACGCTCATCGCCGGCTCCGAGCAGGGTCGTCGCCGGGACGGGCGTCGCGCACCTCGAACGGCTCGCGCGCATCGACCCCGGTGTTCTTGTAGCCGCGCGGGTAGGCCGGGCCGGGGAAGCCCATCTCGTCCCACGCCGAGGGGTGGGAGTAGAAGGCGGTGCACACGTAGCGCGTCCACAGGCTCCACACGTGCCTGGCGCACAGGCCGTGCCAGCGATCGGACCCGAGGTCCTGGACCTGCTGGATGAGCGTCTCCTGCTCAGCGACGGAGCAGGCCGCGAAGCCGTGACCGAAGCGGTCCCGGGCGTCCTGGTCCAGCGCCGCGAGCGTGTCGCGCCAGGCCTCACCGTCGTGCGGCATGTCGTCGTAGCGCCAGCCGTCGGTCTGCTTCTCCGCCAGGCGGGCGTCGATCATGTTCAGCACCGCGACCCTGGTCCCGCGACCGACCCGCTTGGCGTGATCCTCGCCCGGCTCGCCCAGCAGCCGGTCGCACAACGCGGTGCCGACGGCCTCCTCCTCCGGGGTGAAGAACCGGATGTCCGGCGGCATGCCGAGTCGTGCCATCACGGTCCCGGCGGTGACCGGGTCCCAGTGGCCGGCCTGGGCCAGCGCGTCGAAGCCGGGGAACCGATCGTGACGCTCCCCCGGCGCTACGTCGCTCACCTCTCGCGCCGCAGGAGGGCGGCGAGCAGCCCCATCCCGCCGACCATCGTCACCAGCAGGGGGGCGAGCAGGGGTGGGCCCATCTCGATGTTGTAGCGGGCGTTGCGCCACCCGCCGGGCTTCTGCGCGATCCCGCGCGCGTGCAGGTAGGTGCCCTGGAGCCCGTTGGCGACGATCGCCGCGGACGCCAACGGCAGCGCCGTCTTCGCCATCCGGTGGCTGCAGAAGCCGGCCACGCCGGCCGCGGCCCCGACGGGGCCGAGCGCGACCGGCAGCCACATCAGCTTGTTCCCGAAGCTGGCCGAGTCGTGCTCGAAGTAGATCTCAGCGGCGGTCACCAGCGCACCGGCCGCGGTCAGCGCGGAGAGCGTCCGCTCGAAGCGTCCGGTCTCGACGTTGCGGACCAGGCGGTCGATGCCGTGCCTGGCCGGGGTGATGGTGGAGATGGCTGCCATGTCTGCTCCTACGGGTTGGGCGGCACGCTCGCCGGGCCGACGACCAAGAGCGCAGCACGTTTGCGTATACGCAACTGTACCCGCAATATTTGCGGCCAAGCAACCACTGGAGGACAATCACCGCCATGGCAGAACCGGACCAGGACCCTCAGGCCGACGCCAGGGACGTCGAGCAGATCGACGCGGTCATGATGGCGCTGCAGGCGCTGGTCGGCATCGCGGCGCAGTCGATCACCCAGGTCGAGGACCAGGTGACGCTCCCCCAGCTGCGGGTCCTCGTGCTCATCGCGAGTCGCGGAACGCTGAACCTGAACGCGCTCGCCGAGGCGATGAACGTGCACCCGTCGAACGCGAGCCGCTCGTGCGACCGCTTGGTGGCCGCCGGCCTGCTCAGCCGCACGGAGTCCCCCCTGGACCGGCGCCATCTGATCCTGGGGCTCACCGACCAGGGCCGGGAGCTGATCGGCACCCTGGTCGAGCACCGGCGCGTCGCGATCGGCCACGTCCTCGAGCGAGTACCCGAGAGCCGCCGGCGCGCACTGGTCAACGCCATGCGGGCGTTCGGGAAGGCCGCCGGAGAGAGCTCGGCGGGCGAGGCATGGAAGATGGGGTGGCACCGATGACGTCACCACCGTCGGGAGAGCAGTACCGGATCAGCCGCGGCGACCAGCGCGCGACGATCGTCGAGGTCGGTGGCGGTGTCCGGGAGTACGCCGTCGGCGACCGCGACGTCCTCCAGCCCTATCCGTCCGACGCCATGTGCGACGGGGCCCACGGCGCCCCGCTGATCCCCTGGCCCAACCGGCTGGCCGACGGCCGCTACCGCTTCGACGGGACCGACTACCAGGTCGCGCTCACGGAGCCGGAGAAGCACAATGCGATCCACGGGTTCCTGCACTGGCGTCCGTGGCAGCCGGTCGACCGGCGACCCGACGGCATCACGATGGCGGCCACCCTCTTCCCGCTCCAGGGCTACCCGTTCGCCCTCGACCTGCGCCTGGACTACCAGCTCAGCGACGACGGCCTCGCCGTCACCACGACGGCGGTCAACGTCGGCGACCGGCCGGCACCCTACGGCTGCGGGCAGCACCCCTACCTCTCCCCCGGCGACGACTCCATCGACGAGTGCACCCTCCGGCTCGAGGCGGGGACGCGCGTCCTCACCGACCCGCAGCGGCAGCTGCCGACCGGTCGGGAGCGGGTCGCCGGCACGGCGTACGACTTCCACGAGCCGCACCTGCTGGGCGACCTGCGCATCGACCACGCCTTCACCGACCTGCGGCGCCACCCGGACGGCCGGGCCTGGCTCCGGCTGACCGGGACCGACGGCCGCACCGCCCAGCTCTGGGTCGACGAGACCTACCCCCTGCTCGAGGTCTTCACCGCCGACACCCTCGCGCCGCCTCGCCGGCGGCGCGGGCTGGGCGTGGAGCCGATGACCTGCCCGCCCAACGCCTTCCAGAGCAACGAGGGCGTCGCGCGGCTCGAGCCGGGCGCCACGCACGTCACCCGCTGGGGCGTCTCGCTGGCCGACTAGGTGTGATGTCCAGGGAGGTTGGTCATCACAACTCGGGGGCCCGGGCCGCCCGACGACGCTCAGCCGAGCCAGGTGATGCCGCCCTCGACGCGTGCCACGGCACCGTTGGCCTCCCGCCGAGCCACCACTACCTCGCGGCCTACCGGTGGCTGGAGCACGGCTTCGAGGCCGACGCCGTCGTGCACCTGGGCAAGCACGGGTCGATGGAGTGGCTGCCGGGCAAGAACGCCGCGCTGTCGGCCTCCTGCGGTCCGGATGCCGCGATCGGCAGCATGCCGCTGATCTACCCGTTCCTGGTCAACGACCCCGGCGAGGGCGCCCAGGCCAAGCGCCGGGCGCACGCGACGATCGTCGACCACCTGGTGCCGCCGATGGCGCGCGCGGAGCCCTACGGTGACATCGCGCGGCTCGGGGGCTGCTGGAGGAGTACGACAAGATCTCGGCGATGGACCCGGCCAAGCCGCCGGCGATCCGCGGCGAGATCTGGCAGCTGATGCACGCCGCCGAGCTGCACCGCGACCTCGGCCTCGAGGAGCGACCCGGCGACGAGGAGTACGACGACTTCCTGCTCCACGTCGACGGGTGGCTGTGCGAGATCAAGGACGCCCAGATCCGCGACGGGCTGCACGTGCTCGGGGCCGCGGCGACGTACACGTCCCGACCAGCGAGGTGGACGCCTTCGAGGCACAGGCCCGCGGCCTGGTCGAGGCGTTCGTGCCCCCGGCCGAGGAGGTCGGGCTGATCCGGCCGCTGACCGTCCTCACCATGCGCAAGGCGCTCGACGAGGTGCTCGGGTGGCGCCGCGCGGGCCTCGGCGTCGCGGTCAGCGTCAACCTCTCCGCCCAGCTGGTCGACGACCGCTCGGTTCCGGGCCTCGTCGAGGAGATGCTGCAGGAGCTGCGGGCGCTGGGGGTCCGCATCGAGCTCGACGACTTCGGCAGAGGCTATGCCTCGGCGCGGACGCTGCGCGACATCCCGCTGGACGGGGTCAAGATCGACCGGGACCTCGTCAGCGACCTCGAGTCAGGCCTCGACGCACTCCGCTCCCTCGGTGCCGACGTCGTCCAGGGCTACCACCTCGCCCGGCCCATGCCGCCCGAGCGCATCCGGCACACGCTCGCCGAGGACGCCGCGGCCCTCGACGCCCGGACGCCGGTCACGCCCTGACCGGCAGCGACCGGCGTCCGTAGGGTGGTGGGCATGGCCCGAATCGCAATCGTGGGAGCACACGGGCAGGTCGCCCGCCACCTCGTCGACCGCCTCGCCAGCGGCGGTCATCAGCCGGTCGGCCTGGTGCGCAACCCGGCCCACCGCGCGGAGCTCGAGGGTCGCGGCGCCGAGGTCCGGATGCTCGACATCGAGCAGGCGGACATCGACACGTTCGCGTCCGCGTTCGAGGGATGTGACGCCGTGGTGTTCGCCGCCGGGGGCGGCCCCGACGGCAACAAGGAGCGCAAGCGCACCGTCGACCTCGAAGGCTCGCTGAAGTCGATCGAGGGAGCCCGGCGAGCCGGCATCGACCGGCTGGTCCAGGTCTCCGCGATCGGCGTCGACGACCCGCTGTCCGACGATCTCGGTGAGGTGTGGCGCGCGTACGTCGAGGCGAAGCGCGACGCCGACGCCGCACTGCGTGCCAGCGGACTGCGGTGGACGATCATCCGACCCGGCCGCCTGACCGACGAGCCCCCGACCGGCCGCATCTCCCTGGGCGAGGACGTCGACCGAGGCGACGTCACCCGGGCCGACGTCGCCGCAGTCCTCGCCGCCGTGCTCGACGACGAGGGAACGGTCGGCCGGCAGTGGGACGTCGTCAACGGCGACGTGCCGATCGAGGACGCCGTCCGACGCGAGGTCGAGGCCACCACCCGCGAGGAGTGATCCGTCGGCCGTGCCGTCCGGCGACGGCCGCGCGCCAATCCCCCCTGAGCGGGCCGGACGTGTGCGCTCCCCCGCACCTGGTTACAGGCACCTGCGCTGACGCAACTATTGCGACGATCGAGCAAGGGGTGGTCCAATGGGCTTCGTCAAGGACGTGCGTGCGACCGGCAACGGCCTCCTCGTACGCGTCAGCGTCATCGCCGCGATCGGCGGCCTCCTCTTCGGCTACGACACCGGCGTCATCTCGGGCGCCCTGCTCTACATCCGCGACGACCTCCACGCGAACAAGTTCGAGCAGCAGGCCATCGTGGCCGTGCTCCTGCTGGGCGCCATGGTGGGAGCCCTGGTCTCCGGCTACCTCGCGGACCGGATCAGCCGCAAGTGGACCAAGGTGCTCTCCGGCGGCATCTACTTCTTCGCGGCGATCGGGTGCGCCCTCAGCGTCAACGCCGAGATGCTCATCGGCTTCCGGTTCATCCTCGGCCTCGCGGTCGGCACGGCGTCCTTCGTCTCGCCCCTCTACATCTCGGAGGTGTCGCCGAAGCGCATCCGCGGCGGGCTGACCTCGTTCAACCAGATGGCGGTGGTCACCGGCATCCTGGCCGCCTACATCGTCAACTACCTGTTCAAGGACGTTACCCACGAGTGGCGGTGGATGCTCGGCCTGGCCGCCATCCCGGGGGCTGCGCTCGCGGTGGGCATGCTGACCGTCCCCCGCACCCCGCGCTGGCTCGCGGCCGCCGGGCGGCACGACAAGGCCCGCGAGGTCCTCGAGAGGCTACGCAGCGGCGACGAGGACGCCGACGTCGACGCCGAGCTCGACGAGATCGAGGAGGCGAACGACGCGGAGCGGGAGACCTCGGTGCGGACGCTGTTCGGGCCACGGCTGCGGCCGGTGCTCCTCATCGGCGTGACCCTCGCGCTCGCGCAGCAGCTCGTCGGGGTCAACACCGTGATCTACTACGCGCCCACCATCCTGAGCGACACCGGGCTGACGAACTCCGCCTCCCTCGCCGCCACCCTCCTCGTCGGCGTGACCAACGTGGTCTTCACGGCCGTCGCCGTGCTGCTCCTGGACCGGGTCGGACGCCGGGTGCTGCTGAACACCGGGACGGCGATCCTCCTCGTGGCACTGCTCGTCCTGGGCGCCTACTTCAGCTCCAGCACGCTGCAGGACGACTACGGGTGGCTCGCCCTGGCCGGCCTCATCCTGTTCATCGCCGGGTTCGCCGTCGGCCTGGGACCCGTCTTCTGGCTGATGATCTCGGAGATCTTCCCGAGCGGCGTGCGCAGCAAGGCGATGTCGGTGACGACGGTGTGCAACTGGGGCGCCAACTTCCTGGTCGCCCAGACGTTCCTCACCCTCAGCGGCTGGATCACCCGGCAGGGCGTGTTCTTCCTCTACGCCGGCCTGGCCGTGCTCGCCCTGGTGTTCTTCGTCCTGCGGGTCCCCGAGACCCGCGGGAAGTCGCTGGAGAAGATCCAGGACGAGGTCGCCGGCGGTCAGGAGTGACCGTGCCGTCGAGCCGAGGATGAGGGATCAGCCGGCGCCGCGCGTCATGGCCGGGCGCTCAGCGCAGCCACGGGATCAAGGAGTTCTGCCCGCCTGCGCCGGGCTGCAGACCGGCCGTGGTCGCCGCGGCGAGGAACGACTTCACGCCCGCGGCCAGACGCCGCTGCCCGGCCGGCGAGAGCTGCCCGACGATGCTGTCGAGGATGCGCTCGCGCTCCGCCATCACCGCGTCGACCACCTGCGCCCCGTGCTCGGTCAGCGAGAGCGAGACGTGCCGGCGATCGGCCTCGTCCTCCACCCGCGTCACCAGTCCTGCGGCGACCAGCTTGTCGCAGGTCCGGCTGGCGTTGGAGGAGTTCACGCCCAGACCCTCGGCGATGCCGCTCAGGTTCATCGGCGCCCGGAAGCGGAGCATCACCAGCACGCGCAGCTGCGGCACGCTGATCGACTCGTCGACGGCTCGGAAGGTACGCGCGACGACGGCCGTCATGAGGCGCGAGGCGTCCATCATCGCCTCGGTCGCCTCGCGACGCGGATCCTTCGACGAGGGCGCTGCGGCGTTCATGGCGCCAGCCTAGGAGGTCGATGGGTCGACCAGCGGGTGAGCGTCGCCGTGTCCCGGGGCGAGCTGCCGCCGGCGTACGCAGGGCGGGCGGCTGTCAGGGGCTACGCCGGTGACCTTCGTGGCAACGGCCGTCGTGGGCGGGCTGCTCATCCTGAGCTCCGCGGTCGACGTGTTCTACACCGTGCCGTTCCCGGGCAGTGGACGAGGCCCGGTACGCCGACCCCTGAGCCGGTCGGTCGACGCAGCGTTCCGCGCCACCCGGCACCTCCCCCCGCGGCCCGCGACGCCGTGCCCGCGCGTACGCCGGGCCGAGCCATGTCGCGGCCACCATGCTGGCCTGGTTCGGCCTCCTGGTGGTGGGCTGGGCTGCCGTCTACCGGCCCGCTCTCGGGGACGGCATCCAGGCGGCCACGGGCGCGACGGACGCGTCCTGGGGAACAGCGCTCTACTACAGCGGCTACACCCTCACCACGCTCGGCCTCGGCGACGTCGTGGCGGTGACGCCCTTCTACCGTGTGCTGACCGTCGCGGAGGCGGCGATGGGGTTCGCGACGATCACGCTGGCCATCTCCTACTTCCTGTCGGTCTACAGCACGTTGACCTGTAGGAACTCCTTCGCCCTCTCGCTGCACCAGCGCAGCGCCGGAACCGGCCGCGGTGTCGAGGTCGTCCGGGCCCTGTGGCAGGAGGGTCCGGCGGGCGCCTCGGTGCTCCTGGCCGAGATGGCCACCGAGATGCGCCGGCTGCTGGAGACGCACACCTCCTACCCCGTGCTCCCGACCTTCCATCTCGGGCGGGGCTACGACGCCCTTCCGGGCATCCTGCGGACGACCTGGGAGACCGCGACCGTGCTGCGGACCGCCGTGGCGGTGCCCGAGGACCGCCCCGAGCTGGCGGGGACCAGCGTCCGCGAGATCGCGAGCTCCGCCGAGGAGATGTGCGCCCGGCTCCTGCGTCGTCGTGAACCGCCGGCTGCGTCCGCGAAGCAGCGTGAGCAGTGGGCGCTCGACTACTCGGAACTGTTGGACGACCTCCGGGCCGGGGGCCTGCCCGTGCGCCAGGAGGCGGAGAGCGAGTACGTCCGCGTGCGCAGCGCCTGGGACCCCGCCCTCGCGGACCTCGCCGCCCAGCTGCTCTGCGACGAGGACGCCGAGGAGGAGTGACCTCAGGGAGCAGAGCCGGCGGGGCTGCCGTCCTGCTGCTCCATCACCCTCACCAGTCTCCGCCGGGCGGCGTCGAGCGGTGGCGGGGGCGGCATCTGGTCGAGCAGCGGGAGCAGGCAGGAGATCTCCTGGCAGAGCCGGGCCGCGACGTCGGGCGGCGCACGAGGCAGCAGGTCGGCATAGATCTGCAGGGCCTGGGCGGCGGTCAGGTGCTGGTGGGACTCGTGGGCGCTGACGGTCGTGTAGACGAGCACGAGCAGCAGGATGAGCGCCACGATGGTCAGGCACGTGGCGACGCCGGCACCCACCAGCGGGGGCTTGCCGTCCTGGACGGCCACCATGACGACGAAGCTGTAGACGGACAGGCCGACGAAGAACCCCAGCAGTACCCGAGCCGCCGGATTTCATGCGAACGTATCACTATTGCGTCCGCGCATGCGTCGAGGGCCTCACCATCGGCGTGGACTCCGCAGGCCGGCGGCGCTGACGCCCGACCGCACGCCGGCCGATCGCCGCGGGCCTACCCCCGCCGGCCGCCGTCGATCAGCGGTGCTCGGCGACGTACGCGCCCGGATCCTTGTCGACGGGCTCCAGTCCGGCCCAGTGGCGGGCCTCGAAGGTGGCGAAGCGAACCGCGATGTCGTGGCGGGTCTGCAGATCCGCATGCTGCCGGAAGTCGGCCAGGTCCTCCCGCTCCTCCTCGGCCATGTGCTCACTGTTGGCCTCGCGTGCCTCACGGACGACCGCCCACCACTCCTCGCTGCCGACGGTCGCTGCCGCGACCTTGCGGATCGCGTCGCGGATGTCGTTGTGGTCCTTGATCGCGTCCTCCGTCTCCGCGCCGGGGCCGTCCTCGGACCCGGGGCCACCGTGCCCGAGGCGGAGCACCTCGGGGTAGAAGTAGCGCTCCTCGGCCTCTGCGTGGACCTCCAGCAGCACAGCCAGCCTGCGCCACACAGCTGCCAGCGTCTCGACGTCGCCTCGCTCCACCTCGTCGAGCAAGGCGAACTGACGCCGCTGCTCGTGGTGCTGGAAGAGGATCAGTTCTGTGATGTCCATCTGCGCTCCTAGCGTTCGTCGTCGGATCCGGAGGGAGGCGGGCACGGCTCGCCACATCACCGCAGACGCCGCGCACCGGCCCCTCCTGGCTTCGACAGTAAGGCAAAGGTTGCGTTAGCGCAGTCGTCGATGGAGGTCCGTATCGGACGGTGCTCGCGGCCTGCCCGTGGGACCGTCCGGGGCGTAGCATCCGACATCCGCTGCGGGCAGGGTCCCGCGGTCACACCAGCGCGGGCGGAATCCCAGGGCTACTCATCGGACCGGACCTCGCGCGTGGCCCCGCCGACGAGCGTGATGCTGTAGGTCCACTCCCCACCCATGCCGGGGTTGTCGCCGCTCCCCTCCCCCGCCGGCCACCAGGCGGTGAAGCGGCCGTCCTGGAGCGACGCCTCGACCTCGGGGCCCACGGGTTGTTGCTCACCCGCGAGCAGTACGAGCGCGCTCGTCCTGCTCGACCAGATGCGGGCCCAGGCCGCGCACCCACCTCCAGGCCGACGTGACCTGGCACTCGCTTCGGCGCCGCTTCGCCCGCACCCAGGTCGACCTCTACGAGGCACCCGAGAAGGAGCTGCTCCGGCTCGGCGGATGGGACGACATCCGCACCATTCAGGTCCGCTACTACCGCAGCGGCGAGGAGAACATCAAGTCCGGCACCGCCGGATGACCAACGGCCTCCCCACAACGCTGCCGCCCGACGGTACCGACGCGGGCGTGCGCACGGCCCAGGATGGTAGGCGTCGAGCAGCACGCGGGAGGTCGTCACGCGTCAAGCCGTGCTCCACGTGGGATCGCCCGCCAGGGCTCGCCCTTCTTGAGCCAGAACCGACGCCAGGCGTAGCGCCAGGGGACGACGGCTGCGATGACGACCACCAGTGAGCAGTTGACGAGAACGGTGGTGGTCGCAGCGTCCAGGTCGCCGGCGATGACCTTGGGGAGTGCGACCACGGAGAGCCACAAGACCTTCCAGGCCGTTTCCAGGAGCAGCAGCGGGAGCAGCTTGGCCGGGTAGCGAACGCCGAGGAGCGCGAACAGCGACATCGCGACGAGAACGCACACGGTGACGCCTTCGTACAGCGGGAGTGTGTGCGCTTGTGGAAGGAGCGGCCACTTCACCACGACGAGCCCCAGGCCCATGAAGAGGTAGCCGACGCGCATCACGTTCAGGCGAACCACCGACAGGCCGGCGGCTGTTGCAGCCACTGCGGGCGTTCGGCTGACGGTCTGGCTGGGTGGGCCGCCGTGTGGTCCGGCTCGTGAGCCGGCAGTTGTGCTGGTCATGGAGATCTCCTGGGGTAGGTGAGGGGTTGCGGACTACGCGTTCCATTCGTCGGCGAGGAGGGCGTAGCCGACGGTGTCGAGCCAGGCGCCGGAGCGGTGGAGGGACTCGGCGATGGCGTGGGTCTCGCGCCGCCTCCCGACCCGTTCCATCAGTCGCCAGGAAGCGTCGTTGTCGAGGAAGCAGTTCGCGACGATGCGACGGACTCCGAGGTCCTCGAAGCAGTAGCGCAGGAGCGCTCGGACGGCTTCGGTGGCGTATCCGTGGCCAGCGTAGGCGGGGTCGAGGACCCAGCCGAGCTCTGCTTGGGTGCCCTTGGCCTGGGTGGTCATCTCGAGCTGTGCCCAGGCGTCTTCGCGGCGAAGCATGAAGTCACCGATGACGGGCGCGTTCTCGCCGTGGCCGAGCTCGATGATGACGGTGTTGGCGAGGCGTTCCGGGTCGCCGAAGAGATCTCGGTAGCCGTCGAGGTCAGGTGGGCGGCCGGTGAGCCATTCGTTGACGGAGTCCAGCTGCCGAAACGTCCAGGTGGCGTCAGTGTCGCTGAGGGTCGCCGGCCGCAGCGTGAGCCGCTCAGTACGCACGACGCGCTCGAGTACCGGTGAGGGCCGTTCGCTCGCGACACTGTCGGCGGGTGTGTTGTCGGGTTTGGTGCGGGCCGCGGTGGTCGTGGTCATGCCGATGCTCCTGTGCGGTTGAGTAGGTCGTCGCCGTGGCTGCGCTGTCGGTGCCGTTCGCGAACGGGGCGCGGTCGGCGGCGGATGGCCCATTCGGCGATGGCGAGGTTGATGAACCAGCCGGCGCCCTTCGCGAGGTCGTCTCGGACGTCGCCGGTGCCGAACAGCGCGTGGCCTAGGGGTTCGGTGAGGACCTGGGTTCCTGCCGCGAGGCCGATGGCGTAGGCGCGCACCATCCAGGCCCGGTGTGCCCCGATGTTGCGGGCGGAGGCGGCACGGACCCCGAGAATGATGGCGCCCATCATGGCCGCGGCGAACACCAGCCGGAACGTGTAGAGCACCTCTCCGGTGCCCGGCTTTGGTGAGTACGCCAGTGTCAGCCAGAGCGCGGACCCGGCGACCATGAGACCGGCGACGGCAAGGATGCGGCCTGCGCGCCGGTGCCACGTCAGGTGCTTGCGTCGGAACCGGGGCATGAACTGGACGATGCCGACCAGCGCGAAGACCGCGGCACCGACTATGTGGACGACAAGGGCGATCGGGAACCCGGTGAACCGGTCGTCGGCAGGAAGGACCGCGGGGCCGCCGCCGAGCTGGATGAGGCGCAAGGTGCCGGCAGTCAGCGGGATAGCGCTCAACCCGAGGAGCGCGGCTGGCACAGGCCAGCTGCTCCGGGTCCGGGTGCCGCCTTCGGTGGAACTGCGGGCGGTGGCGGGTGTGGCGATCTGGTTCATCGCTCGCCCCCGGTGGCGCCCTGGGCGTCGTCCGCCGGGCCGGTCTGGACCCTAGCGACGGAGATGAGCGGCATACCGAGGTCGCGAAGCCGGGCGAGCATCCCGTGCAGCGCGGCCTGATCTGCGACGGGGCCACGGAGGATCGTGGTGACACCCTGCCCGGCGCTTCCGGGGCTGTCCGGACTCGGGTTGGGAATGCTGGTCAGGGTCATGCCGTCGAACCACGCCAACCACCGTTCGTGGAGGCGCCCTTCGAGGCGGATCTCGTACCGACCGGGCTCGTGCTCGCCAACGGGTGGGGTGTTCACCGGGCTGCTCCTCTTGCTGGTCCTGACGGTTCCAGCGAGAGCTGGAGTCGTCCTGATGCCTGCAAGCTAGGAGCCGAAGCGATGAGCGGTCGTCACATCATGTGGTGACCAAGGTGGTGAACTTGCCCTTCGCACGGATCCAGCTGGTCTTCGGATCGCTGGCGCTACCCATCTGGTTGCTCGCGAAGGGTTTCCAGGGCACTCCTCGCGTACTGACGTACACAGCTTCGACGCTCGCGACGACACTCAAAAACCGGGACATGCAGCCACGTTGACGGGGTTCAGCGGGTTGCAGCCCGGGACAAGAGGCCGAGCCGGTGAGCACGGCTGATGGCGGCGCGTCGGTTGTTCACGCCGAGCTTGGTGTAGATGTGCTTGGTGTGGGTGCGGACCGTGTTCAGGGACACGACGAGCTGGCGCGCGATGGCGGGACCGTCGAGGTCTGAGCCAAGAAGTCGCAACACGTCGAGCTCACGGTCGCTCAGCGCTTCCACTAGTACCGCCCCTGGGTCCGGTGGCCCTGTGGGTGAAGCACCAACTCCTGGGGCGGCGCCGCCGTCGGCCACCTCGGTCGCGCTACCGCTTCCCGTCACGGCAGTCAGCAGCTCGTGCACATACCCGGACTGGGGCTGGCGGGACGCGAGCTCGCGAAGCGACGGTGTCAGGGCGGAGGCGGCGTCGACGAACACGCGGACCCAGCCGTCGGTCTCGGCGAGGTCGACCGCGTGACGAATGGCTTCGAGCGCGGCGTTCCGGTCCGCGGCCGCGTCGTGTGCAACGGCTCGGAGCACCTCGAGCTCGATGACCGACCCGACCCGGCCGCCATCGGAAGCCGCGGCCAGCAGGCGGTCCAGGAGACCGACCGCGGCGTCCAGGGGCCCCCGGGATCCGGTGGAGGTGTGCTCTGCCAGCAACACCCTGGCGAGGGTGATGTGCTCGTACTCGCGGAAGTAGGACAGCTGGTCGTCGACCGCGACCCCGTGGTCGCGCGCCCAGGCACGCGCCCCAGCGAGGTCTCCACTGGCGGCCAGGATCCGCGCGCGGGAGGCGTGCACCGGTTGGACGTTCGGGGAGTAGTCGCCGACGTAGACCCGCTCGGCCTCGTCGAGCAGCTCGAGGGCTGCGGCCAGGTCGCCCTCGGCCGCACGGAGTCGGGCCATGCCGACTCGCCACCGGTACGGGTTCTGCGGCAACGATGCGGCCTCCCCGAGCTCGTCGGAGCGACGCAGGTACTCGGCTGAGGCGACCAGGTCGTTGCGGTACCACGCCATGCGGCTCAGGCCCACGAGCATGTCGGCGGTGCCCCGCATGACGCTTGCCCCAGGCGGAGTGTTGGCCTCGGCCAGCCCGAGCGCGTGAGCGAAAGTCCTCTCGGCGTCGCGGAGCCGGCCGAGGCGCAGCTCCATGTCGGCCATCGCGACGGAGCAGCCCAGCACGTCGGCGATGTGCCCGACCCGGGTCAGGGCCGGGATGGACCGGGCGTAGCTGGCGTGGGCCGCCGTGATGTCACCGGTCGACCAGGACGCCAGCCCGGACAGCGCCGCCGCTGCCCCGACCGCAAGGTCGTCGCTCGCGACGGCGAGGTCGATGGCGCGTTCGGCGCGAGCGATGGCACCGGGTGGGTCGCCACCGAGGAGGGCGACCGCGGCCCGGTACATCTCGACGGCGGCCGGGACCCGGGCGAGCTCGCCGGGGTCTCGGACCACGAGCTGCGCGGCCGGCTTCCTCAGCAGCTGCTCAACGTGATCGAGGCGTCGCTCGACGCCGTCGAACTGGTTGCTGGCCATCAGGCCGCCGATGAGCGCAATCGCCAAGACGGGGCGGTCTCTGAGGACCTCGTCGGGCACCTGGTCTGCCCAGCGGCTGAGGAGGTCCTCGCGTCGCTCACGCCCCAGGGTTCGGAAGGAGCTCTCGATGAGGTCCGCCGCCTGGTCGAGGTCGTCGCCGGCCAACGCGTGCCGCACGGCGGCTTCCACCTGGCCTGCTTCGGCGTACCAGGCGGCGGCTCGGCGGTGCAACCCGGACACGTCGCCGGGGCGTTCCTCAAGGAGGTGGGACTGGAGCACGTCGCCGAACAGGTGGTGGTAGCGGTACCACGTGCGTCGCCCGTCGAGAGGGACGAGGAACAGGTTGGCGCGGTCGAGCACCTCCAGCATCGCCTTGCCGCTACGCCCGCCCGAGCGTGCGGGCGGGCTGACCGCATCACACAGCTGTCCCGTGAGTCGCGAAAGGATGGAAGTGTCGAGCAAGAAGCGGCGCACGTCGTCGGGCTGGCGGCTCAGGACCTCGTCGGCGAGGTAGTCGACGACGAACCGGTCGTCGCCGGCAAATCCGGCAATGAACGCGGACGGGTCGTCACGGTCACGCAGCGAGATGGCGGCGAGCTGGAGAGCCGCCACCCAGCCCTCGGTGCGGGCCTCCAGTGAGGCGATGTCGGTGACGGTGAGTGCGAAGCCGTGGAGATCATTGAGGTAGGAGGCGACCTCGTCGGGCGTGAAGCGGAGGTCGGATGCACGGATCTCGAGCAGCTCTCCACGTGCCCGTAGCCGCGACAGGGGCAGTGCGGGGTCGACGCGGGTGCTGATGACCAGCCTCAGCTGCGGCGGCATGTGGTCGACGAAGAACGCCATTCCGGCCGCGACATCGACGCTGTCGGCGAGGTGGTAGTCGTCGAGAACCAAGGTGACGTCGCCAGGCTGGACGCTGAGCTCGTTCACCACCCCGGCGAGTACGGCCTCGACCGGCGCCTGCCCGGACCGGAGCAGGGTGAGTGCAGCAGCACCGGAGCCCGGGACCGCTCGGTCGAGGGCCATGAGGACGTAGGTCCAGAACGTGCTCGGCTGACGGTCGCGGCCGTCGAGCGAGACCCACGCGACGGGGTGCTCGCCCGCAGCGCTGTCCTGTCCGGTGCTCATCCACGCGCCGAGAAGCGATGTCTTGCCGAATCCGGCGGGTGCAGAGACCAGCGTGACCGGTGAGCCGGTTGCACGCTTGAGCATGTCGGCAAGCCGGGGGCGCGCAACGACATCGCGTCGTGGACGCGGTTGGAGCAGCTTCGTCTCCACCAGTGGGTCGGCCATGCGGCTCCCCTTCCTGGGCATCGGACCGCACGCCCCCTGAGCGTAGGGCAGAACAGGGTCCTCGGTGCGGGGTCGACTAGCTCCTTGACCCCTGCTGGTTCAGCGCGCTGACTCGGACGTGCTGGCGTGGGTGTGCATCCGTTCACCGGGTCGGCCGAAGATGCTCAGGACCTCGGCGGGTCCATCGCCGGTGCTGCCGAACCAGTGCGGGACCTGCGTGTCGAACTCCGCGGCCTCTCCGATGCCCAGGACGATGTCCTGGTCGCCCATGACGAGCCGCATCTGCCCGGACAGCACGTAGAGCCACTCGAACCCGTCATGCGTGCGCGGCTTAGGGTCCGATTGGGTCTTGGGGATGACGATCTTCCACGCCTGGATGCCGCCCGGGCGCGTCAGCGGCAACACGGTGCGCCCGTTGACGCGACGCGGCTTCAACCGGATGCGCGGGTCGCCCACTTCAGGTGCGCCAACCAGGTCGTCGATGGGCACCCGGTAGGTCTGGGCCAGCGGCAGCAGCAGCTCCAGGCTCGGACGCCGCTGCCCGTTCTCCAGCCGCGACAAGGTGCTCTTGGAGATCCCGGTCAGGGTCGCGACCTCGGTGAGAGTGACGCCGCGCTGCTCGCGAACACGCCGCAACCGTGGGCCGACCAAGTCGAGCGCGGCCGCGATCGGGCCCGTGCTGTTCGCGGGAGCGCTGGCAGCGGCGGAGGTGCTTCGAGGGTCGGCCATGCACCCCATTGCACCGCCTGGTTCCCAGAATCTGCAACAACCGTTGTCGAAGGCACGTGGTCCGACGACTCTGGTGCCATGAACGACTACGACGTGGTGGTGGTCGGCGGGGGCGCCGCCGGCCTCTCAGCAGCCTTGGTTCTCACCCGCGCCCGTCGCGGAGTCGCCGTGGTCGACGCGGGCCAGCCGCGCAACGCACCAGCGGCCCACATGCAGGGCTTCCTCGGCTCCGACGGGCTCGCGCCGACCGAGCTGCTCGCAGCGGGCCGCGCCGAGGTCACCCGCTACGGCGGTCAGCTGGTCTCCGGCACGGTCGCATCCATCACCGCATGCCCGCGCACCAGTGCCCACGACCGCCGCGGCTTCGAGGTCGTGCTCGCGGACGGCTCCGCACTCAGGGCGCGCCGCGTCCTGGTCACGACGGGGCTGCGCGACGACATCCCTGACACCCCCGGTGTCCAGGAGAGGTGGGGCCGCGACCTGCTCCATTGCCCCTACTGCCACGGCTACGAGGTCCGCGACCAGCCCCTCGGCGTCCTCGCCGGCGGCCCTGTCTTCATCGAGGACGCCCTGGCGCACGCGCACCTCATCCGCCAGTGGTCCGACGACGTCGTGTTCTTCGCCAACGGCGGCTCCTTGACCGTCGCGCAGCGTGAGCAGCTCGTCGCCCGCGCCATCGGACTCGTCGAGACACCGGTCGCCCGCCTCGTCGTCGAGGACGGCCGGCTGAGCGGTGTCGAGCTCGAAGGCGGCCAGGTCGTACCCCGGACCGCGGTGTTCGTCCGCCCGCAGTTCGTTCCGAACGACACGCTGCTGACCGGCCTGGGATGCGAGACCGGCCAGAACCACTGGGTCACGGTCGATGCCACCGGGCGCACGAGCGTCCCGGGCGTTTGGGCAGCCGGCAACGCCGTGAACCCGCGCGCCCAGGTCATCACCGCCGCCGGCGAAGGCTCCGCGGCCGCCATCGCCATCAACAACGACCTCGTCGACGAGGACCTCCCCATCACGGTCGCCAACTTCCGACTCGGCCTCCAGGTCGGCTGACCCCATCCACTGGGCCATCTCCGGCCCGGTCCCACCGATAACGCGGCCGCGGCCGCACAGGTCCGGACCAGCACGCCCGCTGACCCGGTGTCCGCCCTCGACTCCGAAGGAGCATCACCATGTCCAACCCCAGCCCCACTCCCAGTCCCGGCAAGGCCGGCACCGGCTCGGCCGCCGGCGCGGTCGGACCGGTCGGACCGCCCTCGAAGCATCAGCTCGCGCTGATGATCTGGATCGCTGTCTTCCCGACCCTCACGGTGCTGAACCTGACTATCGGCCCGTCGCTCAAGGACACCAACCCCGTCCTGCGGACCTTCGTCCTGGCGACCATCGCGGTCCCCATCGTCATCTACGGCCTCATGCCGCGTCTGCACGAGGCCCGTGGCCGCATCCTCGGCCGCCGCGCCGCCTGAGGTTCCACCCCCTCCCGTACCACCACGAACGCGGAGCGTCCTGACTCGTCGGCCGGGAGCCGTCCTCCCCCGTACGGCGTCCGCCCGACGTCGTCGCGGTCCACGACCGCGACACCAGCGCCCCCGGTTCCGCCTCGTGGAGCCGGGGGCGTCCCACGTCCGCCCAGGGTCGTGCGGAATCACCACCCTGCTCACCACCTGTGGTGACGACCTCTCACCACCTTGGTTCCTAGGTTCAAGGTCCAGCACGGCACCACCGACACCGGCAGACCAGCCGCCGCGCAGCCCGACAGGCATCTGGGAACGGGCGCCACCGCCGCCGGCCGCCACACTCGAAAGGCACGACCATGAACCGACTCACCCGCGCCGTGGCGATGGCCAGCGCGAGGCACCCGTGGCGCACGATTGCGAGCTGGGTGCTCGCGGTGGTCGCCGTCTTCTTTCTCGCGGCAGTCGGCGGCGGCACGTTCGTCGACGACTTCTCCGCACCGGGCAGCCAGAGCTCCCGCGCCATGGACCTCGTCAGCAACAACTTCCCCGAAGCCGCCAAGGGCAACGCTCTCGTCGTCTTCGAGGCACCGGAGGGCACCACCCTCGAAGAGGACCAGGCAGACGTCACCGCCGTCCTGGAGAAGGTGACCGGGCTCGACCACGTCGCCTCGGTCACCGACCCGTTCCAGGCCGGCACCATCTCCCAGGACGGCCGCATCGGGTACTCGGTGATGACCCTCGACGTTGCGGAACGCGAGATGGGCAAGCCGGCGTTCGCGACGCTCTCAGAGGGAGTCACCAGCGTCAACACTGGTCCTGACGCCACCGACCTGCGGGTCGAGCTCGGCGGCGACGCGGTCTTCCTGAACGCCGGAGGCGGCAGCTCCGGCCACGTCGGCATCGGCCTCCTCGTCGCGCTCCTGGTCCTCCTCGTCGTGTTCGGCACGTTCGTCGCCGCGGTCCTGCCCATCGGCCTCGCCCTCGTCGCCGTCGGCACCGCGATCGGCGGCATCACCCTCATGGCCGGGTTCATGAACGTGTCGGTCTCGGCCGTCCCGGTCGCCGGTCTCGTCGGGCTAGGCGTGGGCATCGACTACGCCCTGTTCGTGGTCGCCCGCTACCGCGAGAACCGCTCTGCCGGCCGCGACAACGCAGCCGCACTGGCTGGTGCGATGGGGACCTCCGGTGCGGCGGTCGTGTTCGCCGGCGGGACCGTCGTCATCGCCACCTCAGCACTCGTCATCACCGGTGTCGGCGTCCTGACCTCCATCGGCCTTGCGACCGCCATGATGGTGCTCTCCTCGGTCATCGCCGCCGTCACCCTGCTTCCGGCGCTGCTCGGCCTGCTCGGCGACCGCATCGACAAGGGTCGCATCGGGAGCCGACACAGCGCGGTCAAGGCCGCCGAGGAGACTGCCTGGTGGAGGTTCGGGCACCGCGTGTCTGCCCGCCCGTGGCCCTACCTGCTTGCCTCCATCGCGGTCCTGCTGGCGATCGCCGCCCCGGCGCTGTGGATGCAAACCGGGTTCCCGGCCGCCGGCGACGCCCCGAAGGAGACCACCCACCGACAGGCGTACGACCTGCTCACCGAAGGCTTCGGTGTCGGCATCAACGCGCCCTTGATGGTCGTTGTCGATCTCGGCGCTCCGGGCACCGACGCAGCCGGTGTGGAAGTCGTGGCCGACGACATCGCGGCCGTCCCGGGAATCGCCTCGGTCGGCGAGCCCCGGACCTCGGACGACGGCGACACTGTCGTGTTCACCGCCACCCCGACCACCGGGCCGGCGGACCTTGACACCTCGGCGACCATCGACCGGGTCCGCGACGTCATCCCCGGCAACGTCTACATCTCGGGCATCACCGCGGTCACCGACGACCTCAACGCCCAGTTGTCGGCCAAGCTGCCGCTGTTCATCGGAGCGGTCATCGCGGTGTCGTTGCTGCTGTTGATGATGGTGTTCCGCTCCATCCTCGTCCCCCTGAAGGCGGCGGTGATGAATCTGCTGTCCATCGGTGCCGCCTACGGCGTCCTGGTGGTCGTCTTCCAGTGGGGCTGGGGTGCCGAGATGCTGGGCCTGGACGGGCCGACCACCATCACCTCAGTCATCGTCATCATCATGTTCCCGATCCTGTTCGGGCTCTCGATGGACTACGAGGTCTTCCTGCTCTCCCGCATCCGGGAGGAGTACGACCGCACCGGTGACAACACCGAGTCCGTCGCTCGCGGCCTGGCCGGCACCGGCCGGGTGGTCACCTCGGCGGCCCTCATCATGGTCGCGGTGTTCTCCAGCTTCGTCTTCAGCCCGATTCCGTCGCTGAAGATGCTGGGCCTCGGGCTCGCGATCGCCATCCTCATCGACGCAACCATCGTGCGGATGATGCTGGTGCCCGCGACGATGGCACTGCTCGGCAGGACCAACTGGTGGCTGCCGGCCTGGCTCGACCGGCTCCTGCCGCACCTGAACCTCGAAAGTTCCGACGACGCGCTGCCGACCAAGACGGCCCACTCGCCGACGCCATCCGCGGACGGAGCCACGACCGAGACCGGCGAGGTCGTCCGTCGCTGAGCACGAGACCCAGCTGTCGCCCTCCGGGTAGTCCCTCCGGAGGGCGTCAACTTGCACGGATCTCAACCTGAGCCGAGAGCGCCGGACGACGCGGGCGGAGGCGGCCGTCGCGGAGCGTGTCGAATGCAGCCGGCCTCGGCCATGCGAGCTCTCACCATCGGTGCGATATGTCGCTCTGAGCGGTCGTGCGCCCGTCGAGCGGCAGGCGGTGCCATGCGCGCTCGTCCGCCGCCGCGCAGGCGCGACCGCTGGCTCTCCCCAGCCAGTCGGCGTCCACGTCGGAAAGCATCGCCGCAGCTCCCCAGGCAGTCGCCTCAGACCAGGTCTTCTTGACCTCCGGCTGGATGTCTGGAACGGCACATCGCGACTGCACCGATTCCTCCTGCCAGTGGAGACGGTCCATACGTCCTGAGCCGGGCACCGTGCCCGATGTGTGAAGGGATGTGCGATGTCTAACGCTTCTGTCGCCGTACCGACGCGAGGGTCACTGCTGTGGGTCGTGGTCCTGGCGTCGATCGGTGCTTTCATCACCTCGCTCGACGTGGTTGTCGTCTCGACGGCACTGCCGTCGCTGCGCGACCACTTCGGGGCGAGCCTCTCGGACCTCGAGTGGACGATCAACGGCTACAACCTCGCGTTCGCGTGCGCGATGCTGACCTGCGCTGCGCTGGGTGACCGCCTGGGCAAGCGGACGGTCTACGTCGTCGGCCTGCTGCTGTTCACCGCCTCGTCGGTGTGGTGCGCGGTCTCCGGCAACGCTGAGACCCTGATCGCCGCGCGCGTCGTGCAGGGCCTGGGCGCCGCCGCGGTGCTCCCTCTGTCACTGAGCCTGGTCAGCGACGCGTTCCCGACCGAGAAGCGCGGGGCGGCGATCGGCATCTGGGGTGGCATCACCGGCCTGGGCGTCGCCGCCGGGCCGGTCCTGGGCGGCGTCATCATCCAGGGCCTCGACTGGCAGTGGGTGTTCTGGATCAACGTCCCCGTCGGCCTGCTGACTGCGGCACTGTGCCTGGTGAAGGTCCCTGACAACAAGGGCACCCGAGCGCCGCTCGACCTCGTCGGTCTCGCGCTGGCGGCGGCCGGGCTGTTCGCCCTGACCTGGGCGCCGGTCCGGGCGCCCTCGATCGGGTGGGGCAGCACGGAGGTGGTCGCGACGCTGACTGCCGGCGTCGTGCTGCTGGTTTGCTTCGTCGGCTGGGAGGTGCGGTCGAAGGCGCCGATGCTTCCGATGTCCTACTTCAGGCATCGCGGGTTCTCCACCTCGAACGGCGTTGCGTTCGCCCTTGCGTTCTCGCTCATCGGATCCCTGTTCCTGGTGGCCCAGATGTTCCAGATCGGCCTGGGCCACGACCCGCTCCAGGCGGGTCTGCGGATGATGGTGTGGAATGCCATGCCGATGCTCGTCGCGCCGATCGCGGGCGGTCTCTCGGACAGGCTGGGGAACAAGCCGTTCCTGCTGGCTGGGATGCTGTTGCAGGGCGTCGGTCTCGGGTGGCTGGGCCTGGTCGCGAAGGCAGACGTCGGCTACGGCACGCTGATCGGTCCCCTGATCGTCTCCGGAGTCGGCATCTCGATGGTGTTCCCGACCATGGCCAACGCCGTGGTGGGCTCGGTCCCACTCGAACAGTCCGGGTTGGCGTCGGGCACCAACAACACCGTGCGTGAGGTGGGCGGTGTGTTCGGCGTCGCCGTGATGGCAGCCGTCTTCGCGGCGCACGGCAGCTACCGGTCGGCCGGCGACTTCATGGAGGGCTTCAGGTACGCCGAACTCGTGGCAGGAGGGGTCGCCGTCATCGGAGCCCTCATCGCTGCCGCCGCGCCCGGCCGCGCCCGCGTGGATCTCGAAGCCGCGCCGGTCGCCGTGCTCGGGAGCTGAGCGAAGCTCGGGACCAGGCGCTTGTCGGGGAACACGTCAATGCGGGTGATGCGGTCACCCTCGGTCGTGAGCACCACGACGCCGAACGGCTGGTACTGCCCCGTCGCCGCGTCGCGTCGGGACGTCGCGGCGGCGGGCTGTCGGTTCGCCGTCGAAGCGGTCATCCGGAGCCCGGCGCGGGCCTCGGCCGTCAAGGCAGGGTCCAGGCGCAGACCGTCGTCGGTGCCGAGGCCGGCCGGCACGAGCCGGCGCCGCTGCGGTTCCAAGGCCGTGAGGCAGAGGTTGGTCGCGATCCGATAGAGCCAGGTGCGCACGGAGGAGCGACCCCCGATGCATGGGTCGGCATCGGTCGGCAGCCGCCGATGCAATCGGCGGGCGGTGCGTGTCAACACTCCAGAGCTCACCTCCGGTGGGCGGAGGAGTGAGAAGTGATGACGAACGTGATGGCACCGAACCCGGTTCGCAGCCAGCCCGCGCTGGGCTGGGTGCTCGTGCTGACCGCCGCGGCAGCGCTGATCGTCGCGCTGGACCAACTCGTGGTCTCGACTGCGATCAACACGATCCGCGCCGACCTCGACGCGTCGATGGAGAGCCTGGAATGGACGGTCAACGCGTTCAGCCTGAGCTTCGCGGCGCTGATGATCCCGTGTGCCGAGATCGGCGACCGGATCGGGCGCAGGCGCACCTATCTGATCGGCCTGCTCGTCTTCGGGGTCGCCTCCGCGGCCTGTGCCCTCGCCCCCAGCATCGGGCTGCTCATCGCAGCCCGTGTGGTCCAGGGGGCCGGCGCGGCGCTGATCTCGCCCGCGGCCCTCGCGCTGCTGACCGCGGCCACGCCGCCGGCCAGACGCGGCAGCGTGATGGGGATCTACGCTGCCGTCATGGGACTCGCGGTCGTCGGCGGACCTCTGGTCGGTGGCCTCGTGACCGAGGGCCTGGCCTGGCAGTGGATCTTCTGGATCAACGTTCCGGTCATCGCGCTGGTGACCCCGCTCGCCGCGGCGAGGCTCAACGAGATGAGGGGCGGTCAGCCGCTGCGGCCCGACCTGCTCGGCCTCCTGCTCGTCACCGCCTCGATGCTCGGGATCACCTGGGGGCTCGTGCGCTCCGGTTCCTCGGGCTGGGGCAGCGCCGAGGTGCTGGGCACGCTGATCGGCGGCGCGGTGCTGCTGTGCGCCCTCGTGGCCTGGGAGCTTCACACCGCCAACCCGATGCTGCCCATGCGGCTGTTCACCAACCGCGAGTTCTCTGCGGGCAACGCCTCGACGCTCCTGCTGACGGCGTCCCTGTTCAGCACGGTCTTCTTCCTGGCTCAGTACCTCCAGCTCGGGTTGGGGAACAGCCCCGTGGGATCGGGCCTTCGCTACCTCCCCTGGACGCTGCCGATCTTCTTCATCGCCCCGATCGCGGGACGCCTGCAGGACAAGATCGGCTCCCGCATCCTCATCACGACCGGACTGACCGTGCAGGGCGTGGGCCTGCTGTGGATCGCCGCCAACGCTCACGGACACCACGGCTACGGGGCGTCCGTCGCCGCCTTGATCGTCGCGGGAATCGGAACCTCCATGGCGATGCCCGCCCAGCAGAGCGCGGTCATGGCCACGGTGGCGCCGCATCAGATGGGCAAGGCTGCAGGCACCTTCAGCACCGTTCGCCAGATCGGCGGCGTCCTGGGGATCGCGATCCTGGCGGCGGTCTTCGCCGCACACGGCGACGTGACCAGTCCGAGCGAGTTCTCCGCCGGCTTCGCGGCAGCCATGGTCGCCGCAGCCGTCATGGCGTTCCTCGGCGCCGCCTCCGGGCTGTTCGCCGCGGCTCGCCGGCCAGCCGATGCACCCATGCCCGCCGCCGACGGGCCTGACCCGGAGGTCGCCGGTGTCGCGTGAGAGTGGGCTCGGCTTCGCGGAGATCGCGGACCCCTACCGCGCCGAGCTCCTCGCCCACTGCTACCGGATGACCGGATCGGTCCACGACGCCGAGGACCTCGTCCAGGAGACACTGCTGCGGGCCTGGCGGGGCTACGACCGCTTCGACGGGCGGTCCTCGCTCCGCACCTGGCTCTACCGCATCGCCACCAACGCCTGCTTGACCGCCCTGCAGTCGAGCCAGCGACGCGCGCTGCCCTCCGGGCTGGGAGCAGCCGACCAGGCTGGCACGCTCGACCTGGAGCGCGCGGACGCGGTGCCGTGGATCAGTCCGATCCGCACCGCGGCCTCGGACCGCGCCGACCCGGCCCACATCGCGACGGTCCGCGAGAGCACCCGGCTGGCGCTCATCGCGGCCCTGCAGCACCTGCCCGCCCGGCAGCGAGCCGTCCTCCTGCTGGTGGAGGTCGTCGGGTTCGGCGTACCGGAGGCGGCGCGGTTCCTCGACGTCTCCTACCCCGCGACGCGCAGCCTGCTGCAGCGCGCCAGAGCGACGCTCAAGCAGGTGGCGCCCAGGCACGACGACGCCGTCCCGCCGCTGGAGGGCGAGGCCGAGATCCTGGCGCGTTACCTGGCGGCGTTCGAGGCCGCCGACACCGCGGCGCTCGCGCGGCTGCTGCGCGACGACACGACCTACGAGATGCCGCCGATGCGCAGGTGGTTCCGTGGGCCGGCGGCCATCGTGGAGCACCACGAGGTGAGGGTGTGGTCGCGGCCGCGGTCGGCGATCGCCACCTGGGCGAACGGCCACCCGGCGGTCGCGACCTACGTCGACGCGGGCTCAGGCCGACTCGCCTTCCACGGCGTCCACGTGCTGGAGATCGCGGAGGGGCTCATCGACAGGATCGTCGTGTTCCTGGACCCGACGCTGGCGGAAGCCTTCGAGGTCCCCCACGAGCTCGCCGCGCCATGAGCGCGACGCACCCCGTCGATCTCCTCCGGGAGTCCATCTCACTGGCGGCGCTTGCCGTGATCCGGGCCGCGGAGGTCCCGCACTCGATCTCGACCCCGTGTCGCGAGTGGAGTCTCGGCACGCTGGTCCGCCACGTCTCCGACTCGGCCCGGTCGCTCCAGGAGATGCTCACGAGCGAACCGCCGGGCGAACCGCCACTGCCGGGATGCTCCGCCGCACAGGCGGTGTTCGCCGACCTCGACCGGGTCGCCGCGGCGGCCTCCAGGCTCGACGGCGCGGTCGCGCTGACCGCGCTCACGGGCAGCTATGAGCTGACGCTCCACGCCTGGGACGTCGACCAGGCGACCTCGACGGCCGCCGAGCTCCCGAGGCGGGTGGTCGAGGCCCTGCTGGTCCAGGCTCCACTGGTGCTGGCCCACGGAGAGCGTTCCGGTCTGTTCGGCCCCGAGATCGCCGCGTGCGTGGGACAAACCGACCTCGACCGGCTTCTCGCGCTCTTCGGCCGCAGCAGCGACTGGCGCTCGTCCTAGGGCTTCTCTCCCTCAGGCGGCCCGACCGAACGCTCGCACCGACTCGCTCCTCCGGGGATCCGCCACGTTCGATGCATTCCGGTCGCTGCCGAGGTCTATACCCTCGACCCGTTCGCCGAGCGCGAGGACGCAACATGATGAAGCTCAGCCTCTACCTGCCCACCGGCACGACCCAGGAGTTCGCCGGTCACACCGCGGGAGGCCGAGGCTGCCTTCCGGGCCCTTTCGCGCTCGGGCGTGCTGATCACGACCGGCCGGGTCGAGTCGGTTCCGTTCTCAGCCGGGAGCTGCCATGACGACAACGTCCGTGACGGCGGAGGCTGCTGCCCTTCGTCACTATCTCGACGCGCAGCGCACATCGGCCGTCGCGATCCTCGGGGGCCTCAGCGACGAGCAGCTGCGGACGTCAGCGCTGCCGGGTTGGACGCCGATCGGCCTGATCAAGCACCTCGCGGACGCTGAGCGGCACTGGTTCCAGCGGGTATTCGCAGGCGCCGTGGCGGACGACCGCTGGCTCGAAGACGACGAGAACCCGCTCTCTGCGGACCACCCGACCGCGGAGATCCTCGCGTTCTACCGGGCTCAGTGCGATCACAGCAACGCCGTGCTCGCCACCACACCGCTGGACGCGACGCCGATCGGCCAGCACCCGGGCGGCGATCCCGACAACGAGGTCGCCGATCTGCGGGGCATCGCGCTCCACATGATCGAGGAGACGGCACGACACCTCGGCCACTTGGATGTCGCGCGTGAGCTGATCGATGGCCGGACCGGGCTCGGTCCGCGCTAGCGGCGACACGCGCGGCGCGCATCCGGTGCAACGGAACCCCTGTCCTGCGGCGTCCAAGGGGCATGAACACTCGGATTCCGCGCGTTGCACGCGCCCTCATGTCCGCCCTCGTCCTCGCCGCCGGCCTCGGCGCCGCCGCGCCGGCCGTCACCGGCTCGGCGTCGGCCGCCACCGCCAGACGGGTGGTGCACTTCGAGCCCCCGCACAGCGTGCACAACGCGAGGACGGCCGCGCGCTTCCTGCATGGCACCAGCCCGGCCTTCCGGCGCTTCGCCGCGGAGGAGGGCGCTCGCATCCGACGCGAGGACGGCGGGTGCCAGGGCAACAGCGGCCTCTACGTCCAGGCGTTCACCCGCGGCTACGCCTTCGGCTCGGTCGGTACCTGCGGCGGCTACGTAGCGCTGTGGACCAACCGGCTGAAGGGTGGCGGGAAGGGTGGCCACTGGCGTGAGGTGGTCGGCACCCAGGACAGCATCTACTGCCCCGTGCTCAAGCGCTACAAGGTCCCGAGCGCGTTGGTCGGCACGACCTGTTGGAGCCCGCACCGCAAGGAGACCATCCCCTACCACCAGGCGTGAGCGCATCAGCCGGTTCCCGCCCACGACTCAGTGCTCGATGTGCTCCAGGTCCTCGAGCAGCGTCGGGTGCGTCGGGGTCCAGCCGAGGGCTTCGCGGGTGTGCGCGCTGGAAGACGGCTGGTCGAGCGCGAAGATCTGCCCGAGCGGCCCGTAGTCCTCGACCGGGACCGGCTTGACCGCTAGGTCGAGCCGGCGCCCGATCACCTCCGCGATCGCCTTCACCTGGTCGCCCTCGTCGGCGACCGCGTGCCAGGAGGTCCCGGCCGGCGCGTTCTCCAGCGCCAGCCGGAACAGCGCGGCCGCGTCGGCGGAGTGGACAGCGGGCCAGCGCTGCGAGCCGTCGCCAGGGTAGCCCGAGACGCCGCTGTCGCGGGCGATCTGCGTGAGCAGGCCGGCGAAGCCGCCGTTGCCGTTCTGATGGACGGTCCGCGGGAGACGTACGGCGGAGGTCCGCACGCCCCGCTCGCTCAGGGCCAGTGTCCGGTTGACCGTGACGGCACGGCCGCCGACCGGGCCCTCGGTCGGAAGCGGGTCGGACTCGGTCGAGGTGCGACCCGGAACCCACGGCGTGCCCGAGCAGACCACGAACGGCTTGCCGCTGCCGATCAGCGCCTCGCCGATCGCGGTGATGGCCGCGGTCTCCTCCGACACGCCGGCGGCCAGCGCGTCCGGACTGCTGAAGTCGTTGCTGAAGGCGAGGTGGATGACGCCGTCCGCGTCGGCCGCGGCGGCGCGGATGACGTCGAGGTCGCCCAAGCCACCGCGTACGGCGTCTGCGCCGACGCCGGCGAGCTGGGCCGCCGACGCGTCCGAGCGGGCGAGCCCGAGGACGGTGTGGTCGTGAGCGAGGAGCTCGGCGACGACCGCCGAGCCGATGTTGCCGGTCGCACCGGTGACGAAGACCTTCATGAGCTGCTCCTGAGTGATGGAACCTTGGTCTCATCACCGTACCAGGTGACGGGACAAAGGTGTCATCACTAGGATGGGACCGTGGCACGCTGGGAACCCGGAGCACGCGAGCGACTCGTCGTCGCCGCCGTCGAGCTCTTCGCCGAGCAGGGGTACGACGCCACCACCGTCGCCGAGATCGCCGAGCGGGCCGGCGTCACCAAGAGCACCTTCTTCCGGCACTTCCCCGACAAGCGCGAGGTCCTCTCCGCCGGCCAGTCCATGCTCAGCGGTCTCTTCGCCGAGGGCATCGCGGCGGCGCCGGCCGGAGCCAGCCCGCTGACCGCCGTGGCGGCCGGCCTGGAGCGCGCCAGCGACGCGTTCGGCCCGATGAACCGCGAGATCGCGCCTCGGATGGCGGCCGCGATCGCCTCCAGCGTCGAGCTCCAGGAGCGCGAGGCGCTCAAGCGGATCGGGCTCTCGGTGGCCATCAGCACCGCCCTGGTCGAGCGCGGTGTGGCCGAGCCGGTCGCGCACCTCGCCGCAGAGATGGGGGTCCTCGCCTTCAAGCAGGGGTACGCCGGCTGGGCGGCCGCCGCCGACGGAGAGGCCGGTTTCGCGTCGTACGCCGTGGCGGCTCTCGACACCCTGCGCCAGGCGACCTCCGGCCTCTGACGCGGGGGGCTACCCGCCCGCCCGGGCGTCGTGCGCCGGCGCCTTCTCGGTCTGGGTGAACCAGTACAGGCCGACGAGCGGCGGGAGGACGAGGACCGCGGCGCACCCGACGGCGACCAGGAGGCCGACGAGGGTGGCGTGCGCTCCACCCGCGTCGTCGATCTTGACCTCGTCGACGAGCAGCCACGGGTACTGGCCCACTCCCCAGCCGGCGATGACGGTGGCGACGGCGAGCAGCGCGGCCACCCGGGCGATGCCGAACCGGTGCAGCCAGAGCAGCGCCAGCGTGGCGAGCCCGGCGAGGCCGGAGACGACGATGAGCGGCGCGGCCCGGTGCTTCAGCCCGTCCGCGAGGGTGGGGGCGTCGTTCTGCAGCGGGACGAGCGCGACGAACACGAGCAGGCCGGTGAGGATGCCGATGCTCAGCGTGCGCACCCGCAACGAGTGCACCAGGCCCGGGTGGCCGGTCCGCTCGGCGTCGGCGCACAGGAAGACCCCGGCCAGGAAGGCGCAGGTGCCGACGGCGATGCACCCGCCGAAGATCGAGGTCGGGTTCAGCCAGGACGACCACCGGTCGCCGTACCCGTCGGCCGGCACCCGGCCCGAGGCGATCCCTCCCGCAACCGTGCCGAGGAAGAACGGCGTGATGAGCGACGAGCCGGCGAAGGTCGCGCCGTACAGCCGGGCCTGCCCGACCGAGGGTGCGTACTTGCGGAACGCGAAGGCGGCGCCGCGCAGCACGATGCCGGCCAGCGCCAGCACGAGCGGCACGAACAGCGTTGTCGTGACGGCGGCGAAGGTGGTCGGGAAGCCGGTCCACCACGTGACGAGGCAGAAGATCAGCCAGACGTGGTTGGCCTCCCACACCGGACCGATGCTGTGGTCGACGAGGCTGCGCATCTCGGCGCCGCTCTCGGGTCCGCCGGCGGTGAGATCGAAGAAGCCCGAGCCGAAGTCGGCGCCGCCGAAGAGGGCGTAGGCCATCACGCCGACGAAGAGCGCGGCAGCGACGGCGATCTCCAACGTCATCGGGCGACCTCCTCCGGCGCCGGCCCGTAGGGGCTCGGCAGGTCCTCCTCGCCGGCCCGCCAGCGGCGGGTCATCGAGCGGATGACGACGACGGCGCCGATCGTCATGCCGAGGTAGACCACCGCCACCCCGGAGAAGACCCACCACAGTCCGGGATTGTCGCCGGCCGCGTCGACGGTGCGGAGGATGCCGTAGACGGTCCACGGCTGTCGGCCGACCTCCGTGGCGACCCAGCCGCACTCGAGGGCGAGCACCGCCAACGGCCCCGCCAGCACCATGCCGCACAGCGCCCACCGGTGCGCGAGCAGGTCGCGACCGCGCCACCGGGCGAACCAGTAGACGACGACGGCCAGGGCCAGCGCCGTCCCGATGCCGATCATCCCCTGGAAGGCGAGGTGCGTCGTGTTCACCGGCGGCAGCTCGTCGGCGGGGAAGGACTCCAGGCCGCGCACCGGCTTGTGGAAGGAGCCGCGCGCGATGAAGGAGCCCCAGCGAGGGATCGAGAGGTACCAGCGTGGCTCGCCGTCGACGAGGATGCCGCCGATGTGGAGCGGCGCCGGGTTCTCGGTGGTCACGTCCAGCTCGAAGGCGGCCAGCTTGGCCGGCTGGATCGTGCCCAGCGCCATGCCGAGCACGTGGCCGACGATCGGCTGGAGGATCGCCGCGACGGAGGCGAAGCCGAAGGGCACCATCAGCCCGATCCGGTGCAGGTCGTCGCGGCGTCCGCGCAGGATGCCGGTGGCGTAGACCGCTGCGACGACGAACCCGACCAGCATGTAGGCGCCCAGCCACATGTGGGCGAACTGCAGCAGGGCGCGCGAGTTGAACAGCACATGCCACGGCTGCACGTCGGTGACCTCACCATCGCCCGTGAGCGTGAAGCCGGTCGGCATGTTCATCCAGGTGTTGACGGCGATGACGCAGTAGGTGCCGAACACGCCCGCGGCCATCATCGGCACGAGCGCCGCCAGGTGCCAGCGCGGCGGCAGCCGGTCCCAGCCGTAGAGGTAGATGCCCAGGAAGATCGCCTCGGTGAAGAACGAGAGCCCTTCGAACGCGAAGGGCAGACCGAGCACGTCACCGAAGCCGCCCATCAGCCCCGGCCACAGCAGACCCATCTCGAAGCTGAGGACCGTCCCGGAGACCGCGCCGATCGCGAAGAGCACCGCCGCCACCTTGGACCACCGCTTGGCGAGCCGCAGCGCGGTCTCGTCCCCTCGGATCCCGTGCCGGTGCACCACGAAGATCATCGCCGGGAACGCGACGCCGAAGGCCGCGAGGATGATGTGCCACCCGAGGGAGAGGGCCATCTGCTCGCGCGCGGGCAGCAGACCGGCCGGCTCGGCGACCAAGGCCCACACGCCCATCGAGAGGGTCACCGTCCGCGCAGGCGGCGTAGGACGGCCCGGGTGCCCAGTGCCGCGCCCAGTGCTCCTGCCGCCCACGGGCCGGCCACCACGGCCGGGTCGAGCACCTGGTGGCGCCAGTCGGAGCGGCCCCGGCGCGACGCGACCGGGTGGCCGGTGAGCTCGGACCGGAGGCCCGACTCGACCGCGGGGTTGTTCGGGTGACGACTCATCACGGACCCCAGGGTGCTCTCCACGACGTCCACCCGGTCGGCCGCCATCAGCAGCAGCCAGTGGGCGGCCCGACCCTCGCTGAAGCGACGGTAGGCGTAGCGGCGTACGACGCCGGACACCCCCTTGGTCGGACAGCTCGTGCCGAAGACCGGGGTGACTATCGCGTGCTCGATCGAGCGCTCCCGGCCTGCGGCGTCCTCCTGCCGGTCGGGGAACGCCCACCGAGCACCGGAGGCGCCCGGGTCGTACCGCTCCCGGGGCACGGCCGGCCGGTCGGCGGGATCGAGGTCCGCACCCCACCCGGGGATGCGGGCGCGCAGCTGGTCGCTGGTCTCGCGCGGCTGCGGCTTGTCGGCGACGTACGGCGTGTGGCTCATGGCTCCTCCGTTCACGCGCCCTCGGGCACGACCAGGGTCTTGATGCAGCCGTCGAGCTTGGCCGAGAACATGTGGTAGCCCTCGGCGATGTGCTCGAGCGGGATCCGGTGGGTCACGATGTCGCTGGGCTTGAGGTAGCCGTTGCGGATGTGCTCGAAGAGGCGCGGCCACTGCCGCTTGACCGGACACTGGTTCATCCGCAGCGTCAGACCCTTGTTGAGGGCGTCGCCGAACTTCACCGCGCTGAAGATCGGACCGTAGGCGCCCATCACCGAGACGGTACCGCCCTTCCGGACGCTGTCGATGGCCCAGTTCAGGGCGGTCGGGGACCCGCCCTGCATCTTCAGCTTGGTGCCTGTCACCAGCTGGGTCAGGTTGCCGTCGGCCTCGGCGCCCACCGCGTCGATCACCACGTCGGCACCGAGGTAGTCGGTCTCCTTCTTGAGCCGGACCACCACATCGGGCGTCTCCCGGAAGCTGATGGTCTCCGCGTAGGCGAAGGTGCGCGCCTTCTCCAGGCGCTCCGGGACCTGGTCGACCACGATCACGCGGCCGGCGCCCATCAGCCACGCCGAGCGGGCGGCGTAGAGGCCCACGGGGCCCGCGCCGAGGACGACGACGGTGTCCCCCTCGCGGATGTCGCCCAGCTGGGCGCCGAAGTAGCCGGTGGCGAGCGCGTCGGTCAGCAGGACGGCGTCCTCGTCCTCCATCCAGTCCGGGATCACGGCCGGCCCGACGTCGGCGAACGGCACCCGCACGAACTCGGCCTGCCCGCCGTCGTACCCGCCGCAGGTGTGCGAGTAGCCGTAGATGCCGCCCACGGCGGTGGCGTTCGGGTTCACGTTGTGGCAGTTGGAGTAGAGCCCGCGCGCGCAGAAGTAGCAGGACCCGCAGTAGACGTTGAACGGCACCATCACCCGGTCGCCGACCTTCAGGTTCTGCACGGAGCCGCCGACCTCGTGGACGACCCCGATGAACTCGTGGCCGAACGTGTGGCCGACCCGCGTGTCCGGCATCATCCCGTGGTAGAGGTGCAGATCGGACCCGCAGATCGCGGCCAGCTTGACCTGGATGATCGCATCGTTGGGGTGCTCGATGCGCGGCATCGGCTTCTCCTCGACACGGATGCGGTAGGGCCCGCGGTAGACCATCGCTCGCATGGCGGAACTCCCTCAACCTCGGTGATCGAGGAGACCTCCAGCTCCTCGGCATGTGGATCGAGCAGCCGGTACCCCGGCACGGGTGGTGCCGACACGGCGCGTCCGCGTCCGTGTGTCAGTGCTTCGGCCTCTGGCCCACCTGGGCCCCGGGCCTGGCCCGAACTGACCAGGTCACCCGAGCCGAGATCGGGTGCCGGACGGGGATGGTGGTCGCTCACGATGAAGGTGGCACCCTTGGGCCACCGTCTCGGAGGAGCATCGCTTGATCATCCGCCCCGTCCTCGTGTCCGGCGCGACACCACCTGTCGTCGTCGACGAGCCGGCCGTCATCCACCTCGGCCGCCTCCGCTCGGTCCTGGTCCACGGCCTGCTGCTCGTGGGCGAGGTCGTCGTGATCCCGGGCGCGCTCCTCTACGCGCTCGTCGTCGCCGGCCACCCCATGCTCGGGCTGGTCTCGGTCCTCCTCTGGCGGGTCGGCTGCATCGGCACCCGGCTCGGTGGGGGCTCCCGCGTGCCCGCGACCTGCTGGCTGGCCTTCGGACTCTTCCTGACCCGGACCGTGGCCGGGCTGGTCGGCTCCTCGGTCGGCCTCTACCTGCTCGTGCCGACCGTCCTGTGCGCCGCCCAGGGGCTCTTCTTCCTCGGGTCCTCGCTGACGAAGCGGCCCGCGATGATGCGGCTCGCGACCGACTACGCCGGCCAGGTCCCGGACCACCCGGGCCTGCGGCGCCTCTTCGCCCAGCTCTCCAGCATCTGGGGCGGGGTCCACCTCGTCTGCGCCTGCGCCGGCGCCTGGGCGATCACGCTCTCCACCTCGCAGGCGGTCGCGCTCACCAGCGGGCTCGGCGTCGCCTGCACCGTCACGTCCATCGGCGGCTGCGTCGGCTGGGGCGTGTGGCGAGCGGCCCGGATCCCGGGCCTGCGCATCGTGTGCGGCGAGCGGCCGGTCGCGTCTCCCCCTCGGGTGGACGTGCTCCCGGCGGCCGCCTGACGCTGCACCACGGGTCAACCCCGGGGTCAGGTCGGTCCGGTCTCCCGGCGGCGCGGCAGCGGATCGCGGCGCAGCAGCCGCGGGAGGTACGCCGCCCCCTCACCGCTGCCCGCGGCGACGTCTCCGGGGTTGGCGATGCCGCAGTGCTTGAGGGACAGGCAGCCGCACCCGATGCACGAGTCGAGTCCGTCGCGCAGCCGCTCGAGCGCCGCCATCTGCTCGTCCAGCCGGTTCCGCCAGTGCCGGGAGATCCGGTGCCAGTCCGACTTCGTCGGGGTCCGCTCCGCAGGCAGGCTGTCGAGCTCGGCGCGGATCTCCTCCAGGCTCAGGCCGATGTTGCTCGCCGCCCGGATGAAGGCCAGTCGCCGCAGCACGCTGCGCCGGAACGTGCGCTGGCCGCCGGGCGACCGCTCGGCCCTGATCAGCCCCTGGCTCTCGTAGTAGCGCAGGGCCGACGCCGCGAAGCCGCTGCGTCGGGACACCTCCCCCATCGGGATGCGGTCCTGGGCGTCCATGAGATTTCTCCGATCGACCCTTGAACTCAAGTTCACTTGAACTTGAAGCATAGGCGCATGACCTCGATCCAAGGAACCCCAGTGGCCGTCGTGACCGGCGGCTCCGCCGGCCTCGGCCTGGCCCTCATCCGCCACCTCACCCAGAACGGCTGGCACGTCGTCACGGACGCGCGCGACGGGGAGCGGCTGACCGCCGCCGTCGCGGCCCTTCCCCGCGTGGCCGCCGTCGTCGGCGACGTGCGTGACCCCCGGCACCAGGAGCAGCTCGCAGCGGAGGTACGCCGGCACGGCCGGCTCGACCTCCTCGTCCACAACGCCAGCAAGCTCGGCCCGATGCTGCCGTTGGCCGACGTCCTACCTGGACAGCTCGAGGAGGTCCTCGCCACCAACGTGCTCGCCCCGCTCGCGCTCACCCGGCGCCTGCTCCCCCAGCTGCGCGGGGCCGGCGGCTCCCTCGTGGGCATCTCCAGCGACGCCGCCGTCGAGCACTACCCGACCTGGGGCACGTACGCCGCCAGCAAGGCGGCCCTCGACCACCTGGTCCTCACCCTGGCCGCGGAGAACGGCCTGCGCGGGTACGCCGTCGACCCGGGCGACCTCCGCACGGCGATGCACCAGCGGGCCTTCCCCGGCGAGGACATCTCCGACCGCCCGCTGCCCGAGACCGTCGTCCCGCACCTGCTCGCGCTGGTCACCGGAGGCGGCCCCTCCGGGCGCTACCGCGTCGCCGACCTCGTCGCGGAGGTCGCCCGATGACGCTCCTCTCCGAGCAGCCGGCCATCCGGTTCCCGGCTCCTGACGACACCACCGCCCCGGCACCTGCCGAATGGCGCGGGTACGCCCGCGACGAGGTGAGGCTGCTCGTCGCCGACCGCACCGGCGTCGTGCACACCCGCTTCCGCAGCATCGCCGACCACCTCGACCGCGGCGACCTGCTCGTCGTCAACGACTCCGCGACCGAGCCACGCGAGCTCGACGCGGTCCTCAGCGGACGGGGACCGGTCGTCCTCCACCTCGCCGACCGGCTGCGTGACGGTGAGTGGGCGGTGGAGCTGCGGACGGCTCCGGACGCCCGCCGCGCGGTGCTCGACGCGGGCGAGGGCGACGTGGTCACGGCCGCGGGCCTGCGACTGACGCTCACGGCGGCGTACCCGGACCGTCCCTCCTCGCCGACCGGGCGCGGGAACCGGCTCTGGCGTGCCACGGTCGCCGGCGACGTCGCTGCAGCGATACGGCAGCACGGGCGACCGATCGCCTACGGCTACCTGGACCGGCGCTACCCCCTCGACGCCTACCAGTCGGTCTTCGGCGTGCGGCCGGGTAGCGCGGAGATGCCGTCGGCGGCGCGGCCGTTCACGGCGGACCTGGTCGCCACCCTCGTTGCACGGGGCGTCCAGATCGCACCCGTCACGCTGCACACCGGGGTCTCCTCCCAGGAGGCGGGCGAGGCGCCGGCACCGGAGTGGTTCGAGGTGACCGCGACCACCGCCCGGATCGTGCGCGAGACCAAGAGCGCCGGCGGACGGGTGGTCGCGGTCGGGACGACGGTCACCCGCGCGTTGGAGTCCGCGGTCGTCCGCCGCGGGCGCACCGGCACCACGGTGCGGGCCGCGCGCGGGTGGACCGACCGGGTGGTCACCCCGCGGCAGCCGCCTGTCGTCGTCGACGGCCTGATCACCGGCTGGCACGACCCGCACGCCTCGCACCTCCTGCTCGTGGAGGCGGTCGCCGGCCGGGCGCTCACCCAGCGCGCCTACGACGAGGCGGTCGCCGCCGGCTACCTCTGGCACGAGTTCGGCGACGCCGCCCTGCTGCTGCCCTGACCCCCGGTCACCGGCCGGGAGATCGGCCCTTCCCGAGGATCTCGCCGGCACACCCTCCCCAGCACGTGCGCGGCGACATACCCTCGGCGTGACCGGTGAGGAGCCGGCGCCGGGCGAGAGGACGCAGCCATGACCAGCGCACAGACGGACCGCAGCGTACGGACGGGACTGTTCATCGGAGGCGAGGAGCGCTTCACCGGCGCGGTCCTCGAGATCGTCGACCCGGCCAGGCCCGGCATCGTCGTCGGCGAGGCTGCCGCAGCGTCACCGGGCGACGTCGCGGATGCGGTGGCGGCAGCGAAGGGCGCCTATCCGGGCTGGGCGGCCCTGTCCGTGCGGGAGCGGGCCGACGCCATGGCCGCGGCGATCGCCGACATCGCCGCCGACCGCGACACCGACGCCGAGATCCTGTCCCAGGAGAACGGCAAGGTCCGGATGGAGGCGTGGGTCGACGCCCTGGTCTTCGAGATCCGGTGGCAGCTCGCGCTCGCGCTGGCCGACGAGGTCGAGGAGGGCAAGGTGCTCGAGCCGGCGCCGGGCATCCCGGTGACGACACAGGTGAGCCACCAGCCGCTCGGCGTGGTCACGATCATCGTCCCGTTCAACTGGCCGATCGCGATCCTCGGCGCCTCCCTGCCGCACGCGCTCCTCGCGGGCAACGCCGTCATCGTGAAGCCGCCGCCCTCCGCCCCGCTCGCGACCAGCCGGGTGGTGCAGCGCGTCGCCGAGAAGCTCCCGCCGGGCGTGCTCAACGTGGTGAACGGCCGCGACGAGGACATGAGCGGCCTCATCCAGAGCACCGACGTCGCGAAGGTGTGCTTCACCGGCAGCGTCAACGGCGGCAAGCGGATCATGGAGATGGCAGCGAGGACGCTGACCCGGGTGACGCTCGAGCTCGGCGGCAACGACGCGGCGATCTTCACCGAGGACGCCGTGCTCGACGACAAGCACCTGGACCGGCTCTTCGCGGCGGTCTACGACACCACCGGACAGATCTGCATGAACGCCAAGCGGGTCTACGTCCACCGCTCCCGGATGCAGGAGCTCGTCGCGGGGCTGGAGAGCCGGCTGGCGCAGGTGCGGCTCGGCCACGGCCTCGACGAAGGCACCACCATGGGACCGCTCCACCAGAGCGCCCAGAAGGCCTTCGTCGACGAGATCGTCCAGGAGGCCAAGGACGCCGGCGCCGACGTACGCGAGTTCGGAGAGCTGCCCGGCGGCAAGCTCGCGGGCGGCAACTTCGTGCGCCCGGCGATCGTGGTCGATCCCGACCCCGGCCTGCGGGTCGTCACCCAGGAACAGTTCGGCCCGGTGATCCCGGTCCTGCCCTTCGACACCGAGGAGGAGGCCATCGCCGCGGCGAACGACAGCTGGGGCGGCCTCTGCGGCTCGGTGTGGACGGCGGATCCGGAGACCGCCCAGCGGATCGCGTCCCGGCTCGTCTGCGGCTACGTCTGGGTCAACGACCACGGCGCCACCCGCCTCGACCTGCGCGCACCGTTCGGCGGGATGAAGCAGTCCGGCATGGGCCGCGAGCAGGGCATCGAGGGCGTTCGCGCCTTCCAGGACAGCCGTGCGATCGCCACCCTCGACGAGGCGGCCGTGGCGGCGCACTGACCGGACCATCGCCGGACGGTCGGGGACCGCGCGCAATCCTCAGCTCGGCGGCACCCGGGCCGATGGAGCCTGGTGAGCAGCCCCCTCGGGACCGGGCCGCACAGGGAACCTCACCGAACGGACGGACCCGCGAGATGAAGTGGCGCAGCCTCGGCAGCAGCGGCGGCAGCCCTGCCGGCGCCTACCGCCGCGCGCCGGCCCTCGCCACGATGACGACGCTCAGCCGCTCCACCGGCGCCTTCTACCTGCTCGGCGGCATCGGCTCGCTGCTGCCGGACGGCGACTTCGTGGTGTCTCCGGCCAAGCAGCTCGGGATCGCCACCATCGGGTACGTCGCCATCGCGGTCGGGCTGGCCCTGCTGCTGACCGGCCGGCGCTGGCCGCGCCCGTCCTACCACGTCATCGTCGTCGGCGGCACCTGGATGATCGCCGGTTCGATCATGCTCGGGAAGGGCTCGGCGTCCGCCGAGGACCCCCTGATCCTGTTCGCGCTGCCGCTCATCGCCAGCGCCGCGTTCTTCTCGTGGCGCGGCGCTGTCGTCCAGGGCGTGATCGTCCTGGTCACGGCGGTCGTCGCGATGCTCTACGTCGGCGCGCTCCCCGCGCACATCGTCATCTTCGTCGCCGGACTGGCCTGCGTCGGCGGCGCCGTCGCGTGGCTGTCCCGGCTGAACGAGCGCGTCGAGGAGGACCCGCTCACCCGGCTCGGCAACCGGCGCGCGATGGCACGGCACCTCGAGGCCGCGGTGGACCACGCGACGCGGGGCGGCCCCGGTCTCGCGGTCGTCATGCTCGACCTCGACCACTTCAAGGCGGCGAACGACAGTGGCGGTCACGCCGCCGGCGACGACCTCCTGGTCGACTGCGCCACCCGCTGGCGCACGATCGTTCCCGACTCCCGGCTGCTCTTCCGCTACGGCGGGGACGAGTTCGCCGTCCTCCTGCCCGGCTTCGCCCTCGGCGAGGCGACGGAGCTCGCCGAGCGGCTGCGGACCGGCCTGCCCCGCGGAGCGACCGCTTCCATCGGTGTCGCCGCCTGGCAGCGGGGCGACTCGAGCTCGCTGCTGGTCGGCCGCGCCGACGTCGCCCTCTACGAGGCCAAGGCCGGCGGCCGCGACCGGACCGTCGCCTACGGCGACCCGGGCCACGGCGCCCGTGAGATCGAGGACGCGCTCAGGTCCGGCCAGTTCGTCCTGCACTACCAACCGGTCATCTCGCTCGCCGACGGCACGGTGCGTGGCATCGAGGCGCTCATCCGGTGGCAGCACCCCGAGCGCGGGCTCCTCGCGCCCGCCGAGTTCCTGGCCGTGGCCGAGCGGACCGGGTCCATCCGTGAGCTCGGCGCCTGGACGCTCGGGCAGGCGTGCACGACCGGCATGAGCGGTCCGGCGGACCACGCCGTCTCCGTCAACGTGACGATCACCGAGCTGCGCCAGCCCTGCTACGCCGCCATGGTGGCGCAGACGCTGGAACGCACCGGGCTCGACCCGCGGCGGCTGGTCATGGAGGTGACCGAGGGCGTCTACGCCGAGCACGACCAGCAGGTCATCAGCACGCTGGGCGACCTCCGAGGCCTCGGCGTGCTGGTCGCCCTCGACGACTTCGGCTCTGGCTGGTCCTCGCTGCGCTGGCTGACGAGCTTCCCCGTCGACATCCTCAAGATCGACGGATCGTTCGTGCACGCCATCGACGAGCCGGGCAGCAGGCTCGAGGTGCTCAGCGCGATCATCAAGCTCGGCAAGGAGCTGGGGCTCCACGTCGTCGGCGAACAGGTCGAGACGGAGAACCAGGCGCGCGTGCTGCGCGAGCTCGGCTGCGACAGCGCCCAGGGCTTCCACCTCGGCCGGCCCGAGCCGAGGTCGACCCGGCCCTACCCCGCCGAGCCGCCGATCGCACGCTCGGCGAGCGCCCCCACGCCGTAGTCGGCGTCCGGGTCGGGCAGCGGCGGCGAGGCCACCGTGACCGGGCCGAGGACCCGCACTCCGGCGCCCAGCCAGACCGCACCCTCGGCGGCGAGCAGGAACGGCCGGCCGAAGCGCACCTGGTAGACGCCGACGAGCCGTCGGCGTCCCTCCTCCGCCACGACGACGTCGCCGCGCTGCAGCCGTCTCGCCGGTGCCACGAGCAGCTCGGTGCCGGCGGGCCAGCCGCAGGCTGCCGTCGCGAGTCGGTGGACCACGGCTGAGTCCGCGACCGGTCGCACCGGCGGCGTACGACGCGGAGCGGTCTCGACGTCGAACGGCAGCGCGGCCTGGCCGGCGTCCGGGCGCGATCTCGAACTCACGTTCGAAGCATAGCCACCTCTGGCAGCGGGCGATCGGCACCCATGAGCCGGGGGCATCGCCCGCGCGATTCTCAGTCGCGCTGCAGGACGAAGAAGTAGGGCCGCGGGTCGCCGCGCCTGTCCATGAGACCGAGCACCGTGTCGTGGGACGCGCGGCGGAAGAGGTCGACCACCGGCAGGTGGTCGTAGACCAGGGCAGCGGTCACCACCCCGCGGTGCTCCACCCGGCGCAGCCGGGCACGGTGCTTGCGGGTGCGCAGCGCGGGCCGCAGCACTGGCAGCGCGGCGCGTCCGCGGGCGACGACCGACGTCGGCACGACGGAGGCGAGCCCGATCGGCACCTTGCGCGGGTCCACCGGGAAGACGTCGCCGCCCGCGCCGGTGACCAGCAGCGGGTGCACAGCATCGACGCCGTCGAACTGCTTGCCGTACCAGCCTGACGCCTCGAGCAGCCCGTCCAGCCGATGGCCGGTGCGCAGCTCACGGCCCTTCCAGCGACCGCTGAGCTCCTCGATCGCGACAGGGGGCAGGGCGTCGAAGAGCGCGAGCGCGTCCTCCAGCGAGCAGGCGGGCTCCAGGCCGGCCAGCGGGCCGGGCGTCACCGTCACTCCTCGACAGGCTGACCGGTGCGGGCGTCCTGTCGCCGGCCGTCGACCGAGCGAGCCGGCCGCCCGGTGGCCGGCTCGCCGGTGGCCAACGCCTCGAAGTACCGCAGCATCTCGACCGGGAACGGCAGCACGAGCGTGGAGTTCTTCTCGGCCGCCACCTCCACCATGGTCTGGAGCAGCCGGAGCTGGAGCGCGGCCGGGGTCGCCGACATCGCGTCGGCCGCCTCGGCCAGCTTCTTCGACGCCTGGAACTCGCCGTCGGCGGTGATGATGCGTGACCGCCGCTCGCGCTCGGCCTCGGCCTGGCGCGACATCGACCGCTTCATCGTCTCCGGGAGCGCGACGTCCTTGATCTCGACCCGGTCGATCTCGATGCCCCACGGCACCGCGGGGCTGTCGAGCATCAGCTCGAGGCCCTGGTTGAGGTGCTCGCGGTTGCACAGCAGGTCGTCGAGCTCGCTCTTGCCGATGATCGAGCGCAGCGAGGTCTGTGCCACCTGCGAGATAGCGTAGGCGTAGTCCTGCACCTCCACGACCGCCTTCACCGGGTCGATGACGCGGTAGTAGACGACGGCGTCCACGCGGACGGTGACGTTGTCGCGGGTGATGCCGTCCTGGGCGGGGACGGTCATCGTCACGACCTGCATGTTGACGCGCTTGAGCCGGTCGACGAACGGGAGGATCGCGGTGATCCCGGGCTGCCTGACGTCGGGCTGCACCCGGCCCAGCCGGAACACGACGCCGCGCTCGATCTGCTTCACGACGCGCGCGCTGGCCGCGGCGACCAGCCCGGCGACGAGGACGGCGATCACCAGGATCGCCAGCACCACGTCCATGGCGCCTCCCTAGCGGGAAGAGGTTGCTTCCAGAGTAGGTCGGGCGCCGCACGCACACGAGCCGCCACCGGTGCATCCCGGTGGCGGCTCGTGTCGATCGCTCAGAACGTGACGGCGATGCCCTCGGCGCGCAGCTGCTCGCGGTAGAGCTCGACGTTGCGCATCTTCACGCTCTCGAATCCGCGGACGACGTCCGGCAGCTCGGCGAGGCGGCAGGCACGGTCGTAGGACTCGACCGACAGGTCACCGGCGAGCTCGACGAGCAGGTCACGGTAGTGGGCGAGGATGGCCCGCTCGACCCGGCGTACCTCCGCACGACCGAAGGGGTCGAAGGCGGTGCCCCGGAGGAACTTGAGCCGTGCGACCGTCCGCAACGCCACCTGGCGGCGCGGACCGAAGGCCATCTTCTTCTCCCCCAGCAGCCCCTGGAACGTCGGCGGGCGCAGCTGGAAGCTGATCCTGGTCCCACCGGGCACCTGCGCCCGGATCTCCTCGAGGGAGCTCGACGCGGTGAGCAGCCGGGCGACCTCGTACTCGTCCTTGTAGGCGGTCAGCTTGAAGAGGAAGCGCGCGGCCGCCTCGCTGAACCGGGTGTCGGCCGTGACCGCACGCTCCGCCGCCCAGACGCGGTCGACGAGCTCGACGTACTCACGTGCCTTCGCCTGGCCTTGGAACTCGACCAGCTGCGGCGCCCGCACCTCGGCGAGGCGGCGCACCTCGCCGTCGAAGCGCGCCTCGGCCAGCGCGGGCACGGTGATCTCCTTGACCGGTCGCGAAGCGACGGCCGTCGCCTCGGCGAAGGCCTCCGGAGCCGCGACCGCGGCCCGGCCCCAGCGGAACGCGGCGACGTTGGCGGAGACGGCGACCCCGTTGATGCCGATCGCCTCCTCGATCGCCTCGGCGGGGATGGGCAGGGCGCCGGACTGGAAGGCGGCGCCGACCAGCAGGAAGTTCGCCGCGGCGGTGTTGCCGAAGAGCGTCTCGGCGGCGCCGAGCGCGTCGAACGCGGTGACCTCGCTGACGGCCTCGCGCAGCCGGCCCATCAGCTCGCCGTCGGACGGGTAGGCGATCGACTTGTCGTAGACCATCGGGCCGGTCGGGGTCTGGCTGGTGGAGACGACCGCCCGGGTGCGGGCCGGGTCGCCGTAGGCGAGGTTCTTGCCCTCGGCCAGCGTCAGCAGGTCGAAGCCGAGGAGCGCGTCGGCCGACCCGGGCGTGACGCGGTTCGACGGCTCGACCGTGCCGGGCCCGAACCGCAGGTGGCCGGTGACCGGGCCCGCCTTCTGGCTCATGCCGACCTGGTCGAGCGACTCGACGCCGAAGCCGGCCCGCAGGGCGGCGGTGGCCAGCACCTGGTTGACCGTGACGATGCCGGTGCCGCCGATGCCGGCGAGGAAGACGCCGACGGTCCGGTCCAGCGGGGGGTACGCCGGCGCCGGCACCTCCGGCGGCGTGGGCGTGGCCTTGCGCTCGAGCTTGACCGACGGGTCGGTCTCGACCGTCACGAACGACGGGCACTCCCCCTGCAGGCAGGTGTAGTCGGTGTTGCAGCTGGTCTGGTCGATCCGCGTCTTGCGGCCGAGCTCGGTCTCGACGGGCTGCACGGAGAGGCAGTTGCTCTTCACGCCGCAGTCGCCGCAGCCCTCGCAGACCGCCTCGTTGATGACGACGCGGGTGTTGCGCGGCGCGAGCTTGCCCCGCTTGCGCTGGCGGCGCGCGTCGGCGGCGCAGTGCTGGTCGTAGATCAGGACGGTGACGCCGGGGATGTCGCGCAGCGCCTGTTGGGCCTCGTCGAGGCGGTCACGGTGCCAGAGCCTCACTCCGTCGGCGAGGTCCCTCTTGCGGTACTTCTGCGGTTCGTCGGCGACGATGATGACCGCCTTGACGCCCTCGCTGACGAGCTTGTGGGTCAGCTTCGCCACGGCCACCGCGCCCTGCGGGTCCTGGGCGCCGGTCATCGCGACGACGTCGTTGTGGAGCAGCTTGTAGGTGATGTTCACGCCCGCCGCCACGCAGGCCTGGACGGCCAGCTGGGCGGAGTGGAAGAACGTGCCGTCGCCGACGTTCTGGAACATGTGCTCGGCGTGGCTGTAGTGGGCCTGGCCGATCCACTGCGACCCCTCGCCACCCATCTGGGTGATGCCGACGACGGCGCTGTCGGTGCGCTGGGAGGCGGTCACCAGGGTGTGGCAGCCGATGCCACCGCCGCCGAGCGAGCCCTCCGGCAGCGCGGTGGAGCGGTTGTGCGGGCAGCCGCTGCAGAAGTACGGCGTGCGCGACGTCGACAGCAGCGGCAGGTTGATCCGGCGCGGCGGCTCGGGCTTGAGGCCGACCCGTCCGTCCAGCACCCGGCGCAGCGGCGCCAGCAGGCGGCCGGCGGTCAGCTCGCCGTCCAGCGGCACCAGCGGTACGCCGGCTCCGTCGCTCTTGCCCACGATCGCCGGCGCTCCGGCGCGGCCGTAGAGCACCTCGCGGATGCCCTGCTCGATGAAGGAGGTCTTGTCCTCGACGACGAGGATCTCGTCCAGCCCGTCGGCGAACCGGTCGAGGATGGTCGGCTCGACGGGCCACATCATGCCGAGCCGCAGCACCCGGATGCCGGCGGCCTCGAGGTCGCTCTCGGAGACGCCGAGGTCGGTCAGCGCCTGTCGCATCGAGTCGTAGCAGCTGCCCGACGCGACGATCCCGAAGCGGGCGGCGGGCGCCTCGACCTCGATGGAGTTCAGGCCGTTCGCGGCGACGTACTCCTTGACCACGGCCATGCGGGGGCCGTAGAGCGAGGCCTCGGCGGCGACGATGCGGTCGGGGAAGAGCTCGAGCTTGGCCGGGGCGTAGTCGTAGGGGCGCCCCTGCCACTGGATGCTCGGGGCGACCGGGTCCAGCTCGGCGACGCGGGGACCGACGACCCAGGCGCCGTCGGCGACGTCGGCCACGATCTTGAGGGCCACCACGCAGCCGGACGCGCGGGAGAGCGCGATGCCGTGCAGGCCGAGCTCGACGATCTCCTCGGCGTTGCGGGGGAAGAGGACGGGGACGCCCAAGGCCGCGAGCGACCGCTCGCTGACCGCGGGGACGGTGGACGACTTGGCGGCCGGGTCGTCGCCGACCAGCATGAGGATGCCGCCGTTGGGGTGGACACCGTACATGTTGGCGTGCCGGATCGCGTCGGTCGCGCGGTCGACGCCGGGGCCCTTGCCGAACCAGACGCCGGTGACGCCGTCGTAGCGGTCGTGGTCGAGGGTGACGTCGGACTGACTGCCCCACACGGCGGTGGCGGCGAGCTCCTCGTTCATGCCGGGCACGACGGTGACGTCGTTGTCGGCCATCTCCTGCGGCAGCTTGAGCAGCAGCTGGTCGAGACCGCCGAGCGGGCTGCCGGGGTAGCCGGACACGAAGGTCCCGGTGCGCAGACCACGGCGGCGGTCCAGCGCGCGGTGCTCCACGAGGAGCCGGGCGACCGCCTGGACGCCGGTCAGCAGCATCGGGCTGGCACCGGACCGGTAGCGGTCGGAGAGGTCGTAGGGCGCGGGGGTGGCCCCGGGCTCGAGCACAGCGGTCATGACGGTCGCTCCTCACTCGGTTCCGGGCGGCGCAGGTGATCCGGCCGGAGTCGTCGTGGCCGCCGGGGTGTGGCAGCCGGGTCCGTGTCCGCAGGGGGTGCGCGGCCACGTGAGCGCCATCATGACTGAGGCGGTCGCGCCTGCTGCAAATCGGCGCGACCTGCGTCACACGGGACACCGCTTGCGCGTCGCGCCCGACCTGCGCCCGATCACGCCACGTGGTACCGCTCGGCCGCCTCGCGCCGCAGGGTCAGCCCGTGGCCGGGTGCGTCGAGCGGCAGGAGCGCGCCGTCCACCGGGTCGGCGTACCCGTCGACGAGCTCGCGGGCGATCCGGACGTGGTCGTGGAACCACTCCAGGTGGCGCAGCCGCGGCGTCGCGGAGGCGACCGGAGCGGTGAGGTAGGGAGCGCAGTGGGCGGAGACATCGAGGCCGTGCGCGGCGGCGAGGGCGGCGACGCGGAGCCACTCGGTGTAGCCCCCGCAGCGGGTGACGTCCACCTGGAGGCAGTCCACGACCGGCGCCAGCCGGGCGAAGGTGGCCAGGTCGTAGCCGTACTCGCCCGCCGTCACGTCAGCGGCGACGCCGGCCCGGACGGTGGCGAGGCCGGCGAGGTCGTCGGAGCTGACCGGCTCCTCGAACCAGGTGACGCCGAGCCCGTCGAAGCGGCGGCCCATCCGGACGGCCCGGCCGACGGAGTAGGCGCCGTTCGCGTCGACGTAGAGCTCGGCGCCCTCGCCCCACAGGTCGTCGAGCACCGCCCGAGCCTGCTGAGTGCGCTCGAGGTCGCGCTCCTCGTGGCCGCCCCACGACTCGCCGACCTTGATCTTCACCCGACCGATCCCCTGCTCGACCCAGCCGGCGAGCTGGGCGTGCAGGTCGTCGTCGGAGTACGTCGTGAAGCCACCGCTGCCGTAGACGGGCACCGGCCCCGGCTCGGCGCCCCACCATCGCGTGAGTGGGAGGTCGAGCAGGCGGGCGCCCAGGTCCCACAGCGCGATGTCGACCGCCGAGATCGCCATGCCGACCAGCCCGGGACGCCCGGCGTTGCGGACGGCTCGCACCATCGCCGACTGGGCGCTGCCGGGCGCCAGGGCCGAGCGGCCCTCGACCACCGGGGCGAGCAGGTCGGCGACCACCGCGGTCGCGGCCGCCGGCGCGAAGGTCCAGCCCACGCCGACCGTGTCCGCCGCGCGGGCCTCGACGACGACCATCGTCGTGGAGTCCCACGCGATCGTGCCGTCGGCCTCGGGCTGGTCGGTCGGCACGGTGTAGGCGGCGGCCGTCACCGAGCCGACCGTCGGCTCAGTCATGCTCAGTCATGGTCAGTCATGGTCAGTCATGGTGAGGAAGCATCTCCTGTGCCTTCGTCCTCAGGCCCTCCTTGATCACGCCCCATCGCGACGTGTCGCCCTTGGCCAGGGCGGCGGCGACGTTCTTCATCTGCTGGAGGTCGGCGTGCGGCGGGATCGGCGGTACGTCGGGGTCGCAGTGCACGTCGAGCACGAACGGACGGTCCGCGGCCAGCGCCTGCGCCCAGGCGCCCGGGAGCTCGGCGGGGTCGGTCACCGTGAGGGCACCGAGTCCGATCGAGGCCGCGAAGTCGGCGTACGACACCTCCGGCAGGGCCTGGGACTCGACGAAGTCGGGGGTCCCGCCCATCGCCCGCAGCTCCCAGGTGACCTGGTTGAGGTCGTTGTTGTGGAGGACGGCGACGACCAGCCGCGGGTCGCTCCACTCCTTCCAGTAGCGGGCGACGGTGAGCAGCTCGGCGAGGCCGTTCATCTGCATCGCGCCGTCGCCCTCGAAGGCGATCGCCGGCCGGTCCGGGTGGGCGAACTTGGCACCGATCACGTAAGGGACGGCCGGCCCCATCGTCGCGAGCGTGCCCGAGAGGGTCCCGCGCATCGCGCCCCGCATCCGGATCTGCCGGGCGTACCAGTTGGCCGCGGACCCGCTGTCGGCGGCGATCATCGCGTCCGAGGGCGCCACTCGGGAGAACTCGTGGAACAGCAGCATCGGGTTGATCGGCTCGGCCTCGACCTGCGCCTCGGCGTCCATCACGTCCCACCAGCGGGCGACGTTCTCCTCGACCGTCTCCCGCCAGCCGCGATCGTGCTTGCGGTCCAGCAGCGGGAGCAGCGCCTGCAGCGTGCGGGCGGCGTCGCCGACGAGGTTGACCTCGTAGGGGTAGCGCATCCCGATCAGCGCTCCGTCGATGTCGATCTGGACGGCTCGGGCCTGGTCGAAGTCGGGCAGGAACTGGGAGTAGGGGAAGTTCGAGCCGATCGTGAGGAGGGTGTCGCAGTCGCGCATCATCTCGAAGCTCGGCCGGGTGCCCAGCAGACCGATGGAGCCGGTCACGAAGGGCAGGTCGTCGGAGAGCACGTCCTTGCCGAGCAGAGCCTTGGCGACGCCCGCGCCGAGCACCTCGGCCACCTGGGTGACCTCCTGGGCCGCCCCACGGGCACCTTGGCCGACCAGGATCGCGACCTTCTTCCCGGCGTTGAGGATCTCCGCGGCCTGGCGCACGGCGGCGTCGTCGGGGTCGACAGCCGGCCAGGAGGTGCCGAGGCTCGAGGGCACCATCTTGAAGTCGTGGGTCGGGGCTGCATACTCCAGCTCCTGCACGTCGTTGGGGATGATCAGCGCCGTCGGCGCCCGGCGCGCCATCGCGACACGGAAGGCCCGGTCGAGGACGTTCGGCAGCTGCTCGGGCACCGTTACCATCTGCACGTAGTCGCTGGCGACGTCCTTGAACAGGCTGAGCAGGTCGACCTCCTGCTGGTAGCTGCCGCCCATCGCGGTCCGGTTGGTCTGACCGACGATGGCGACGACGGGCACGTGGTCGAGCTTGGCGTCGTAGAGCCCGTTGAGGAGGTGGATCGCACCGGGCCCGGACGTCGCCATGGTCACCGCCGGACGCCCGCTGAACTTCGCGTAGCCGACCGCGGAGAACGCCGCCATCTCCTCGTGCCGCGCTTGGATGAACCGCGGCTGGTCGCCGGCGCGGGAGAACGCGCCGAGGATGCCGTTGATGCCGTCGCCGGGGTAGCCGAAGACCTGCTCGACGCCCCACTCCCGCAGGCGGGCGAGCAGCTGGTCGGCGACTGTGTTGGTCATTCGGGTGCTCCTTCGTGGTTGTCGTGCTTCTCCAGTCCCTGGGCCAGGAGCTGGGCGAGGTGGAGGCCGTGATGGCCGGTCGTGTCGAGCTCGTCGATCTGGGTGCGGCACGAGAATCCGTCGGCGAGAACGACCGCGTCGGCCGGTTCGTCCCGGAGCCGCGGGAGCAGCACCTGCTCGGCGAGGGCGCGGCTGACCTCGCCGTGGCCGGCGGTGAAGCCGAAGTTGCCGGCCAGTCCGCAGCAGCCGGAGTCCAGGCGCTCGACCTCGGCGCCGGCCCGGTGGAGCAGTTCGGCATCGGCGTCCCACCCGAGCACGGCGTGCTGGTGGCAGTGCACCTGCGCGACGCCGCTGGTCGTGTCGAGCCGGGGCGGTTCCCACTCGGGCGTGTGCTCGGTGAGCAGCTCGGCGAGGGTGACCGTGTGGTCGCCGACCCGGTGCACGTCCTGGTTCTCCGGCAGCAGCTCGCGGGCGTCGGAGCGGAACACCGACGTGCAGCTGGGCTCGAGGCCGACGACCAAGCCACCGGCGCGCACGTGCGGGGCCAACGCCTCGACGGTACGGCGCAGCCGGCGCTTGGCGGTGGTCAGCTGCCCCGTGGAGATCCAGGTGAGCCCGCAGCAGAGCGGTTCGGTCGGCATCGTGACCGTCCAGCCGGCGTCCTCGAGCACCGCGACCGCCGCCCGGCCGACCTCGGGATGGAAGCGGTTGGTGAAGGTGTCGGGCCAGAGCACGACGCTGCCTCGCGTTCCGGCCGGCCGGTGGTCACGGGCGGCCCACCACTGCTGCAGTGTCGGTGACGCGAACCGCGGCACCCGGCGGTCCTCCAGGCCGGCGGCCCGGGTCGCGGCCCGGCGTACCCACCGGATCCGCGTCGCGGCGTTGACGGCGCCGGCCAGTCCGGCGCCCTCGACGAAGCGGGCGAGGTCGGGCAGCCAGCCCATGGCGTAGTCCGCGCGCGGCCGGAGCCGGTGCCGGTAGTGGTGGGCGAGGAACTCGGCCTTGTAGGTCGCCATGTCGACCCCGGCCGGGCAGTCGCTCTTGCAACCCTTGCAGGCCAGGCACAGGTCGAGCGCGTCCTTGACCTCCTCCGAGCGCCAGCCGTCCTTGATCGGGCCGTCACGGTGCCCGTCGAGCATCTCGAACAGGAGCCGGGAGCGGCCGCGGGTGGAGTGCCGCTCCTCGCGCGTCACCTGGTAGGACGGGCACATCACGGAGCCGTCCTGGTTCTTCAGCTGCCGGCACTTGCCGACGCCGACGCAGCGGTTCGCTGCCTCGCCGAACGAGCCGCCGTCGTGGGGGAAGGCGAAGTGCAGAGCCTCGGTCTGCCGGGGCGCCCAGTCGGCGCCGAGCCGGAGGTGACTGTCCAGCGGGGCCGGGTGCACCACCTTGCCGGGGTTCATCCGGTCGTCGGGGTCGAAGATGCGCTTGACCTCCTCGAAGAGGGCGACGACGTCCTCGCCTAACATCCGCGGGAGCAGCTCGCCGCGGGTCTGGCCGTCGCCGTGCTCACCCGACAGCGAGCCGCCGTAGGAGACGACGAGGTCGGCCGCGCGCTCGAGGAAGCGACGGTAGGCCGCCACGCCCTCGCTGCTGTAGAGGTCGAAGGGGATCCGCGTGTGCACGCAGCCCTGGCCGAAGTGGCCGTAGAGCGCGGGGCCGGTCTCGTCGGCGTACCCGAAGTCCTCGTAGAGCCGGCGCAGGTCGCGCAGGTAGTCCCCGAGCCGCTCGGGTGCGACGGCGGAGTCCTCCCATCCCTCGAACGTGTCCCGCTTGTGCGGCACGTGGGCCGTCGCGCCGAGGCCGGCCTCACGGACCTGCCACAGCTCGTCCTCGCGGGCCGGATCGTCGTAGAAGACGACCTGGGGGTCGTGCTCGCTCTTGCCCAGCGCGTCGAGCATGGCGTGGGCGCGGTCGTCGGCCTCCTCCTGGGTGTCGCCGCCGAACTGCGCCATGAGGAAGCCGGTGCCCTCGGGGAGCTCCTCCAGGCCCTGCTTGTTCATCCCCCGCAGCTGCTCGTCGTGGATGAGGAAGCGGTCGACGCCCTCCAGCGCGATCGGCTCGTGGTCGACGATCTGCGGGACAGCGTCGGCGGCCCTCGTGATGTCGGGGAAGCCGAGGACGACGAGCGTGCGCTCCTTGACCCGCGGCACCAGCTTCAGCTCGGCGCCGAGGACCGTGATCAACGTGGACTCGCTGCCGACGAGCAGCCCGGCGAGGTCGAACCCGTGCTCGGGCAGCAGCGAGTCGAGGTTGTAGCCGGACACGCGCCGAGGGATCTTCGGGTAGCGGGTGCGGATCAGGGCGAGGTGCTCGTCACGCAGCCGGCGCAGGTCGCGGTAGATCCCCGCGCGCCGGTCGGCGCCGGCCACGATCTCGTCGTACTCGTCGTCGCTCGTCGGCCCCACCGTCAGCCGGGTGCCGTCGTAGAGCAGCACGTCCAGGGAGACGACGTTGTCGACCACCTTGCCGGTGCGCTGTGCGGTCGCGCCGCACGAGTTGTTGCCGATCATCCCGCCGAGCGTGCAGTTCGGGTGGGTGGCCGGCTCCGGACCGAAGCGCAGCCCGGTCGGCTCGAGCCGGCGGTTGAGGTCGTCGAGCACGATGCCGGGCTCGACGACGCATCGGCGGTTCTCCGCGTCGACGGAGAGCAGCCGGTGGCAGTGCTGGGAGAAGTCGATGAGCACCGCCTCGTTGGTGCCCTGGCCGGCCAGGCTGGTGCCCCCGCCGCGCGAGAGGACCGGCAGACCGAGATCGCGGCAGGCGCGTATCGCGTCGACGGCCGCGTCCGTCGTGTGCGGGGTGATGACGGCGAGCGGGACCTGACGGAAGTTGGAGGCGTCGGTGGAGTACGCCGCTCTGGTCCCGGCGTCTGCGAGCACCTCCCCGTCCACGCGAGCGCGCAGGCGAGCGAGCACATCCGGGTCCTCGAGGACGGACATCACCGCCGCCGCGACGCGAGCGAGGCGGCCGCGACGCCGAGCGTTGCGGCGCCGACAGCACCCAGGACGCCGTGGTGCTGGGAGGCCCACAGCTGGAGCGAGCGGCTGCGTGACTGGTCGTCGAACATCCCGCGAGCGCCGAAGTCCTTCTCGGCGTCCGCCGGCTCCCACAGGTTGGCCGGCTGGTCGGGCGACCTGGGCTCGTCGGTCTGCTGGCCCTTGAACCCGGTGCGGGCGAGGTAGCGGTCGAGCACGCCCGGCGCGATCGCGTTGGCGGCGAGCGTGAGCGCGGTGCTGCCGCCCACCCAGTACTCCCGCCGCCGCGGATGGTCGGCGGCGTAGATGACCGCGTCGGCGGCGACCTCGGGCTGGTAGATCGGCGGCACCGGCTGGGCCTGACGCGGAAGCCGCGACAGCACCCACTGGAACTGCGGCGTGTTCACCGCAGGCATCTGGACCATCGTCACGTGGACGTTGCTGTGGTCGTGCAGCAGCTCGACGCGCAGCGACTCGTTGAAGCCCTGGATCGCGTGCTTCGACCCGCAGTACGCCGACTGCAGCGGGATCCCGCGATACGCCAGTGCCGATCCGACCTGCACGACCGTGCCGCGGTCGCGCGGCAGCATCCGGCGCAGGGCCGACCGGGTGCCGTTGACGTAGCCGAGGTAGCTGACCTGTGTCGTCCGTTCGAACTCCTCGGGCTCGATGTCCACGAAGCGGGCGAAGACCGAGCTGAAGGCGACGTTGACCCAGACGTCGATCTCGCCGAGCGTGGCCTCGACCTCGGCAGCGGCGCCCTCCACCGCCGCGTGGTCGGCCATGTCGACGCTGATCGGCAGGGCGCGGGCCCCCGCCGCGCGCACCTCCTCGGCGGCCGCCTCGAGCCCCGCCTCGCCGCGGGCCAGGAGCGCGACGCTGTCGCCGCGCTTCGCGAACGCCCGGGCCGTGGCCCGGCCGATCCCTCCCGACGCTCCGGTCACGACGACGACTCGCTGACGGTCTTGCGGCATGCGGGGTCCCCTCTCCTCGGCGTCGAGCGCCTCACCGCACGACGGCGCGGCCGACGGTTCGACTGGGTCGCTGGGGCCTGTACCCGATCAGGCCCGAAGGCAAAGGCCGGGCTCTGGCTCATGCCGCGGGGGCGTGGTCAGGACAGGGCGACCAGCAGGGCCGCGAGCGCGGACTCGACGGCGGCGCCGAACACGTCACCGGTCACGCCGCCGAAGCGGCGTACGGCTCGGGCGAGGAGGACCGCGACGACAGCGACGGCCACGGCGACGGCGAGCGGCCCGCGCCACCAGGCCAGACCGGCCCATCCCGTGGTGAGGGCGAGCACAGCAGCAGCGACGACCCAGAGTCCCGCCGCGAGAGGTGGCGACACCGTCTCGGCATAGGTCCGGCCCAGGCCGTCCGGCCGCGCCGGGCGCAGCCCGCGCAGGCAGCACAGCGCCAGCGCCGCCCGCGACCCGCAGACCGCGACGCCGGCGAGGACCCCACCCCGCCAGCCCTCCGCGAGCACGCCGGCCAGGCCGGCGACCTGCAGGCCCACGACCAGCACCACGGCGACCGTCCCGGCCGGCCCGGAGGCGCCGGTCTTCATCACCGCGAGCGACCGCTCCCGGTCGTAGGAGGCGGCGAGGCCGTCGGCGACGTCGGAGAGGCCGTCGAGGTGCAGCCCGCGGTTGCCGAGCGCGACAGCACCCACGGCGAGCAGAGCCACGACGAGCGGCGACAGGTCGAGCGAGTCCCCGACGACGGCGAGGACACCGACCGCCAGGCCGAGCGGGACCACCGCGAGCGGCGCCAGGAGCATCGCGAGGGCCGCCCGGCGCCGGTCGACGAGCCGGGGCGGCCGAACGGGCAGGGCGGTGAGGGTGCCGACGGCCAGCCGCCAGCCGTCAGCCCACATGAGCGGGCATCAGATGCCGAGCTCGGAGAGCAGAGCGACGTCACGCAGCAGGGCGACCGCGCTCCGCAGCACGGGCACCGCGGCGACGGCGCCCGAGCCCTCGCCCAGGCGCAGCCCGAGGTCGAGCAGCGGCTCGAGGCCGAGCTTGTCCAGGGCCAGCGACTGGGCCGGCTCGGTGGAGCGGTGTCCGGCCGCGAACCAGGCGGCCGCGCCGGGGACGATGCGGTCGGCGGTCAGCGCGCACGCGACGCTCATCAGCCCGTCGAGGAGGACCGGGACGCCCTGCTCGGCGGCGGTGAGCAGGTAGCCGGTCGCGGCGGCGAGATCGGCACTGCCGAGTGCGGTGAGGGTCTCGACGGGGTCCGACGTGCGGTCGCCGGCGCGCTTCAGGGCCGCCTCCACGAGGGCGGTCTTGCCGACCAGCGCCGCGTCGTCGACGCCGGTGCCGCGGCCGACCACCTCGGCGGCGGGCAGGCCGAGACCTGCCGCCACGAGGGCCGAGGCGGGTGTCGTGTTGCCGATGCCCATGTCGCCGCTGATGAGCATCCCGGCGCCGGCCGCGATCTCCTCGAGGGCGACCGTAGCGCCGGCGGCGAGGGCGGCACGGGTCTGGGCGGGCGTCAGCGCGTCCTCGAGGTGGATGGCGCCGCTCCCCCGCCGGACCTTGTGGGCGGTCAGGGCCTTCCGCCGGACGGTGTCGAGGTCCTCGAAGTCCTCGTCCACCGAGATGTCGAGCACGCGCACGGCGACACCGTGGGCGCGGGCCAGCGCGCTGACGCCGGCCTGGCCCGCGAGGAAGGTGCGCACCATGGCGCCGGTGATGGCGGGCGGGAACGCCGAGACGCCGTGGGCTGCGACACCGTGGTCGCCGGCGAAGATGACGAGACGGACGTCGTCGAGCGGCAGGGGCGGCACCTGCCCCTGGCAGGCGGCGACCCAGACCGCCGCGTCACCGAGGCGGCCCAGCGCTCCGGGCGGCGTGGCGAGGCCGGCGAGGCGGGCGGCCGCGTCGGTGCGGGCGGCGACGGACGGAGCGGTGATCGGCACGGGCAGCGAGCCTAGCCGCCGCGGGCCCGCCCGCGGGGCTCAGCTCCGTGCCTTGGCCGACTTCCGGCGGTTCGCCTTCTTGATCGCCTCGACGAGCTCGTCCTTGCGCATGGTCGAGCGCCCGGAGATGTCCAGCTTGCGGGCGATGTCCATCAGGTGCGCCTTCGACGCGTTCGCGTCGACGCCCTCGGCGCTCGAGCCGCCGCGCCGCGCCGCGGCGCCGGACTTCGCGGCCTGCTTGTCGGAAGGGCCCTTCTTGTCCTTCGGCTCCCAGTGGTCGCCCACCTTCTCGAAGCCGTGCTTGAGAGCGCTGAAGGCGGTGCGGTGCGCCCGCTCCCCTTCGCCGTACTCGTCCACCGCGGAGTCGTGGGCCTCGATCCACGTCCGCTGTGCCTTCTTCGACGAACGCTCGAGCGTCGAGGGGAGCTCCTGCTTGCCGGGCATGTGTGTCTCCTTCCGGGTCGGGAGGAGCCGGTACCCGACCCGTTCAGCGCGTACGCCGACCCGTGCCGCGGCTCCCCGCGACGACCGCCCCGTCGCGGACCGACCAGAGCCGCCCGGAGTACCACCGTCTCCGGCCGACGCCCGCCAGCCGCCAGATCGCCGACGGTGCCCGCCGCTGCAGGATCTCGTCGCGGTGGACCGTCCCGTAGCGCCGCCCGGCCCGGTTGTTGCGGTCGTCGGCCTCGCTGTCGCGCAGGTCGAGGGAGTGCAGCTCGTGCTCCTCGGTGACGGCGCGCGCCACCGCCTCGCCGTAGCGGGCCGCGAGCCAGGCCGACCACGTGAAGTGGCGCACCGCGTTGCGCAGCCGGGGGCGGGCGCCGGTGTTGACCAGCGCGACGAGCAGCGACCACCCCGACGCCGCGAGCACGCCGACCGCGACGCGACGCCCCGCGACCTCCCGCGCCGCGCGGTAGGTGCCGGGCACGCCGCCGAGGACCGTCCAGACGACCCGCAGACTCATCACCGGCCCAGTGTGACGGGTGTCGACTAGACCCGCGCGTTCGCGCGCGGCTTGAGCAGGAACGCGGCCAGGTAGAGGACGGCCACGACGATGAGCAGGTTGCGGTAGCCGGTGAGCAGGGCGGCGTACTCCAGGCAGCCGCCGACGATCGCACCGACCAGGTTGATGCCGAAGGCGGCCTGGGAGTCGGCGGACTCCGCGAAGCGCTTCGCGAAGGCGATGTTGGCCAGGAAGATCGGCAGGAACGCCAGCAGCGTCGCCAGGACCAGCCGCGCCCAGAACGCGAAGCCGAGCAGCCACTCCGGCTTGACGACGTACGCGATCGCCAGCGCGACCGCGATGAGCGCGAAGACGACCGGCAGCGGTGGGGTCGGTAGTCGCCGGGTCGTCTCGACGGCGGCCAGCACGATCACCAGCACACCGCCGAACACCAGCGCGTTGACCAGCCAGGTGGTGCCGAAGAGCAGCGCGAACGTCGCGATGTTCTTGGTCTCGAGCAGCAGGAACGCGGCGCCCATGAAGAACAGGTCGGCGTAAGGGCGCATCGAGCGGAACGGGCCGCCGAGCGCCCTCACCGAGATCAGGGAGACGAGCAGGATCCCGCTCAGCGCCCAGACGTAGAGCATCGGGATCATGCCGCCGCGGTAGTAGAGGAACGGCCGGTCGTCGCGGGCGGGCCTGACGTACGACGCCCCCAGCGCGTGGTTCTCGGGACCGCACTGCTGGTTCTCCGCCGACCTGGCCGCGCTGATGACGGCCGTCGCGCCTCCGAAGAGGTCGATGCACGGCGGGTGGCCGAACGCCTCCGCCGCGGTGCCGCCGAGGCGGTCGATCAGCCAGGGCTGGCGGTAGTAGTTGTACATCGCGAAGACGCCGTCCTGGCTCAGGTGGTCGCGGGCCAGCTGGAGCGCCTCCCTGGTGAAGAGGAACGACTCGAGCCGGATCTGCGAGCCGCCGCTGACCAGCGACAGGGAGTCCGGCAGCGCGAAGAGGATCAGGTCGTACTTCTTGTCGGTCCCGACCAGGAAGGCCCGGCCGTCGTTGATGTGCCGGGTGACGCGGGGGTCCTGGTAGGCCCGGTCCGGGTTGCCCTCCACCCCGATCTGGACGATCCGCGGGTCGATGTCGACGGCATCGACGTGCTGGGCGCCCTTCGAGAGCGCGATCGCGACGTCGCTGCCCGACCCGGCGCCGACGACGAGCACGTCGCGCAGCGGCGCGTCGCCCCGGCGCTCGTAGGGCGCGCCGTAGATCGCCGACGCCCGCGTGAGCTTCCACTCCGCGGAGGACATCGACTGGTGCGGGACCCCGTTGACCGAGATGTAGGTGCGCGTCCCGAAGTCCGCGTCGTGCACCTCGCGCGTGGAGATCTTGTAGTACGGCGACCACGAGATCCCCGGCGCGACCGACTCCATGACGAGCGCGCCGATCATCACGACGCCGGCCGCGGCTGCGATCAGGCGGGCGCGCCCGCGGAGCAGCGCCAGGAACGCCAGCGTGGCCAGGGTGCCCCAGACGTAGGACGGCGCCCAGGCGAACGAGAGCAGCGCGAAGAGGGAGATGCCGATCAGCGACCCGACCAGGTCCCAGCGGTACGCGGTGAGCGACGGCAGGTCCGCGAAGCACCGCCCGACCGCCTCCCCCGGCCCGGCCAGGATCGCCGCGCTGAGCACGAACACGATCGGCAGGACCAGCCAGGCCGGCGGTCCGGTCGTGTGCAGGGCCGTGAAGTAGATGACGTCGGCGTTGCTCCGGTCGACCGACACCGGCACCAGCCGCACGACCACGACGAGCACGGCGAGCAGCACCGGTGTCCAGGGCAGCACCGACCAGCTGCGCCGCGAGATCAGGAAGCCGAGCCCGACGCCGAGGAAGGACCCCAGCAGCACGAAGTTCGTGAAGTAGGACAGATGCACGATGTTGGCGCCGAGCCAGCGGATCAGGGCGAGCTCCAGGAAGAGCATCAGCGCGCTGCCGAGGACCAGGCGGGGCGCCGTACCGCCCAGTCGTGGGGGCCAGCCCTCCGAGCGCGCGGTCCTCACGTCGGTGTTGGCGACCATGGCACACCCCTGCGACCGGTTGCCGGCTGTCTCGGCCGCTACCGGGAGCGGTGCCCGCAATCGCGGTGACCATGCGGTGGGGCCGGTCGGTCGCGTCCGATCAGCGGAGGTCAGACGAAGAACTGGTGGGTTGGTCGACTCCCGCTCAGACCTCGACGTGCGCGCCCATCAGCACCGTGCGTGCCCGCGGCAGCAGGAAGTGGTCGGCCGCGTCGGCGGTGATGTGCGAGGTGGCCAGGAAGAGCCGCTTGCGCCAGGCCGGCATGTCGCGGTTCGTGCCGGCGACCAGGTCGATCTTGGAGAGGAAGTACGTCGCCTCCTCGAGGTCGATCTCGCCCTCGGTCTGGTCCGAGGTCAGCGTCGCCAGCGCTGCGGGTACGTCGGGCGTCTCGGTGTACCCGAACCGCAGCGTGACGTGGAAGATGCCGTCGTCGGCGTGCCCGAGGTCGTTGACCTCGGCCCGGTCCTCGGGCGCGACCCGGGGCACCGACTCGGTGACGATCTCGACGATCACCACGTGGCGGTGCCGCACGTGGTTGTGCTCGACGTTGGCTCGCAGCGCCAGCGGCGTCTCCCCGCCGCGGTTGAGGAAGATCGCCGTGCTGTCGACGATGTGCACCGTGTCGGGGTGCCGGCCCAGCTTGGCGACGAAGTCCGTGAGCGACCCCTCCATCGCCGCGCGGCGCGCGGTCACCAGCTCGCGACCGCGCTGCCAGGTGGTCATCAGCGTGAAGGCGCTCAGGGCGATCACGATCGGCAGCCAGGCGCCGTGGACGAGCTTGGTCATGTTGGCGGCGAAGAACAGCACGTCGAGGGTCAGCAGCACCGCCACGATCGCGACGAGGACCGGCTTCGGCATCCGCCACGTGCGGTAGGCGATGTAGCCGAAGAGGACCGTGACGATCGTGATCGTCCCGGTCACCGCCATGCCGTACGCGTAGGCCAGCGCGGCCGAGGATCGGAACGCGAAGACCAGCGTCAGCACCGCGACGAGCAGCAGCCAGTTGATGAACGGAACGTAGATCTGACCCTGGGTGTCGGTGGACGTGTGCAGGATCCGCAGCCGCGGCAGGTAGCCGAGCTGGCCGGCCTGGGACGCGACGGAGAACGCGCCCGTGATCACCGACTGGGCGGCGATCACCGTCGCCGCGGTCGCCAGGACCACCAGCAGGATCCGCGCCCAGTCCGGCGCGAGCAGGAAGAAGGGCGCGGAGAGGTTGCCCGTGTCGTGCAGGATCAGCGCGCCCTGCCCGAAGTAGCTCAGCGTGCAGGCGGGGTAGACGACGAACAGCCAGGCGATCGAGATCGGCTTGCGGCCGAAGTGGCCCATGTCGGCGTACAGCGCCTCGGCGCCGGTCACCGACAGCACCACCGCGGCCAGGGCGAAGAAGGCCAGGTGGAAGTGTCCGGCCAGGAAGCCGACGGCGTACGTCGGCGAGAGCGCCCGCAGGATGCCCGGCTCGCGAGCGATCCCTCGCGCACCCAGGCCGCCGACCGTCGTGAACCAGAGGATCATCACCGGCCCGAAGGCGCGGCCCACGGCCGCGGTACCGAAGCGCTGCACCAGGAACAGGACGACGATGATGACCGCCGTGACGGGGACGACCCACTCCCCGAACGACGCGTCGACCGTCTTGACGCCCTCCACCGCCGAGAGCACCGAGATCGCAGGCGTGATCATGCTGTCGCCGAGGAACAGCGACGCGCCGAAGATGCCGAGCGCGGCGAGCACGAGCAGCACCCGCGCCTTCGACCTCGCCGCCCACTGCCGCAGCAGGGTGATCAGGGCCATGATCCCGCCCTCGCCGTGGTTGTCGACCCGGAGCACCAGCCCCACGTAGGTGACGGTGATGACCAGCGTGACCGACCAGAAGATCAGCGACACGACGCCGTAGAGGTTGTCGACGCTGACCGGCACCGGGTGCGGGTCGTCGGGGTTGAAGACGGTCTGCAGGGTGTAGATCGGGCTGGTGCCGATGTCACCGAAGACGATCCCCAGCGCTCCGACGACGGGGGCGACCTTGAGGGCGTCGGTCGCTCGGGTGCTGCTGGTCACGGCTGAACCCTAGGTCCGGGGTCGGCGGTCAGCGCGAGCGCCCGCGCCGGAGCCGCACCGGCACCAGCGGCTCCGCGTCCTCGTCGTCCGTCGACGGCCGCAGGTGGACGGCGGTGGCCGGCGAGGGCAGCCCCTGGTCCCCGTCCAGCCACGCCTCCAGGTCCGGCGCCCGGAGCCGCGCCCCCGAGAGCGCGGGGAGCAGGATCGCCACGACCAGGGCCGCGCCCGCCACCACGGCCATCACGAGCAGTCCGGTGCGGACCGCGCCGGCCTGGTCCGAGGAGCGCGTGACCAGCGCGAGGGCGACCGGGCCGACGGCGTACGTCGCGATCGACCGGAGCAGCTGGACGAGTGCGAACCCGCGGCCGAGCTGGTCCGAGCGCAGCCCGAGACCGGTGAGGAAGAGCCCCGGGGAGACCGTGGACGCGGCGCCCAGCCCGAGCAGCAGGAGCGCCGCCCAGGTCGCGTCGCCGGTGGCCAGCAGGCAGCCGAGACCGAGGGCGACCAGACCGACGTCGACCAGCACCGGGACGAACCGGGTGCGGAACAGCGCCCAGAACGCGACCGCTCCCACCAGCGCACCGACCGGCATCGGCCAGAACGTGGCGGCGACGTCGGCGGCCGAACGGCCCTCCACCGTGCTGAGCCGGGTCTGCACGAGGTCGGTCGCCGTGACGACGACCGCACCGCCGGCCATCGCCACGAGGATGCCGGTGACCGGCAGCTGGGTGCTGAGCGCCGAGACGGGGATCAGCGGGTCGGGGCGGCGCATCTCCCACACCAGGAGCAGGACCAGCGCCGCCAGGGCGACGACCGCCAGCACGATCACCGGCCGCGCGCCGATGCCGTGGCCACTCACCAGGGAGGCGGCGATGAACCCGGTCACGGTCGTGACGACGACCAGCCCGAGCGCCGGCCCGTCGACTCGAGCCTCAGGCTCGAGGGGATCCCAGCGCTCGTAGCCGACGGCCGCGACGACCAGCCCCGCCGCGGCCAGCACCGTTGCGCCGGCGAACAGCCAGCGCCAGTGTTCGCCCCCGGCGACCAGCCCGCCCACGATCGGGCCGAACGTGCTCGCCCCGAAGATGCCGACGTTGACGATGGCAGCGCTCAGCGCGACGCGGCCGGCGCCGAACCGGGTGATGAGCGGCGGCAGCGAGCTGACGAGCATCGCTCCCGCCGCGAGGCCCTGCAGGACGAGCGCGGGGACGAGCACCGTGCCGCTCGGCGCCAGGGCCGCGGCGAGCGACGCCGCCACGAAGACCGACTCCGCCGTGACGAAGAGCCGACGCTGCACCACGAGCAGCGCCAGCTGGGCGGTGAGCACCGCGCCCACGGCGTACGCCGCGCTGCCGAGCCCGGTCGCCAGGCCGAGCGTCTCCTGACTGGTCCCGATCGAGCTCGCCACGGCGTGCCGGACCGGGACGAGCGCGGTCGACAGGACGACGTAGGGGCCGAGCCCGAGCAGCGCGATGCCGACGGCGAGCGGGTAACGACCCCGCGACGCCACCTCAGACCGGGTAGCTCGGCGCGTCGGGCAGGTCGTCGGCGGACACGCTGTGCGGCCCGTCGGACTTGTGCACCTTCTCGTTCACCTTGTCCGCCACGACGTCCTTGGCCGCGGTCGCCTGGTCCTTGGCGACGGTCGCGGCCTGGTGCCGCTTCTCCGCCACGCGCGGGTCCTGCCAGACCCGCTGGGCCCCCTCGCGGATCTGTTCGTAGCGCCCTCGGCCGGCCCGCGTCCCGAGCACGTAGCCCACGCCGACGCCGGCGAGCACAGCCAGCTTCCCCTTCATGCTGTTCCTCCCGTGGCAGTCCTGTGATGACAGCACCCAGTGCCCCGCGACCGCGGTCGGCATGACCCGGGGCCCGATCAGCGTGTCAGCGGACGACGACCACGGCGTCCCCTCGCGGCACCAGCTCGCCGATCACCGGATGCCCCGGGATCTCCCCCGCGACCAGCAGGCCGCCGGACGTCTGCGCGTCGGCGAGGAGCAGCAGCTCGTCCTCGGAGACCGACGAGGCGACGTGCGGCCGCACCCACTCGAGGTTGCGCCGGCTCCCGCCGGGCACGAACCCGTCGGCGTACGACGACCGGGCGGCCGCGAGGAACGGGACCGCCGCGGCGTCCACGACCGCCGACACCCCGCTCGCCCGGGCCAGCTTGAAGAGGTGGCCGAGCAGCCCGAAGCCGGTGACGTCGGTCGCGCAGACGACCCCGGCCGCCAGCGCCGCGCGGGAGGCGTCGCGGTTGAGCGTCGTCATCGTCTCGATCGCCTCGGGGAAGACCTCACCGGTGGCCTTGTGTCGGTTGTTGAGCACGCCGAGGCCGAGCGGCTTGGTCAGCGTCAGCGGCACCCCGGCGACGCCCGCGTCGTTGCGCAGCAGCCTCCGCGGGTCGGCGGTGCCGGTGACGGCCAGCCCGTACTTCGGCTCGGGGTCGTCGATGCTGTGACCGCCGGCGAGGTGGCAGCCGGCGGACGCGGCGAGGTCGGCGCCGCCGCGCAGCACCTCCGCGGCCAGGTCGAACGGGATCCGGTCGCGCGGCCACGACAGCAGGTTGACGGCCACCAGCGGCTCGCCGCCCATGGCGTAGACGTCGCTGAGCGCGTTGGCCGCGGCGATCCGGCCCCAGTCGTAGGGGTCGTCGACGACGGGGGTGAAGAAGTCGGTCGTCAGGACGACCGCCCGATCCTCGGAGATCCGAACGACCGCCGCGTCGTCGCCGTTCTCAGCGCCGACGATGAGGTCGCCGGAAGGCGGAGCGGTCAGGCCGGACAGCACCCGTTCGAGCTCGCCGGGCGGCACCTTGCAGGCACAACCGCCGCCGGCGGCGAACTGGGTGAGGCGCTGCGACGGGGGTGCGGTGGTCACCCGGTCAGCATGCCACCGGCGCCGAAGGGCACCAGGGAGCCATGACCGACCTGCGCGCCCTCGTCCTCGTCTGCACGCTCAAGCCGTCCCCGTCCGACTCGAGCTCCTCGCTGCTCGGCACCCAGGTGCTGAGGGCGCTGGAGCAGCAGGGAGTGCGCGGAGAGGTGGTGCGCGTGGTCGACCACGACGTCCGCTTCGGCGTGACCACCGACGAGGGCGACGGCGACGAGTGGCCGCAGATCCGGGAGAAGATGCTCGCCGCGGACATCCTCGTGCTCGCCACCCCGATCTGGATGGGGCAGCCCTCGTCGGTCGCCAAGATGGTGCTCGAGCGCCTCGACGCCGAGCTGTCCGAGACCGACGACGAGGGCCGCATGCTCACCTTCGGCAAGGTCGCGGTCGTCGCCGTCGTCGGGAACGAGGACGGCGCGCACCACGTGTCGGCCGAGTGCTTCCAGGCGCTCAACGACGTCGGCTTCACCATCCCCGCCAACGGGGTCACCTACTGGGTGGGCGAGGCGATGCAGGCGACCGACTACCAGGACGTCTCCCCCACGCCCGAGAAGACGGAGAGCACCACGCAGACGGTCGCCACCAACGCGGCGCACCTGGCGCGTCTCCTGCAGGAGGCGAACTACCCGGCGGGCTGACCCTCCGTGTGAGCGGCAGCGCCGCCGGTCTCCTTGCGGGCCAGCCGCTCCTTCTGCGGCACGACGACGTACTTCGGGTCCTTCGCCGAGGCCAGTCCGGCCTCGAAGACCCCGAAGCGGGTGGTCACCGACGAGGCGAGGTACGTCGCCCCGGCCACCGCCGAGAGCACCCTGGACCGGCCGCCGGCCAGCGCCGTCGCCCCGGACGCCACGACGCTCGCGTTGCGGGCGAACCGCATCAGCCGGCCGGGCCGTCCGATCCGGTACGGCTCGGCGACCAGGCCCTTCTTCGTGATCCGCTCGGAGGCGACGAGCTCGAGAGCAGCCCCGACGAGCGCCATCCGACGGGCCGGCGCGGCCTGGTCGAGCGGGACGAGCATCATCGCCAGCCCGCCGGCCGCCTGGGCGCCCGAGCCCGCGAAGACGAAGGGCAGCTCGCGGTGTGCCTCGTGCCAGGCCGGGATCGCGGTGTTGGCGACCAGCGCGGCGGTGTAGGTGGCCAGCGGCGGGCCGAACGCGGCCGCTCCGACGCCGGCGAGCCGGCCCAGACGGGGCAGCACCCCGGTCACCTGCGACGCGGCGGCGGCGCCGGCGAAGCTGGCGAACGGCGCCAGGATGAAGGAGCCGACCGACAGCGGCGAGGTCGGCTTGAAGACGCGCAGCATGTTGAGGAACCGCTCGGGCCGGCCGAGGTCGTGGACCAGCGCGACCGTCCCGGCGGTAGCACCGCCGGCCGCCGCCAGCCGGGCGACCCGCTCGAGCTGCGGGCGACCGGACAGCGCCGCGCCCTCGGCGAGGACGGCCGAGGCGCCGGCCAGCCCGCCCAGGAAGAGGTACAGCGGCACGTCGGGGGTCTTCCACGTCGGCGTCTTGAGGATCTGCCGGCCGTAGTAGGACTCGAACTCCGGCTCCGGCACCATCGACTGCTCGCGCACGGGCTACTTCCTCCGTCCGACGAAGGAGGCCACGCCGACGCCGAACAGCGTCGCGGCGGCGATGCCGACGTGCTTCCACACCGAGCCGATGTCGCGGGTCGGCACGACCGGGTCCGGCGGCAGGCCGTAGACCTCCGGCTCGTCGAGGAGCAGGAAGAACGCGCCGTCGCCGCCGACGCCGTCCTCCGGGTCACGGCCGTAGAGCCGGGCGACGTCCACGCCCTTCTCGTGCAGCTCCTCCAGGCGGCGATCGGCCCGCTCGCGCAGCTCCGAGAGCTCGCCGAACTGGATCGACTCCGTGGGGCAGGCCTGGGCACAGGCCGGCGTCTGGCCCTCCTTGAGCCGGTCGTAGCAGAGCGTGCACTTGAACGCGCGGCCGTCGTCCTTGCGCAGGTCGATGACGCCGTACGGGCACGCGCTGACGCAGTAGCCGCAGCCGTTGCAGACGTCCGGCTGCACGACGACCGTTCCGAACTCGGTGCGGAACAGGGCGCCGGTCGGGCAGACGTCGAGGCAGCCGGCATGGGTGCAGTGCTTGCACACGTCCGACGACATCAGCCAGCGCAGCGCACCGTCACCGGACTCGGTGGCCTGGTCCTCCCCGTGCGGGTGGGCGCCCGGCAGGTCGAAGGACGGCATGCCGAGGTCGACCGCCGGCGCCGCGCCCGCGCCGGACTTCTCGACGAAGGCGACGTGCCGCCAGGTGCTCGCGCCGAGCGCCTGGGTGTTGTCGTAGGACATGCCCGTCAGCAGGTAGCCGTCGTCGGGGACGTCGTTCCACTCCTTGCAGGCGACCTCGCATGCCTTGCAGCCGATGCAGACCGAGGTGTCGGTGAAGAAGCCCATCCGCGGCGGGTGGTCCTCGTCGTAGCCGGCGTCGTGCTGGACATCGTCGAGCCGACCCCACAGCGACCGCTCGGAGAAGATGCTCATCCGTCCGCTCCTCCGTCCTCGGGATGCGCCATGTCGACCCCGGCCCGGCGCCGGTACGCCTCGACGTAGGCCGTCAGCTCCGGACCGCGCGGTCGCCGACCCGGTCGGATGTCACAGGTGCCCACCTTGTCCTGGATGTAGACGTTGGGATCCAGCGTCAGGTTGACCAGGTCGTTGGGCGAGTCGCCGGTGGTGAGGCCGTTGCCGCCCCAGTGGTAGGGCAGCCCCACCTGCTCGACGAACCGGTCGCCGAGCCGCAGCGAGCGCATCCGATCGGTGACGAGCACCTTCGCCTCGATCGCGGCGCGGGCGGTGACGATCGTGACCCAGTCGCCGTGGGTCAGGCCACGCTCGGCGGCCAGCCGCGGCGAGACCTCGCAGAACGGCTCGGGCTGCAGCTCGGTGAGGTAGGGAAGCGTCCGGCTCATGCCCCCGGCCGTGTGGTGCTCGGTCAGCCGATAGGTCGTGAACACGTAGGGGAAGATCTCGCTGAAGCTCGGGTTGATCGGGTTGGCCGGGTGGTCGACCTTGCGGCGCGAGGGGTTGTTCTGCTGCCCGTAGAGCGGGTTGCGCACGGGGGACTCGGGCGGCTCGTAGTGCGCCGGCATCGGGCCGTCGGCCACTCCCAGCGGCGCGAACAGCCACCCCTTCCCGTCGGTCTGCATGATGAACGGGTCCTGCCCGCCGATCGCGTCCGGCCCCTTGGCCCCCTCGGGCGGCACGTAGTCCGGGGCGCGGTCCGCGATGAAGTCGGGCACGTCGGGGCCGACCCACTTCCCCTTGCCGTCGTCGGCGTCCGCGTCCCACTGGATGTAGGCCTTGCGCTCGCTCCACGGCGAGCCGTCGGGGGCCGCCGAGGCGCGGTTGTAGAGCTGGCGCCTGTTGGCCGGCCACACCCAGCCCCACTCGGAGGCCACCCAGTCCTGGTCCCAGTGCGGCTTGCGCCGGCGGGCCAGGTTGACCTCGTCCGCATAGACGCCGCAGTAGATCCAGCAGCCGCAGGCGGTCGAGCCGTCGTCCTTCAGCTCGGTGTACGACGCCAGCGCCGCGCCGTCCGGTCCGGTGCCGTTGATCTCCTTGAGCACGGCCTCGCCCTCGGGGTCGCCCTCGTCGTCGGTCGGGTAGTCCCAGGCCAGGTCGAGCAGCGGCCGGTCCATCTCGTCGGTCGAGCCGGCCAGCTTGCGGCGGATCCGCTGGCCGAGGTCGTAGTAGAACTGCAGCTCGCTGCGCGCGTCACCCGGCGGGTCGACGGCCTTGTCCCGCCACTGCAGCATGCGCTGGGTCTGGGTGAACGAGCCCGACTTCTCCACATGGGTCGCGGCCGGCAGGAAGAACACCTCGGTGCCGATCTCCTCGGTGACGAGCTCACCGGTCTCGATCTCCGGACTGTCCTTCCAGAAGGTCGCGGTCTCGATCATCTGCAGGTCGCGCACGACCAGCCAGTCCAGGTTGGCCAGGCCGAGCCGCTGCATCTTGCCGTTGCTGGACCCCACGGTCGGGTTCTCCCCCACCACGAAGTAGCCCTTGCAGCTGCCCTCGATCATCGACTTGACCGTCGTGTACGTCGAGTGGTCGCCGGTGATCCGGGGCAGGTAGTCGAAGCAGAAGTCGTTCTCCGGCGTGGCAGCGTCGCCCCAGTAGGACTTGAGCAGGCTGACGGCGTACGACCGCACGTTGCCCCAGAAGCCGGCCTTGCCCTCGTCGTCGCGCACCCACTCGTCGAGCGACTGGTGCTGGCTGGCGGTCGGCATGGGCAGGTAGCCGGGCAGGATGTTGAACAGCGTGGGGATGTCGGTGGAGCCCTGGATGCTCGCGTGACCGCGCAGGGCCATGATGCCGCCGCCGGGACGGCCGATGTTGCCGAGCAGGAGCTGGAGGATCGAGGCGGTCCGGATCATCTGCGCACCCGTGCTGTGATGGGTCCAGCCCACCGCGTAGCAGAAGGCCGTCGTGCGATCGCGACCGCTGTTGCGGGTCAGCGCCTCGGCGACCCGCTGGAACTGCTCGGGCCCGATTCCGCAGACCTCCTGCACCATCTCCGGGGTGTAGCGGGCGAAGTGGCGCTTGAGGATCTGGAAGACGCAGCTCGGGTCCTGCAGGGTCTCGTCGCGCCGGCCCTTCCAGCGCACCGGCGCGCCGCCGGAGCCGTGGCTCTCCGAGCGCGCGGACTGGTGGGACTCCTGGCTGCCCGGCGTGTCGCCATAGGCGCGGTCGCGCTCGGCGTCGTCCTCGACCTGCTGGGCCGAGTCGGGTTGGTAGGCCCAGGACGTCGGGTCGTAGTGGCCGGTCTCGGGGTCGAAGCCGGAGAACAGGCCGTCCAGGTCCTCGGTGTCCTGGAAGCGCCCCTCGATGATGTTCGCCGCGTTGGTGTAGGCCACGACGTACTCGCGGAAGTCGAGGTCGTTGCTCAGCACGTAGTTGACCAGCGCACCCAGCCAGGCGATGTCGGAGCCCGCCCGGATCGGCACGTGGACGTCCGAGACCGCCGAGGTCCGCGTGAAGCGCGGGTCGACGTGGATGATCGTCGCGCCGCGCCGCTTCGCCTCCATGACCCACTGGAAGCCCACCGGGTGGGCCTCGGCCATGTTCGATCCCTCGATGAGGATGCAGTCAGCGTTCGCGAGGTCCTGCAGGAAGGTGGTGGCCCCACCACGGCCGAACGAGGTCCCCAGACCGGGAACCGTGGAGGAGTGTCAAATGCGGGCCTGGTTCTCGATCTGGATCGCGCCCATCGCCGTGTAGAGCTTCTTCATGAGGTAGTTCTCCTCGTTGTCGAGGGTCGCTCCTCCGAGGCTGGCGATGCCCATCGTGCGCCGGGTGCGGTTGCCGTCCGCCTCCCACTCCCAGAACTGCTTGCGGGTCTTGATGACGCGGTCGGCGATCATGTCGACCGCCGTGTCGAGGTCGAGGTCCTCCCACTCGGTCGCGTAGGGCCGGCGGTAGCGGACCTTCGTCACCCGGCTGGGGCTCGTCACCAGCTGCTTGCTGGCGCTGCCCTTCGGGCAGAGCCGGCCGCGTGAGATCGGGCTGGCCGGATTGCCCTCGATCTGGGCGACCTTGCCGTCCTTGACGAAGACCTTCTGGGCGCAGCCGACGGCGCAGTAGGGGCAGACCGAGTCGACGACCTTGTCGGCCTTCACGGTGCGCGGCTCCAGCGTCTCGCTGCGCTTCGACATCGCCGCCGCGCCCCGTCCGAGACGGTCGCGTCCGGTCGCCTGGCGTATGGCCGGCCAGCCCAGGAACGCGTTCACCTCGGCTATGTAACCACGGCAGGGACGCCGGAAACAGAGGGAGCCGATCAACCGCCTAAGGTGTGTCGCGGAGGCGTACCTCGTCTGGTGACGGGCGCGGTCCTCAAAACCGTTGTGGCCCGGCATCCGGGTCAGGCAGGTTCGATTCCTGTCCGCCTCCGCCATGGGTCTTCCGCGGCGGCTGCCTGCAGAATGGCTCCGTGGGCACTTCGTTGCCGGCCGCCACCGCAGCGGCCCTCCGCGCCGCCGACCTCACCTACCCGGAGGTCGGTGCGACGACGGGTGCGCTACCGCCGGGCTACCGGCACCTCACCCGGACCCGGATCCTCGACGCCGCGGACCTGACGACCGCCGCGGACCGATTGATGACCTGGCAGGTGCACGAGCGCGCGGGGCTCCGAGTCGCCGCGTCCTCGCTTCGGGCCGAGCCAGGAGCCGTCGTAGTGATGCGCCTGGGGCTCGGGCCGCTGGCCGTCCGCATCCCGTGCCGCGTGGTCTACGTCATCGACGAGCCGGACAGGCAGGGGTTCGCCTACGGGTCCCTGCCGGGGCACCCGGAGAGCGGCGAGGAGCTGTTCCTGGTGCACCAGGACGGCGGCGGCCGGGTCCACTTCACCGTCGAGGTCTTCTCCCGCCCCGCGACCCTGCTCGCCCGGGCCGGCGGTGTGCTCACCCGGCTGTTCCAGGACCTGATGACCGCCCGGTACCTGCGCGTGATCGACAGGTAGCGCGCCCGTCAGGGGCGTTCCAGCGCGGCCATGGTCGCGGCCGCCGCGCCGGCGTACGCGAGGTGCGGGACGACGTCGGCCGCCCAGTCGACCGACCTCCACGTGCGCGGGTCGGTGACCCCGAGGACGGTCATCGGGCCATTGCCCGCCACCATGGCCAGCAGCCACGCGAGGCCGGCCGTGCCGAGGCCGCTCCGCGGGTGCCCGGTCAAGCCGCGGACGGCGCCGAGCGCGAGGCCGGTGCCGACCCCGGCAGTGGCACCGAGCAGCGATCCGAGACCGGACTCCACCGCCTCCCTCCGCTGCTCCTCGCGGGGAAGCCGGGCGCCGATGAGCTTTGCGGCCCGTTCCACCGTCTGTTGCGGTGTGCTGCTGGCCGGCCGTCGGCGGACCGCCATGTCGAGGTAGGTCGCCGCGTTCAGTGCGGTCGTGCCGACGGCACCGGCGAGAGCTCCCCAGTACAGGGTCCGTACGACCGACGTCATCTCGCCACGCTAGCTCGCCGGGTCGGACCAGGGCGGGCCGGCCCACTGTCGGGACGCAGCGGGCGAACGACGTCTGATCATCCGCGGAGCGGCTCCCTGTCTGCGTGGCTGGCACGCTGTTCCCGTTCTCGGCGCGGATCTCCTTCACGGCGCTGACGAAGAGACCCCCACGACTCCGCCGACCAGCGCGGCCATGGCAACCGGGTCGAGCGTGAGCGCTGCGGGCGTGACCACGATCTCGGTGCGGATGCGGCCGGGCTCCTGCGCCGGGAGCCAGGCCGGCAGCCCGATCCGCCGTTCGTCGACCACCGCCGCGGTGCGCTCGTTGACGGCGTCCGCGTCGCCGGCGGCGAAGAGCAGGAACTGGTTTGTCTGCGGGACCGCGGGCTGCACGGCGAGCCCGGCCGGCAGCGCGGCGGCGAAGGCGCGCGCCCAGGTGACGGTCTCCGGGACGAGCGGCAGCCGCTCGCGCAGCCCGACGAGCGCGGAGACGGCCTCAGCTGTGGACCGGTACACGGTCCCGCCCAGCCGGCGTCGCCACAGCCGGGCCTCCGCGACGACGTCCGCCGAGCCCAGCAGCGCCGCGCCCGCGAGCCCGGCGAGCCCTTTGTAGAACGAGACGTAGACGGAGTCGGTCAGGCCCGCGATGTCGGCGAAGGAGTGCTCGAGCCAGGGCTGCGCCTCCCAGATCCGGGCGCCGTCGACGTGCAGAGCCACGCCGCGGGCACGACAGGCGGCGGACAGCTCGGCCAGCTGGTCCCACGTCGGCAGCAGGCAGCCCGCCTCCCGCAGCGGCAGCTCCACCAGGACGGCTCCCAGCCGGCCGGGCACCCTCTCGAGGTGTGCGGCCGTCGCGACCTCGAAGCCACGCGTCAGGAACGAGACCTCCAGGTCGTGCAGGATGCGCGGGCCGTCCTCCTCGTGCACGAGGACGTGGCTCAGGTCGGGCAGTGCGACCCGGCGGCTCCCCGCGCCGTCGCAGTGCACCCTCAGCGCGGCCTGCTGCGCCATCACCCCGCTCGGGAAGAAGGCCGCCGCCTCGACGCCGAAGCGCTCGGCCAGCTCGCTCTCGAGTCGGGCGACCGCTCCACCGCCGCCGTAGATGTCCCACTCGTCGATCCCGAGCTCCTCGCACGCGCGGGACAGATCGGCGAAGGCCGCCGCGGGCGAGCCGGCGGGCTGGCCGGTGACGGCGGCGGTACATCCTCTCGCGGCGGCACGGACGCAGGTCAGCAGTTCCTCGGAGGCCACCGTCGAACCGTACAAGCGAGCCAGGGTCGATCCCCCTCCACCCGGGCCCTACGTTCTGTCGTAGGTTCCGTCTTGACACCGAGTCGCAGGAGGCAGCGTGGAGGACGACCCCCGCCGTCGTACGCCGCGCACCGACGCCGTGCTGGCCGACCCCGCCGTCGCGGTCGCCGCCGAGCGGCTGGGCCGCGAGCGCGTGAAGGCCGCGGTGGCCGAGGCGCTCCAGGAGTGCCGCGCCGGGCGGCTCGCGCCCGAGCACGTGGCGGCGTACGTCGTCGAGACGCTCCCCACCATCGCGACGTCGATGCGTCGCGTGATCAACGCGACGGGGGTCGTCGTGCACACCAACCTCGGCCGCGCTCCACTCTCCTCGGCCGCGGTCGACGCGGTGACCGTCGCGGCCGGGGCGACCGACGTGGAGCTCGACCTGGCCACCGGACGGCGGGGCCGGCGCGGGACGGTCGCACTGGCCGCGCTCGCCGCGCGGGTCCCCGACGCGGGCGGCGTGCACGTGGTCAACAACGGCGCCGCCGCTCTCGCGCTCGTCGCCTGCGCGCTCGCGGCCGGTCGCCGCATCGTCGTCGCCCGCGGCGAGCTGGTCGAGATCGGCGACGGCTTCCGCATCCCCGAGCTGCTCGAGTCGGTCGGCGCGACGCTGCACGAGGTGGGCGCGACCAACCGGGTGCACCTCGCCGACTACGAGGCAGCCGTCGACGACGACACCGCCTTCGTGCTGAAGGTCCACCCGTCGAACTTCCGTGTCGAAGGCTTCACGTCGTCCGTCCCGGTCGACGCGGTCGCCGACCTGTGCCGTGCTCGCGGTGTCCCGCTCGTCGTCGACATCGGCTCAGGGCTGCTGGCGCCGCACCCCCGGTTGCCGGACGAGCCGGACGCCACGACCGTGCTGCGCGACGGCGCGACGCTGGTGACCGCCTCGGGCGACAAGCTGCTCGGGGGGCCGCAGGCCGGCCTCCTGCTGGGCGACGTCGAGCTGGTCGAACGGCTCCGTCGGCACCCGCTCGCCCGCGCACTGCGCGTCGACAAGCTCACCCTGGCGGCTCTCGAGGCCACCTTGTCGGGACCACCCGCTCCCGTGGCGGTCGCGTTGGACACCCCGCCCGAGGAGCTGCTGGCGCGGGCGCGCCGGCTCGCCCTCGCGATCGGCCCCGACCTCGCCGCTGCCGTCCACTCCGACGGCCGCGTCGGTGGCGGCGGGGCGCCGGGCGTCACGCTGCCGAGCGCCGCGGTGGCGCTGCCCACCGACCTGGCCGAGCCGCTGCGTCACGCCGAGCCGCCGGTCGTCGGCCGCGTCGCCGACGGGCGGCTGCTCCTCGACCTGCTCGCCGTCCCGGCCGACGGTGACGACGAGCTCGCCGACGTCGTACGCCGGGTGGCCGGGTCCGTCGCCGCCGAGCGGACCGGCGGCTGATGCACGTCGTCGCCACCGCCGGGCACGTCGACCACGGCAAGTCGACGCTGGTCCGCGCCCTCACCGGCGCCGACCCGGACCGGCTCGATGAGGAGCGTCGCCGCGGCCTGTCGATCGAGCTGGGCTATGCCTGGACCGAGCTCGACGGCGTCGGCGAGGTGGCCTTCGTCGACGTGCCCGGGCATCAGCGGTTCCTCGCCACCACGCTCGCCGGCGTCGGGCCGGTGCCCGTCGCGATGCTCGTGGTCGCCGCCGACGACCCGTGGATGCCGCAGGCCGCGGAGCACCTGGCCGCGCTGGACGCCCTCGGCGTGCGACACGGCGTCGTGGTCGTGACCCGGTCCGACCTCGCCGACCCTGCTCCCGCGCTGGCCCGGGCCCGCGCCGAGGTCGACCGGACCGGCCTGGCCGGCGCCCCCGCCGTCGCCGTCAGCGGCCGGACCGGTGCCGGGCTCGACGAGCTGCGCACCACGCTCGCCGACGTGCTGGCCGGGCTGCCGACGCCCGACCCGGCGGCGGACGTGCGGCTCTGGGTGGACCGCCGCTTCCACATCCGCGGCTCGGGCACCGTCGTCACCGGCACGCTTCCCGCCGGGACCGTCGCGGTCGGCGACAGCCTCGCGCTGCTCGACGGGTCGCTCGCGCGGGTGCGCGGGCTCGAGGCACTCGGCCGGACCCGCGTCCGGATGACCGGGGTCGCGCGGGTCGCGCTGGACCTCGGCGGGCACGCGCCCGAGGGCATCCAGCGCGGCGAGGCGCTGCTCACCCCCGGCGCCTTCCTGCCCACGAGGACGGTCGACGTGACCGTCTCCGGCGAGGGGCGGGTCCCCGAGCGACCGCTGCTGCACCTCGGATCGGCCCAGGTGGCCGTGCACACGCGCCCGCTCGGCAAGGACTTCCACCGGCTGGTCCTCGACTCGGCCCTCGCGCTGCGCGTCGGGGACCGCGCGATCCTGCGCGACCCGGGCAGCCGCACCCTGTGGGGTGTGATCGTCCTCGACCCGCAGCCGCCTGCGCTGGGTCGGCGCGGCGCCGCCACCGCCCGCGCGGAGGCGCTCGCGGCCAGGGACGGTACACCGGCCGGCGAGCTCGCCCTGCGCGGCGTGGTGCGACGCAGCGTGCTGCGCCGGATCGGCGCGCCGCTCCTCCCCGTGCCGGACGGCACCGTCGCCGTCGGCGACTGGCTCGTCGGGCCGGCGCGGGCAGGCGAGCTGCGGTCGGCGCTGACCACGCTCGTCGAGAGCGCAGGGGTCGTCGGCGTGACGCCGGCCGCCGTCGCGCACGAGCTCGGGCTGCCCGACCCCGCCATCGTCGACGCCCTCGTCGAGGCACCCCTCTCCTCCGACGGCGGCCGGATCCGCTCGTGCGACGCCGACCTGCCGCCCGCGCTGGCAGCTGCGCTGGACGCCCTGCGCGTTCGGCTGTCGGACCGGCCCTTCGACGCTCCGACGGCCGACGAGCTCCAGTCGCTCGGGCTCGACGCCGGCGCGGTGGGCGTCCTCCACCGGGACGGGCACCTGCTCCGCCTCGCCCCCGGCGTGGTGCTGCTCCCCGACGCGCCGACCCGCGCCCTCGAGCTGCTGGCCCGGCTCCCCCAGCCGTTCACGACCAGCGCCGGCCGCCAGGCGCTCGGGACCAGTCGCCGCGTGGCGCTGCCGCTGCTGGCACACCTGGACGCTGCCGGCCGCACGGTGCGACTCCCCGATGACACCCGCCGGGTCGCGGGCTGACGCCCCGATCGTTTGACTCCTCCCTCGCTCGGGCACCGGTAGCCGTCGCCCACCAGCGACCTGGACACGAAGGAGTCATCTGATGGGTTACGGACTTGGTGCGTTCCTGCTCGCCGTGGGGCTCATCCTCGCGTTGGCGGTCAACGCTGACGTGCAGGGCGTCGACCTGCAGATGGTCGGCTGGATCCTCGCCGCCGTCGGGGCGGTCGTGATCGTGCTGACCGCGATCACGTGGAACCGTTCGCGCAACATGCGGACCGTCGCGACACGCACGCACGCCGACGGGACGCAGACCTCGGAGGAGCGCCGCACCAGCGACTACTGACAAGTCGCTCGGTCGGACAGGCCGGCGAGGATCGCACACGCGATCCTCGCCGGCCTTCCGCATCTCGGGGCTAGGAGACGGCGTCGCTGATCGGCGTGATCCAGGACTGGTGCGTCGTCGGGTTCTTGGTGATCGCGAGGAGCTCGTCCATGTGCGGCTCCAGGCCGGTCACCTTGTCGAGCGGGACGCCGATGATGAGCTGGAAGCCGAGGCCCCTCCACGCCCGCACCGCCCGCCCGGCGAACTCCGAGTCGGCCTTGACGAAGCCCTCGTCGAGGAAGACCGGGGCGAACCGCGGGCGCGACCGCATCTCGTCGCCGAGCCGGAACCGCAGCGCCGAGCCGACGATGAAGGCGACCAGCTCCTGCGACTCGCCGCCCGACTTCTCGCCGAGGGTCCGGTAGGTCGCGCGCAGCTCGCCGGAGAGGTGGTCGTAGCGCTCGGCGCTGATCTCCACGTGGCGGCGTACGTCGAGCAGCCGGTCGCGGTCGCTGAGCCCGTCGAGCGCGTGCTCCGGCCGGCGCAGCTGCTGCATGAAGCGGCTCAGCTGCGTGAAGCGTGCCTCCATGCCCGCCTCGTCGAGCTCTTGCGTGGTGCCCGCGGACAGCGTGCGCAGATCCTTCATGAAGACCTGGACATGGGCCGGGGCGAGCCGCCGCAGCCGGATGCGCAGCCGGTCGCCCGCGGCGCCGAACTCGAGCCGGCGCAGGATCGCGTTGATCGGCTCGAGCCGGTCCTCGATCTCCTCGATGCTCGCCGCCATCGCCCCGAGCAACGGGACGAGGTCCTGGCCGCTCCACTCGGTGAGGCGGCGGCGCCACTCGCTGCGCCGCTCGGCCAGACCGGTCGCGCGGATCTCGCCGAGGATGCGGGCGAAGTCGGGGTAGCTCTCGACCGTGGCGCCCAGGTTCGGCGAGTCCCACCGGAGCTTGTAGGCCCGGAAGATCGTCGTGAGATCGTCGTCGACGCGCCGCAGCTCGGCCTGCGCGTCGGTGACCGCCTGCCGCAGGCGTTCGTCCAGCCGCTGCGAGTTGGCGTGGAACCGGTCGAGGTCGTCCGGGTCGTCCGGCGCCGTCGCGGCCGCGAGCTCGGCCGCGAGGCTCGCCTCGTGCTCGGCCGTGAGGACGACGCGTCCGCTGCCCTCCATCTCCTCGACCCGGTCGTTGACGATGTCCTCGGAGTCGACCAGCTCGGCATGCTCGTCCGCGAGCCGCTTCTGCTCCTGCTCCAGGCCGAAGCGCAGCTTGCGGGCGTCCTCCAGCCGGGTCTCCAGCTCGACGATCTGGCGCTCGAGCACGGCCAGCTGGTCGTCGGCGGAGAGGAGCTCGGTCCGCCGTGCCTCGATCTCGGCGATCCGCCGGTCGCTGCCGGCGACGTCGAGGTCGTCGAAGCGGGCGACCGCGACGGCGTCGTACGACGCCCGGCGCCGGCCCAGGACGGAGAGCTCGGCGTCGAGATCAGCGATGTCGGCATCGAGCGTGGTCAGCTTCTGCTCGAGGCCGGCCAGCTCGGTGTCGATCTCGCCGATGGCCTCCTCGTTGGAGAAGCCGATGATGCTGCGCTGGTCGTTGCGCCCGTGCGAGCCGCGCCGCCCGTTGCGGGTCTGGCCCGCCTCGGTCACCCGCAGCCCCGGCCCGACGAGCTCGTCGGGCGTGGACACGCAGAGGGCGTTGCGGGCCGGCTCGGCGACGTGGGTCTGCACCCAGCCGGAGAAGCGCGACTCCTTGAAGAGCAGCTTGCCGGCGACGCGGTCCGGATCGGCGGGGCCGGGGGCGGGCAGGTCGAGCTCGACACCCTCGAAGGTGATCCGGCCGCGCAGGCGGACCCCGTCGATGCGTCGGGAGAACTCCTCGAGCCGGTCCAGCGGGACCAGCATGACCCGGGCGGAGCCGCCGAGGACCGTCTCGACGGCCGTCCGCCAGCGCGACTCCTCGGGCTTGACGTCGACGAGCTCGGCCACGAACGGCAGCTCCTCGGCGTCGAGGCCGCTGGCCCGCGCGAGCTCCGCGCGCAGCTCGTGGAGCGCGACCGGCACCCGGCCGGCCCGGCTCTCCAGCGACGCGCGCTCCCGGGTGAGCTCGCTGCGGCGCTCCTGCAGCGGGTAGCGCCGGCCGACGGTCACGTCACGCGCCGACGTCAGCTCGCGCTGCCGGGCCTCGTGGCCGGCCAGCCATTCGCGCGCCGACGCCTGGAGGAGCGCGAACTCGTCCGCCGACTCCAGGCCCGACGCGTCCCAACCGCCCTCGGGGTCGGTCACGTCGAGGATCGGCAGCAGCCGCTCCTGCAGCTCGGCGCGCCGCGCGACCCGGGCCGCGCGGGCGATCTGCTCCTGCTCGAGCGTCGCCGCGAGCGACTGCAGCGTGGAACCACCGGCGTCGCGGTGGGCCGCCTTCGCCACCTCGAGATCACGCTGGAGCGCTGCCTCTGCGGCCGTCGCGGCGGTCAGCGCCTCGGCGGTGGCGGCCCGGCCCGTCCGGTTGCGCGCGCCGGCCGCCTCGAGCAGGCGCTGGTGGGTCTTGAGCAGCCACAGCCGCAGCGGGGTGTCACCGGCGAGGGTCACGCCGTAGGCGTCGAGCTCGGCCGAGCGCGCCTCCGCGGCCACCCTCCGCTCGTGCAGCCCGGTGATCGGCTCGAGGAGCTGCAGCTTCTGCTCCTCGGTCCGCATGGCCGAGTAGGCCGAGTCGAGGTCGTCGAAGTGCTCGATGGCGCGGTCGGCGGCGGCGTAGGTCGAGGGCCGCTCGAGCACCATCTCCTTGTAGAGCTCGTCGACGCTGCGCACCTGGTTGCCGGCCTGGATGCGGGCGAGCAGCCGCAGCGCCTTGGACCCGTCGCCGTTGGCGCCGATGCCGAGCCGCGCGTGAAGGACGGCGGCGAACTCGGCGTACGTCTTGTGCACGCGGATGCCGGGGAAGAGCTTCTTGAGGGTGTTGGCGTGGAAGCGCTCGGCGACGGCGACCTCGAGCGACTCCAGCGACAGGGCGCCCTCGAGCGAGGCGAGCTGCATCTGCACCTCGCCGGAGCGGGTGGCGCGGCGCGGGACGTAGTAGGTCCGCAGGGCGGTGAAGCGGCGGCCCTGGTCGTTGACGAAGGTCATCGCCACGGCGCCCCAGGTGTCGGCGCCCCTGCCGCGCAGGAGCTTCTCGACCGGGCGGCCGGTGCGTGGGTCGTCGATGACGTCGACGGCGCCGCGCAGGTAGGAGAGCAGGTTGCGCTGGCCGGCGCTGCGCGCGCGACCGGCCACGGCGTCGTTGGAGGCGCCGTTGAACTTGGTGTCCGACGGCATCATCAGTGCGGTGTAGGCGTCGAGGATCGTCGACTTCCCGACCCCCGAGGCGCCCGAGATCATCGTGGAGTCGCCGTGCAGCGGCACCCGGGTGAGCCCGACGAAGCCACCCCAGTTGACGAGCTGGAGGAGCTCGGCCCGCCACTGCACGGTGTCGTCGGCCGGCGTGGCGACGCTCGCCCGGTCGAAGAGGCCCTCGTTGGCGGTGCCCTCGTCGAAGTCGGGGTCGACGTTGACGCCACCGAGTCCGCCGAGTCCGCCGAGTCCGGCCGTGGCGTCGAGGGCGTCGGTCGTCACTGCTCGGTCTCCTGCTCGTCGAAGAGCTCGGCGTCGACCTCGTCGGCCCGGTCCTCGGCCTCGCTCCCGTTGGCCCGGCGCAGCGCCTCGAGCAGCTCGGTGAGCAGCTCGAGCGGCAGCAGCGGCTCGACCGCCTCGCTGACCTCGAAGCGGTCCTCGTGCGAGCCGGGGATGAGCAGGCCCGCCTTGGCCAGGGAGGTGATGGCGTTGCGCGCGCGCTTCTCGTCACCGGCTTCGTCGGTGGCGTGGGGCGGGCGGAAGGTCGCGACGTGGTCGACCAGGTCGTCGCGGTCGACCAGGACCCGGCCGTCGCCGGCCGCCGCGCCCGCGCGCAGGCGGTCGCGCAGGTGGACGAGCAGGATGGTCTCCTCGCGGCTCCACGCGGCGTCGTAGAGCAGCGTCGGGAACCGGTCGCCGGCCTCCCCCTTCGCCTGCCGCTTCCAGGCGACCTCGCGGCCGTGGTCGACGGCGAGCTCGAGGAAGAGGTCGTTGAGCCGTGACTCGATGACGCGCGTGTGCTCGACCAGGACCTGCCAGTCGCGCGGGTGCGTGCGCGCGCTGATGAAGCGCTGCTTGAGCAGCATCACGAGGCAACGGCGCTGAGCGAAGTCGAGCCCGCCCTCGTCGCCCTCCCACAGCGAGACCGACGAGCCGTCGGCCAGGTCGGCCTCGAAGTCACCCATCGCCTCCACGGACACCGACTCCTGCGCCCAGTCGACCGCGCTGTCGTCGTCGAGGGTCATCGGCTCTTCTCCAGGTCGGTGTCGCGGGCAGGGGCAGGGTCGTGGTCGGGCAGCGGCAGTCGCGGGACGTCGAAAGTACGACGACTGCCGTCGGGTCTCAGCGCGGCGTAGGCCTCGACGTCGTCCTCGACGTCCCAGCCGCGGTCGGCCGCGAGGTGCAGCAGCCCGAAGATCTCCACGGGGCGGCGCAGCGACGGCTCGAGGGTCTCGAAGAGCTCGCCGAGCGACGAGGCCGGGTCGGTGCTGGCCAGCGCCGCCTCCAACCGCTGGCGCAACGAGGGCAGCTGCGGGCCGCCCTGCGCGATGAGGTCAGCGAGCGCGAGCCCGGGCGACTCCGAGCCGTCGGCCACGGCGATCCGCTCGGGGAGGACGTCGTCGGCGGGGTCGTAGAACCGCTCCCGCAGGTGCTCGACCGACGCGCGGGGCGGGAGGAGCGGCACGTCGTGGCTGGCGCGAGGGCCGGTCCGCGCCACCCACGACATCAGCTCCGACTCGACCTCGCGCAGGGTCTGCGCCAGCTCGCGGTCGCGGGCGGCGTCGTGGGAGACGATGTAGTCCTTCAGCGTCGCGGTCACCTTCGAGCGCTGCGCGAGCACCCGGTCGAGCCCGTCACGGACCAGCTTGACCGTCCCGCGGAGCTCGGCGCGGTCGGCCTCGCCGAGGATCCGGTCGGAGACCGGGTGCTCGAGGAGCGCGGTCAGGTCCTCGCGCAGCCGGGTGACGAGCGCGTCGTCCCGCAGCAGCGCGAAGGCGCCCTCGAAGGCGCGCCCCTCCTGGGTGGAGGTCATCAGCGCGTCGGCCCGGGCGAGGTATTCGTCGATGACCTGTCCGGCCGGGCGGTCCTCGGCGCGGAACGCCCCGAGGATCTCGCCGCGGATCTGCGCGAACCGCTCCTCGACGCGGGCGAAGTCGGCCGGCAGCGCCGAGATCAGGGAGAGGAGCTCGGTGAAGCCCTCGGCCATGTAGTCGTCGGTGGCGCTCACCATCTCGGCCCCGTCGACCAGGCGGTCGCGCTCGGCCTGCAGCCGCGCGATCTCGGCGTTGAGGATCGTCACCCGGGCACCGCGGTCGGGGTTCGCCTCGGAGTTGAAGCGGCGGACGGTGCCGAGGATCGTGGCGATCCGGTGCTCGCTGAGGGTCGCCCGGTCGCGGGAGAGGTTCTTGACCAGCTCGAGCGCCTGCTGGGCGTGGGAGGTGAGCGAGTAGACCTCCTGGTCGCGCTCATCGAGCGAGCGGACCAGCCACTGACCGCGCATCCAGCGCTGGCACAGCTCCTTGCCGGTGCCGTGGGGCACCTCCGACTCCCCGGCCAGCCGGATCTCGGCGAGGTGCTCCTCCACCTGCGTGTGCAGGCGCGCGGTCGGGATCGGCCGGTTGTTGCGGCCGAACGCCGCCCGGAAGACGCTGATGACGACGGGCGCCTGGCGCTGGTGCAGCAGCGTCAGCGTCGGCTGGGCGAAGGCGCCCTTGACGCGCGCCAGCTCGCCGGCGATCTCGCTCATCGTCTCCCCGCTCGCTCGTCCCCCACCGGTGCGAGGAGACAGCATCCCAGACGGGGCCGACACCGCCCGATCGACCCCGCCCCGCTGCTGCCAGAAGGTCATCGCGACCTTGTGGCCGACACCCTGGGACAGGTCTCAGCCGGGCACGACCTCGGCACTTGCCTGGCGGCGGTCGGCCGCGGTCACCCGGTGCACCTCGCCGGTCAGCCGGACCACCGCGCGGTCGACCCGCGAGCCGGTGACCGGCGCCGCCGCCGCGTCGGCTGCCGCGGCGCTGTCGGCGATGCCCTCGGCGACGGCCGTGGCGACCTTCTCGCCGGCGGACGCGGCGACCCAGACCTCGACGTCGCCCGGCTCCACCACGCGGTCGAGGGCACGGTCGGCGAAGGCGAGCCGCGTGGTGGGGACGCTGAAGCACACCACCGCCGACTCCCCCGGGCCGAGCGTCACCCGCTGGTAGGCCAGCAGCTGCGACACCGGGCGCACGACCGAGGCGACCAGGTCGCGGGCGTAGAGCTGGACCACGTCGGTGCCCGCCACGGGGCCGACGTTGCTCACCCGGACACTGACGTCGAACGAGCCGTCGGTCGGCGCCTCCGCATCCGCCGTCAGCTGGCTGTAGGCGAAGGAGGTGTAGGACAGGCCGAAGCCGAACGGCCGCACCGGCGTCGGGTCGGTCGAGGTCACCTCGGAGGGACCGCCGAGCAGCGGCTGCAGGTAGGTGTACGGCTGGGCGCCGGCACCGCGGGGCAGGCTCACCGGCAGGCGGCCGGACGGGTTGACCGCCCCGGTCAGGACGTCGGCCAGCGCCGCGCCACCCTCCTCGCCCGGGAAGAACGCCTGCAGTACGGCGGCGGGCAGCCCCGCGTTGGAGCCGGACCCGTCCAGGGCCCAGCCGGCGGCGTACGGCCGGCCGGTGACGAGCAACAGCACGACCGGCGTACCCGTGGCGACGACCGCCTCCACGAGCTCGCGCTGCACGCCGGGCAGCTCGAGCGAGTCCGCGTCGTTGCCCTCGCCCACGGTGCCCCGGCCGAAGAGGCCGGCCTGGTCGCCCATCACGAGGATCGCCACGTCGGTGCCCTCGGCGGCGGAGACGGCGGCCGGGAAGCCGCTGCGGTCGTCGCCCTCGACGGCGCAGCCCTCGACGACCGTGAGCTCGGTCTCCGGCAGCCGACTGCGCAGCGCCTCCGCGACGGTCGGCACCTCGAAGCCGAGCGGGACGTCCGGCTGGTGGGCGAGGACGTGGTTGGCGAAGGAGTAGCAGCCCATCAGCGCCTCGGAACGGTCGGCGTTGGGACCGATCACCGCGACCCGCGCCGGCACACCGCCACCGGTGCGCAGCGGCAGCACGCCGTCGTTGGCGAGGAGCACGACCGACTCGGTCGCGAGCCGGCGAGCGATCTCGCGATGCCGCGGCGAGTCGAGGTCGATCACCGCCGGCGGCTCGCCGAGCCGCTCCGCGAAGTCGGGGTCGAGCAGGCCGAGCTCCTCCTTCTGCGACAGCGCGCGCAGCACGGCCCGGTCGACGAGCGCCTCCTCGACCTCACCGGAGCGGATCAGCTCGGCGAGCGGCTCGAGGTAGGCGTCGCCGCTCGGCAGCTCGACGTCGACGCCGGCCCGGAGGGCGAGCGCCGCGGCGTGGCCGCGGTCGGCCGCGACGGCCTGCATGACCGCGAGGAAGGCGACGCCGAAGTAGTCGGCGACCACGACGCCGTCGAAGCCCCACTTCTCCCGGAGCAGCCCGGTGAGGTGCTCGTCGGAGGCGTGCTGGGGGACGCCGTCGACGTCGTTGTAGGCCGCCATCACCGAGCGCGCGCCGCCGTCGAGGATGGCCATCTCGAACGGCGGCAGGAAGACGTCGGCGACCTCGCGCGGCCCCGCCGACACGGGGGCGTGGTTGCGGCCCGCTCGCGAGCCCGAGTAGGCGACGAAGTGCTTGAGCGTCGCGTGGACGCCGGCGGCCTGCAGGCCCTTGACGTACGACGTCCCGATGGTGCCGACCAGGTAGGGGTCCTCGCCGATCGCCTCCTCGGTGCGTCCCCAGCGCGCGTCGCGGATGACGTCGAGCACGGGCGCCAGGCCCTGGTGGATGCCGAGGGCGTGCATGTCCGAGCCGATCAGCTCGGCCATCTCCTCGACGAGGGTGGGGTCGAACGTCGCGCCCCAGGCCAACGGCGTCGGGAAGGTCGCGGCCTGCCAGGCCGCGAGGCCGGTGAGGCACTCCTCGTGCACGAGGGCCGGGATGCCCAGCCGCGTCTCGGTCACGAGTCGACGCTGCTCGGCCCACAGCCACGCCGCGCGCTCGGCCGGGTCGACCGGTCGGGTGCCGTAGACGCGGGCATAGTGCCCGATGCCGTGCTCGGTGATCTCGGAGAGCTGGGTGCCCTCGCGCGAGTTGTTCATCTCGCCGGCCATGGGCGCCACGACCTCACCGCCGTGGTCGAGCCAGTAGCCGACGATCTGCGCCAGCTTCTCCTCGAGCGACATGCGCGCGTGGAGGTCGCGCACCCTCTCCGAGACGCGAGGAGGGGCAGGCAGGGATCCGGTCACGTGTGCGACTCTCTTCTCGAAATACTGGGGCTCAGCCCTTGACCGCACCCTGCAGACCGCTGACGATGCGGCGCTGCAGCGCGAGGAAGAGGATCAGAGCGGGGATCATCGCGATGGTGGTGAACGCGAGCACGCCGGCGGTGTCGGAGGAGTGCTCGGTGGAGAAGTCCGCGACGCCGAGCGGCAGGGTCCGCATGTCGTCCTGCAGCAGCAGCAGCGGCAGCAGGTAGGCGTTCCACGAGCCGACGAAGGCGAGCACGCCGACGGTGATCAGGCCCGGCGTCGTGAGCGGCAGGATGATCCGCCAGAACAGGCCGACGCGCGAGGAGCCGTCGATCATCGCGGCCTCCTCCAGCTCCTTGGGCAGCGCCATGAGGAACGGCCGCAGGATGACCACCGTCATCGGCAGCGCGAAGGCCGCCTGGGGCAGGGCGACGCCCCACCACGAGTTCCCCAGGCTCAGGTCGCGGGTGACGATGATGAACAGCGGGATGATGGCGACGGCGGCCGGGAACAGCAGCCCCAGCACGAACACCAGGAACAGCGGCTCGCGGCCCTTGAACTCGTAGCGCGCCAGCGGGTAGGCCGCCATCACCCCGAAGAGCACGGTGACGGCGGTGGTGATCGCCGCGATGACCGTCGAGTTCAGGGCGTAGCGCCAGAACGACGACGTGGTCAGCACGTGCTTGTAGTTGCCGAACACCCACGGGTCGGGCAGCCCGGCGGGCTTGTCGGCCAGCTGGGCGTTGGTCCGGAAGCCGCCCATGGCGCCGTAGATGACCGGGCCGACGGTGATCGCGACGACGATCAGCGCGATCAGGTAGACCAGCGGGCTTCCCCCGCCGAACGTGCTTCCGCGTCCGCGCCGCTTGGGCGCACCGAGAGAGGCGTCGCTCATGCCTTGACCTTCTTCCTGGCCTTGCGCGACTCGTCCTGCGTGTCACGGCGCAGGATGAAGATCTGGTAGAGGATCGCCATCACGAAGGCGATCACGAAGAGGATCACCGAGGCGGCTCCGGCGATGCCGTAGTTGTGGCTCTTGGTGCCCTGGTTGATGAGGTACGTCGCCATGGTGGTCGTGGCTCCGGCGGGGCCGCCGCCGGTGAGGATCCAGACCATGTCGAAGAGCTGCAGCGAGCCGATCATCGACAGGAAGCACCAGGTGCGGATCGTGGGGCCGAGCAGCGGGATCGTGATCTTGCGCTGCACCTGCCACCAGCTGGCGCCGTCGAGCTGGGCGGACTCGTAGAGCTCCTCCGGGACGCTCTGCAGGCCGGCGAGGAAGAGGATCACGGCGAGGCCGAGGTACTTCCAGGTCAGCACCGCCAGGACGGTCCACAGCGCGTACTCGGGGGTGCCCAGCCAGCCCTGCTCGGGCGGCGTCAGGCCGACCTTGCCGAGGATGGCGTCGACCATGCCGTATTGCGGCTGGAGCAGCTGGTACCAGACCACGCCGGCGACGACCTCGGCGAGGACGTAGGGCACGAAGATGATCGTGCGCAGGATGCCCTGGCCCCACATCTTGCGGTTGAGCAGCAGCGCGATGCCGAGGCCCAGCGGCAGCTGCACGATGATCGAGCCGGCGACGATCGTGAAGTTGTGGCCGACCGCGTGGAGGAAGTCGGGGTCCTGCAGGACGAGTCTGTAGTTGTCGAGGCCGACGAAGTCGGCCAGCGGCCCGAAGCCCTTCCACTTGTAGACCGAGAATCGCACCGCGTAGAAGACCGGCCACGCGATGAACAGCGCGATCAGGACCAGCGCGGGCGTGATGAACAGCGCGATCTCCAGACGCTTCCGCCACGCGTCCGAGCGGCCGGCCGGCCGCTCCGGACGACCGGGCGCCCGGCGTGCCTGCGCACGCCGGGCGACCGGGGCGTCGTGTCCGGACACCGCGGTAGCGGTTTCCGTCACTTCTTCCGTCACTACTCCTGGTCAGCGGCCTTCTGCGTGGCGTCGACCACCTGCTGCGGGGTGGCCTGGCCGGCGAAGAGGTTGACGATCGCGTCGTTCATCGCGTTGCCGACGTTCGTGCCGAAGGCGGTGTCGAAGTAGAGCTGGATGAACGGCGCGGAGTCGCGCACCTGGAGGAGCTGGGCCATGGCCGGGTCCTTGACGGCACTGCCGGCGGCCGGGTTGGTCGGCAGACCCATGTTCTTCGCTGCGAATCCGGTCTGGACCTCGTCGGAGAGGAGGTACTTCACGAAGTCGACCGCCGCCTCGGGCGCGTCCTTGGAGACGGCCCAGGCGTCGCCGCCGCCGAGCTGGGCGCCGGGGTCACCCGCACCACCGTCGACCGCCGGGAACGGGAACCAGCCGAGCTTGTCGCCGCTGAGGCCGGTGCCGTCCTTGACGAGACCGGCCATCACACCGGGCTCCCAGTGACCGGCCAGCTCCATGGCTGCCTTGCCGGTGGCAAGCAGCGACGAGGCGCCGTTGGTGCCCGTCTGGCCGGGGGTGGACAGGAAGCCCTGGTTGAACGGCTTGGCGTCGACGATCTGCTTGAGGACCTCGCCGCCCTTGACGAAGCACGGGTCCGAGAAGTCGAGCGACTTCACGGCGGACTGGAGCGTGTCCTGGGAGCAGGAGCGCAGCACCGTGTAGTACCACCAGTGACCGGCTGGCCACTTGTCCTTGACGCCGACCGAGACCGGGACGATGTCGGCGGCTTTGAGCTTGTCGACGTCGGTCAGCCACTCGTCGAGGGTGGTCGGCGCGGCGGTGATGCCGGCCTGGGCGAAGAGGTCCTTGTTGTACCAGAAGCCGACGACGCCCATGGAGAACGGCAGACCGTAGGTCTTGCCGTCGACCTGCCAGCCGGCGACCGAGGCGCCGAGATTGGAGATCACGTCGGCAGCGTCGTCGGAGATGTCCTTCGTGATGCCGGCCTCGACGTGGGAGACCAGCTCGCCGCCGCCACGCTCCATGTAGATGTCCGGCATGTCACCGCTCTGCATCGCAGCGTCGAGCTTGGTGAGCATGTCCTCGTGGGCCATGGCGCTGATCTTGATGTCAACGTCCGGGTGGGCCTTCTCGTAGTCCGCGGCGACCTGCTCGTAGTAAGCCTTGCCACCGCCGGTGACCTTGTCGGTCTCGTTGGAGTTGTGCCACCACGTGACCGTGGTCTTGCCGCCGCTCGAGCCCCCGTCGTTGCTCGAGTCGCTTCCGCCACATGCGGCGGTGGTGAGCAGCACGCCGGCGCACAGTGCGGCCAGCGCCGCTGCGCCTCGTGTCTTCCTCGCCATGTCGACCCCTTTATTCGTCTCGGAACAGGTTGTGACGCACAGCACGTCGAGGCCCGAGACTCCCAGAGCGCCGGACCGATGTCAATCGTTATCGATAACGTTTTCGTGGCTTCGGTCACAGCGCCGCCGATGGGCTAACGTCAGCGCCGTGACCGCACCCGACCAGCCGGCCCGCGAGGGCCGAGCGACCATCGTCGACGTGGCCCGCGAGGCCGGCGTCTCCGTCGCGACGGTCTCCAAGGTGATCAACGGACGCTACGGCGTCGCGGAGGCCACCAGCGAACGGGTGCTGGCCGTGATCGACGACCTCGGCTACGAGTCGTCGCTGATCGCCAGCAGCCTGCGACGCAAGCGCACAGGCGTGATCGGCGTCCTCGTCGCCGAGTTCGAGCCCTACTCGGCCGAACTGCTCAAGGGCATCTCCTACGGGCTGGCCGGCACCGGCTACGAGCTGCTCGCGCACGCCGGCAGCACCGACACGCACCTGCGCTCGGGCTGGGAGCGGCGCTCGCTGTCGCGACTGGGCCGGACGCTCATCGACGGTGCGATCGTCGTGACGCCCACGATGGTGATCAACGACCAGGCCGGCATCCCCGTCGTCGCCGTCGACCCGCACACCGGCCCGGAGGGGCCGGCGACGGTCGACTCGGACAACATCCACGGCGCCCGGGTGGCCGCGGAGCACCTGTTCTCCCTCGGCCACCAGCGGATCGCGTTCCTCGGCGGCCGCCCGGACCTGCGGTCCGCCCAGCTGCGCGAGGAGGGCTTCCGCGCCGCGTTCGCCGCCCGGGGGCTCACCCCGGAAGCCGAGTTCATGAAGGTCGCGGGCTACGACCCGGAGCTCGCCGAGGCGCCCGCCCGCGAGCTCCTCAGCCTGCCGGCCGACCGGCGGCCGACCGCCATCTTCGCGGCCAACGACATCTCCGCCATCCGGGTGCTCCGGGTCGCGGAGCAGATGGGCCTGCGGGTGCCCGAGGACCTGTCCGTCATCGGCTACGACAACGTCCCGGACGCGATGAGCAGCACTCCCCCGCTCTCCACCGTCGCGCAGCCGCTCCAGGAGATGGGGACGACCGCCCTACGCGTGCTCCTAGCCCTGCTGTCCGGCCAGCAGGAGGTCGAGCGTCACGTCCGGCTCCCCACCGAGCTGGTCGTCCGGGCCAGCACCGCTCCCCCGCCGGCCTGATCGCGCCGCTCACGACCAGTGCCGACGGATCACGGTCGTGACGTCGAACGGGTCGGAGCCGCGCTGCGCGGCCAGCACACCGGCTCCCTCGGGCGACCCCGTGTACAGGGCCGGGCCGCCGCCCACCCAGTGGTCCCAGGCGTCGGCGAACCGGCGGGCGTTCTCGGCGCGGGTGCCCAGGGTGGTCGGGACCGCGTGCCAGACCACGCCGTCGGCCGGCACCTGCTTGCGCGAGCCGATGCGGGCCAGCTCCCGCCAGCCCCGTGCCCGGTCGCTGACCACCCAGCGGGGCACCACGTAGCGCGGTGAGGAGAGCGGCGCGAGCACCTCCTCGAGCGACGTCGCGAACAGCGCCGACTCGGGCTCGGTGGCACCTGCGAGGTGCACCCGGTACTCGCCGTCCGGCTCGACCTCCACGCCGACGCGGTCCGCCCCGGCGCCTGTCGACCCGGCGGCGTGCAGCGCGTCGGCCACCGCCGACGCCATCTGGGCGATCGACGGCGCACGACGCGCCTCGTCGAGCAGGCGTCGGCCGGCGTCGCGGCGGGAGACGGCGCGGCCGGCGTACGCGGCGGGGACGGTGAGGGCGCCGGCGAGCACGGTCCACGTGGAGACGACCCCCAGCGGGACCGCGGCGACGGCCGCCGCCCAGCCCACCGGCACCCCGGCGCCCGCCCCGAACCTGGCCCAGAAGCCGGGTCGCGTCGCCGCGCGCACCTCCAGGGCCTGCTCGCGGACCACCACGGCCGGCGGGCCGGGCGTCGTCCCGAGCGCGTCGGCCCGCTCCGGCCGGATGCGCAGGGTACGACCGGCCAGGTCGTCGTACGGCGTCCCGACCTGCCAGCGCTCGCGGATCCCGTCGCGGTCCTCGGCCCGCACCGCCATCCTGGCGTTGAGGCGGTCGAAGTCCGCGGCGGGCGGCGGTGCGTAGGGCGAGAAGGCCGGGTCGATGTGGCCGACGCCGTCGACCACCGTGCCGTCCTCGTCGACCCCGAAGAAACCTGAGTGCTTGCGGACCAGGCGCAGCCAGTCGTTGTCGCCGCGCGGGTGGTGCTCGGCCACGCAGACCAGCGACCAGTTGATCGCCACCTTCTCCGGGTCGGACGGGTCGATGCGGAGCGCCCGCCCGCGGGTCTGGACGACGGCGGTCGTGGTGGTGACGGTGGTCAGGTCGACGACGCCGGTCACCCGGCGCGCGTCCCAGCCCTCGCCGAGCAGGCCACGGGTCCCGACGAGGACATGGCAGCCGCCGGCCTCGAAGAAGCGGGTCACGTGACGGGTCCAGCGGCGGCTCGACCACGGTCCGACCAGCAGCGAGGCGACGGGCCCGTCCTCGACGGTGAGCGCGGCAGCGAGGTCGGGCTCGCTCGCGGCGATGTGGTCGACCAGGGCGGCCAGCGTGCGGGGAGCGCCCGCCACGGTCGCCCCGGTCACGAGCAGGGCGTCGGGCGCCTCGGGGAGCACGGCACCGAGCGCGGCGTACGCCGACCCCGCCTGCTCCGAGAGGACGCCGTCGAGGTCCGCGGGCAGAGTCGCCGTCGCGTGCTCGTGGTCGCACAGCACCAGGAGGCGTAACCGGTCGCCGAGGGCGAGATGCTCCAGGCGGACGATCTCGGCGGTGGCGCTCGTCTTGGCCTCCGACCGGGCGAGCACCCGGTCGACCGGGGACCGCCCGGGGCGGATCCCGCGACGGGTCAGCACATGCCCGACGGAGGGCAGGGCCCGCCGGAGCCCGTCGAGCACCGGCTTGTCGGCGGGGTCCTCCGAGCGCAGCAGCGCCCCGGTCGTCCAGTCGTCGAGCAGCCGGACCCAGTCGTCAGCGGTGGGGTCACGCCGATGCTCCTCGGTCATCACGCCACCAGGAGGCAGCGCGAGGAGGCCGGCGTGGTGCAGGCGCAGCGCAGCGGCGGCCAGGTCGGGCTCCGCCGTGGCGAGGCCCGCCCAGCTCGGTGCGTCCCCGGGACGCTCGACGAAGCGCCGGTCGGCCCAGGTCAAGAACGGCACCGAGCCGAAGGATGGATCGGTCAGCGCCGTGACGAGCTCGGTGAAGCGGAGGGCCGACTCGGCCAGCCACTCCTTCTCGGCCGCCGTGGGCTCGGTGAGCCAGACGAGCTCCGCGAACGGTGCGAGGTCGCCCTCGCGCACGACGGCGGGGATCGAGGTCTCGAAGACCGGTGTGCCGAACAGCTCCCCGACGAGCTCCGCCTCATCGCTGGTCAGCGCGTCCGGCGGGGTGGCGGTCAGCCCGAGGACGCGGGCATCCGGGAGCTCGTCGAGGACCTCGGCGAGCAGCCGGCCCCAGACCTCGAGCAGGTGGTGGCACTCGTCGAGGACGAGCAGCAGCGGCCCGACGTCGCGCAACCGCTCGACCAGCGCGCGGCCGTTGTCGTGGAGCCGGGCCAGCAGCTGCTCCTCCCGGCCCTCCTCGCTCACCTCGCGGTCCGCGTCGAACACGGCCAGGGACTGGTAGGTCAGCGACGTGAGTGGCCGGGCCAGCCCCCGGTCGTCGCCGGCGTCGACCCCCGCGACGGCGGCCTGGTCGACCCACTGGCCGCTGATGGCGGTGTTCGGGCCGAGCACCACGACCTTCGCGACCCTGCCGTCGGACAGGAGCCGCCGCGCGGTCTCCAGCCCGACGAGGGTCTTGCCGGCGCCCGGCGGGAGCACCACCCACGAGCGGGTCCGCTCCGTCGCCCACGCGGCGTCGAGCGCCTCGAGCGCACGCCGCTGATGGGTGCGCAGTCGCAGCCCGCTCACTGCCAGAAGACGGTGTCGACGACGCCGTGGGCGAGGCGGGTGGCGCGCAGGTAGTCGTTGACGAGCTCGTCGGAGGACCCGGGCGGGTAGCCCAGGATCGAGGCGACGGCACGACGCTCGCGCGCCGCCTGGGGCAGCTGGTCGGAGGCCCGGCCGCGCACGAGCGTGACGGCATTGCGGATCCGGCTGACGATCCGCCACGCCTCGTCGAGCAGGGCGCCGTCGCGCTGGCCGACCAGGCCGGCCGACCGGGCCGCGGCCAGTGCGTCGAGCGTGCTGGTGGTGCGCAGTCCCTCGACCTCGTGCGCGTGGCGGAGCTGCAGCAGCTGCACCGTCCACTCGATGTCGGCCAGACCTCCGCGCCCCAGCTTCAGGTGGGTGGCCGGATCGGCGCCGCGCGGCAGCCGCTCGGCGTCGACCCGGCCCTTGATCCGCCGGATCTCGTGCACCTCGTCGTCGCCGACGCCGCCCGCCGGATAGCGCACCGGGTCGATCAGTGCCGTGAACGCCGCCCGCAGATCGGGATCACCGACCACCGCATCGGCCCGCAGCAGGGCCTGCTTCTCCCACACCGAGTGCCACTTGCCGTAGTAGGCCGCATAGGCGTCCAGCGTCCGCACGAGCGGGCCCGAGCGACCCTCGGGCCGCAGGTCGGCGTCGACCTCGAGGGCCGGATCGGGACCGGCCAGGCCGAGCAGCCGGCGCAGCTCGGTCGCCACGGCCAGCGCGTAGGACGCCGCCACCTGCTGGTCGGCGCCCTCGACCGGCCGGTGCACGAACAGTACGTCGGCGTCGGAGGCGTAGGACAGCTCGAAGCCGCCGTACCGCCCCATCGCGACGATGGCGAGCGCGGTCGGCGCCTCGGTCAGGTCGCGCTCCGTCCGCACGGCCTCCCCCACCACCTGCAGGGTGGCCTCGAGGGTGGCGTCGGTCAGCCGGCTCAACCCTTCGCTCACCGCCCTCACGTCGGTGAGCCCGAGGACGTCGCCGGCCGCGATCCGGAGCAGCTCGCGTCGTCGTACGGCTCGGATGGCGCGTACGCCGGGCTCGGCGTCGTCACGCCGACGGCCGGTCGACAGCATCTCCTCGACGACCGGCTCGGTGGCCCGCGGCTGCAGGTCGCCGCCGAGGATCCGCACTCCCTCGGGCTCCCGCTCGAGCAGAGCCGTGGCGTAGCGGGAGGTGGACAGCAGCCGGGCCAGTCGCTCGGCGACCATACCCTCGTCGCGCAGCGTGCGGAGGTACCAGTGGGTGGTGCCGAGCGCCTCGCTGATCCGGCGGAAGCCGAACAGGCCCGCGTCGGGGTCGGGCCCCTCGGCGAACCACTGCAGCATCGCGGGCAGCAGCGCACGCTGGATGTCGGCCGCCCGGCGCACCCCCTGGGTGAGCGCCTCGAGGTGGCGCAGGGCGGCCGCGGGGTCCTCGTACCCGAGCGCGGCGAGGCGGCGCTGGGCCGCCTCGGGCGAGAGCCGGGCGACCTCGCCGGGGATGCGGGCGACGGCGCTGAGCAGCGGTCGGTAGAAGAGCTTCTCGTGCAGCCGCCGGACCTCGCGGCGCTGTCGCTGCCACTCGGCCAGCAGGGCCGGGACCGGCTCCTTCAGGAAGCCCATCCCCCGGCCGAGCCGGCGCAGCGAGGCCTCGTCGTCGGGCACGACGTGGGTCCGCTGCAGGCGCTGGAGCTGGATCCGGTGCTCCAGCGTGCGGAGGAAGGAGTACGCCGCGTGGAGCGTCTCTCCGTCCTCGCGGCCGACGTAGCCGCCCTCGGTGAGCGCCCGCAGCGCGGGGAGGGTCGCGGGTGAGCGCAGCCGGTCGTCGGCGCGGCCGTGCACCAGCTGCAGCAGCTGGACGGCGAACTCGACGTCGCGCAGGCCGCCCTCCCCCAGCTTCAGCTCGCGGTCGGCGTCCTTGGCCGGGATGTGTGCGACGACCCGCCGACGCATCGCCTGGGTGTCCTCGACGAAGCCCTCGCGCTCGGCGGCGTGCCAGATGTAGGGCTGGACGAGTTCGACGAACGCACTCCCCAGCGACAGGTCCCCGGCCGCCGGGCGGGCCTTCAGCAGCGCCTGGAACTCCCAGGTGCTCGCCCACCTCTCGTAGTAGCCACCCATCGCCGCCAGGGTGCGGCTCAACGGCCCGGCCTTGCCCTCCGGGCGCAGGTTGGCGTCGACCGCCCAGATCCGGCCCTCGGCGGTGAGGTCGCCGCACACGGCGATGAGCTGGCCGGCCAGCTGGGTGGCGGCGCGCAGGGCGGTCTGGTCGTCGACCGGGTCGTCGGGGCGATCGGCCGGCTCGTGCACGAAGATCACGTCGACGTCGGAGACGTAGTTGAGCTCGTGCCCGCCGGTCTTGCCCATCGCGAGCACCGCGAGCCGGACCGCCGAGGCGTTCGGCACGACGCTGCGGGCCACGGCCAGCGCTGCGTCGAGGGTGCCGACGGCGAGGTCGGAGAGCTCGGCCGCGACGTCGGTGACGGGCAGGTCGTGCGCGATGTCCCGCGCGGCGAGACGCAGCAGGATCCGCCGGTACTCGACGCGCAGCGCGTCGAGGGCCTCGGGCCGCGCGAGGGTCGCGACGGCCACCTCATCGGCAGGGTCGGCCCCGACCGCGCGCAGCAGGCTCTCGCGCATGGCGTACGCCGCCGGGCGGCTCGACCCCAGGGTCGGGTCGGTGAGCTCGCGCCAGTGCTCGGGGTGGCGGGCGAGGTGGTGCCCGAGCGCCTCGCTGGCGCCGAGCACGCCGAGCAGCCGCATCGCCGAGCCCTCGTCGTCGACGAGGGCGTCGAGCAGCTCGCCCGCCTCGGCCTCGCCCGCCGACCCGACCAGCCGGACCAGGCCGGTCAGCGCCAGGTCAGGGTCGGCGACCAGCCCGAGCATGGCGAGGATCGGCTCGGCCGCCGGACCGAGCCGGGTCAGGGACGCCTGCGCCGACTCGGGGTCGACGAACCCGAGTCGCAGCAGCGTGGCCTTGCCGCTCGATGGTCGGACCATGTGGTCAGTGGTGCGGCTGGGCGGTCGCGGCGGCCATCAGAGGATCGGAAGCATCCGGTCGCGCTCGAACGGCGACACCACGCCGCGGTACTCCTGCCACTCCGCCCGCTTGTTGCGCAGGAAGAAGTCGAAGACGTGCTCCCCCAGGGTGTCGGCCAGCAGCTCGGAGCTCTCGGCCAGCGAGATCGCCTCGGCCAGGCTGGTGGGCAGCGCGTCGAGGCCGAGCGCGCGCCGCTCGCGGTCGGTGAGCGACCAGACGTCGTCCTCGGCCTCGCGCGGCAGGTCGTAGCCGTCCTCGATGCCCTTCATGCCGGCGGCCAGGACTGCGGCGAAGGCGAGGTAGGGGTTGCAGGCGGCGTCGATGGTGCGGACCTCGACCCGGGTGGACTGGCCCTTGAGCGGCTTGTACATCGGGACCCGGACCATCGCGGAGCGGTTGTTGTGGCCCCACGACACGTGGGTCGGCGCCTCGCTGCCGGTGATCAGGCGCTTGTAGGAGTTGACCCACTGGTTGGTGACGACGCTGATCTCGGGCGCGTGCAGCAGCACCCCGGCGATGAACTGGCGGGCGGTCTTGGACAGGCCGTACTCCGCGCCCGGCTCGTAGAACGCGTTGGCGTCGCCCTCGAACAGGCTGACGTGGGTGTGCATGCCCGAGCCGGGGTGCTCGGTGTACGGCTTGGGCATGAAGCTGGCCCAGATGCCCTGGCTCAGCGCGACCTCACGGATGACCGTGCGGAAGGTCATGATGTTGTCGGCCGTGGACAGGGCGTCGGCGTAGCGCAGGTCGATCTCCTGCTGGCCGGGCCCGCCCTCGTGGTGGCTGAACTCGACGCTGATCCCCATCTGCTCGAGCATCGTGATCGCCTCTCGGCGGAAGTCCGACCCCATCGACTGGGCGGTGTGGTCGAAGTAGCCGCTGCGGTCCACCGGCAGCGGCGACTTGCCCTTCTGCGGGACGTCCTTGAAGAGGTAGAACTCGATCTCGGGGTGCGTGTAGAAGGTGAACCCCTTCTCGGCCGCCTTCGACAGGGTCCGCTTCAGCACGAAGCGCGGGTCGGCGTACGACGGGCTGCCGTCGGGCATGACGATGTCGCAGAACATGCGCGCCGTGGCCGGGCCCGAGACGGTCTCCCGCCACGGGAGGATCTGGAAGGTCGACGGGTCCGGCTTGGCCAGCATGTCGGACTCGTAGACCCGGGCGAAGCCCTCGATGGCCGAGCCGTCGAAGCCGATGCCCTCCGCGAACGCCGCCTCGAGCTCCGCCGGAGCGACGGCGACCGACTTGAGGAAGCCGAGCACGTCGGTGAACCACAGCCGGACGAACCGGACGTCGCGCTCCTCGAGCGCGCGCAGCACGAAGTCCTCTTGCTTGCCCATGGGCGTGAGCCTAGTGGGAGGTCATCGGACGATCGCGAGCGTCCCGAGACTGACCAGCCAGGACACGAAGCTGCCGACGAGGAAGTATTCGGTCACCTCGTCGATGGTGGGTCCGTCGGGCCGCCCGTCGCCGTCGCGGAAGGACTGGAGCTCGGGCCAGCGGATCAGCGCCTTGGCCGCGATCACCAGGCTCGCCGCGGTGACGTGACCGCCCAGGCCGAGGCCGAGGATCACCAGGCGCTCCATCGGCCCGAGCAGCCGGCCGCCCTTCAGCCGCACGCTGACGTCGTGGCTCGGTCGGGCCGGGTTGACGGTGTCGGTCGCGGCCAGCACCAGGCGTACGACGACGTTGCCGGTCGAGAGCTGGACGAGCAGCCCGCCCAGGACCAGCAGCGCGCTGTCGGGTCGGGTGCCCGCGACGCGTGGCCACGGGACGGCGGCGAGCCAGTCGGCGAGCGGTCCGTCGACGCTGCCCGCGAGCGGTGAGACCGCGACGGCGGCGACCAGGGTGCCTCCGAGCAGCGCGAGCGGCCACTCGGGGCGGCGTACGCCGAACCCGACCCGCACCACCCGTCCCCAGCCGATCACGACGAGCGCGATCACCAGCCAGGCCAGCACGTCGCGCGCGTCGGTGAGACCGCCGACCAGACCGAGCACGACGACGACGGCCGCGGCGACGCACTCCGGGACCCAGCGCACCGGCCGCAGCGAGTGGCCGAGGTCGGCGACGCCAAGCCCGATGAGCAGCAGGCCGAGCCAGCTCACCTCAGCCCACCCAGCAGCTCGTCGGCCCGGACCAGCGCGCCGAGCCCGTCGCGGCGCACGCGCTGCGACACCGCCGACGCGGTCACACCGAGCTCGGCGGCGATGTCCTTCTGGGTCATGCCCGCCAGCATTCCAGCGAGCACCGACAACGACTCGGGCCCCACGCCGTGGAGCAGCTGGTCGCGCAGCGTGAGGGCGGCGTTCACGGCAGCGGGGTCGGGTCCACCGGCATCCCCGGTGTCCTGCCGGGTGTCCTCAGCGGCCGCGTACGCCGTCCGCAGGCCGCGCAGCGCCGCCCGGCGCTCCTCGGTCTCGACGCTCTCGATGGCCTGGCGCGCCGACCACCAGGCCGGCCCGTCCTCGACGCGCGGCTGCTCGCTCAGTACCGTGATCGACCCCCGCCCGACGCCATGACGGGCGTCCACGTGCGGCAGCAGCGCGAGCCGCAGCCGCAGCGTCGCCTGCAGGGCGGGGCCGAGGTGGTCGTAGACGCCTTGGTACTCGTCGCCGACGGTGACCCGGAGAGGCACGGCGGCCGGCACGTCGGTGTTGACCCGGTCGAGGGCCGCGGCCAGCCTGGCGTGGACCTTCGCCCGCTCGCCGGCCTCGCGCGAGGCGACGAGATCCCCGATCAGCGCAACCTTCATCTGCGTCATATGAAGACTATACCTTCATTTGGATCGAATGCAGCAGGAGCCTTCATTCACGCGACGTCACATCACCGCGCCCAGCTGCCAGGGGACGAACTCCTCCTCGCCGTAGCCGAGCTCCTCGCTGGCGGTCCGCTCCCCCGACGCGACCGCGACGACCCGATCGAACACCTCCCGGCCGACCTGCTCCAGGGTCGCCTCGCCGGTGAGCACCCGACCGCAGTCGAGGTCCATGTCGTCGCGCATCCGGGCGAAGATCTCCGAGTTGGTGGCGAGCTTGACCGACGGCACCGGCTTGGCACCGAAGGCGGAGCCGCGGCCGGTCGTGAAGCAGACGACGTTGGCCCCGCCGGCGATCAGCCCGGTGACCGACACCGGGTCGTAGCCCGGCGTGTCCATGAAAGCCAGACCCGGCCCGCGGACCTGCTCGGCGTACTCCACCACCTCGGCGAGCGGGCTGCTGCCCGCCTTGGCGACCGCACCCAGCGACTTCTCGAGGATGGTGGTCAGGCCGCCGGCCTTGTTGCCGGGCGAGGGGTTGTTGTCCATCGAGCCACCGTTGGCGGCGGTGTAGCGCTCCCACCAGTGCAGCCGCTCCAGCAGCCGCTCCCCGACCGCCTCGTCGACGCATCGCGAGGTGAGCAGGTGCTCGGCGCCGTAGATCTCCGGCGTCTCCGCGAGCACGGCCGTCCCGCCCTGGCGGACCAGCTCGTCGGCGGCCAGGCCGAGGGCCGGGTTGGCACTGACCCCCGACCACCCGTCGCTGCCGCCGCAGTTGAGGCCCAGCACGAGCCGGCTGACCGGCACCGGCTCGCGGCGGACCCGGTCGAGGTCCGGCAGCAGGTCGCGCACCATGCCGACGCCGGCGTCGGTCGTCGCGCGCGTCCCGCCGAGGTCCTGGATGGTCAGCGGCAGCAGCGGCGTCCCCGGCGGCAGGTCGATGCCCGAGGTGAGGGCCTCGATCTCGTTGACCTCGCAGCCGAGGCCGACCACGAGGAGCGCGCCGAAGTTCGGGTGCCGCGCATAGCCGGAGAGGGTCCGCCGGAGCAGCTCGAGGCCGGCGCCGTCGGACGCCAGCCCGCAGCCGGTCCCGTGCGCCAGCGCCAGCACGCCGTCGACGTGCGGGTGGTCGTCGAGCAGGCCGGAGCGGGCCACCTGGTCGGCGATCCGCTTCGCCGTCGTGGCCGCGCAGTTCACCGTCGTCAGGACGCCGATGTAGTTGCGCGTGGCGACCTCACCGCTCGGCCGGACGATGCCGGCGAACGTGGTCCGCTCCGCGACGGGCACCGGCTCCACACGAGGTACGACGGACACGCGGCCGCCGTGCTCGAGGTCGGCCATGGCCAGGTTGTGGGTGTGCACGTGCGAGCCGGCGGCGACCGGCACGGTGGTGACGCCGATGACCGAGCCGTACTTCCGCACGGCGGCGCCGGCCGACAGGTCGTGCAGCGCGACCTTGTGGCCGGCGGGCACCTCGCCCATCAGCCGGACCCTCACGTCGCCGCCGCCGGCCGTCTCACCGGCGACCAGGTCGCGCCGGGCGATCCCGACGTCGTCGCCGGGCCGGAGCACGAGGAGGTCGTTCATGCCGTCACCCCCAGGTGCGACCGCATCTGCGCGAGTGTCGGCACGAGTCCGGTGCCGCCCCTTCCGCCGAGGACGAGGGAGGCTGCCGCCGTCCCGAGCCGGACCGCCTCGTCGAGGCTGTCGCCCAGCACGAGCCGGGCGGTGAGGGTGCCCGCGAGGCTGTCGCCCGCACCGGTCTGGTCGACGAGGCGGGGGGCCGGGACCGCGGGGACCTCGCGGGGACCGGCGGCGTCGACGACCAGCACCCCGTCACCACCGCGGGTGACGACGGCCGCCTCGGCGCCGAGCCCGAGCACGATCCGGGCTGCCAGGCCCGGGTCGTCGGTGCCGAGCAGCGCCGAGCTCTCCCCGGGCGCCGCCGGCGTCACCACCCGGGCGCGGGGCGCGAGCGCCCGCAGCACGCCGGCGGCCTCCGCCGCCGTCGTCAGCCGGGGCCGGAAGTTCGGGTCGTAGACGAGGCACGAGGCGCGCTGCGCCACCTCGTAGACGGCCGCCCGCGCCGAGGTCGACAGGGCGGCCGTCACGCCGGTGGTCAGGACGGCGCCGGCGGACTCGAGCCCGGCCGCGACGACGTCCTCGGGCGCGAGCGTCGACCCGGCACTCCCCCGGCGCAGGTAGACGAACTCGCGCTGCCCGTGCGGGTCGGCGTGGACGACGTAGGCGCCCTGCTGGCCGCGCACCCGACGCACCAGCGAGGTGTCGATCCCGAGCTCGGCGAGCCGCGCCTCGATCACGTCGCCGAGCTCGTCGTCGGCGATGCGGGCCAGCACCGCCGTCCGCGCTCCGGCGGCAGCGGCGGCCGCGGCGGCGTTCACCACGTCTCCCGAGATCCCGAGGGTGAGCGGGACGCCGTCACCTAGCGCCCGGTCGGAGGCGAGCTCGACGAGGACCTCGCCGACCACCACCACGTCGAAGGTCATTCGGTCGGCTCCTCACGGACCCGCGTCACCAGCTGGGTCGGGTTCACGAAGCGCAGCGCGACGATCAGCAGCACCATCATCGACGCCGTGTAGATCGTCGCCATCGCGTCGACGGACTGGTTCGCCCGGATGCCGGCGGCGAAGACCGCGTTGTAGAGCGACACCACGAGCGTCGTGCTGCTCGGGCCGGCGGTGAGGAAGGTCAGCTCGAACATCCCCACGGTCCGGACCAGCACCAGGATGCAGGCGGCCAGGATGCCGGGCACCAGCAGCGGCGTGAGGATCCGGGTGAAGACCACCCGCGTCGGGGCCCCGCACATCCGGGCCGCGGCCTCGATCTTGGGGTCGATCTGCTCGATGAACGGCGTCATCGTCAGGATCACGAACGGCACCGCCGGGACCAGGTTGGCCAGGATGACGCCGGTCATCGAGCCGGCGAGGTGCCAGCGGTAGAGCAGCGTCGCGAGCGGGATGCCGTAGGTGATCGGCGGCACCAGGATCGGCAGCACGAAGAGCAGCATCAGCACCCGCTTGCCCGGGAAGGACCGGCGAGCGAGGACGTACGACGCCGGCACACCGATCAGCACCGAGACGACCACGACCGCCAGCGCCACCTCGAGGGTCACGAGGAGCACGTGGGAGAGGGCGAACTCGTGCCACGCGTCGGCGTACCAGTGGGTCGTGAAGCTCTCCGGCAGCCACGTGCCGAACCACCGGGTGCCGAAGGAGTCGACGACGACCGAGAGCACCAGGGCGGCCAGGTTGACGAAGAGGAAGGCGACCACCAGCCACAGCAGGACGGTCCACCCGCGCGGACGGGTCCGCGGAGTCGCGTCGGGCGAGGTCCGGGCCTCGGGCTCGGTCACCGGCCGGGTCATCGTGGACATCAGCCCTTCCCTCCTGTCGCACCCCGGTAGAGCGTGGCGCGCCACACCATGACCAGGGCGATGACGATGAGCATGATGACGGCCATGATCATGGCGATCGTCGAGCCCATCGAGTAGTCGAACTTCTGGAACGCCGCGTCGTAGGCGGCGATGGAGATGACCCGGGTGGCACCGGTCGGCTTGCCCACCATCTGCGCCGACGGGAAGACCGAGAAGGCCAGCACGAACGCGAGCGTGAACGTGATCGCCAGGCCGGGGGCGAGCAGCGGGAGCGTGATCTTGCGGAACCGCTGCCACGACCCGGCGCCGAGCGTCGCGGCCGCCTTCTCCAGGGCCGGGTCGATGCCGGACAGATAGGACAGCGTGAGCAGGAACGCGAACGGGAAGCCTGTGATCACCAGGCTGAGGAAGACGCCGGTGTAGTTGTGCACCAGCACCACGGGCTGGTCGATGAGATGGAGACCCGTCAGCGTCCGGTTGAGCCAGCCGCGCGGGCCGGCGTACATGATCAGACCCTGCGCGGTGAGGACGGTGCCGAGCGTGATCGGGATGACCAGCAGCGTGGTGATGGTCCGCTTCCCGCGGACCCTCCCGCGCATCGCGTAGGCCACGGGCACCGACGCCGCCACGTTGAAGACGGCCGCCGGCAGCGCGAGCCGCATCGTCTTCCAGATCGTGTCGCGCAGGTAGGGGTCGGAGAAGAACTCCTTGTAGTTCGCGAACGCGCCGCCGCCCTCCAGCGGCTGGAAGGACAGCTCCAGGCCGTAGATGAACGGGTAGACGAAGAGGACCAGCACGAACGCGGTCGCCGGCAGCACCAGCCACAGCGTGCGGTCGATCCCCCGATCGGCGAGCCGGTGGCGGAGGGTACGCCGGGGCGCGGCCGCCCGGTCGAGCCCGACGGTCATGACTCCAGCCCCGCGCGGACCGCCTCCCGCGCCGCTGACGCGTCGCCGAAGACGAGCACCCGGTGCCGGGGTACGCCGAGCACGACCCGGTCGCCCGGGGCGACCCGCTCAGGCGTGCGGAAGTAGATCGACCTGCCCTGCTCGGTCGTGGCTTCGACCGACAGCTCGCGGCCGTGGTACTCCGCGATCCGGACCGTGACCTCGATGCCGTTGCCGTCGGTCTCGCCGATGACGAGGTCCTCCGGGCGGATGGCGGCCACCGCGGCGCCGGAGCGGACGCCGCGGTTGGCGCCGGTCAGCCGCAGCCCGCCGCCCTCGACGACGGCGTGCTCAGCGTCCCCGCCGGTCACGTCGACGTCGATCAGGTTGCGGTAGCCCATGAACCCGGCGACGTAGGAGTTCACCGGCTGCTCGTAGACCTCCTGCGGGGTGCCGACCTGCTGGATGACCCCCTCGCGCAGCACGACCAGACGGTCGGCCATCGACAGCGCCTCCTCCTGGTCGTGGGTCACGTAGACGGTGGTCAGGCCAAGGTCCTGGTGCAGCCGGCGGATCTCCATCCGCATCTCCAGGCGGAGCTTGGCGTCGAGGTTGGACAGCGGCTCGTCCATCAGGACGACCGGCGGGTGGAGTGCGATCGCCCGAGCGATCGCGACCCGCTGCTGCTGGCCGCCGGAGAGCTGGCCGGGCATCTTGTGCTGGTGCTCGCCCAGCTGGACCAGCGCGACCGCCTCGTCCACCCGCCGGGCGACCTCGGCGCGCGCCACCTTCTGCATCTGCAGGCCGAAGGCGATGTTCTTGCGCACCGTCATGTGCGGGAAGAGCGCGTAGTTCTGGAACACCATCCCGAAGCCGCGCCGCTCCGGCGGGAGGGTGTCGATGCGGCGGTCGTCGAGGTGGATGCTGCCGGTGGTCAGCGGCAGCAACCCGGCCAGGCAGTTCAGCGCCGTGGACTTGCCGCAGCCGGAGGGACCGAGCAGCGCGACGAACTCCGAGCCTTTGATCGAGAGGCTGAAGTCCTCGAGTGCTGTCTGCGCGCCGTAGCGCCGGCCCACGCCCTCGAGTCGCAGCTCCGCGAAGCGGGAGGTGCTGGGTCCTGCCGGGCTCGTTCCCGAGCTCACTCCTGCGGTCACTGCTGGGCTCACTTCCGAGGTCGCTTCCGAGGTCACTTCCGGGCTCGCTTCCGCGCCGACTCCGGTGCTCACTTCTGGCTCCCCACCTCACGGTCCCACGTGTCGAACGCGGCGACCTGCTGGGCCGACGGGAGCGACGTCTGGACCGGGTTGTCGGCGATCAGCGCGTCGTACTCGGGCCGGCCGAACCTCTTGATGACGTCCTGGCTCGCCTGCGGCGCCATCGAGAGGTCGACGTCCTTGACGGCCGGGCCCGGGTAGAAGTAGCCGGAGTCGTAGGCGATGGCCTGCTGGTCGGGCTTGAGCATCCACTTGATGAGGGCCAGGTCGGCCGCGACGACGTCGGAGGAGACACCCTTGGGGATGAGGACGTACTGGGCGTCGGAGACCCACGTCATGTTGTCGAACGCGGCGATCTTCATGTCGGCGGGGACGGTGCCGAGGGCGCGGGGGTTGATGTCCCACCCGGTCGTGGACAGGACGATGTCGACGGTGCCGTCGGCGAGGTTCTTCATCGTCTCGGTCGTGCCCGAGGCGTAGTCGGCGGTGTACTTGCCGAGCTCCTTGAGGTAGGCCCAGGTCTTGTCCCAGCCCTTCTCGGGGTCCTTCGGGTCCGTGTCGCCGAGCAGGTAGGGCAGGCCCATCAGGAAGGTACGGCCGGGCCCGGAGTTGGCCGGCTGGGCGTACTGCACCTTGCCCGGGTGCGCCTTGGCGTAGTCGAGCAGCTCCTGCGGCGTCTTGGGCGCGGTCTTCACCTTCGCGGGGTTGTACTCCATCAGCGGCCCGGACGGGTAGTAGACGACCGCGACGCCGTACCCGTCGGCGAGCTTCTGCATGTTGGCCGCGGGCTCGAGGTAGTTGTCCATCAGGCCGGGCAGCCGCTCGTCGAAGTCCGGCGTGATCTTGCGCAGCAGCTTCTGCTGGATGCCCGCCGAGAGGCCGTCGGTGCCGCTGAGCACGAGGCTGGTGGTGGAGCTGCCGCCCTGCTGCTCGGCCTTGAGCTTGCCGGCCATGTCCGGGGCGGGCGCCGTCGCGTAGGTGACCTTCGAGACGACGTCGGGGTTGGCCTTGGCGAAGTTCTCGATCATCCCCTTGGTCAGCTGGAGGTTGCCCGCGATGTCGAGGATGTTGAGGGTGACGGCCTTCTTCGGCTTGTCCGGCACCTTCGAGGAGCTGACCGTGTCGGTGTCGTCGGACGGGGCGCCGGCACAGGCGGACAACGCCAGCGCGAGAGCGGCCACGCTTCCTAGAACGGCGGCGCGGCCACGGCGAATGGTGCTCATGGGCTTCTCCTCACGGTCTTCGGCACGCCCGCTGTCGGGAACGACAGCCACAGTGACGTGCGCCATACGCGGCATTCAGACAGCGGCCCGAACGCGGCGGCAAGCGGTTGCCATTAGTTGCCGCGGGACCTACGGTCTCGTGACGGACGCCACAAGCCCCATGAGCCAACGTCCTCGCCGACACCCGCAGGAGACCCGTGACGCCGAGCCCTGAGCAGCCCGCCCGACCTGCCGCCGCGGAACCGCGGCGGCGCTCGTCGGCGCGGTCCACGCCGACGATCTACGACGTCGCGCGGGCCGCGGGCGTCGCGTCCTCGACGGTGTCGCGCGCGTTCTCCCGGCCCGACCGGGTCAACGCCGAGACGGCCGCCCGGATCCGGGCCGTGGCCGCCGATCTCGGCTACCGCACCAACCCGCTCGCCCGCGCGCTTCCCACCGGCCAGACGTCGATGATCGCCCTCGCCACGGCCGACATCACCAACCCCTACTACTTCGAGCTGATCCGTGGCGCGCAGGCCGCGGCCGCCGAGCGCGGCTACACGACGCTGCTCGCCGACGCCCAGGAGTCGGTGGCCATCGAGCGGGAGGGCCTCGAGCGGGTCATCCCGACCGTCGAGGGGATCGTGCTGGCCAGCACGCGCATGTCCGACAGCGCGATCCGGATGCTCGCCAAGCAGCGGCCGGTGATCGCCGTCAACCGCGACATCTCCGACGTGCCCAACGTCGTCACCGACCACGCCATGTCGATGCGCCAGGCCGTCGACCACCTCGCCGACCTCGGCCACCGCCAGATCACCTACCTGTCCGGGCCCGAGGCGGCGTGGGCCAACGGGATGCGCTGGCGCTCGCTGAGGCTGTATGCCGGCGAGCGCGGCATCCACGTGCGCCGGATCGGCCCCTACGCACCCACGGCGGGCGGCGGGGCACGAGCGGCGGCGGACTTCCCCGCGGTGCGCAGCAGCGCCGTGATCGCCTACAACGACCTGGTCGCGATCGGCTTCATGCGGCGGCTGATCAGCTTCGGCGCCCGCATCCCGGGCGACGTCAGCGTGGTCGGCTTCGACAACATCTTCACCTCGGCGCTGACCTCCCCCGAGCTGACGACGGTCGCTCCTCCCCTGCGCACGCTCGGCTCGATGGCGGTGCACAACCTGCTCGCCCTCATCGGCGGGGCCAGCCCGACGACGGTGCGGCCGCTGGCCCTGCCGACGCGGATCTACGTGCGCGCCTCGACCGCCGCGCCGGCCACCCGGCGGCGCTCGTGGCGTGACGCTCCGGCGCCACGGGAGCCCGCGACAACTCGTGGCAACCGATTGCCGTCATCCGGCTGACGCCCGAACGATGAGCCCCATGCCGAGCCCCCTCCGACTCCATCCGGACCGGCTCCTGCCGGCCGAGCCGGGCCTGCGCGCCATCGCCCGCGAGCTCTACGCGGCGGTCCGTGAGCTGCCGATCCTCTCGCCGCACGGACACGTGCCCGCCCAGCTCCTCGTCGACGACGAGCCCTTCCGCGACCCGGCCGCCCTGTTCGTGACGCCCGACCACTACGTCACCCGACTGCTGCACGCCGACGGCGTCTCGCTGGCCGACCTCGGCGTGGGCCGTGGGCCGCTGACCGAGCCGGCGGCGCGGGCCGTGTGGCGGGTGCTGTGCGAGCGCTGGCCGCTCTTCCGCGGCACGCCGGTGCGGTTCTGGCTCGACACCGAGCTCGCCGACATCTTCGGGGTGACCGAGCGACCGTCGGCCCAGAACGCCGACGCGCTCTACGACCGGGTCGCCGAGCGGCTGGCCGGCGCGGACTACCGCCCCCGCGCGCTGTTCGAGCGGTTCGGCATCGCGTTCCTCGCCACCACCGACGACCCGGCCGACGACCTCGCGGCCCACGCCGCGCTCGCCTCGGACCCGACCTGGACCGCCCGGGTGGCGCCGACCTTCCGGCCGGACCGCTACCTCGAGCCGGACCGCGCCGACTGGTGCAAGGCCGTCGACCACCTCGGCGAGGTCGCCGGGATCGAGACCGGTGACTACGCCGGCTACATCGCCGCGCTGGAGGCACGTCGCCGGTACTTCGTCGAGCACGGCGCCGTCTCCGCCGACCACGGCCACGACGACGCCGTCGCCGAGCCGCTCGACGCCCGTGACGCCGAGCGCATCTACCGGTCGGCGTACGCCGGGCAGGTGACCGCGGCCGAGGCGCTGGCCTTCCGCCGCCACATGGTCGTGGAGATGGCGCGGATGTCGTGCGACGACGGCCTGGTGATGACGCTGCACCCGGGGTCGAGCCGCAACCACCACGCGCCGAGCTTCCACGCCTACGGGCCCGACACCGGCTCCGACATCCCACGGCGCACGGAGTACACCACCGCGCTGCGGCCGCTGCTGGAGCGCTACGGCACGCACCCCGGCCTGCACCTGGTGCTCTTCACCCTCGACGAGACGGTCTGGTCGCGCGAGCTCGCGCCGCTGGCCGGGTTCTACCCATCGGTCTACGTCGGCGCACCCTGGTGGTTCCTCGACGCGCCCGACGCGATCACCCGCTTCCGCGAGGCGGTGACCGAGACGGCGGGCTTCAGCCGGACCTCGGGCTTCGTCGACGACACCCGCGCCTTCTGCTCCATCCCCGCCCGCCACGACATGGCGCGCCGGCTGGACGCGGCCTACCTCGCGCGGCTCGTCGGCGAGCACCGGCTCGACCTCGACGAGGCGCTCGAGACGGCGGTCGACCTGGTCGACGGGCAGCCGCGACGGGTCTTCCGGCTGTGATGGGACCGTCGCGGTCGGGCCCGGCCGCGCCCGTCGCTGCCGCGCACCTCGGGCTGGGGGCGTTCTTCCGTGCCCACCAGGCGGCCTACACCGCGCTCGCCCCCGACGCCGAGGAGTGGGGCATCGCCGCCTTCACCGGGCGCAGCCTGCTGCTGGCCGACCAGCTCACCGCCCAGGACGGCCTCTACACGCTGCTGGTCCGCGGGCCCGACGGCGACGAGGCCACCAGCGTCGGCTCCGTCAGCAGTGCCCACCCGGGCGCCGACACGGCAGCCTGGCTGGCCACGCTGGCCAGCCCCGAGGTCCGGCTGCTGACCCTGACGGTCACGGAGGCGGCGTACCACCGCACGGCCGCGGGCGGACTGGACCTCGACTCCCCCGACGTCGCCGCCGACGTGGCGACGCTGCGCGGTGGCGCGCGGACCGGCTTCCGCACGGTGCCGGGCCGCCTGGTCGCCGCGCTGGCGGCCCGGGCCGCGAGCGACGCCGGACCACTCGCCGTGGTGCCGTGCGACAACCTGCTCGGCAACGGCGCCGCGGTGCGCCGCGTGGTCACCGAGCTGGCGGCCGAGGTCTCCTCCGACGTGCTCGCGTGGCTGGAGGCGAACGTGTCCTTCGTCGACACGGAGGTCGACCGGATCACCCCGCGCACCACGCCCGCCGACATCGAGGCCGTGCGTCGCCTCACCGGTCTCGACGACGCCTGCCCGGTCGTCACCGAGCCCTTCACTGAGTGGACGCTGGCGGGCTCGTTCCCCGGCGGACGGCCGGCGTGGGAGAAGGCCGGGGCGCTCCTCGTGGACGACGTGACCCCCTACGAGACCCGCAAGCTGTGGCTGCTCAACGGCTCGCACTCGCTGCTCGCCTATGCCGGCAGCGTCCTCGGCCACCGGACCGTCGCCGACGCGATCGCGGACCCCCACTGCCGCGGCTGGGTCGAGGAGTGGTGGGACGAGGCGTCGCGCCATCTGGCCCTGCCCGGGCTCGAGCACTACCGCGCCGCCCTGTTGGAGCGCTACGCCAACCCCTCGATCCGGCACCTGCTCGCCCAGATCGCCTCGGACGGCTCGCAGAAGCTGCCGGTCCGGGTGCTGCCGGTCGTCCGGGCCGAGCGCGCCGTGGGCCGGATGCCGCACGCCGGTGCCCGGGCGCTCGCCGCCTGGGTCGCCCACCTGCGCGGGCACGGCGCACCGGTCGCCGACCCGCTGGCGGCCGAGCTGCAGGCCGCGGCGGCCGGACCGCTCGCCGAGGCCGTCCCCCGCGTGCTCGCCGCGCTGGACCAGTCCCTGGCAGACGACCGGGACCTGACCGCCGCCGTGCTCGACCACAGCAAGGAGCTCACCCGATGAGGATCACCGACGTCGACGTCGTCGTCACCTGCCCGGGCCGCAACTTCGTCACCGTGCGGATCACGACCGACGAGGGGGTGACCGGAGTGGGCGACGCGACCCTCAACGGGCGCGAGCTCGCGGTCGCGTCCTACCTGCGCGACCACCTCGCGGCCCAGCTGGTCGGCCGCGACCCGCTGCGCACCGACGACACCTGGCACTACCTCTACCGCGGCGCCTACTGGCGACGCGGCCCGGTTACGATGACCGCGATCGCCGGCGTCGACACCGCGCTGTGGGACATCAAGGGCAAGGTCGCCGGCCTGCCGGTCTACCAGCTGCTCGGCGGACGCGCCCGCGACGGCGTGACGGTCTACGGACACGCCTCCGGCGACACGGTCGAGGCGGCCGTCGAGGACGCCGCCCGCTTCCTGGACGAGGGCTACCGCGCGGTCCGGGTCCAGTCCGCGATCCCGGGTCTGGAGTCGACGTACGGCATCGGCGGCGTGAGCACCGCCGGCACGCACGCCTACGAGCCGGCGGACGCGGCCGTCCCGACCGAGAACGTCTGGGACACCGAGGCCTACCTCGACCACACCCCCCGGCTCTTCGAGGCCGTACGCCGGGAGCTGGGACCGCTGCCCCGGCTGCTGCACGACGTGCACCACCGGCTCACCCCCAACGAGGCCGCCCGACTCGGCAAGGAGCTCGAGCCGTTCCACCTGACCTGGCTGGAGGACCCGGTCCCGGCCGAGCTGCAGGACGGCTACCGCCACCTGCGCCAGCACACGACGACCCCGATCGCGACCGGCGAGGTGTTCAGCTCGATCTACGACTGCGAGCTGCTGATCCGCGAGCGCCTCATCGACTACATCCGGACCACCGTCGTGCACGCCGGCGGCATCACCCACCTGCGCCGGATCTTCGACCTGGCCGCGCTCTACGACGTGCGCAGCGGGTCCCATGGCGCCACAGACCTCTCCCCCGTCTGCCTGGCCGCCGCGCTGCACGTGGACACGGCCATCCCCAACTTCGGGCTGCAGGAGTACATGCAGCACACCCCCGAGACCGACGCGGTCTTCCCGCACTCCTACCACTTCGAGGACGGGATGCTGCACGTCGGCGAGGAGCCCGGGCTGGGTGTCGACATCGACCTGGAGAAGGCCGCAGAGTACCCGTACCAGCCCGCCTCCCTGCCCGTGAACCGGCTGCGCGACGGGACGATGTTCCACTGGTGACGGCCGCGATGGGTCGCGGGTCCGCCGTCAGCCGACCCGCGTCCGGAACTCTCGCGGGCTGACGCCGTACTCGCGCTTGAAGGCGCTGCTCAGCGCGAAGGGGGTGCTGTAGCCGACCTGCCGGGCGACCGACTCCAGGGTGCGCCCGGGGTCGGCGAGCAGGTCGGCGGCGAGCGCCAGCCGCCACCGCGTCAGGAAGGTGAGCGGCGGCTCACCGACGAGCGTGGCGAAGCGTCGCGCGAACGCCGCCCGCGAGACGTTGCAGGCGGACGCGAGGACCTCCACCGACCACGGGTCGGCGGGCCGCTCCTGCATCAGCCGCAGCGCGGGGCCGGCGACCTCGTCGCCGAGGGCGAGGTACCAGCCCGGCGCCTGCGCGTCCGGCCGGGAGAACCACGCTCGCAGGACCGCGATGAGGAGCAGGTCCAGCAGCCGGTCGAGGACCGCGTCCTGTCCCGGGTCGGCGCGCACGATCTCGGCGTCGAGCAGCCCGATGAGCGGTGAGCCGAGCTCGGCCTCGTTGACCACGAAGAGCGGCGGCAGCGCGCGGAGCAGCCGGCGGCTGACCTCGCCCTCGAGCAGGTAGGAGCCGCTGAGCATCACGGTGTCGCCGGACGCGTCGTTGCCCCAGCTGCGGACGCCGAGGTCGAAGGCCTCGGTGAGCCGGCTTCCGTCGGGCGCGTAGCACTCCTGCCCCGGCCGGATCGTCGCCGTCACGGCCGTCGTCGGGCCGTCCGCGATCGTCCAGTGCGGCTGCCCGAGAGCGACCACGACGTCACCGGGGCGGAGGGGGATCGGCGGCTGCGCGTCCGGCACCGCCCACGGCTCGCCCCGGACGACGGCGGTGAGGCTCAGCGGCACCTCGTCGGCGATCCGGATCGCCCACGGAGAGCCCATCAGGCAGCGCACCAGGAAGGCCCCGTGCGCGCGGGGCCCCTCGAGCACGGCGGAAAGTCCGTCCATCGGCGATGAGCGTAGACGATCGCGTATGTCGTCGCGTGGCGTGACGATGTCGGCGTACGCCGGACCCGGCTGGACTGGTCCCATGACCTTCCGCACTCTCGTCCTGCTCCTCGCCACCGTCGCCGCCGGCCTGCAGGCCGGCACCTACTACGTCTGGGCGTGCGGGGTGATGCCCGGGCTCGCGCGCGCCGACGACAAGACCTTCGTGACCGCGCTGAACCACATGAACGCCGCGATCGTGAACCCCGTCTTCATGCTCACCTTCCTCGGCGCGCCGCTGCTCGCCGGAGTGGCCCTGGTCGTGGGGCCCGGCCGCGGCTGGATCACCGCCGGGCTGGTGCTCGCCGTGCTCACGTTCCTCATCACCGTGGCCGGCAACGTGCCGCTCAACGACGCGCTCACCCGAGCCGGGTCGGCTCACCCCGGCGCCGCCCGGGAGGCGTTCGAGAGCGCGTGGGTGAGGTGGAACGTGGCTCGCACGGTCACGTCGACCGGCGCGCTCGCCGCCCTGGGCTGGGCGGCGTTGCGCGCGTGAGGACGTCAGGCGATCGGTACGTCGTCGAGGTCGGCCAGCCAGGCCGCAGGGGAGGCGTCCGACGGCATCCGCCAGTCACCCCGCGGGCTCATCGTGCCGCCGTTGCTGACCTTCGGGCCGTTGGGCAGGGCCGACCGCTTGAACTGGTTGGCGAAGAACCGCTTGATGAACACCTCGAGCCACGACCTGATCTCGCCGAGGTCGTAGGCGACGTGCTTGGCCTCGGGGTAGCCCGGCGGCCACTCGCCGCGGGCCGTGTCGTGCCAGGCGTGCCAGGCGATGAAGGCGATCTTGCTCGGCCGGGAGCCGTTGCGGACCAGGTGGAAGAGGTTGAAGTCCTGCAGCGCGTAGGGGCCGACCTTGTCCTCGGTGCTCTGCGGCTTCTCGCCCTTCTCGACCGGCACCAGCTCGGGGCTGATCTCCTGGTCGAGGATCGTCTGCAGCACCACGTCGGTGCGCTCGTCGAACTGCTCGGTCGAGATCACCCAGCGGATCAGGTGCTGGATGAGCGTCTTCGGCACGCCGGCATTGACGTTGTAGTGGGACATCTGGTCGCCCACGCCGTAGGTGCACCACCCGAGCGCGAGCTCGGAGAGGTCGCCGGTGCCGAGCACGATCCCGCCGCGCTGGTTGGCCGCGCGGAAGAGGTAGTCGGTCCGCAGGCCGGCCTGGACGTTCTCGAAGGTCACGTCGTAGACCGGCTCGCCGCCCGCGAACGGGTGGTCGAGGTCGTGCAGCATCTGCTTGGCCGCAGGCGTGATGTCGATGGTCTCGTAGGTCGTCCCGAGCGCCTTCATCAGCTCGACGGCGTTGCCCTTGGTCTCGTCGGAGGTGGCGAACCCGGGCAGGGTGAAGGCGAGGATGTCGCTGCGCGGCCTCCCCAGCCGGTCCATGGCGTTGGCCGCGACGATGAGTGCGTGGGTGGAGTCGAGGCCGCCGCTGACCCCGATGACGATCTTCGGGTCCCCCGGGATCGAGCGGAGCCGCTGCTCGAGGCCGGAGACCTGGATGTTGTAGGCCTCGTAGCAGTCCAGCGCGAGCCGGTCGGCGTCGTCGGGGACGAACGGGAAGCGGTCGACCTTGCGGCGCAGGCCGATGTCGCCCGCCGGCGGCGACAGCGTGAAGTCGACGACGTGGAAGCCCGCGCTGGTCGGCTCGTTGCTCCGGCGGTTGTCGTCGAAGGTGCCCTGGCGCAGCCGCTCGGCCCGGATGCGGGCGAGGTCGACGTCGGCGACGGTGCGGCGCGGACCGTCCGGGAACCGCTCGGACTCGCCGAGCAGGTCGCCGGCCTCGTAGACCATCGTCTGCCCGTCCCAGGACAGGTCGGTGGTCGACTCCCCCGGGCCGGCGGCCGTGTAGAGGTAGGCGGCCATGCAGCGGAGGCTGGAGCTCTGCACCAGCTGGCGGCGGCTCTCGCTGCGGCCGACGGTGACCGGGCTGGCGCTCAGGTTGCAGAGCACGGTGGCTCCGGCCAGCGCCGCCTGCGCACTCGGCGGCACGGGCACCCACATGTCCTCGCAGACCTCGACGTGGACGGTCAGGCCGGGGACGTCGGTGGCACGGAAGAGCAGCCGCGGGCTGATCGGCACCTCCAGGCCGCCGACCTGGACGACGTCGTCGATGTCGTCACCGGGCGCGAACCAGCGGCGCTCGTAGAACTCGCGGTAGGTGGGCAGGTTCGACTTCGGCACGACACCGAGGATCTCGCCGCGGTTGATGACGACGGCGGCGTTGAGCACCCGGTTGCCGTAGACGATCGGCGCGCCGACGACCACGACCGGCAGCAGCGACGCGGTCTCGGCGACGATCCGCACGAGCGCCGTCTCGACGGCGCCCAGCAGGGTGTCCTGGAGGAAGAGGTCGTCGATCGCGTAGCCCGACAGGCACAGCTCGGGGAAGACCGCGACGGCGACGCCCTCCTCGTGGCACTCGCGGACCTGGTCGATGACCGTGGCGGCGTTGGTCGCCGGGTCCCCGACCGCGATCGGAACGGTGACCGCCGCGACGCGGGCGAAGCCGTGGGCGTAGGCCGAGTAGAAGTCCACGTGGGGAGTCTAGGGACGCGCCCTCGCCGGCCGCTCGGCGTGACCACCGACACAGCGCGCGAGGGGTGGTCCCGGGGCTAGCGTGGACAGCGGTCCGTGGACTCCAACAGGGAGCCGCGAGATGTCACGAGAGGCTCGACGATGAGCACTGAGGAATCCGCTCCCTACGGCGGTGCGAGCGCGCCCGCCGCGCCGTCGGTCAAGAGGGTCCGCACCCACCACCTGCGCGAGTGGAAGGAGACGGGCGAGAAGTTCACGATGCTGACGTCGTACGACCTGATGACGGCGCGCATCTGGGACGAGGCGGGCATCGACACGATCCTGGTCGGCGACTCCGGCGGCAACACCGTCCTCGGCTACTCCTCGACCGTTCCGGTCACGCTCGACGAGATGATCGTGATGGCGCGCGGCGTGGTGCGCGGCGCCAAGCGGGCACTGGTGATCGGCGACCTGCCGTTCGGCACCTACCAGGCCTCGCCCGAGCAGGCCTACCACTCCGCCGCCCGCCTCATGAAGGAGGCCGAGGTGGCCGCTGTGAAGCTGGAGGGCGGCGTCGACATGGCGCCCCAGATCCAGAAGCTCACCCGGGGCGGCATCCCCGTCTGCGCCCACATCGGCTTCACGCCGCAGTCCGAGCACACCCTCGGCGGCTACCGCGTCCAGGGCCGCGGCGCCGGCGCGGAAGGCGTCCTCCAGGACGCGCGGGCGGTGCAGGACGCCGGCGCCTTCGCGGTCGTCCTCGAGATGGTTCCGGGCGACGTGGCCACCGAGGTCACCAAGGAGCTCGCCATCCCCACGATCGGCATCGGCGCGGGCAGCGAGACCGACGGCCAGGTGCTCGTCTGGCAGGACGCCTTCGGCCTCAACACCGGCCGGGTGCCACGGTTCGTCAAGCGGTACGCCGACGTGAACTCGGTCCTCCTCGATGGCGCGCGCACCTACGTCTCCGAGGTCAAGGACGGCAGCTTCCCCGCACCCGAGCACACCTTCTGACCGAGCCTGGGTACCGACAGCCCATGCGGATCCGTCTCGGGCTCGTCCTCATCGCCCTGGTCAGCGGCATGCTGACCGCCGCCCCGCCGGCCGACGCGGCGCTCCCGACGCTGCGGGTGAGGGTCGTCGCCGGCGGTCTCGACCATCCGTGGGACGTCGCGCCGATCACCAAGGGACGCCTTCTGGTGACCGAGCGGTCGCGCAAGACGCTGAGCGTCGTACGCCACGGGCACAAGCGGATGATCCCGCTCGTCGGCGAGCGGATCTGGAGCAGCGGTGAGACCGGGCTGATGGGCCTGGAGGTCGATCCGCATTGGCGCCGCAACCACCGCATCTACACCTGCCAGGGCTGGGGCACCGACGCGTCCCACGACGTGCGGGTGATCGCGTGGCGGCTGACCAGGCACCTCAAGCAGGCGCGACCGGTCCGGACCCTCGTCGCGGGCCTGCCCTCGACCAGCGGCCGCCACGGCGGGTGCCGCCTCCTCATCGCACGCGACGGCTCGCTCCTGATCGGCACCGGCGACGCCGCGACGGGGACCAACCCGCGCAGCCTGACCTCGCTCGGGGGCAAGACGCTGCGGGTCGACCGCTTCACCGGTGCGCCGTGGCGGCGCAACCCGTTCCTGAGCAGCCCGGACCCCAGGACGCGGCTCATCGACACCTACGGCCACCGCAACGTGCAGGGCCTGGCCCAGCGCCGCGACGGCTCGCTGTGGTCGGTCGAGCAGGGCACCTTCCGCGACGACGAGGTCAACCGGCTGGTCCGCGGCGGCGACTACGGCTACAACCCGGTGCCCGGCTACAACGAGTCGGTCCCGATGACCGACCAGTCGCTGCCCGGCGCGCAGGTGGCCGCGGTGTGGTCGTCCGGTCCCAGCACCGACGCGACGAGCGGCGCCACCTTCATCCCGAACCGGCGCAGGTGGAAGGGCTACCGCGGCTGGCTCGCCGTCGCGGTCCTCAAGAACGAGAAGCTCATGCTGCTCCACCTCAGTCGCTCGGGGCGGCTGCTCGACGAGCGCACGGCGCTGACCGGGCACGGTCGGCTGCGGACCGCTGCGGTCGCGCGCAACGGCGACCTGCTGGTGACCACCGACAACGGCGGCGGGCGCGACGTCATCCTGCGGGTCCACCCGCACTGAGCCGCCACTCGCCGGCCGAGGACCAGCCGCCCTGACAGATGTCATGGCACCGACATGGCAAACGCTCTACGCGACTGATCCATCGGGACGCGATGCTTGAGGCATGACCACTCCTGCCGTTCGCCTGACCGGCGTGACGAAAGACTTCGGCCCCGTCCACGCGGTCCGCGGGATCGACCTCGAGCTCGCCCAGGGCGAGGTCGTGGCGTTCCTCGGCCCCAACGGCGCGGGCAAGACGACCACCATCGACATGATCCTCGGCCTCTCGCAGCCCACCAGCGGTGCGGCCGAGGTCCTCGGCATGGCGCCCCGCCAGGCCGTCGCCCACGGCCTGGTGTCCGCCGTCATGCAGACCGGCGGCCTCATCAAGGACCTCACCGTCCGCGAGACGGTCGAGTACACCGCCAGCCTCTTCGCCGACACCCTCCCCGTCGACCGGGCGCTCGAGAACGCCGGCATCACCGCGATCGCCGACCGCAAGGTCGGCAAGTGCTCCGGCGGTGAGCAGCAGCGACTCCGGTTCGCGATGGCGCTGCTGCCCGACCCGGCGCTGCTCCTGCTCGACGAGCCCACGACGGGCATGGACGTCGAGGGCCGCCGCACGTTCTGGAGCGCCATCCGCCAGGACGCGGAGAAGGGGCGCACCGTCCTCTTCGCCACGCACTACCTCGAGGAGGCCGACCAGTACGCCGACCGGATCGTGCTGATCAGCCAGGGCCGCATCGTCGCCGACGGCAGTGGCGCCGAGATCCGTGCCCTGGCCGAGGGTCGCACCGTCCGGGCGACCTGGCCGCGGGAGACCGGCGAGCCCGACCACGCCGCACTCGCGGCCCTGCCGGGCGTCGACCAGGTCGACGTACGCGGGGAGCAGGTGCTGGTGCATGCCGCCAAGCAGGGAGCCTCCGACGAGGTCGCCCGGTTCCTGCTCACGCGGACGCCGGCACGCGACCTGGAGATCACGTCCAAGAACCTCGAAGAGGCGTTCCTGAGCCTGACGGCCGGCGCCGAGCAGACGCAGGAGGCCACCCGATGAGCGCCATGACACCCGCAGGGACACCCGCAGCGACACCCGCAGCGACACCCGCCGCGAACGACGTACCCGCCCGCCGCGTCCCGCCCCTGGGCGCCTTCAACGTGACGCTGCTGCGCATCGAGCTCTTCCGGATGCTGCGCAACCGCCGCACGATCGTCTTCACCCTCGTCCTGCCGGCGGCGCTGCTGCTGACCGTCGGCAACCAGGACGGCTGGGACGACAAGGCCGGCGCGGGCAACGTCGCGGCCTACATCCTCATCTCGATGGCGCTCTACGGCGCCGCCCTGACCGCCGCGGCCACCGGGTCCATGGTCGCCATGGAGCGGGCGCTGGGCTGGTCGCGCCAGCTGCGCCTCACTCCCCTGCACCCGATCGCATACATCCTCACCAAGGCGCTGGTGGCACTCTGCATGGGCGCCCTGGCGATCGCCATGGTCAACCTCGTCGGCGTCCTGCAGGGCCGCGCCGTGATGCCGACCGGCGTGTGGGTCGGCGCCGCGTTCGTGACGCTCTTCTGCACCATGACGTTCGCCGCGCTCGGCGTCTTCATCGGCTACCTGGTGCCCGGTGAGAACGCGATGCAGATCCTCGGCCCGGGTCTGGCCCTGCTCTCCTTCCTCGGTGGCGTCTTCATCCCGATCGACCAGTACGCCGAGGTCGTCCGTCAGGTCGCCTACTGGACCCCGATGTACGGCGTCGCCGAGGTCGCCCGCTCCCCCCTGACGCACGAGCTGCCGTGGTTCGCGATCGTCAACGCCGTGGGCTGGTTCGCGGTCTTCGTGCTCGGCGCGGCGTGGCGGATGAGCAAGGACACGGCGCGGGTGTGACTAACCTTCGCGCCATGAGCGAGCAGCGGACCGGGCCGACCCAGGTGGGTCGGCTCGGCCCGTTGTTCGCGGGCGTCTGGCTCTTCTTCCTGCTCGACCCGCTGACCGAGGGCTGGCGTCATCGCGACGAGGTCCGAGGTGTCCTCGGCATCGTCGCCACGGTGGCCTTCGCGGCGTTCTACATGGTGCTGTGGAGCCGGGCGCGACACGTCCGCGGCCGGCTCACGGTGTCCGACGCGCCGGTGTCCTTCGCGCTCCCCTACCTCGGCGGCATGACCGCACTCGGCGCCGCGATGGTGGCCTGCCTGGGCGAGACCGGCCTGGCGTGCACCGTCTACATCGCCGTCGCCGCCGTCATGACGCTGCCGCTCAAGCGCGCGGTGGTGGTGGCCGCTCTCCTGATCGCCGCGTCGCTGGCCCTGAGCGCCGCCAACGACTGGGGCGGCCAGATCGGGCTGGTGTTCGGGATCACCGCGGCCACGGTCGCCATCTTCGGGATGCGCACGGTCATGCGGCGCAACCTCGACCTGCTGGACTCCGAGCAGGAGAACGCCCGGCTCGCGGTCGAGAACGAGCGCAACCGCTTCGCCCGCGACCTCCACGACATCCTCGGGCACTCGCTCACCGTCATCACGGTCAAGGCCGAGCTCGCCCAGCGGCTCGTCGACATCGACCCGGAGCGGGCGCGCGCCGAGCTGGCCGACCTGGAGCGGCTCTCCCGCGATGCGCTGGCGGACGTACGCCGGGCGGTGAGCGGCTATCGCGAGCTGACCCTGCCCGGGGAGCTGGCCCGGGCCCGCGAGGCTCTGGCCGCGGCGGGCATCGAGTCGCGGCTGCCGCAGTCGACCGACGACGTGCCGTCGCAGCTGCGGGAGCTGTTCGCCTGGACGGTGCGGGAGGGCGTCACCAACGTCATCCGGCACTCGGGCGCCCACTCGTGCGAGATCGTGCTGACGCCCACCAGCGCCGAGATCCGGGACGACGGCCGCGGGCCGGAGGTGGCCGACGACGGCTCCGGGCTCACCGGCCTGCGTGAGCGCTCCGCCGCGGTCGGCGCGACGCTCGTGACGCGGTCGCTCGAGCCGGGCTTCAGCCTGCAGGTGAGTGCATGAGCGATCCGGTGATCCGCCTGCTGCTCGCCGACGACCAGGCGCTGGTCCGCGGCGCACTCGCCGCGCTGCTCAACCTCGAGCGGGACCTCGAGGTGGTGGCCGAGGTCGGCTCGGGCGACGAGGTCCTGCCCGCGGTGCTGGAGCACCGGCCGGACGTGGCACTGCTCGACGTCGAGATGCCCGGCATGGACGGCATCGCCGCCACCGCCCTGGTGCGCGCGAAGGCGCCCGGCACGCGGGTCCTGATCGTGACGACCTTCGGCCGGCCCGGCTTCCTGCGCCGGGCGCTGCAGGCCGGTGCGCACGGCTTCGTCGTGAAGGACACTCCTGCGGCCGAGCTCGCGGACGCGGTTCGCAAGGTCCACCGCGGCTTGCGCGTCGTCGACCCGCAGCTGGCGACGGACAGCCTCGTCGCCGGCGAGTCGCCCCTGACGCCCCGGGAGACCGAGGTGCTCCGTGCGGCGCGGGACGGATCCACCGTGGCGGCGATCTCGAAGCGGCTCTTCCTCTCGGAGGGAACCGTCCGGAACCACCTGTCGGCGGCGATCGGCAAGACCGGCGCGACCACTCGTGCCGAGGCCGTGCTGACGGCCGAGGGGAACGGCTGGCTCTAGCCGCTCGAGGTGTGACTCAACGGCCACAACGGCCTCTGCAGCCACAGCAAAGAATACGCCCCGCCGTCTGCGTGAGTCGGCGGGGCTGAGCCCTCGGTACCCGGCAGCGCCGCCGGCATGCGCGGCTCGGCAGAAAATCTGCGCGAGGTTCTGCTGCCGCGGGTGCCGACCGCGGCGCTTCGGCGCTGACTCCTACTGCTCGGGATCGGCGCCGTCGTCGTCGTTCCAGTCGGGGTCGTGCTCCCACGCCTCGTTGCGCTCCTCGACCTTGCCGAGCGCCTGCTCGGCCTCGGCCGCGGTGTCGTAGGGGCCGAGCCGGTCCTTGTTCGGACATCCCTCGGGGCCCTCGACGGTGTGGTGCTTGAGACAGAACCAGAAGCCACCTTCACTCATGCGGTGAAGTTACCCGTTCTGGGGCCTCGTCAGCAGCAGCCGCTCCACGCGCAGCATCGCGAGCTCGTGCTCGATGTCGCCGCTCATCACCGCCGCCATCCTCAGGTGCGGCAGCGCCTCCTCGAGCCGGCTCTGCCGCTCGAGCACCCGGCCGAGCGCGTGCCGCGACCAGACGTCGTCGGGCGTCTCCTCGACGAGGGAGCGCAGCTCCGCCTCGGCCTTCTGCAGCTGCGCGCGGATCATGAACGCCCACGCCCGCAGGCAGCGCAGCCCGGTGTTGCGCGGGTCGTGCGCGAGCGCCTGCTCGATGAGGTCGAGCGCCTCGTTGGGGGCGCGACGGGCGAGCAGGTCATAGGCGGTGCGGTACGCCGACTCCGGGCCCTGACCCGGGAAGACGATCGCCGGCGCGGTGAGCTGGAAGTCGTTGTCGGTCACGGCATGAGAACGCTTCTCATTGTGTCGTCATTCCCGCGCCGCGGTACCGACGGCCGTCACGTCCTCGCCCGCGGCGATCGCGCCGGCTTTGAGTCACCGACGTGCGCCCGCGGTCCGCACGGCCGTACTGTTGCTCACGCGTGACGGGCTGGCCGGGCGACCGCGTCGCCTTCCACACGAAAGGGAGGCGTCGAGGAAAGTCCGGGCTCCACAGAGCAAGGTGGTGGGTAACGCCCACCCGGGGAGACCCGCGGGACAGTGCCACAGAAAGCAGACCGCCGTGCCTCCGGGCGCGGTAAGGGTGAAACGGTGGTGTAAGAGACCACCAGCGCCCCAGGTGACTGGGACGGCTAGGTAAACCCCACCTGGAGCAAGGTCAGACAGGATGCGTTCGAGGGCGGCTCGCCCGAGCATCCGGGTAGACCGCTGGAGGCCGCCGGCAACGGCGGTCCGAGATGGATGGTCGCCCCTCTTCGGAGGACAGAACCCGGCTTATGTGCCAGCCCGTCACGCACCTCGGCTGACGCCGGCGAGCCCGGTTCGGGCGGACGGACGGGACGGGCAGCGAACTGCCCGCCCCGTCCGCTTGGCTACCGTCAGCCGACGTCCGCGCGCAGCGCGACGTTCCACCCGGCGCCGTTGCGGGCCAGTCCCATCAGGAGGATGGCCGTCCACTCGAGGACGTAGGTGCTCTCGAGCCCGCCGGTGTCGAGCGGCCGCATGCCGAGGCTCGTCACGAGCTCCGCGAACCGCGCCCGCGCCTCGGGGCTGTCGCCGGCGAAGAGCACGTCGTGCGGCCCTCCCTCGGCGAGCACGTGGCCGAAGATCGTGTTGAACGCCTTGATCACGTGCGTGCCGTCGGGGACCGCGGCGGCGATCTGCTGGGTCATCGAGTGGCCCTCGGTCGTCAGGATGCCGGTGCCGTCCGCGTTGAACGGGTTGGTGATGTCGACGAGGACCTTGCCGGCCAGCCCGGCGCCGTAGTGGGCGACGACGTCGAGTGCGGCCTGGTGGAGGACGGCCAGGACCACGATGTCGCCCGCGGGGACCGAGCCGTAGGTGCCGGCCACGGCGCCGTTGCCGATCCGGTCGGCGGTGGCCTGCGCATGAGCCGGGTTGCGGCTCATGATCTCGACGGTGTGGCCGCTCTCAGCCGCCCGAGTGCCGATGGCAGTGGCCATGTTGCCGGCTCCGATGATGGTGATGGTGCTCACGAGGTGGCCTTCTTCCGTGACGGGATCAGTGGAGGGCCCAAACGTGAGGCACCCCTCCGGTTCGCTCGTAACAACGGAGGCACCCCTCACCTTATTCCGGAGGGGTGCCTCAAATCGGGGTACGATCCGAGGCATGGGAGCGAATGGCGTCGAGCGAAGACCGCTGCGCCGTGACGCGCAGGAGCGTCGCGACCGCCTCGTCGAGGCGGCCCGACGCGAGTTCGCCAGGCATGGCGTCGATGCCTCCCTGGAGAAGATCGCCCGCGAGGCGGGTGTCTCGATCGGCACGCTCTACCGCCACTTCCCGACGCGCATGGACCTCCTCATGGCCGCCTTCCGGCCGCGGCTGGACGAGTTCATGGCCGGCGCCGCCGAGGCGCTGGCGATCGAGGACCCCTGGGACGGATTCGTCCACTACCTGGAGAACCTCTTCGCCATGCAGGCCGGTGACCGGGGCTTCAACGACTTCCTCTCCCGCCGGTTCACCGACAACGCCGAGACCGAGCGCATCCATGACCAGATGTGCCGACACATCGGGGACGTCCTCGCTCGCGCGCAGGACGCCGGCCGGGTGCGCGCCGATCTCAGCCAGGGCGACATCGTCAACCTCATCTGGTCGAACGGCCGGATGATCGACGCCACCAGCACCACCGCGCCCAACGCGTGGCGACGGCACCTCCACCTCATGCTCGACGCCTACCGCGCGGAGCGGGCCCACCCGATCCCCGAGCCGCCGATGACCGACCAGCAGCTGTACGACGCCATGGTGCATCTCAGTCAGGTGGACTGAGCCCGGCTGGCGCTCACGACCCGCTTGAAGCCGGTGACCTCACGAAGCGGGCGACGCTCACGGGGCAGCGCGCCGGTAATCGCCCTCGGCGTCGGCGATCTCGTCCGCCCACGCAGTGTGCTCGGCCCGCGCCCAGCGGGCGGTGACCCGTCCGGTGCGCATCCCGCGGCGGGCCTCGGGGTCCCGGAACGCATAGACGATGTGGCCGATCACCAGCAGCCCGAGCGCGAGGGCGGACCAGTCATGGACGAAGGTCGCGCCCGAACGGAACGCCAGGCGGACCAGCCCGGTCCAGTACATGAGGACACCGGTCCCGAGCAGGACGCCCGTCGAGCCGGCCACCAGCCACGCGTTGACCTTCTGGCCGGCGTTGAACTTGCCGACACGGATCGTGCCGTCGCGCCTCGACCGGCTGCGCAGCCAGGTCCAGTCGGAGGGAGTGAACCGGTTGAGCCGTCGTACGTCGAACCGGTAGGCCGCAGAGGCGAGGCCGGCCACCATCGGGATCGGCAGCGCGAGGCCGCTCCAGACGTGCACCGTCTCGACGACGTGGCGGTGGCCGACCATGAGCATCAAGGAGCCGTTGTAGAGGATCGCGGCGGTGACCAGGCACGAGACCATGAGGATCGCGACGAGCAGGTGCACCGCTCGCTCGGCCCTGGTGAACCTGGCGAGCTCGAGCGCGTCACTCATCGATGATCCCGTTCAGCGGATAGCCGCGGTCCTCCCAGTAGCCCGGCCGGTTGTCCGGGGTCACCTCGATGCGGGAGAGCCACTTGGTCGACTTGTAGCCGTACATCGAGCCGGAGTAGATCCGCACCGGCCCGCCGTGGGCGTGGGTGACCGGCTTGCCGTACATCGCGAGCGCCACGATGACGTCGTCCCGGCGCGCCTGCTCGAGCGTCATGTTGACCGAGTAGGTGCCGTCGAAGGAGCCGAAGCGCACGCCCACCGCGTCGGCGGCGGGCGTGGCCGTCGCGAGCAGGTCGGCCACCCGGACCCCTGACCACGGCACCTCGGGCACGCGCCAGCCGGTCACGCACTGGAACGTGTCGGTGAACGAGGTCTGCGGCAACGCCTTCAGATCGGCCAGCGAGTACGTCGCCGGGTGGTCCACCAGGCCGGAGATGCCCAGGGCGTACGACGCGGCGTCGCGCGGGGTGACCGCGCCGGTGACGGAGTAGTAGCGCCAGGTGTCGCCGAGCGGCACCAGGCCGGTGAGGCCGGTGGGGTCGCGCAGCTGCAGCGGGGTCAGGAGGTCGCTCAGGCCGGCCTGGACCTTGCTGCCGGTGACCACGCCGACGGCCCCCAGGCCGAGCAGGCCGAGCACGACCCGGCGGCCGACCGGGGCCCCCTCAGGGCTTGCGGCCACGGCTACCCGCCCACCGGAGACCGAGGAGCACGAGGACGACTCCGACGACGACCCGCACCGGTCTGGCCATGGACCAACTCAACCACGCAGCTGGTGGGCGGCGTCGTCGATCGGCTCGACGCCCGGCGGGCTCACGGTGACTGCGCGGCTCGAGCCAGGTTCGCCGCGGCGCGCCGGCGCAGGAGCGCTCGCTCGCTCTCGTTGCTGGAGCGCTGGGCCGCCTCGGTGAACGCCTCGTGCGCCTGCGCGTGCAGCCCGGCCCGCTCGAGCAGGTCTCCACGCACGCTGGGGACGAGGGGCGAGTCGCCGAGAGCGCGGGCGCCGAGCTCCGCCAGCACGGCGAGCCCTGCGTCCGGGCCGAACGCCCGCCCGTGCGCGACGGCCCGGTTCACCTCGACCACGGGGCCCGGCGCCGCACCGGCCAGCACGTCGTACAGCATCGCGATCCGGCGCCAGTCCGTGTCCTCGGCCCGCTGCGCACGGGCGTGCTGAGCGGCGATCGAGGCCTGCAGGAAGTACCTCCCGACCGGCTTCCCGCGCGCGGCGAGCGCCTCCGCCTGCTCGAGGGCACCGAGCCCGCGCCGGATCAGCAGCTGGTCCCAGCGGCTCCGGTCCTGCGCCTCGAGCAGAACAGGAGCGCCGTGCTCGTCGAGCCGGGCCGGGATCCGCGAGCCCTGGATCTCCAGCAGCGCCTGCAGCCCGAGCACCTCGGGCTCGTCGGCGGCGACGACGGCGAGCATGCGCGCCAGCCGCATCGCCTCGTTCGCCAGGTCCGGACGCATCCAGTCCTCGCCCGCGGTGGCGGCATAGCCCTCGTTGAAGATCAGGTAGACCACGGCCATGACGTCGTCGAGCCGCTCGGTCCGTTCCTGGCCCATGGGCAGGTCGAACTCGGCGTGCGCCTCGGCGAGCGTCTTCTTGGCGCGCGAGATCCGCTGGCCCATGGCGGACTCGCTCGCGAGGAACCCCCGCGCGATCTCGCCGGTCGTGAGGCCGCCGACCAGCCGGAGCGTCAGCGCGGCCCGGGACTCCGGGGTCAGCGAGGGGTGGCAGCACAAGAAGACGAGGCGCAGGACGTCGTCCTCGATGTGGTCGACCTGGCCGTCGAGGTCGGGCATCTCCTCCTCCTCCCCCGCCTGGGCGTGCTCGAGCTCCGCCAGCTTGCGACGAAGGGTGTCGGCGCGGCGGAACTGGTCGATCCCCCGCCGCTTCGCGGTCGTCATCAGCCAGGCGGCGGGGTTCTCGGGTACGCCGGCCGCGGGCCACTGCTCGAGGGCAGCGACGAGCGCGTCCTGCGCGAGGTCCTCGGCGAGGCCGACGTCACCGGTCATCCGGGTCAGGGCGCCGACGAGGCGGGCCGAGCCGGCCCGCCACGCGGCGTAGACGGCCCCGGTCGGGTCCTCGGCGCTGGTCTCGTCTACCGGCACGGGGCCAGCGTAGGAGGTCCGTTCACTCGCCGGGCGCCTCCGGGCCCGTGGAGATCTGGCGCATCGTCGAGATCACGGTGACCTCGGGCCAGTGCTTGGCGTGCAGCTCGGCGAACACCTGCTGGTCGGCCACGGCCTCCTCGAGGGTGTCGTACTGCATGATGGCCCATCCCCCCACGACCTCCTTGGCCTCGGCGTACGGACCGTCGACCCGGGTGACCTCACCCTGGCGGACGACGAAGTTCACCGCGTCCTCGGTGCCGTAGAGACCGCCGCCGTCGAGGAACACACCCTTGGCCGCCTGCTCGGCGATGTAGGCGTCCATCGCCTCGAACAGCGACTGCGGCGGCGTACCGACGCCCTCTTCCATCCTGACGAATCCCATGAAACGCGGCATCTCGATCACTCCTAGTCGTTGGCGGTGAGGTACTTCTCGCACGTATGTCGAACGCTCGTCCAGCGTTTCGACATCGACATCTGAAGTTTCTCCCGCGGCCCGAGGGAGTGGTCGGGTCGTGGATTCGCCGCGCTCAGCGACGCGGCGGGTCGTCGGGGTCGGGCTCGGCGCCCGGTCCCGGCTCGTGACCGGGGTCGATGGGGTCGCTCTCGGGCATGGACTCCGGGTCGTCGGGCCAGGTCGGCACCTGTGTCATGTGGTCCCGGTACCCATCGACCGGCCCTGCTCCCTGCGGTCGGCGATACGGTCGGAGATGCGGTCGGCGATACGGTCGGGGCATGAGCGAGCCAGGGCAGGACCTCGCGGTGCCGGCCGGCCCCGGGCTTCCGTCCGGTGCCACCATCCCGGCGGGTGAGCTGGTCGAGCGCTTCTCCCGCTCCGCCGGGCCGGGTGGGCAGTCGGTCAACACCACCGACACCCGGGTCGAGCTGCTCTTCGGGCCCGCGACCTCCACCGCGTTCACCGACGCCCAGCGCAGCCACCTGCTCCGGAACCTGGCCGACTCCATGACGCAGGGACGAGTCTCGGTCGTGGCCTCCGAGCACCGTTCCCAGCTGCGCAACCGCATCGCCGCCCGCGAGCGGCTCGTCGCCCTGCTGCGCGAGGCGCTGGCTCCGCCGCCACCGCCACGGCGGCCGACGAAGCCCAGCCGGGCCTCGCAGCGCCGGCGCGTCGAGGCGAAGAAGCAGCTCGGACGGACGAAGGCGTTGCGGGGCCGGGTCCGCGGCGACTGAGCGGTTGGCCGCGTCACCCCGCACCACCCCGCGCGACTAGGCGGAGCGCTGGCTCCGCCGCCAGGCCTCAGGGGTGGTCCCGTAGCGGCTGCGGAAGCGGCGGACGAGGTAGGACGCGTCGCGCAGGCCGGTCCGGGCCGCCACGAGGGCCAGCGGCAGGTCGGTCTCGCGCAGCAGCCGACGTACCTCCGTCATGCGGCGCTCGGTGATCCACTCCAGCAGCGGGCGGCCGGTGGACCGCCGGACCAGTGTCGTCAGGTGACCCGGCGTGTAACCCAGCGCACGGGCGACGTCGGCTGCGGAGACCGGCTCCCGGAACGTCGCCTCGATCTCCTCGAAGACCCGGGCCACCAAGGGGTCGGGGACGCTCGGGACCGCCGGCGCCAGCCGGGCGGCCGCGACGAGGACGCTGGTCAGCAGCCCGGCTGCGGCCTCGCCCGCGCCCAGCCGCTCAGGGTGGGCGAGCTCGTCGTCGAGGTCGGTGAGCCACCGCGTCCAGCGGTCGCGTTCCGTCTCCGGCACCACTGCTTGACCCGCGCCGGGCGCGAAGAGGGCCAGGAGCGGATGATGAGCGCGCATCAGGGGTGACACCGACGCGAGCGCCGGGACGGCGTCAGGGAGGAACGCCAGCGACCAGGCCCGGCAGCGGGCGATGTGGGCGGGAGCGGCCGGGCCGATCACCTCGCCCTGCGAGACGGCCTGCACGCCGCCCGCGCGGAGCTCTCGTGCGACGCCGTCGACGTGGAACTCGCCTTCGCCCTCCTCGACGTGGACCAGGACGAGGAAGTCGTGCGCGTGACGATGGCTCGGCGGGAGATCGCTCCCATGGGAGGCGAGGTCGAAACGGAAGACGGACATGGGCGGCCGGCCCGCGCGTTGGTCGTAGCGGTAGACCGGCGTGCCGTCGGACCGGACGGTCCGGAGGGCAGAGGTCGACACGCGGCTCGCGACCGAAGAATGTCTCATGGCTACCGACTTCCGTCCGACCCGGGAACGTCGATCCGTCCAATGCTGGAGGTGACAGCAGCAGGTCTACCACAGGAGCACCGATGACGACCCGACCCGACGTACACATCCTCGACCAGCGCACCCCCGAGGAGCGTGCCCGCAGCTTCCTGCCCGGCATGGGGCGGACGTGGCTGCTCCCGCTCTACGACGTCTTCACGCGAGCGGCCGGTGTCGGAGCGCTGCACGCCCGAGCCGCCGAGCTGGCCGACGTCCGGCCCGGTCAGTCGGCGCTCGACGTCGGCTGCGGGACCGGCAACCTCGCCCTCGCCGTGCTCGCCCGTCAGCCCGCTGCGCGCGTCACCGGGCTGGACCCGGACGGTGACGCGCTCCGCCGAGCGGCGCGCAAGGCCCGTCGCCGTGGCGTGTCGCTCACGCTCGACCAGGGGTACGCCGACCGACTGCCCGCCGAGGACGCCTCCCTCGACCACGTGCTCTCGTCGCTGGCCCTGCACCACCTGGACGACGACGGCCGGACGGACTTCGCCCGGGAGGCGCTCCGCGTCCTCCGACCCGGTGGGCGCATCACGATCGTCGACCTCGGCGGAGGGAGCCACGACCACACCGGCGGACGCGCATCCGGACACTCCGGGCTGCACGGGCTGATGTCCCGCGTCGTACCGGCGCGCGCCGTCGCCCACAACCACGGCAGCGCTGTCCCCGAGCTGCTCCTGGGTGCCGGGTTCTCCGACGCGCGGGAGGTCGCCCACGTCGATCACCGGTTCGGGAGGGTCACCTTCGTGCAGGCGACGCGCGCATAGGTCGCGAATCGATGCACGCGGCGCCTGCGGGTCTGTGATGATCCGCACATGTCACTTCGCATCAGGGCCGCCTTCACGGCAGCGGCCGCCACCGCCGTGCTCGCGCCGAGCATGTTCACCGCCGCGAACGCGGCCCCCGTCCCGCCCCCGAGCCAGGACCCCTTCTACGCCACTGCCGCGCAGCCCGATGCAGCGCCCGGCGACGTGATCGACCATCGCGACGTCGCGCTCCCCGGTCTCGGTAGCGCGACCCAGCTGCTCTACCGCACCACCGACGAGCAGAGGCACCCCAGCACGACCGTGACCACGGTGCTCAACCCCGCGGGCGCCGCCACCAAGGGCATCGTCGCCTACCTCAGCTTCTACGACGGCCTGGGCGAGGTGTGCGACCCCAGCTACACGCTGCAGGGCGGTGGCAACGGCCCCGGCCAGGAGGCGCAGGTCATCGGCCTGCTCGTCCAGCAGGGGTACGCCGTCACCGTCCCCGACTTCGAGGGCAGGGATCACCACTGGGCGGCCGGCGACGAGTCCGGCTGGAGCACGCTCGACGCGATCCGCGCCACCGAGCAGCAGCTCGGCGTCAGCGCCTCCACCAAGGTGGCCCTCGCCGGCTACTCCGGCGGGTCCATCGCCGGCGAGTGGGCGACCGAGCTCGCCCCGACGTACGCCCCGGAGCTCAATCTCGTCGGCACGGCGATCGGCGGCGTCCCGGCCGACCTCGGCCACGTGGTGAGCTACACCAACGGCAGTGCGGCATGGGCCGGTGTCATCCCGGCGGCCATGGTCTCGCTGGGCCGAGCGTTCGACATCGACTTCACGCCGTACCTGACGCAGCGCGGCCTCGACGACACCGACGCGATCAAGGACTCCTGCATCGCGGACTTCAACGCCGCCGAGTCCGGCGTCAGGCTCAGCGACCTGCTCAAGCCGGAGTACGCCTCCTTCCTCGACATCCCGGTCGTGGACGGCATCGTCAACCACCTCCGGATGGGCACCCACGGCACCCCGAAGGCGCCGATGATGATGGTGAACGGCAACGCCGACGGCACCGGCGACGGCGTCATGGTCGCGGCTGACGTGAAGGCCCTCGCCGACCGCTACTGCGCGAAGGGCGTCACGGTCAGCTACACCGAGCTGCCGGGTGCGACGCACACCGCAGCCGGCCAGACGTTCGTCTTCTCGGCGCTGGCCTACATCGCCGACCGGTTCGCCGGGAAGGCCGCTCCGTCGACCTGCCCCGTGCCCGCGCCGAAGCCGGCCGGGCCCAAGTCAGTCACCGCGAGCATCAAGGGTCACTCGAAGGCCCACCGGGACGTCGTCGTCGTGACGGCGCCGGGAGCGGTGGGCGCCAAGGTCGCCCTCACCCGCTTCGGTCGGCGGGGCCCGGTGGCCCGCGGCACGATCGGGGCCGACGGGACCGCGACGATCTCGGTCGCCGACCACAACGGCTCGCGCAGGACGCGCTACCGCGCGGTCGTCGGAGCCACGTCCGCCACGCGTGGCACCACGACCCGTGTGCTCAAGCTCCGCTGAGCCCACCTGACCCGCGTACGACGGCCCGTGCCGGACACCTCGTGTCCGGCGCGGGCCGTTGCGCTACCGCTGGAGGTCGTCGGGCCGGGCCTCGTGACCGGGCCGCCCGTGGGTGCGCCGGTCCTCCTTCATCTCGGCCTCGTAGAGGTGACGCCTGCCGGCGGCGAGCTGATCGCGGGCGTCCTGCTCGAGCGTCTTGAAGTAGGAGTAGTAGTTGTCGTCGTAGCCCTCGACGATCTGGAACGTCCAGTGCCCGGGGATGACGTTGCGGCCGAGCAGCTCGGTGTCGACGCGCTCGGCGAGGTCCTCGTGCCCGGCGTCGCGCAGCAACTTCACGGCGTCCCCCAGCATCAGGTCGGCCGTGCCGGTGCGCCGGTGGAAGGCGTAGAGGTGGCCGCGCGCCTCCTCGACGGCCTCGAGCGCCTCGGACAGCTTGCCCAGCGCCTCGACCGTCGCGTCGTCGAGCCCCTCGGGCCGACGGTGGGCGGCGTCCGGCCCGCTCACGAGGACAGCACCTCCTCGGCGGACACCGCGCCGTGCCGGCTCTCGATCGCGTCGGCGAGCCTCGTCACGTCATCGGCGGAGACCTCCACCCCTGCCTCGCCGAAACCCTTGCTCAGCTCATCGGCGACGGTTCCCTCGGTCGCTCCGTCCTGCCACGACGTGACCCGGTCGACCACCGCCTGGATCGCTTCCCACCTTGCGCTGTCGTTGCTCTCGGTCATGGCGTGCATTACCCACGGCGAGCGCCGCCCAAGCGCGAGGGGAACGAGCCGCTAGGGGAGGTACCTCCCCGTCACGATGTCCTGCTGGTCGACCGGCCGACCCTGCTGGATCGTCCACGCCAGCCGGATCAGCGCGGCGTGCGACCACACCAGCGGCGTCGCGGCGCGGGTGCCCTCCCCCGGCTCGCAACAGGGACGCCCGGTCGGCGGCCGGCCGTCCCAGACCTGCTCGGAGATCATGTCGCTGGGGTTGGCGGCCGCGGCCACCGAGGCCAGGTACGACGCGCCGGAGCGGCCGGCCGCGACCTCGTACTCACCCCGCTCGGCGGCGAGGATCGGCCAGCCGCGCCAGAAGGTCATGAACGTGCCGGGGTCGGTGATCGTCCACTCGCCACCCGTCGTCGTCTCGCCGTACCCGTCGTAGCTGAAGCGGTGCCAGAACGCCCCGTTCGGCGTCTCGAACCTCAGCTGCTGGTCGACCACGTCGAGCGACGAGGCGATCGCAGGGTCGAACGAGGGCAGGATGCCCATCAGCGGGAGGGCCAGGAAGCTGGGGTCGACCACCAGGCGCTGGTCGACCGAGGCCGGGCCGCCGTCGCCCATCTGGTAGGGCGACGGGGTGTTCGGCTGGCCGTTCTTCGTCAGCCGCAGGAAGTACGGCGACGCCGACAGCGGACCGTTGGTGGTGACCGTCCAGCCCTTCACGTTCGCCGCCCAGGTGTCGGCCGTGGCGAGCCAGCTCTGCGCGAGCTCGGGGTGGCCGTTGCGGGTGGCGATGTCGGCCGCGGCCACGAGGCCGGCGATCTGCGCGGCAATGGAGTTGGGCGAGTACCCCGACTGGTTCTCCCACCGCTCCTGCGGTGAGAACGGCGCGGCCAGGCCGGTGTCCGGGTCGTGGAAGCCGACGAGGAACTCGGCGGCCCTCCTGACCCCGGGCCAGGTGCTCGGGCCGGTCCGTCCGACCAGGTGCGCCAGCACGATTGGCAGGGCGACCTCGTCGAGCTGCAGCGAGCCCCAGACGGGTGTGCCGTCGACGTCGGAGTTCTGCGGGAAGGAGCCGTCGGCCTTCTGCTGGTGGCCGAAGAGCCAGTCGACGACCCGGCGGGCGGCGGCCTGGTCCCCGTCGGCCCACAGGGCGGTGCCGAACTGGTAGGAGTCGCGCGCCCAGACCAGGTGGTAGGCGCCTGACGGCGAGGAGAGGTCGGGCTTCTTGTCGCCCCACACCCAGGGGGCGCTCGGCGAGGCGACGATGGCGCCCGGGTTGCGCTTGTCCTCGGCCGCGGCGATGACCAGCGCCGAGGCGCGGTACTGCCGCGCGACGGACGCGGCGCTCGCCGGCACCGGCCGCAGCGAGGACAGGTAGCCGTGCCAGCCGCGGTCGTAGCGACGCGCCGCCCGCGTGTACCCGGCGTGCAGCGAGCGGGTCGCGGCCGCCCGGGCAGTGCGGGTCGAGCCCCCGAACCCGAGCGCGATGGTCGCCGTCCGGTGCCCGCGACGCCCGTCGAGCCGGCTGATCCGGGCCGCCTGGACGACGTTGCCCGGCCCGGCCGAGCGGTAGCGCTGCGTGAGGTCGCGCGAGCGGCGCAGCTGGCGGATCGGCGCACCGGCCCGGCCGGCGTACGCGTTGGTGAGACGGGTCAGGCCGGGCCTCGCCTCCAGCGCCGTCGCCACGCTCCCGTCGGTGGCGAGCAGCGTGTGTCCGGCGGTCCGGCCGCGGTCGTCCGTCCCGTCGTTGCCGAGGGCCGGGTCGTAGACGGCGTAGACGCGGTAGCGGCGGCCGTCGAGGGAGGTGAGCCGGACCCGGAGGGCGAGCGTGTCGCGACGGGGGTCGGTGACGACCTCCTTGACGAGCCGGTAGCGGCCCGCCCGGCCGCCGACCTGCCGGAACCGCAGGCTGCTCGGGTCCGGTCGCGACGTGCGGAGGCGCATCCGGGTCTCGCGGTCGGTGAAGCGCGAACCGTCGGTCACCACCAGCTCGAGGCTGCGCACGCTCGGCGTCGAGAGGTCGGGGTAGAACACCTCGCTCACCCGGCCGTCCTGGAGCGTGAACCACACGTTGCTGCGCCGCGTGCGAGCCGTGCCGAAGCCGCTCTTGTCGGCCTCGGTCCACGTGCTCTTGACGCCCGGGCCGCCCGGAGCGGTGCGGGAGGCTACCGCGCCGGACGCGTGGTCGGCCTCCGGGGGCGCCGCCCCGGCGGGTACGCCGGATCTGACCGTCCCCGAGACGGCCAGGGCCGTCGCCAGGCCGGCGGCGAGCGTCGCCAGGCGGAGGGGTGCGTGCTGCAGAGCGGTGCGAGTGGTCATGGGTGCGCCTCCGCCATAGCCGGTGGCCCGGTGACGCCGGTCACAAACGCCTCCGCTGGTGTCGCATGACGTCCGCCGCAGCGGATTCGGCAAGGACCGGGCAACGGGCCCGACGTACGCTCGCACCATGGCGCTTCTCGACAGCGTGCGCACGAACCTGGCGGCGGCGCTCTTCGAGCGTGTGGCAGGCCCGGACGGCGCCGAGCACCGCGACCGGATCCACTACCGCGAGGGCCCGCGGTGGTTCGAGCCGGACAGTCCGATCATGCGTGTGCACGGCGACGCGTCGATGTTCGTCGGTGGGATCCGCGCGCTGCTGCTGCAGTCGCTGCACCCGGCGGCCATGCGCGGCGTCTCGGAGCACAGCGGCTACCGCGGCGACATGTGGGGACGCCTCGCCCGCACCAGCAGGTTCATCGCCGTGACGACCTTCGGCCACGTCGAGGACGCCGAGGCGGCGGTCGCGCTCGTGCGGCGCATCCACGAGCACGTCAACGGCTCGATGCCCGACGGAACGCCCTACACGGCAACGGACCCGCACCTGCTCGGCTGGGTCCACGCCGCGGAGATCGACAGCTTCCTCACGGCGCATCAGACGTACGGCGCCCGGCCGCTCGATCAGGCGGAGCGGGACGTGTACGTCGCCCAGACGGCCGAGATCGCCCGGCGGCTCGGCGTCCTCGAGCCGCCGACCACCGAGGAGGAGCTGCGGCAGTTCCTGGCGGCCTATCGCCCGGAGCTGCGCGCCACCCCGGAGGCCCAGGAGGCGGTGGGCTACCTGCTCTTCAAGCCGCCGCTGCCGGCCGCCGCCCGGGTGCCCTACGGCGTGCTGGTCGCGGCTGCGGTCGGGCTGATGCCGCGCTGGACGCGCCGGCCGCTCCGACTGCCCTGGCTGCCGGTCGCCGAGCGGACCGTCGTGCGCGCCCTCGGCGGACTGGCGACCGGAACGATCCGCTGGGCGATGGCGGCTCCTGCGGCCTGACGTCACACTTCTGCCGGCCCGTCCGTCAGCAGGACGAATCAACCGTAGAAGGAGTGTTCCGATGAAGACGATGACCTGCCAGCAGCTCGGCGGACCCTGCCAGCTCGCTCACCACGGCGCGACCGCCGACGACGTGATCAAGGCCCAGGACCGGCACCTCAAGGAGATGGTCGACCGCGGCGACGAGGCGCACGTCCCCGCCCGCAACGACATGAAGGACCGCTGGAAGCACCCCATCGCCGGCATGGGCTGGTACCGCGACGCCAAGAAGACCTTCGCGGCGCTGCCCGAGGACTGACCGCGGGCCTACCCAGAATCGGGTCGATCGGCCGCTGACCGGTTTTGTCGGCGCCATGGTCGGGCAAGGCTGAGGCATGGAGTCCGGGACCCGTCGAGGCGCCGTCGTGCTGCGCGTCGGGCACTTCGCGATCGAGATCCGGCGGTCGTGGGCCGTGCTGCTGACGGCGTACCTCATCGGAGGCTGCGTCACCGCCCTGGCCGGCGGCCACACCGAGGTCGGCGGACGCGACGGCATCGTCGTGGCTGCCCTGGCGTTCGCGGTGCTGGCGTTCGCGGCTGCACTGTTCCACGAGGTCGGGCACGCGCTCGCCGGGGCGGCGTTCGGCCGTCGCGCGGTCGGGCTGGTCCTCAAGGCGGGCGCTGCCGTCCGGATCGAGGAGGCCGCGCCCGGCTCGCGCGGAGCGACGGCGTGGGCGGAGAGCCTGGTCGCGCTGAGCGGCCCGCTGGCCAGTGCGCTCATCGGGCTGGCCTACTACAACGTGAGCTCTGCGGTGACGTCGCCGTTCGCCTGGGCCGCCCTGCTCGCCTTCGTCGACGGGCTGGTCAACCTCGTCCCGGTCGTGGCGAACAGCGACGGGAACCGCGTCCTCCTCGCGCTGACCCGCTCCCGGCCGCGGTTGGTCGACTGAGGGGGCCGCTGGATGCGGCTGGAGCGCACGACACGCCGCGAACGTCGGCGTGTCGCGGTTCGGAGCCGCAGCGAGGGGCCCTACGGCCGCTCCCAGCGCATCACCCAGTACTGCACGCCGTAGGGCGCGTCGGCGTAGTCCACCGACACGAGCTCCGCACCGGCCAGGGCGTCGACCAGCGCGGGCAGCGCCTCGACGTCGGCCAGCAGCTCGCGGCCCAGCTCGAGGTCGACGTCCTTGAGCGCGGCGAGGTCCGGCCCGGCCAGCGCGGCGCCGAGCAGGGCGTCGTACGCCTCGGCGCGCGGGTCGAGGTAGCCGGGCGCCTTCTCCGTGCGGCACGCCGAGCCGTTGAGAACGACGAGACGGTCGCGGTCGCCCGGCTGCGCCGGCGCGCCTGCTCGAGCCACCTCGTCGAGCAGCGCGGCGCCCACCCGGCGCCCGGCATCCGACCCGACCACCTCGACGTCCGGCCCGAGCCACTCGACCGCGGAGAGCGCGGCGACGCGGAGCGGGGCGACCGGGTCACGCAGGGACGCGTACGCCGGCAGCAGGGCGAGGCACCCAGGGACGACCGCGATCCGGCTCACTGGATGCCCCTGATCGCCTGGGCCGGACGGCGGCGGCCGGCGATCGACCACACCATGTCGACGGTCTGCCGCGTCTCGAGCACCTGGTGGACGCGGTAGATCCGGGCGCCGGCCAGCGCGCAGACCGACGTGGCCGCGAGCGTGCCGAGCAGCCGCTCGCCGACAGGCACGTCGAGGGTCTCGCCGACGAAGTCCTTGTTGGACAGCGACACCAGGACGGGCCAGCCGGTGTCGACCATCTCCGAGATCCGGCGGGTCACCTCGAGGGAGTGGAAGGTGTTCTTGCCGAAGTCGTGCGCCGGGTCGATGACGATCGACTCGCGCGCGACGCCGGCCTCCAGCGCTCGCGAGGCATAGGCCTGGGTGTCGGCGAGGACGGCGGCCATCACATCGTCGTACTCGATCCGGAAGGGCCGCGTCCGCGGCGTCACTCCCCCGGTGTGCGTGCAGACGATCGCGGCGCCGTGCGCGGCCGCGACGTCGACCAGCTCCGGGTCGGCGCCGCCCCAGGCGTCGTTGAGCACGTCGGCGCCGGCTTCGCACACCGCGTCCCCGACCTCCGCCCGCCAGGTGTCCACCGAGATCACCAGGCCGGGGAACTCCGAACGGACCCGCGCGACGAAGTCGACCACGCGCGCCTTCTCCTCGGCGACCCCGATCTCCTCGCCGGGGGCCGCCTTGATGCCGCCGATGTCGACGATCTCGGCCCCCTGCTCGACGACCAGCCGGACGCGGTCGAACGCGGCCTGCTCCGCCCAGGTCGCGCCCTTGTCGAAGAAGGAGTCGGGGGTCCGGTTGACGATCGCCATCATCAGGGGCTGGTCGTCGGCGAAGGAGTGCCGTCGCAGCCGCAGCGTCATGCGTGGACCTCCGTCTCGCCGACCTCCGCCGGGACGTCCCTCGCCGGCGGCCGCTCGCCGACCAGCACCTGCTTGGTGGTGCTGGTGATCGCGCCCTCGCTCGGGACGAACTGCTGCAGGCTGACCGCGGCCCCCGGGCCAGGCTCGGCCACGAGCCCGCTCCGGCGGCCGGCGGCCGCCACGATCTGGGTCGCCATCAGACCGAGGTCGAGCAGCTCCTGGTGGCGGTGGCTGCGCCGGCCGAGGTCGACCTGGGCGATCGCGTCGAGCCCGCGCAGCCGCAGCGTGTCGACGAGGGCGGCCAGCTCGACGGCGTACCCGGTCGGGACCGACAGCGACGAGAAGAGCGAACGCCGCACCGCCCACTCCCCGGCCAGCGGCTGGACCAGGCCGGCGAGCTCCGGGAAGAGCATGGCGACGAGCGGCCGCGCGACCAGCTCGGTGACCCGGCCGCCGTCCAGCCCGTGGCTGCCCGGGCGCCGGTAGAAGCCCTTGACCAGCTCCACCTCGGGGCGGGTCAGCAAGGGGCCGAGCAGGCCGGGGACGAAGTGGGTGTCCCACTCCTCGAGGTCGGCGTCCATGAAGACGATCAGGTCGCCCGTGGTGACGAAGAGCGACTTCCACATCGCCTCGCCCTTCCCCGGCACCGAGCCGAGGTCCGGGCGGATCGACGCCGACGCGTGGACGCGGGCGCCGGCGGTGGACGCCACCTCGGCGGTGGCGTCGGTGGAGTCGGAGTCGATGACGACGATCTCGTCGACGAGCCGCGCCGTGTCTATGAGCGCCTCGCGGACCCGGCCGACGATGAGGCCGACCGTCGCCGCCTCGTTGCGGGCGGGGACGACCAGGCTGACGCGCGTCTCCCCCTTCGCCTCGAGGAGGGACGCCAGGGTCCAGTCGCCCGCCTCGTAGGTGTTGGCCTCCGCCCAGTTCGGCACGGATGCGAACCTACCGGTTGGACCCACGGCGCAAGCGCAGGGTCAGTGCGGCAGGTGCGTGCCGTAGAGCCGCTGGTGGTAGACCAGCGGCTCGCGGGTGTCGTGGGCCGCGCCGACCACATCGGCCAGGACCAGCGTGTGGTCCCCCGCCGGGATGAGCGAGCTCACCCGCGTGGCCACCCACGCGTGCGTGTCCGAGAGCGCGGGGCAGCCGTCGCGCAGCTCCCACCCGATCGCCGCGAAACGATCGGCGCCGCGGGTGGCGAACAGCGTCGCGACGTCGCTCTGACCGCTCGCCAGGATGTTGACGCCGAGCGGTGAGCCGACGCGGAGCCGGGTGAGCAGGGTGGCCCGGTTGTCGAGGGAGACGAGCAGCATCAGCGGGTCCATCGACAGCGACATGAAGGCGCTGACGGTGCTGCCGTGCGGTCGCTCGCCGTCGTACGTCGTCACGACCGCGACCGGACTGGCCACGTTGCGCATCGCCGCACGGAACTCGGCCTCGAGCGTCTCTCTCACACTTCCCCCAACTCGGTCTGCACGGCGCAGGATTCCACCTCGCCCGTCCCCAGGTGTCCGCGGGGGCTGCCAGACTCACCTCGTGGAGGTCCTGATCACTGCACCCGAGCTCGCCGCCGCGCTCGGATCCGCCCGCCCGCCCGTCGTCCTCGACGTGCGCTGGAAGCTCGGCGGGCCGCCCGGCCACGAGGACTATCTGCGCGGCCACGTCCCCGGCGCCGTGTACGTCGACCTCGACTCCGAGCTCGCCGCCCACGGTGAGCCGGCCGACGGCCGCCACCCGCTCCCCTCGGTCGACGCCCTCCAGGCCAGCGCGCGCCGCTGGGGGATCGCCGACGACCTCGTCGTGGTCTACGACGGCGAGGGCAACCTCTCCGCCGCCCGGGCGTGGTGGCTGCTGCGCTGGGCCGGCCACCCGGCCGTTCGCCTGCTCGACGGTGCGCTGCCGGCGTGGGTGGCGGCCGGGCTCCCTCTGGCCACCGACGACGTCACCCCCGCCCCCGGGACGGTGACGCTGTCCGGCGGCGCACTGCCGACCCTGACGGCCGACGACGCCGGCGCCTTCGACGGCGTCCTGCTCGACGCCCGTGCGGCGGAGCGGTTTCGCGGCGAGGTCGAGCCGATCGACCCGAAGGCCGGTCACATCCCCGGCGCGGTCAGCGCCCCGACCACCGCCAACCTGACCGGCGACGGTCGGTTCAAGAGCGCCGAGGAGCTGCGCGGTCGCTTCGCCTCCGTCGGCGCGGACGGCAGCCGGCCGGTCGGCGCCTACTGCGGCTCGGGGGTCACCGCTGCCCACGAGGTCGCGGCGCTCGCCATCGCGGGGATCGACGCGGCGCTCTACCCCGGCTCGTGGTCGCAGTGGAGCAACCTCGACCTGCCTGTCGCGACCGGCGACTGAGGCGCTGCCGCGGCGGTCAGCGCAGCTCGAAAGCCACCTTGCGGGCGGCCACGTCGGCCTGGGTGAGCGTCACGGTCACGTCGGTCCCGAGCGGCAGCGGTGACGGGCCGGTCACCTTCGCCTCGACGGCCGGGTCCTGGATGGTGACCGTGCCCTTGCCCTCGTCACGGTCGTCGAGGTCGACGATCACGCCGGCGAAGGTCGACCCGACCTGTGGGGCGAGCATCCCCGCCTCGACCAGGTCGACGATGCCGTGCTCGTAGGCGCTCGCGCGGTGTGCGGAGTCGCGCATGGTCTGGGGCAGGTCCGGCAGCGCCGCGTGGACCCAGTCGGGCACGGGCTGGTCGCCGCAGAGCGCAAGGCAGACCTCGCCGCCGTACCGGTCCACGAGACGGCGCAGCGGCGCCGTGACGTGGGCGTACTCCGAGGCGAGCGCGCTGTGCTCGGTCAGCTCGGGCAGCTGGCCGTCGAACGTGGCGTAGCCGGCGCCGCGCAGCAGCCGCGTGCAGGCCACGACCATCGCCGCCTGCTTGGGGTCGCCGGGGTCGAGGGTGCGGATGAAGTCGGGGTAGAGCTGCTCGGCCGGCCAGTCCAGGCCCAGGGCCCGGGCCGTGCGGTGCAGCCGCTGGACGTCGCGCGGGTCCGGCGGCGGCAGGGTGCGCAGCACGCCGACCTCGGCGTAGACCATCAGCGAGGCTGCACCGAAGCCGGTCAGCAGCGAGATCTGGGCGTTCCAGCCCTCGACCGGCAGCAGGCTGCGGTACTCCGTCCGCCAGCGGTCGCCCTCGATCGCGATCTCCTGGTCGGGCAGCGGCAGGTTGACCCCACCGCGAGCGACCTCCAGGGCCTCCCGCTTCTCGCCGATCTCCTTGAGCAGCGGCAGCGAGTCGGCGTACGCGCCGTCGAAGGAGCCGGAGTCGAACATCTTCTGCACGCCCTCGTAGGACAGCTTGGCCACCGAGCGGACCAGGGCCCGCTCGACGTGCACGCTGGTGCCGTCGCCGGTTGCGTCGAGCGCGATGGTCCACAGCAGGGCCGGCCTGACCTGGTCGGGCAGCAGGGAGGCGGCGTCCTCGGAGAGCACCTTCGGGTGCAGCGGGATCTTGGAGTCGGCGCCGTAGAGCGACTCCCCCCGCTTGTGCGCCTCCACGTCGACGGGGTCGCCGGGCGACACGAAGGCGGCGACGTCGGCGATCGCGTAGTGCACGGTGTAGCCGTCGCCGGCCCGCTCGAGGTGCAGCGCCTGGTCGAGGTCCATCGAGCTGGCCGGATCGATGGTGACGAAGGGCAGGTCGGTGCGGTCGAGCTCCGGCAGCCGCGGGTTCGTCGCGGCCTCGCGTGCGGCCGCCTCGACCTCGGGCGGGAAGTCGGCGCTGACGCCCAGCTCCTCCTGGATCGCCTCGACCCCACTGCGCAGCGTGGCCGCGGCCACGCCGCCCTCGACTGACCTGACCCGGATGATCTGTCCGCTCGGCATGACGGCACCATATCCAGGGTGCTGATGCTGCTCCCCCCTTCCGAAGGCAAGTCGGCCCCATCTCGAGGCAAGTCGCTCGATCTCGACGCGCTCTCGCTGTCGGCACTGACGAAGGCTCGCGAGGCGGTCATCGACAGCCTGGTCGCCCTGTGCAGCGGCGACGCAGCCCTCGCCGCCGAGGCTCTCGGCGTGCCGAAGACGCAGCCGGAGCTGATCGGCCTCAATGCGTCGCTGAGGACCGCGCCCACGGCCCGTGCCGACGCGATCTACACCGGGGTCCTGTACGAAGCCCTCTCGCTCGCGACGCTCTCGCCGGCCGCCAGGCGGCGCGCGACCTCGCGGGTCCTGGTGACGTCGTCCCTCTTCGGGCTGGTCTCCCCCGCCGACCGGATCCCGCCCTACCGGCTCTCCGGCGACACCACGCTCCCCGGACTCGGCGGGGTCGCCGCCCACTGGCGCGGCCACCTCGACGAGACCGCCCGCGAGGCGCTCGGGAGCGGCCTGCTCGTCGACCTGCGCTCGGGCACCTACGCCGCCTTCTGGAAGCCCGCGCCCGACCTTGCGCGCCGGGTCGCCACCGTGCGGGTCCTGCACGAGGCCGGCGGCGCCCGGAAGGTCGTCAGCCACTTCAACAAGGCCACCAAGGGCCGGATCACCCGCGCCCTGCTCGAGGCGGGCGCCACTCCCCGCACCCCTGCCGCCCTGGCCGCCACCCTCCGCGACCTCGGCTGGACCGTCGAGGTCTCCGACCCCGGCCGGTCCGGCACCCAGCTCGACGTGGTCGTCAGCGAGCTCTGACCGCTCCCCGAGGAGTCAATCCCTCACCCCCGAGGAGTCAATCCCTCACCCCCGAGGAGTCGATCCCTCACCCCCGAGGAGTCAATCCCTCACCCCCGAGGAGTCAATCCCTGATGTCCGAGGCGTCGATCCCTCGGCATCGACGAGTCACTTCTCAGGCCACTTCCCGCCCACAGGCCTGTGCGGTGACGCGGCCGTCCACAGGCGCGAAGGACCGTCGTTCTCGTCGGCGTCGTCCGACTGGACCGTGTGCCCATGACTGCAACCGACCTACCATCGCGCCCGTTGAGACGCGCCGAGCTCCACGCGCTCGGCCTGACCACCTACACGATCTCCGAGATGCTCACCAACCGACTTGTGCGTGAGCCGTTCCGAGGGGTGTACGTCGACGCGGCACTCCCCGACACGACCCAGCTGCGCGTCGAGTGCCTAGCGACAGTCGTCGACGAGCACCACGTCGTACGCGACCGCACCGCGGCGGCGATCCACGGCATCGACGTGCTGACGATGGCCGAGCACGAGGTACCGACGGTTGTCGAGTCATCCGCCAGGAACGGCCGGACCCGCACTCGACGCCCCGGGGTGAAGGGCGGCCGCCGGACGCTCCTCGACCGCGATGTGATGCGGGTCGGCACGGTGTGGGTGACGACGCCCCTCCGTACCGCGCTCGACCTGGGCTGCAACCTCCGCCGCCGCGACGCCTACGCGGCGCTCAACGAGTTCGCTCGCCTGCACGGCATCACCGCCGAGCAGCTGCTCGGCGAGCTTCCCCGACTTCGCGGACGGCGAGGGGTCCGTCAGCTGCGCGAGCTGATCCTGCTGATCAACCCGCTCATCGAGTCGCCGCGGGAGAGCTGGGTCTACCTCGAGCTCATCGACGCGGGCATCCCGGCGCCGCAGGCGCAGGTCTGGGTCGAGAAGAACGGCGTGAAGGCCTACCGGTTGGACTTCGCCTATCCCCACCACCGGATCTGCATCGAGTATGACGGCTTCGACGACCACCTCGCCGATCCGGCGCAGAAGGAGCGCGACGACAAGCGACGCGGTTGGCTCCGCGACCAGGGCTGGACCGTCGTGGTCGTCCGATCCGGAGACTTCACCGGGAACAGGCTGGAGAGGTGGCTCGACGAGGTCCGGGAGGCACTCGCCAACAGCTACAGCAACCGGAGATGGTGACGGATCGACTCCCCGGTGCTCAGGGATTGACCCCTCGGTGCTGACGGATTGACTCCTCGGTGCTGACGGATTGACCCCTCGGCGCGCAGGGATTGACCCCTCGGCGGGGGATTCACCAGGTCGTGGGGGCGGTGTCGAACCCGCTGCGGCCGGGGGGCAGCGCGTTGTAGAGCCGTAGCGAGGCGCGGTCCGGCTCGCCGGGGCTGGCGTAGAACGACACCACGCTGACCGCCGCGGGGGCGAGCTCCAGGCGGAACACCGACTCCAGTGGCGCGTCCAGCACGTGCGACACGATCGTCTTGATCGGGGTCACGTGGCTGACGACGAGGACCGTCCGGCCGGCGTACCTCTCCCTGAGCGTGGCCAGCGCGCCGAGCACGCGCTTCTCGACGTCGCGGAACGACTCGCCGCCGCCCGGCTGGTAGTCGAGCGACGAGCGCCACTCCGCCATCTCCTCGGGGAACCGATCGGCGACCTCGGCGAAGGTCATGCCGTCCCAGCGGCCGAACTCCATCTCCGCGATGCCCGGCTCGGTCTCGAGCCGCAGCCCGAGCCGGTCGGCGAGGATCTGTGCCGACTCCTGCGTCCGACGCACCGGCGAGGCGAGGACGACGACGACCCGCTCTTCCAGGGGGGCCAGCCACTCGGCCGTCATGCGGACCTGGGCGCGGCCCTCGTCGGAGAGGCCGGGATTCGACCCGCCGAGCCCGCCGGAGAAGCGCTTCCCGGTCGTGTGCGGCGTGACGCCGTGACGAACGAGCACGAACGTCGTCGGAGGCGCGGGCTCGACCGCTCCACCGCGCGCGAGCGGCGGGGCGGGATCCTGGATCTCCTCCAGCAGCGAGGAGTCGGCGTCGCCGGCGACCGTCACGCCGCTGCGCAGCCCGTCGAGGGCCTCGTTGGCCAGCCGGTCGGCGTGCGAGTTCTGCGCCCGCGGCACCCAGGTGTACGTCGTCCCGGCCGGCGCGATCTCCGCGGCCGTCGCGGCGAGCGGCTTCATGTCGGGGTGCTTGATCTTCCAGCGCCCCGACATCTGCTCGACGACGAGCTTGGAGTCCATCCGCACCTCGACGGTCGCGCCGGGGGCGTGCTCGGCGGCCAGGCGCAGGCCGGCGATGAGGCCGGAGTACTCCGCGACGTTGTTGGAGGCGACTCCGATCGCGGTGCCGTCCTCGGCGATCACCTCACCGGTCGCCGCGTCCTTGAGGACGGCTCCGTAGGCCGCCGGGCCGGGGTTGCCGCGCGAGCCGCCGTCGGCCTCGACGACGACCGACGCGGGCCCGGCCTGGCTCACAGCCCGGACTCGGCGGTCCGGACCAGGATCCGCGAGCACTCCTCGCAGCGCACGACCTCGTCGCTGGGCAGCGTCCGGATCCGGTTGAGCTCGGCGTTGTCGAGCTCGAGCTGGCAGCCGCCGCAACGCCGCGCACGCAGCTCGGCGGCGCCGATGCCCTTGGCGGTGCGGATCTTGTCGTAGAGCGCCAGCAGGTCAGCGGGCAGGCCCTCGACGGCACCCGGACGATCGGCTTCGATCGCGGCGAGCTGGGCGTCGAGCTCGGCGGTCCGGCTGTCGCGCGCCACGGCCAGGTCGGCCAGGCGGTGGTCGAAGCCGGTGAGCCGCTGCTCGAGCTCGGCCAGCGCGGACTGGGCCGTCTCGAGCTGCTCCATCACCTCGAGCTCCTCGTCCTCGAGCACGCTGATGCGGCGGTCCAAGGTGGCCAGCTCGTGCTGCATCCGCTCGAGGTCCTTGGGGTTCGAGACCGCACCGGAGTCCATCCGCTCCTGGTCGCGACGGCGGCGCAGCCGCACGTTCTCGACGTCGGTCTCGGCCTTGGCCTGCGTGGCGGTGAGGTCGTCGACGACGACGCGGGCATCGCGGACCTTGTCCTCGACCTCGCGGCGCTCCCCGGTGAGCTCGGCGATCTCGGCGAGCTCGGGCAGGCTCGCCTTGGCGTGCCGAAGCTGGGCCGTGCGCGAGTCGAGCCCGGCGACGTCGAGCAGCTTCAGTTGGGCGAAGGGGTCGGCTTTCAGCGCAGGCTCCTGGGTCGGGTTCAGATGCGGAACGTCCACGGGTCGGTCACGGTGGTGCTGACCCTTGTCTCCAGCCTATTGCCTGGCCCGGTCGCGAGTGCATCGGCGAGCTTCGCGGCGACTACCGGCAGCCAGGTCCACTCGGCCGCCCAGTGCGCGACGTCGACGAGAGCGGGCCCCTCCTGCTCGAGGAACTCCCCCGCCGGGTGGTGCCGCAGGTCGCTGGTGACGTAGACATCGGCCCTGGACGCGGCGAGCTGGTCGAGCAGGAAGTCACCGGCCCCGCCACACAGGGCGACGGTGCGGACCGGTCGGTCCGGGTCCCCCGCCACGCGTACGCCGTGGGCGGTGCGCGGCAGCGCCGCCGCGACGGTCTCCGCGAACCCCCGCAGCGTCGTCGGGGCGACCGTGCCGATCCGGCCGGTGCCGGTCCCGGGCCGCTCGGCGGGCACCAGCGGGCGCTGGTCGGCCAGGCCGAGCGCGTCGGCCATCGCCTGGGAGACGCCGTCGACGGCCTGGTCGGCGTTCGTGTGCGCGGTCAGCAGCGCACAGCCCGCGCGGGCCAGGGTGGTGAACGTCCTGCCCTTCGGCGTCGTGGCGGCGACGCCGTGCACCCCCTTGAGGAAGAGCGGGTGGTGCACGACGAGCAGGTCGGCGCCCCACTCCGCGGCTTCCTGGGCGACGACCGGCGCCGGGTCGACGGCGAAGAGCACCCGGCGGACCTTGTCGGCCGGGTCGCCGCCGACCAGTCCGACGGCGTCCCAGCTGTCGGCGGTGTCCGGTGGGTACCACTCGTCGAACAGGGCGACGACGTCGGCGAGGGTCGGCACCAGGGTCGGCATGAGCCACAGGCTAGCGAGCGAGCCGGCGAGCGACGCAGCGGCGGCGCGTCCGGTTGGGGCTGAGGAGCGTCGGCGTGTTGACTTCTCTCCGTCATGCGCGCGAGCGCCCACCCCGCCGACCGTCCAGGAGCCACCACCGATGGCAGCCACCTCCGTCGAGGCGCCCGACCCGGGCGGAGCCCGAAGCGCCACGCGCGGCTGGTGGGTCGCCGCCTGGGTGTGCGTGGCGGTCGCGGTCCTCGGCCACGTCTGGGTGCTGCGCAGCTCCTTCGCGGCCGGCACACCGTCCTTCAACCTCGACGAGGTCGCGAGCCTGATGCCCGGCCGGGCCCTGCTCGGCCTGGCCACCCCGGAGGTGGGCGGAGCCGGCTACTTCCCCCTGTCGGCCATCCTCGTCTCGCCGATCTGGTGGTTCACCTCCGACCCGGCGACGTTCTACCGGGTTGCGCTGCTGGTCAGCACCGCGATCGGGCTGGTGGCGCTGTGGCCGTTGACCCGGATCGCGACCCGGTTCGGCCTGACCACGCCCCAGGCGCTGGCGGTGGCCGGGATCGTGATGGCGGTGCCGGCGCGCACCGTCCAGGCCGAGTACCTGCTCGCCGAGAAGCCGCTCTTCCTCGTCGTCGCGCTGGCCATGCTGGCGGTGGTCCGCCTCAGCGAGCGGCCGACGTACGGCCGGGCGCTGCTGGTCTCGCTCCTCGTGGCGCTGAGCTACTTCACCCACGCCCGGATGCCCACGCTGGTCGTCGCGACGGCGGTCTGGTTCGTGCTCCTCGCGGTCCGCCACCTGCGCATCGGTCTCGTCGGCCTGGTGTCGGTGCTGGTCATGTCCGGGATCGCCCGCTGGACGGCGCTGCGCATCGTGCGGCTGGCCAGCGGCTTCCACCAGGGCGGGAGCTTCGGCGGGGCGTTGCGGCCGGGGCTGCTCGCCCGCACGATCGTCGGCGAGTCCTGGTCGCAGCTGGTCTCGACGTTCGGGCTGGTCTCCCTCGGGGTGGTCGTGATCGCGGCGCTCGCGTTCGGCGAGGCCCGCCGCCGGATCGCCGGTCCGGCTCTCTTCCTCGTCCTCGCGGTCGGCGCGATGTTCGCGGGCAGCGCGATCGACTGGGCCCAGCCGAAATGGCTCCACCCGACCACCCGCCTGGTCCGCCTCGACGTCTGGATCTACGGGCGGTACGTCGACCCGCTGTTCGCCCTGGTCCTGCTGGTCGCCCTCGCCGCGGTCGTGCGAGGCGCGCGCCGGTGGGAGGTGCGGGCGAGCGCCGTACTGAGCCTGGCGGTCGTGGCGGTCACCCTGCTCTGGCTCGCGCCGCAGGCTCCGACCGGCGGCTCGGTCACGCCCGCCCACGCCCCCGGCGTCGCCGCGTTCCACTGGGCCCGGCCTGACCACCCCGTCCCGACCGGGACGCTGCCGACCTTCACCGACGACACCCGGTTCTGGCTGATCGCCAGCCTCGTGGCGCTGGTGCCCGTCGCCCTCCTGCTCGTGGCCAGGCACCGCCCGGCGGTCGTGCTCGGTGCGGTGCTGGTGCTCGGGGCGGCGGGGACCGCCAGCGCGAACGTCGCCTCGGACGCCTTCCACGAGCTGCGCAACCCGGCCGCCCCCGTCCGGGCCATGGTCGTGGGCATCGTGCACGACCATCCCGGCACGTCGGTCTCCTACTTCAAGGAGTGCCCGGGCCGCAGCGACGAGGAGAAGGGCCTGCGCAACCGGTTCGCCTGGCTGCTCCTGCCGACGGTCCTCGGCTCCGACCGCGACGCCGACGTGGTGGTCGCCTGCGAGACCTCCCCCGCGGCAGGCCGGCCCGGGTCGGTCCCGCTGCAGGCTCGGATGGACGGGTTCTACCTCGTCTGGATCCGGCCGGGGCCGCTCCAGGACGCCCTGCGCGCCGAGGGGCTGCTCCAGCCGGTCAGTTGACCTGCCGGCCGTAGCCCTCCCAGTAGGGCGCACGCAGCTTGAACTTCTGCAGCTTGCCGGTCGCCGTACGCGCCAGCTCGTCGCGGAACTCCACGGACGTCGGCGCCTTGTAGCCGGCGGCCTTCTCCTTGCACCAGGCGATCAGCTCGTCCTCGGTGGCGGACGCCCCGAGCGCGAGGACCACGAGCGCCTTGATCGTCTCCCCCCACTTCTCGCTGGGCACGCCGATGACGGCGACCTCGGCGACGGCGGGATGGGAGAAGAGGACGTCCTCGACCTCGATGGAGCTGACGTTCTCGCCGCCGGTGATGATCACGTCCTTCTTGCGGTCGCTGATCGTGAGGTAGCCGTCCTCACCGATCGTGCCGCCGTCGCCGGTGTGGAACCAGCCGTCCTTGAGGGCGCGGGCGGTCTCCTCGGGCTGCTCCCAGTAGCCCTCGAGCACGACGTTGGAGCGGGCGAGCACCTCGCCCTCGGGGTCGACGGACAGCGTGCAGCCGAGGGCGGGTGCGCCGGCCCGGGTCAGCCTGACCGCCCGCTCGTGCGCGTCGAGGTCGTCCCACTCGGCACGGGTGCGGTTGATGGTGAGCAGCGGCGAGGTCTCGGTGAGCCCGTAGATCTGGACGAACTCCCAGCCGAGCTCCTCCTCGACCCGCACGACCGTCTTCGTCGGCGGCGGGGCGCCGGCCATGATGATGCGCACCCTGTCGCGCCCGGGGATCTCGCCCTCCCAGTCCTGGGCGGCGTCGAGGACGGCGGCGGCGACGGCAGGAGCGGCACACAGGTAGGTGACGCCGTGGTCGCGGACGCGCCGCAGGATCTCGGCCCCGTCGACCTTGCGCAGGATCACGTGCTTGACGCCGAGCCCCGTGGCCGCGAACGGCATGCCCCACCCGTTGGCGTGGAACTGCGGCAGCGTGTGGAGGTAGACGTCGCGGTCGTTGACCCCGGCGTGCAGGGCGAAGGTCACCGCGTTGGTCCACAGATTGCGGTGGGTGATCTGCACGCCCTTGGGGCGGGCCGTGGTCCCGGAGGTGTAGTTGATCGTCGCCGTCGCGCTCTCGTCGTGCTCCCAGGGCCGGGGCTCGACACCGGGCGCGGCGTAGAGGTCGTCGTCCTCGCCCAGCACGAAGCGGTGCTGCGCGGTCACGTCGGCGAGCGCCTCGTCCAGCTCGGGGTCGACGTAGAGGACCTTGGCCCCGCTGTGGCCGACGATGTACTTCACCTCGTCGGGCCGGAGCCGGAAGTTGATCGGAACCAGGACCCGGCCGTAGCCGGACACGCCGAAGAACGACGTCAGCAGCCGCGCGCTGTTGTGGCTGACCACCGCGACCCGTTCGCCGAAGCCGACGCCCAGCTCGTCGAGCTTCGCGGCCTGCCGCCGCGCCAGCTCCCCGATCTCGCAGTAGGTCAGCTCACCGAGTGAGGCGGCCGGCTGGTCGGGCTCGTCGATGACACCGACCCGGTCGCCGTACACCTGCACGGCCCGGTCGAGGAAGTCGTTGACGCTGAACGGGACGAACACGATGACCTCCGGAAGGGCGTGACGCGGCTCACTGTCGAGGGCAGACTAGCCCGGCCTCAGGAGCCGCCCCAGGGGTGCCCGGAACTCAGGGCAGGGCGCCGAAGCTGACGATGGCGATGTCGTCGCTGGCGTCGCCGTGCTGGTAGGCGAGCACCGCGTCGGCGATGCCCTCGGTGATCTCGGCCGGGCCGGGAGGGAGTGACGCGAGCAGGTCGCCCAGGCGCAGGTCGCCGTAGAGCCGGCGCCGGTAGCGCGCCTCGGTGACGCCATCGGTGTAGAGCGTGACCGTCTCGGCGCCGAGCCGGTGCTCGACGGTGTGGAACTCCGGGTCGTCGAGCAAGCCGACCGGGCTGCCGAACGCGCCGAGCTCCACGACCCGGCCGTCGGGGTCCCGGAGCAGGGCGGGCGGATGGCCGGCGAGGCTGAGCCGGATCGTCCAGCCGTCGTCGTCCCGGGTGAGGTTCGCAAGGACGAGGGTGCAGTAGCGCGTCGTCTCGTGGGCGTGCAGCGCCCGGTCGAGGGACCGCAGGATGGCCGCCGGGTCGCGGAGCCCGACGGTCAGCGCGCGCACCGTGTAGCGCACGAACGAGGTCACCACTGCCGCCTCGACGCCCTTCCCGCTCACGTCGCCCAGCACGATCATCCAGCTGGCGGCGTCGATCTCGAAGAAGTCGTAGAAGTCACCGCCGACGGTGGTGCCGTCGCCTGCCGGCCGGTAGGTCGCGGCGACGGAGAGGTGCGGGATCGCCGGTGGGGCCGGCGGGATCAGGGTCTGCTGGAGGGTCTGGGCCAGCCGGGTGGCTTCGAGCCGCGCCTGCTCGGCCGCCGCCGTGGCGGCGAGCAGGTCCTGCTCGTAGCGGTGCCTGTCGCGCGTCTCGAAGAAGACCGCGCGCAGCGAGAGGTCCGCGGACCCCGCCGACCGGTCGATGGTGGCCGCGTTGAGCAGCACGGGGACGCGCACGCCGTCCGGGCGGACGAGGTCGAGGGAGACCTCACGCACGGAGCCGTCGTACGCGATCACCGGGAGGAGGTGGGTCTCGAGGTAGATCCGGGCGCCGACCGGAAGCAGCGACGCCAGCGTCCGCCGGCCGACCAGCTCATCGTGGTCCAGCCCGACCAGGCGCAGGAACTCGGCGTTCGCGGCGGTGACGAGGCCGGTCCGGTCGGTCAGGAGGTAGCCGCAAGGGGCGTCCTCGAAGAGGTCCACGTCGACGTCGGGGGGCTGGGTGACGTTGCGACCGCCGCCTCCGCGGCGGTCGGTCATGCCGTTCGCTCCGTGCGGGCCCTTCCGACGAAGGAGCGCAGCGCCTTCGCCGTCTCCTCCGGGGCGGTGAGCTGCGGGCAGTGGCCGAGGGTCTCCAGCACCTCGAGCTCGCAGTCCGGCACGTTGTCCCTGACGTAGAGGCCCGCGCTCATCGGGGCGACGGAGTCCTCCCTGCTCTGCAGGACCAGGGTGGGGACCGACACGTGGGGCAGGTCGGCGCGGTTGTCGCCGCGGAAGGTGACGGCCGCGAACTCGGCGGCCACCTCCGGGCGCGTGCGGCAGAAGGTCCGCTCGAGCTCGTCCTGCACGCTCGGCGAGTCCGGCCCCGCTACCAGCGCGGCGAGCGGGTTCTGCCACCCGAGGTGGTTGCGGCTCATCAGGTCGAGCAGCTCGTCGATGTCCGACCCGGAGAAGCCACCGACGTAGGAGCCGTCGTCCAGGTAACGGGCCGACGGCGTCACGAGCACCAGGCGCTCGACGAGGTCCGGGCGGGCGATCTGGACCAGGACCGCGATCATCGCCGACACCGAGTGGCCGACGAGAACGACCGAGCTCAGGCCCACCTCGTCGAGCAGGGCGATGACGTCGTCGCGGTAGCCCTCCAGGCTGCCGTGGCGCACCGGGTCGTACGTCGACGGGGCGGCCGCTCCGGACCCGGGCAGGTCGAAGAGGACGACCCGGAAGTCATCCTCGAAGGCCGGGGCGACGTGGCGCCACATGTCCTGACCGCACCCGAACCCGTGCACGAACACGAGCGCTGGAGCATCGGCCGGTCCACGGGCGGTCAGGTTGAGACGTTCGGCGAGGACCACGCGGCCAAAATAGCCGAGTCAGGCGCGGATGTCGCGACGACGCCGAGTCGGTGTCGGTCGAGGTCGGTTGAGGTCAGGAATGGTCGCCGCGCATCAGGACCGCTGTCACCTCGGTGCCGTCGAGGCCCACCTCGTAGGACCAGGCGCTGCTCACCGCGTCGACGATGGCGAGCCCGCGCCCACGGACATTCGGCCCGCCGTGCCCGTGCTCCAGCGTTCCCGGCTCCAGTCGTGCCGCCTTGCCGCTGTCCCGGACCCGGAGGACCAGCCGGTCGGGGGTGAGACGCCACGCCGCCTCGATCATCCCCTCGCGGTCCGCGGAGCCGTGCTCGACCGCGTTGGCGACCAGCTCGTTCAACACCAGTTCCGCGTCCGCCCGGAACTGGCGGCCCAGCCCGAGACGGACGAGGACGGAGGACATCGCCGCGCGGGCGTGCCTCGCCGCCGTGGGGACCTGCCGAAGCGAGAGGACCGCCCACGAGTCGCTCTCGCCGTGTTGTGTCTCCACGACGCTCCTTGCCTAGATGCGGGGGCGGTGCCCGCAAGTCGCCCCGGCTATCAGCCGGCCGATCGCGGCGTGTCGTAGGGCTCGACGGCACGGGGCCGACAGGATCTGGGTACCACCGACCATGTCTCGCAGATCCGTCGCCCCTTGCTTCTGTGCGCCCTCGGGCCGCCATGCATGAGTTCGTGCCCCAGGACCAGGAGGTCCTCGCTGACGTCGCGCGGTGGATCGGCGAACGACTGTCCGGCCCGCCGGAGGTCGCCCCGCACCGGTCCCACGGTCCTCACGATGGTCGGGCGGCCCTCCCCGAGCTGACCGCTGAGGGAGTCGGGACGGCGGCCGCCTGGGAGACCGTGCGGGACGAGGTCCTGCCGACGACCTTCCCGACCGACCACCCCCGCTACCTCGCGTTCGTGGGAGGCGCGCCGACGCCCGCCGCCGTGCTCGCCGACGCCGCGTTGTCGGCGGCGTCGGTCTACGGCGGCAGCGAGCTGGAGGCCGGCGCCGTCGTGGCCGCCGAGCGGGCCGCGATCGGCTGGCTCTGCAGCGCGATGGGCTACCCCTCTGATGCGCACGGAACCTTCGTCAGTGGCGGCTCCCTGGCCAACCTCAGCGCTCTCGTCGCCGCTCGGCACGGCCGGACCTCGGCGTCGGGCAGACCGCCCGGGGTCGTCGTGGCGGGTGCGTCGGCGCACTCCTCGGTGCGGTCGGCGGCCGAGACCATGGGCTGTGAGGTCGCGGTGGCCGGCACGCCCGACGCGGTGCTGCGTGCCGCCGACGTGGAGGCCGTCCTCGCCGGCCTGGACCCGTCGGACGTGGTCGCCGTCGTGGCGAGTGCGGGGGCGACGAACACCGGCCTCGTCGACGCTCTGGACGAGATCGCCGACTGCTGCTCGAGCCGACGGATCTGGCTGCACGTCGACGCCGCGTACGGCGGAGCCGCGATGCTCGCGCCGGCCCGACGGGAGGCCTTCGCCGGGATCGAGAGGGCCGACTCGGTCACGATCGACCCGCACAAGTGGCTCTTCACCCCGTTCGACTGCGCCGCCGTCGTCTACCGCGAGCCGGCGGTGGCCCGCGCCGCGCACCGCCAGAGCGCCCACTACCTCGACGCCGTCGAGGGCGACGACGCCGACAACCCGGCCGACTACGCGGTGCACCTCACCCGGCGGGCGCGCGGCCTGCCCCTGTGGGCATCGCTGCTGGCCAACGGGACCGACGCCTACGTCGACGCGGTCGAGCGGTGTCTCGCGACGGCCGGGTACGCCGCCAAGCAGGTCGATACGAGCCCGGTGCTGGAGCTCGCCGCCGAGCCGCGGCTCTCGGTGGTGCTCCTGCGTCGCAGCGGATGGGGCGCGGCGGACTACGCGCACTGGTCGAGCAGGGCGCGGTTCAGCGGCCTGGGCCTCGTCACCCCGACGACGTACGCGGGTGAGACGGTGCTGAGGCTCTGCTTCGTCAACCCGCGGACCACGCAGGCCGACGTGGACATGCTGCTCGAGAGCCTCGAGACGCTACTCGATGAGCGCACGGGGTAAGGGGAGCAGATGAGACGCAGTGCCAGAAGTCCTGGCGCGATTCCCGGGGCGTCCCGACGACCGACGATCGGTGCTGACCGCACCGGCTCAGCGGGCGCGCAGCCCGTGAGCCGGACGGCCGTCGCCCACACCGCGGCCGCCCGACTGTCGCTGGTCGTCCTCATCGGCGGGTGGACGGCCAACCAGATCGCCACGACCGCCTCCTACCGGACCGGTCAGGCGATCCTGCTGACGACGCTGACCGCCTTCTTTCTGCTGCTCATGCTGCGGCTGGCCCTGGCCGCCGCGCTCTACCGAGGCCGCCGCCTGCCACTGCTGGTGCTCCTGATCACCGTCGCCACCTGGTCGCTGGGCTCGATGACGGTCAACGCGGCGAGCCTGGAGGAGCAGACCCACTTCCCGGCGCCCGGCGAGTGGCTGTTCCTGGTCTCCTACCTCGGTCTGGCTGGCTACCTCATGATCGACGTGGAGAGGCGCCAGGGCTCCCAGGCGCGGGGCTGGCTCGACGTCGCGGTCATCTGCGGGGTGTCCTCGTGCCTGGCGTCGCTGCTCCTGGTCACCCCGATCCGGCTCGCGTCCGGCGCCGAAGGGCTCGCCCTGCTGCTGGCGCTGATGTATCCGCTGGCCGACCTGGCGCTCGCCCTGGTCGTGCTCGGCCAGCACCTGCTGCAGGCCCGCACCGACAGCCGCCGGACGCTGATGATGGGCGCGGCCTTCGTCCTGTTGGCCGGTGGGGACTCCGGCTTCGCGCTGCAGGTCTCGGCGCCGACGTACGACTTCGGCAACACGAGCAACGCGCTCTGGGGAGCCGGATGGGCGCTCCTGGTCGCGGCCGCCTGCCGTCCCGAGCAGCGGGTGATGCGGGCGATCCCCAAGGCCGCCGGGACGCGCCTGCTGGTTCCCGCCGGGGCCCTCGCGCTGGCGGTGCTCACGATCCGCCCCGACGACGCCCTGGCGTTCTACACGGTGCCGCCGGCGGTCCTGACCCTGGCCGCCGTGGGGGCGCGGATGGTGCTCGCGCTGCGCGACGCCAACCGGGCCGCCGAGGCGTTCGCCCTGTCCCAGACCGACGACCTCACCAACCTGCCCAACCGGCGCGCCGTCCGCGCGCGCCTCATGGAGAGCCTGAGCGACCGGCGGCCGCTGGCGCTGATGCTCCTCGACCTCGACGGCTTCAAGGAGATCAACGACACCCTCGGCCACCACGCGGGCGACAGCGTGCTGAAGTTCGTGGGGTTCCGCATGCAGCAGGCGCTCGGCAGCGAGGCGATGGTGGCGCGGCTCGGCGGCGACGAGTTCGCGATCCTGCTGGAGACGGTCGACCAGATCGAGCTGGTGGAGACCGCCCACCGCGTGCTGCACGCGCTGGCCGAGCCGCTCGTGGTCGACGGCATCGAGATCGGCCCTGGGGGCTCGATCGGCATCACCGTGGTCGAGGACGCCGACACCGACAGCGGCGAGGTCCTGCGCCGCGCGGACGTGGCGATGTACCAGGCGAAGAGCTCGCGGTCCGGTGCCGCCGTGTACGACGCCCACCTCGACGAGTTCTCCCGCTCGCGGCTGGAGCTGGCCGAGGAGCTGCGCAAGGGGATCGCCGAGGGGCAGATCGAGGTCTGGTACCAGCCGCAGCTGGACGCCCGCACCATGAGGGTCAGCGCCCTGGAGGCGCTGGTGCGGTGGCGCCACCCGCTGCAGGGGGTGCTCAGCCCGGTCGCGTTCCTGCCCGCCGCGCGCCGGGCCGGACTGATGGGCCTGCTGTCGGACGACATCGCCTGGCACGCCGTGCGCGACCTGCAACGGCTGCTGGCCGCCGGACTCGACCTGCGGGTGGCGATCAACTGCGCCCCGCCCGAGCTGCTCAGCCAGTCCTTCCTCCCCCGGCTCTATGCGGCCCTGCAGGAGTGGGACGTCCCGCCTGACCGACTGGTCCTCGAGGTCACCGAGGACTCCTTCCTGGCCGATCCGGAGCGGGCGCGCGACGTGCTGCTCGAGCTCCGCGACCGCGGCATCCAGGTCTCCATCGACGACTACGGCACGGGGTTCTCGTCGCTGGCCTACCTCCGCAACCTGCCCGTGCAGGAGCTGAAGATCGACCGCTCGCTGGTCCGCGACGTCCCCACGGACGACCGCAGCCGGCTGATCGTGTCCTCGACCATCCAGCTCGCCCACGCGCTGGACATGCGCACCGTGGCCGAGGGCGTCGAGGACGCCACCAACCTCGCCCAGCTAGCCGCGATGGGCGTCGACATCATCCAGGGCTACCAGGTCGCCCGGCCGATGCCGGCGGCCGCCGTCGAGCGTTGGATGCAGGAGTGGACCGACACAGAGACCGCTGCCGAGGACGCCGCGGAGAACAGGAGATCCGGATGAACGGCACGCCGCTGCGACTGGTCCTCGACCCGGAGGGGGACGACCTCGAGGCCGCGCTCGCCTGCGAGGCCGAGGTCTTCCTGCACACCTTCGGCAACACCGCGGAGGACTTCGAGCGCGAGTACGGCCCCTACGCCGACGCCACCGGCTTCATGACCGTGCTGGACGAGAGCGGCGAGGCGGTCGCCACCAGCCGGTTCATCGTGCCGGGTCCGGCCGGGCTGAAGACCCTCAACGATGTCGCCCGCGCCCCGTGGTTCACCGACGGTGCCCGGTCGGCGCGCGCCGCCGGGATCGACCCGGAGCGCACGTGGGACGTGGCGACGATCGCCGTACGACGGGCGCCGGAGGTCACCACGCTGGCCTCGGCCGCCCTCTACCACGGCATCGTGACCGCCGCCCGGGCCAACGGCATGGAGTCGGTCGTCATGATCATGGACGCTCGGGCCCGACGCCTGCTCTCCGCCTCGGGTCTCCACCCGAACGTGCTTCCCGGGACCGGAGAGGGCGAGTACCTCGGGTCCGACCGCAGCATCCCGCTGTGGGCGAACCTGAACCGCCTCTTCGACCAGCAGCGGCGCACGGAGCCCGACGCCTATCGCCTCATCTACCAGGGGGTCGGGCTCGACGGCATCACGCTCCCCGTCGACTGGGTCCGCCGTCCGGGAGCGGTCGCCGCCGCGTCGACCCGGCGAGCGTCCCGCTGATCCGACGGGCCGCTGACGGGCGCCTGACGGGCTACTGGTCGCGTCCAGGCAGGCGTACGACGGTCACGAAGAACTCGTCGATCTGGCGCACTGCGGCGATGAACTGGTCCAGGTCGACCGGCTTGGTGACGTAGGCGTTCGCGTGCAGCTTGTAGCTGCGCAGGATGTCCTCCTCGGCCGAGGAGGTGGTGAGGACGACGACGGGGATGTGGGCCAGGTCCTCGTCGGACTTGATCTGCTGGAGCACCTCGCGCCCGTCGTACTTGGGCAGGTTGAGGTCCAGCAGGATCAGGTCCGGGCGCGGCGCCGAAGCGTGTGAACCGCGTCGGTAGAGGAAGTCCAGCGCCTCCTCGCCGTCGCGCACGACGTGGAGGGTGTTGCCGATCTTGTTGTCCTCGAACGCCTCCCGGGTCATCAGCTCGTCGCCGGGGTCGTCCTCGACGAGCAGGACCTCGATCGGCTGTGCGGCAGGGCTCATGCGTTGCTTCCTTCCTCGAGCGGCACGGCGCTGCGGTCGCCGCGACCGGCGACGGAGTGCGCCGGGAGAGTGAAGCAGATGCGGGTGCCTGCGGCATAGGTGGTGTCGATCCAGATCCGTCCGCCGTGGTGGTCGACGATCTTCTTGCACAGCGACAGACCGATGCCGGTCCCGGAGTAGCTGTCGCGGCCGTGCAGCCGCTGGAAGATCACGAAGACCTTCTCCGCGAACTCGGGCGGGATGCCGATGCCGTTGTCGGTCACCGTGAGCAGCCAGCCGTCGTCGGGCGCGTCGGGATCGGGGACGCAGTCGACGGTGATGACCGACGGCCGCTCGGGGACGCGGAACTTGATCGCGTTGCCCACGAGGTTCTGCCAGAGCATCACCAGCAGCGTCGGATCGCCGTCGACCACCGGCAGCTCGCCCGGCCGCTCGAGCACCGCCCCGGACTCCTCGACCGCGCTCGCGAGGTTGACCAGGGCCTTGTCGAGGGTCGGGTCCAGGCCGACCGGCTCATCGGTGTCGTTGACCCGTCCGACCCGCGAGAAGGTGAGCAGGTCGGTGATCAGCACCTGCATCCGCTTCGCGCCGTCCACGGCGAAGTCGATGTACTGCTGGCCGCGCTCGTCGAGGCTGTCGCCGTACCGCTTCTCCAGGAGCTGGCAGAACGACGCCACCTTGCGCAGCGGCTCCTGCAGGTCGTGGGAGGCCACGTAGGCGAACTGCTCGAGCTCGGCGTTCGACCGCCGGAGCTCCAGCGCCTGGGCGTCGAGGTCCGCGGCGAGCTCGCGCGACGAGCCCAGCTCGTCCATGATGCGGTGCCGCATGCTGTCCACGTCGCTCGCGACGGCGCGGATGTCGCGAGGACCGTTGCGGGAGATGGGGTGGTCGAAGTCGCCTCCCGCGATCTGCCGCGTGGAGCCGCTGAGGATGGCCAGCGGACGGATGACGAGCAGCCAGAGGAGCAGCGTCATGCCGATGGTCGTCACGAAGAACAGCCCGACCAGCCCGGTCAGGACGCCGTTCCGCACCGCGCGGGCGTGCCCGAGGTCGGCGACCCCCGCGTCGCGTGCCTCGGCCAGGCCGGCGTTCTGGGCGTCGAAGAGGCGGCGGATCCGGTCGAACGCTCCCTTCGCCTCCGTCGCGGCGGCCCGGTCCAGCTCCTGCCGCCGGTCGGCCGTCGCTCCGGCGACGAGCGGGTCCGCGTAGTCGCGCCGCCAAGCGGCCGCGGCGTCCTCGATCCTCCGCAGGTCGACCAGCAGGTCGGCATCGCCGGAGAGGAGCCCCCGGAGCCTGGCCGCCGACGCCTTCTCGTCGTCGTGGCCCTGGGTGTAGGGCTGGAGGAACTGGCGGTCCACGGTCAGGGCGTAGCCGCGCGCACCGGTCTCCTGGTCGATGAGCGCCGCCTGCAGCCGATAGGCCTCGGCCTGGGCGGGCTGGACCCGCTGGACGAGCCGGTCCGAGGCGACCTGGGTCCGGTGCAGCATCTGCGAGCCGACCGCCGTCCCCAACGCCACCAGGACGCTCATGACGGCGAGGACGAGGAGGAACCAGCCCTGGACCGTCATCCGCGGGTCGCCGCGACGGCGGTCAGGCGCCTCGGCCGACGGCCCGGTCACGCCGGGCTCCACTGCATGGCGAGTACGGCGACGTCGTCGTCGAGCCCGCCGTGGGTCGCCGCGGCCTCCTGCGCGCCACCGATGAGCGCGTCGACGAACTCCTGGGCGTCGGCCGTCCCGATCCGTCGCGCCATCGCGAGCAGGCCGTCCTCGCCCAGCCGGTCGGCTCCAGCGCCGGAGTGGCCCTCGAAGAGGCCGTCGGTGAACAGCACCAGCTCCCAGCCGTCGGCCGGGAGGACCAGCTCGTGCTCGGGCCACTCGGCGTCCGGCAGGATGCCGAGGGCCGGCCCGCCTTCGACCTCGATCCACTCGGTGCATCCGCCGGAGCGCAGCATCAGGCCGGGGTGGCCGGCCCGGACCACGCGGGCGTGGCGCCGGTCGGGCGACAGCGAGACACAGCTCAGCGTCGCGAAGATGTGCTCCTCCGGGCGCTCGGCGGCGAGGATCTCGTCCAGCCTGCGCAGCCTCTCGGACGGGTCGACGCCGCTCAGCACGAGCGTGCGCCAGGCGATCCGCAGGGCGACGCCGACGGCCGCCTCGTCAGGTCCGTGGCCGGAGACGTCGCCGATGAGCATCTCGACGCTGCCGTCCGCGCACTCGACGACGTCGTAGAAGTCGCCGCCCAGGAGCGCCTGGGCGCGGCCCGGGTGGTAGCGGCTGGCGACCCGGAGACCGCGACCACCGTTCAGGAGCGGCTTGGGGAGCAGGCCCCGCTCCAGTCGCGCGTTCTCCCGCGCGAGGAGCTGACTGGCCTGCAGGGCGACCGCGGACTGCTCGGTCTGCTTGCGTTGCATCGCATAGCGGACGGCTCGGCTGAGCCACTCCGCGTCCACCCGCCCCTTGACGAGGTAGTCCTGCGCGCCGGCGGCGACCGCCGCGAGTCCGCTGTCCTCCTCGGCCAGGCCGGTCAGAACCACCACGGCCACACCGTCGGACCACTCCTTGATCGCGGTGAGGGCGTCCATGCCGTGCGAGTCCGGCAGGTGGAGGTCCAACAGGATGCAGTCCGGGATCGCGCCGGCCAGCGCCTCGCGAGCGGCGGCCATCGACCGCGCCCACTGCAGCTTCATGCCCGGCCGACAGTCCGCGACGAGCTCCTCCACCAGGAGCGCATCGCCGGGGTCGTCCTCCACCAGCAGGACCACGGGCTCCTGGCCGCCCCAGATGAGCGGTTCGTCACGGGTGTGGTCGGCGGGAAGCGGGTACATCGACGTCATGGCGTGGACTCGACCTCCTTCCCTTGCACGGAGACGACCGCGTCCGCGGCCTGCGATCACCGCACAGCAACGGCGCGCACGATACCGACTGGGTCATGGACCGCACCCCGACGGTGGGCCCGTCCCGACCGAGCCGCTATTTTCTGCCTGGCGCCGACGGTCGCGCGCCGGAGATCTGTGAAGGTTGACGTGGTGGAGCGAGCACTGCCCGGGCACCCTGACGACGCTCACCGCGTCGACATCTCGCTGGCCTTCGTGCCTCAGGCGGCGGCCCAGGCCCGGTCGATGGTCCGTGCCGAAGGATCCGACGTCCGCCCCGACCTGGCGGCCGACGCCGAGCTGCTGACCTCCGAGGTCGTCAGCAACGCGGTGATGCACGGAGCGCCGCCCCTGTCCCTCTCCGTCCTGGCCGCCGACGGACAGCTCATCGTCGAGGTCAGCGACGGCAGCGACGACCTGCCGCGGTTCCCGGCCGGGGACGCCGATCCGGACGCGGTGGGCGGCCGCGGGCTTCGCATCGTCCAAATGCTCGCGAGCGCCTGGGGCATCCACACGACGACCCGCGGGAAGACGGTGTGGTTCCGGCTGGCCGGCTGACTCCACCTCGCAACCACCGAACGCCATCACCGACAGGAGACCAGCCATGGAGCTGACCATCACCCGCACCGGCACGACGCTGAAGCTCGTCGGCTCCATCGACCTGGTGAGCCGCCAGAGCCTGGTCGACGCCGGTAGGGAGGTCCTCGACGGAGGCGACTCCATCACGCTGGATCTCAGCGGCGTCGAGTTCATCGACTCGGTCGGCATCGGCGCGATCGTCGAGCTCAGCAAGGCGTCCGAGGCGCTCGCCCGGCCGTTCGTCGTGGCGGAGCTGTCGCCGCGAGCCCGCCGCGTCCTGGAGGTCACCGGGCTCAGCGACGCATGGGTGTCGCCGGACCGGACAGCGGCCGGCGTCGACGGCTGACCTAGCCGCTCGAGGCCGCCGCGGACATCGGGCCGGTCGCGCCTGCGTCACCGGAGATGTGGGCCACCAGGATCGCGATGTCGTCCTCGGCGACGTGGTCGCCGACCACCTCGGCCAGTGCTCGGATGCAGGACATCTCCGGGTCGGTGGCGTCCCCGAGCGCGCCCGCCAGTCGAGCCGTGTTCGCACCGATGAGGTCGGCTGACGAGTCCTGGGCCGTCGGCCGTCGCTCCACGAGGCCGTCGGTGTAGAGGCAGAGGAACCCGCCGGCCGGCACGGTCACCAGGGTGCTCTGCCTCGGCGCGTGGGGCGACACTCCGAGCAGCCGGTCGTTCGGGAGCTGCGCGGACACCACGGGCGCGCCCGGTCTGCCGATCAGCGGCGCATAGTGCCCGGCCGAGCTGAACAGCCACTGGGTGAACGGCGGCTCGGAGACGCCGAAGATGACGGTGGCCAGGGCATCGGGCTCGAAGTGGCAGATCTTGCGATCCAGGCGCCACAGCACCTCGGCGGGATTCTCGTGGTCCAGCGCATACGCGCGAAGGACACTGCGCAGCCGGCCCATCACGATGGCTGACGCGAGCCCGTGGCCGACGACGTCACCCATCACCAGGCCGAGCCGACCGTCGGGCAGCTCGAAGACGTCGTACCAGTCGCCGCCGAGGTCCCCGTCGGCCGGGACGTAGCGAGCCGCGATGGAGATGCCGTTGGGCGTGCCCACCACGGTGGGCAGGAGGCTGCGCTGCAACGCGAGCGCGGCCGTCTGCTCGGCGTCGACGAAGCGGTCGTGAAGCACGGCGCCCAGGCGGTCGGCGAACTTGGTGAGCAGTCGCTTCTCGTCGTCGCTCGCCGGGTGCCGCTTCATGAAGCCGACGTGGAGGACACCGAGGAGCTCGCTGCCCGCCATGATCGGAACCCCGAGCAGCGACTGCACCCCGTGCGCCAGCAGGACCGGGTTGACGACCGTCGAGCTGTCGACCCGGGTGAGCGCCACGGGTTGGCGAGCCTGCGCGACGCGTCCGGCGAAACCCTCCCCGAGGGGGACGCGACGGGCACGACGCAGTGTGCGGTCCAGGCCGACGGTCGCGGCCGGCTCGAGGAGCGTCCTGGTGCGGTCCAGGACCAGGACCGTCGCGGTGTCGGCGTGCATCGCCGTGCGGACCTCCTCCAGCCGCGCGCTCAGCCCCGGATACGTCTCGGGGCTGCCATCCGGACCGGGGCTGGCTGTCGCGGCCGCGACATCGGCGGTCATCTTCCGCCGTCGGACGGTGGCTCAGCCGGCGACTCAGCTGGCGGCCAGGCGTCGGCGAGGCCGGTGACCGTCAGGAGACGGTGCACGGACCGCGACGGCTCGATCACGGCGAGGCTGCCACCGGCTGCTGACGCCAGCTTGGCGAGCTCGATGAGCGCTCCGAGCCCGACGGAGTCCATGAAGTCGACGGCCTTCATGTTCAAGGTCAGCGACTGGTGCTCGGCCAGCACCTCACGTCCTGCGTCGACCAGCTGCTGCCGGCTGACGAGGTCCACCGAGCCCCTCGGGCTCAGCTCCGATCCCACACGCGCGATGTCCAGTTCCATGCCGCTGCGCCCCTTCACCTGTTCAGATCGAACAACCCGATCTGCTTCAGGTTGTGCGGTGCCACTGAGCCAGAACGATACGGCCCTGCGGGCCGGGCCCGTCCCAACAGCCGGCATGTCGCGACCCTACCGCGCGCGATGCTCGACCGGGGCGTCCGGGCGACCGCCCCGTGAGGGTGTGGCTGCGGGACCGATGCCCGTCCAGGTGAGGGGACCACCAGTCGTTCGGCATGGGCTGCACAAACAGAGCCCGAGACGCCCGCAGGGATCGAGACGTCGGCACGCATCCTGGCGAAGCCAGCCGTACGACACCGGCGACAGCGGCCCACACCCGGACATGGCGACGAGGACGCATTCAGCCCTCAGTCGTCAGCTCATCGAAGTGCGCGGTCATCCGGACAGGGTCTGCGACTTCGCCGGTGAAGTACTCGAATGCGCCGACAGCCTGCTGGACCGCCATCCCGCCTCCGGGTACGACGCGGCAACCACGGTCACGCGCGAGGCGGATCAACTCTGTCTCGAGCGGAAAGTAGACCACGTCGGAGACCCAGAGCTCGGGCCGTAGGAGGGCCTCGGGAACAGGCAGCCCCTCGTGGCCGAGCATCCCGACGGGGGTCGCGTTGACGACGCCTCCGGCCCGCTCGAGAGCAGGAGCGAGTCGGTCGGCGACCGCCACGCGATGACGACCGAACTTTGTCGACAGGCGTGAAGCACACGCACCAGCACGCGCTGGGTCTACGTCGAAGAACTCGACGTGCTCGGCGCCCTGCTCGAGCAGGGCGTAACCGACCGCCACTCCTGCCCCGCCGGCACCGACGACGACGGCGCGGTCCGTCACCGCGTCGGGCAGCACCGCGCGGAACGCGCGGCCATAGCCCCACCAGTCGGTGTTCGACCGATGCGGCGGCCGTTGCCGAAGACGATCGTATTGACCGCCCCCAGGTCCGTTGCGTCGCCTGAGAGCTCGTCGAGCAGGGGGATCACCGCCTGCTTGAACGGATGGGTGATGTTGAGCCCGTCGAACCCGAAGCGCTCTGCCCAGGCGAGAATGCCGGGCAGGTCCTCGGCTCCCATCCTGTGGATACCCGCGTCGATGATGCGGTAGCTGATGCGCAGCCCGTGCATGTCGCCCTCCCGCTCCTGCATCGCGGGTGTGAGCGAGCCGGAGATGTCTTGGCCGACAAGAGCCAGCAGGAGGCTTCGCCGGGACACCTCTCGCCCCAGCCGCCGACGAGAAGGGGCGGCGTGTAGCGAACGTATCGGGCCGCCCGGCATCCGCTTGCCCGCGAGCGTGCTGGTTGCGTCGGCACGGCAGGCCTGGTTCAATAATCAGGAAACCTGTCGATTCTGGAGGCCTTGTGTCACACCCGTTCGCCGAGCTCCCTCGGACCCTGCGCGCATCGCGCGTGGACAAGGTCGCGATCCTCACCCTGGCGCGGCCGGAGAAGCGCAACGCGCTCAGCGACGAGACGGTTCTCGGGATCGAGCGGTTCTTCACCGCTCTTCCGGCCGAGGTCCGCTCGGTGGTGATCGACGCCGATGGCGATCACTTCTGTGCCGGCCTCGACCTGGGCGAGATGGCCGAGCGCGACTCGCTCGCGGGTGTGCGCCACTCGCGGATGTGGCACCGGGTCTTCGAGCAGGTCGAGTTCGGTCCGGTCCCCGTAGTCTCCGCGCTGAAGGGTGCCGTGGTGGGCGGAGGGCTGGAGCTGGCCGCGGCGACGCACATCCGGATCGCCGAACGCTCGACGTTCTACGCCCTACCGGAGGGCATGCGGGGCCTGTTCGTGGGGGGCGGCGGCTCCGTCCGCATTCCCCGCCTGATCGGCGTGGCCCGCATGGCCGACCTGATGCTGACGGGCCGCCGCTACAGCGCCGAGGAGGGCGCGGCGCTGGGCCTCTCCCAGTACCTCACAGAGGACGGGGGCGGCTTGGACCTCGCGCTCGAGCTGGCGACGCGGATCGCTGACAACGCGCCGCAGACCAACTACGCGATCGTCCAGGCGCTCCCCCGAATCGCCGAGGCGAGCCCGAACGAGGGCTACGTGATGGAGTCGATGATGGCTGCCATCGCGCAAGGCACCGACGACGCCAAGCAGCGGATGCAGGCCTTCCTCGAGGGCCGTGCCCAGAAGGTGACCGAACGATGAGCGTGCAGACCGGCGACGTCCTCTGGAGTCCGCCCGCGGACGTCCTGGAGACCACCCAGGTCGGCCGATTCCTGAGCTGGGTGCGGGAGGACCGTGGTCTGGACGTGCGCGACCACGACGCGCTCTGGCGTTGGTCGGTCGAGGACCTCGACGGCTTCTGGTCGGCGGTGTGGGACTTCTTCGGCGTGATCGATCATGGCGAGCGCAGCGCAGTCCTGTCCGAGCGGACGATGCCTGGCGCGGCGTGGTTCCCGGACTCGCTGCTCAACTACGCCGAGCAGGCGCTTCGAGGCGCCGGTGACAGCATCGAGGACACCGTCGCCGTCTTCGGCCGCTCGCAAGCGCGAGCGGACGTCGACCTGACCTGGCGAGAGCTGCGCGACCAGGTTGCTCGCGCCCGGCGCGCCCTCGTCGACCTCGGGGTGAGGCCGGGCGACCGGGTCGCCGGCTATCTGCCCAACACGCCCGAGGCGCTGGTCGCCTTCCTGGCTGCGGCCGGGCTGGGCGCGGTGTGGACGAGCTGCGCGATCGAGTTCGGCCCGCGCAGCGTGATCGACAGGTTCGGCCAGGTGGAGCCGGTCGTGCTGCTCGTGGCGGGTGGCTACCAGTACGGCGCCAAGCCGATCGACCGCCGTGAGCAGGCTGCCGAGATCGCGGCCGCGCTGCCGAGCGTCCGCCACGTCCTCGACATCGAGTACGGCGACTGGCGCGTCGCCGGCGCCACCTCATGGCGGACACTGCTCGTCGGAGCGACCGAGCCGATCCACGACACCACGCCGGTGCCGTTCGACCACCCGCTCGTCGTGCTGTTCTCCTCCGGCACCACCGGCAAGCCGAAGGCGATCGTGCACGGCCACGGCGGCATCACGCTGGAGCACCTGAAGAACCATGCCCTCTCGTGGGACCTCGGCCCCGGAGACGTGATGCTGTGGTACTCCACCACCGCCTGGATGATGTGGAACGCACTGGTCTCCGGCCTCCTGGTCGGCGCCTCGATCGTGATGATCGACGGTGACCCGGCGTACCCAGATCTCGCCTGGCAGTGGCGGCTGGCCGAGCAGACGGGGGCGACCCTGATGGGCGCCAGCCCCGGTTTCGTGATGGCCTGCCGCGCCGCCGGCCTCGACCTGCACGGCCTGGACCTGCGCATCCGAGTCGTCGGCTCGGCCGGCTCTCCGCTTCCGCCGGAGGGGTACGCGTGGATCGGTGCGCAGCTCGGCCCGCGGGTCCAGCTCAACGTCGGCAGCGGCGGCACTGACGTCTGCAGCGGTCTGGTGCAGAACAACCCGCTGCTGCCCGTCAGGGCCGGGATGATCTCCGGCCGCGCGCTGGCCGTCGATGCTCACGCCTACGACGAGGCCGGCCAGGAAGTCACCGGTGAGCCGGGTGAGCTCGTCGTGACCTCACCGATGCCGTCCATGCCGGTCGGCCTGTGGGGCGACGAGGACGGGACCCGGCTGCGGGACACCTACTTCGACACCTATCCCGGCATCTGGCGGCACGGCGACTGGATCGTCTTCCACGCCGACGGCAGCTGCGTGGTCACCGGCCGCAGCGACGCCACGCTCAACCGGGGTGGCGTCCGGCTCGGCACCGCGGAGTTCTACCGCGTCGTCGAGGAGCTGCCCGGCGTGAACGACAGTCTCGTCGTCCACCTCGAGGACCCCGCCGGCGGCAACGGCGATCTCATCCTCTTCGTGGCCACCCAAGCCGAGCTGGACGAGCGGCTGACGGGCGTGATCCGCACCGCCCTGCGCACGGGTCTCTCACCGCGCCATGTCCCGGACCGGGTGATCGGCGTACCGGCGATTCCGCGCAACCTCACCGGCAAGAAGCTCGAGCTGCCGGTCAAGCGCATCCTGCAGGGCACGCCGGTCGCGCAGGTGGTCAGCCGCGACGCCCTCGCGGACCCGAGGGTCATCGACCCGTTCATCGCGTTCGCACGCGAGCGCGTCCACCGGACCGCTCAGAACCAGGGGGTTCACGCGTGAGGACCGAGATCACCACCGTCGCCGTCGTCGGCGCCGGATCGATCGGCGGCAGCTGGGCGGCGCTCGCCCTGGCCAAGGGGCTGACCGTCCACGCGGCCGACCCCGACCCAGCGGCGGAGAACCGGCTCCGCGCCGCCGTCGCCGACCACCTCGTCGAGCTCGACACCGAGCCCGCGGCGCTCGAGCGGCTGACCGTCCACGGCGATGCCGCGACGGCGGCCGCACAGGCCGACCTCGTCCTCGAGGCGGGGCCGGAGCGTGTCGACGTGAAGCGCGACCTCTTCGCCACCCTCGACGCCGCCACCCCGAGCGACGTGGTGATCGCCAGCAGCTCCTCCGGCTTCGGCCCGAGCGCGTTCCAGGACGCCTGCGGCAACCCCGAGCGTGTGGTCGTGGCACACCCCTTCAACCCGCCGCATCTGGTGCCGCTCGTCGAGGTGGTCGGCGGCAGGGCGACCTCCGAGGAGGCCATCGAGGCGACCATGGCCGCGATGGTGCTGCTCGGACGCCGCCCGGTGCGCGTGCGGGCCGAGCTGCCCGGTCACGTGGTCAACCGGCTCCAGTCGGCGTTGTGGCGCGAGGCCTACGACCTGGTACGGCGGGGGGCCATCACGGTTGCCGACCTCGACCAGGCGGTCGCCTCGGGGCCGGGCCTGCGCTGGGCGCTCCTCGGTCCGATCGCCACCCAGCACCTCTCCGGTGGACCCGGCGGCATGGCCCACGTGCTCGAGCACCTGGGACCGCCGATGGTGGACTGGTGGAACGACCTGGGCTCGCCCGAGCTCACCCCCGACCTCAACGAGCAGCTCGTCAGCGGTGTGACCGCGGAGATGGGCGGCCGCGAGCGCGACGTCCTGGCCCGGCGCGATCGCGCGCTGCGCGAGCTGCTCGCGCTCAAGCAGCGTGTCGGGCTGACCGACCTGCGCGAGCTCGCCGAGGAAGGTGACCAACGATGAGGGACAACGGGCTCGGGTCGTGGACCCGGCGCCGCGCGCGGATGACGCCCGCCCAGGCAGCCCTGGTCCAGGACGGCGTGCCGACGACGTACGCCGACCTCCACCGAGCCACCACCCGACTGGCCCACGGGCTGCGTCGGCGCGGCATCGGGCACGGCGACCGGGTCGCCTTCCTCGGCCTCAACTCGGTGGAGCTGGTCGTGGCGATGTTCGCGACCGCACAGCTCGGCGCGGTCTTCGTGCCGGTGAACACCCGGCTGGCGACGCCCGAGCTGGCGCAGGTGCTCGGCCACAGCGGCTCCGGCCTGCTCCTGGTCGAGGACGCGCTGGCAGGCCCGACGAACGACCCCGCGATCACCGGTCTCGGGATGGACGTGGTCGGCTTCTCGAGAGCGGGCGGCACCGGACTCCAGGCGCTGATGGCTGAGGACGAGACCGAGATCGACGAGCCGATCGCACTCGACGACCTCTTCATGATCCAGTACACGTCCGGGACCAGCGGTCGTCCCAAGGGCGTGATGCTGACCCACGGGAACGTCGTGTGGAACGTCTACAACCTGCTCGTCGACGTCGACCTGACCAGCGAGGAGATCGCCCTCGTCACCGCCCCGCTGTTCCACACCGCAGCGCTGAACCAGGTGCTGTTCCCCACCATCCTCAAGGGCGGAACCGCGCTCATCGAGGCGAAGTTCGACCCGGCGCGCGCCATCGACCTCATCGAGTCCCACCGCGTCAGCCTGCTGTTCGGCGTCACCTCGATGTATCTGGCCCTGGCCGCTTCTCCGCGGTTCCGCGAGGCAGACCTCGACAGCCTGCGCCTGGCGTTGAGCGGCGGCGCGCCGATCCCCGAGTCGCTGCTGCACACCTGGCTCGACCGCGGTCTGATGATCGTCCAGGGCTATGGCCTGACGGAGGCGTCGCCCGGCACCACGATGCTGCGTGCCGCCGACGGCGTCCGCAAGGTCGGCTCGGCCGGCACCCCCTGCTTCTTCACCGACGTCCGCGTCGTGCACGGCGAGCGCGAGGCGGAGGTCGGTGAGACGGGCGAGGTGCTCGTCTCCGGACCGAACGTCTCCCCCGGCTACTGGCGCGACGACGAGACGACGGCCGCCGCCTTCGAGGAGGACTGGCTGCACACCGGCGATCTGGCCGTCCGGGATGAGGAGGGCTATGTGCGTATCGTCGACCGTCTCAAGGACATGTACATCTCCGGCGGCGAGAACGTCTATCCCGTCGAGGTCGAGCAGGCATTGCACAGCCATCCCGACATCGCCGAGTGCGCCGTCATCGGCGTCACCGACGAGACGTGGGGTGAGGTGGGCCGTGCGTTCGTGGTGCTTCGCGAGGGCGCTCGGCTCGACACCGCTGCGGTGCTCGCCCATCTCGACGGCCGGCTGGCGCGCTACAAGCTGCCGAAGTCCGTCGTCTTCCTGTCCGAGCTGCCGCACAACGCGTCCGGCAAGCTCGTGAAGTCCCGACTTCGAGAGGCCACTTCGTGACGACGACCCGCTACGAGCCCCGAGTCGACGTGGAGGCGATCAGTGCGCTCGACGTCCATGTGCATGTCGAGGCGGACGGTCACGGGCACCACTCGCTGGACGATGAGCTGATGGATGCGTCCGCGGCGTACTTCAAGGGCGCGGAGAACCGGACGCCCACGGTCGACGATCTCGCCGCTCGCTACCGGGCGGCCGGGATGGCGGCCGTGGTGTTCACCGTGGACGCCACGACGGCGACCGGCCACCCAGCCCTGTCGAGCGAGGAGATCGCCGAGGCGGCTGCCGCGCACGCCGACGTGCTGATCCCGTTCGGTTCCGTCGACCCGCATCAGGGCGTGGCCGCGGTACGACGGGCCCGACTCCTCGTCGACGACTACGGCGTCCGGGGGTTCAAGTTCCACCCCAGCCTCCAGGCCTTCTCCCCCGACGACCCGGCCTTCACCCCACTCTGGGCCGCCCTCGAAGAGCTCGGGGTGCCGGCCCTCTTCCACACCGGTCAGAACGGCATCGGAGCCGGGCTGCCGGGCGGCCGCGGCATCAAGCTTCGCTACTCCAACCCACTGTTGCTCGACGACGTCGCGGCCGACTTCCCCGGCCTCACGGTGATCCTGGCTCATCCGTCCGTGCCCTGGCAGGCCGAAGCGATCTCGATGGCCACCCACAAGGCGAACGTCTTCATCGACCTGTCCGGCTGGCGACCGAAGTACTTCCCGCCGGAGCTGGTGCGCGCCGCGGGCGGGATGCTGCGTCACAAGGTGCTCTTCGGCAGTGACTACCCGCTGATCGCCCCCGAGCGATGGCTCGATGACTTCACCGACCTCGGCATCGACGCTGCGCTGCTCCCGGGCATCCTCAAGCAGAACGCCGCCGGCGTCCTGGGGCTGCCTGAGCGCCTCTAGGATGGTCCGACGATTCCGCCGGTGACCCACCGGCGCGCAGGAGGGCACCGATGACGGACACCGCCGAGGCGACCGGCCGGCAGCAGGCCGCCGCCCCGCCGACCCTCCTCTACCTGATGAAGCAGGTCGAGCTCGCCGTGCGTGCGGAGCTGGACGAGCTCGCCCGGCCGGTGGGCCTGACCGCGCTGCAGTACACCGCGCTCACCGTGCTCGAGCGGCATCCAGACCTCACGTCTGCCCATCTGGCACGGCACTCCTTCGTCACCGCGCAGAGCATGGCCGACATGGTCACCAACTTGATCGGCCGGAAGCTGATCGAGCGGCACCGCGACCCCGCGGATCGCCGCCGTCTCGTCATCGCGCTGACCCCCGAAGGCCAAGGGCTGCTCGACCACCTGCGGCCGCAGGTCGCTGCCCTCGAGCACCAGATGCTCTCCCTCATGAGCGATGCACAGGCAGGAGAGCTGCGGCGCTCCGTCGAGTTGTGCCGGCAGGCGCTGCGCCGACCCGGCGCCCGAACCGGCGAGGCCCCGTAGCGGGCCTGATGAAGCTCCGGCTACGGCCGATACCGAATATGATCAGGAAACCTGTACATCGGGTTTCCGATGTGGTTTCCTTCACATCCATGAGTACCAACGTCGAAGCCTCCAACGCCCCGGCGATGCTTCCCCGACTGACCACCGGCACGCTCGTGGCCGCTGTCGGCGCCTGCTTCGTCGCTCAGGTGGGCGTCAGCATCCCCGCCGTCATCAACGGCTACATCAACCAGGACCTCGGGACCACCTCAACGCAGCTCACCTGGGTATCGGACGCGTTCTTGGTGCCCGTCACCCTCTTCGAGCTCTCCTTCGGTGTCGTCGGCGATCTCTTCGGACGCAAGCGCCTGCTCGCGATCGGCTCTCTGCTGATGGCCCTCGGCGGCCTGTTCGGGTTCTTCACACCCGACGGCGGCACCGGCGTGCTGCTGACCGGCCAGGTCATCGCCGGTCTGGGCGCCGCAGCGATCTTCCCGACCTCTGTGGCGATGATCGCCGCCGGCACGCACACCGTCCGCGACCGCGCTCACGCCATCTCGATCTGGGCGGCCGGACTGACGGCCGGTGGTTTCATGTCACCGTTGATCGGCGGCCTTCTGGCCGAGTTCGACCACCCCAAGGGAGAGTTCGCCAGCTGGCGCTATGCCTTCCTCGCGATGGCTGCGATCGCCGTGATCAGCGCGCTGATCACCCTCCTAGTGGCGCAGAACTCCTCCTCGCCGGTCGGCCGCTCGCTCGACTGGCCGGGCCAGATCACGATTGCCGTTGCCCTGTTCGCTCTCCTCTACGGCGTGATTCAGGGTGCCGAGGACGGCTGGGGCAGCGTGGAGGTCATCGGCAGCTTCGTAGTGGCCGTCGTCTTCCTGGTGGCGTTCGTGTTCATCGAGCAGCGCGTCGACAAGCCGCTGATCCGGCTCGAGCTCTTCAGCAACCGGATGTTCACCGTCTCCGCCGTCGTCACCGTGCTCGGCATGTTCGCCTACCTCGGCACCGCCTACGCCACCAGCATCCGGCTCTCGGCGATCCTGGAGTACTCGCCACTGAAGACCTCGATCGGCTTCGTCCTGCTCAACATCATGGGCGTCGTGCTCTTCCCGGTCAGCACCAAGATGCTCCAGCGGTACAACCCCGGCTGGGTGCTCGCCGCCGGCATGGCTTTGATCGGCATCGGTGACGTTGCGCTGGCAGCCCTCCCGGCCGCCGACCACCCCTCGATCGCGACCATCGCCGTCCCGCTCCTCGTTGTGGGCGCGGGCTTCAAGATCGCCGTCACGGCCATCACGGTGGTCGCCGTCAACAGCGTCCCCACCGACAGGGCCGGCATGGCGAGCGGGGCCACCAGCATGCTGCGTGACTTCGGCCTGACGCTGGGCCCGGCCATCGTCGGCGCGATCGCCCTGACGAACGCCGCCAATGCGATCAGCGCCAAGATCGCCGCCTCACCGAAGCTGCAGCAAGCGGTGGACGCCTTCAACGGCTCCGATGAGATCCCACCGCCACTCAAGGGGGCCGTCAACTCCGGCCCGCTGGGCGCCAACGCCATTCCCAACCCGCCCAATCCGATCCAGGACGTCGCCTTCCACGCCCTGTCGCACGCCTACTCGATCGGCTACCTGGTGTGTGGGATCGCTGCTCTCCTAGCCGCCGCGATCGCGGCGCTCATGCTCGGCGGACGCCACCACACCGAGTCCTTCGTCACCACGGCCGAGGCGGCCGACACGCACTGAGCGCACGAGTCCCCTCTTGCGATTGACGGGTGCCGACGCAGTCGGCACCCGTCAATCGTCGTCTCGGCCCAGCAGGTCCGGCCTGGTGTCGGGTCCGCTGCCCGGCGCGGTGGTGCGGGGCCCCGTGGCTCGGTTGATCTCGCATAGGCCGTCCCGCGCACGCGGTCGAGCCGTACCCCGAGGCCCGGGACCGTGGGAACCTCGATGGCCCCGTCGCGGATCTCGACCGGTTGCTGGGTGAGCCCCTGGCCGTCCTGCCAGATCCAGTACGTGTCGAGGGCGGTGATCTCCCCGGCGCGGCAGCGCCGACATGCGTGAACATCGCCAGGGAGATGTCGAAGTCGTTGTTGGTGTGCGATCCCCAGGTCAGCCCGAACTCGTGGCACAGCTGGGCGACGCGGACCGAGCCGGCCATGGTCCAGCAGGTGCGGGTCGGCGAGGGGCCCACTCGTTGGCCTCGACAGCACAGCCCTGTTTGTGTCCCGAGCATTTGCGGCGTAGGTTCGACCTACCGAGTCTTATTCGTTCCTCGCATCTAGCGACGGCATTCCCGGCGTATCACGTGCACGGGAACAGCGAAGCAAGCCACTCGTTCCCGAGAACCGGATGGTCCGGGATGATTCCCCAGTCGAACCTGTCGGCCTTCAAGGGCCACACACCAGCAGAACCTGCAATCCTGCAAGTCGAGCTTTCCTACCCCGCGGACTCCACGGTCGTCGTGTCGCTCATCGGCGAGGCTGACCTGGCCACGGCGCCCGAGCTGCGTCAAACACTGGCCCGGGCCGTGGCCGCGGAACGGCGGCGGGTCATCGTCGACCTCGATCGTCTGACCTTCTTCGATGCCCGGACGCTGGATCTGCTCGTCGAGGCGCACCAGGAAGCCTTAGCGATAGGCGCGACTCTCGAGGTCCGGTGCCGCAACGACCTCAGCCGACGCATCTTGGTCGCCGGCGGCGTCGAGTTCCTGCTCGAGCGGTCGGAGGAACCCGATGTCTCCCATCGCCGCCTCGAACCAGCCGCTGACTAGAACGCGAGCGTGAACCACACGATCTTGCCTGGCTCGGCTGCTCGCACCCCCCCAGCTGCTCGACAGCGCATCGACGAGCAACATGCCGCGCCCCTGGGTCGCGTCGTCGTCGACGACGCGGACAACCGGTCGCTCGGGCGATTGGTCCGCGACGTCGATGCGGACACTGCGACTGTCCCAGACGACCTGCAAGCCGACCCGCCCGTTTCCGTAGCGGACGGCGTTGGTCACCAGCTCGCTGGTCAGCACCAGTGCGACGTGGAGAGCTTCGGCCGGCATGCCGTCTAGCGCAGCAGCAACCAATCTTCGGGCCTCCGGCACTGACGGGACGGCACTGGGCAGGATCCAGTCAGCCCGCCCAGCCTCCATGTGCCTGCCTTCCGTCGCCCTGCTCACCGTCCGCTCCCCGGTATCCAGCCGGGTGCCACAGCGCCATGCGAAAGCCCGCCCTGGCGCTCCACTAGTGCCCGTTCGCCAGGTCGGAGAATCACTGTCTCGTCGCAACCGCATGCCGACGACGAGCGGGGACCTGTGCCAGCCGAATACGGGACACTATCGGAGGTTTCCTCGGGCCGTGGGTTCGTGAGGTCCGCGACAGGGAAGATGAGGGTCAGGAAACACCGGGGAACGTCGTAGACGACCGGACTCGGCGCGGAGGGTCCTGATCGACGTCCGCGCAGGTCGAACGTCCATTCACACGGTGGGCGCAGAGGGACTCGAACCCCCGACCACCTCCTTGTAAGGGAGGTGCTCTACCAACTGAGCTATACGCCCGCGAAGCGCGCACAGACTACGCGAGACGCGAGAGCGGGGCGAAACGCGCTTCCGTCCCCGGAGCACGAAAAAGTCGAACCGCTGGAGTCTCGGGTCTCCAGCGGTTCGACAAGGAGAACTCTAGGCCGGACTCGGGCTCCGCGCAGTGGAACGCAGGAAAAATCTCAGCAGCGGGGCCCAACGGTCTAGACCGGAGCGTCAGCCGGCCGCTGCTCGCAGCTGGCGCAGGTGCTCGTCGAGGTCGCGGCCCTCGGGGTTGGCGTTGTGCAGCGACCAGCGCACCAGGCCCTCCCGATCGATGACGTAGGACGAGCGGCGCGCCGAGCCGCGGGTGGGGTCGAAGACGTCGTAGGCCTGCGCGACGACACCGTGCGGCCAGAAGTCGGAGAGCAGCGGGAAGTTGAGCCCGTCGCTGTCGGCGAAGGCCCGCAGCGAGTAGACCGGGTCGGTCGAGATCGCGAGCACCTCGGTGTCGAACGTCAGGAACTCGTCGAGCCGGCTGCGCACGCCGGCCATCTCTCCGGTGCACACCCCCGAGAAGGCGGCGGGGTAGAAGAGCAGCAGGACCGCCTTGCTGCCGACGTACGACGACAGCGTGACGTCCTGACCGAACTGGTCGCGCAGGGTGAAGTCAGGAGCTGGTCCACCGATGGCCAGGCCCGTCACCCTGTCACTCCTTCTCTGTCCACGTCCTCAGCTCCCGCTTCAGCACCTTGCCGGTGGCGTTGCGGGGCAGCTCGGGCACCACGACGATCTCGCGAGGCACCTTGTAACGGGCGAGATTCTCGCGCACCCACTCCTTGAGCACGTCATCGGTCACCCCTTCGGCCCCGCCGCCCGCCTCCGGGGCGAGCACCACGAACGCTCGCAGCCGGTGCCCGAAGTCCGGGTCCTCGACCCCGATCGCCGACGCGTCGACCACGCCGGGGTGGCGCACGAGGCAGTCCTCGACCTCCCGGGGGAAGACGTTCTCGCCGCCGGAGACGATCATCTCGTCGTCGCGGCCCTCGACGTAGAGCCGCCCGTCCGGCCCGAAGCGGCCGACGTCGCCGGTCGACATGAGCCCGTTGACGACCTCCTTGTGGCCGCCGCCGCTGTAGCCCTCGAAGAGCAGGGTGTTGCCGACGAAGATCCGGCCGGACTCACCCGGCAGCACCTCGTTCCCGCTGCCGTCGAGCACCTTCACGACCGTGCCCCACGGCGGCCGCCCGGCCGACGTCGGCGCCGCCCGGAGATCGGCGGGATCCGCGATCGACGCGTAGGCGACCTCGGTGGAGCCGTAGACGTTGTGGAGGTTGTCGCCGAAGGCGTCCATCCAGGCCAGCGCGAGGTCGCCGGGCAGGGCGGAGCCGGAGGACGCCACCACGCGCAGCCCGCTGACGTCGTACGCCGACCGGGTCTCCTCGGGAAGGGCCAGGATGCGCTGCAGCATGACGGGGATGACCACGAACGTCTCGGCCCGCTCGGTGGCGATGGTCCGCAACGCGTCCTCGGGGTCGAACCGGCGACGGAGGACCAGCGGCGTGCCCAGCAGCATGGCGAGCAGCAGGTGGGCCAGGCCCCAGGTGTGGAACAGCGGAGCGGCGATGTGCGTGCGGTGGCCGGCCTTGACCGGCATCCGCGACAGCAGCGAGACGGCCGCGTCGACACCCGCCTCGCTGCGGGGCGCACCCTTCGGCGTGCCGGTCGTGCCCGAGGTCAGGATGATCAGCCGGCCGCTCCGCGAGGGCGGCCGCAGGTCGCTGCCGCTGTGCCGGCCGATCAGCGACTCGACCGTGTCCCCCTCGACCTCCGAGTCGGTCCAGGCGACGACCCGGAGCGGCCCATCGTCCGTGAGCCCGCCGGCCAGCAGGCCGGCGAACTCCTGGTCGTGGACGACCACCTTCGGCCGCTCCCGCGCGATGACGTCGGCCAGCTGCGGACCGGCGAAGGCGGTGTTGAGGTAGAGGACGTCGGCACCGAGCTTGTTGACCGCGAGGGTGGTGTCCACGAAGCCCCGGTGGTTGCGGCACAGGACCGCCACGCCGTCGCCCTCGTGCACACCGAGCTCGGCCAGCGCCCGGGCCAGGGCGTTGGAGCGACCGTGCAGCTCGCGCCACGTCAGCGTGCCGAGCTCGTCGACGAGCCCGACCGCCTCCGGCTGGCGCACCGCCAGCGTCGCGAAGCCGCCGGCCGGACCGGTCCCCCAGCCGTGCAGCACCTTGGCGAGGCGAACCAGCGTCGACGGCGAGTACGGCCTGACCAGACCCGAGGTGGCGATCACCCGGAGGGCGGTGGCGGCCGACGCCCGGGCGAGGACGCGCTCGAGGAGCGCGTCGACCCCCGGGAGGATCCGGGTCACCCGACGGTCTTGGGGGCGACCAGCCGGGTCGCGGCCCAGTCCTTGCTCACCGCCGCGGTCGTCGTCTGCGACAGCCCGGCCAGCGGAGCCGCCTCGGCGATGTCGGCAGGGTCGACGGATCCGGCCCGTCCGACCTTGGGGGTCATCAGCCAGATGGCGCCTCCGCCGACGAGGTCGGTCAACGCGTCGACGAGCCCGTCGACGAGGTCGCCGTCGTCGTCACGCCACCAGAGCAGCACGGCGTCGACGTCGTTGCCGTAGTCACCGTCGACCATGTCCGCGTCAATCACGTCCTCTACGGACACCCGCAGCTCGTCGTCGGTGTCGTTGTCCCAGCCAAGTTCCTGGATCACCATGCCGGGCTTGAAGCCCAGCCTGTCCGCCGGCCCGGCGGCCGCGGTCGCGCCCACGTTCGTGCCACTCCTGATCTGTCGAGGTGCATTGACACTCACGGCTGCGCCGGAGTGGTGGACAGTCCAGCGGGTTTCGGTGGCCGACGCAAGCCGCGCGCCTGGGAGTGTCGGTCGAGGTGCTCCCGAGAACCCTGTTTTGGAACGTTACAACGTCGATCGACCGCCTACTCGCGGGTAAGTTTGTTGCTCTCCTACGGCGTGACACGATGCGAGGGTGACCGAAGCCTCCACTTCAACCTCTGGCTCCACCTCCGGCGCCACGAACGGCACGCCGTCCACCACGACGTCGACGCCCGCCCCGAGTCAGCCCACCGTCATCCACGAGGGCCTGCCGACCCAGCTCCCGGACATCGATCCCGAGGAGACCCAGGACTGGATCGCGTCCTTCGACGCGATGGTCGGCGAGCGCGGCCGCGACCGCGCTCGCTACGTCATGCTGCGATTGCTCGAGCGCGCCCGCGAGATGCAGGTCGGGGTGCCCGCCCTGCGGAGCACCGACTACATCAACACCATCCCCCCGGAGCGCGAGCCGTGGTTCCCGGGCGACGAGGACGTCGAGCGCCGCATCCGCGCGTTCATCCGCTGGAACGCGGCCGTCATGGTCTCCGGAGCCAACCGCAAGGGCCTCGAGGTCGGCGGTCACATCGCGACCTACCAGTCGAGCGCCAGCCTCTACGAGGTCGGCTTCAACCACTTCTTCCGCGGCAAGGACCACCCGGGTGGCGGCGACCAGATCTACATCCAGGGTCACGCCTCCCCCGGCATCTACAGCCGCGCGTTCCTCGAGGGCCGGCTGACCGAGGAGCAGATGTTCCGGTTCCGGCAGGAGGTCCAGCACGGGCCGCACGCCGGCCTGTCGTCGTACCCCCACCCGCGGCTCATGCCCGACTTCTGGGAGTTCCCCACCGTCTCGATGGGACTCACGGGCATCAACTCGATCTACCAGGCGCGGTTCAACCGCTACCTGCAGAACCGCGGGATCAAGGACACCAGCCAGCAGCGCGTGTGGGCCTTCCTCGGCGACGGGGAGATGGCCGAGCCGGAGTCGCTCGGCGCGATCCGCATCGCCGCCCGTGAGGAGCTCGACAACCTCACCTGGGTGATCAACTGCAACCTGCAGCAGCTCGACGGCCCGGTCACGGGCAACGGCAAGATCATGCAGGAGCTCGAGGCCAACTTCCGGGGCGCCGGCTGGAACGTCATCAAGGTCGTCTGGGGCCGCGAGTGGGACGACCTGCTCGCCCGCGACGTCGACGGCGTCCTCGTCAACCGGATGAACACCACGCCGGACGGCGCGTTCCAGACCTACTCCGTCGAGACCGGCGACTACATCCGCAACGGCTTCTTCGGCGGCGACCCGCGACTGCAGCGGATGGTCGAGCACATGACCGACGAGCAGATCCGGAAGCTGCCGCGCGGCGGCCACGACTACCGCAAGGTGTTCGCCGCCTTCGACTCGGCGACCAAGCACTCCGGTCAGCCGACGGTGATCCTGGCCAAGACCATCAAGGGCTGGACGATCGACGCCCTCGAGGGCAGGAACGCCACGCACCAGATGAAGAAGCTGACCATGGCGGACCTCAAGAAGTTCCGCGACCGGCTCTACCTCCCGATCTCCGACCGCGAGCTCGAGGAGACCTACGAGCGCACCGGCGCCGCCCCGCTGTTCCACCCCGGTGAGGAGGCGCCGGAGATCGAGTACATGCTCGAGCGTCGCCGTCAGCTGGGCGGCTCGCTGCCCAAGCGCGTGGTCCGCGCCAAGCCGCTCACCCTGCCCGGTGACGCGATCTACGCCGACCTGAAGAAGGGCTCGGGCAACAACAAGATCGCCACGACGATGGCCGTCGTCCGGCAGCTGCGCGACTGGATGAAGGATCCCAACATCGGTCAGCGGATCGTCCCGATCGCGCCCGACGAGTACCGCACGTTCGGCATGGACTCGATGTTCCCGTCCGCCAAGGTGTACAACCCGGCCGGCCAGCAGTACGAGTCCGTCGACCGGAAGTTGTTGCTCTCCTACAAGGAGTCCAGCGCCGGGCAGATGCTCCACGAGGGCATCTCCGAGGCCGGCGCGATGGCCTCGGCGACCGCTGCCGGGTCGGCGTACTCGACCCACGGCGAGGCGATGATCCCGTTCTACATCTTCTACTCGATGTTCGGGTTCCAGCGGACGGGCGACTCGATCTGGGCCATGGCCGACCAGCTCGCCCGCGGCTTCCTCATCGGCGCCACCGCCGGCCGCACCACGCTGACCGGCGAGGGCCTGCAGCACGCCGACGGCCACTCGCCGCTGCTCGCGGCGTCCAACCCCGCGGTCGTCCACTACGACCCGGCGTTCGCCTACGAGGTCGCGCACATCATGCAGCGGGGCCTGGAGCGGATGTACGGCACCGGCGGCCCCGACGGCACCGGCGAGAACGTCATCCACTACATCACCGTCTACAACGAGCCGGTCGCGCAGCCTGCCGAGCCCGACGACGTCGACGTCGAGGGGATCCTCAAGGGCATCCACTGGGTCTCCTCCGGCGACGGCGAGGGCCCGCGCGTGCGGCTGCTCGCCTCCGGCGTCGGCTTCCCGTGGGTCGACGAGGCCGCCCGGCTGCTCCGTGAGGAGTGGGGCGTCCAGGCCGACCTGTGGTCGGTCACCTCGTGGAACGAGCTGGCCCGCGACGGCGTCGCCGCCGAGCAGTGGAACCTCAACCACCCCAGCGAGCCGGCCCGCACGCCCTACGTCACCGACAAGCTGTCCGGTTCGAGCACCCCGGTCATCGCGGTGTCGGACTACATGCGTGCGGTGCCGCTGCAGATCGCGCGCTGGGTCCCCGGCGACTACCGGGTCCTCGGTGCGGACGGGTTCGGCTTCGCCGACACCCGCCCGGCCGCCCGCCGGTTCTTCCAGATCGACGCGCAGTCGGTCGTCGTCCAGGCGCTCCAGGCGCTCGCCGACGCCGGCCAGATCGACCGCGCGCTCGTCCAGAAGGCGTTCGACGCCTACCGGATCGACGACCCCACCGCCACCAAGGGCGTCAAGCAGGAGGGCGGGGACGCCTGACCAGCGGCGCGCGACGAAGGAGCGCGGCGCGTCGGTCGGGCGGGTCGAGCGAGCGCACGGCCGAGCTTGCGAGGCCGTGACCGCGAGTCGAGACCGACCAGCATGAGTCGGCGCATCTCAGGGGACGACCCGGAGATGTGCCGACTCGGCATTTCGGGCCGGTCTCGAGACGACCTCGACCAGCGAGACCCGTCAGGCCAGCTCGGAGGCCGGCTCGACGGAGCTGAGGTGGGCCGGGCCGCCGTTCTTGAGCAGGCGCCCCCACTTCGCGCGTGAGTAGCTCGCGGGGGCGGTCGAGGCCATGAACCCGTCGATCAGGTCGGCGAAGGCCTCGGGCTGGTCCTTGTGTGGGAAGTGCCCGGCGTCGGTGATCACGGTGACCTGGGCGGTCGGAGCCACCTCGGCGACCGCCTCGGCGTGGGCCACGGGCAGGACCCGGTCGTGCGCGCCCCACACGATGCAGAGCGGCATCGCCTCGGTGAGGTAGGCCCGGTCGCGCATCGTGATGTTCTGGCCCCGCCAGTCCATGACGCCGGAGACGAGCTTGTGGACGGCGTACCGCTTGCCGGGGTCCTTGAACGAGTCGACGATCGCGGCGACCTCATCGAGGTCACGCAGGCCGGGCAGCCCGGAGCGGCCGAGCGTGCGGAGCACGGCCGTGTTGACCTGGCGTACGCCGGGCAGGGTGATGAGCCGCAGCGCCAGGTCGTAGCCGGGCAGCCCGAGGGCGCGGATCAGCGGCGTGACCTCGGGGCCGAGCCCGCCCGGGTCGACGAGGACGAGCCGCTCGGTGCGCTCGGGGAACTGGTAGGCGAACTGCATCGCCACGGCCCCGCCGAAGCTGTGCCCCATCACGGTCACCTTGTCGATGCCGAGGATCGTCAGCAGGTCGCGCATGCCGTTGGCGTAGCCGCCGGGGCTGTAGTCACCGCGGGGCTTGGCGGACTCGCCGTGCCCGAGCAGGTCGGGCGCGAGCAGCGTGTAGTGCTCTGCGAGCCGGGCCCAGACCGGGTCCCACGTGTGCCGGTCGCAGCCCAGCCCGTGCAGCAGGAGGAGAACGGGAGCGGTGCCGAGGTCCCGGCCACCCAGCGCGTAGGCGCGGCGGTGACCGTGCACGGTGACGAACTGCGACTCGGACATCGGACTCCTTTCCGACCATGGGTACCCGAGGGCCCCATCGACCAACGATCCAACCACGTGAGGTGTCACGCGGTGCCGGAATGGGAGGATGAGGGGGTGACCGCCACGACGCCACCAAAGCAGGGCCAGGAGGACCCGGCGGCCCGCGCCCGGCGCCTGCGCAGCGCCGAGGCGCTGCAGCGCGCAGCGGGAAGGCTGGCCACCTCCGCCACCGCCCGGATGGACACGTCGATGCGGTGGTTCGGCCAGCTCACCGCCGAGGACCGCTCGTGGGTCGGCCTCATCGTGCAGGCCGGCATCCGCGGCTTCACCCAGTGGTACGGCGGCGCGCCGGGGACCCGTGTCGAGGGCGCCGGGCTCGCGGCGTCGGTGTTCGGCGCCGCCCCCCGCGCCCTGGCCGGCATCATCACGCTGCGCCAGACCGTCGACCTGATCCGCCTCTCGATCGAGGTCGTCGAGGAGAACGTCGACGACCTCGTCGAGCCCGAGGACGCCCCGGACGTCCACCGGGCGGTCTCCCGCTACGCGCGCGAGGTCGCCTTCGCGACCGCTGAGGTCTACGCCCGCGCCGCCGAGCAGCGCGGCGCCTGGGACGCCCGGCTCGAGGCTCTGGTCGTCGACGCCGTCCTGCGCGCCGAGACCGACGAGTCGCTCCTCTCCCGGGCCAGCGCGCTGGGCTGGGGCGGTCGCGGGTCCCTCACCGTGGTCCTCGGCTCGGCTCCCGCGCGACGGGCCGAGACCGACGTCTTCGACGACGTACGCCGCCTCGCGCATGCGTCCGGGCTCGACGCGCTCTGCGCGATCCAGGGCGAGCTGCTGGTGGTCGTCCTCGGCGGGAGCTCCGACGCCCGGGCCGCGGCCGGCTCGGTGGCCGACCTCTTCGACCCCGGCCCGGTCGTGGTCGGGCCGGTGGCCGACGACCTCGCCGGCGCGCACGTCTCGGCCCGCGCGGCGCTGGCCGCCCACCGTGCCGCCGGCGGCTGGCCGGAGGCACCCCGGCCGGTGCTCAGCAGCGAGCTCCTCCCCGAGCGGGCGCTGGCCGGCGACGAGGACGCCCGCGCCTTCCTCGTCCGCGACGTCTTCGGCCCGCTCGTCGGCGCCCGCGCGACACTGATCGAGACGCTCTCGGCCTACTTCGGTGCGGGCGGGTCGCTGGAGGCCGCCGCTCGCCAGCTCTACGTCCACCCCAACACCGTGCGCTACCGCCTGCGCCAGGTCGCCGACCTCACGGGGTACGCCGCCACGCGACCGCGCGACGCCCTCACGCTGCAGATCGCGTTGATGCTCGGTCGGCTGGCCGGAGCGACCGAGGAACTGTAGGAACCCTACAAAGTTCTTGCCGGATCTTTCGTGCGTGCCGGACACGTGCGAACGGCAGGTGTCCAGGCAAGGTTGAGGCGTGCTCGTCATCGTCGCCCCCGGACAAGGGGCTCAGACCGCCGGCTTCCTCACCCCGTGGCTCGAGGACCCGGCCTTCGCCTCCCGATTCCAATGGCTCGCCACGGTCGCCGGGATCGACCTGGTCCACTACGGCACCAAGGCCGACGACGAGACGATCCGGGACACCCAGATCGCGCAGCCGCTCCTCGTCGCGACCGGCCTGGTCGCCGCCCTCGAGCTCTTCCCCCACCCCGCCGACGCCTTCTCGCGGATCGGCGCGGTGGCCGGCCACAGCGTGGGCGAGCTGACCGCCGCGGCGGGCGCGCGAGCGATCACCGCCGAGCAGGCGATGGTCCTGGTCCGCGAGCGCGGCCGGGCCATGGCGACGGCGGCAGCGGCGACCCCCACCGGCATGACCGCGATCCTGGGCGGCGACCGCGACGAGGTCCTCGCGACGATCGAGCGCCACGGTCTCACCGCCGCCAACGACAACGGCCCGGGCCAGATCGTCGCGGCCGGCACCCTCGAGCAGCTCGAGGCCCTCAAGGCGGACCCGCCGGCGAAGGCGCGGCTGGCGCCGCTCAGCGTCGCCGGCGCCTTCCACACCACCCACATGGGCCCGGCCGTCGGCCACCTCGCCGGCCTCGCCCGCTCGGTCTCCGTGCACGACCCGCGCACCCGCGTCATCTCCAACAAGGACGGCCAGGTCGTCCACTCCGGAGCCGAGGTCCTGGCCCGCATCGTCGGCCAGATCGCCAACCCGGTGCGCTGGGACCTCTGCCTGGAGACGATGTCCGACCTCGGCGTCACCGGCATCCTCGAGATGCCGCCGGCCGGGACCCTCACCGGGATCGCGAAGCGCGCCCTCAAGGGCGTCGAGACCTTCGCGCTGAAGAGCCCCGACCAGCTCGACGACGCCCGCGCCTTCTGCAACAAGCACGGCGAGGAGCTCTCCGGCGGTCTCGACACCTCGCCGACCTGGCGGATGGTCGTCGCGCCCTCCAAGGGCACGTTCCACCTCGCCGAGACGGCCAGCGGGGTCGACGTACTCTCCCCCGGCAGCACCATCGGTGACATCGTCAGCCTGCGCGACCGGATCGTGGTGACCGCCGCCCACGGCGGGCAGGTCGTTGAGTGGCTCGTCGAGGACGGTGACCTGGTCTCTCCGGGGCAACCGCTGGTCCGCCTCCACCCCGAGGGCGTCGCCTGATGTCCGGGCTGATCGCATCCGGGGGCGCCGCTCACGCAGCGCTGCTCGGCCTCGGCGCCTACCGCCCCTCCCGCATCGTCCCCAACAGCGAGATCGTCGACGCGATCGACTCCAGCGACGAGTGGATCCAGACCCGCTCGGGCATCAAGCAGCGCCGCTGGGCGACGCCCGAGGAGACCGTCCAGGTGATGTCGGTCGCCGCCGCCCGTGACGCGCTCGCGGATGCGGGCATCGACGCGCACCAGATCGACTGCGTCATCGTCGCCACGGTCAGCCACCTGATGCAGACGCCCGCCATCGCGACGGCGATCGCCCACGAGCTCGGGACCGAGCAGGCGGCGGCCTTCGACATCTCGGCGGCGTGCGCGGGCTTCTGCCACGGCGTCGCGATGGCGTCCGACTTCATCCGCGGCGGCAGTGCCCGCCACGTCCTGGTCATCGGCGTCGAGCGGCTCTCCGACATCACCGACCGCACCGACCGCGGGACGGCTTTCATCTTCGCCGACGGCGCCGGCGCGGTGGTCGTCGGTCCGAGCGACCGTCCCGGCATCGGCCCGGTCGTCTGGGGCTCGGACGGCGAGCGTGCCGACCTGATCATGCAGCGTGAGACGTGGCCGGAGGCGCTCGAGCGCGGCGAGATGCCGAACCTCACCATGCAGGGCAACCCGGTCTTCCGCTGGGCATCCTTCGCGATGGCCAAGATCGGCCTCGAGGCGCTCGACCGCGCCGGCATCACCGTCGACGAGCTCGACTGCTTCGTGCCCCACCAGGCCAACATGCGCATCGTGGACGCTCTCGCCCGCTCGATGAAGCTCCCCGAGCAGGTCCGCATCGCCCGTGACATCGCCGAGATGGGCAACACCTCGGCGGCGTCGATCCCGCTCGCGCTCGAGCGCATGAAGCGCGACGGTGAGGCCAAGAGCGGCGACACCGCCCTCTTCATCGCCTTCGGCGCCGGCCTGGCCTACGCGGCCCAGGTCGTCATCGTCCCCTGACCCGTCCCACCAGAAGCATCACCGAGCACAGCGCTCACCCACCTGAAAGGAACACCATGCCCAGCACCGAAGAGATCCGCGCCGACCTCGCCGAGATCGTCAACGAGGTCGCCGGCATCGACGTCGAGGACGTCCAGCTGGACAAGTCGTTCGTCGACGACCTCGACGTCGACTCGCTGTCGATGGTCGAGGTCGTCGTGGCCGCCGAGGAGAAGTTCGGCGTGTCCATCCCCGACGACGAGGTCAAGAACCTCAAGACCGTCGGAGACGCCGTCTCGTTCATCGAGCGCGCCTCCTCCTGACCCATCCCTCTCTCACACGCAAGGTCGTCATGAGCCGCACACGTGTCGTCGTCACCGGGATGGGCACCACCAACCCGGTCGGCGGAGATGTCCCCAGCACCTGGGACGCCCTGGTCGCCGGTCGCTCCGGCGTCCGCGCCCTCACCGAGGAGTGGGCCGAGGCCCTTCCCGTGAGGATCGCGGGCCGGATCGCCGTCGAGCCCAGTGAGGTCCTCGAGCGGGTCAAGGCCCGCCGTCTGGACCGCTCCGCCCAGTTCGCCATGATCGCCGCGATGGAGGCCTGGCGCGACGCCGGCTTCTCCGGACCGGCATCGGACGGCGGGCTGGACGGCGAGCGTGTCGGCGTGGCGATCGCCTCCGGCATCGGTGGCGTGACCACCCTGCTCGACAACTACGACGCACTGCTCGAGAAGGGGCCGCGCCGGGTCTCCCCGCTCGCCGTCCCGATGCTCATGCCGAACGCGCCGGCCGCCAACATCAGCCTGTACGTCGGCGCGCGGGGTGCGGTGAACACGCCGATCTCCGCCTGCGCGTCGGGCAACGAGGGCATCGCGCTGGCCGCCGACCAGATCCGGCTCGGCCGCGCCGACATCGTGCTGGCCGGCGGCACCGAGGCCGCCATCCACCCGCTGCCGATGGCTGCCTTCGCCAACATGATGGCCCTCTCGAAGAACCCCGGAGACCCGACGACGGTCAGCCGTCCCTGGGACACCGCGCGCGACGGCTTCGTCCTCGGCGAGGGCGCGGGCGTCCTGGTGCTGGAGCGTCTCGAGCACGCCCAGGCCCGCGGCGCACGCATCTACGCCGAGGTGCTCGGCGCCGGCATCACCGCTGACTCCCACGACATCGCCCAGCCGGACCCGTCCGGCAGGGGCGGCTCGCGGGCCATCCTCGGCGCTCTGCGCGACGGCGACATCGACCCGGCCGACATCGTCCACGTCAACGCCCACGCGACGTCCACGCCCCAAGGCGACATCGCCGAGGGCCTGATGCTCCACGCGACGCTCGGCGCCCACGCCAACGACGTCGTCGTGACCAGCACCAAGTCGATGACCGGTCACCTGCTGGGCGGCGCCGGCGCCCTGGAGGGGATCGCCACCGTGCTGGCCCTGCACCACCGGGTCTCCCCGCCCACGATCAACCTCGACAACCAGGACCCGGCGGTCGAGCTCGACATCGCCACCAAGCCCCGGGACCTGCCGCTCGGCTCCATCGCGGCACTGAACAACTCCTTCGGCTTCGGCGGCGCCAACGTCGCCGTCGCCTTCGGCTCCGTCTGAACAACCCGCGAGGCTCCGCACTCCCCCGCTTCACTCCTCCGCGCACGACATCGCGGGGACCCCGGAAGGAATCCGACACTGTGACGTCAACGGCCACCAAGGAGAAGCCCGCGCGGGTCGACGACCCGCGCTATCCCCTGACGCGACTCGCCGCCCTTCTCGACGAGGGCAGCCTCGAGCTGATCTCGCCGATGGACGACAGCGGCATGGTGGCCGCGAAGGGCATGGTCGACGGCTCCCCCGTCGTCGCGTTCTGCTCCGACGCCACCGTCATGGGCGGCGCCATGGGCGACGAGGGCTGCCGCGTCGTCGTCGACGCCTACCACCTCGCGCTGACCGACCGCGTGCCGATCATCGGCCTGTGGCACTCCGGCGGCGCCAGGCTGGCCGAGGGCGTCCTGTCGTTGCACGCCGTCGGCCGCATCTTCCAGGTGATGACCCAGGCCTCCGGCGCCATCCCGCAGATCTCGGTGGTGCTCGGCCCGGCCGCCGGCGGGGCGGCGTACGGCCCGGCGCTGACCGACGTCGTCATCCTCGGCCCGGAGGGCCGCATCTTCGTCACCGGCCCCGACGTCGTCCGCTCGGTGACCGGGGAGGACGTGGACATGCTCCGTCTGGGCGGCCCCGAGCCGCACGGCCGCCGCTCCGGTGTGGTGCACATCCTGGCCGACTCCGAGCGCGAGGCGCTGGACCGGGCGCGGACGGTCGCCCACCTGCTCGGCGCCCAGGGATCGCTGAGCCTCGACCGGGTCGAGGACCTCGACCTCGAAGCGCTGCTCCCCGAGTCGCGGAAGCGCGCCTACGACGTGCACCCGCTGGTCGACCACCTGCTCGACGAGGGCACCGTCCAGGAGCTGCACGCCCGCTGGGCGCCCAACATCGTCACCGCCCTGGGCCGGCTGGGCGGCCGCACGGTCGGCGTCGTGGCCAACAACCCGCTGCGCCTCGGCGGCTGCCTCGACTCGCTGTCGGCCGAGAAGGCGTCCCGCTTCGTGCGGATGTGCGACGCCTTCGGCGTTCCGCTCGTGGTCCTGGTCGACGTACCCGGCTATCTGCCGGGCGTGGGTCAGGAGTGGGACGGTGTCGTACGCCGTGGGGCCAAGCTGCTGCACGCCTTCGGCGAGTGCGTCGTCCCGCGGGTCACGCTGGTCACCCGCAAGACCTACGGCGGCGCCTACATCGCCATGAACGCTCGCTCGCTCGGCGCCACCAAGGTGTTCGCGTGGCCGGGCGCCGAGGTGGCCGTGATGGGCGCTGTCGCCGCCGTGCGGATCCTGCACCGCCGCAAGCTCGCCGAGGTCGCGCCCGACATCCGGGCGAAGGTCGAGGCGGAGCTGGCCACGGAGCACGAGCGCATCGCGGGCGGCGTCGACAGGGCCGTCGAGATCGGCGTCGTCGACGAGGTGGTCTCCCCCGACACGACCCGCACCAAGATCGCCCAGGCGATCCACGACGCCGTCCAGGCCGGCGGCGTCCACCGCGGCCGGCACGGCAACATCCCGCTCTGACCGGGCCGTAACCCCCGCGCCGGGTCCTGCGTTGGACCCGGTGTGATGCCGATCACGGACAGGGCAAGGGCGCACACCGCCCGTCGACTGCTGACGGCTGCCGCCGTCTCGCTCGGCCTGGTCGTCACCGCCACGCCTGCGGTGGCCGCGGAGCCGACGCCCGCACAGTTCGCTGCCATGGGCAGCACCTCGGCGCCGCCGTACACCCTGCCGGCGGGCTGCCACTGGTACTCCTACTCCTACCGGATCACCCCACCGGAGCCGGAGTGGTCCCTCGAGGTCCTGGTGACCGACGCCGCGGGCGTCGCGCAGGCCTCCGACGTGATCCTGTCCGGCGCGGACGCGACCAGCGGCACGAAGCGGTTCCAGCTGTGTGCCAGCAACACGGCCGCACCGGGAGTCTTCACCATCCGCGGCCATCTCACCTATCGCCACTACGCGACGATGCCGATCGTCGACCAGACCCAGGACTACTCCGGCTGGATCGCCACCTCGCACTTCCGCGTCACGAAGCCGGGCACCGCACACCATCGGTCCGCGAAGTGCGCCAAGGCGCGCAAGAGGGCCGGGCGCCTGGACACCAGGAAGGCACGGCGCGCCGCTCACCGCGCGTGCCGCCGTCGCTAGGTCAGACGACCTGGTGCAGCCAGCGCACCGGCGCGCCGTCACCGGCGTGCCGGAACGTCTCGAGCTCGTCGTCCCACTGCTTGCCGAGGAGCTTGTCGATCTCGACGAGGAGGGTCGTGTCGCCCAGCGCCGCCTTGACGACGGCCGCCTTGAGCCGGTCCTCGGGGATCATGATGTCGCCGTGGAGGCCCGTGACCGCGTGGTAGACGCCCAGCTCCGGGGTGTAGGAGTAGCGCGAGCCCTCGGAGCCGGAGGTCGGCTCCTCGGTGATCTCGAAGCGCAGGTGCTTCCAGCCCTTCAGGGCTGAGGCGACGGCTGCCGCGGAGCCGACGGCGCCCGCCCAGGACAGCTCGGCGCGGTAGGTGCCGACCTGCGCGGGCTGCGGGGTCCAGTCGAGGTTCACGGCGACGCCGAGTACGCCGCCGACGGCCCATTCGACGTGCGGGCACAGCGCGGAGGGCGCCGAGTGCACGTAGAGCACACCTCGGGTGGCGGTCCGCGAGGCGTTGGGCGTTGTGGTGTGAGCGGTCACCGTGTTCTCCTTCGTTCCGGCTTGGAGCTTCGCCTTCCCCAGCGGACTCCGTGTGGAACGAGCCGAATCGATGGCCGCACAATCACAGGTATGTAGTTCTACGCAACATTGTGACGCATGAGAGCCCTGAGCACCAGTGGTACACACCGAACGGTGATACCAACCGGCGCTCAGGGCTCCCTGCGCTCAGTCGCGGCCGACCTCCAGGGCGGCGGCGCGCTCGGCCGCGTCGGTCAGCTCGTCGGAGTCGATCGCGAAGGTGCGGTGGAACCACATCAGCGCGTCCGTCGGCCGACCGGCCGCCTCGAGGGTGTCGGCGTACGCGTAGCGCAACCGGACCACCCATGACGACCTGCTCTTGCTCATCAGCGGGGCCTGCTCCAGGACGCGGAGCGCAGCGTCGAACTGGCCCATGTCCCGGCGGGCGCCCGCCTCGACGATCGTCATCTCGGCCTTCGCCTCGGCGACGAAGTTCGCCACCGACGGGCTCTGGGCCAGCTTGATCGCCTGCTCCGGCTGCCCGAGGGCACGGTGGCAGTCGGCCATGATCGGCAGGTACGCCGTCGCACCGTTCATCCGCTTCGCCGCACGCAGCTCCGCGAGCGCCTCGGCGTAGTGGCCGGCCGCGTACGCCGCCTCGCCGAGCGCCTCGCGCACGACGGCCAGCCGCTGAGCACGGCTCTTCGCGGCCTTCGCGTGCTGGTAGGCCAGCTCCGGGTCGGAGTCGATGAGCGAACCGGCAGCAGCCAGGTGCCGCGCGACGCGGGCAGCCAGCTTCTCGGGCAGCCCCTTGAGCTGGGCGACGATCGAGCGGTCGAGCTCCTTGCCGGTCACCCACTCGGGCAGCTCGGGGCCGTCGTACGCCTTCTGGTCGGCGGTGCGGGCCGGTGCCTCGCTGCGGTCGGCACGGTCCCGCCGGGGCCGGTCGGAGCGCTGCGGCCCCTTCGCGCCGTCGCGACCTGCGCCCGGCCGGCCCGTGCCCGACCTGCGGTCGGAGCCGGGCCGGTCGCTGCTCTTGCGGTCGTAGCCCGCGCGGTCGCTGCCCTTGCGGTCGCTGCTCTTGCGGTCCGAGCCGGGACGGTCGCCGCTCTTGCGGTCGGAGCCGGGACGGTCGCTGCCCTGGCGGTCGTAACCAGCGCGGTCCGAGCCCTTGCGCTCGCCCGCGGGCCGGTCGGATCGCCGGCTCGGCGCACCATCCTTGCCGCTGGGGCGGCCGGCACCGCTCTTCCCGGACGAGGCGGAGGCACCACGGCCACCCGCACGTCCCTGACCCGCCGGCTTCCCGCCGCGGTCGGAGCCACTGCGTCCAGGGGCGCCGGTCCGTCCTGCGCCATCGCCCTTGGTCGGTCGGCTCGAGCGTCGCTCCTCAGCCACGGTCAGTTCCTCTCTTCGCGAGCATTGGTCCGAAATGCATCGTAGGGGCCACCCTGAGGTGGCCCCTACGACAAAGGTATGTCCGGCGGCGTCCTACTCTCCCACAGCCTCGCGGCTGCAGTACCATCGGCGCTGAAGGGCTTAACTTCCGGGTTCGGGATGGGACCGAGTGTTTCCCCTTCGCCATGGCCGCCGTAACTCTAGTTCGACCCTCCGGCGCGCCGTCGGCGCTGCTGGGTCGAAAGCCACTATTCATATGTCACGTGCACCCGGGTGCGACTGGTGTCGCCACGGGTTCGTGGTGTGGTTGTTGTGGACGCGAGCAGTGTGTCTTCTGCACTGTGTTGGCGCAGGACCCTACTTGTTGTTGGTTTTGTTGAGGGCTTGTATGACAAGCCCTCGGCCTATTAGTACCGGTCGGCTGGGCATTGCTGCTGTACACCTCCGGCCTATCAACCCCATGGTCTGTAGGGGGCCTTACCCCATCAAGTGGGTGGGAAACCTCATCTTGAAACGTGCTTCCCGCTTAGATGCGTTCAGCGGTTATCACTTCCGAACGTAGCCAACCAGCCATGCACCTGGCGGTACAACTGGCACACCAGAGGTTCGTCCATCCCGGTCCTCTCGTACTAGGGACAGCCTTTCTCAAGTTTCC
>NZ_FOLB01000006.1 GCF_900112345.1 Nocardioides terrae
ACCTGTGCAGCGTTCCTCGTCAGGGCGATCGACTACTTCGCTGCTCACGGCATCGCCCGGATCGAACGGTTGATGACCGACAACGCCTGGGCCTACCGCTGGTCGCTTCGAGCTGTCTGCGCCGAGCACGGCATCCAGCAGAAGTTCATCAAGCCCCACTGCCCGTGGCAGAACGGGAAGGTAGAGCGCCTCAACCGCACCCTGGCTACCGAGTGGGCCTACCGCCAGGTCTTCACCAGCAACGCCGACCGGGCAGCAGCCCTTGCACCCTGGCTCGAGCACTACAACACTGAACGTCGCCACAGCGCACTCGGAGGACGACCGCCGATCAGCCGCCTGTCACCAACCTGATGGCCGGGTACATCTAGCCGCTCGTCGCCGGGCCCGGCCGGTTGGGGACTTGCCCGCCCGGTGTGGCACCATTTCGCAGGTTGCCCGCCTGAGCGGGCGGCGCGCGGATGTAGCTCAATGGTAGAGCCTCAGTCTTCCAAACTGATTACGCGGGTTCGATTCCCGTCATCCGCTCGGAGGAGGGCGCTCTCGCGCGTCAGCCCTCATCGGGGCGTGGCCTAGTTTGGTAGGGCGCCTGCTTTGGGAGCAGGAGATCGCAGGTTCAAATCCTGTCGCCCCGACCAAGCTTCATCATGTTCAGTCCAACTAGAGGAGAAACCTGTGAAGAGCGCCGTCGAGACCTTGAGCCCGACCCGGGCCAAGCTGACCGTCGAGGTGCCCTTCGAGGAGCTCAAGCCGAGCCTCGACAAGGCATACCAGCAGATCGCGCAGTCGATCAACGTCCCCGGTTTCCGCAAGGGCAAGGTGCCTGCGGCCGTCATCGAGCGCCAGTACCCCGGCGCCGCCCGTGACCAGGCGCTCAACGACATCCTGAACCTCAAGTACGCCGAGGCGATGCAGGAGAACGACCTGACCCCGCTGGCGCAGCCCGAGGTCGAGGTCACCAAGTACGAGGACAACGGCCCCCTCGAGTTCACCGCCGAGGTCGACATCCGTCCCGAGATCACCGTGCCGGCGTACGACGACCTGACCGCCGAGGTCGACGACCTCGAGGTCACCGACGAGGACGTCGCCGAGCAGGTCCAGGCGCTCCGCGAGCGCTTCGGCACCCTGAAGGACGTCGAGCGCGCGGCCGCCGACGGCGACTTCGTCGTCCTCGACCTGGTCGCCCGTCAGGACGGCGAGACCGTCGAGGGCGCCGAGGTCAGCGGCATGAGCTACCAGGTCGGCAAGGGCGGCATGCTCGACGGGCTCGACGAGGCCATCACCGGTCTCTCGGCCGGCGACGAGGCCACCTTCACCAGCCAGCTCGTCGGTGGCGACCTGATCGGCCAGGAGGTCGAGGTGACCGTCAAGGTGACCCAGGTCCAGGAGCAGGAGCTCCCGGAGGCCGACGACGACTTCGCCCAGCTCGCCAGCGAGTTCGACACCTTCGCCGAGCTCGAGGCCGACGTGCGCGAGCGCCTCGGTCGCGGCAAGCGCCTCGAGCAGGCCGCCGCCGCCCGCGACGCCGTCCTCGAGGCGCTCCTCGAGAAGGTCGAGGTCCCGCTGCCCGACACGCTGGTCACCGACGAGCTCAACGCCCGTCGCGAGAACATCGAGCAGCAGCTCCAGTTCGCCGGCATGACGATGGAGAAGTACCTCGAGGACGAGGGCCAGACCGTCGAGGAGTTCGAGGCCGACCTCGAGCGGCGTGTCCGCGACGCGATCGTCGCCCAGATGCTGCTCGACGAGATCGCCAAGACCCAGGACTTCGAGGTCACCAACGAGGACCTCACCGGCTACATCCTGCGCCAGGCCCAGAGCCAGGGCCAGGACCCGCAGCAGGCGTTCTCCCACATCCAGGAGCACCCGCACCACCTGCAGGAGTACGCCGCCGAGATCGTCCGGGGCAAGGCGCTCGCGCAGATCGTGGAGACCGCCACGGTGAAGGACAAGTCGGGCAACGTCGTGGAGCTGAAGAACCTGCTCCCCGACGGCAGCATCGGTGACCCGGCGGCCCAGGCCGACGACGCCGAGGTCACCGACGAGGCGACCGGCGAGGCCGCCGCCACGGACGCCGAGTGACGCTCCGCTGAGCCCCTCGCCGACGCCCGGTCCCGCAGGGGCCGGGCGTCGTGCCACTTCCGCGCCGGGTCCGGGTCACCGCTCGACGACGGTGACCTCGAAGGAGTAGGAGTCGGGCCGGTAGCAGTGGTCGCCGTACTCGACCGCCCGGCCCGAGTCGGCGTACGCCGTCCGCTGCATGGTCAGCAGGGCGTGGTCGGGCCTGAGGTCGAGCAGGGCCGCCTCGTCGGCGCTCGCGCCGCGCGCGCCGATCCGCTGCCGGGCGATGCGAAGGTGGGTGCCGCGCTGGCGCAGCAGCTCGTAGAGCCCGTGCTCCTCCAGCTCTCCGTCCTCGAGCTCCAGGAGGTCGGCGGGCAGCCAGTTGCGGAGCACCGCGAGCGGGGCGCCGTCGGCGCGGCGCAGCCGCTCCAGCCGGCGTACGTCCGTGCCGGGCGCGACGCCCAGCTCCTCGGCGACCTCGGCGGGCGCGGGCTCGACCCGGTTGAGCAGCACCGCCGTGCGTGGCCGCTTGCCGGCCGCGGACAGGTCGTCGTAGAGACTGGTCAGCTCCAGCTCGCGGCGGACCCGGCCGTGGACGACCTGGGTGCCGACGCCCCTCTTGCGGACGAGGAGGCCCTTGCCGACGAGCTCCTCGATGGCCTTGCGCATGGTCGGCCGGGAGAGCCCGAGCCGGTCCGCCAGCGCGATCTCGTTGTCGAGCTTCGTGCCGGCGGCCAGCGTCCCGGCGTCGATCGCGTCGGCGAGCTGGGTGGCCACCTGGTGGTAGAGCGGGACCGGGCTGCGCCGGTCGACGCTGAGCCTGAGTCCCTCGGTCATGGCGGCATCGTAGGCGGTCACATGTCAAATAGTCAGTATGTCCTGACAAAGCATTGACCACCGCCGGCGCGAGCACTAGAAACATGCCTGTGGTGAGCGTCTCGACGATCGAGCAGGAGAGCTGATGCGGATCGGATTCCTCGGTGTCGGCAGGATCGGCGCCTCGCACGCCGCCGTCGTCGCCCGGCACCCCGAGGTGGAGTCGGTCCTCGTCGCCGACGCGGACCCCGCCCGTGCGCGAGCCGCCGCCGAGCGACTGGGCGTGACGGCCGTCGAGTCGCTTGACGAGGTGCTCCGGACGGGCGTGGACGGGATCGTCATCGCCACGCCGACCGACAGCCACGCCGACCTCATCGTGCGCGGGGCGCAGGCGGGCGCGCCGGTCTTCTGCGAGAAGCCGGTCGCGCTCGACGTCGCGGGGACCCTGCGCGTGCGCGACGCCGTCGCGGCCGCCGGCGTGCCGGTGCAGATCGGGTTCCAGCGCCGCTTCGACGCGGGGTACGCAGCCGCCCGCGACGAGCTGCGCAGCGGCCGGCTCGGGGAGCTGCGGCGGCTGCACGCCCTCACCGCCGACCCGCTGCCGCCGCCGGCCGAGTTCCTCCCGACCAGCGGCGGCATCTACCGCGACTGCCTCATCCACGACTTCGATGCGATCCGCTGGGTTACCGGCCGGGAGATCACCGAGGTGACGGCGCTCGGCGTCAACCGGGGTGCGGCGTTCTTCGCCGCCGCGGGCGACGTCGACGAGACGGTCGTGACGATCCGGCTCGACGACGACACGCTCGGCACCGTCCACGGCTCGCGCTACAACGGCGCCGGCTACGACGTCCGCCTCGAGGTGGCCGGCACGGCCGGGACCGCCGCGGTCGGGCTCGACGATCACGCCGCCCTGTGGTCGGCCGAGCCCGGGGTCGACTTCCCGGCCGGGGCGCCGCACCCCACCTTCTGGGAGCGGTTCGGGCCGGCGTACGCCGCCGAGATCGGTGCGTTCGTGGACCTGGTGCGCGACCGGGGAGCGAGCCCGTGCCCGGTCGAGGAGGCCCTCGAGGCGCTCTACGTCGCCGAGGCGGCGACCCGGTCCCGGACCGAGGGGCGCACCGTGGAGGTGGCGGAGGTGAGGAAGTCGTGAGTCCCGGGACGGGTCTGGAGCGGCGGATCGCCGGCGCACCGATCTCGTGGGGTGTGTGCGAGGTCCCGGGCTGGGGCCACCAGCTGGCGCCCGAGCGGGTGCTCGCCGAGATGGGCGGTCTGGGGCTGGCCGCGACCGAGTTCGGCCCCGACGGCTTCCTCCCGGCCGACCCGGCCGCGGCCGCCGACCTGCTCGCACGACACGGCATGACGGCGGTCGGCGGGTTCGTCCCGGTCGTGCTCGCCGACGACGCCGTCGACCCGGTCCCGCAGGTGGAGCAGGCGCTGGGCCACTTCACCGCGGCGGGCGCGACCACGCTGGTGCTCGCCGCGGCCTCCGGCCAGGACGGGTACGACGCCCGGCCGGTGCTCGACGAGGCCCGGTGGAAGACGCTGCTGGTCAACCTGGACCGGCTCGCGGACGCGGCCGCCGACCGCGGCATCGAGGCCACCCTGCACCCGCACGTCGGCACCCTCGTGGAGACCCGCGGCGAGGTCGAGCGGGTGCTCGAGGGCAGCTCGATCGGGCTCACCCTCGACACCGGTCACCTGATCGTCGGCGGCACCGACCCCGTGGCGCTGGCCAGGGAGGCGGGCGAGCGGGTCCGCCACGTCCACCTCAAGGACGTCGACGCCGCCACCGCGGAGCGCGTCCGCGCCGGCGGGCTGAGCTACCACGACGCCGTCCGGCGGGGGCTCTACCGGCCGCTCGGCCAGGGTGACGTCGACATCGCCGGCATCGTCGGCGCGCTCGAGTCGGCCGGCTACCGCGGCTGGTACGTCATGGAGCAGGACACCGTGCTCGACGGCGCCCCCGAGGGCGAGGGCCCGCTGGCCGACGTACGTGCGTCGCTGGAGTATCTGAGGGCGGTCGCGCCGTGACGGACCTGGACGTGCTCACGATGGGGCGGGTCAGCGCGGACATCTACCCCGAGGAGGTGGGGGTGCCGCTGGAGCGGGTGAAGACCTTCGCCAAGTTCCTCGGCGGCAGCCCGACCAACGTCGCGGTCGCGGCCGCCCGCCACGGCCGGCGCAGTGCGGTGATCACCCGCACGGGGGAGGACCCGTTCGGCCGTTTCGTGCACGAGGCGCTGCGCGGGTTCGGCGTGGACGACCGCTACGTCAGCGCGGTCCCGGACCTGCCGACGCCCGTCGCCTTCTGCGAGATCTTCCCGCCCGACGACTTTCCCCTCTACTTCTACCGGACGCCGACCGCCCCCGACCTGCAGATCCGGGTCGACGAGCTCGACCTGGACGCGGTGGCCGGTGCCGGCGTCTTCTGGGTCACCGTGACCGGCCTGTGCCAGGAACCCAGTCGGAGCGCTACCCTCGCCGCCCTCGAGCACCGGGCCGGGGTCAACCCGGACGGTCTGACCGTCCTCGACCTCGACTACCGCCCGATGTTCTGGACGTCGGAGGCGGAGGCCTCCGCGCAGGTGGACCGCGCCCTCGGGCACGTCACCGTCGCGGTCGGCAACCGCGAGGAGTGCGAGGTCGCCGTCGGCGAGGCCGACCCCGTCCGCGCCGCCGCCGCGTTGAGGGGGCGCGGCGTGCGGGTCGCGGTCGTCAAGCAGGGCCCCCGCGGGGTGCTCGGCGTCGACGACGCGTCGGGGTCGGTCGAGGTCCCGCCCGTGCCCGTCGAGGTCGTCAACGGGCTCGGCGCGGGCGACGCCTTCGGCGGCGCCCTGTGCCACGGCCTGCTGGCGGGCTGGCCGCTCGAGCGCGTCCTCCGCTTCGCCAACGCGGCCGGGGCGTACGTCGCCGGCCAGCTCGCCTGCGCCGACGTCATGCCGACCTCGGCCCAGGTCGAGCAGCTGCTCGGGGAAGGAGCCCCTCGGTGACCGACCTGCCCGCCGGACCGCCGGCCGACAGCACGGGGGAGCTGGTGCGCCGGCTCGTCTCCGTCCGGATGGACGACCCCGGGGCGATCGCCCGGGCCTATGCGGACCGCCGCGCCGCCGAGGGGCTGGTCGGCGCGACCGGGAAGCTCATGCTCATCGCCGCCGACCACACCGCGCGAGGGGTGCTCCGCGTCGGCGCCGACCCGCTCGCGATGGCCGACCGTGGCGAGCTGCTGAGCCGGCTCGTCGTCGCCCTCGGCCGACCCGGGATCGACGGGTTCATGGGCACGCCGGACCTGGTCGAGGACCTGCTCCTCCTCGGGGCGCTGGAGGGCAAGGTCGTCCTCGGGTCGATGAACCGTGGCGGGCTGGCCGGCACCGCCTTCGAGATCGACGACCGGATGACCGGCTACGACGCCGACGCGGTCGCCGCCGCGCGGCTCGACGGCGGCAAGATGCTCCTCCGCATCGACCCCGACGACCTCGCCACGCCGCGGACGCTGGAGTCCTGCGCCGCGGCGGTGAGCGCGCTGGCCCGGCGCGGCCGTCTGGCCATGGTGGAGCCCTTCATCTCCCACCGGGTCGAGGGCCGGGTGAAGAACGACCTGTCCGCGGAGGCGGTGGTCCGGAGCGCGACGGTCGCCGCCGGCCTCGGCGCCACGTCGGCGTACACCTGGCTCAAGCTGCCGGTCATCGAGGAGATGGAGCAGGTGGCCGCGGCGACGACGCTGCCGATCCACCTGCTCGGCGGCGAGACCCGGGTCGACGACGCGGAGGCGATGGCGCGCTGGAAGCGTGCCCTGGCGCTGCCGACGGTGATCGGCATGACCGTCGGCCGGGCGCTGCTCTACCCGCCCGACGGCGACGTCGCGACGGCCGTCGACCGGACCGTGGGGATGATCTGATGGCCACCCGGCAGCCGGGCGCCCGGCACTTCGATGCCCCCGACTCCGTCGGCCCCGAGGAGGCCGGGTGGGACCGCTCCGGCCTGCAGGTCCTCACCCTCGCCCCCGGCGGCTCGGTCTCCTTCACGACCGGCGGCGCCGAGGCCCTCGTCCTGCCGCTGGCCGGCTCGTGCCGGGTCGAGTGCGACGGGGAGGCCTTCGACCTCGAGGGCCGCGACAGCGTCTTCAGCCGGGTGAGCGACTTCGCCTACGTCCCGCGCGACGCCGACGTCGTCGTGACCAGCGCGAGCGGCGGTCGCTTCTCGGTGCCCTCGGCACGGTGCGAGCAGCGGCTCACGGCGCGCTACGGACGCGCGGGCGACGTCCCGGTGGAGCTGCGCGGCGCGGGTTCCTGCAGCCGGCAGGTCAACAACATCGCGGCCGCCGACACCTTCGCTTGCGACCGGCTGATCGTCGTCGAGGTGCTCACGCCGGCCGGCAACTGGTCCTCCTACCCGCCGCACAAGCACGACGAGGACCGCCCCGGCGTGGAGAGCGTGCTGGAGGAGATCTACTACTTCGAGGTCGCGCCCGGACCCGAGGGGCGGCGGGGCATGGCCTACCAGCGGGTCTACGGCACCGAGGAGCGGCCCGAGGACCTCCTGGTCGAGATCCGCAGCGGTGACGTGGTCACCATCCCGCACGGCTGGCACGGCCCCTCGATGGCCGTTCCGGGCCACGACCTCTACTACCTCAACGTGATGGCGGGCCCCGGTGCGCGCGAGTGGCTGATCTGCGACGATCCCGAGCATGCCTGGATCCGGGAGACCTGGGCGGACGCTCCGGTCGACCCGCGCCTGCCGCTCACCGGGCCGGCGGAGAGGAGCGTGACCGGATGATCAGGCTCACCGTGGCCCAGGCCCTGGTGCGCTTCCTGTCCCAGCAGTGGTCCGAGCGCGACGGGGTCGAGCAGCGTCTGGTCGCCGGGTGCTTCGGCATCTTCGGGCACGGCAACGTCGCCGGTGTCGGCCAGGCGCTGCTGGAGGAGGAGGTCCGTGGGTCCGCGGGCGACAGTGCGGGCGGGCTGCCCTACTGGACCGGCCGCAACGAGCAGGGCATGGTCCACGCCGCCGTCGGCTACGCCCGGATGCGCAACCGGCTCTCGACCCTGGCCTGCACCACCTCGATCGGGCCGGGCGCGACGAACATGGTGACCGGCGCCGCCCTCGCGACGATCAACCGGATCCCCGTGCTGCTGCTGCCCGGCGACGTGTTCGCGACCAGGGTCAGCGGCCCGGTCCTGCAGGAGCTCGAGTCGCCGGCGACGTACGACGTCTCCGTGAACGACACGCTGCGTCCGGTGTCGCGCTTCTTCGACCGGGTGTGGCGCCCCGAGCAGCTTCCCCAGGCTCTCCTCGGCGCCATGCGCGTGCTCACCGATCCGGTCGAGACCGGCGCCGTGACGATCGCGCTGCCGCAGGACGTCCAGGCCCAGGCGCACGACTGGCCCGAGGAGCTCTTCGCCCGGCGGGTGTGGCACGTCGCCCGGCCGGCGCCCGAGCGCGAGATGCTCGCGCGCGCCGCCGAGCTGCTGCGCGCGGCGAAGACCCCACTGGTCGTCGCGGGCGGCGGCGTCATCTACAGCGAGGCGACCGACGCGCTGCGCGCCTTCGTCGAGGCCACCGGGATCCCCGTAACCGAGACGCAGGCCGGCAAGGGCGCACTGCCGCACGACCACCCGCTCGCCCTCGGCGCCGTCGGCGCCACCGGCACGACCGCCGCCAACGCAGTCGCCCGCGAGGCCGACGTCGTGCTCGGGATCGGCACCCGGTGGAGCGACTTCACGACCGCCTCGCGCAGCGTCTTCGCCAACGCCGACGTCCGGTTCGTCAACCTCAACGTCGCCGGCCTCGACGCTCACAAGCACGCCGGCCTGGCGCTGGTCGCCGACGCCCGCGAGGGCCTCCTCGGGCTCACCGAGACGCTGGCCGGCCACGACACCGGAGCCGACTACCGCGAGCGCGTCCGCGGCCTGGCCGCCGAGTGGGACGCGGTGGTCGAGGCGGCGTACCACCCGAAGGGCGGCGGCGACGGGCTGCCCGCCCAGACCGAGGTGCTCGGCGCGGTCAACGAGGCGGCCGGGCCGCGCGACGTCGTCGTCAACGCCGCCGGGTCGATGCCCGGCGACCTGCACCGGCTGTGGCGCACGAGGGACCCCAAGGGCTACCACGTCGAGTACGGCTTCTCCTGCATGGGCTACGAGATCGCGGCCGGCCTCGGGGTGCGGATGGCGGCCCCCGACCGCGACGTGTTCGTGCTGGTGGGGGACGGGTCCTACCTGATGCTCGCCTCCGAGCTGGTCACCGCCGTCCAGGAACGGCAGAAGATCATCGTCGTGATCGTGCAGAACCACGGCTTCGCCTCGATCGGCGCGCTCTCGGAGTCGGTCGGCTCGCAGCGGTTCGGGACCCGCTACCGCTACCGTGACCCGGCGACGGGTCGCCTCGACGGGCCCGCACTGCCGGTCGACCTGGCCGCCAACGCCGAGAGCCTGGGTGCCCGCGTGCTGCGCGCGCACGGCATCGCGCAGCTGCGGGAGGCGCTGGCCGAGGCCAAGGCCGGCGACGACGGCCCGGTCGTCGTCCATGTCGAGACCGACCCCGACATCCCGGGTCCGGCCAGCGACGCATGGTGGGATGTGCCGGTCGCCGAGGTCGCGGAGCTGGACACCACCCGCGCCGCCCGGACGACGTACGACGAGAACAAGCTGCGGCAGAGGCCGTACCTGTGAGTGGAGGAAGAGACAACGTGAGGACCATCGAGCACTGGATCGGCGGCACGTCCGTCGGCGGCTCAACGCGCACCGCGCCCGTGTGGAACCCGGCGACCGGCCGGCACGAGGCCGACGTGCTGCTGGCCGAGGCGGCCGAGGTCGACGGGGCCGTCGCCGTCGCGAAGGAGGCGTTCGCCTCCTGGTCGCAGACCTCGCTGAGCGCCCGGACCAAGGTGCTCTTCGAGTTCCGGCACCTGGTGGCCGCCAACGTCGACCGGCTCGCCGAGGCGATCACCGACGAGCACGGCAAGGTCCTCTCCGACGCGCGCGGCGAGGTCCAGCGCGGCCTGGAGGTGGTCGAGTTCGCCTGCGGCATCCCGCACCTGCTCAAGGGCGACTACTCCGACCAGGTCTCGACGGGCGTCGACCTCTTCTCCTTCCGCGAGCCGCTCGGCGTCGTCGCGGGCATCACGCCGTTCAACTTCCCGGCCATGGTCCCGATGTGGATGTTCCCGGTGGCCATCGCCTGCGGCAACACCTTCATCCTCAAGCCGAGCGAGCGCGACCCATCGGCGTCTCTGATCATCGCCGAGCTCTGGCGTGAGGCCGGGCTGCCGGACGGCGTCTTCAACGTCGTGCACGGCGACAAGGTCGCCGTCGACGCGATCCTCGACCACCCCGACATCGCCGCGGTGAGCTTCGTCGGGTCCACGCCGATCGCCCGCTACATCCACACCCGAGCCAGCCAGAGCGGCAAGCGGGTCCAGGCCCTGGGTGGTGCCAAGAACCACGCTGTGATCCTGCCCGACGCCGACCTCGACTACGTCTCCGACCACCTGGTCGCCGCGGCGTTCGGCTCCGCGGGAGAGCGCTGCATGGCGATCTCGGCAGCGGTCGCGGTCGGGCGCAGCGGCGAGGCCCTCGTCGACGCGGTCGCCGAGAAGGCGCGCAAGGTCGTCGTCGGCTCCGGCCGTACGTCGGCCAGCGAGATGGGCCCCGTCGTCACGGCCGCGGCCCGGGACCGGATCGTGGACCTGATCGGCGCCGGCGAGCGGCAGGGCGGTGACGTCGTCGTCGACGGCCGCGAGCTCGTCGTCCCGGGCTTCGAGGAGGGCTTCTTCGTGGGCCCGACGGTGATCGACCGCGTCACCCGGGAGATGGACGTCTACACCGAGGAGATCTTCGGCCCGGTCCTCTCCGTAGTGCGCAGCGACGACGTCGACGAGGCGATCGCGCTGATCAACGCCAACCCCTACGGCAACGGCACCGCGATCTTCACCGCCAGCGGCGAGGCGGCGCGGCGTTTCCAGCGCGGCGTCCACGTGGGGATGATCGGGGTCAACGTCCCGATCCCCGTGCCGATGGCGTACTACTCCTTCGGCGGGTGGAAGGATTCGCTGTTCGGCGACAAGCACGTGCACGGCCCCGAAGGCGTGTCGTTCTACACCAGGGCCAAGGTCGTCACGGCACGCTGGCCCCAGGTGTCGCACCCCGCCGACGCCAGCTTCCACTTCCCGACCAACTCCTAGGCCGGGCCGTCCCGGAAAACCAGAGAAGAAGGAACACACCGATGAAGAAACTGCAGGTCACCGGCGCGATCGCCGTGGCCGCTCTTCTCCTCGCCGCGTGCAGCGGCACCGGCAAGGAGGACTCGGGGGCGACCAAGAAGACCAAGGACCTCACCTACGCGGTGATCACCCACAGCTCCTCCGGCGACGCGTTCTGGGACCGGGTCAAGTCCGGTGCCGAGCGTGCCGGGGACGACTACGGCGTCAAGGTGGAGTACTCCGCCGACCCCGACCCGGCCAAGCAGTCGCAGCTCATCGACGGCGCGGTGGCCGACAAGGTCGACGGCATCGTCGTCTCGATGGCGAACCCCGACGGCCTCGAGACCAGCATCAAGGCCGCCGTCGCCGCCGGCATCCCCGTGGTCAGCATCAACTCGGGCATCGACCGCTGGAAGGAGTTCGGGGCGATCACCCACATCGGGCAGAGCGAGACGATCGCCGGTCAGGCGGTCGGCGCGCGGCTCAAGGACGAGGGCCTCAAGAACGTCCTCTGCGTGATCCAGGAGGCCGGCAACGTCGGCCTCGAGGAGCGCTGCAAGGCGGTCGCGGAGACCGAGGGCGGCAAGGTCACCAACCTCCAGGTCGACGGCACCGACGACAACGCGGTCCAGGCCACGATCACCTCCAAGCTGCAGGCCGACAAGACGGTCGACGGCGTGCTCACCCTCGGCGGGCAGTACGCGATCGACGCGGTCGCGGCGGTCAAGGAGTCCGGCAGCAGCGCGAAGGTGTCGACCTTCGACCTCAGCGAGGACGTCATCAACGACATCAAGGCCGGCTCGATCGACTTCGCCGTCGACCAGCAGCCCTACGTGCAGGGCTTCCTCGGCGTCACGACCCTCTACCTGAAGTCGATCAACGGCAACGACGTGGGTGGCGGCCAGCCGATCAACTCCGGCCCGGCGTTCATCACCGCCGACAACGCCGACCAGGTCCTCACCTTCGCCAAGAACGGCACTCGCTGACACTCGGTGGTCGGGGAGGTCGCGCGGCGACCTCCCCGGCCACCGGATCGGAAGGGATACTTCCCGACATGAGCACCATCGCCGCCGCCGACGAGCGGGTCGCCCGTACGTCGCCCCTCGGCCGTCTGATGAAGCGACCCGAGATCGGCGCGCTGGTCGCCGCGGTCGCCATCTTCGTCTTCTTCGCCGTCACGACCGACGTCTTCGCGACCCTCTCCGGCTCGGCCACGTGGCTGCGCTCCGCCTCGACGATCGGCATCATGGCCGTCGCCGTGGCGATGCTGATGATCGGCGGCGAGTTCGACCTCTCCGCCGGGGCGATGACCGGCTTCGCGGGCCTGGTCGTCGGCATCCTCACCACCGAGTACGGGCTCAACGTCTGGCTCGCCATCCTCGTCTCGCTGGCCCTGGCCCTCGCCGTCGGATTCGTCAACGGGCTGATCGTGATGCGCACCGGGCTGCCCAGCTTCATCGTCACCCTCGGCACGTTCTTCGTGCTGCAGGGCATCGACCTCGCCGGCACCAAGGCGCTCATCGGGCAGGTCGCCATCCAGGGCATGCGCAACGTCCCGTTCTACGACCAGCCGCAGAAGCTGTTCGGCTCGTCGATGGAGATCGGCCGGGGGACCTTCTACGTCTCGATCGTCTGGTGGGTCGCGGTCACCGCGGTGGCCACCTGGGTGCTCATGCGGACCCGCGTCGGCAACTGGGTCTTCGCCGTGGGCGGCGCCCAGCACTCCTCGCGGCAGGTCGGCGTTCCGGTCGCGAAGACCAAGATCGGGCTCTTCATGGGCACCGCGGGCTGCGGCTGGCTGGTCGGCATGCTGCTGCTCTTCACGACCTCGACGGTGCAGAGCAACACCGGCGTCGGACAGGAGTTCGTCTACATCATCTGCGCCGTGGTCGGCGGCTGCCTGATGACGGGCGGCTACGGGTCGGCGATCGGCGCCGCGCTGGGCGCCCTCATCTACGGCATGGCCAACCAGGGCATCGTCTACGCCGGCTGGGACAACAACTGGCTCAAGGCCTTCCTCGGCGTGATGCTGCTGACGGCGGTGCTGCTCAACGAGTGGGTCCGCAAGCGGGCGGAGGAGGCACGATGAGCACGCCGACCAGCGGCGGGACCGACGAGCGGGTGAGCGCGACGGGGAAGCGGGTCGGCAGGGCGGCGCGCGAGTGGGCGACGGCGCAGGCCAGGGCGGAGGCGGAGGCCGCCCGCGGCAACGCGCTGCCCAGTCCCGGCACCCCGATCATCGAGGTGACCGACCTCGGCAAGAGCTACGGCCGGGTGATCGCCCTGCGCGGCGTCACCACGTCGGTGCGAGCCGGCGAGGTCACCTGCGTCCTCGGCGACAACGGCGCGGGCAAGTCCACCTTCATCAAGATCCTGGCCGGGGCGCACCGGCACAGCGAGGGCACCTTCGAGGTGGACGGCGTCGAGCAGCACCTCGACAGCCCGCGCGACGCCCTCACGCTCGGCATCGCGACGGTCTACCAGGACCTGGCCGTCGTCCCCCTGATGCCGGTGTGGCGGAACTTCTTCCTCGGCTCCGAGCCGGTGCGCGGCCGCGGCCCGCTGCGCCGGCTTGACCGCGAGTTCATGAAGCGGACCACGCGCGACGAGCTGCTCAAGATGGGCATCGACCTGCGCGACGTCGACCAGCCGATCGGCACCCTGTCCGGCGGCGAGCGGCAGTGCGTCGCGATCGCTCGGGCGGTCTACTTCGGCGCGCGCGTGCTCATCCTCGACGAGCCCACCGCGGCGCTCGGCGTCAAGCAGTCCGGGGTGGTGCTGAAGTACATCGCCAAGGCGCGCGAGCGCGGCCTCGGGGTCGTCTTCATCACCCACAACCCGCACCACGCCTATCCGGTGGGGGACCGGTTCATGCTGCTGCGGCGCGGCCGGTCGATCGGCGACTACGCCAAGTCCGAGATCACGCTCGACGAGCTGACCTCGATGATGGCCGGCGGCGCTGAGCTGGAGTCGCTCGCCCACGAGCTCGCCCGCGACATGGGCGACTCCTCGCCCGTGGTCGCCGAGCTGAAGGCCGACGTCGAGGGCGACCACGAGGCCGACCGCGAGGCCGACCACGTTGCCGACGCCGAGCCGGACGTGGAGTCGCCGTGACCGGTCGCCTGCGGGTGGGGGTGATCGGCACTGGTGCGATGGGCGCGGCCCACGCCCGCACGCTGTCCACCTCGGTCGCCGAGGTCGACCTGGTCGCCGTCCACGACCTCGACGCGGAGCGCGCCGAGGCGCTCGCCGACGAGCTGGGGGCGGCCGCCTCGCCCTCCCCGGAGGCGCTGGTCGCCGACGTCGACGCCGTCGTCGTCGCGTCCCCCGACGCCACCCACGTCGGCCTGGTGCTCGCCGGCCTCGCCGCCGGCCGGCCGATGCTGTGCGAGAAGCCGCTGGCCCTCGACGCGTCCGGCGCCCGCCGGGTCGTCGACGCGGAGGTCGCAGCCGGCCGGCGCCTGGTCCAGGTCGGCTTCACCAGGCGCTACGACCCGGCCTTCCGCGAGCTCAAGGCGGTCATCGACTCGGGCGACCTCGGCACGGTGCGGCTCGTGCACGCCGTGCACCGCAACGCGACCAACAACACCAGCACCGACGACGCCACCCTGGTGACCGGCTCGATGATCCACGAGCTCGACACGCTGCCGTGGCTGCTCGACCAGCCGATCGCCGCCGTACGCGTCGAGTCCCCGGTCGACGGGCCCTTCCGCGACCCGCAGCTGGCCACCGTGCGGTTCGGCTCCGGAGCGCTCGCGAGCGTCGAGGTCTTCGTCAATGCCCGCTACGGCTACGACGTGCAGACCGAGGTCGTCGGAACGGACGGGACCGCCTCGCTGGAGCCGCGCTCCACGGTCACCGTCCGTCGCGCGGGCGCCGCGGGCACGCCGGTCAGGGACGACTTCGTCGCCCACTTCGCCGACGCCTACCGGCTCGAGCTCGCGGCGTGGGCACGCGCGGCCCGGGCGGGCACCGTCGACGGGCCCGACGCCTGGGACGGCTACCTCGCCAACGTCGCCGCCGAGGCGGGCGTGCGGTCGCTCCGCTCGGGGTCGTGGGAGGCCGTCGTACCCGACGAGCGACCCGAGCTCTACCGGAGGTGACATGGTGCCGCTGACCTCACGCCTGCGCGCGGCGGACTGCCGGCTCGAGGACCTCGTCGAGGTCGTCTCCGAGCCGACGCGCGCCGCTGACTACCCGCACGCCGAGACGATCGAGCAGGGCGTCGTGGTCTACGACTCTGCCCGGCTCCGGGACGGCCTCGCCACCGAGGCCGGCCACGACGCGGTCGCGAGCGAGCTGGTCCACGCGCTCGCCGAGGGGCCGGGGATCGTCGTGCTGCGCGCCGCGTTCCCCGACCACGACGTGGTCGACCGGGCCACCGCGGTCTTCGACCGGATCATCGCCGACGAGCGCGCGGCGGGAGGCGCGCACGGCGACCACTTCGCCGCCCCGGGCGCCAACGACCGGATCTGGAACGCGCTCGAGAAGCTGGCCGTCCGTGACCCCGCGACCTTCGTCGACTACTACGCCAACGAGCTCGTCGCCCTGGTCAGCACGGCCTGGCTAGGCCCCGGCTACCAGGTCACCTCGCAGGTGAACCTCGTGCGCCCCGGCGGGCTCGCGCAGGAGCCGCACCGCGACTACCACCTCGGCTTCCTCGCCGACGACGTCGTCGAGCGCTACCCGGCCCACGCCCACCTGCTCTCGCCCGTCCTGACGCTGCAGGGCGCCGTCGCCCACTGCGACATGCCCGTGGAGAGCGGCCCGACGATGTACCTCCCGCACTCGCAGAAGTACGCCGCCGGCTACCTTGCCTGGCGCCGGCCGGAGTTCCGCGACCACTTCGCGGGCCATCACGTCCAGCTGCCGCTCCGCAAGGGGGACGCCGTCTTCTTCAACCCTGCGGTCCTGCACGGCGCCGGGTCCAACGTCTCCGAGGGCATCCAGCGGATGGCCAACCTGCTCCAGGTCTCCTCGGCGTTCGGCCGGGCGATGGAGAGCGTCGACCGCGACCGGGTCTCGCGGGCCGTCCACCCGGCCCTGCGGCAGCGCCGCGACGCCGGTGTGCCCGACGAGGCGCTCGCCGCTGCCGTCGCGGCGGCTGCGGAGGGCTACCCGTTCCCCACCAACCTCGACCTGGACCAGCCGGTCGGCGCGCTCACGCCGCCGACCCAGGGCGACCTGCTGCGCCGGGCTCTGGCCGAGGACTGGAGCGAGGACCGGCTCGCGGAGTCGCTCGACGCCTACGCCGCCCGGCGGGCGACCCGATGAGCGGGCTCCTCGAGGGCCGGTCGGTGCTGGTCAGCGGGGGCACCCAGGGCGTGGGCGCGGCGATCGCGGGCGCGGCGCTGGCCGAGGGCGCGCGAGTGGTGGTCACCGGCCGCCGGGCGGAGGTCGGTGAGCGGTTCGTGGCCGACCAGGGTCCCGACGCCGAGGTCCGTTTCGTGCACTGCGACGTCGGCGAGCCCGCGCAGGTGCGGTCGGCGGCCCAGGCCACCGTGGCGGCGTACGGCGGCATCGACTGCCTGGTCAACGCCGCCGGTCTCACCACGCGGGGCACGCTGCTCGACACCACGCCCGAGCTCTTCGACGAGCACGTCGCCGTCAACCTGCGCGGCCCGTTCCTGCTGATGCAGGAGGCCGTGCGCGACATGCTCGCCCGCAAAGCGGCGGGCACGATCGTCAACGTCCTCTCGATCTCCGCGCACGGCGGGCAGCCCTACCTCGCTCCCTACGTCGCCAGCAAGGCGGGCCTGGCCGCGCTGACCCGCAACGCCGCCCACGCCCACCGCTTCGACCGGATCCGGATCAACGGCGTCAACATCGGCTGGACGAGCACCGAGGGGGAGGACGTGACCCAGCGCCGCTTCCATGACGCCGGGGACGACTGGCGTGAGCAGGCGGCCGCCCGGCTCCCGATGGGGCGGCTCGCGGAGCCCGAGGACGCAGCCGCGTTGGTGGTCCTGCTGCTCTCCGAGCGCAGCGGTGTCGTGACCGGCTCGGTCATCGACTGGGACCAGACCGTCGTCGGCGCCTACGACTGAACCGAAATCCGCTGTCGGCGAACAGGGCCCGTGAACCCGTGGAACTGTCGGGACGGGCGGCTAGGGTCGGCGACGTGAACCTGAACTCCAGCCACGCCGAGCGCCCGGCCGACTCACACCAGATGGGCGGCGGCCCGGGCCCGGCCGATCTCGACAGCCACATCTACTCGCGGCTGCTCCGCGAGCGGATCGTCTTCCTCGGTTCCGAGGTGCGCGACGCGAACGCGAACGCGATCTGCGCCCAGCTGCTGCTCCTGTCGGCGGAGGACCCCGAGGCCGACATCTTCCTCCACATCAACAGCCCCGGCGGCTCCGTGGACGCCGGCATGGCGATCTACGACACGATGAACTACATCCCCAACGACGTCGCGACCGTGGGCATGGGCCTGGCCGCCTCGATGGGCCAGTTCCTGCTGTGCGCCGGCGCCAAGGGCAAGCGCTACGCCCTGCCGCACGCGCGGATCATGATGCACCAGCCGTCGTCGGGCATGGGCGGCTCCGCCTCGGACATCAAGATCCAGGCGCAGCAGTCGCTGCACATCAAGAAGGTGCTGCTCGACCTCATCTCCCAGCACACCGGTCAGCCGATCGAGCAGGTCATCGCCGACGCCGACCGCGACCGCTGGTTCACCGCCCACGAGGCGCTCGAGTACGGCCTGGTCGACCAGGTCATCACGAGTGCCCGCGAGGCATCCGACGAGGGCCGTCCGGCCCACGCCAACGACTGAACCGGCCGAGGACAGACATGAACTACTACATCCCTCAGTGGGAAGAGCGCACCTCCTACGGCTTCCGACGGATCGACCCGTACGCGAAGCTCTTCGAGGAGCGGATCATCTACCTGGGCACGCCGATCAGCGACGACGTGGCCAACGCGGTCATCGCCCAGCTGCTGTGCCTGCAGTCGATGAACCCGGACCAGGACATCAACATCTACATCAACTCGCCGGGCGGCTCGTTCACCGCGCTGACGGCGATCTACGACACCATCCAGTTCATCAAGCCCGACGTCTCCACGGTGTGCATGGGCCAGGCGGCGTCAGCGGCGGCGATCCTGCTCGCCGCCGGTAAGCACGGCAAGCGGATGGCGCTCCCCAACAGCCGCATCCTCATCCACCAGCCCTACACCGAGGGCACGTTCGGCCAGACCTCCGACATCGAGATCCAGGCCAACGAGATCCTCCGGATGCGCGAGCTGCTGGAGAAGATGATCGCCGACCACAGCGGCCGTTCGCTCGAGGAGGTCAGCCGCGACATCGAGCGCGACAAGATCCTCACCGCTCAGCAGGCGGTCGAGTACGGCCTGATCGACACGGTGCTCGGCTCGCTGAAGACGCCGGCGCTGGCCTGACCATGTCGCTTCGTACCTGAGGCAGAACCCCGTGTCTGGCCCCCGATCGGGCCGGACACGGGGTACCGTCAGGGGGCTGATCGCCGGGAGCCCCATCCGCCATCCCGGCTCGCACGACCGCACCACCCCGGAGAAGGAGACCGCCCGTGGCACGCATCGGTGACGGAGGCGACCTGCTGAAGTGTTCTTTCTGCGGGAAGAGCCAGAAGCAGGTCAAGAAGCTCATCGCCGGCCCCGGCGTCTACATCTGCGACGAGTGCATCGATCTCTGCAACGAGATCATCGAGGAGGAGCTCTCCGAGGGCAGCGAGGTCAGCCTCGACGAGCTGCCGAAGCCCAAGGACATCTTCGAGTTCCTCAACTCCTACGTCATCGGCCAGGAGCAGGCGAAGAAGTCCCTCGCCGTCGCGGTCTACAACCACTACAAGCGCGTGCAGGCCGGTCTGCAGCCGGGAGCGACGGGCCCGGGCAAGCACGCCAAGGACGAGACCGTCGAGGTCGCCAAGTCCAACATCCTCGTCATCGGCCCGACCGGCTGCGGCAAGACCTACCTCGCGCAGACCCTGGCCCGGATGCTCAACGTCCCCTTCGCCATCGCCGACGCCACCGCGCTGACCGAGGCCGGCTACGTCGGCGAGGATGTCGAGAACATCCTCCTCAAGCTGATCCAGGCGGCCGACTACGACGTCAAGAAGGCCGAGACGGGCATCATCTACATCGACGAGATCGACAAGGTCGCGCGCAAGGCGGAGAACCCCTCGATCACGCGAGACGTCTCCGGCGAGGGCGTCCAGCAGGCGCTGCTGAAGATCATCGAGGGCACCACCGCCTCGGTCCCGCCGCAGGGCGGCCGCAAGCACCCGCACCAGGAGTTCATCCAGATCGACACGACGAACATCCTGTTCGTCGTCGGCGGTGCCTTCGCCGGTCTCGAGCACATCATCGAGCAGCGCGTCGGCAAGAAGACGCTGGGCTTCACCGCCGAGCCGCGCGGCCACGCGGAGAAGCAGGCCGAGGACCTGCTCAAGCTCGTCCGCCCCGAGGACCTCACCAAGTTCGGCCTGATCCCCGAGTTCATCGGCCGCCTTCCCCTCATCGCGAGCGTCAGCAAGCTCGACCGTGAGGCGCTGGTGCAGATCCTCACCGAGCCCCGCAACGCGCTGGTCAAGCAGTACCAGAAGCTCTTCGAGCTCGACGGCGTCGAGCTCGAGTTCACCGCCGAGGCGATCGACGCCATCGCCGAGAAGGCGCTCGAGCGGGGCACCGGTGCCCGTGGTCTGCGCGCCATCATCGAGGAGGTCCTCCTCCAGGTGATGTACGACGTGCCGTCGCGGGGCGACATCAGCAAGGTCATGGTGACCCGCGAGGTGGTCGAGGACGAGGCCGCGCCGACCCTGGTGCCGCGCGAGTCCGAGGCGAAGAAGAAGAAGTCCGCCTGAGCGACGACGTTCGGTCGGCCGTTCGCCTGACGAACGTCCGAGGACCTAGTCACTTCGAGTCATTTGTGCCGTTTCCGTTAGGGATGGGGCCGTTCGGCCGCGAGAATGGTTCTGTGTCCACCGTCCTCACCCCCGCAGGCGAGCGTCGATGAGCTCTCAGCACAAGGCGCCGCTCGCTGCGTTCTTCGTCGTCTCGATCGCGTGCATCGTGGTCGTGGTCAACGCGCTGCGCTCTGACGCCCTCGCCGGCATCTTCGTCCGCCCCACGCAGGCGGTCATCGCTGGCGCCCTCCTCGTGCCCGCGCCGCAGGACATCCTGAGCGCCGAGGCCAAGGTCGTCACCAAGGCTCGCACCGCGCTGTCGGTCGCGCGGACGGTCGTCGACGAGCCGGCCCGCGTCGGCGCCGCTGAGGCCCACCGGCACCAGGCAGGGCACGCCACCGCCGGGTCCGCCGAGGTCGGCACCAAGCATGTCGTGGGCAGCGCTCAGCAGGCCACGGCCAGCGCACCGGCAGCGGCCGCCGCTCCGGTGACTGCCGCGGCCCCGGCCGCTCCGGCGCTGGTCCCGGTCAAGCACACCACGCCGGGTCAGACCACGCCCGGCCACACGGTCCGGCCGCCCGTCTTCTCCGTGACGCACCCGATCATCTCGTCGCACCTCCCGGAGGCCCCGGCCGCTCCGGTCAGCGGGCACACGAAGGGCCGCGACGCCGACCAGGGCCGCGGCGACGGCCGGCACGGCCTCGTCAGCGGGCTGCACCCTCACCTCGGTCTGACCGCTCCGTCTGCTCCGGCCGGGTCCGGCATCCGGAGCGGACACTCCTACGGCGTGCACTCCCTCGGCCCGATCGGCTTCGGCCCGTCCTCCGGCCACCCGTCGAGCACCAACAGCGAGTTCGGGCACTCCTGGACCGGCTACGGCCACACCTCCAGCAGCGGCTACGGCAACTACGGCCACTCCTCCAGCAGCCACTCCTCCAGCAGCAACGGCTGGCGCAACCGGCACTGATCCGGCCCGGACCACAGCGACAACGGCCCGTCACCCCTCGGGGTGACGGGCCGTTGCGCTGTCGGTGGTCGGATCAACGAGCGCTCAACGAGCGCTCACTCCGCCGGTCGCTCGGCCAGCTCGGCCGCGACCGTCAGCTCGCCCGCGGCCGGGTCGGGGACGAAGGCGAGCTCGCCGACGATCCGGCTGCTCTTGCGCAGGTCGTCGGCCGCCATCTCCGCGGCCGCGACCAGCGCCTCCGGGCCCGTCACCGTGGCCCGGGACAGCTCGGCCCGCATCGAGACCTTCGCCTGCGACTTCGCGCCGCGCAGGCCGGCGAGCGCAGCGGCGACGCCGTCGAGGATGCCGGGGTCGGCGGCCGCGGCCGAGCCGAGGTCGAGCTCGGTCGGCCAGGCGGCGAGGTGGATCGAGGTGCCCTCGGGGTTCACCGAGCGCCACCACGACCACACCTCCTCGGTGACGTAGGGCAGGAACGGCGCGAGCAGCCGGAGCTGGGTGTGCAGCGCGATCGCCAGCGTCGCCTTGGCCGACGCCTTCGCGGAGCTGTCCTCCTCGGCGTACGCGCGTTCCTTGACCAGCTCGACGTAGTCGTCGCAGAACTCCCAGAAGAACTTCTCCGTCGTCTCCAGCGCCGACGTGTAGTCGTAGGCCTCGAACGCCTCCGTCGCCCGGGTGACGACCGTCTTCAGGCGCGCCAGCAGCGCGCAGTCGACCGGCTCGCTCACCTCGAAGGTGTTGAGCTCGGTGGCCTTCACGCCGTCGAGCACGAACTTGGAGGCGTTGAGCACCTTGACCGCCAGCCGTCGGCCGACCTTCATCTGGGTCTCGTCGAAGGGCGAGTCGAGCCCGGGGCGCGCCATCGCGGCCCGCCAGCGGACGGCGTCGGCGCCGTACTTCTCCAGGATGTCCTGGGGGACGACCACGTTGCCCTTCGACTTCGACATCTTCTTGCGGTCGGGGTCGACCACGAAGCCGGAGATGAGCGCGTGGTGCCAGGGTGAGGTGCCGTTCTCGAAGTGGGAGCGGACGACTCGGGAGAACAGCCAGGTGCGGATGATGTCGTGGGCCTGCGTTGCCAGGTCCATCGGGAAGACCCGGGAGAACAGGTCCGGGTCGCTCTCCCAGCCGCCCGCGATCTGCGGGGTGAGGGAGGAGGTCGCCCAGGTGTCCATCACGTCCGGGTCGCCGATGAAGCCGCCCGGCTTGCCGCGCTGTTCCTCGGTGAAGCCGGCGGGGGCCACGGTTGAGGGGTCGACCGGCAGCTGCTCCTCGGTGGCGAGGATCGGGTCCGCGTAGTCGGGCTCGCCCTCCTCGTCGAGGCGGTACCAGACGGGGAAGGGGATGCCGAAGAACCGCTGGCGCGAGACGAGCCAGTCGCCGTTGAGGCCACCCACCCAGTTGTCGTAGCGATGGTGCATGTGGTCGGGGACCCAGGTGATCTCGCCACCTCGGGCGAGCAGGTCGTCGCGCAGGCCGGCGTCACGGCCGCCGTTGGTGATGTACCACTGGCGGGTGGCGACGATCTCGAGCGGCTTGTCGCCCTTCTCGTAGAAGTTCGCCATCCGCTGCGTGGGCTTCGGCTCGCCGTCGAGGTCGCCGGACTCGCGCAGCTTGGCGACCATCACCTCGCGGGCGCTGTGGGCGGTCTTGCCCTTGAGGTCCTCGTACGCCGACGCCGCCGCCTCCGAGGCGAGCCACTCCGGGGTCTCGCGGCTCATCCGGCCGTCGCGCCCGATCAGGGTGCGGACGGGCAGTTGCAGCTCGCGCCACCACTGGACGTCCGTCAGGTCGCCGAACGTGCAGCACATCGCGATGCCGGCGCCCTTCTCGGGCTCGGCGGCGGGGTGGGCGAGCACCGGGACCTCCACGCCGAAGACCGGGCTGGTCACGGTGGTGCCGAACAGGTCGGCGTACCGCTCGTCGTCGGGATGCGCGATCAGCGCGACGACGGAGGGGATCAGCTCGGGGCGGGTGGTCTCGATGTGGACGGGGGAGCCGTCGCGCCGGTGGAAGGCCACCCGGTGGTAGGCGCCGGGGTACTCCCGCGCCTCCAGCTCGGCCTGGGCGACGGCGGTCTGGAAGGTGACGTCCCAGAGGGTCGGGGCCTCCTGCAGGTAGGCCTCGCCGCGGGCGAGGTTGCGCAGGAACGCACGCTGGCTGACCGTCTGCGCCTTCGGGCCGATGGTCGTGTAGGTCTGCTTCCAGTCCACCGACAGGCCGACGGTGCGCCACAGCTCCTCGAAGACCTTCTCGTCCTCCTCGACGAGCCGCTCGCACAGCTCGACGAAGTTGGGGCGGCTGATCGGGATCTGCTTCTTGGGGTCGGGCTTCTCCGGCGGGGTGAAGTCCGCGTCGTAGGGCAGGCTCGGGTCGCAGCGGACGCCGAAGTAGTTCTGCACCCGCCGCTCGGTCGGCAGGCCGTTGTCGTCCCAGCCCAGCGGGTAGAACACGGTCTTGCCGCGCATGCGCTGGAACCGGGCGATCGTGTCCGGGTGGGTGTAGGAGAAGACGTGCCCGACGTGGAGGCTGCCGCTGACGGTCGGCGGGGGAGTGTCGATCGAGTAGACGCATCCGCGCGGCTGGGTGCGGTCGAAGGCGTAGGTGTCGTCGGCCTTCCACCGCTCGGCCCACTTGGCCTCGAGGCCCTCGAGCGCAGGCTTCTCCGGTACGACGACCGCGCGCTGCTCCGCGCTGGTCGTCTCGGCGCCCGCGGGGTGGGGCTCAGTCTGCTGGGTCTCGGTCATGGGCGAAATCCTAGGGCGCACGCATTCACCGGCGCGAAACGAGTCCACCTAGACTCGGCAGGTCATGTCTGAACTTCCCGTGGGCCGACCCGCCCAGACCTTCGCCGAGGCCGAGGACGCGTTGTTGTCCCGCTGGCCCGAGACCAAGCTCGAGCCGTCGCTCGACCGCATCCGCGCCTTCACCGAGATGCTCGGCGACCCTCAGCACGCCTACTCCGTCATCCACCTGACCGGCACCAACGGGAAGACGTCCACCTCGCGGATGATCGACACGTTGCTGCGGGCGCTCGAGCTGCGCACCGGGCGGTTCACCAGCCCGCACGTGGAGAGGATGAGCGAGCGGATCACCATCGACGGTGAGCCGCTGTCCGACGAGGCGTTCGTGGACGCCTTCAACGAGATCGCTCCCTACCTCCACCTCGTGGACGTCGACCAGCCCCATCCGCTGTCGTTCTTCGAGACGGTCGTCGGCATGGCCTACGCCAAGTTCGCCGAGGCGCCGGTCGACGTCGCGATCGTCGAGGTCGGCATGGGCGGCTCCTGGGACGCCACCAACGTCGCCGACGGCGCCGTCGCCGTCGTCACTCCGATCTCGATCGACCACGTGCAGTACCTCGGCGGCACGCCGGCCGCCATCGCCGTCGAGAAGGCGGGGATCATCAAGGCGGGCGCCGTCGCGGTCCTCGCCGAACAGCCCGACGAGGCCCTCGAGGTCCTGCTCGCCCGCGCGAGCGAGGTCGGCGCCACGGTCGTGCGCGAGGGCGTCGACTTCGGCGTCGTCGCGCGGACGCCGGCTGTCGGCGGCCAGATCGTCACGCTCAAGGGTCTGCGGACGACGTACGACGACGTGTTCCTGCCTCTCTACGGCGCCCACCAGGCGCAGAACGCCGTGGTCGCGCTCGCCGCGGTCGAGGCCTTCGTCGGGGGCGAGGAGCCGCTGGGCGACGAGATCGTCCGCAACGCGCTCGCGGAGGTGACCTCGCCGGGCCGGCTCGAGATCGTCCGGCGGTCCCCGACGATCGTCCTCGACACCGCCCACAACCCGCACGGCGCCGAGGCGACGGCCGCGGCGTTGGAGGACTCCTTCTCGTTCTCGCCGCTCGTCGGCGTCATCGGCGTGATGGGCGACAAGGACGCCGAGGGCGTGCTGGCGGCGTTCGAGCCGCACCTCGAGCACCTGGTCGTCACCGAGAACTCCACCGACCGGGCGATGCGTGCCAGCCGGCTCGCGGAGGTGGCGATCCCGATCTTCGGCGAGGACCGGGTCACGGTGGTGCCGCGACTCGCCGACGCGATCGACGCCGCGGCCGCACTGGCGGAGTCGGGCTCGGGCGACTCCCTCTCGTCGGGGGCCGTGCTCGTGACGGGCTCCGTGGTGACCGTGGGCGAGGCGCGGGTGCTGCTCGGGGGCGTCAAGTGACGGAGGAGCGCGAGAGGTCGCCGCGACGCGGCATGTGCGCCGCCGTGCTCTCCCTCGAGGCGATCGCGCTCGGTCTCACCACGCCGGTGATGATCGCGGTCTCGGACGTCGCGACGGGCACGGCGCTGGGCATCGGGCTCACCCTGATGTGCGCCTGCATCATCGTCGCCGGTCTGCTGCGGCGCCCCTGGGCCTACGGGCTCGGATGGGCGATCCAGGTCGCCGCGATCACGCTCGGGTTCGTCGTCGGGATCATGTGGGTGCTCGGCGGGATCTTCGCGCTGCTGTGGGGGATGGCCGACTTCCTGGGGCGCAAGATCGAGCGCGAGCGGGCGGCCGCCTTCGCGGCGTACGACGCGCAGCACTAGTCTGCGGGCCATGACCCAGCGCACTCTCGTCCTCGTCAAGCCCGACGGCGTCCGCCGTGGACTCACCGGCGAGGTCATCCGCCGGGTCGAGGCCAAGGGCTACTCGCTGGTGTCCCTCGAGCTTCGCACGGCGACCCGCGAGCTGCTCGCGGCGCACTACGCCGAGCACGAGGGCAAGCCGTTCTACGAGCCGCTGGTCGAGTTCATGCTCTCCGGCCCCGTCGTCGCCATGGTCTTCGAGGGCGAGCGCGTGATCGAGGGGTTCCGCTCGCTGGCCGGCGCCACCGACCCGACCGCCGCCGCGCCCGGGACGATCCGCGGCGACCTCGGCCGCGACTGGGGCCTGGCCGTGCAGCAGAACCTCGTGCACGGCTCGGACGCGCCCGAGTCGGCCGAGCGCGAGATCGGGATCTGGTTCCCGAGCCTCTGAGCCCGGTCCGGTCCGGCCGGCTGGTCAACCCGCGTCGCGGGCCTTCTCGGCTCCGACGGTGGTGTCCTCGCCGTGGCCGGTGTGCACCACCGTGTCGTCGGGCAGCGTGAACAGCCGCGCCCGGATCGACTCCACGATGAGGTCCGCGTCGCTGTAGGAGCGGCCGGTCGCGCCGGGCCCGCCGTTGAACAGCGTGTCGCCGGTGAAGACGCGGCCGAGGTCGGGCGCGTGGAGGCAGACCGCGCCGGGCGCGTGCCCGGGCGTGTGGACGACCTCGAGCACGGTGCCGCCGACCTCGATCCGCTGCCCGTCGGACAGGTCCTCGTCCCACCGCTCGGCGCCGTGGGTGAGCTCCCACAGCGGTCGGTCGTCCGGGTGCAGCAGGATCGGCGCGCCGACCCGCTCGCGCAGCTCGGGCGCCACCCGCACGTGGTCGTCGTGGGCGTGGGTGCACACGATGGCCCTGACCGTGCGGTCGCCGACGACGGCGAGGATGGCGTCGACGGAGTGTGGGGCGTCGATGACGATGCACTCGGCGTCGTCGCCGACGACCCAGACGTTGTTGTCGACGTCGAACGTCTGTCCGTCGAGGCTGAAGGTGCCCGACGTGATGCCGTGGTCCACCCGGGCGGCCACTACAGGATCACCACCGAGCGCAGCACGTCGCCGTGGTGCATCCGCTCGAAGGCCGCCTCGACGTCGTCGATGCCGATCTCCTCGGTGACGAAGGCGTCCAGGTCGAGCCGACCCTGCTGGTAGAGGTCGACGAGCATCGGGAAGTCCCGGGACGGCAGGCAGTCGCCGTACCAGCTCGACTTCAGCGCGCCGCCGCGACCGAAGACGTCGATGAGGGGGAGGTCGGGGACCTTCATGTCAGGCGTGGGCACGCCGACCAGCACGACGGTGCCGGCCAGGTCGCGGGCGTAGAACGCCTGCTTCCAGGTCTCGGGCCGGCCGACCGCCTCGATGACCACGTCGGCGCCGTCGGCGCCCTCGTAGGTCTCGGCGGCGATCCGCTTGATCTCGGCGACCGGGTCGACCTGGCTGGAGTCGACGGTGTGGGTGGCGCCGAGCTCGCGCGCCTTGGCCAGCTTCTGGGGGTCGATGTCGACGGCGATGATCGGAGAGGCGCCGGCCAGCGCGGACCCGGCGATGGCGGCCGCTCCGACGCCGCCGCAGCCGATCACCGCGACCGACCGGCCGCGGGTGACCGCGCCGGTGTTGATCGCCGCGCCGATGCCGGCCATGACGCCGCAGCCGAGCAGGCCGACCGCGGCCGGTCGCGCCGACGGGTCGACCTTGGTGCACTGGCCCGCGGCGACCAGCGTCTTCTCGGCGAAGGCGCCGATGCCGAGGGCGGGGGAGAGCTCGGTGCCGTCCTCGAGCGTCATCCGCTGGGTGGCGTTGTGGGTGTTGAAGCAGTAGTGCAGGTCGCCGCGCCGGCACGCGCGGCACTCGCCGCACACGGCGCGCCAGTTGAGGATCACGAAGTCACCGGGCGCGACCTCGGTGACGTCCGGGCCGACCGCCTCCACGACACCAGCGGCCTCGTGGCCGAGCAGGAAGGGGAAGTCGTCGTTGATGCCGCCCTCGCGGTAGTGCAGGTCGGTGTGGCAGACCCCGCAGGCCTGGACCTTCACGACCGCCTCACCCGGGCCCGGGTCCGGGACGTTGATCGTGACGAGCTCGACGGGGAGCCCCTTGCCCTTGGCGACGACCGCCTTCACCTGCTGCATCGACCACTCCTCACACGCTGCCCACGGCTGCTGACCTCCAGCAGCCTAGGGCGGGCGTCCCGGCTCCCGGCACTCAGTCCTTCGGCGTGAGCCCGAGGTGGTCGCCCGGCGTGCCTCACCAGAAACACCAGTAACAGCGCCTAGCCTCGTCGCGGAGCTTGCCTCAGGCGAGTCCGCCGTCATCGCCCCTTCCCCGGCACCAGCGAGGCATCCCATGGCGAACAGCGTCATCGGCCGCGACATGGCGGTCGACCTCGGCACCGCCAACACGCTCGTCTACGTGCGCGGCAAGGGTGTGCTGGTCGACGAGCCGAGCGTCGTCGCGCTCAACCAGTCGACCGGCGAGGTGCTCGCCGTCGGCCACGAGGCCAAGCGGATGCTGGGCCGGACGCCGGACAACATCACCGCGCTGCGCCCGCTGAAGGACGGCGTCATCGCCGACTTCGAGGCGACCGAGCAGATGTTGCGCTGGTTCATCCAGCGGGTGCACCGCCGCCGCTACTTCGCCAAGCCGCGGATGGTCATCTGCGTGCCCAGCGGCATCACCGCCGTCGAGCAGCGCGCGGTCAAGGAGGCCGGCTACCAGGCCGGTGCGAGGCGCGTCTACATCGTCGAGGAGCCGATGGCCGCGGCCATCGGCGCCGGCCTGCCCGTCCACCTGCCGACGGGCAACATGGTCGTCGACGTCGGCGGCGGCACCACCGAGGTCGCCGTGATCTCGCTCGGCGGCATCGTCACGTCGCTCTCCGTGCGCACCGCGGGCGACGACCTCGACAACGCGATCGTGCAGTGGATGAAGAAGGAGCACTCCCTGCTGCTGGGCGAGCGCACCGCGGAGGAGGTCAAGATGACCCTCGGCAACGCGTTCCCGATGAGCAGCGAGCCCGAGGCCGAGATCCGCGGCCGCGACCTGGTCTCCGGGCTGCCGCGCACGGTCACCGTGTCGAGCGCGGAGATCCGCAAGGCCCTCGAGGAGCCGCTCCACGACATCGTCGACGCGGTGCGCGCGACCCTCGACCAGACTCCGCCCGAGCTCGCCGGCGACATCATGGACCGCGGCATCGTCCTGACCGGCGGCGGCGCCCTGCTGCGCGGCCTCGACGAGCGGCTGCGCCACGAGACGGGCATGCCCGTCCACGTCGCCGACTCCCCGCTGACCAGCGTCGCGTTGGGTGCGGGACGCTGCGTGGAGGAGTTCGAGGCGCTGCGCCAGGTGCTGCTCGCCGACCGGCGGGGCTACTGACATGGTCCTTCTCAACCCCGAGCGGATCAATCGACGCGGCGGCCTCGAGCGCCCGGACCCGGGCACGCCCAAGCGCCCGACGGTCGTGGCGCTCCTGCTCGCGTGCGCCGTCCTGCTCGTCCTCGACCTGACCGGCCCGGCGCTGACGCCTGCGCGCCGACTGGTCGGCGAGGTGCTCGGACCGCTCGAGTCCGGTGCGAGCACGCTCGCCCGCCCGGTCACGAGCATCCCCGACCGGTTCCACAGCCAGTCGGCGCTGCGCAGGCAGGTCGGTCGGCTCGAGGACGACAACGCGGCGCTGCGCCAGCAGGTCGCGACGGCCGGGTTCGACCGCAACCGGCTCGCGGAGTACGACGGGCTGACGGCCGCGGCCCAGAACATCGGCTATGCCGTCGTACCCGCGCGCGTGGTCGGGTACGGCGCCAGCCAGTCCTTCTCCCGGACCGTCACCATCGACGCCGGCACCTCGTCGGGCATCGCGCCCGACATGACCGTCGTCAACTCCGCCGGCCTCGTCGGCCGGGTGCTGCGGGTGACCCGGACGACCGCCACCGTGCTGCTCATCGCCGACGCCGACTCCGTCGTCGGAGGACGCGTCGGCTCCAGCATGGAGGTCGGCTTCGTGCACGGCACCGGCAACCTCGGGACCGGCGACCTCGACCTCGAGCTGCTCGACCAGACCGAGATCCCGGCCGAGGGCGACACGGTCGTGACCTGGGGGAGCAGCAAGGGGGCGCCGTACGTCGCCGGGGTGCCCGTCGGCGTCGTCGACTCCGTCTACGCCAACGTGCGCGACTCGACCCAGCACGCGCGGATCACCCCGATGGTCGACTTCACCAGCCTCGACGTGGTCGGCGTCGCCGTCCCGAGCGGCACGAAGAGCGACCGCGCGATCATCGACGCCGACGGGAGGCTGAAGTGAGCGGACCCCGCATCGCGCTGACGGCCGGCCTGATCACCCTGGCCGTCGTCCTCCAGACCAGCGTCCTCGACTCCTTCGCCTGGCGCGGGATCGTGCCCGACCTGGCCCTGCTCGTCGTCGTCGGCGTGGCGCTGGTGCGCGGCGGTGAGTTCGGGATGGTCACCGGCTTCGCGGCCGGACTGGTGCTCGACCTCGCCCCGCCGGCCGACCACCTCGCCGGGCGCTGGGCACTCGCGCTGCTCGTCGTCGGCTACGTCGCCGGTCGGGTCCGTCAGGACGCCCGCCCGGGCGCCGCGCCCACCGCGACGACCGTGATGGCCACCGTGGCCGCCTGCAGCTTCGTCGGGAGCAGCATCTTCGCGCTGACCGGCGTCGTGCTGCGCGACCCGGCCGTCGGGATCGGCGAGCTGCTCCAGGCGATCGCGATCAGCCTGGTCTGGGACCTCCTGCTCGCTCCGCTCGTCCTGCCCGGCGTGATGGCCGCCTTCCGGCGCCTGGAGCCGACGACCAGATGAGCTCCACCGCCAAGACCTCCCGCCTGCGGCTCATCGTGCTGCAGGCGCTCGTCTTCTCGCTCTTCGCGACGCTGCTCGTCCGGCTCTACTACGTGCAGGTCGTCACGGGGGACGCCTACTCCGCAAAGGCCGCCTCCCAGTCGGTGCGCGAGGTCGTACAGCAGCCCGCCCGTGGGCTGATCGTCGACGACATGGGCCGGCCGCTGGTCACCAACCGCAAGGCGTGGGTCGTCGAGATCGACAAGAACGTCCTCGCCCAGCTCGCCGACGCCGACCGCACGGAGCTCCTCCAGCGGGTGGCCAAGGCGACCAAGGTGGCCGTCGGCGACATCGAGAAGGCGCTCGCGGACTGGAACGGCTCGCGCTACCAGCCGGTGCCGATCGCCTCCGACGTCCCCGAGGCCGTCGCGCTGGCGATCCTCGAGCAGCCCGAGGACTACCCGGCCGTCGTGGCCGAGCAGCAGTCGGTGCGCGCCTACCCGCGCCCGTTCGGCGTCAACCTCGCCCACGTGCTGGGCTACCTCAGCCCGATCACGGGGGACGAGTACAAGACCGCCCGCGACCGGGACGACCCCTCGCTCAACGCCACCTCGGCGGTCGGCCGCGCCGGCGTCGAGAAGGAGTACGACGAGTGGCTGCGCGGCCTGCCCGGGCACACGTCGGTCGCCGTCGACTCGCTGGGACGCCCGCTGGGGGACGGCGACAGCGTCGCGGCGCAGCCCGGCGACACGCTGGTGACCAGCATCGACGCCCGGCTGCAGAGCGTGGTCGAGCAGCAGCTGCACGACGCGATCACCACGGCGCGCGGCACCTACGACAAGGTGACCCACAAGAACTACGTCGCCGACTCCGGCGCGGCCGTCGTGATGGAGGCCAGGACCGGCCGGATCGTGGCGATGGCCAGCCAGCCGACGTACGACCCCGACGTGTGGGTGGGCGGCATCACCAAGAAGCAGCTCAAGGCGCTCTACTCCGTGAAGGACGGCAACCCGCTGCTGCAGCGTGCCACCCAAGGGCAGTTCGCGCCCGGCTCGACCTGGAAGCCGATCATGACGACCGGCGCGATCACCGGCGGGATGTCGACCGACACCACGCTGGGTTGCACCAGCGGACTGCAGATCGGCAACCGCTGGTTCAAGAACTACGAGTCGGAGTCCTACGGGCAGATCACCTTCGCCCGGGCGCTCGAGGTCTCCTGCGACACCTTCTTCTACCGCGTCGGCCTGCACTTCTGGGACAAGTTCGGCTCCGATCCCGCCAACGCGAACGCCAAGGACCCGCTGGCGGCGGCCGCGAAGTCGTTCGGCTTCGGCAGCCGGACCGGCATCGACCTGCCCGGTGAGGCGAGCGGCCGGGTGGGCGACCGGAAGTGGCGCGCCGCCTACTTCGACGCGATGCGGGGCTACTACTGCAAGCTGGACAGGTCGGGGAAGGCCGACTCGGCGTTCATGCGGAAGTTCGCCCACGAGTTCTGCCTGGAGGGCAACTACTTCCGCCAGGGCGACGCGGCCAACTTCACGATCGGCCAGGGCGACACCATGGTCACGCCGCTCCAGCTCACCCGCGCGTACGCCGCCATCTCCAACGGCGGCACCCTCTTCGAGCCGACCGTCGGGAAGGCCGTCGTGTCCGAGGACGGCACCGTCCTGAAGAAGATCAAGCCCCAGGTCCAACGGCACGTGAAGGTGTCGAAGAAGGCCATCGACTACGTCGACCAGGCGCTGCTCGGCACCCCGAAGGTCGGCACCCTGGCCTGGAAGTTCCACGACTTCCCGCTCGACCAGGTCAAGATCCGCGGCAAGACCGGGTCGGCCGAGGTCAACGGCAAGCAGTCGACCTCCTGGGTCGCCACCTTCGACGGCGACTACGTCGTCGTCATGATGGTCACCCAGGGCGGAACCGGATCGGGTACGGCGGGTGAGCCGGTGCGTCACATCTGGGAGGCGCTCTACGGCGTCGGCGACGACCACCAGCCGCACGCGAAGGACGCCGCCATCCGCGGCACGACGCCGCCCAAGGGGCTGCCGACGTTCGCCGACGACGGCGCGATCCTGCCGCCCGCCTCCGGGGAGAAGAAGTGAACCCGCGTCGTGTCGACTGGCTGCTGCTCGGTGCGGCCGGCGTCCTCGTCACCGTCTCGTGCCTGCTGGTCTGGTCGGCGACGTCGCACCGGGACGCCCTCACGGGTGGCGACGGAGGCATGTTCCTGCGCAAGCAGCTGGTCAACGTCGTCATCGGGCTGCTGCTGATGGCGGTGGTCTGGGCGACCGACCACCGCTGGCTGCGCATCGTGACGCCACTGGTCTACGTCGGCTCGATCGGCGGCCTGGCGCTGGTGCTGACCAGCGGCGAGACCATCAACGGCTCGCGCTCCTGGATCGACCTCGGCGGGATGTCGCTGCAGCCGTCGGAGTTCGCCAAGCTCGCCGTCGTCATCGCCATGGCCCTGGTCCTGGCGGAGCGCACCGAGGGCCGCTGGCGCTCCCGCGTCGGGGTGGGCGACGTGGTCGCGATGCTGCTCGTCGCCGCCGTCCCGAGCGCGCTGATCGTGCTCCAGCCGGACCTGGGGACCACGCTCGTGCTCTCGGCCACCGTCTTCGGGGTGCTCGCCGCGGCCGGCACCCCCCGCCGCTGGCTCGCGCTGCTCGCCGCCGGCGCGGTGACGCTGGCCGTCACGGCGGTCACGGCGGGCGTGCTGAAGGCGTACCAGATCGACCGCTTCATGGCCTTCACCGATCCTGGCCTCGATCCCAAGGGAGCCGGCTACAACGTCCAGCAGGCCCGCATCGCGATCGGCAACGGCGGGCTGTTCGGCCAGGGCCTCTTCCACGGCAGGTCGACGCAGGGCGGCTTCGTGCCCGAGCAGCACACCGACTTCGTGTTCACCGTCGCGGGCGAGGAGCTCGGCCTGGTCGGCGCCGGACTCCTGGTCGCGCTGCTCGGCGTCGTGCTCTGGCGAGCGCTGCGCATCGCGGCGCGCACCGACGACCTCTTCGGCCGCATCGCGGCCGCGGGGATCGCCTGCTGGTTCGGCTTCCAGGCGTTCCAGAACGTCGGGATGTGCCTGGGGATCATGCCCGTGACCGGCGTACCGCTGCCGTTCCTGTCCTACGGCGGCAGCTCGATGTTCGCCTCGCTGGTGGCGGTCGGGCTCCTGCAGAACATCCACGCGCGGTCGGTGCGCGCCACCGAACGTCGGCCGGTCGACGCGCCGCGCCTGATCGCGGTTCGCTGAGGCGACGGTCCGGTCGAGCCGGTGCTGGTCGGGCCATTACATTGGGAGCCGATGAGCACACCCGATCCCGCCGCCGCCGTCGCCCGCGAGCCCGCCCCCGCGCCCGGCGAGTACTCGCACCAGCAGATCCTGCGGATCATCGGCGGCCTCATGCTGGCGATGTTCCTGGGGGCGCTGGACCAGACGATCGTCTCGACCTCGATCCGGACGATCGCCGACGACCTGCACGGCCTGTCGGCACAGGCCTGGGTGACGACCGCCTACCTCACGACCTCGACGATCACCACGCCGATCTACGGCAAGCTCGGCGACCTGTGGGGCCGCAAGCGGCTCTTCATGTTCGCGATCACGATCTTCATGATCGGCTCGGCGCTGTGCTCGTTCGCCACCTCGATGTACGGCCTCGCCGCGTTCCGCGCCGTCCAGGGCCTGGGCGCGGGCGGCCTCTTCACGCTGGTCCTGGCGATCATCGGCGACATCGTGTCCCCGCGCGAGCGGGCGAAGTACACCGGCTACTTCATGGCCACGTTCGGCTCGTCCAGCGTGCTCGGCCCGGTCATCGGCGGCCTCCTCGCCGGCAGCGACTCGATCCTCGGCATCACCGGCTGGCGGTGGGTGTTCCTGGTCAACGTCCCGATCGGCCTGGTCGCGCTGGTCGTCATCTTCAGGACCCTCCACGTCCACCACGTCCGCCGGCCCTCGCCGATCGACTGGATGGGCGCCCTGGCGCTGTGCGTCTGCCTGGTCCCGCTGCTGACCGTGCTGGAGCAGGGCCGCGAGTGGGGCTGGGGCACCGGCCGCTCGATCGCCTGCTTCGCCATCGCGGCCATCGGCCTGCTCGCCTTCATCGGCGCCGAGGCCAAGATGAAGCAGGCCGCGCTGATCCCGCTGCGGCTCTTCACCATCCGGCCGGCCGTGGTCACCGTGATCGCCAGCGTGATCGTCGGCATGGGGATGTTCGGCGGCATGATGCTGCTGCCGCTCTACATGCAGATCGTGCACGGCGCCACGCCGACCGAGTCCGGCTTCCTGATGCTGCCCATGGTCGCCGGCCTGATGACCGCCTCGATCACGTCCGGCCGCATCATCTCCCGCACCGGCAGGACCCGGATGTTCCCGATCTTCGGCTCGGGCCTGATGGCGCTCGGCATGTTCGCGCTCACCACGATCTCGGCCGACACGCACCTGTGGGTGGTCGGGATCATGATGGCGTGCGTCGGGTACGGCGTCGGCAACTGCATGCAGCCACTGATGCTCACCATGCAGTCCTCGGTGCCGCCGAGCGCGATCGGCATGGCGACGTCCTCGGCGACGTTCTTCCGCCAGATCGGCGGCACGATCGGCGTGGCGATCTTCCTGTCCCTGCTCTTCGGCGGCGTCGGGGCCAACATCCAGCAGGCCTTCGCCGACGCCAAGCCGCAGATCCAGCGGCTCGCCGACGACCCCTCCTTCCGGCCGACCGCGATCGACAAGCAGGTGCTCGCCGGCGACAACAGCGTCTTCGAGCACGTGCAGGACGACTCCTCGATCATCGAGAAGATGAACCCGGTCCTCTCCCACCCGTTCAAGGCCGGCTTCGCCGACTCCATCTCCTCGGTGTTCTGGGTCTCCGGCGGCCTGGGGGTCGTCGCCTTCGTCGTGCTGCTGTTCATGCCGGAGGTGGAGCTGCGCCAGCAGTCCGCGTCGGCGGCCGTCGCGGCCCAGCGCGCGGAGCGCGAGGCGGCCGCCCCAGGGACGGCTTCCGACGACTAGCTGCGGGTCACCGAGCGAAGGGCTCTGCGCAGGACGCTGCTCGCGACCGACCGTGGAGGGATGTCCGGCGCCGTCGGCTCGACGGGTCGAGGTCCGGCGGGCCGGCCGCGGCGCGCGAGGCTGACCATCAGCTCGGCAACGCGAGCGGTGGCGAGGCCGTCCGTCCCGCCGCGGTGGTAGTGGTCGAGCCGGCGGGCGGCCAGGTCGAGCTGGCGCGCTCGGAGGTCATCGTCCTCGAGCAGCGAGGCAAGGCGAGTCGCCAGCTCACCCGGCTCGGCCTCGACGACACCCGAGGCGCCGTCGAAGGGTGGCGGCGCAGGCAGGCTGCCGACCCCGATGAGGTTGACAGCCGGCGTACCCGCCAGCATCGCCTCCACCAGGTAGTTGGAGTCGACGCCGACGAGGATGTCGGAGGCGACGGCCCACTCGGACGTGTCGTCGTTGGCGTAGGTGACGCGCTGGCGGACTCCGCTGTTCTCGAGCAACGCGGTCAGCAGCTCGTCGCCGATGCCGATGTTGCTCATGCGGTCCTTGACGACCGTCTGGAAGGCGACGCCTCGTTGCTCCATCTCCGCCACCGCCGCGAGGAACGCCGCCAGGCTGTCCCGGTGAGCGTTGCCCGTGTCGCTCGCTGTCATCCGGCCCGAATGGGTCGTTCCGAACGTGACGATGGGAAGCCCCGGGTCCAGGTCGTAGCTGTCGACCAGCCGCTCCCGCACGGCGCTGCGCTCGCCCCGTAGCCGGCTGTAGACGTCCCAGGCCGGGTTGCCCGTGGACACGATCCGGTGGGGCTCGATCCCCAGGTCGAGGTAGCCCTCGGCCCCACGGTCGCCGTACACCGCCAGGACGTCGGCGACGAGGTGTGCGTGCACGGTGTAGGGATCGACCAGCGCCAGCGAGTGGGCGACATGGAGACTCGGGATGTGGCGTGCCCGCGCCCAGGCAGTCGCCACCTTCGGCATCGACTGGACGTCCTCGCTGGTGACGAACAGCTTCAGGTCGTAGACCTTGCGGATGGCTCCCAGAGCGTTGAGGAGCATCACCGCCGCAGGAACGTGAACGCCGACCGCCTCGGAGAGCAGCGCGCGCAGGCGGGGGATCTCTCCCGGGCTCGCCACCATTCCCTCGCCGACCCACTCGGTGCCGTCCAGACGGTCGCGCAGGTCCCCGACGGCGGTCAGGGCGGTGTCGCGGAACGCGGCCGTCTCGGCGAACTTCTGCTGCAACGTCACCAGGGTGCAGCCGTGGCGCTCGACGATCCCGTGCAGCCGGTCGTTGAGATGATGTGCGTCGACCACGACGGCGTCGACCGGGTGGGTCACGAGGAAGTCGTCGAGCGCTCCGAGGTGCTTCTCCCACAGGTAGGTGACGATGGCCGTCGGTCGCGTCATGCGTCGCTCCCATCGAACAGCCCGAAGTGCTCGGTCAGCAGCTCCTTCTGGATCGGGTAGTCGACCGCGAGCGTCGTGTCGACGCCGCGGTGCTTGCGGGACGGACATCCCCGGGGCCACGACCTCAGGAACGCCGTCGTCGCTGCGTCGATCCGCGCCGCCCGCTGCCAGGCGTGGAACTCCGCAGCCCGGGCCGGGGTGAGGACGGCCGACTCGTCGAGCCCGCCGAGGCGCCGCAGCGCGACGTCGAGCAGGACGAACCCGAGGTAGCGGGCGCGAACGGGCTCGAGCAGCCGGTCGAGCTCGGACCTGGTCTCCGCGGTCACCAGCCGGGCGAGGCCTGCCGAGGAGTCCCTCGACCATGCCTCCGCCGCGGCGCTCCGGTCGCGCAGCCAGCGGTTGTTACCGGATCGGTCTCGCCGCTTCTCCAGGACGACGAGCATCCGGGGGGCGACCGTGGGGGGCATGTGCTCGACCAGAGCACGCTCGACGAAGAGGATGAGATCGAGCAGGTGAGGGTCCTCGGGGATCCAGGACAACGTGCGCCGCCAGCGGTACGTGGTCGACTCCGGGTCGAGGTGGGACGGGCCCGGCGTGGGCCCGTCGAGCAGGGCGCCGTACGGCACCAGCGAGACCACGTGGAGCCCGGACGCGTTCGCGAGGGCGACCACGTCGGCGGGGGAGAGCAGCTCGGCGAGGTCCGGCCTCGGGTCCGCCCCGTCGACCGCCGCGGCGTAGTCGCGCGACAGCGCACGGAGCAGCAGCCGCTCCCCGGCGGGGAGGTCGGAGACGACCCGGGCGAGGTCCTTGTTGTGCCGACGGCCGCGGCCGATGGCGCGATCTAGGACCACGCCGGTGCTGCGGTGGAGGTCGATGACCTGGCGTTCGATCGCGGCGGCGAGCATGCCCAGTTCCGGAAGCACGCGCAATGGTCGCACAGCAGCGGTGATCCCAGGGCGATAGATGGCAAGAGGACGGCGCGGATCGCCGTCGGGCATCGACGCCCGTCCACGCCGCTGCCTTCTCGATCCCCCCGTCGTCTCGAATCGGATCGGACAGCGCTCCGGACGTACCCTGGTGACCATGTCCGGCGAGTCTGTCTTCCCCCGCCTCGAGCCGCACCTCGGCCGGGTCTCGAAGCCGATCCAGTACGTCGGCGGCGAGCTCAACTCCACCGTCAAGGACTGGGCGACCACCGACGTCCGGTGGGCGCTGATGTATCCCGACGCCTACGAGGTCGGCCTGCCGAACCAGGGCGTCGCGATCCTCTACGAGGTGCTCAACGAGCGCGAGGGGATGCTCGCCGAGCGGACCTACGCGGTCTGGCCGGATCTCGAGAAGATCATGCGCGAGGAGCAGATCCCGCAGTTCACCGTCGACGGTCACCGTCCGGTGGGCGACTTCGACGTGTTCGGCATCAGCTTCTCCACCGAGCTCGGCTACACCAACATGCTGACCGCTCTCGACCTGGCCGGCATCCCCCTGCACGCTGCGGACCGCGGTGACGACCACCCGATCGTCGTCGCGGGTGGCCACGCCGCCTTCAACCCCGAGCCGATCGCCGACTTCATCGACGCGGCCGTGCTCGGCGACGGCGAGGAGGTCGTGCTCGCGATCTCCGAGGTCGTGCGGGAGTGGAAGGGCGAGGGCCGCCCCGGTGGCCGGGACGAGCTGCTCCGCCGGCTCGCCGTCTCCGGCGGCGTCTACGTGCCGCGGTTCTACGACGTGGCGTACGCCGCCGACGGCGCGATCGAGGCCGTCGTACCCAACCGGCCGGGCATCCCGTGGCGGGTCCGGAAGCACACCCTCATGGATCTCGACGCGTGGCCCTACCCGGCCAAGCCGCTGGTGCCGCTCGCCGAGACCGTGCACGAGCGGTTCTCCGTCGAGATCTTCCGCGGCTGCACCCGTGGCTGCCGCTTCTGCCAGGCCGGCATGATCACCCGCCCGGTGCGCGAGCGGTCCATCAACACCATCGGCGCGATGGTCGAGAACGGCATCCGCAAGTCGGGCTTCGAGGAGGTCGGCCTGCTGTCGCTCTCCAGCGCCGACCACACCGAGATCGGCGAGATCGCGACCGGGCTCGCCGACCGCTACGAGGGCTCTAACGTCTCGCTGTCCCTGCCCTCGACGCGCGTGGACGCCTTCAACATCACTCTCGCCAACGAGTTCTCCCGCAACGGTCGCCGATCGGGCCTCACGTTCGCGCCGGAGGGCGGCTCGGAGCGGATGCGGAAGGTGATCAACAAGATGGTCACCGAGGAGGACCTCATCCGCACCGTCGCGACGGCGTACTCGCACGGCTGGCGCCAGGTGAAGCTCTACTTCATGTGCGGACTCCCGACCGAGACCGACGACGACGTGCTGGCCATCGCCGACCTGGCGAAGAAGGTCATCGCCAAGGGACGCGAGGTCTCCGGCCGCAACGACATCCGGTGCACCGTCTCCATCGGCGGCTTCGTGCCGAAGCCGCACACGCCGTTCCAGTGGGCCGCCCAGCTCGACCACGAGACCACCGACGAGCGGCTCCGCAAGCTGCGCGCCGAGGTCCAGTCGGACAAGCGGTTCGGCCGGGCGATCGGCTTCCGCTACCACGACGGCAAGCCGGGCACGGTCGAGGGGCTGCTGTCCCGCGGCGACCGCCGTGTGGGCCGGGTCATCGAGGCGGTCTGGCGCGACGGCGGCCGCTTCGACGGCTGGAGCGAGCACTTCGACTACGAGCGCTGGATCTCCTCGGCTGAGGCCGCGCTCTCGGACAGCGGCGTGGACCTGGACTGGTACACCACCCGCGATCGCTCCTACGACGAGATCCTGCCCTGGGACCATCTCGATTCCGGTCTGGACAAGGACTGGCTGTGGGCCGACTGGGAGGACGCCCTCGCAGCGGCCGCCGGCGAGGACATCGAGATCGAGGACTGCCGCTGGACGCCGTGCTACGACTGCGGCGTGTGTCCCGAGATGGGCACCGAGATCCAGATCGGCCCGACCGGGCAGAAGCTGCTCCCGCTGTCGGTGGTTTGAGGCTCGCCTACCTGTGGCGGAGCCCGGCGCACCCGCGACTGCCGTCAGGAGCGGCCGCTGGTCTTCGCGAGTCGTGCGTCGATCCACGCGCACAGCCGGGTGACGCCCTCGTCGACCATGACGTTCGGCTTCCAGCCGAGGGTCTTGACCGTGCGGCTGATGTCGCAGCTGGCGTGGCGGACGTCGCCGTTGCGGAACATCCCGTTGACCTGGGGTGCCGGGGCGGCGTAGTTGGCGGCGATGAGCTGCGCGAGACGCATGATGCTCGTCGCCTCACCCGAGCCGATGTCGTACGCCGACTCCGTGGCCTCGGAGTGCAGGATGCCCTCCAGCAGGGCCGTGGCGACGTCGTCGATGAAGACGAAGTCGCGGACGATGTCGCCGTCCTCGTAGACCGGGATGACCTCCTTCGCCTTCGCCCGCTGGGCGAAGAACGACACGATGCCGGTGTAGGGGTTCGTCAGCGACTGGCCGGGTCCGTAGACGTTCTGCAGCCGGTAGATCACCGGCGTCACGCCCATGGCGAGGCACCAGGACGTCAGGATGTGCTCCTGGGCGAGCTTGGTCGAGCCGTAGACGCTGGTCGGGGCCGGCGTCACCTGCGAGCTCTCGAACGGGGTGGGACGAAGGCCCGGGAAGTCCCAGACGCCGGACTCGAGCATCGCGGCCGAGCGCTGCCCAGGGTAGTGGAGGCCACCGTCGCCATCGACCCACGCGCCCTCGCCGTAGACGGCTCGCGAGGAGGTCAGCACGATCTTCTCCGGCAGGTTCTCGTGCCGCACGAGCGCGTCGAGCATCTCGGTGGTCCCGACGACGTTCACGGCCGCGTGACGGGTCGCCTCGGTCAGCGACTGCCCCGTGCCGGTCTCGGCCGCGAGGTGGACCACGACAGTGGGGCTCACGCCGCCGAGCACCCGGTCCCAGTCGGCCGCGGAGCAGACGTCGCCGACGATCAGGTCGACGCGCGGGTCGAGCTCGGCCGGGCGGGCCTGCGAGGCGTGGATCTGCGGGTGCAGGTTGTCGAGCGCGACGACGCGATCGAAGTTGTCCGCCAGGTGCGAGGACAGGGCGCAACCGATGAATCCGGCGCCACCGGTCACCAGGACGGTTGAGTACATCGATTCTCCATTACGTTCTTGAGGCCGTCATCATTGCATCACACACGGTCGATCAACCTGCCGGCCGTTGTCAGCCGCACACGAGGACCTATGCGACGGATCGCCTTCTACCACTTCTACGACGCCCGGCCGCAAGTCGATGAGTTCGTCACTCATCACTTGCGGGCGCTGCGGGGCCACGCCGCGCGGATCGTCGTGGTTGCCAACTGCGCGCTGGACCCGGTGAGCCGGGAGAGGCTGGCCGCGGTCGCGGACGACGTGTGGGAGCGGGACAACATCGGCTTCGACGTCTGGGCCTTCAAGGAGGGACTGGCGAAGCTGGGTGCCGAGGCGCTGGCGGAGTACGACGAGCTGCTCCTGACCAACTGCACCTTCTTCGGCCCGCTCGGCTCCTACGAGCCGCTCTTCGCGGAGATGGACGCCGACGCGGACCTGGACTTCTGGGGCATCTCGGAGCACGACGCGGTCGAGCCGCACCCGTTCATCGACGGCGCCCCGCGGATGGAGGCGCATCTGCAGTCCCACTGGATCGCCGTCCGCCGTCGGATGTTCACCTCCGAAGCGTGGCGGCAGTTCTGGGACGAGATGCCCATGACCCCGACCTACCTGGAGGCGGTCAGCCACTACGAGGCGCGCCTCACCCACCACTTCGACCAGGCGGGCTTCCGGCATCGCGTGGCCTTCCCGGCGACGGACTTCCCGTCCCAGCACCCGATCATGGACACGCCCGGCCTGATGATCGACGCGGGCTGCCCCATCGTGAAGCGGCGGGCGCTGTTCCGCGAGCCGCTCTACACCGAGAGCCTCGCACTCGATGGCCGTGAGCTGCGGCGCAAGATCGAGCGCACCGGATATCCGATGGACCACCTCTTCGCCAACCTCGCCCGCACGACGAAGCCGCGGGACCTCGTGACCAACCTCGGGCTGCTGGAGATCCTCCCCGATGTCGACCTCGGCTACGACGCCGAACGGCCGTTGCGGGTGGTCGCTCTCGTCCACATCTTCTACCCGGAGATGACAGACCTCCTGCTCGACCACCTCGACACGCTCCCGAGCGGCTACGACCTCGTGGTCACCACGCCGCTCGAGGAAGCCAGGACCGAGATCGAGGCGGTGCTGAAGCGGCGCGGCGTCGTCGCTGAGGTGCGCCTGGTCGACAACCAGGGTCGGGACATGGCCGCCCTGCTCGTGGGATGCGCCGACATCATCGAGTCCGACGACTACGACGTGATCGTCCGGCTGCACTCGAAGATGAGCCCCCAGGACGCCGCCGGCGTGGGCGAGATGTTCCGCCGCCACCTCCTGCAGAACCTCCTGCCCGGACCGGGCCACGCGGCGAGCCTCCTCAAGCTGTTCCAGGAGAGCCCGACACTCGGAGTCGTGGTCCCGCCGGTCATCCACATCGGATATCCGACGCTCGGCCATGCCTGGTTCACCAACCGCGGGCCGGCCGCCCGCGAGGCCCGACGGCTCCGGATAGACGTCCCCTTCGACGACTCCACGCCGGTGGCTGCGTACGGCAGCATGTTCGTCGCCCGCCCCGCTGCCCTGCGCCCGCTGCTCCGCGGCGGCTACCGCTACTCCGACTTCCCCGACAACGGCGGGTACGCCGACGGGGCGCTGACCCACGTCCTCGAGCGGCTCGTCTGCTACGGAGCGCTGAGCGAGGGCATGCACGTCCACGAGGTGCTCAGCACGGAGCTGGCCTCGCTCAACTACGGCTACCTCGAGTACAAGTACCAGGCCGTCGCCGCCGGGATGCCCGGCACGGCTCGCGAGCAGATCGACTTCCTCCACCGCACGCAGCGTCGGCTCGCCCGCCTGCGCCGGGTCAACCGGCGGCTGCGCGAGGCGCACGGACGGACCGGCGCGAAGAAGTCGGCGTCGAGCAGCGTGGTTCCCGTGGCCCCGCGGCGTCGACCCGGCCCCCGTGCCACGGCTGGGCGCCTGCTGCGTGCCCCCTCCCAGGTCGCCCGCCGGCTCGCGCGGCAAGCGCGGGAGTCGAGGTCGTGACGGCTGAGGCCGTGATGATCCGCGCACCCCATGACCGTGGCCCGGTCGTGGAGGGCAAGCGGAAGGACATCCAGGCGTTGCGGGCGGTCGCTGTCGTGGCCGTCGTGCTCTACCACCTGTGGCCGGGTGTGATGCGCGGCGGCTTCGTTGGCGTCGACATCTTCTTCGTCATCTCCGGCTTCCTCATCACCACCCACCTCATCGGAGCGCCGCCGGCACGGCCCGCCGACCTCGCGAGGTTCTGGTCCCGTCGTGTCCTCCGCCTGCTGCCGGCGGTGGTCGTCGTGGTTCTGGCGACCGTCGGTGCCGCGCTGCTGTGGATGTCCCCGGGTCAGTGGGAGCGGATGGCGCATGAGGCGCTCTCCTCGACCTTCTACGTCGAGAACTGGCGCCTGATCGCGGACACGACCGACTACCTCGACGCCCACCGTGCGCCCTCGCCCTTCCAGCACTTCTGGTCGCTGTCGGTCGAGGAGCAGTACTACGTCGGGTGGCCGCTCCTGATCGGCCTCCTCGTCGTCGTCGCCCGCCGTTGGGTGACCTTCGCCGGCCTCGCCCTGGTGGTGGCCGGATCGCTCGTCTACTCCGTCCTGCTCACCGGGGAGCGCCCGGACGTCGCCTACTTCTCGACCTTCACCCGTATCTGGGAGCTGGGGATCGGCAGCCTGCTGGCGGTCGCCTACCCGGTCGTCCGTCGTGCGCTGGCGCGTGCCGGTGCTCGCGTCGCCGTCCTCTACGCGGGGGCGGCGGCCATCCTGGCCTCTCTCTTGTTCATCGACGCCAGCGCACCCTTCCCGGGCGCGACCGCGCTGGTGCCGACGCTCGGCGCGGCGGCGGTCATCGCCGCCGGCGACCCGGACCACCGGCTCAACCCGCGCTGGCTCGTCCGGGCACGGCCGGTGCAGTTCGTCGGTGACGTCTCCTACTCGATGTACCTGTGGCACTGGCCGCTGATCGTGATGACGCCCTACGTGCTCGGGCACGGACGCCGGCTGCCCGAGTCGGTCGCGATCGTCGTCGTCTCCGTCGTGGCGGCATGGCTGAGCACCCGGTTCGTCGAGAACCCGGTCCGCCGCGCCCGGTTCCTCGCCCAGCACTCCGGTCGCATCCTGCTCGGCGGCGTGGCACTCTCCTTGGTCGTCGTCGCGGCCGCCGCCGGCGTCTCGGCGCGGGTGGCACACGAGGTCGAGCAGTCCCAGGAGCGGGTCGACGCCGCGCTCGGCAGCAGATCCGGATGCGTCGGGGCCGCCGCGCTCGACCCGAGACACCACTGCCCGTCGGACCCGGAGCTCGTGACTACCCCAGCCTTCGCCAAGGCGGACATCACGAACGGCATCCTCGGCTGTCTGAACTGGCCGCCGTTCAAGACGACCCCGATCTCCTGTGAGCTCGGGAAGAAGCAGGCGCCGGAGCGAAAGATCGCGCTGTTCGGCAACTCGCACGCCGGCCAGTGGGTCGAGGCGCTCCAGCGGATCGCGAGGAAGCACGGTTGGCGGGTCGACACGTTCGTCGTCGGCGTCTGCGCGTCGACCGACGTGCGGCGCGACATCGACACGAGCACGGGCACGAGCAGCGAGGAGTGCCAGCGGCTGCAGCACTCGATCGTCCAGCGGATCGCCCAGGGCGGCTACGACGGAGCCATCCTCGCGACGATGGACCGCGATCCGAAGGCCACTCCCCAGATGTACGCCGGGGTGCTGGACCAGATCGCAACGACGACGCCGGTCCTGGTCATCCGTGACACGCCGGCCCCGATGGACCAGAACAACGAGCCGCCCGACTGCGTAGCTGCGCACGAGGACGACCTCGACGCCTGCGGCGCGCCGCCGGAGCAGTGGATCGGGCCCGACCCGCTCGCTGCGGCGGCGAGGGAGCGCGGCTCCGACGACGTCCGCGTGATCGACCTGAACCGCTTCGTGTGCAGCAAGCGGTGCAGCGCCGTCGTCGGTGGCGTCATCGTGTTCTCCGACTTCAACCACCTGTCGAAGACGTTCTCGAGGACGCTGGTGCCCTACCTCGAGCCGGCGGTCGAGAAGCTGGTCAGCCCTTCTTCGCGCTAGCCTTGAGGCCCCGGATCGTCCGCAGCTGGACGTCGGGTCTCGAGCCGACCTCCGCGGCCACGAGCTGGTACTTGTACTCGAGGTACTTGTAGGACAGCGCCGCCGTCGCGGGATGGGCGACCTCGCGCACATGCAGCCCCTGGCCGAGCGACGCGTAGGCGAGCAGGCGCTCGACGACGTTCTCCAGCCGCTCGAAGGCACGGAGGGAGTCGTCCTCGGGATCCGCGAAGTCCTCGAAGCCCCAGTCGGCGGCGAGCAGGGGCCGCAGTGCCTGCGGCCGGGCGACGAACATGCCGCCGTACGGGGCGACGGGGGTGCGCTTGTCGAAGGGCACGTCGATACCGAGGTCGGCGGCCAGCGCCTTCGCGGCGAGCCGCGTGCCGCGCCAGCCGAAGCCCAACGTGGCGCGCGAGATGTGGACCGCGGGAGGGAAGACCATGCCGAGCGAGGGGTGTTCATCGAACAGGGCGGCGACGTTCGCGAAGTAGCCGCTGGAGCGGAGCAGGTTGTCGTGCAGCTGACGTTCCCAGAAGGCGGCTTGGAGGGCCCGCCCCTCGCTGGCGGCGCGGACCGTCCGGAGCCTGACGAGCAGGTCCACGTCGTCGCGGGCGATCACGTCGCGGCAGCCGACCAGAAGCGCGGCGACGTCCTCGCCCCGGCGAGTGCCGAGGACACGGATCTCGGCGTCGTAGGTCCGGTCCTCGACGGCGGCGGAGACGATCTCGCCGGTCGCGTCGTCCGGCACGGTGAGGACGACCTGCGTCCCGGTCGGCAGCTGCTCCAGGCGTCCGAGCAGGCGGCGGGGGTCCGTGCCGGCGGCGACGTGACCGATCGCGACCACGCGGCTGGGCGCGGCGGCGGCCGGCGCCCGGTCGGACAGGATCTCCAGCAGGCCGAGGTTGGTCATCAGCACCCGCGGCTCGCTGGTGCGGGCGAGGTTGCGCAGAGCGATCTCGACCGGGTAGCCGCGCCGCTCCATCTCGTCGGCGATCTCGGTCGTGTCGATGCCGCGCTTGTCGAGGTAGAGCGGGTCGCTGAAGAACGAGCGGCGCTTGACGATCGGACAGCCGTCGGCCAAGAGCTCGACGGTGTTCTCGATGACCGGGTGGGAGGTCGGGTACCTCTCGGCCGGATATGCGACAGCGGCTTCGAAGCCGGCGTCCTTGAAGAACTGCGTGAAGCGCCCCTCGTGGCCGGTGATCGAGCTGACATAGCTGCTCGTCATGGGCAGGTCCCGCCAGTACCGGTGCCAGGTCTCGTGGCTGAACATCCGACGTCGCACGGCGATCCAGTGGGACTGGATGTGCTCCGGCAGCGGCTTGTCCGGAGCGGCCGGATGGACGGTGGCCGCGTGGTCGGTGATGCCCCAGAAGTCCACGTCGCGGGCTTCCATGTCGTCGAAGAGCGGTGCGAAGGAGCCGACGGGACCGAAGAACGTGTAGTTCATCAGCACGAGCTCGTCGTACTCCGCCAAACGCTGTCGCCCGAACCGGTCCAGCGACTCCTTGTAGGCCCAGACGTCGAAGCCGACGTTCTCCCGGACCCAGATCGTGTCGACGAGGCCCTCGAGCCGCTCGCGCGAGGGACCGGACAGCGGGCCGTTCGAGACGAGGAAGATGTGCTCAGCGTGGTCGCGGAGTGAGGCGAGCTTGTGGAGGACGAAGTCGTCGACGACGCCAGCTGGATCGAAGAACAGGTAGAAGACGACGCGACGCACCGGAAGACCCTATCGGCCGGAGTCCCGGCGACCCCGCTCCGGAGCCCCCTTGGCTTCGCCCCGCTTGACCAGTCGCGCGACGCCGCGGTCGGCCCGCCAGAGGTCGTCGGTCCGTCCGGCGAGGCGGCGCACCAGGCCGCGCATCTGCTCGACCGCCTTCAGCACCTTCCCCTGAGAGGTGTGCATCTCGTCCCGGAGGGCGATGATCTCGCCACGGAGCCGCCGGATCTCGGTGGTCAGCTCGAAATGGACCGCGTCGAAGTGTTCACGGGTCAGCTCGTCGCGGTCAGCGGCCTCGGAGTTCGGCGATGTCACCGTGACATCGTAAAGGTGTGACGGGTCCCAGGCCCTTTTCCGGCTCCGCCCCGGCGCCGGCGGAGACGCATCGCCGCCACGCCTGCGTCGGTCTACAGTGACGCCCGTGCAGACGACGGAAGTGTCGAGATGAACAAGCGAGCACTCGGGGGCCAGGCGCAGCGCGAGCGGCGTGCGGCGCGGCGCGCGCAGTTCCTGGAGCTCTACGACTTCAGCCAAGGAACGGGGCTGGAGGTGGGCCCGCTCGACGCCGGGGTGGCCGACGAGACGATCGACGACGTCAGGTACGTCGACGTCTTCGACCAGGACGGTATCCGCGACCACTACCGGGAAGACGCCAGCGTCGTGCTCGAGCTGGTGCCGCACATCGACTTCCCGCTGTACCTCGACGGCGAGGTCCGCACCCTCGCCGAGGCGGCAGCGCCCGGTGGGCCCTACGACTGGGTGATCGCCTCGCACGTGATCGAGCACGTCCCGGACCTCATCGGCTGGCTCAGGCAGCTGGCGGTGGTCACCGCGGACGGTGCGCGCCTGCTCCTCGCCGTGCCGGACCGCCGGTACTGCTTCGATCTCCATCGACCGCCGACGACGGTCGGTCAGATCCTCACCGCGTACGAGGAGAAGCACACCGCTCCGAGCGTGCGCGCGGTCTACGACTTCTTCAGCTCGGTGGTCGGGGTCGACACCGCAGCGCTGTGGCGGCAGCGGCGTCCCGCAGGTCGGGCATCGCGCATCCATGATCGGAGCTACACGATGCGGCAGGTGGAACGCGCGAGGGCCGGCGAGTACGTCGACTGTCACGTCTGGACCTTCACCCCGCAGGCGTTCGCCGAGCAGATCAAGGAGCTGCGCGGCCTCGGTCTCTGCGACTGGTATGTCGAGCGGCTCGAGCCGGTCATCGGCTCAGTGGAGTTCCTCGCGGTCCTGAGGCGGATCCCCGACGGCGCCGATCCGGCGGTCCCGCTGCCGGAGGTCGAGTCCGACGCGGACCTCCCCGACTGGTTGCTCGACACGTGGACCGCGCGGGAGCGGGCCCAGGTCCTACGACGGAAGGTGCGCGCGCTCAAGCAGCGCAACCGGGTGCTCGCCGACACGGTGGCTGACCTCGAGAGCTCAGCGCGGATGCGGGTCGGGACGGTGCTCGTGGCGCCCCTCTCCGGCTTGCGCCGACGCCTGCGGCGGCCTCACGACCGTGAACGGGCGGGTGCCTCCAACGGATAGCCCTCGGGCAGCGCGCAGGCGAGCGGGACCGGATCAGCGACCCTGCGTCGCCTCGTCCGCTCGGGGCACGGCACGGACGAGCTGGTCCTCGACGAAGACCTCCCGGCTGCAGAGCATCCCGACGATCGTCTGCGGGACGCAGACGGCGATGAGCACCCACAGGGGCCAGGTCCACCCGTCGGTCCGGTGGTGCAGGAGGCCGATCGCGAACGGGCCGACGCCGGCGATCAGGTAGCCCAGCGACTGGGTGACGCTCGAGAGGGCGGCGGTCCCGGCCGGCGTGCGGGAACGCATGTTGATCATCACCAGGACCAGCGGGAACGTGACCGCGCCCGTCCCGATCAGCAGCGCGGCGGGCACGGCGAGCCCGTGCGGGGCGATCAGCAGCGCGAGATAGCCGACGGGGTAGCAGAGCATGAAGAAGAGCAGGATGCTCCTCGGGCGGGCGCTGCGCGCCAGGGCGGCCGGCGCCCACAGGGAGAGCGGGATCGAGACCGCGGCGAGCAGCCCGACCAGCAGGCCCGCCTCGGCCGCGGAGAACCCGGCGTCCCGCCACAGCGTCGCGAACCATCCGAAGACGACGTACGCCTGGAGCGACTGCAGGCCGAAGAAGAAGATCATCGCGACGCCGATCGGCGTCCGGACCACCTCGAGGAAGCCGACGTTGTGCGGTCCGACGTCGACCGACTGGTCGTGCGCGACCATCGGCAGCCACGGGATCGCGGCGACAACCGCGACGAGCGCCCAGACACCGAGCCCCGTGCGCCAGCCGCCTCCGGCGTGGGAGACGGGGACGGTGAGCGTCAGCGCCAGCGTCAGGCCGACCGCGAGCAGCGTCGTGTAGAGCGCGGTCACCCGGCCGACCTGGTCAGGGAAGTGCAGCTTGACCAGCGAGGGGAGCAGCACGTTGGCGAGCGCCATGCCGGCGAGGGCGAGCATGGACAGGCCGAGGAAGACGACCTCGTCATCGGCCAGCGCCCTCGCGAACAGCCCGATGGCGACGGCGAAGAGGGCGAGCAGCGTCACCCGGTGGATGCCGAAGCGGCGCGCGAGGAGCGGCGCGACGGACCCGAAGAGCGCGAACGCGAGGACCGGCAGCGAGGTGAGCAGGCCCGTCATCGTCGCCCCCATGTGGAGGCCGTGCTCGACCTCCTCGAGGACCGGCCCGACACTGACGGCGGTGGGCCGCAGGTTGACCGCCAGCAGCAGGATGGCGATGAGTACGACGGCTGACGAGCGGCGAGTCACCCTCGAATCCTGCCACCGGGCCTCCCCGACGTGTCACTGGGTTCTTCCCGAATCGGCCGGGCCGGGAACCGACGCCTAGCCTTTCCATGTGCGACAGCAGCCCGAGCAGCAGGCCCCACCCGTCCAGCGGCTGCGGATCCGCTACGCCAAGCGGGGCCGGCTGCGCTTCACCAGCCACCGCGACTTCTCGCGCGCCTTCGAGCGCGCGCTGGTCCGCGTGCGGTTGCCGATGGCCTACTCGAGCGGCTTCAACCCGCACCCGCGCATCTCCTACGCCGGTGCTGCTCCGACGGGGGCAGCCAGCGAGGCGGAGTACGTCGAGATCGGCCTGGCCGAGGTCGTCGACGCCGACGCGGTGAAGGCCGCGCTGGAGGAGGCCCTGCCCGACGGCCTCGACGTGCTCGAGGTCGTCGAGTCCCCGGGCGGCTCCCTGGCCGACCGGCTCGAGGCCAGCTCGTGGCTCATCGACCTGCAGGCGTCGTACGACGAGGCGGCCGGTGCGGTCGCCGCCTTCCTCGCCGCCGGCGAGGTGCTCGTGGAGCGGATGACGAAGAAGGGCCTGCGCCAGTTCGACGCCCGCGGTGCGGTGGTGTCGCTCGAGGCGGAGGCCAGCGGATCGGGGAGCCGGCTGCGGCTTCTGCTGCGGCACGGGACGCCGGCGGTGCGCCCCGACGACGTGATCGCCGGCCTCACCGCGGCCGGCGGCCTCAAGGTCGGCCCCGAGCACGGTGGCCTCGCCCTCCTGACCCGCCTCGCGCAGGGCCCGTTCGACGAGGCGGCGGCGACGATCGGCGACCCGCTGCACTGACCGACCGCGCCGACCCGTTGGGCACGCCGCCCGCGTGGCCCGAACACGCCGAGGGTCCGCCGCGCCACCCGCGCGCCCTTCGCGCCGTCGCGGGTTTCCGGTGTGTCGTGTGCGATACTCGGCCACGGTCGACCATGAGAGTCGGTGCGTGCACCGGCCGGTGATCGACTCGACGAATCATCCGTCGGACCGGGCTCCCACCCAAGGAGCGGCGGCCCGACACGATGGCGACACTCCTCGTGTCACGCCGCGACGCGGCTCGGTGGTCGGTGACAGCGACCATGCCGGGCGAGCGACCGCGGCAGGCGCGCGGCAGGTGCCGGCATCGACGCACACGCGGGACGAATCGCCGCCACTGACAAGCTTTTGCGTCGGTTGACGACCCGAGAAACGTGGTCGACCGACGTCGGACCTGCCCGCCGCGCACAGTGCGGCCGGCCGAGGAGCAGCACATGGCTGACGAGCCCACCATCGACAACACCCAGAACGCGGCCGAGGCAGCGGGGGACAACCCGGACGCTGCTGCGCGGCCCGCGAAGAAGGCCGCCGCGAGGAAGACCGCAGCGAAGAAGGCCGCTCCGGCCAAGAAGGCCACCGCCACCAAGCGGACGGCCGCCAAGAAGGCCCCCGCGAAGACGGCGAGCGCCGAGGCCGGTGAGACCGGGGCGAGCGCGCCCGAGTCGGGCGAGACCGCGCCCGCCAAGCGGACGACGGCCCGGCGCACCGCCAAGAAGGCCGCTGCGCCCGCCGCCGACGAGGCGCTGCCTCTCGACGCCGTGACGCCCGCTTCCTCGGAGACCACCGAGGGCAGTGAGACCGCAGAGCCGGCGAAGAAGACGGCCGCCAAGCGGACCGCGAAGAAGGCCGCGACCAGGTCCACCCCGCGCAAGACCGCAGCCAAGAAGGCCGCCGCTCCCGCGGAGGAGCCCGCCGGCGAGCCCGAGGCGCCCGCCGCTGGGGCCGGGGCAGAGGCAGAGGCGCCCGCGGCACCCGGCGTCCTCTTCCAGGCACCCCAGGCGGCCCGCACGCCGCGCAAGCGCGCCGCCCGGAAGAAGGCTCCCGCCGCCGAGCCCGTCGAGCCGGTCGAGGAGCCCGCCGACGAGGAGCTCGTCGAGGAGGACCTGGAGGTCCCGGCGACCGACGAGGCGGCCGAGGCCGCCGTCGCGGACGTCGAGCTGGACGAGGACCAGGACCAGGACCAGGACCAGGACTCCGACGAGTCGGAGGACGGTACGCCGTCGCGTCGCCGTCGCCGTCGCGGCGGCCGTCGTCGCCGCAAGTCCGGCGGCAACGAGGACGGCGCCGAGTCCACCGACTCCGACGACGAGGACTCCGACACCGCCGACGAGGCTGACGAGACCGACGAGTCCTCCGCCGAGGGCGGCTCGTCGCGGCGCCGCCGCCGGCGTCGTCGTACGAGCGACGAGGGCGACAACGGCGACAACCCGCCGAACACCGTCACCCGGGTGCGCGAGTCCAAGCCGCTCGAGCAGCAGATCACCGCCGTCTCCGGCTCGACCCGGCTCGAGGCCAAGAAGCAGCGCCGCCGCGAGGGCCGCGAGGCCGGCCGCCGCCGCGCCCCGATCGTGAGCGAGGCCGAGTTCCTGGCCCGTCGCGAGTCGGTCGAGCGGGTCATGGTCATCCGCCAGCGCGAGGACCTCATCCAGATCGGCGTGCTCGAGGACAAGGTCCTCGTCGAGCACTACGTCGCCCGCGAGTCCCAGACGTCACTGATCGGCAACATCTACCTCGGCAGGGTGCAGAACGTCCTGCCGTCGATGGAGGCCGCGTTCATCGACATCGGCAAGGGTCGCAACGCCGTGCTCTACGCCGGCGAGGTCAACTGGGCCGCGCTCGGCCACAAGGAGGGCCAGCAGCGCAAGATCGAGTCGGTCCTGTCCAGCGGCCAGACCGTCCTGGTCCAGGTCACCAAGGACCCCATCGGCCACAAGGGCGCCCGGCTCACGTCGCAGATCTCCCTCGCCGGCCGCTTCCTCGTCTACGTGCCCGACGGCACCACGAGCGGCATCTCGCGCAAGCTGCCCGACACCGAGCGCAACCGGCTCAAGTCGCTGCTCCGCGAGATCGTCCCGGACACGGCCGGCGTCATCGTCCGCACGGCCGCCGAGGGCGCCAGCGAGGACGAGCTGACCCGCGACGTCGAGCGGCTCAAGGCCCGCTGGGAGGACATCGAGGCGAAGTCGAAGGGCAGCGCCCCGCAGCTCCTCTACGGCGAGCCGGACCTCACCCTCAAGGTCGTGCGCGACCTCTTCACCGAGGACTTCGCCAAGCTCGTCGTCCAGGGCGACGAGGCTTGGGACACCGTCAAGTCGTACGTCGACCACGTGGCGCCCGACCTGTCCGATCGCGTCGAGAAGTACGACCCGGCCGGCGGCAAGGACCTGTTCGCGACCTACCGCGTCGAGGAGCAGATCGCCAAGGGCCTCGACCGCAAGGTCTGGCTGCCCTCCGGCGGCTCGCTCATCATCGACCGGACCGAGGCGATGACCGTCGTCGACGTCAACACCGGCAAGTTCACCGGGTCGGGCGGCAACCTCGAGGAGACCGTCACCAAGAACAACCTGGAGGCGGCCGAGGAGATCGTCCGCCAGCTCCGGCTCCGCGACATCGGCGGCATCATCGTCGTCGACTTCATCGACATGGTGCTGGAGTCCAACCGCGACCTCGTCCTGCGTCGCCTGGTCGAGTGCCTGGGCCGTGACCGGACCCGCCACCAGGTCGCCGAGGTCACCTCGCTGGGCCTGGTCCAGATGACCCGCAAGCGGATCGGCACCGGCCTGGTCGAGGCCTTCTCCGAGACCTGCACCCACTGCCAGGGCCGGGGTGTGGTCATCCACGACCACCCCGTCGAGTCCGGCGGCTCCGGTGTGGTCGCTCCCGAGGAGAGCGGCGGTCGCCGCGGTCGCCGGCGTGGCGGTCGAGGCCGCACCAACGACGAGGAGGCCGCCGAGACCCCGAAGTCGGCCGTGCCGTCGCCGAAGGACATCGCCCAGATGCCGCGGCACGAGGCTGAGGACATTGCCGGTGAGCCCACCGAGGCGATCGACGGGACCGACGAGGACCAGGACGAGGACCAGGACGTCGCCCCGGCCATCCAGGCGCCGATCGGCACCGACGTCCAGGTGACCCCGCCGCCCGCGGCCCCCGAGCCGGAGACGCCCAAGGTCGTCACGCGGACCCGTTCGCGCCGCGGCGCCAGCCGTCCGGTCGTCTCGACCGGTGCGGGCACCATCGTCGAGGCCGCCGCGCCGGAGCCCGTCGCAGCACCCGTCGCAGCACCCGTCGCCGTCGCCGAGGCTCCCGAGCCGCCGAAGGTGGTCACCCGGACCCGCCGGGGAGCGAGCCGCACGGTGGTGCACACCGGCGCGGACGCCGTACCAGACTCCGAGGCGACGCCGAGCGGTGAGGCTGCGGAGGCCCACGGCGAGGAGGAGCACATCGACCACGTGCCCGTGAAGAGGAAGGGCGCGCGCAAGCGCTGAGCCTTCCCGGACCCTCCTGCGTCGTGGTTTTGCGCGGGCAGGAGGGGATCCGTAGTATTGACCCTCGGTGTTCACGACTCGCTCGCCGAGCACCGAATCGCCCGGCATCCCACCCCGTCCCGCACGAGGGGTGAGGCGTGCCGCGACCCAGACTCAACGCTTGCAGGATGAAGGAGACCGCGGTGTACGCGATCGTGAAGGCTGGCAGCACCCAGCAGAAGGTTGCCGTCGGCGACGTCATCGAGATCGACCAGATCGCGACCGGCGTCGGCGAGTCCGTCACGCTGCCCGTGGTGCTCGTCGTCGACGGCGAGAACGTCAGCTCGACCGGTCTGGACAAGGCCTCCGTCACCGCCGAGGTCCTCGGTGGCACCAAGGGCCCGAAGATCATCATCCAGAAGTACAAGAACAAGACCGGCTACAAGAAGCGCCAGGGTCACCGTCAGAAGTACACCCAGGTCAAGGTCACCGCGATCAACGCCTGACCGGCGTCGACCCTCATCACACTGAAGGACTGAAGAGATGGCACACAAGAAGGGTGCGGCGTCCACCAAGAACGGCCGCGACTCCAACTCCCAGCGTCTCGGCGTGAAGCGCTTCGGCGGCCAGGTCGTCAACGCGGGTGAGATCATCGTCCGCCAGCGCGGCACGCACTTCCACCCGGGCAACAACGTCGGCCGTGGTGGCGACGACACGCTGTTCGCCCTCGCCGCCGGTGCCGTCGAGTTCGGCACCCGTCGCGGTCGCCGGGTCGTCAACATCGTTCCCGGGGCCTGAGCGCCGAACAGACTGCAGGTCCGTGCTGACGGCAGGTGCCGAGCAGTGCGAGAGCTTCACCGAAGGGCGTCCCTCACCCGGGGCGCCCTTCGACCATTTCCATCTGAGTTCTATCCGAGAGACTGATCCCATGGCAGTGCCCACCTTCGTCGACCGCGTGCGACTGCACGTCCGCGCCGGACGCGGTGGCAACGGCGTCGCGTCGGTGCACCGCGAGAAGTTCAAGCCGCTCGGCGGGCCCGACGGCGGCAACGGCGGCCCGGGCGGATCGGTGATCCTGCGCGTCGACCCCGACATCACCACTCTCATCGACTACCACCACAGCCCCAAGCGTGCGGCCACCAACGGCGGCCAGGGTGCCGGCGCCCACCGCAACGGCGCCCACGGCGCCGACCTCGTCCTGCCGGTGCCGGACGGCACCGTCGTCACGGACGCGCAGGGCAACGTGCTCGCCGACATGGTCGGGCCGGGCACCGAGCTCGTCGTCGCCGAGGGCGGTCGGGGTGGCCTCGGCAACGCGGCGCTGGCGAGCGCCAAGCGGAAGGCGCCCGGCTTCGCCCTCCTCGGCGAGCCCGGCGACGAGCTGGAGATCGGCCTGGAGCTCAAGGTCGTCGCCGACATCGGCCTGGTCGGCTTCCCCAGCGCCGGCAAGTCCTCGCTGATCGCCTCGATCTCGCGGGCGCGGCCGAAGATCGCCGACTACCCCTTCACCACGCTCGTTCCCAACCTCGGCGTCGTCCGCGGCGGCGACATCACGTTCACCGTCGCCGACGTGCCCGGCCTGATCGAGGGTGCGTCCGACGGTCGCGGGCTCGGCCACGAGTTCCTGCGTCACATCGAGCGGTGCGCGGCGATCGTGCACGTCGTCGACACGGCCTCCATCGAGCCCGGCCGCAACCCCGTCGACGACCTCGTGGTCATCGAGCGCGAGCTGGCCCGCTACGGCGGCCTCGAGGACCGGCCGCGTCTGGTGGCGCTCAACAAGGTCGACGTACCCGACGGGCGCGACATCGCCGACATGACCGCCGCCGACATCGAGGCGCAGGGCTACCGCGTCTTCCCGATCTCCGCCGCGAGCGGCGAGGGGACCCGTGAGCTGATCTTCGCGATGGCCGAGCTGGTCAGCGCGGCCCGCAAGGAGAAGCCGGCGGTCGAGGCCAAGAGGATCGTGCTGCGCCCCGGCAGCGCCGACGGCGGCGACGAGTTCACCGTCACCGAGACCAAGGACGGCTACGTCGTCCGCGGCGTCAAGCCCGAGCGCTGGGTGCGACAGACCGACTTCGGCAACGAGGAGGCCGTCGGCTACCTCGCCGACCGGCTCAACCGCCTCGGTGTCGAGCAGCGGCTGGCGAAGCTGGGCGCCGAGGAGGGCGACACCGTCATCATCGGCTCGCCGGAGAACTCGGTCGTCTTCGACTTCCGTCCCTCCATCGAGACCGGCGCCGAGATGCTCGGTCGTCGGGGCGAGGACCAGCGACTGCGCGAGGACCGCCCGGCCGCCCAGCGGCGTCGCGAGATCGACGAGGCGATGGACGATCGCGAGGAGGGGGAGACCCGCGCCGACGTCGCGCGCCGGCTCGACCGCGCCGCGCAGGCACCCAGCGGGCCGATGTCCTACGAGATCGGCTCCAAGGAGGACCCGGACCACTTCGACCTGTCCGAGAGCGACCCGGACTCATGAGGCGGCCGGTCCTCGACGCGAAGCGCATCGTCGTCAAGGTCGGCTCCTCGTCACTGACGACCGCCGCCGGCGGCATCGACCCCGAGCGCGTCTCGGCCCTGGTCGACGCCCTCGGCGAGGCGCGCAAGCGCGGCACCGAGGTCGTCCTGGTCTCCTCCGGCGCCATCGCCGCCGGGCTCGCCCCGCTCGGGCTCACGAAGCGTCCCAGGGCACTCGCCGCGCAGCAGGCGGCGGCCAGCGTCGGGCAGGGGCTGCTCGTCCACCGCTACACCGAGGAGCTGGCCCGGCACGGCCTCACCGCCGGACAGGTCCTGCTCACGGTCGACGACGTGACCCGGCGCAGCCACTACCGCAACGCCCTGGCGACCCTCGGCAAGCTGCTCGAGCTCGGCGTCCTGCCGATCGTCAACGAGAACGACACCGTGGCCACCTCCGAGATCCGGTTCGGCGACAACGACCGGCTCGCCGCGCTCGTCGCGCACCTGGTCCACGCCGACCTGCTGGTCCTGCTCAGCGACGTGGACGGGCTCTACGACGCCCCGCCGACGACCCCGGGCGCTCGCCGGATCGAGGAGGTCACCGCCCTCTCCGAGCTCGACGGCGTCGTCGTCGGCAAGGCCGGCAAGGCAGGTGTCGGCACGGGCGGCATGGTGACCAAGCTCGACGCCGCCCGCATCGCCGTCGAGGCCGGCATCCCGGTCGTGCTGACGTCGGCCGAGGAGGCCGCCGCCGCACTGGCCGGCGAGTCGACCGGGACGCTCTTCCACGCGACCGGGCGACGCCAGCGCACCCGACTCCTGTGGCTCGCGCACGCCACCGAGCCGGCCGGGTCCGTCACCATCGATGCGGGCGCCGTCCGCGCTCTCACGGACCGCGGCGCGTCGCTGCTCGCGGCCGGCGTCACGGGCGCCTCGGGCGGGTTCCACGCCGGGGACCCGGTCGACCTGGTCGGCCCCGACGGCGCTGTGGTCGCACGCGGCCTGGTCGCCTACGACGTCGACGAGATCCCGCAGCTCGTCGGGCGGTCCAGCCAGGAGCTCGAGGCGGACCTCGGGGCGGCGTACGCCCGAGAGGTCGTCCACCGCGACGACCTCGTGCTGCTCTGACGCGACCCTGCGTCGCCGCCCGGGCCGCCTGGTTCGTTGCTCCCGGGTGTGCCGCCGTACCCTGGAGGATGACATGACCGCCTCCGAGACTCCCGTCGTCTACCTCGACCACGCCGCCACCACGCCCATGGCGCCGGCGGCCGTGGAGGCGATGACGACCCACCTGCTCGAGGTCGGCAACGCGTCGTCGCTGCACGCCTCCGGCCGGCGCGCACGCCGCGTGGTCGAGGAGTCCCGCGAGACCATCGCCCAGGCGCTGGACTGCCGGCCCGGCGAGGTGGTCTTCACCTCGGGCGGCACGGAGGCCGACAACCTCGCGGTCAAGGGCGTCTACTGGTCCCGCCGGGCCGAGGACCCGCGCCGCGTGCGCATCCTCGCCACCTCCGTCGAGCACCACGCGGTCCTCGACCCACTGCAGTGGTTGGAGGCGCGCGAGGGCGCGAAGGTCGAGCTCCTGCCGGTCGACGAGGCCGGTCGCCTCGACGTCCACGCGCTGGAGCAGGCCATCGCCCGCGAGCCGGAGTCGGTCGCGCTCGTCTCGGTGATGTGGGCCAACAACGAGGTCGGGGCGCTCCAGCCGGTCGCCGACGTCGTCCGGCTCGCCGGCGAGCACGGCATCCCGGTGCACACCGACGCCGTCCAGGCGGTGGGGACCGTTCCGGTCTCGTTCGCCGGATCGGGCGTCGACGCGCTGTCGCTGACCGGCCACAAGGTCGGCGGCCCCTACGGTGTCGGCGCGCTCGTGGCCCGCCGCGAGCTGCCGGTCACCGCGCTCGTGCACGGCGGCGGGCAGGAGCGCGACATCCGCAGCGGCACCATCGACGCGCCCGCCATCGCCGGCTTCGCGGCGGCGGTCGAGCTGGCGGTCAAGGAGCAGGCGTCGTACGCCGCCCAGGTCGGCGCGCTGCGCGACGAGCTGGTCCGCGGCGTGCTGTCGGTGGTGCCCGACGCGTTCCTCAACGGGCCGCCTGCGGGCGCCGAGCGCCTGCCCGGCAACGCGCACTTCTCCTTCCCCGGCTGCGAGGGCGACTCGCTGCTCATGCTGCTCGACGCCCGCGGGATCGAGTGCTCGACCGGCTCGGCCTGCTCGGCTGGCGTCCCGCAGCCGTCGCACGTCCTGCTCGCCATGGGCCGGACCGACGCGCAGGCGCGCTCGTCGCTCCGGTTCTCGCTGGGTCACACCTCGACCCGGGCCGACGTCGACGCGCTGGTCGAGGCGATCGGGCCGTGCGTCGAGCGGGCCAGGCTGGCGTCCCGGTGAGGGTCATCGCCGCCATGTCCGGCGGCGTGGACTCGGCCGCCGCCGCCGCCCGCGCGGTCGAGGCCGGGCACGACGTGACCGGCATCCACCTGGCGCTCTCGCGCAACCCCGCGTCCTACCGCTCGGGGGCCCGCGGCTGCTGCACGATCGAGGACGCCAACGACGCCCGCCGGGCGGCCGACGTCATCGGCATCCCGTTCTACGTGTGGGACCTCTCCGACCGGTTCCACGAGGACGTCGTCGAGGACTTCATGTCCGAGTACGCATCGGGTCGGACCCCCAACCCCTGCCTGCGCTGCAACGAGAAGATCAAGTTCGCCGCCGTGCTCGACCGCGCGCTCGCGCTCGGCTTCGACGCTGTGGCGACCGGCCACTACGCCGTGCTCCACGACGGTCCCGACGGGGTCGAGCTGCACCGCTCCGCCGACGCCGCGAAGGACCAGTCCTACGTCCTGGGCGTGCTGACCCAGGAGCAGCTGCGGCACTCGCTCTTCCCGCTCGGCGACACCCCGAAGCCGCAGGTGCGCGAGGAGGCGGCGCGGCGCGGGCTGCTCGTCGCCGACAAGCCGGACAGCCACGACATCTGCTTCGTCGCCGACGGCGACAACGCCGGCTGGCTCCGGGAGAAGCTGGGGGACCGGATGCCGAACACCGAGGGCGCGATCGTCGACGAGGCCGGTGTCGAGGTGGGCCGGCATTCGGGGACGACGGCCTTCACGATCGGCCAGCGGCGCGGGCTCCGGCTCGGGCAGCCGGCAGCCGACGGGAGGCCGCGGTTCGTGCTCGACATCGAGCCGGTCTCCGGCACGGTCACCGTCGGCCCGCGCGAGCACCTCGCCGTCACCCACGTCAGCGGCGTCCGCCCGCGCTGGGCCGGCACGGCGCCGACCACGCTCGAGGGCACCGTCCAGCTGCGCGCCCACGGGCAGGAGCACCGCTGCCGGGTCGCGGTGCACCCGGCGGTCGAGGAGGCCGGCCACGGCCGTCGCGAGACCACCGTGGAGATCGAGCTGCTCGAGCCTGCCTACGGCATCGCGCCGGGCCAGGCGGCGGTGCTGTACGACGGCACGCGGGTCGTCGGCTCGGCCACGATCGCGGCGACGCGTCGGGTCGCGGACGCCGCCCGATGATCGCGACGGGGATCGGCTCGCTGCCGGGGGAGTCCGGCCGCGAGGCGTTCAAGGTCGTGCTCGGGGAGGTCCCGGACCTCCCGCACGCGCCGGAGCTGCCCGCGCGCGGCGCGATCGCCGACCTGACCGGCCGGACGCTGGCCGTCGTCACCGGCCTCGACGCCGACCTGCAGCCGGCCGGCTGGCGGCTCACGGGCTCCAGCGGGTCGTCCGGCTTGGACCACCGCCGCGCGCGCAGCCTGCTGGCGCAGGACCTCGACATGGTCGAGGAGCTGACCCAGGGCTACGGCGGGGCTTTCAAGATGCAGGTCGCCGGGCCCTGGACGCTCGCGGCGACCGTCGAGCGGCCGCGCGGCGACCGCATCCTCGCCGACCACGGCGCTCGTCGTGAGCTGGCGCAGGCGCTCGCTGAAGGTGTGCGGGAGCACGTCCGCGACATCCGTCGACGCCTCCCCGCTGTCACTCGGCTGATCGTGCAGGTCGACGAACCGGGGCTGGCTGCCGTCCTGGCCGGCCGCGTCCCGACCGCGTCCGGCTTCGGGCGCCACCGCTCGGTCGACGCCCCCGAGGCCTCCACAGCGCTCGAGTGGGTGCTCTCGGCGGTCGCCGAGGAGGGCGCCGAGCCGTGGGTGCACTCGTGTGCGCCCGGCACTCCGCTGGGGCTGCTGCGCGGCGCCGGCGCGAAGGGCCTCGCCGTCGACCTGGGCCTGCTCGGCGCCGCCGACCACGAGACGCTCGCGGAGGCGCTCGAGGCGGGGGAGACCGTCGCGCTGGGCGTCGTACCGTCCCTGGAGCCGGCTCAGCCGATCACCGACACGGTCGTCGTCGAGCGGGTGCTGCGCTGGCTCGACATGGTGGGCCTCGACCCCGACGACGTCGGCGACCGCCTCGTGGTCACGCCCACCTGCGGTCTGGCCGGCGCCACGTGGGCGTGGGCGCGACAGGCCCTGGCGCTGGCCCGGAGCAGCGCCGCGTCGGTGGGCGGCGGCGTCGCCGAGCGCAGGGACTGACCGCTCGAGCCTCGGGCCGGAGACGACCTCCCGCAGGGATGGGCCGGCCACGGACCGGCTACCGGGCCACCTCCAGCGACCCGAGGAGGAAACGTGTCCGACCTGAGTGGAAAGAACGTCGCGATCATCGCCGGCGACTACTTCGAGGAGCCTGAGCTCGTCGTCCCGCGCGACGAGCTGCGTAGGGCCGGCGCGACGGTCAAGGTCTACAGCGCCGATGGAGAGCCGATCCAGGCGACGCAGGGCGACGTCAACCCGACCCAGAAGGTCGAGGTCGACGGCTCGTACGACGACGTGGAGGTCGACGCCATCGACGCGCTCGTGGTTCCCGGCGGGTCGGTCAACGCGGACCACCTGCGCATGGACGAGACCGCCCAGCGGATCCTGCGCGAGACCGACGAGGCCGGCAAGCCGCTGGCGATCATCTGCCACGGGCCGTGGCTGCTGATCTCGGCGGGCCGCGCCAAGGGCCGTCGCGTCACCAGCTGGCAGAGCCTGGCCGACGACCTGCGCAACGCCGGCGCCGAGTGGGTGGACGAGGACGTCGTGGTCGACGGCCACCTCATCACCAGTCGCAAGCCCGACGACCTGCCCGCGTTCGTCGGCGCTATCGAGAGCGCCCTGGTCGGCGCCGCGGTCTGAGACGCAGGAGCCCCGCGACCCGTTCGGGTCGCGGGGCTCGTGCGCGCCGTCAGGCTGCCGGTGTCACGTCGCCGGGTCAGCCGACGTGGACGGGCGCCTCCGGGCCGTCGGTGGCCAGCTCGGTGTGCTTGACGTTGAGGAAGATCCAGATGATCGCGGAGGTCGCGAGCATCATCAGGCTGCCGGCGAAGAACGCGTGGGTCGCGCCCTCCGTGAAGGTGGCCTGGAAGACCGACCCCTGCAGGTAGGTGACATCGGTCCCGGGCACCGTCGCCGACGGGTCGATGCCCGCCTGCGTGAGGCCCTTCGCGAGTGCCGGCGCCACCTCTGCGGTGCGGCCGTTGGTGAAGTGCAGGGCCACGGTGCTCAGCGTCGCGAGACCGAGCGCACCGCCGACCTGCTGCATCGTGTTGAGCACGCCCGAGCCGACGCCGGAGTCCTCGGCCCGCACGTGGTGGACGGCCGTCAGCATGAGCGACACGAACACCATGCCCATGCCGACCGACATCAGCACGACGAACGGGAAAACCTGGGTCCAGTAGTTGACGTCAGCACCGGCGGTGGAGCCGTTCGCCACCGCCGCCAGCACGCCCGACGGGGAGTCGTCCACCGAGAGACGCGAGAACGCGAAGAGCGCGATCGCGGCGAGCAGCGTCCCGGTGCCCGCGATGTAGCGAGCGTCGATCTTGGCCACCAGCTTGGAGGAGACCGTCGCGCCCGCCACGACGCCCACCGAGAACGGCAGGAACGCGAAGCCGGCCCGCAGCGGGCTGTAGCCCACCAGCTGCTGGATGAACAGGCTCAGGAAGTAGAACATCGCGAACATGGCGGCCGGAGCGATCATCATGGCCACGAAACTGGTCGCACGGGTGCGGTTGGCGAAGATGCGGATCGGCAGCAGCGGGTGCTCCACCCGCGACTCGATGACCGCGAACGCAATCAGCAGGAGCACACCGGCCACGAGGGACCCGATGGTCTGGCCCGCGCCCCAGCCGTAGTCGGCCGAGCCGGCGCGGGTCAGCCCGAAGACGACGCCGAGCAGGCCGAGCGTGCCGGTGATCGCACCGGGGATGTCCATCTGGCCCGGGTGGGACTCGGACTCGGCCAGCACTCGCGGAGCGAGCGCGGCCGCGACCAGACCGATCGGGACGTTGATGAGGAAGGTGAGCCGCCAGCCGTCGACGTCGAGGCCGAGGAAGCTGTCCAGGCCGGTGAGCCAGCCACCGAGGATGAGGCCGACCGCGGCGCCCGCACCGGACATGGCGCCGTACATGGCGAACGCGCGGTTGCGCTGCGGTCCGGCAGGGAACGTCGTGGTGATCAGCGCCAGGGCGGCGGGAGCGGCGAGCGCGGCGCCGAGGCCCTGCAGGCCTCGGGCGCCGAGCAGGAGCGCCTCGTTCTGGGCGATACCGCCCAGCAGGGACGCCACCGCGAAGGTCGCGAGGCCGGTCATGAACATCCTGCGCCGGCCGTAGAGGTCGCCGAGCCGCCCACCGAGCAGCAGCAGCCCGCCGAAGGCGAGCGAGTAGCCGGTGACGATCCAGGTCAGGTTGGCCTGGGAGATCTCCAGGTCCTGGCCGATGTAGGGGAGCGCGATGTTGGCGATGGTGGCGTCGAGCACGACCATCAGCTGCGCGACCAGGATGAGGGTCAGGGCCAGGCCGAGGTTCCGGTGGCCGTTGGTGGTGCCCGCTTCTTCGATGGGCGGGTCTGTCGCTTCGATACTCGTCATGCCGGTTCCTTGCGTCCTTGTGGGGAAAGGGGTCAGTCGCGCGTCGGGTCGACGCCGGCCGCGGGGAGGATGATCTGGTCGAGCACCCTCGTGATCAGGTCCTCGTCGGGCAGCTGGCCCATGACGAAGACGCGGTGGAGGACGATGCCGGCCAAGGCCGGCTCGATGAGGTCGAGGTCGATGTCGTCGCGCAGCTCGCCGCGCGCCTTGGCCCGCTCCCACGGGGCCCGCGAGAGCGCGAGCTTCTCCGCGACGAACCGCGCGCGGAACTGCTCGGCGAACTCCGGGTCACGCTGGATGGCGGTCAGGACGCTGCTGAACACGGCGACCGCGTCGGGGTCGGTGAGCCCGCCCATCCCGCAGAAGCCGGCCTCGAGATCGCCGCGCAGGCTGCCGGTGTCGGGGAACTCGTGCGGACCCTTGGAGTGGGCCAGCGCGTCGACGACGAGGTTGGCCTTGCTCGACCAGCGCCGGTAGAGGGTCGCCTTCGAGGCCTTCGCCCGCGTGGCGACGGCGTCCATGGTGAGCCGGTCGTAGCCGACCTCACCGAGGGTCGCCAGCGTCGCCTCGAGGATCTCGAGCTCGCGGTCGCCCTCGACGCGAGGGCGGTGCTTGCCCAGGGCTCGGGCCAGGTTCATCGGGGGTGCTCCAGTCATCGACTTCGTAGAACGAAACAGTTTCGTTTCACCGTCGAACGATGGTACGCCGTCGTTTCATTCCCGCGAAAGCGAGTTTTCTTCGAGGATCTCCGCGTCCGGTTCCGAGCCCGGCGTACGACGTCTCCAACGACACCTTGAAGCCGGCTGTTCCCGGTGCTAAATGAACAGTTGATGACCCGGACCGGGTCACGACCGAACGACTATCGGAGGTGAACCATGTTGATGCGTACCGACCCCTTCCGCGACTTCGACCGGCTCGCCCAGCAGCTCCTGGGCACCGGCTCCACGTCGCGCCCGGCGATCATGCCGATGGACGCCTGGCGTGAGGGCGACCGCTTCGTCGTCGAGTTCGACCTGCCCGGCGTCGCACCGGACACACTCGACATCGACGTCGAGCGCAACGTCCTCACGGTCAGGGCCGAGCGCCCGGCGAGAAGCGGCGACTGGGAGCCGCTCGCGTCCGAGCGGCCGAAGGGCCTCTTCAGCAGGCAGCTCGTCCTCGGTGACAACCTCGACCTCCAGCAGGTCGACGCGAGCTACGACGCCGGCGTGCTGCGGCTGACGATCCCCGTCGCCGAGCGGGCCAAGCCGCGCAGGATCGAGGTCAGGACCGGTAGCGATCAGCTGTCGGCAGGCAGCAACACCGACGCCATCACCGCCTGATCAGCCCTGAGCAGTCCTGAGCAGCACGGCCGTCCCCCGGCGCGGTCCGGGGGACGGCCGACCTGTGCGCGCGTTGTCGGCGGCTCGCGGCAAGATGTCCTCCATGAGCGACGTGAGCGCCGAGCGCCCTGAGAGCACTGAGAGCACTGAGAGCCCGGCCACCCTCCACGCCGACCTGGCCGCCCGGGTCGAGGCGGCCTCGGACGCCTACTACCGCGACGGCTCCTCCCCGCTCAGCGACGCCGACTACGACGCGCTGTTGCGTCGGCTGCAAGACCTGGAGGCGCAGTTCCCCGAGCTGGTGACGCCCGAGTCGCCGACCCAGCGGGTGATGGGCAAGGCTGCGTACGAGGGCACCACCTTCGCCTCCTACCAGCACCTGCAGCGCATGGAGAGCCTCGACAACGCGTTCTCGGTGGACGAGGTCGAGGCGTGGCACGCGCGCGTGGTCCGCGACGTCGGCGGCGGGTCGCCGGACCTGCTCTGCGAGGTGAAGTTCGACGGCCTCGCGATCAACCTGCTCTACGAAGGGGGTCGGCTCACCCGGGCGCTCACCCGCGGCGACGGGACGACGGGGGAGGACGTCACCCCCAACGTGCTGACGATCGAGTCGATCCCGGCCCGCCTGACGGGGACCAAGGAGTTCCCTGTCCCCGACCGGATCGAGGTGCGCGGCGAGGTCTACCTCCCGACCAAGCGCTTCGAGGAGATCAACGCCGAGCAGGCCGCGGCCGGCAAGCCGCTCTACGCCAACGCCCGCAACACCGCCGCCGGATCGCTGCGCCAGAAGGACCCGTCGGTCACGGCCACCCGCCGGCTGTCGATGACCTGCCACGGCACCGGCGCGCGCGTCGGCTTCGAGCCCAGGTCCCAGTCGGGCTCCTACGCCGCGCTCGCCGCCTGGGGCCTGCCGGTCTCGTCGCTGGTCAAGGTGCTCCCCGACATCACGTCGGTCGAGGACTACATCGCCTACTTCGCCGAGCACCGGCACGACCCGGAGGTGCTCAGCCACGAGATCGACGGCGTCGTAATCAAGGTCGACGACGTGGCGCTGCAGCGGCGGCTCGGGTCGACCTCTCGTGCCCCGCGGTGGGCGATCGCCTACAAGTACCCGCCCGAGGAGGTCAACACACTGCTCCGGTCCATCGAGGTCAACACGGGCCGCACCGGTCGGGTGACGCCATACGGCACGATGGAGCCGGTCAAGGTGGCCGGGTCGACGGTCGAGATGGCGACGCTGCACAACTTCTACGAGGTGGCGCGCAAGGACGTCCGCCCCGGCGACACGGTCGTCCTGCGCAAGGCCGGTGACGTGATCCCGGAGATCCTCGGGCCCGTGCTGGCGCTGCGCCCCGAGGGACTGCCGGAGTGGGTGCCGCCGACCACCTGCCCGGCCTGCGGCACCGAGCTCGTCGAGCAGAAGGCCGGCGACAAGGACCGGCGCTGCCCCAACCACCAGTTCTGCCGGGCCCAGGTCACCGAGCGGGTCAACCACGTCGCCGGGCGCGGCGCCTTCGACATCGAGGGCATGGGATACGAGGCCTGCGTCGCACTGCTGGAGTCGGGCGCGCTGCGCAACGAGGGTGACATCTTCGACCTCGATGCGGACGCCCTGCGTCGTACGCCGCTCTTCACCCGCGCCCCCAAGAGGGGGGAGGAGGGCCCGCAGCTCACCGCCAACGGCGAGAAGCTGCTGGCCAACCTGAAGGAGCGGCTGACCGTCCCCTTCTGGCGCGTCCTCGTGGCGCTCTCCATCCGCCACGTCGGCCCGACGGCGGCGCGGGCGATCGCCACCGAGTTCGGCTCGATGGCCGCCCTGCGCGAGGTCGTCCGGGCGGCCGACGAGGCGGTGTCGGCCGACGTGGACCCCGATGCCGACGAGGCCACGCACGACGCCGGCGACGCTGTGGCCAGCGCCTCGGCGGCCGCTCTGCAGGCCCGTGCCCGGCTGGCCGAGATCGACGGCGTCGGCGGTGTCATCGCCGACTCGCTGATCGCGTGGTTCCGCGAGCCGTGGCACGTCGAGATCGTCGACAGGTGGGCGGCTGCGGGTGTGACGATGGCCGACGAGCGCGACGAGTCGGTCGAGCGGACCCTCGAGGGGCTGACCGTCGTCGTGACCGGGTCGCTGGTCGACTTCTCCCGCGACTCCGCCAAGGAGGAGATCATCCGCCGCGGCGGCAAGGCGGCGGGATCGGTGTCGAAGAAGACGTCCTACGTCGTCATCGGTGACAACGCCGGCTCCAAGGCCGAGAAGGCCGAGGAGCTGGGTGTCCCGATCCTCGACGAGGCGGGGTTCGTGAGGCTGCTCGAGGGCGGTCCGAGTGCCGTCGTCTAAGGTGGGCGCCGTGAGCGCGCGTGGTGTGGTTCCCTTCACGACTCCGTGGGTCGCACCGGCCGAGGAGCTCTACGTGCTGGAGGCGTTGCGGTCCGGTCTGACCAGCGGCGACGGGCCGTTCACGCGGCGAGCGACGAGGCTGGTCGAGGCCCTCGTCGGTGGCGGCAGGGCGCTTCTGACGACGTCGTGCACGCATGCGCTCGAGATGACGGCCCTCCTCCTGGACATCAAGCCTGGCGACGAGGTGATCCTCCCGTCGTTCACCTTCGTCTCGACGGCCAACGCGTTCGTGCTGAGAGGAGCCACGCCGGTCTTCGTCGACATCAGGGAGGACACGTTCAACCTGGACGAGCGCCTGCTGGAGGCGGCCATCACGCCTCGGACCCGAGCGATCGTGGTGGTCCACTACGGCGGCGTGGCGTGTGCGATGGACGAGATCGGGGCGATCGCACAGCGGCACGGCATCACGGTCGTGGAGGACAATGCCCATGGTCTGGGCGGCGCTTACCGCGGTCGCCCGCTCGGCTCGTTGGCGCCGCTGGCGACGCAGAGCTTCCATGCGACCAAGAACGTCTCGTGCGGCGAAGGGGGCGCCCTCGTGCTCAACGACGAGAGCCTCGTGGACCGGGCCGAGATCCTCCGCGAGAAGGGCACCAACCGCAGCCAGTTCTACCGCGGCATGGTGGACAAGTACCGCTGGATGGACGTCGGCTCGAGCTACCTTCCGTCCGACGTCCTGGCCGCGATGCTGACCGCGCAGCTGGAGTCGTTCAACACCATCCAGGAACGGCGCGGACAGATTTGGGACACCTACCACAAGCAGCTGGCCGGTTGGGCCGCCGCCAACGGCGTCCGACTGCCCGTCGTACCCGATGAGTGCGACCATCCGGCTCACGTCTACGCGTTGTTGGCGCCCACCCACGACGACCGCACCCGCTTCATCGAGGCTCTGTCACGCCATGGGATCGTGGCGCCCTTCCACTACGTACCGCTGCACGAGTCGCCGGTCGGCGAGCAGGTGGGGCGGACGGCTGCCGGTGGTTGCCCCGTCACGACCGACGTCAGCTCCCGACTGCTGCGGCTGCCCCTGTTCGCATCGCTGTCCGACGCCGACCTCGAGTACGTCATCGATGCGGTCGTGACCCTCACCGCGGCATGAGCTGGTCCGGCCTGACCAGCGATCGGCCGGTCTCGCTGGTCGAGTCCCCGCTCGAGTCCGCGCGCTTCGGCAGATCGGTCGCCCGACTCCTCGTGTCCACCGGCACAGGCGAGTCCGATGCCGACATCGCCGCCCTCGTGGGCGGTTCAAACGCGGATGTGGTCATCGTCCGCTACCCGGCCTTGCGTGTGCCGCTCTTCGCGCGGCTCGCCGCCACAGGTCGCGTAGCCCTCTTCGCCGACCAGCTCGACTACTGGCGGTTGGGGGTCGGCGAGGGTCGCGCTTCCGAGGCTCCGGCCGGGATGGAGGTCGTGCCGATCGACGCGCTCCCGCCATCGGTCGGACGCCGGCTCGTCGATGACCTGGTCGGAGAGATCTTCGAGGGCTACGGCAATCACTACCTGGCGGATCCGTTGTTCGACCCGGAGCTGGCTCTGCAGGGCTACCGCGAGTGGGCGCAGCGGACGGTGGACGTCGCTGCGGACGGTGACGCTTGCTTGGTCCTGCGCGACGGTGACCAAGCCGTCGGACTGGCGACCACCTCCGGCGACGGTGAGCACCGCGAGATCGAGCTCGCCGGGATCCGGCCCGCGTGGCAGGGACGCGGTCACTACGCACACTTGCTGAGCGGCGTCGAGGAGTGGGCACGCCAGCAGGGCGAGGAGGCGATCGTGATCTCGACGCAGGTGCACAACACCGGCGTACGTCGGGCTTGGACCCGCTACGGCTTCGAGCCGGTCGAGGCCTTCACGACCGTGCACCTGGTCTCGCCAAGGCTGCTGCCTCAGTCCTCGGGGAGCTCGGGATGGGCTGAGACGTCGCTCCGCTCGCGGATGATGTAGGTCGGGCGTCCGGCGTTGGCGTGATGGAGCCGGCCGATGTACTCACCGAGGACCCCGACAGCCACCATCTGCGCGCTCGAGAAGATTGCGATCATCGAGGCCAGCGTGGTGAATCCGGCGACCTGGATGCGGTCGGTGAAGTAGGCGACGAGGATGCTCGCCAGGAGGACGGCGCCGAGCAGCCCGCAAGCGAGCCCGAGGTAGATCACGAACCGCAACGGTGCTGTCGAGTAGCCCAGCACCATGTTCAAGGCGTGCCGGATGAGCAGGCGTGGCGTGTAGTTGGAGGCCCCTTCCTCCCGCTCGGCCATCCGGACGTCCACCCGGGTCGCCCGGTTGGTCGCCCACGAGAGCGCGACGTCGAGGTTGATGTCGGGACCGGTGGCACCGACGAACGCGTCACGGAGGTAGGTGTGGAAGGCACGGAACGCACTGATGTCCCGGGCACCCTCGATCTGAAGGGTCAGGCTGAGAGCCGACTTGACCGACCGGGAGGCGAGGCTCCGGACCCACCCGTGCTCCTCCACCCGTGCGACACCGTAGACCAGCTCGTGCTCGGAGCTCAGGGCGTCGAGCAGCGTCGGAACCTCCTCCGGGAGGTGTTGGAGGTCGTCGTCCATGGTGACGGTCGTCTGATACCTCGCCAACCGGATGCCAGCGAGCAACGCGCTGTGCTGGCCGTAGTTGCGAGAGAGTCGGATCGCGCGAACCGCGCTGTGCATCTCCGAGAGCGCGTGGGCGACGTCCCACGTGTCGTCCGGGCTGCCGTCGACCACGAGCAGGACCTCGAAGGTCGAGCCGCTGCTCTCGAACGTGGCGACAAGGCGCTGGACCAGCCGAGGCAAGGTCGATGCGGACCGATAGCAGGGGACGACAACAGAGACGGACATCGGCGGCAGTCTCCCACACCGGGTAGTGTCGCCAGCCATGACTTCCGTCGACCAGGCGCCGTCGTCGTCCATCGCGCAGCCGGGCTACTGGTGGTACCAGGCTCGCTCGGACCTGCTTCGCACCGTACTGGCCCCACACCTCGGGCCCGACGCACGCCTGCTCGACGTGGGGAGTGCGGACGGACCGAGCGTCGCGTGGATGGAGGAGTTGTGCCGGTGCCGCGTGGCGCTCGACGTCGACCTCGACGCGCTCGCCCCCGGCGACGTGTGCGGATCGGCGCTCCAGCTCCCTTTCACCGACGAGGCCTTCGATGTGGTGGCGGCCTTCGACGTCGTGGAGCACTGCGACCCGGAGTCGACGGCGATGTCCGAGCTCGCCCGGGTGCTCGCTCCTGGCGGCCGGATGCTCCTCGCCGTTCCCGCCTACCAGTGGGCCTGGACCCGGTTCGACGTGGACGCCGGGCATTACCGCCGCTATACGCGTCGCAGACTGGTGTCCGCGGCGACGACCGCGGGGCTCGACGTACGTCGAGCGACGTACATTTTCTCCGGTACGTTCCCGCTCTTCGTCGCCGAAAGGCTCGCTCGTCGGCTGCGACCGGCCCGGGAGGAGCCGGACACCCGTCTTCCGGAGGTCTCGCCGTGGCTCGAGAAGCTCCTCATGGTGCTGTGCCGCTGGGACCAACGGGTGCTTGCCTCGCGCGACCTGCCCTTCGGCTCGTCGGTGGTCCTGGTGGCCGTGAAACCCGGCTGAACCCGCCCACGCTTTCGCGGGAGCCGCAGCCGACGGTGGGGCGTACCGTCAGCTCAGCTGGAGCACGGTGAATCGCCCCGCACTGAACCTTTTCCGGGTGAGGCTGACCAGACCGTCGAGGTCGACGGGGTAGGCCCGATCGACGAGGAGCCAGCGGACCCCACGTTCCCGAAGCGCGTCGAGCCTTTCCTGGGTAGGTGTCTGGAAAGCAGCGTCGTTGGCCGTCAGCAGCGAGTGATCCCAGAACGGGCTGATCACGCTGCTGACCTGTCGTTCGTCCGGGCCGGAGGCTTCGCGCGGCACGTAGGCCCACCCCTCGACCAGGAACTGTCGTTCGCTGTACGCGGCCATCCAGAACTGGCGGGCGTCGCAGGGTTCGGCCCGCGGAACCGCGCAGTGGGCATTGGTCGCGACCAGATCCTGCGGCGCGGCGTGCGCTCGAAGCCACCGGGCGGCAACGATGCCCCCTGCGGCGATCGCGGCGGGCTGGGGTGGCGCCACCGCGCTGTCGCGCCCGGTCGCAAGCTCGAGCGCCCGGGCGGTCGTCGGTGCGAGTCCCGTTCCGACGAAGGCCAGGATCAGCGCGGGCATCAGCAGCTTGGTCGGGTTCGTGAGACCCCTGGCCCGCGCGGCGACGGTGGTGGCGAGCGCGATGCCGCCGACGACCAGCAGGACGAGGGTCATGGGGAACACCTTCGTCTCGACGACGTAGTCGAGGTCGCGGACGGTGGTCGCCGTGGGCACCGCCTCCCTATCGACCGCGATCAGCAGGAGACCCGCGATCAGGCCGACGACGAGCGCGCCCACGAGGAGGCGACCGATCGGGGACGGGAGCCAGCGTGTGATGCGTCCCGTGGCGGTCGGGGGCGGGACTGCGATGAGCGCGGAGAAGGCCGGCCAGACGGCGTGCAGGCCGAGCACGCCGCCGAGCAGCATCGGGAGGAATACGACGTACACGAAGTAGTACTCGCTGAGCCCCTCCTGATGGAACGCCAGTCCGGCGCCGAGGCCGGAAGCGCACAGGACGACGAGGAAGACCCGGTCAGGCTGTCGCCATCCTCCGCGCGCCAGCCAGGCCAGCGCGCCGGCGCCCGTGGAGAGATAGCCGAGGGATGACACGGCTGCGAGCGCCGCTTCACCGCGCGAGAGTGCGCCGAACTCGGAGGTGAAGGTGAACGGGGACCACGCGAGCCCGTGGGTACCGCCACCGCCGAAGAAGAGGTACATCCCGACGACGAACGCCACGACGGACAGCACCGCGAGCCCGGCAGCTGTTATGGCGCGAGACCGGTCGACCATCACAGCGATCAGCGTCGCTGCAACGAGGCCGGCCATCAACGTCGGCAACGACGTGGACTTCGCTCCGATCATGGCGATCATGGACAGAGCCATCGCCAGCCACACTGCCGGTCCGCGCCACTTCCCGCGCAGCATCTCCAGGGCGAGCAGCACTCCGACCACGAGAGCGGCGTTGACGAATCCGGCGCTCGGTGAGGCCATGATCCTGACCACCAGGAACCGCTCACCGGAACCGTCGGACCAATTGCTGAAGTTGACGGGCGCCACCAACAGGCCGGCCATGACGGCGAGCCCGGTCCAGCGGGCATCGCTCAACCGGACGGCGACGAACGCGAGCGCCACGCACACGAAGACGGTCAGGGTGGGCAGGCTGAGCGAACGCAGGAGCACGATCGGCTCGACCCCGCTCGCCCATGAGGCGGCCGCCACGTGGAGGTGGCTGAGCCAGTGATATTCGAGGTGCTCATCCGCGACGTAGGTGATCCGGGGCGGGAAGAACTCCTTCAGCCCCGTGGCGAGCGCGAGGTGGAAGGGCTCGTCGATGTAGGGGCGACGCAGTCCGGAGGTCGTGACCGGACTCACGGCCCACACCTCGTGCGCGAACCAGGTCAGGACATAGGCCGCCCCGGCGGAGATGCCCCACGACCATGCCAGTGGCATGCGTTCCCCGCGGCGGGTCCAGAGCAGCCGACGGCTCGGGTGGGCCAGGCTCAGGGCGATCGCGATCGCGGGCCACAGCAGGTAGAGCCGCGGATGGCCGGCGGCCAGGCAACCGAGGTACACAGGGAACTCGATGACATAGCCGACCAGCGCGCCGATGGCGAGGTCCTCGCCGAGTGGCCGCGCCTCCCTGCGGAGGCCCAGCCAGCGCCAGGCCAGGGTTCCGGGTAGCACGATCCAGCCGGCCAGATAAGCGCCGAACCGGGCGACATCGACCGGAGCGACCTCAGCCTGCGTGATGACCAGGATGGATCCCAGAAGGATCACGAGTGCCGCCGGTATCCAAGCGGAGCGGAGGACGAGCGGCATAGGTCGGCGCGGCTGCTTCCAGGTCGACGGAGCGGACGGGGCCCATCTTCCCCTATGGCCCCCACCTCCGCCCCCGATAGGTCGGCGGCGCGCGACGACGCGGCTGGGGTGAGTGGTTCACCCAGAGGGTTACCGGGGTGGTCCACGAGTGCCGGCGAAGGGCCGGCCGGGAGGAGTGATCCGATGACCACCGCACGCGACATCATGACGCGCGGGGCGGAGTGTGCGAAGCCCTATGAGACCCTGGTCGACGCCGCTCGACGCATGCGCATGCAGGACGTGGGTGCGCTGCCGATCTGCGGCGACGACGGTGAGATCAAGGGCATGATCACCGATCGCGACATCGTCGTGAAGTGCATCGCCGCCGGCGGGAACCCGGCCGAGCACACCGTCGGCGAGCTCGCGCAGGGCTCCGCCGTCACGATCCGGGCCGGCGACAGCGTCGAGGTCGCGCTGCGCACGATGATGGGGGCCAACGTCCGCCGGCTGCCCGTGGTCGAGGGGCGCTCCGTGGTCGGCATGGTCAGCCTCGCCGACCTCGCGATGACCCTGCCGGAGGACGACGTCGGCGAGCTCGTCGGTGTCGTCTCGTCAGCACCCCCGAACAACTGACTGGTTGTTCCACCCACAGACTGCCGCGGGACCCGGGGCTCAACGGAGCGTCGCGGGTCCCGCGGAGCACGTCTCGGTCAGGACTCGTAGGAGTTCCCGCCGACCTTCACCGGCCCCTCGCCGAGGCGGATGCCCGTCGGGTCGCACACCGCGGTGACCGGCGAGCACAGGTCGACGCCCTGGCCGGTGACCCGGATGAGACGCCCGTCGGGGGTCCAGCCGACCTGGTCGCCGAGGTCGACGGTCGCGCTCCGCCCGCCGTCGAGCTGGAGGACCTCGGACGCGGGCTGGTCGTAGACACACGCGTTGTCGTCGTCACACGTGCGCCACGGCACGAGCAGCGCGAAACGGCCGTCGGGGGAGATGCTCACGGCCGCCGGACCCTCGCCCGGCCCTCCGCCAGGACTCAGCTCGGCCACCGAGGCGCCCGTCGAGACCTCGGCGACGCGGACGGGCTGACCGCTCCTGTTCTCCAGGGCGACCCGGCCGCTCGTGCTCTCGGGGAAGCGCGCGGCCGGGAGGTGCGATGCCGTGGACACTGCGCCGGTACGCCAGTCCACGTCCAGGGTGGCGTCGTCGAGCCCGACGTACACGTGGTCGCCGTCGAGGGCGACGGGCGGCGCGTTCCAGCCGCCCCAGGTGAACGAGCCGTCGACCGGGACCGAGACGGCGACGTCCCCGCTCCGCACGTCGCGCAGGACGACGTCCCACGCGTCGTGGCCGGTGTTCCCCCGCCTCTGCGCGTAAGCCAGGTAGGGCAGCCGGGGGTCGGTGCTCGGCGCACGGTCACCGAGCGCGAGGCCGAGGCTGTGCACGCGGCCGTCGTCGCCGACGAGCGCGTAGGCGGAGTCCGGGGCGTCGGTGTAGGCGACGGTGCCGGTTCGCACCACCGTGCCGGCGGAGGTGTAGTAGATCGACTTGACCTTGTCGGGCAGCTGGGCCGTGGCCCCGTTGCCGAGGTAGAGGGTGGACCCGGCGGAGACCGCCCAGCCGGCGGGGTCGAGAGGGCTCGCCGCGGCCGGGTCCGGCGCGAGCCTGAGCCCCGACCCGTCGGACGGCATGAGGCAGACGGCCGCGACGGCCGCCGCCGCGGCCGCCGACACGGCGCCGGCGCCGAGCCGGCGACGGACGCGGGTCCGGCGCCCGCCGGCGATGATCGCCTCGGCGGGCGCGGCCGGCACCGGGACGTCCAGGGCCTCGTCGTGGAGCAGCGCGCTGAGTCGCTCAGTCATGGAGGGCTCCTTCGGGAAGGACGGCGTCGCCCAGCAGGCGGCGCAGCTTGGACAGGGCGGCCGAGGTCTGGCTCTTCACCGTCCCGGGCGAGCAACCGAGCGTGTCGGCCGTCCGCTCGACGTCGAGGTCCTCGTAGAACCGCAGCACGATCACGGCACGCTGACGGGGCGGCAGCAGGCGCAGCGCGTCCAGGACGGCCGGACGATCGCTGGGGTCGGGCTCGTGGGTCTGCTCGGGCAGGTCGTCGGAGGGCAGCTCGCGCCGCCACGACGTACGCCGGAACAGCGACCGCGCCTCGTTGAGCAGGACGGTCCTGGCGTAGCCGTAGGCGGCGTCCGGCTCGCGGACGCGGCCCCAGGCGGCGTACGTCTTGGTCAGCGCGGCCTGGGCGAGGTCCTCCGCGGCACCGTGCTCGCCGAGGAGGAGGTAGGCGCTGCGGTAGAGCGGCCGCCAGGCGTCCTGGACGAACGCCGTGAACTGCGCGTCTCCGGGTCTGCGGATCATCGGGGTCCCCATCTCGTGGTCACCCTGATAGATGCGCGCCGCGGCAGATCGGTTGGTCCGGTTCCGGAGGAATCTTCCGCGGGCTCGGCCTCATCGGCGGCCGTACTTCTTGTGCACCGCCTGCTTGGAGACCTCCAGGGCGAGCGCGATGAGCTGCCAGCTGGCGCCCTGGGCCCGGGCCCGGCGAACGGCCAGCGCCTCCGCCCGGTCGAGCTCCTCGGTCATCGCGGCGCGGGCCAGCCGGATCTCCCGCAGGGCGCGGTAGGGGTCGTCGCCGTCGGCGGAGGCGAGCGCGCTGCGGACGGGGTCGGCCATGACGTCAACCTTAGTTGACGAATGATCGATGTCAACCCTGGTTGACGGCCTCGGGCCGGGATGAGCGGCGCGCCGGCCGACACCTAGACTTGCGCCCATGCCTGAACTCTCCCGTGGCGAGGTGCGCCACCTGGCCGACCTCGCTCGGATCGACCTATCCGATGCCGAGCTCGACCACCTGGCGCCACAGCTCAACGTGATCCTCGAGTCGGTGGCGTCGATCCAGGGCGTGGCCGGTGACGACGTGGTGCCGACGTCCCACCCGATCCCGATGACCAACGTGTTCCGCGAGGACGTCGTGGTCCCGTGCCTCACCCCCGAGCAGGCCCTCGCCGCCGCGCCCGAGCGCGAGGACGACAAGTTCGCCGTCCCGCGGATCCTGGGGGACGAGCAGTGAGCTGGATCCGGAAGACCGCCGCCGAGCAGGCCGACGCCCTCGCCGCCGGCGAGGTCACCAGCGTCGAGCTGGTGCAGGCCCACCTCGACCAGATCGCCGCCACCAACGGCGACCTGAACGCCTTCCTCCACGTCGACGTCCCGGGAGCGCTGGCGCAGGCCGCCGCCTCCGACGAGCGCCGCAGCGCGGGCAGCCCGCTGCACGCGCTCGACGGCGTGCCGATCGCGATCAAGGACGTCCTCACGACCGAGGGCCTGCCGACCACCGCGGGGTCGCGGATCCTCGAGGGCTGGATCCCGCCGTACGACGGCACGGTGACCGCTCGGATCAAGGCCGCCGGTCTGCCGATCCTCGGCAAGACCAACATGGACGAGTTCGCGATGGGGTCGTCGACGGAGAACTCCGCGTACGGTCCGACCAGGAACCCGTGGGACCACGACCGCATCCCCGGCGGCTCCGGCGGCGGCTCGGCCGCGGCCGTGGCGGCCTTCCAGGCGCCGCTCGCGATCGGTTCCGACACCGGCGGCTCGATCCGTCAGCCGGGGGCGATGACCGGGACCGTCGGCGTGAAGCCGACCTACGGCAGCGTCAGCCGCTACGGCGTCATCGCGCTGGCCAACTCGCTCGACCAGCTCGGCCCGGTGACCCGCACGGTGCTCGACTCGGCGCTGCTGCACGAGCTCATCGGCGGCCACGACCCGAAGGACTCGACCTCGGTTCCCACGCCCGTGACCGGGCTGATCGAGGCGGCCCGGGAGGGCGCCAAGGGCGACCTGTCCGGCCTCAGGGTCGGCGTGGTCAAGGAGCTCCAGGGCGACGCGTGGGCGCCGGACGTCGTCGAGCGGTTCGAGGAGTCGGTCGACATCCTCAAGAAGCTCGGCGCCGACGTCGTCGAGGTGAGCCTCCCGAGCTTCGTGCACGCGATGGCCGCCTACTACCTCATCCTCCCGGCCGAGTGCTCCTCTAACCTCGCCAAGTTCGACGCGATGCGCTACGGCCGCCGGGTCACGCCCGAGGGCAGCCCGAGCGCCGAGGAGGTCATGAAGGTCAGCCGCGACGCCGGCTTCGGCGACGAGGTCAAGCGCCGCATCATCATCGGGACCTACGCGCTCTCGAGCGGTTACTACGACGCCTACTACGGCCAGGCGCAGAAGATCCGCACGCTCATCATCGAGGACTTCCGGCGCGCGTTCGAGAGCGTCGACGTCCTGGTCAGCCCCACCGCGCCGACCACCGCCTTCCCGATCGGGGAGAAGGTGGACGACCCGCTGTCGATGTACCTGCAGGACCTGGCGACCATCCCGGCCAACCTCGCCGGCGTGCCGGGCATCTCGGTCCCGTCCGGCACCTCGCGCGAGGACGGGCTCCCGACCGGCGTCCAGTTCCTCGCGCCCGTGCTCGAGGACGCCCGCCTCTACCGCGTCGGCGCCGCCCTCGAGGCGGCCCTGCTCGAGCAGTGGGGCGGACCGATCGTCCCGGCGGCGTACCAGTCGAAGGAGAGCAGCTGATGACCGAAGCGAAGCTGGCGGGGAGCGCCAGCGACCGACGCCCGACCCTCATCGACTTCGACACCGTGCTGGAGTCGTTCGACCCGGCCATGGGTCTGGAGGTCCACGTCGAGCTCAACACCGCGACGAAGATGTTCTGCGGCTGCCCGACCGGCTTCGGCGCGGCGCCGAACACCCAGGTCTGCCCGACCTGCCTCGGCCTGCCCGGCGCGATGCCGGTCGTCAACGGCAAGGCGGTCGAGAGCGCGATGCGGATCGGGCTCGCGCTCAACTGCGAGATCGCCGAGTGGTGCCGCTTCGCGCGGAAGAACTACTTCTACCCGGACATGCCGAAGAACTTCCAGACGTCGCAGTACGACGAGCCGATCGCCTTCGACGGCTACCTCGACGTCGACGTGGACGGCGAGACGTTCCGCATCGAGATCGAGCGCGCCCACATGGAGGAGGACACCGGCAAGGCCACCCACGTGGGCGGCACGACCGGCCGCATCCACGGCGCTGACTACTCGCTGATCGACTACAACCGGGCCGGCATCCCGCTGATCGAGATCGTCACCCGGCCCATCATGGGCGCGGGGGAGAAGGCGCCGCTGGTGGCGAAGGCCTATGTCTCCGCGCTGCGCGACCTGGTCAAGGCCCTCGGCGTCTCCGACGTCCGGATGGACCAGGGCTCGATGCGCTGCGACGTCAACCTCTCGCTCGCGCCGAAGGGCTCGGGGGCGCTGGGCACGCGGTCGGAGACCAAGAACGTCAACAGCCTCCGCTCGGTCGAGCGCGCCGTGCGCTACGAGATGTCGCGGCACGCGGGGATCCTCCTCGCGGGCGGCAAGGTGCTGCAGGAGACCCGTCACTTCCACGAGGACGACGGCTCCACGTCGCCGGGCCGCGAGAAGTCGGACGCCGAGGACTACCGCTACTTCCCGGAGCCCGACCTCGTCCCGGTCGCCCCGTCACGCGAGTGGGTCGAGGAGCTGCGCGGCACGCTGCCCGAGCCGCCGGCCGGCCGGCGTACGCGTCTGCAGGCCGAGTTCGGCTTCTCCGACCTCGAGATGCGCGACGTCGTCGCCGCCGGCGCGCTCGACCTGATCGCCGAGACGGTCGAGGCGGGCACGACGCCGCAGGCGGCCCGCAAGTGGTGGATGTCGGAGCTGGCGCGTCGCGCCAACGACACCGGCGTCGCGCTCGACGAGGTCGGGGTCACCCCGGCCCAGATCGTCGAGGTGCAGCGGCTGATCGACGACAAGACGATCAACGACAAGCTCGCCCGCCAGGTCTTCGAGGGCCTGTACGCCGGGGAGGGCACCCCGGCCGAGATCGTCGCCGCTCGTGGCCTGGCCGTGGTGTCCGACGACGGCGCCCTCACGGCCGCCGTGGATGCCGCCATCGAGGCCCAGCCGGCCGTCGCCGAGAAGATCCGCGGCGGCAACCACGCCGCGGCGGGCGCTCTCATCGGTGCGGTGATGAAGGCGATGGGCGGTCAGGCGAACGCCGCCCGGGTGCGCGAGATCATCATGGAGAAGCTCGCCTGAGCTGACCCGCGAGCCTGCCGCAGACGGCGACCAACGCCGTTGTGGCAGGCTCGCGCCATGACGGATCCCCGCCGCATCGCCCTGCTGATCGACGCCGACAACGCGAGCGCGAAGACGATCGACTTCGTCCTCAACGACCTCGCGGAGTACGGCGAGTGCAACATCCGCCGCGCCTACGGCAACTGGACCAAGGCCGGCCTGAAGCCCTGGGTCGCCGAGCTGCACGACGCGGCGATCAGGCCGATGCAGCAGTTCGACCTGACGGCCCACAAGAACGCCTCGGACATGGCGCTCGCGATCGACGCGGTGGAGCTCCTCCACTCGGCGTCGCCGGACGCCTTCGCCATCCTCTCGAGCGACTCGGACTTCACGCCGCTCGTGCACTACCTGCGCGAGAAGGGGCGCGCGGTCTACGGCTATGGGCGACGGAAGACGCCGGCGCCCTTCAAGAGCGCCTGCACCCGCTTCACCGAGCTCGATCGCGTGGTGCCGGGGGAGGCGAGCGAACCTACGGCGGAGCCGGAGACCTCGGCGGCCGCGTCCGGGGGAACCGGAGCGACCGCGCCGGCAAAGAAGGCAGCCCCCGCCAAGGCGGCCGCGAAGAAGGCGGCCGCGTCGCCGTCGGTCAACGACCTCAAGGGCGACGCTCGGCTCATGAACGTCCTGCGCAGTGCTATCGAGTCGGCAGCCGACGACGACGGCTTCGCCAGGGTCAGCACCGTCGGGCAGCGCATCCGGAACCAGTCCTCCTTCGACCCGCGCAACTACGGCTATGCGACGTGGACCAAGCTTTTCAAGGCGATCGACCTCTTCGAGCTCCGCGACGAGGGTTCGCAGAACGTCGCGGTGCGCGACGTACGGGAGTCCCGGGCCGGTCGGGGCTGACGGTCCGGCACTTCTGGACCTCCCGGAACAGCGGTCACTTCTGTCCCCGGGCGGGCCGCCACCACCACCACCACCGCGTCCACGACCCCCGCTACCTCAGCGAACGACAATTCAACGGCAAGATCTCGATCACCCGCAGGCGCACGTAGGCCGGACACCTCCCAGGGATGTGGGATTCACCATGCGACAGCGGTTCGTGACGTCTGCTCAGCCGGGATAGGCTGCCGTCCGCCCACCTGGGCAACATCTGAACATTCATCACGCTCGCGCGTGGGGGAAGCCGGTGGGATCCCGGCGCTGACCCGCAACCGTGTGCCCTTCCGAGAAGGGCGAGCCGGAGCACCCGCCGCGAAGCGTCCTGACCACCACGCTGTCGAGGAACACGGCGGGGCGTCCTCCTGGGGCTCTCCCGTTCGTTTGCAGCGGGAAGGAAGCCATGCGCATCGCAACACCATTGGTGGCTCTCGCCCTTGCCGCCGGAGGCATGACGGCTGTAACCAGCCCGGCCAAGGCCGCTGAGGCTAAGCCTGTCGCTTTGGGCGACGCCACCGCCTGGCTGAAGTCGCAGACGGACAGCAACGGACTGCTGCCGGGCTTCGGCAGTGCGCCGAGCATCAGTGCGACCGCCGACTTCGCGAAGAGTCTCGATGAGCTTGGGTCCGCGGACGCGGCGAGCGTCGCCATGAGCGTGAAGAACGCGGCCGCTGCCGCGCTGACGGACGATCACCGATCCAGCCAGGAGTCCGCGGAGGGCGCATGGGCTTCCCAGACGCTGGGCTCCCAAGACGACGCCCTCGTCGACGACGTCGACAGCCACATTGCACAGGGCGGTGAGGCGCTCGGCGGACGGACTGCTGACGCCGCTGCTCTGGGAAGGCTCTACGACTCCACGTTCAACGCCTACACCGGCACGGACGCCCAGGCGTGGGCCGTGCTCGCGCTGGCAAAGGCAGCCGCGCCCTCCGCAGGCGAAGCGCTTACCTATCTTCTCGGCCAGCAGTGCACGGACGGCGGCTTCCGTACGAAGTTCAGCGACGTCGACGCAACCGGCCAGACCTGTGCCGCCGATGCGGGTTCGACGGATCCCGACCTAACCTCCTCGAGTCCCGACGCCACGGGCACGGCGGTGATCTTCCTCTCTGCACTGCCGGCCAAGGACGCCACCGTCACCGACGCTCTCGAGCGGGCCGTTGACTGGCTTACGGCACACCAGGACCCCTCCGGCAGCTTCAGCGAGTACTACGGGGTGAGCGGCAACAGCACCGGCATCGCCGGCCGCGCGCTGCGGCTCAGCGACAAGATCGAGGCGGCCACCAAGGCGGCGACGTGGCTCCGTCGCCACCAGGCGGCCCCCGTCGGAGTGTGCGCCTCGCCGCTTGACGGCGACCGTGGCGCCCTCTCCTACGATGACGACACCTACGCAGCGAACCGCACCGACGGCCTGGCCGACGCGTTCGCCCTGGGGTCGGCGATTTCGGTGACCGCCCAGTCCCTCGCCGCGCTCGCGGCGCTCCCGGCCGGCAACCCGGTGCCGACCCTCACGCAGGCGGCACCCGTCGTTCCGGGAGCCCGGGTGTCGATCAACATCGTGGGCGCCAACGCAGGTGACGCTCTTTGCCTCAGTATCGGTGGCGGTCATCAGCTCCTCGCTGCCGGCGCCACGTCCGCAACCGTCACCGCGCCCACGGGCGTTGCGTCGACGCCGTTCTCGGTGCAAACCGCCTCCGGAGCCGCCGCGACCGGCACCCTGCGGATCAACACGGCGACGAGGCTCGGGGTCGCGGCGCCGAAGAAGATCAAGCGTGGCAAGCGCGTCAGGGTCGTCGTCAGGGGCCTTTGGGCGGGCGAGCGGGTGACCGTGAAGCTCGGCAAGAAGCGGCTCGGCAGCGCCGTCGCCAACACTGCTGGCACCGCCACCCTGCGCAAGAAGGTCGCCAAGAAGACCAAGACCGGCAGGAAGGCGATCACCGTGACCGGCCGCTTCACCGACCGGGTTGGCAAGAGGAACATCAGGGTTGTCCGATGACTCGTAGGCTCGGCGGCCTGCTGGCCGCGCTTCTTCTGGCGACGGCGACGTTCGTCGGCCTGAGCGCGCCGCAGGCCCAAGCGGCGTACTGCTCGGGATCCGGCGTCGGCGTTGTGGTCGACTTCGGCGACCTCGGCGGCGGCGTTCGGACGGACTGCGGCTCCGGCTCCAAGGCGTCCACCGCGTTCACGAGCGCGGGCGTCACGCTCGAGAACGACGGCCAGGGCTTCGTCTGCCGAGTCGCGAGCAAGCCGGACCCAGGCAAGGAGTGCATGGCGACCAACGCCTACTGGGCCTTGTTCGTTTCCAAGCAAGGCGGTGCGTGGACCTATGCGAGCCAGGGTGTCTACACCCAGCCGGTCAGCAGCGGCGACAGCGTCGCATTCGTGTGGCAGTCATCGAACTCTCGGAAAACGCCGGGCGCGGATCCTCAGCCACTCCCGCGGCCCTCGGCTCCAGTGACTTCGGAGGCGCCGTCGACCGCACCGACGAAGCGCCCGAGCCCGAAGCCGATGAAGAAGCGGTCCACTGCGCCGGCGGCGCCGACCCCGACCGCCGCGGGCGTCAGCGTGACTCCCTCGGCGGAGGCGAAGGCGACGCCGGGCGCGACCCCGACGGCCGGCACGTCGGCGCCTGCGGCGCCCACCGCTGACCCGGCCTCGACCGAGGCGGCGACCCTGAGCCCGACGACCACGGAGCTGACCGCCACGGAGTCAACCAGCACGGACGTCGACGCCCAGCCGACCGCGGCGGACAGCGATGGCGACGGCGGCGGTCTGCCGGGCTGGGTGCCGCCGGTCATCGTCGTCCTCCTCGCGGCTGCGGCCGGCGGCGTGGCCTGGGTCCGAAGGGCACGATGACCGGACGCGTGGCTCGCGACCTCCACCCGATCGCCTGGTGGCTCTGGGCGATCGGGCTGGCGGCGTACGCCTCGCAGACGACCAACCCGTGGTTGCTCCTGCTGCTGGTCGGGGTGGCCGCGCTCGTGGTGAGCGCGCGCCGCTCCGACCAGCCGTGGGCGCGCTCCTTCCGCCTCTACGTCGCGGCCGGGTTCGTCATCGTCGCGATCCGGGTCGGCTTCCGGATCCTGCTCGGCAGCGGGTACGGCGGCACGGTGCTGTTCGACCTGCCGCAGATCCCGCTGCCCGACTGGGTGCTCGGCATCACCCTGCTCGGGCCGGTGACGCGCGAGTCGCTCCTGGCCGGCCTCTACGACGGTCTGCGGCTGGCCGCGATCGTGATCTGCGTGGGTGCCGCCAACGCCCTGGCGAACCCGAAGCGGCTGCTGCGCACGATGCCCCCCGCGCTCTACGAGATCGGGACCGCCGTCGTGGTCGCCGTGACGGTCCTCCCGCAGCTGGCCGAGAGCGTCCAGCGGGTGCACCGCGCGCAGCGGCTGCGCGCCGGGCACGGCGGGAAGCGGGGGCGGCTGCGCCGCTTCCTCGTCCCCGTCCTCGAGGACGCCCTGGAGCGCTCGCTGGTCCTCGCCGCGGGCATGGACACCCGTGGCTACGGCAGGGCCGGCGACGCGACGCCTCGCGAGCGCCGCGTCACCGGCACGCTGATGGTCACCGGCCTGATCGGCGTCTGCATCGGCGCCTACGCCCTGCTCGACCAGACCTTCCTCGGCGGCTCCTGGGGGCCGGTCAGCCGGGGTGCCGTCGTGATGGTGGCCGGTGTGGCCGTCTGCGTGGCGGGCATGGCGGCGGCCGGGCGACGCGTCAGGCGCACCGTCTACCGCCCGGACCCCTGGCGCTGGCCCGAGACCGCGGTGGTGGTGACCGGCGCGGTGGCCGGTGCCGTCGGCTCGTGGGTCGCGCAGCACGACTACGCGGTGGCGACCCCGGCGCTCGACGCGTCGCCGCAGGTCAGCCTCCTGGCCCTGGCCGGGGTCATCGTCGCGCTCCTCCCTGCCGTGATCGCTCCGGCGCCGCGACTCGTCGCCTCGCGCCGGGACCTGGAGGTCGCGGCATGAAGCACCCGCTGCTCGAGCTGCGAAGCATCACCGTCACGCTCCCCGAACGCGAGCACCCCGTGCTCGACCACGTGGACCTCGCCGTCGAGGAGGGCGAGCTGCTGCTCGTCTCCGGCCCGACCGGATCGGGCAAGTCGACGCTGCTCGGCGTCGTCGCCGGCGTCGTCCCGCGCTTCTCGGGCGGCACCCTCGGCGGCGACCTGCTCCTGGACGGGACGTCGATCGTGCGGATGCCGCCGCGCGAGCGCGCCGCCGCCATCGGCTACGTCGGTCAGGACCCGGCGGCAGGCTTCGTCACCGACACCGTGGAGGAGGAGCTGGCCTACGGGATGGAGCAGCTCGGGCTGCCGCCGGCCACGATGCGCCGTCGCGTGGAGGAGACCCTCGACCTGCTCGGCATCGCAGACCTCCGCGACCGCGACCTGCGCACGCTCTCCGGCGGCCAGCAGCAGCGGGTCGCGATCGGCTCCGTCCTGACCATGCACCCTCGACTGCTCGTCCTGGACGAGCCGACCAGCGCGCTCGACCCGACCGCCGCCGAGGACGTGCTGGCCACGCTCACCCGCCTGGTGCACGACCTCGGCGTCAGCGTGCTGCTCGCCGAGCACCGTCTCGAGCGGGTCATCCCCTTCGCCGACCGCATCGCCCTGCTGACCGGCGACGGATCGGTCCGGGTCGGAGCGCCGGCAAGCGTGCTGGCCGGCTCGCCCGTCGTACCGCCGCTGGTCGAGCTCGGACGCGCCGTCGGTTGGGACCCGCTCCCGTTGACGGTCCGCGACGCCCGCCGGATGGCTCGGAGCCTCGGCCTCGACGACGATCCGCCGGTCGGGCCCGGGCCCGCAGCGGCCGGCGTCGAGACCGTCGCAGCCCGCAAGGTCACGGTCCTGCGTGGCGCCCGTGCGGCTCTCCACGAGGTCGGCCTGACGCTCGCCGAGGGCACCGTCACCGCGCTGATGGGTCGCAACGGCGCCGGCAAGTCGACGCTCCTCTGGACGCTCCAGGGCACCCAGAAGCGCAACGGCGGCACGGTCACGGTGGCCGGCGCGGACCCGGCGAAGGCGAGCCCCGACCAGCGCCGCGCGTACGTCGGCCTGCTGCCCCAGACCGCCGCCGACCTGCTCTACCTCGAGACCGTGGAGGAGGAGTGCCGGGCCGGTGGCCCGCGGACGCGCGAGATCCTCGACCAGCTGGTGCCGGGCATTCCCGGTGACCGCCATCCGCGCGACCTCTCCGAGGGGCAGCGCCTCGCCGTCGCGTTGAGCCTCGTGCTGGCCGCCGACCCGCCCGCGCTGCTCCTGGACGAGCCGACCCGTGGCCTCGACTACGCCGCGAAGCATGCCCTGGCGACGCTGCTGCGCCGGTTCGCCGCGCAGGGACGGACGGTCCTGGTGGCGACCCACGACGTCGAGTTCACCGCCCAGGTCGCCGACGGGGTGGTCGTGCTCGCGGATGGCGAGGTCGTCTCCGCCGGCCCGACGCGGCGGGTCGTCGCCGAGTCGCCGTCCTTCGCACCCCAGGTCACCAAGGTGCTCGGCGCGCCCTGGCTGCGGGTGGACGAGGTCGTCTCCGCCCTCGCGACGCGGGAGGGCAGCATTCGATGATTCGGATGACCCGCCGTTCCGCGCTGATCCTGGCGATCGCCAGCCTGGTCGGGCTGATCACGCTGGCCTGGCCGCTGCTCCTCGACGACCCCTCCAGCACGCAGGTGCAGCCGCCGTTCGTCTTCCTCGCCCTGCTGCCGGTCGTCGTGGCCGTCGTCCTCGCCGAGCTCGCCCAGGGCGGGCTCGACCCTCGGGTGCTCGCGATCCTGGGCGTCCTGACCGCGATCGACGCGGTGCTGCGCGGGGTCTCGGCCGGGACCGGCGGCGTCGAGCTCGTCTTCTTCCTCATCGTCCTGGCCGGGCGGGTCTACGGCCCGGCGTTCGGCTTCGTGCTCGGCTGCACCAGCCTGTTCGTCAGCGCCCTGGTGACCGCGGGCGTCGGCCCCTGGCTGCCCTACCAGATGCTCTGCACGGCGTGGATCGGCCTCGGCGCCGGCCTGCTCCCGCGAGCCCGTGGCAGGGCGGAGATCGCGTTGCTGGCCGGCTACGGCGTGGTGGTCTCCTACCTCTACGGCCTCCTGCTCAACCTGCAGGGTTGGCCCCTCCTCGCCGGGGTGGCGATCCCCGGTCACCACGAGCAGCTCGCCTTCGACCCGGCCGCCGGCCTCGGGGAGAACCTCGCGGTCTTCGCTCGCTACACCCTGGTCACGTCGACGACGAGCTATGACTCCGTCCGCGCGATCACCACGGCGGTCGCCATCGTCGTGCTCGGCGGGGCGGTGCTCACGCCACTGCGCCGGGCGGCCCGCCGGGCCACGGTGACCGGCGAGGTGGGAGCCGGCGACGCCGCAACGGACGCCGACCGCGCGGTGACGGACACAGGCCGTCCGGCGCGCACCGTCAGCCGGGGCTGACGGCGCCGGTCGACCCGCGCACCACGAGCTGCACGGGGACATCGCGGTCGTCCGGATCGGCCCCCGCGATCAGGGCGAGGAGCGCGCGGACGCCGCGCTCGCCGAAGAGCTCGGCGTCGAAGCGGACCGCGGTGAGCTCGGGGTCGACGGCGGTGGCGACCGCGAAGTCGTCGAGCGCGACGACCGACACGTCCTGGGGGACCTGCAGGCCCCGTCGCCGCAGCTCCTTGTAGGCACCCGCCGCGATCCGGTCGTCATCGCACACCAGCGCGGTCGGACGTGGTCCCGCCTCGTCGAGGGCCGCCGCCGTGGCGGCGGCTCCACCGGGCACGGTCAGCGCGGTCGGGACGACGCGGAGCGACGCGTCCGGAACCGACGCGAGCCGTGCCGCCACCGCCCCGGCCCGGACCTCGAAGGTCCACGAGGGCACGTCGGCGGACAGGTGCACGAACCGCCGGTGGCCGTGTCCGAGCAGGTGCTCGACGGCCTGCCGGGCGCCGTCGGCGAGGTCCACGTTGACCGTCGGAGCACCGGCGTCGGGAGAGCTGTCGAGCATCACCAACGGCAACCGGTCTCCCCGGATCGTGCTGAGCGCCTCGGCCGACATCGACGACGCCAGCACCCCGTCGACGGTGCTCTGGGCCGAGGCGAACGGGTCGCGGGCGGGTGCGGTGACCGTCGGCGAGAGGTAGAGGATCACGCCGAAGTCCTGCTCGGCCGCCGCCCGGGCGGCGCCGGCGTAGAGATCGGCGAAGTACTCCGTCGTCAGCGCCGGCACGACGAGCAGCAGCGTCCGCGCGCTGCCCAGTCGCAGCTGGCGGGCCGCGAGGTTGGGCCGGTAGCCGAGCGTCGCGGCCGCCTCGCGGACCCGCGCGGCGGTCGCGGCGGACACCCTGCCCCGCCACTTCTCGCCGAGCACCATCGAGACGGCCGCCTGCGAGACACCCGCGGCCTGGGCCACGTCTCGGCTGGTGGGGCGGGGGCTCGGCACGGGGCATCCGATCTGACTTGTTCGGCGGGACGGAGTGATGTTACGAATGACCCCAGCACGTTATACGTACAACGAAGGGCATGGCGATGGGCTATCTCGAGGTGCTCCGGCACCGCCACGTCGCGCGCCTGCTCACCGGCACGCTCGTCGGCCGGCTGCCCAACGCGATCGCCGCGATCGCCCTGGTGCTGTTCGTGCGCGAGGAGGGCGGCAGCTATGCGCTGGCCGGGGGCCTCGCGGCCGTCTACGGCGTGGGCAACGCGATCGGCCAGCCGCTCCTCGGTCGGCTCGTCGACCTGCAGGGCCAGCCGCGCGTCCAGCTGCCCGCGGCCCTCGTGACCGCGGGTGCCACCGTTGTCTTCGCGCTCGTCGGCATCGACCACCTCGCCGTCGCCTACTCCGCCGTCGCGGCCGCCGGACTCTCCGCCCCGCCGCTCGAGGGCGGCCTCCGGGCGCTCTGGCCCAGCGTGCTCAGCAGGAACGAGCTGGTCCACACCGCCTACGCGATGGATGCCGTGGCGCAGGAGGTCATGTTCACGGTCGGCCCGCTCCTGCTGACCCTGTGCGCGGCCGCCTGGTCGGCCCAGGGGGCGCTCCTGCTGCTCCAGCTGCTCGGCGTCGGCGGCGCGCTGGCCGTCGTCACGTCGCCGCCCTCGGCCGGGTGGCGCTCGGCCCCGCGCACGGCTCACTGGCTCGGCGCACTGCGCTCACCCGCCCTCCTGGTCATGCTCACCGCGTTCCTCTTCGTCGGCGTCGCGCTCGGCTCGATCACGGTCGCCGCGCTGTCCTACTCCGACACGCGCGGTGGCGACGCCACCTACGGCTGGCTGATGGCCGCGCTCGGGCTCGGCTCGCTCATCGGCGGGACGGCGTACGGCGCCCGCCAGTGGGGCGGCGAACCGGAGCCGAGGCTGATGGTCCTCCTCGCGCTGCTGGCCGCGGGCTACGTCCCGCTGATCGCCATGCCGGAGCGCGTCGCGATGACCGCGCTCAGCGTGGTCGCCGGCGTCTTCCTCGCGCCCTGCATCGCGTGCGCTTTCGTGATCATCGACCGCCATGCGCCCGTCGGGACGGTCACCGAGGCGTTCTCCTGGCTCGTCACGGTGTTCACGGTCGGCGCGGCCGTCGGCACCGCGGTCGCCGGGTCGGTGGTCGGCGAGCACGGCGCCCGGGCCGGCTTCGGCGTCCCTGGTGCCGCGGCGGTCGTGGCGGTCCTCGTCGTCACCGGCGGGGCACGGGTGCTCACGAGACCCGCCCGCACGCTCGAGCCGGCCGGCTGACCGGCGCCGCGAACCGGTCGAGAGGTGCGGGAGACCCGAATCGGCTCGACCGGCGGTCAGTCGACGACCGGCACCGCGGGCCGCGCGGTCCGCGTCATCCCGATGCTCGCGATGACCACGCAAGTCAGCGCGACCCACTGCACCGCGCTCAGCAGCTCGCCGACGACGGCCCACCCGGCGAGGGCGGCGGCGGCCGGCTCGAGGCTCATCAGGACCCCGAAGACCGAGGGGGGCAGCGACCGCAGCGCGACCAGCTCGCAGGAGTAGGGGATCACCGAGGACAGCACCCCGACCGCGAGGCCGACGGCCCAGATGTGGCCGCTCCCCAGGTCGCCGGCGTGCGCGCCCAGGGCGAGCGGGCTGAGCAGCACCAGCGCCACGATGCTCGCCGCCGCGAGCCCCTCCAGCCCCTCCCAGCGCCGTCCGGTCCGCGCGCTGAGCAGGATGTACGACGCCCAGGCGGCCCCGGCCAGCAGCGAGAAGGCGACCCCCGCGACCGTCAGGTCGCCGCGCTCGAACCCCAGCAGCAGCACGCCGAGCGCGGCGAGCGCGACCCAGACCAGGTCCCTGGCGCGCCGCGACCCGACGACGGCGAGCGTCAGCGGCCCGATGAACTCGATCGTCACCGCGATGCCCAGCGGGATCCGCGAGAACGCCTGGTAGATCGCCCAGTTCATCGTGCCGAGCGCGACGCCGAAGCCGACGACGACGGCCCAGTCGCCGCGGCTGCGTCCGCGCAGTCGTGGCCGGGCCCAGGCCACGAGCACGACCGCGCTGGTGAACAGCCGGAGCCACACGATCGTGGTCGGGGCGACCTCGTCGAAGAGCGTCTTCGCCAGCGCGGCGCCGAGCTGGACGGACGCGATGCCGACGACGACCAGCAGGACGGGGAAGCGGCTCGTGGACATCGAGCCGCAGCCTATGCGTCGCCGCGGGCTAGAGCTGCTCGGGCTGGTAGAAGGGGATCTGCAGCTCCTCGGTCGTCGGGCCCAGGCTGGGCTCGGGCACCGCGGCGGTGATCGTCGACCCGTCCGGGCGGGTGCCGCCGACCTGCGGGCCCTCGTCCACGTGACCGGAGGCGCGCGGGCCGTGGTGGGCCAGCTCGACGACGAGCGGCTCGTCCTGGCGGACGACGTACGACGTCCCGCGGATCTTGACCGCCACCGGACCCGGACCCTCCTTGATCAGGAGGGCGATCCGCTCCTCCGTGATCCGGACCTCGAGCCGCGTCCCGCGCCAGAGCACCTTGAAGCTCAGCGACCCCCATGGCTGCGGCAGCCGCGGGTCGAAGGAGAGGGTGCCGCCGTCGTTCAGGTTCCCGTGGTCGCGCATCCCGCCGAAGCCGAAGACGAGCGCCGACCAGACGCCGCCCGTGGAGGCGACGTGCATCCCGTCGACGGTGTTGCCGTGCAGGTTCATCAGGTCGACGTAGAGCGCGTCGTGGAAGTAGCGCAGCGCCGCCTCGTGGTAGCCGACCTCCGCCGCGATGATCGACTGCACCACGGCCGAGAGCGTCGAGTCGCCGGTGGTGATCGGGTCGTAGTACTCGAAGTCGGCCCGCTTCTCCTCGAGGCTGAAACGGTCGCCCTGGAGGAAGAGGGCGAGCACCACGTCGGCCTGCTTGAGCACTTGGAACCGGTAGATCACCAGCGGGTGGTAGTGGAGCATCAGCGGCCGCAGCTCCTGCGGTGTGTTGGGGAGGTCCCACACCTCGCGCTCGAGGAAGAAGTCGTCCTGCGGATGGATACCGAGCCCCTCGTCGAAGGGGATGTGCATGCCCTTGGCGCAGCGTGCCCACTCCTCGACCTCGCCGTCGTCGAGCTTGAGCCGGGCGCGCATCTGGGCATAGTCGCGCGGGTGCCGCCGGCGGACCAGGTCGACCGCGGCGACGGCCTGCTCGAGGTTGTAGCGGGCCATCACGTTGGTGAAGAGGTTGTTGTTGACGACGGTCGTGTACTCGTCGGGGCCGGTGACCCCGTGGATGTGGAACGACGGCACGCCGTTGTGGCGCCAGAAGCCGAGGTCGGCCCACATCCGGGCGGTCTCCACGAGGATGTCGATGCCCTCCCGGATGAGGAAGCCCTGGTCGCCGACGGCCTGGACGTACTTCGTGAGGGCGTAGGCGATGTCGGCGTCGATGTGGACCTGCGCCGATCCGGCGGCGTAGTAGGCCGAGGCCTCCTCGCCGTTGATGGTGCGCCAGGGGAAGAGCGCGCCGCTCGCCGCGAGCTCGGCCGCCCGGTCGCGGGCCGCCCCCAGCATCACCGACCGGAAGTGCAGGGTGTTCCGCGCCCGCTGCGGCTGGGTGTAGGTCAGGAACGGGATCACGTAGACCTCCGTGTCCCAGAAGTAGTGGCCCTCGTAGCCCGAGCCGGTCACGCCCTTGGCGGGCACGCCGAGGCCGTCGGCGCGCCCGGTCGCCTGGGCGAGGCTGAAGAGGTTGAACCGGATCGCCTGTTGGAGCGCCGCCGTGGTGGGGTCCTCGTGGACGCCGCCGGCGGCGGTGATCTTGACGTCGGCGGCGTCCCAGAAGGTCCGGAACCACTCCTCCTGCTCCTCGAGCAGCCGGGCGACACCGATCCGGTGCGCCCGGTCGAGGGTCCGGTCGCACCGGTCGGACAGCTCGCGGACGGGGACGCCCCGCGACGAGTGGTAGGTGACGACCTTCTCGATCCGGAGCGGCGTGCCCTCGGTCGCGTCGACGCGGAAGACCATCTTGCACTTGTCGTCCTCGGCCCGGACGACCGTCTCGTAGCTGTCGGTCGTGCTGATCCGGTGGTCGGCCGCGACCGCGAGCGTCATCCCCGAGCGGTTGGTCTGGAAGCCCAGCATCATCCGCTCCTCGGTCGCGTAGCTCATCCGGGGGAGCAGGACCCGGTCCTCGAAGGCCGCCGCCTTGCGGGGGTCCATGCCGACGCCCTGGGCTGTCCGGGTCAGGTTGTACTCGTCCTTCCCGTCCTGCCGGTTGAGCAGCTGGGAGGAGATCACGACCGGTGCGTCGCCATGGAGCATCTCCACCTCCACGCTGAGCAGGGCGAGGTGGCGCTGGGTCATCGACACCACGCGGGTGGTGTTGATGCGGACGCGCTTGCCGGACGGCGTCCGCCAGATCAGGCTGCGGCGCAGCATGCCGTCGCGGAAGTCGATGCTGCGCTCGTACTCCTCCAGGTCGGCGGTGCCGAAGGTGAGCGGCTCGTCGTCGACGTAGATCTTCATGACCTTGGCGTCGGGGACGTTGACGATGGTCTGGCCGGTGCGCGCGAAGCCGAACGCGTTCTCGGCGTGCCGGATCGGCCAGGTCTCGTGGTAGCCGTTGATGAAGGTGCCGTGGACGAACGCGGGGCGTCCCTCCTCGGGGTTGCCACGCATGCCGAGGTAGCCGTTGCCGACCGCGAAGAGCGTCTCCGTCAGCCCCAGGTCGTCGGGGTTGTAGCCGGTCTCGACCAGCCGCCACGGGTCGACGGGGAAGCGGCCGCGGTCCATCGGGTCGGGGCCGACGCCCGACATGTTCATCGGTGGGCCCCCGGCACGAGCTGGGCGAGGTCGGTGACCACGACGTCGGCGCCCGCGTTGACCAGCGCGGTCCGACCCGCACCGCGGTCCACGCCCACGACGAGCCCGAACCGGCCGGCGGCACCGGCCGCGACGCCCGACAGCGCATCCTCCAGTACGACGGCGTCGGCGGCTGCGGCACCGAGCGCCTCCGCGGCGTGGAGGAAGGTGTCCGGGGCAGGCTTGCCGGCCAGCCCGAGCTCGTCGGCGACGGCGCCGTCGACGACCGTCCCGAAGCGGTCGAGCAGCCCGGCGGCCTGGAGCACGTGCCGGGCGTTGGCCGAGGAGGACACCACCCCGAGGCTGATGCCGACCTCGCGCAGGTGGTCGAGCAGCACGACCGAGCCGGGGTAGGCCTCCACGCCGTCGCGGTCGAGGACCTTGTTGAAGGCGTCGTTCTTGCGGTTGCCCAGCCCGCGCACGGTCAGCGCGTCGGGCGGGTCGTCGGAGCTGCCCTCGGGCAGCGAGATGCCGCGGGAGACGAGGAAGTCGCGCACCCCGTCGTAGCGCGGCTTGCCGTCGACGTGGGCGAAGTAGTCCGCATCGGTGTAGGGCGCCTGCTCGGGGTAGTGCTCGGAGAGATAGTCGTTGAACAGGTCCGACCAGGCGGCCATGTGGACGACCGCGGTCGGAGTGATCACCCCGTCCAGGTCGAAGAGGACGGCGGCGTACCGGTTCCAGTCGACGGACTCCATGCCTGCAGGTTATTGCCCTGGCGCGCGCGCGTGCTGCAGGAGCATGGTGATGTCATGGCGACGAGGCTGCTGGTGGGTACGCGCAAGGGGTTGTGGATCGGGACGTCGGACGACGCTCGTGAGGAGTGGAGCTTCTCGGGTCCCCACCACAACATGGAGGAGATCTACTCCTGCATGATCGAGCCGGGCACGGGCCGGATCCTGGCCGGGGCGTCCTCACTCTGGCTGGGCTCGCTGGTCCGGACGAGCGAGGACGGCGGGGAGACCTGGACCGAGGCTTCGGTCAAGTTCCCCGACGACGTCGACGCGAGTGTCGCCCGGATCTGGCAGCTGATGCCCGGCGCTCCCTCCGATGCGACGGCCGGCCGCACCATCTGGGCCGGCACGGAGCCGGGAGCGATCTTCCGCTCCACCGACGGCGGCAGGAGCTTCGAGCTCGAGCGCGGGCTGTGGGACCACCCCCACCGGACCGAGTGGAACGCGGGCTTCGGCGGCCAGGCGTTCCACACCCTCCTGCCGCACCCGACCGACCCGCTATCGCTGACCGCGGCGATCTCCACCGGCGGTGTCTACCAGACCCGGGACGGCGGCGTGTCCTGGCAGCCGAGGAACGACGGGCTGCGGGCGATCTTCCTGCCCGAGGGCATGCAGTTCCCGGAGTTCGGCCAGTGCGTGCACAAGGTCGCCCGGCACCCCTCCCGGCCCGAGCGGCTCTACCTCCAGAACCACGGCGGCGTGTACCGCTCCGACGACGAGGGCGCCACCTGGAAGTCGATCGCCGACGGCCTGCCGACCGACTTCGGGTTCGCCATGGTGGTCCACCCGCACGAGCCCGACACGATCTACACGTTCCCGATCGGGGCCGGCGAGAGCCGCTTCCCGCCCGAGGCGAAGGCGCGGGTGTGGCGCTCGCGGGACGCGGGGGAGACCTGGGAGGCGCTCGACAAGGGCCTGCCCGACCCGTGCTACGTCGCGGTCATGCGCGACGCGATGTGCGTCGACGACCACGAGCAGGCGGGGGTCTATGTGGGCGCTCGCAACGGCACCGTGTGGGCCTCCAACGACGCCGGTGAGTCATGGCGCGAGATCATCAGCGAACTGCCGGACGTCATGGTGGTGCGCGCGGCCGCCCTCAGCTGAGCCGTGGACACCGCGCCGGCCGTGGGCGACGCCGACGCTAATCTTTGCCCATGAGCGAGACCTCCGAGCCCCGTGAAGTCGACATCAAGCCGCGCTCGCGCGCGGTGACCGACGGCCTGGAGGCCACCGCAGCGCGAGGGATGCTCCGCGCGGTGGGCCTCGGGGACGACGATTTCGCCAAGCCGCAGGTCGGCGTCGCCTCGTCCTGGAACGAGATCACCCCCTGCAACCTCTCCCTCGACCGGCTGGCGAAGGCCGTCAAGAACGGCGTCCACGCCGCCGGCGGCTACCCGCTGGAGTTCGGCACCATCTCGGTCTCCGACGGCATCTCGATGGGCCACGAGGGCATGCACTTCTCGCTGGTCTCCCGCGAGGTGATCGCCGACTCCGTCGAGGTCGTGATGAGCGCCGAGCGGCTCGACGGCTCGGTGCTGCTCGCCGGCTGCGACAAGTCGCTCCCCGGGATGCTGATGGCCGCCGCCCGCCTCGACCTGGCCTCGGTGTTCCTGTACGCCGGCTCGACCATGCCCGGACAGGTCGACGGCCGTGACGTCACGATCATCGACGCCTTCGAGGCGGTCGGTGCCTGTCTCGCGGGGAAGATGAGCCGCGACGAGGTCACCCGCATCGAGAAGGCGATCTGCCCCGGCGAGGGCGCCTGCGGCGGCATGTACACCGCCAACACCATGGCCGCGGTCGGTGAGGCGCTCGGCATGTCCCTGCCCGGCTCCGCCGCCCCGCCGGCCGTCGACCGCCGTCGCGACGGCTTCGCGCACCGCTCGGGAGAGGCCGTCGTCAACCTGCTCCGTCAGGGCATCACCGCGCGCCAGATCCTCACGAAGGAGGCGTTCGAGAACGCCATCACGGTCGTCATGGCGCTGGGCGGCTCCACGAACGCCGTCCTCCACCTGCTGGCCATCGCCAACGAGGCCGAGGTCGACCTGACCCTCGACGACTTCACCCGGATCGGTGCGAAGGTGCCGCACCTGGCCGACCTGAAGCCCTACGGCAAGTACGTCATGAACGACGTCGACAAGATCGGCGGCATCCCCGTCGTCATGAAGGCGCTTCTCGACGCCGGCCTGCTGCACGGCGACACGCTGACCGTGACGGGCAGGACGATGGCGGAGAACCTCGCCGAGCTCGCGCCGCCGGCTGTCGACGACGAGGTGATCCACTCCTTCGAGCGGCCCATCCACGCGACCGGCGGCCTCACCATCCTCAAGGGCACGCTCGCGCCCGAGGGCGCTGTCGTCAAGACGGCCGGCTTCGACGACACCGTCTTCCGCGGCACCGCTCGCGTCTTCGACGGCGAGCGCGCCGCGATGGACGCCCTCGAGCAGGGCCGGATCGTCGCCGGCGACGTCGTCGTCATCCGCTACGAGGGCCCCAAGGGCGGCCCGGGCATGCGCGAGATGCTCGCCATCACCGGCGCCATCAAGGGCGCCGGCCTCGGCAAGGACGTGCTGCTCATCACCGACGGCCGCTTCTCCGGCGGCACCACCGGGCTGTGCGTCGGCCACATCGCGCCCGAGGCGGTCGACGCCGGGCCGATCGCCTTCGTCCGCGACGGCGACCCGATCGTCCTCGACGTGCTCAACCAGCGTCTCGACCTCGAGGTCGGCGAGGACGAGATCGAGCAGCGCAAGGCCGGTTGGGAGCCGCTGCCGCCGAGATACACCCGTGGCGTGCTCGGGAAGTACGCCAAGACGGTGAAGTCGGCCGCCCTCGGCGCCGTCACCAGCTGACCACGTGCTGAGGGGACGCCGACTCGGGCACCTCGCCACCGCCGCGCCGGTCCTGACCGGCCTGGTGCTGGTCGCTGCCCTGGTCACCGGTGCCGTCTGGAGCAGTGAGCAGGCAACTGTTCCGACCGGCCGGGGAGCCGAGGGCTCATCGGCGGCCGCGGCACCGGGCGGCCGGTCATCGGCGGCCTCGGCGACACGGACGGTCGCCGACTCGGCGCCAGCCACGCTGCCCGGCGGCCGCACCCGCGTCTTCGCGGACAACCGCTTCCTCGTCGCCTACTACGGCACCGCGGGCAGCGGTGCTCTCGGCGTGCTCGGGGAGGGCACACCCGAGCGGATGCAGCGTCGGCTGACGCGGGCGGCCGCCCCGTTCGCGCGACCCGGGCGTCCGGTCCAGCCGGTCTACGAGCTGATCGTCACGATCGCCGACGCCCACCCGGGCAAGGACGGCGACTACAACCACGACATCAGCCGGCGCCAGGTCCGGTCCTACATCGACGCCGCGCACCGTCACGATGCCCTCGTCGTGCTCGACGTCCAGCCCGGCAAGGCACGGTTCGACTCCGTCGTACGCCGCTGGGCGTGGGCACTGCGCGACCCGTGGGTCGGGCTGGCGCTCGACCCGGAGTGGCGGATGGCGCGCGGCGGCGTGCCCGGTCGTCGCGTCGGCACCGTCGGGGCCGCCGAGGTCGACCGCGTCTCGGCGATGCTGTCCAGGCTCGTGGCGCGGCACCGGCTGCCGCAGAAGCTCTTCCTCCTCCACCAGTTCCGCCGCGACATGGTCGTCCACCCGGAGCGGGTCGTGGCCCGGCCCGGCCTGGCGATGGTGCAGCACGTCGACGGCTTCGGCACCCGCCAGCAGAAGCTCGCGACCTACCGGAACGTCGCCCGGCCGCGGCAGTTCACCATGGGCTTCAAGCTGTTCTACGACGAGGACGTCCACCGCATGGGCGCCGCCGCCGTCGGCAAGGTGCGGCCGCGCGTCAGGTTCGTCAGCTTCCAGTGAGGGCAACGGGATGGCCATGGGTCTGCTGCGCCGGCTGCTGACGCTCGGTCCTCACGCGGGCGCCCACCGGATCGCCCTGCGCTCGGCCGTCTCCGTCCTCGTGCCGCTCCTGGTCCTGTGGACGTCCGACCACCTGGCGTGGTCGATCTACGCCGTGTTCGGTGCCTTCACCTCGCTCTACGGCCGGGATCGCACCGACCGCGCCCGGCTCTCCCTGCAGGTCGAGGCCGGGATCACGCAGGTGGCCGTCGTGACGCTCGGCGTGCTGGTCGGGCTCAGCGACCAGCGGGCCTGGCTGTCGGTGCCGTTCGCCGCCGCGGTGGCGGTGGGGGCCTCCTACGAGTCGACCCGTCGTGGCTGGCACCCGCCCGGCTCGCTCTTCCAGGTCTTCGCCTTCGCCGCCGTCGCCTCGGCGCCGGCCACGTCCGCCGACGTCGCGCCGGCGATCCTGGTCTCGGCCGCGACCGCGCTGTTCGCGGTGCTCGTCGGGATGGCCGGCCCGGCCGTTCGCCGGGTGCGGTCCGCGACGCCGCTCGCGCCCGCCCAGCCGATCGGCGGCGCGGTCGAGGGCGTGACCCGCTATGCGCTGCAGTCCGGCGCCGGTGTGCTCATCGCGGGGACGATCGCCACCTCGGCGGGGATCGGCCGGCCCTACTGGGCGATGGTGTCGGCCGTCGTACCCCTCGTGGCGCGGGACCTGACGACCCAGGTCACCCGCGGCCTGCACCGCGTGGTCGGGACGGGCCTCGGCCTGCTCGTCGGGTGGGCCTTCTTCGCGCTCGACGTCCGCGGTCTCGGCCTCGTCGTGCTCGTCGCCGTGCTCCAGGCGGGCGCCGAGCTGCTCGTCGGCCGCAACTACGCGCTGGCGCTCGTCCTGGTGACGCCGCTGGCGCTGCTGATGGTCCACCTCGTCGCGCCCGTGCCGACCGGCGAGCTGCTTCGCGACCGGGGCGTCGAGACGGTGATCGGGGTGGTCGTGGGCATCGCCGTCGGCTACCTGAGCCGACCGCGCACGAGCTAGCCGAGCTCCGCGTCCTCGACGCGGGCCTCCTCCTCGGTGGCCTCGATGTGCCGGGCGGCCTCCTCCGGGCTGAGCCGGAAGCGGTAGGCCAGCACGTAGACGATGATCGAGAGCAGGCCCATCAGGCCCGCCGACCACTCGAAGTTGAGCATGCCGCGGTTGCCGGCCCCCGGGTCGGGGAAGCTGCCGAGGTAGGAGATCACGGTGACACCGATGAGCCACGGGAACACCCACGCCGCACCTGAGGACAGGGCCAGGTCGGGGAGGTGCACCTGGCCGGTCAGGACGAAGATGCCGAGCAGCGCGAAGCCGATCAGCACCGCCACCATCAGCTTCCAGTCGACGTCCCAGCCCGACCAGTAGACGATCATGTTCGACGCCCAGAACGCCAGCACCGGGATGACGTGGCCACCCGGCAGGCGGAAGGGGCGCTCCCGGTCGGGCTGCTGCTTGCGCATGGCCGCGAGCACCAGGGGACCCGATGCGAAGGACATCACCGTCGCCGAGGAGATGAACCCCACCAGCTGTTGCCAGCTCGGGAAGGGCAGGAAGACGACCAGGCCGACGACGAACGTCACGATCAGGCTGATCATCGGGACACCCCGATCGGTGGTCCGTGCCAGGGCTCGAGGCGCGTTCCCGTTGCGCGCCATCGCGTAGGAGATGCGTGAGGTGATCGTGGTGTAGATCAGACCCGTGTCACCGGGGGAGACGATCGCGTCGATGTAGAGCAGCACGGCCAGCCATCCGAGCCCGAGCAGCGTCGCGACTGCCGCGAGGGGGCCGAAGTCGTCGTCGAAGGAGAGGTTCGACCAGCCGTGGGAGAGCAGGCCCGGCTTGAGGGCGCCGATGAACGCGACCTGCAGCAGCACGTAGATGACACCCGTGATGAGCACCGAGCCGATCACAGCGATCGGCACGTTGCGACGGGGGTTGTCGGTCTCGCCGGCCAGCTCGATGCCCTGGCGGAAGCCGAGGAAGCTGAACACGATCCCGCCGGTCGCGATGGCACTGAAGATGCCGTGGACGCCGGACGGCGCGAAGCCCTCGGAGTGGAAGTTGCTGCCGTGGAACGCGGTGACGAGGAACGCGACGACCACGACGCTGATGATCAACAGCTTCCAGGCAACCAGCACATTGTTGAGCCGCGCGAACCAGCGGATGCCGAAGTAGTTGACGACCACGAACAGCGCCATCAGGACCACCGCGGCGACGTAGCCGATGGCGGTGAGCGTGTGGACGGTGACCTCGCTGTCGGTGCCGCAGCCGGACACGCAGTGCGGCTTGGTGAAGTCGGCGTACTTCGTGGCGTACTGCAGCGCGCCCAGCACCTCGATCGGCGCGGTCGTCGCCACGGCCACCCACGTGATCCACCCGGAGGTGTAGCTCGCGAACGAGCCGAAGGAAAGGTGCGGGTAGCGGACGACGCCGCCGGAAAGGGGGAACATCGTGCCCAGCTCGGCGTACACCAGGGCGATGAGCAGGATCAGGAAGCCGCCCAGCGCCCAGGAGATGGTGGCGGCCGGTCCGGCCTGGGTCGAGGCGTTCAGCGCGCCGAACAGCCAGCCCGACCCGATGATCGAGCCCACGCTGGCGAACAGGAGGCCGACGACGCCGACGTGCCTGCGCAGGTTGGGGTGATCCCCGGAGGGATCCTGGTCGGTGTCATGGGCCACGGACGTCATGGCATCCTTCCCGTCGCGACATGCGGCAGCTCCAACGGCTGGCCGTCGATGCCGGTCCTTTACCCACCCCCGCCTGCGGCTATGTTCGGCGCCGTGCCTGAGATCAACCAGTTCGGCCAGCCCGTCGGGGACCTCGTCGAGGGCTGGGAGCCGCGGCCGCGCCCCGAGCCGGTGACGCTGACCGGTCGCTACGTCCGCGTGGTCCCGCTCACCTCCGCGCACTACTCCGACCTCTTCGGGGCCACCTGCGGGCCGGAGGACGCCGAGCTGTGGACCTACCGGCCCATCGCGCGACCGGCGAGCCTGCCCGACCTGTGGATGCACCTCGCGACGGTCCTCGAGTCACCCGTCGACGTGACGTTCGCGCTCGTCCCGAGCGAGGGGGAGTACGCCGGCCGGGCGGCCGGCCTGGCGTCGTACCTGCGCATCGAGCCGCGCACGGGCCAGGTCGAGGTCGGCGGCGTCCTCTTCGCGAAGGCACTGCAGCGGACCCGGGCGGCGACCGAGGCGATCCACCTGCTCATGAGCCACGCGTTCGACGACCTGGGCTACCGGCGCTTCGAGTGGAAGTGCGACAGCCTCAACGAGCCGTCGCGACGGGCGGCGGCCCGGCTCGGCTTCGTCCACGAGGGACGGTTCCGCCACCACATGGTCACGCAGGGACGCAACCGCGACACCGACTGGTTCTCGGTCACCGACGCCGAGTGGCCGGATGTCCGGGCAGCGCAGGAGCGGTGGCTGGACCCGGCGAATTTCGACGGCGCCGGGCGCCAGCTCACTGCGCTGAGCGCGCTGACGGGAGCGGTGGGAGAGTGATGCCATGGACCAGAGGATCAGCCTCATCAGCATCGCGGTCAGCGATGTGGCGGCCAGCCGGGCGTTCTACTGCGACGGGCTGGGGTGGAGCGAGTTCATGTACGTCGAGGGCGACGTCTGCATGATCCGGACCGGCGAGCACCTGCTGCTCTCGCTCTGGGACCAGACCCACTTCGAGGCCGAGCTGGGCCAGCCGATCCGGCGTGGTGACGGGGTCGCGCCGCTGACCCTGTCGCACAACGTGGCCACCCGGGAGGAGGTCGACGCCGCCCTCAGGACCGCGCGCGACGCGGGCGCCGACCCGGTGGGCGATGCGGTCCAGCGGGAGTGGGGCGGTTACACCGGTTACTTCGCCGATCCCGACGGCTACCGTTGGGAGGTCGCCTTCGTCCCCGGAGAGATCGCAGAGGTGGTGCTGCCATGACGGACCAGCCCGACGGCATCCTGGACGGCCACGGCGTCGCCGCCGCCCGGCTCGACGACTGGCGGCTGCTCTTCGCCGCGCTGCACGCGCGGTTCCGGACGGGCGGTTTCGCCCAGGGCGTCGCGTTCGTCGACCGGATCGCCGAGCAGGCGGAGAAGGCCGACCACCACCCCGACATCGACCTGCGCTACGGCTTCGTCCACGTCCGGCTGTCCAGCCACGACGCCGGCGGGGTGACCGAGCGCGACGTCAGCCTGGCGCGGATCATCAGCGAGCTCGCCGACGGCCTCGACCTGACGCCGGAGACCGGGAGGCTGCAGGTCCCCGAGCTCGCCCTCGACACCGCCGACGTGGAAGCGGTCAAGCCGTTCTGGCGGGCGGTCCTCGGCTACGTCGACAGCGAGCAGGACGACGAGCTGGTCGACCCCGACGGCCGGCTGCCCACGATGTGGTTCCAGGAGACCGAGCCGCACGAGACCCCGCGGCAGCGGTTCCACCTCGACGTACGCGTGCCGCCGGAGTTCGCCCAGCAGCGGATCGCCGCCGCCCTCGAGGCGGGCGGGACGATGGTCAGCGAGGACCGGGCGCCGCGGTTCTGGGTGCTGGCCGACCCCGAGGGCAACAAGGCGTGCGTCACGACCTGGCTGGGCCGCACCCCGCCGCCCGAGTGATTCGCCGCATCCTGGGATTGGCGTCTCATATTCTGGGACGCCCCGCGGGACGGGATGACGGATCGGCGGGTGACGAGTAGCGTGACGGGCATGCGCCTGGAGATTCTCGTACGCACGCGACGCGCCCGCTGAGCCCACTCAGTCGACGCGTCCCCCTCCGCTGCCGTTCCGGCCGGGGGGTTTTTTGTTGCAGCAGCGGATCAGCCGGCGACAGCCACACCACAGATGAGGAACCACAGCGAGATGAGTGACCAGATAACCGGGGCACAGAGCCTGGTCAAGTCGTTGGAGGCGGCGGGCGCCGACAACATCTTCGGGATCCCGGGCGGCGCGATCCTCCCGGCCTACGACCCGCTCATGGACTCCACCAAGGTGCGTCACATCCTCGTCCGGCACGAGCAGGGCGCGGGTCACGCCGCGGAGGGTTACGCCTCGGCGACAGGCCGGGTGGGCGTGTGCATGGCGACCTCCGGTCCGGGCGCGACCAACCTGGTCACCCCGATCGCGGACGCCCACATGGACTCGGTGCCGATGGTGGCGATCACCGGGCAGGTGGCGGAGAGCCTGATCGGCACCGACGCCTTCCAGGAGGCCGACATCCGCGGCATCACGATGCCGATCACCAAGCACAACTTCCTCGTCACCGACGCCGCCGACATCCCACGCCGGATCGCCGAGGCGTTCCACATCGCCTCCACCGGCAGGCCCGGCCCGGTGCTCGTCGACATCGCGAAGAGCGCCCTGCAGGCGTCGACCACCTTCGAGTGGCCCGCCGAGCTGCAGCTTCCCGGCTACCGACCGATCACCAAGCCGCACGCCAAGCAGATCCGCGAGGCGGCCCGGCTCATGCTGGCCAGCCGCAAGCCCGTGCTGTACGTCGGCGGAGGCACCATCCGCTCCCGCGCGCACCGCGAGCTCCGCAGGCTCGCGGAGCTGACCGGCATCCCGGTCGTCACCACGCTGATGGCGCGCGGGGCGTTCCCCGACAGTCACCCACAGCACCTCGGCATGCCCGGCATGCACGGCACCGTCTCCGCCGTCGCCGGCCTGCAGAAGAGCGACCTGATCATCAGCCTGGGCGCGCGCTTCGACGACCGCGTGACCGGCGACCTCTCCACCTTCGCGCCGGGCGCGGCGGTGATCCACGCCGACATCGACCCGGCCGAGATCGGGAAGAACAGGCACGCCGACGTCCCGATCGTGGGCGACATCCGCGAGGTGATCACCGATCTGCTGGTCGTCCTCGAGGCCGAGCAGGCCGCCGGCCGTGTCGGCGACTACGAGTCGTGGGTGGCCTACTGCGCGGGAATCAAGAAGCGCTACCCCCTCGGCTACGACACGCCGGCCGACGGCCTCGCGCCGCAGTACGTCATCGAGCGGCTCGGCGCGATCGCCGGCCCCGAGGCGATCTACGTGGCCGGCGTCGGACAGCACCAGATGTGGGCGGCGCAGTTCATCGGCTACGAGCACCCCAACACGTGGCTCAACTCCGGCGGCGCCGGCACGATGGGCTACTCGGTGCCGGCGGCGATGGGCGCCAAGGTCGGCCGCCCGGACGCGACGGTGTGGTCCATCGACGGCGACGGCTGCTTCCAGATGACCAACCAGGAGCTGGCCACCTGTGCGATCGAGGGCATCCCGATCAAGGTCGCCGTCATCGACAACGGCAACCTCGGCATGGTCCGCCAGTGGCAGACGCTCTTCTACAACGAGCGCTACTCCAACACGAACCTGCAGGACCACGCGGGCGCCGTCCGGATCCCCGACTTCCCCAAGCTCGCCGAGGCCTACGGCTGCGTCGGTCTCTCGTGCGAGTCGGCCGACGACGTCGACGCGACCATCGCCAAGGCGATGGAGATCAACGACGTCCCCGTCGTGGTCGACTTCCGCGTCAACAAGGACGCCATGGTGTGGCCGATGATCGCCGGTGGCGCCAGCAACGACCAGATCCAGTACGCGCGCGACCTCGCGCCCAAGTTCGACGAGGACGACCTGTGAGCACGGAGATCATCGGCGGTCAGCACACCCTCTCGGTCCTGGTCGAGGACCGGCCCGGTGTTCTCGCCCGCATCGCGGGGCTCTTCAGCCGCCGCGGCTTCAACATCGAGTCGCTGGCGGTGGGCCCGACCGAGCACGTCGGCATCTCGCGGATGACGATCGTGGTCAACGTCGAGGAGACCCCGCTCGAGCAGGTGACCAAGCAGCTCAACAAGCTGGTGGAGGTCATCAAGATCGTCGAGCTCGAGCAGGGTCAGGCCGTCCAGCGCGAGCTCCTGCTCGTCAAGGTCGGCGCGACGGTGGAGACGCGCGGCCAGGTGCTCGACGCGGTGCAGCTCTTCCGGGCCAAGGTCGTCGACATCGCCCCGGACGCGGTGACCATCCAGGTGATCGGCAACAGTGGCAAGCTGACCGACTTCCTCCGCGTCCTCGAGCCCTTCGGCATCCGCGAGCTCGTGCAGTCGGGCATGGTCGCGATCGGTCGCGGCGCGCGGTCCATCTCGGAGCGGTCCGGCCGCCCGGTCGCCGTACCCGCTCCTCCCGCAGCATCCTGACCTTCCCGTACCACGACAAGAAATCACAGAAGGAGAGCCCGAAGTGGCTGAGATTTTCTACGACGACGACGCCGACCTGTCCCTGGTCCAGGGCAAGAAGGTCGCCGTCATCGGTTACGGCAGCCAGGGCCACGCGCACGCGCTCAACCTGCGCGACTCCGGCGTCGACGTGCGCGTCGGGCTCCAGCCGGGCTCGAAGAGCATCCAGAAGGCGGAGGACGAGGGCTTCCGCGTCCTCACCCCGGCCGACGCCGCCGCCGAGGCCGACGTCATCGTCATCCTGGCCCCCGACCAGCACCAGCGCGGCCTCTACGCGAACGAGCTCGCCCAGCACGTGACGCCCGGCAAGACCCTCGTGTTCGGACACGGGTTCAACATCCGTTTCGGCTACATCGAGGTCCCCGAGGGCGTCGACGTCATCCTGGTCGCCCCGAAGGCCCCGGGCCACACGGTGCGCCGTGAGTACGTCGCCGGCCGCGGCATCCCGGACATCATCGCGGTCGAGCAGGACGCCTCGGGCCAGGCCTGGGACGTCGCCAAGGCCTACGCCAAGGGCATCGGCGGCACCCGCGCCGGCGTCATCAAGACGACCTTCACCGAGGAGACCGAGACTGACCTGTTCGGTGAGCAGGCCGTCCTGTGCGGTGGCGTCTCGCACCTCGTCCAGGCGGGTTTCGAGACGCTGACCGAGGCGGGCTACCAGCCGGAGATCGCCTACTTCGAGGTCCTCCACGAGCTCAAGCTCATCGTCGACCTGATGTGGGAGGGCGGCATCGCCAAGCAGCGTTGGTCGGTCTCCGACACCGCCGAGTACGGCGACTACGTCTCCGGCCCGCGGATCATCACCCCGGCGGTCAAGGCCGAGATGCGGAAGGTCCTCGACGAGATCCAGGACGGCTCCTTCGCCAAGCGCTTCATCGCCGACCAGGACAACGGCGGCAAGGAGTTCCTCGAGCTGCGCGAGAAGGAGGCCCAGCACTCCATCGAGGCCACCGGCAAGGTGCTCCGCTCGCACTTCTCCTGGAAGCAGCAGGACGCCGACTACACGGACGGATCCGCCGCACGCTGATCCACGTCGCCACGGGCCCGTCGGGAATCTTCCCGGCGGGCCCGTTGCTGTGCTGCCCGTGCGCATCGACATCTGGTCCGACATCGCCTGCCCGTGGTGCTACATCGGCAAGCGCCGCCTCGAGGCGGCGTTGGGAGGGTTCGCCCACGCCGACGACGTCGACGTCGTCTACCGCTCCTTCCAGCTCGACCCGACTGCCCCGACCGTCGCCACCGAGACGGCGCAGGAGATGCTCGCGAACAAGTACGGCGTGAGCCCGACGGAGGCCGCGCAGATGCAGGCCCGGGTCACCGAGCTCGCCGCCGCCGAGGGGATGGCCTGGCGCCACGACGAGACCGTCCACGCCAACACCTTCGACGCGCACCGGCTGCTCCACCTCGCCAAGGAGACCGGCCACCAGGCCGAGCTCAAGGAGGCCCTGATGAGGGCCAACTTCGTCGAGGCGCGCAACCTCGCCGACGCCGCGACCCTGCGGGAGGTCGCGGTCGGCGCCGGGCTGCCTGCGGACCGCGTCGACACGGTGCTCGCCGGTGACGAGTTCGCCGCCGACGTACGCGCCGACATCGAGCAGGCGCGCGCCTACGGCGCGACCGGCGTGCCGTTCTTCGTGGTCGACGAGAAGTACGGCGTCTCGGGCGCCCAGCCCACCGAGCTCTTCAGCCAGCTGCTCGAGCGCGCCTGGAGCGAGACGCACCCCGCGGTCGAGATGGTCGCCGGCGCGGCGGACGGCGCCTGCGGACCCGACGGCTGCCCGATCTGACCACACCGACCACTCGCGCAGTGAGACAGCCGTCACGGGGGTTAGGCAAGCCTAAGCAAATGTCGTAGGCTGCCGTGCGTGGTTGCGAACTATCTGATCGGCCTGCGTGAGGGGCTGGAGGCTGCGCTCGTCGTCAGCATCCTGGTCGCCTACCTCGTCAGGACCGGGCGGACCCACCTGCTGAAGCGGATCTGGGCCGGCGTCGGTCTCGCGGTGGCGGTCGCCCTCGGCTTCGGCGCGCTGCTCACGTGGGGCCCCAACGGGCTCACCTTCGAGGCGCAGGAGGCGATCGGCGGCAGCCTGTCGATCGTCGCCGTCGCCTTCGTGACGTGGATGGTCTTCTGGATGGCCCGGGCCGCCCGCGGCCTGGGCGGCGAGCTGCGCGGCGCCATCGACAAGGCCGCCGAGGGCAGCCGCTGGTCGCTCGTCGTCGTCGCCACCCTGGCGGTCGGCCGTGAAGGGCTCGAAACGGCGCTCTTCCTGTGGGCCGCCACCAAGGCCGGCACCCGCGAGACGGCCGGCTCGATCACCCCCACCTGGGAGCCGCTGCTCGGCGCCGTGCTCGGCCTCGCGACGGCCGTCGTGCTCGGCTACCTGATCTACCGCGGCGCCATCGCGATCAACCTGAGCAAGTTCTTCACCTGGACCGGTGCCTTCCTCATCCTCGTCGCCGCCGGCGTGCTGTCGTACGGCGTCCACGACCTGCAGGAGGCCGGGATCCTGCCCGGCCTGCACACCATCGCGTTCGACGTCTCGCACGTCATCGACCCGAACTCCTGGTACGGCACGATCCTCAAGGGCGTCTTCAACTTCTCGCCCGTGACCACCGTGCTCGAGGCGGTCGTGTGGGCGCTCTACGTCGTCCCCGTGATGTTCCTCTTCTTCCGCCGGAGGAGCGGCGCTCCGCAGGCTCAGCCCCGGGCCGCAGCGCCGTCCGGCAGCGTCGCCGTCCACCACTGACCTCCCCCACGAGCGGCCGCCGGCCGTCGTACCACCCGAGAAGGACCCCGCCCATGCGCAAGCCTGCCCTGACCCTGGCCGCCACGGCACTCGCCACGCTGCCGGTCTTCGCCGCCTGCACCGAGAACGCCTCGTCGGCCGATGGTGACAAGAAGTCCGACCCGCGCGCCCTCACGGTCAGCTCCTCGGCCGACGCGTGCGACGTCTCGGCGAGCAGCGCCCCGGCCGGCACGCTCACCTTCGAGGTCACCAACACCGGCTCGCAGGTGACCGAGTTCTACCTCCTCGGCGCCGACGGCCTGACGATCAAGGCCGAGATCGAGAACATCGGCCCGGGCATCAGCCGCAAGCTGACCGTCAACGCGGCGCCGGGCAAGTACGTCACGGCCTGCAAGCCGGGCATGGAGGGCGACGGCATCCGGGCCGACTTCGCCGTCGAGGCGGCCGCCGACGCGCCCACCGTCTCGGCCGGCGACCAGCAGCTCACCGCCACCGCGCTGGCCAACTACAAGGCCTACGTCAACGACCAGTCCGACCAGCTCGTGACCGCGACGCAGAAGTTCGTCGACCTCTACAAGGCCGGCAAGGACGACGAGGCCCGCGCGCTCTACCCCGAGGCGCGCATGCACTGGGAGCGCATCGAGACGGTCGCGGAGTCCTTCGGCGACCTCGACCCGAAGACCGACGCGCGCGAGGCGGACCTCGAGCCCGGCCAGAAGTGGACCGGCTGGCACCGCATCGAGAAGGACCTGTGGCCGCCGGCCGGCTACCAGGCCCTCAAGCCGCAGCAGCGGGCGACGTACGGCGAGGACCTGATGACCAACATCAAGACGCTGGACTCCCGGATCGCCGGGCTCGACTACACCGTCGACCAGATCGCCAACGGCTCGCGCGGCCTGCTCGAGGAGGTCGCCAACGGCAAGGTCACCGGCGAGGAGGAGGCCTGGTCCCACACCGACCTGTGGGACTTCCAGGCCAACGTCGACGGTGCCCGTGTCGGCTGGGAGGGCGTCAAGCCGATCGTCGAGGGCAAGGACCCCGAGCTGGGCAAGCAGCTCGACGAGCGCTTCCAGGCGCTGCAGGCGCTGCTCGACAAGCAGAAGCAGGGTGACGGTTTCGCCTTCTACGACAAGGTGAGCGATCCTGACAAGAAGGCGCTCTCCGACGCGGTGAACGCCCTGTCCGAGCCACTCTCCCGACTCACTGCGGCGGTGCTGTCCTGACCGGAATCTCACGCCGAGGCCTCCTCGGCGGCGCCACGGCCCTGACCGGTGTTGCGGTCGGGGCCGGTGGCTTCGCCGCCGGACGTGCCACGGCCGACGACGCCGCCCACAACGCCGGCCGGGCCGGCGAGGTGGCGCGGTCCTACGCGTTCCGCGGCACCCACCAGGCCGGCATCGTCACGCCGGCCCAGGACCGCCTGCACTTCGCGGCCTTCGACGTCACCACCGAGTCCCGCGACGACCTGGTCGCGCTGCTCACCGCCTGGACCGAGGCGGCCGAGCGGATGACGAAGGGTGAGGGCGCCGGGCCGATCGGCCCCACGCAGGGGGCGAGCAACCTGCCCCCGGACGACACCGGCGAGGCGATCGGGCTGCCGCCGAGCGGCCTGACCATCACCTTCGGCTTCGGCCCCGGCCTCTTCCGCAGCGAGGACGGCAAGGACCGCTTCGGGCTCGCCGCCAAGCAGCCGGCCGCGCTCAAGACGCTGCCGCACTTCCCGGGCGACATGCTCGAGCCGACCCGCTCCGGCGGCGATCTGTGCGTCCAGGCCTGTGCCGACGACCCGCAGGTCGCGGTGCACGCGATCCGCAACCTGGCCCGGATCGCGTTCGGCACCGCCTCGGTGCGCTGGAGCCAGCTCGGCTTCGGCCGTACGTCGACCACGTCGGTCGACCAGGACACGCCGCGCAACCTCTTCGGCTTCAAGGACGGCACCCAGAACGTCAAGGCCGAGGAGAAGGACGACCTCTCCGAGCACGTCTGGGTGGCCGACGGCGACGACCCGAAGGCCGCGTGGCTGACCGGTGGCTCCTACCTGGTCGCCCGTCGCATCAACATGCGCATCGAGGTGTGGGACCGGCAGGCCCTCGAGGACCAGGAGTCGTTCGTCGGGCGGACCAAGGACACCGGTGCGCCGCTCTCGGGCGGGACGGAGTTCACCAAGCCGGACTTCGACATGCCCGGGCACGACGGTCCCGTGATCCCGGATGACTCCCACGTCCGCCTGGTCCACCCCGACTTCAACGGCGGCGTCCGGATGCTGCGCCGCGGCTACAACTTCGTCGACGGCTCCAACGACCTCGGCGTGCTCAACGCGGGGCTGTTCTTCCTGGCCTACGTCCGCAACCCCGACACCCACTTCGTGCCGCTGCAGACGAAGATGGCCGCGCACGACGCGATGATGGAGTACCTCCAGGTCACCGGGTCGGCACTCTTCGCCGTCCCGCCCGGCACCGGGCCGGGGGAGTACGTCGGCCAGGCGCTGTTCGAGGCCTGACGCCGGGCCCTACCCCTGGCGGACGCGCAGGGCGCTCACGGCGCTCGCCTGCTCACGCCTGCCCACCACGATCCGTCCGCCCCGGGCGAGGACGGGCTCCCAGCGCGCCGCCGTCTCCGGCGAGAGCGGTCGCAGCGCCAGGAAGACCGCCTGGTCCGCGGCCAGGAGGCCGTCCGCCGCCGGTGGCGGTCCCGGCGGCATCGCCGTCGCCCCGGTGAAGCCGGCGGTCAGGAACTGACCCCAGCCCAGGGCGCCGTCGGCGTGGCCGTCCAGGCAGACCATCGTGCGCAGCCGGGGGAGGAGCGGCTGCAGCTGCCGGACGCACTCCGCCTCCGCCGTACGGAAGATCAGGACGGAGCAGTCGGCCAGCTCCTCGGCGAGCTCGGCGACGGACGCCTCCACCGGATCGATCATGGTCCAGGCCGCTCCCGCGCGGCTGGCACCGAAGATGCAGGTGAGCGCTGAGGGGTCGTTGGCCGACAGCAGGCCGACGGTGTCCTCGGCACCCACCTGGTAGGCGCGGAGCGATGCCTCGACGCTGCGGCTGAGCCCTTGCGTCTCGGCATAGCTGAGGGTCGTGGCGTCGGTGACCAAGCAAGGAGCGGTTGGTACCAGCGAGGCCCCGAGGTCCAGGCTGCGTGCGAGTGACAAACAAGCTCTCCGGTGCGAGGGGATCCGGGGCCGGCCGGCCCCTTCCTCTACGAGTGTGCGAAGTTCTTTGGACAAACGTCAAGATAATCCTGGACAACCGTCAAAAGGAATCTGGACAATCGTCAAGACAGGGGATCCGGCTCGGGTGTCCAATGGAGGCATGCACATGGCGAAGTCGCGTCGCCGACCGGCCGACAAGTTCGAGGAGCGCCGGCGCGAGCTCGCCGAGTCGGCGCTGGTCACCCTGGGAGAGCTGGGCTACGCCCGCACCACCCTGCGGGAGATCGCGAGCAACTCCGAGTTCAGCCACGGCGTGCTGCACTACTACTTCTCGGACAAGCTGGACCTCATCGTCTTCTGCGTGCAGCTCTACAAGGCGCGCTGCGTGCACCGCTACGACGCGGTCGTCGAGAGCTCCACGACTCCGGACGAGCTGCTCGACGGCTTCCTCGGCAAGCTCGCCGAGACGATCGTCGAGGAGGCGCCCATGCACCGGCTCTGGTACGACCTGCGCTCCCAGAGCATGTTCGAGGAGGCCCTGCGCGAACCGGTCAGGGTGATCGACCAGACGCTGGAGGACATGGTCTGGCGGGTCGTCTGCCGGTACGCCGAGCTGCTGGACGTGCGGCCGATGATGACCCCGGCCCTGGCCTACGGGCTGCTCGACGGGCTCTTCCAGCTGGCCCTGCACGGCTACACCGCCGGCCGGGAGGACGCCCTCACGACGCTGCAGGACGAGGTCCGCGCCGTCGTGGCCCTGCTCTTCCGCGACGCCCTGGAGACCAGCGCGGTCTAGGTGCTGCGCGGGGTCCTGTCGTGTGTCAGTGCTTGGTGGCGATGAGCGCGGACGCGTCGGACGCCACCATGACGTCCACCGTCGTGAACCGCTCGTCGGTGAGCCACTCCTCACGCAGCGTGTCGACGCGGCCGTAGGAGATCGGCGGCCACGTCTCGCTCGGGGTGAAGTCGTCGAGGACGACGATGCCGCCGGGCTCGACCAGGTCGACGATGCGGTCGACGCCGACCTCTCCCGGCTGTCCGGAGTCGAGGAACAGCAGCGAGAACGGGCCCTTGTCGAGCAGGGTCGACCAGTCCGCGGAGAGCACCTCGACCTGTGGGTCCTCGGTGAAGATCTCGGCCGCAGCCGTGGCCAGCGTGGTGTCGAGCTCGGCCGTGAGGATGCGGACGTCGTCACGACGTACCCCCGACCGGAGCCAGGCCGTCCCGACCCCGGTGCCCGTCCCGAACTCGGCCATCGTCCCGCTCCGGGTGGCGGCCAGGGCCGCGAGCAGCCGGCCGGTCTCGTTGCGGCAGAAGGAGACGTAGCCGGCCCGACGCGACACGTCGAAGGCGCGGGCGACGATCTCGGGAAGGTCGGGCGGTGCGCTCATGCGCCGGAGTCTTTCACGTCGACCCGCGTCTCGGATGACGGAACGTTCCACCGATCTGCGCCGGCGTGGCGGGCGGGGCCGCTACTGTCGATCCATCATGCGTCTCTTCCTCGTAGCCCCCATTGCCGCCGCGCAGGCGATTCTCGTACTGCGCCGCGACGGGGCCGAGCAGCGCATCAGCTGACCGAGAGGCCACCTCGTCGCGGTGGCCCGTTCCCGGCTTCTCGATCCACGTCCCGTGAGTCAAGAAGGAGCACAGCGATGCCGACCACCTATCTGTCCCGAACCCTCGAGTGGGGCCCGGCGAACCATGATCCCGAGAACCCGTTCAGCCTCGACGCGACGGAGGCCGCTCTCGACCGTCGGACGGGCGACGACCCCCTCCCCGAAGACAACTAGAGTCCACTGCCGTGACTGAGCTCCCCACCAGCCCCCTGCGTCTCGCCGTCATCCCCGGCGACGGGATCGGGCCCGAGGTGACCGACGAGGCCCTCAAGGTCCTCGAGGCCGCCTCGCCCGTGAAGTTCGAGCAGAGCCGCTACGACCTCGGCGCCGAGCGCTACCTCGCCACCGGGGAGGTCCTCCCGGACTCGGTCCTGGCCGAGATCAAGGAGCACGACGCGATCCTGCTCGGCGCGGTCGGTGGCAAGCCGAACGACCCGAACCTGCCCCCGGGGATCCTCGAGCGGGGGCTGCTGCTCAAGCTGCGCTTCGAGCTCGACCACTACGTCAACCTGCGGCCGTCCCGGCTCTTCCCCGGCGCGGTCTCGCCGCTGTCCGAGGCCGTGCTCGGCAAGGGCGAGATCGACTTCGTCGTCGTCCGCGAGGGGACCGAGGGGCTGTACGTCGGCAACGGCGGCTCGATGCGCACCGGCACCGCGGCCGAGGTCGCGACGGAGGTGTCCATCAACACGGCCTACGGCGTCGAGCGCGTCGTCCGCGACGCCTTCGCCCGCGCCCAGCGCCGCCGTCGGAAGCTCACCCTGGTCCACAAGACCAACGTGCTGGTCAACGCCGGCGCGCTGTGGTGGCGGATCACCCAGGACGTCGCCCGCGAGTATCCCGACGTCGCGGTCGACTACCTGCACATCGACGCGGTGATGATCTTCATGGCGACCGACCCGGCCCGCTTCGACGTGATCGTCACCGACAACATCTTCGGCGACATCATCACCGACCTCGCCGCCGCGATCACGGGCGGCATCGGGCTGGCCGCCTCGGGCAACGTCAACCCCGACCGCACGTTCCCGTCGATGTTCGAGCCGGTGCACGGCTCGGCGCCCGACATCGCCGGCCAGCAGAAGGCCGACCCGACCGCCGCGATCCTGTCCGCCGCGCTGCTGCTCGACCACCTCGGCCACGCCGACGCGGCCGCCCGCATCGACGCCGCGGTGCTGGCCGACCTCTCCGAGCGCGGCGGCTCGGGTCGTCGTACCGCCGAGGTGGGCGACGCCATCGCCGCCCGCATCTGACCCTTCATCCGACCGGACCACACCCGTTCAGCGGGGCCCGAGGGAGGACTAGCCTCATGTCCATGGACATCCACACTTCGCTCTCGGCCCACAAGGCCAGCGACGAGCGCCTTGCCGAGATCCTCGATGACCCGGGGTTCGGCGTGCACTTCACCGATCACATGTTCACCGTCGAGTGGACCCCGGACAACGGATGGCACGAGGCGCGGATCGAGCCCTACGGCCCGATCTCGCTCGACCCGGCCACCGCCGTCCTCCACTACGCGCAGGAGACCTTCGAGGGCATGAAGGCCTACCGCCACCCGGACGGGTCGGTCTGGTCCTTCCGGCCGGAGGCCAACGCGGCGCGGATGGCGCGCTCGAGCCACCGGCTGGCGCTGCCGGTGCTGCCGGAGGAGGACTTCGTCCAGGCCGCCGACGCCCTGGTGTCCACGGACGCCCGCTGGGTCCCGACCGCGTCGGAGGGCAGCGAGAAGTCGCTCTACCTGCGGCCGTTCATGTTCGCCTCGGAGGCGTTCCTCGGGGTGCGGCCCTCGCAGCACGTGACCTTCATGGTCATCGCCTCGCCGGCCGGCGCCTACTTCAAGGGCGGCGTCAAGCCCGTCCGGATCTGGCTGACCGAGGAGTACACCCGGGCCGGTCGCGGCGGGATGGGTGCGGCGAAGACGGGCGGCAACTACGCCTCGTCCCTGGTCGCCCAGCAGGAGGCCTACGACCACGGCTGCGACCAGGTCGTCTTCCTCGACGCCGCGGAGGGGAAGTACGTCGAGGAGCTCGGCGGCATGAACCTCTACTTCGTCCACGCCGACGGCCACATCGTGACGCCCGCGCTGGGCACGATCCTCGAGGGCATCACCCGCGCGTCGATCATCGAGATCGCCGGAAAGCTCGGCCACCAGGTCGAGGAGCGGCAGTTCTCGATCGACGAGTGGAAGTCAGGCGTCGAGTCCGGCGACATCGTCGAGGTCTTCGCCTGCGGCACCGCCGCCGTCGTCACGCCCGTCGGCGAGCTGGTCTGGGACGGCGGTTCCGTCACCTCGCCCGCCGGCGACGTCGGCGCCACGATCCGCAAGAGCCTCGTCGACATCCAGTTCGGCCGCGCCGACGACACCTTCGGCTGGCTGCACCGCATCGTCTGACCCCGAGGAGTCATTCCCTCAGCGCCGAGGGGTCGTTCCCTCAGCCCCGAGGGGTCGTTCCCTCAGCCCCGAGGGGTCGTTCCCTCAGCCCCGAGGGGTCGTTCCGCTCGCGCCCGTGACCCCTCGATGCTGAGGGATCGACTCCTCGACGCGATCGGGTCGACCCTTCGGTGCGCAGGGATCGACTCCTCGGCGGTTAGTCTCGTCGGGTGTCCACCGCGCCGCGTGAACGGGTCCCGCGCCCGCAGGAGCCTGCCCGTCGACCGGGCAGCCCGCGGGCGATCGGCGACTACACGCTGCTGGCGCCGCTCGGTGAGGGCGGCATGGGTGTCGTCCACCTCGCCCGCCGGGCCGACGGCCAGCGGGTGGCGCTCAAGGTGCTGCGCCCGCACGTGGTCGGCGACGACGAGACCCGCGCCCGGCTGGAGCGCGAGGTGGGCTCCCTGCGTCGCGTCCGCAGCCGCTGGGTCGCCGAGATCATCGACGCCGACCCGTGGGCGTCGGTGCCCTACATCGCCACGCGCTACGTCCCGGGGCTCTCGCTGCACGACGAGGTGGCGCGCGAAGGGCCGGTTCGCGGCGACGACCTGGCCTGGTTCGCCCGGTGCCTGCTGGAGGGCATCGCCGCGGTCCACGAGGCGGGTGTGCTCCACCGCGACGTCAAGCCGTCCAACGTCCTGATGGAGGGCCGCACCCCCGTCCTCATCGACTTCGGGCTGGCCAGGGTCGCGGACGACCCCAAGCTGACGCAGACCGGCTGGCTGCTCGGCACGCCGGGCTACCTCGCTCCCGAGATCCTCTACGGCGACGAGCCGACCCGGGCCGTCGACGTGCACGCGTGGGCGGCGACCGTGGCCTACGCCGCGACCGGCCGGCCGCCCTACGGCCGCGGGCCGTCGATGGCGGTGATGGACCGGGCGCGCCGCGGCGAGCACGACCTGACCGGCGTCCCGTCGCCGTTGCGCGAGGTGCTCGACGCCGCGCTCAGCCCGGAGCCGGCCCGCCGGCCGGCCGTGGCACAGCTGCTCGCGTGGCTGCGCGGCCAGGGGCCTGCGCCCGTCGCCCGGGCGGCGTCGGCGCCGGTGCCGCCGGTCCCCATGAGGCCCGACCCGGTCGAGACGATGCCGCTCTCGCTCTTCTCCGAGGAGTCCCCGGACCCCGAGGAGGACACGCGGGTGGAGCACACCCGGGTGGAGTCCGCGCCGTGGGACCTCCCGACCGCGACCCCAGTGGCTCCCGAGGCGCCCACGATCGGCGAGCGGACCCGGCGCACGGTCCTCCTCGGCGCGACCGGCCTCACGGCCGCCGCCGGCCTGGCGGCGTACCCCTGGGCCGCGCTGACCGTCCTCCTCGTGCTCGTCTGGCTGCTCCGCACCGGCTCGATCGCCGCGTCGACGGTGGGGGAGCGGCGCCAGCTCCGCGGCGCCAGGTGGTACGACGGCCCGCGACTCGTCCTCGGTGCCCCCGTCGACCTGGTGCGCTCCGCGCCGGCCACGGTGCTGCTCGGTCTGTGGGCGTGCGGCCTGGCGGTGGCGGCGATCCTGGTCTGCTACGCGGTCGATGCACCGCTCACGACCACACTCCCCATCGCGGGCGTCGTGCTGGTCGGAGGGCTCTGGTGGGGCCCCGGCGGCGACCGGCTCCGCTCACCGGTCGACCGCGTCGCCCGGCCGCTGTCGCGCGGCGTGCGCGGCTGGCTCGTGGCGCTGTGCGCGGTGGCGGCCACCGGCGGCCTGCTCGGCGGCCTGGCCGCCCGAGGTGCGGACTGGCTGCCCGCGGGCGGTCCGCCGTTCTCCGGCCTGGCGCGCTGAGCCGCGCCGAGCCGCGCCGAGCCGCGCCGAGCCGCGCCGAGCCGCGCCGAGGACGCCACGCGTCGTCACCCGGCAGACGCTGACCGGATGCCAAGACTTCTGTCCGCCAGGTGGGCGGCGGTGGCATCATGGAGTCATGCAGTCCCGTCAGCCCCGACAGCACCGACAGCACCGCACGATCATTAGCTAGCGCGTCGGGACACCGACGCGCCGACCTCTCGTACCCCGAGAGGTTTTTTTGTGCCCGGACCGAAGCCGAGAAGGACCGATGAGCGATTTCCACGTCTACGACACCACGCTGCGCGACGGCGCCCAGCAGGAGGGCCTCAACCTCTCGGTGGCCGACAAGCTGGTGATCGCGCGGCAGCTCGACGGGCTCGGCGTGGGCTACATCGAGGGCGGCTGGCCGGGCGCGAACCCCAAGGACACCGAGTTCTTCAGTCGCGCCCGCAGCGAGCTGAAGCTGGAGCACGCCCAGCTGGCCGCGTTCGGCGCCACCCGTCGGGCCGGGATGCGGGCCGCCGACGACCCGCTCATCGCGGCGCTGCGCGACTCCGGTGCGGGCGTGGTCACGCTCGTGGCCAAGTCGCACGATCGCCACGTGGAGCTGGCCCTGCGGACCACGCTGGAGGAGAACCTGGCGATGGTACGCGACACGGTCACCCACCTGCGGGAGGAGGGCCAGCGCGTCTTCGTCGACGCCGAGCACTTCTTCGACGGCTACCGCGCCAACCGGGCCTACGCCCTGGAGGTGCTGCGCACGGCGGCCGAGGCGGGTGCCGAGGTCGTCGCGCTCTGCGACACCAACGGCGGGATGCTGCCCGGCTGGGTCGCCGACGTCGTCCACGACGTCGCCTCCGTGGTGGGGTCCGGCGGGCTGAGGGTCGGCATCCACTGCCACAACGACACCGGCTGCGCGATCGCCAACAGCCTGGCCGCGGTCGACGCGGGCGCGACGCACGTCCAGGGGACCGTCAACGGCTACGGCGAGCGCACCGGCAACGCCGACCTCGTCGCCGTCGTCGCCAACCTCGAGCTCAAGCTCGGCCGGCAGGTGCTCCCGACCGGCCTGCTGCGGGAGGCCACCCGCACCGCGCACGCGATCGCCGAGGTCACCAACGTCCCGCCCGCCTCGCGCCAGCCGTACGTCGGCTCGTCGGCGTTCGCCCACAAGGCCGGCCTGCACGCCTCGGCGATCAAGGTCGACCCTCACCTCTACCAGCACATGGACCCGTTCGGCGTCGGAAACGACATGAGGCTGCTCGTCTCGGACATGGCCGGGCGCGCCTCGATCGAGCTGAAGGGTCGCGAGCTCGGCTTCGAGCTCGACGCCGACCTGGCCCGCCGGATCACCGCGCGGGTCAAGGAGCTCGAGTCGAACGGCTACACCTTCGAGGCCGCCGACGCCTCCTTCGAGCTGCTGCTGCTCGAGGAGGTCGAGGGCGCCCGGCCGTCGTACTTCGAGGTCGAGTCGTGGCGGGTGATCTCCGACCACGACGGGCTGACCGAGGCGACCGTCAAGATCGTGGGCGACGGGGAGCGGTTCGTGGTGACCGGCGAGGGCAACGGGCCGGTCAACGCCCTCGACGCCGGGCTGCGGGCGGCGATCGGGCAGGCCTTCCCGGAGGTGCAGCAGTTCGAGCTGACCGACTACAAGGTCCGGATCTTCGACGAGAGCCACGGCACCGACGCCAAGACGCGCGTGCTGATCGAGACCTCCGACAGCGACGGTTCGTGGGTGACCGTCGGCGTCGGCGAGAACGTCATCGAAGCGTCGTGGGAGGCGCTCGTCGACGGGCTGACCTTCGGGCTGCGCCGCCACCGCTGAAACCCACTGGCCGGGCACCGGGTCCTCTGCCAGGGTGGCGGCCGTGCACCTGTCACCGAGCTACCCGATCGAGACCGAGCGGCTGCTGCTGCGCCCACTGTCCCCCGACGACGTCGACGCCGCCCACGCCTACATGTCCCGGCCGGAGGTGACCGCCTACACGCCCTACGAGCCGCGCAGCCGCGAGGAGGTCGCCGCCCGCTTCGCCGACCCGAAGTTCACGCGCACCACGCTCGACGCGGAGGGACAGTTCGTCTTCCTGGGCATCGTCGTCAAGGAGACGGGCCAGCTGGTCGGCGACGCGCTGCTCGCCTGGCACAGCGAGCTGCACCGGTCCGGCGAGGTGGGCTACCAGCTGCACCCCGACCACTGGGGCCGCGGCTACGCGACCGAGGCGGCGCGGGAGATGCTCCGGCTCGGCTTCGAGGACCTCGGGTTGCGCCGGATCGTCGCCCGGATCGACGAGGACAACCCCGGCTCGGCGGCCGTCCTGCGCCGGCTCGGGATGCGTCAGGAGGCCGTGCTCGTGGAGAACGAGTGGTTCAAGGGGCGGTGGAGCACGGAGGTCATCTTCGCGATGCTGGACCGCGAGTGGCGCGACCTGTCCGGCGGCGCCTGAGCGGCGTACCGTCGCGGCGTGACCGAACTCCACGACCTCTCCGCGCTCGAGCAGGGCGAGCTGGTCCGGCGGTGCGAGGTGTCGCCCTGCGAGCTCGCCGAGCACTACCTGGAGCGCATCGACAGGCTCGACACTGGGAACGGCGCGCTGGGCGCGTTCGTGACCGTCACCGCTGATCGGGCCGAGAGCTGCGCCCGGTCGCTGGCGGTCGGTCCGGTGGGGGAGTCGCCCCTGTTCGGCGTACCGACCGCCATCAAGGACCTCAACCTCACCGCCGGCGTACGCACGAGCTTCGGCTCGGCCGCGTTCGCCGACTTCGTGCCCGAGATCTCCGACAACGTGACACTCTCGATCGAGTCCGCCGGGATGGTCTCCCTGGGCAAGACTGCGACCCCCGAGTTCGGGTCGCCCTGCTACACCGAGCCGGACGGCGCGCCGCCCGCCGTCACGCCCTGGGACCGCACACGCGGGGCCGGCGGCTCGTCGGGTGGGGCGGCCGCCGCCGTGGCCGCCGGGCTGGTCCCGGTCGCCCAGGGCTCCGACGGCGGCGGGTCGATCCGGATCCCGGCCTCGTGCTGCGGCATCGTCGGGTTCAAGCCGTCGCGCGGCGTCGTCTCCGCCGCGCCGATGTACGGCGACCCGATCGGCCTGTCGACGTCCGGCTCGCTCGCCCGGTCGGTGCGCGACGCGGCCGCCCTGCTCGACGTGCTGGCCGGTCACCGGGTGGGCGACCCGACGTGGGCGGTGACCGGGAACTACCTCGAGGCGTGCGACCGGCCGGTCGGGCGGCTGCGGATCGCGCGGTTCGTCGAGCCGGTGATCGCCTCCGCCACCGTGGACCCCGAGGTCGTGGCCGCCTGGGAGTCCACGTCGTCGCTGCTGGAGTCGCTGGGCCATGAGGTCATCGACGTAGCCGTCCCGCTGCCGCCCGAGGCGGTCCCCGTCTTCGAGACGTGCTGGGCGGTGCTGACCGCGCTGTCGGTGGTCCCGCCCGAGAAGGAGCGCTTGCTGAGGCCGCTCACCCGGTGGCTCTCCGAGCGCGGCCGCGCGGTGTCCGGCCCGGAGCTGGGGCTGGCGATCGGCGCGATGCGGCGCTTCGCGGCCGGTGCGCTCACCGCCCTGGCGCCGTACGACGCCGTGCTCACCCCGACCCTCGCCGTGCCGCCCGCGCCTGTCGGCGCCCTGCGCGACGACGCCGACCCCTCGCGTGACTTCGAGAACCAGAAGGCCTTCACGCCGTGGACCTCCGCGTGGAACGTGACGGGCATGCCCGCGGTGTCCCTGCCGCTGCACTGGACGCCCTCAGGCCTGCCCGTCGGTGTCATGCTCGCGGCGCGGCCGGCCGAGGACGAGCTCCTGCTCTCCCTGGCCGCCCAGGTGGAGTCAGCGGTCGGTGGGTTCGTGCGGCGGCCGCCGGGCTGGTGAGACCGCCTCAGTCACCGATCCCGCGGGCCTGGAGCGCGGCGCCGGTCTCGTGCGCACGTGCGACCACGCGGATGACGAAGGGGGTGAGGTAGGCGCGCGCCGACCGCAGGCCACGAGCGCGCGCGGCGTCCCGGGTCTCCAGCGCCAGCGCGTGCGTCTCGGGCAGCGAGGAGATGGTGAGGCTGATCGTCAGGGCGACCCGGTCGGGGTCGACGCCGAACCGGCGGAACGGCTCGAGCCAGCGCACGAACGCGTCGATCAGGTCACCGCTGGCGGTGGTGACCGTCAGGCAGAGCCCGAGCAGGCCGAGCGTCACGACGTCGAGCAGGGTCTCCAGCGCCCGGGAGGCGCCCGACGACCACCACTGGAACGCACCGCCGACGAGCGCGATGACGAGCAGCAGCCGCAGCGAACGCGCGGTCGTGGCCAGGGGGATCCGCGCGACGAGCGCCAGGACGACGGCGCACCCGAGGGCCACCAGCGCGGCCGGAGGGCCGTGGGTGACGACGACCGCGGTGCACGCCACGACCAGCCCGAGCAGCTTCGCACCGACCGGGAGCCGGTGCAGCACCGAGGTCCCGGGGCGGTAGACGCCGAGTGGGCTGCTCATCGCGCCACCGAGGCGACGTAGGAGTCGACGGCCGCTGCCGCGGGTCCGTCGAACGCCACCGCGCCGTCGGCCACCACGATGCCGCGGTCGCAGCGTACGGCGAGGTCGAGGTCGTGGGTGACCAGGACGAGCTGCTGGGGGAGCCCGAGCAGCAGCTCACCGACCGAGCGGGTGTTGCGCAGGTCGAGCAGCGTTGTCGGCTCGTCGGCGACCAGCACCTCGGGGTCGGTCGCGAGCACGCCGGCCAGCGCGAGCAGCTGTCGCTGACCGCCCGACAGGGTGTGCACCGACTGGTCCTCGCGCCCGGCCAGCCCGAACCGCTCGAGGACGTCGACGGCCTGCGCCCGCCGCGTCGCGCGGTCGCGGACGGTCCGTCGCAGCGACAGCTCGACGTCCTCGACGCAGGTCGGCATCACCAGCTGGGCGGAGGGGTCGGTGAAGCTGAATGCCACCTTGCGCCGTACGGCGGCGCCGTGGCGGGCGACATCGAGGTCGTCGACCAGCACGCGACCCGTCGTGGGCAGCACGAGGCCGTTGAGCAGGCGGGCGAATGTCGACTTGCCGGAGCCGTTGCCGCCGATGACGGCGACGCGGTGCTCGGTGAGGGTCAGCGAGGTCGGCGCGAGGATGACGCGGCCGGTGTCGGGGACCGTGACCCCGGCCTGCTCGAGCCGGATGAGCGGCATGTCAGCGCCGCAGCAGCGCGGGGAAGGCCCGGTGCACCTCGGCCGCGACCAGCGCGACGACGGCGGCCTTGACGATGTCGCCGAGCCAGTAGGCGCCGTCGATGGTGAACGCCTTCGACCAGGACACCCCGAGCACGACCTGCAGGCCGACCACGCCGCCGAGGTGGTTCACGACGGTGCCGACCAGAGCCGCGGCGAAGATCCAGAGCGCGCGCGTACGCCGCTCGCCGGCGACGTACTTCACCAGGATGCCGACGACGAGCGCCGCCAGCGGGAACGTGTAGAGGTAGCCGGCCGTCGCGCCCGTGAACACCTCGGCGCCGGACGTGTGGCCCGCGAAGACGGGGAGGCCGGCGAGGCCGAGCAGCAGGTAGAGCAGGGTGGCGAGGAGGCCGCGCAGCGGGCCGAGGACGGCGCCGGCCAGCAGCACCGCGAAGGTCTGCAGGGTCAGCGGGACGCCCGCGCCGCCGACCGGGATCGCGGCCGTGTAGGACGCCACCGCGATGAGCGCAGCGAAGGAGGCGACCAGCGCAAGGTCGGTGGTGGAGAGCCTGCGGCGTACGTCGGGCACGGCTGGTGTCTCGGTCATCGTCATGGGGGCGGCTTCCTCGTGCGGGCCTGAACGGTGTTCAGGTGAACGGCGTTCAGGTTAGGGTGCTCGTGCCGGGCGGTCAATCCGTGCCCGGCTCGTGGGGGGCTGAGCCGAGGAAGGAGTCGATGTGCGCTACCGCAGGTCCGACGTGGTGTCCCGCGCGATCGAGGCGCTCGACGACTACGGCCTGGCCGACCTCACCATGCGCCGGCTCGGCACCGAGCTCGGGGTGCAGCCGAGCGCGCTCTACCACCACTTCGCCAACAAGCAGACGCTGCTCGCGGCGGTCGCCGACGAGATCCTGGCCCGCGCTCCGTGGCCGACCCGGCAGCCCGGTGAGGCCGACTGGGTCGACGTGGTCGGTGACATCTGTGTCGGCCTGCGCGACACCCTGCTGACCTGGCGCGACGGCGCTGAGCTGGTCGCGACGGTGTGGTCGTTCGGCCTGGGCGCGGCAGCACCCTACGAGCGTCTCGTGGCCGCGCTGACCGCGGGCGGGCTCGAGCCGCTCGCCCCGGTCGCCGCCCGGACGCTCCTGCACTACGTCTACGGGCACGCCGTCGACGAGCAGACCCGCCTGCAGGCCGCGGCGGCGGGCGCCATCGACGACGACCCGCGCGACGAGAGCGACTTCGCCGCCGGGCTCGGGATGGTCATCGCGGGGATCCAGGTGGTGCGGGCGGCTCGCTGAGCCGTGCGGTCAGCCGCGCCCGGCCGTCGCGGCCGCCGCTCCGAGCGCCTGGAGCGCCTCCCCGGTGAGGCGGTTGACCGTCCAGTCGTCCATCGCGACGGCGCCGAGCGAGCGGTAGAACCCGATCGCCGGCTCGTTCCAGTCCAGGACCACCCACTCCAGCCGCTCGTAGCCCTGGGCGAGGCACTCCTCGGCCAGCGCGGTCAGGAGGGCCCTGCCGAGACCGCCGCCCCGCTGGTCGGGCCGCACGAAGAGGTCCTCGAGGTAGAGCCCGTGCTCCCCGCGCCAGGTGGAGAAGTTCAGGAACCACAGCGCGACACCGGCGACGGCTCCGTCCGCGTCCGTCGCGACGTGGCCGAAGAGCTTCGGGTCCGGCCCGAAGAGCGCTCGGGAGAGCTGCTCCTCGGTCAACCGGCAGGACTCCGGCTCCCGCTCGTAGGCGGCGAGCTCGTGGACGAGGGCGACGGCGGCAGGTACGTCGGCCCGGGCGATGCGGCGGATGCGGGAGTCGGTCACGCCGACGATTGTGCCGGTCCGGCCATCGGACGTGCTCAACAGCAGGATGGTCGCTCGCCGGCTCCCCGGACGACCATCCTGCTGCTCAGCGGCCGTGCCGAGGTCGGTCGAAGAGTCCGTGCCGAGGACGAGGAACACGCGACGCCGCGTGGCGTCAGCGTATCTCTCGCGTCCTGGCTCAGTGGAACCGTCGGCGGTGGAGCGCGCGGGCGGTCAGCCCAGCCAGCCGCCGCCTCGCTGGCGGGCCTTGCGGTACTGCTCACCACCGGGTCCGTCGTCGGCGCGGCCGGCGCTCCACCAGATGAGGACGAGCAGCAGCAGGATGGCCAGACCCAAGAGAACAAACCTCAGCATGCGTCAGTCTCCCTGCTGTTCGCCCGACGTGGGAGGAAAGGGTACTGCTCCGCCCCCGCTGACGGCCATCGTCAGTCGCTGACGGCCAGCAGCCGCTCGCACTCCTCGATCAGCCGCTGCCGGAGGGGAGCGGCGCGCTCCGAGTGACGACGCTGGAGGTCCGCGTACTCGCGCTTGCCGTCGGGCGTCTCGACCTCGACGGGCGTCCACGGCTCGCCGGTCGGATCGAGGACGACGCCGGACATGTCGTACGGGGCCGCTCTCATGTCGAGGATCCGGATGTCCCAGGCGAGCTCGAAGGCGTCGGCGGCGAGGTCGGACGGGATCAGCGGCGTCAGCCGGAACGCGTGCTTGTAGAGGTCCATCCCGCCGTGCAGGCAGCCCGGCTGCTCGAACACCTCGCGATCCGTCGAGGAGGGCGAGAGCGCGTTGAGCGGCACGGCGTCCGGCGTGAAGAACCGGAACGCGTCGAAGTGCGAGCAGGCGACCCGGTGCGACTCGACCACCGTGTCGGTCGCCGGCCCGCCGAGGCGGAGCGGGACCGCGTGGCGGGTGGCGTCGGCGCGATAGACCATCGCCCACTCGTGCATCCCGAAGCAGCCGAAGTTGCCCGGCCGGGCCGCGGTCGCGCGGAGCAGCCGGAGGAGCGTCTCGAGCAGGACGCGCTGGGTGGCGAGGTAGGTCGGGGAGACGGCGACGGTCGGGGTCTCGATACGCTCGCTGGCGCTCGCTACTCGACCACCGACAGCCTCGCTGGCGCTCGCTACTCGACCACCGACAGCCTCGCTGGCGCTCGCTACTCGACCACCGACAGCCTCGCTGGTCGAGTAGCCCGAGCCGCTGGGCGAGGGCGTATCGAGACCGGGTGGGACGGGTGCGTAGCCCTTGAGCGACGCATACGGATCGGCGTCGGCGAGCGCCACGCCGAAGCCCGGGTGCCAGCGCAGCAGCTGCGCGGGTCGCTGGGAGTAGTAGGTGAAGAGGAAGTCGTGCACGGGGTGCTTGACCCCGGCCGCCCGACGGGCGAGGTGCGGGTCGACGTACGGCGCGAGCCGGGCGCGGTGTGACGCGGCCCGTGTCTCCCACTCCTCGCGTGACAGCACCTCCACGGCCACCAAGGGTAGGTCGATAGGCTCAGCGGGTGCGCATCGCGAGATTCACGACCGGCGGAGACCCCCAGTACGGCGTCATCGCCGGTGAGCTCGACCAGTTCGGCCAGCCCGAGGAGGATGCGCAGATCCTCGTCCTGGCCGGCGACCCGCTCTACGTCGGTCTGAAGCCGAGCGACCAGGCGGTCGCGTTCAAGGACGCGAAGCTGCTCGCGCCGGTCATCCCGCGCAGCAAGGTCGTGGCGATCGGCAAGAACTACGCCGACCACGTCGCCGAGATGAAGGGCGTCACCGGGGGCGAGGCTCCCGAGGAGCCGCTGTTCTTCCTCAAGCCCAACACCAGCGTGATCGGGCCGGGCGACGCCATCGTCTACCCGCCGCAGACCGAGAACCTGCACTTCGAGGGCGAGCTCGCCGTCGTCATCGGCCGCATCTGCAAGGACGTCCCGGCCGAGAAGGCCGCCGACGTGATCTTCGGCTACACGCTCGCCAACGACGTCAGCGCTCGTGACCTGCAGGTCAAGGACAAGCAGTGGAGCCGCGCGAAGGGTTTCGACACGTTCTGCCCGCTCGGCCCGTGGATCGAGACCGAGCTGACCCTCGACGAGATCAAGGCCGGCATCGACCTCAAGACCTACCTCCAGGGTGATCTGAAGCAGGACGGCAGCACCGCCGACCTGATCTTCGACATCCCGCGGATCATCGCGCACGTCAGCGCCGCGATGACCCTGCTCCCCGGTGACGTCATCCTCACCGGAACGCCCGCTGGCGTCGGCCCGATGGAGCCGGGCGACGAGGTCGAGGTGGCCTCGCCCCGGCTGGGCGCCCTGACCAACCCCGTGACCAAGAAGTCCTGAACCAGAAGTGAGTGCACCAGTGACCGTCCGCGTCCGCATGGCCCCCAGCCCCACCGGCTCCCCGCACGTCGGCCTGGTGAGGACGGCGCTCTTCAACTGGGCGTTCGCGCGGCACCACGGCGGCACGTTCGTCTTCCGCATCGAGGACACCGACAAGGAGCGCAGCACCCAGGAGTCCTACGACTCGATCATCGACCTGATGCGCTGGCTCGCGCTCGACTGGGACGAGGGCCCCGAGGTCGGCGGCCCGCACGCGCCGTACTTCCAGAGCGAGCGCAGCGAGGTGTACGCCGACGCGCTGGCCCGGCTCCGCGAGAGCCGCTTCGCCTACGACTGCTACTGCACCACCGACGAGGTCGCCGCCCGCCGGCTCGAGAGCGGCTCCAAGGTGATGGGGTACGACGGCTTCTGCCGCGACCTCACCGACGACCAGGTCGCTGCGTTCATAGCGGAGGGCCGCCGGCCGATCGCCCGGTTCCGGATGCCCGACGGCTCCATCACCTGGGACGACCTGGTCCGCGGCGAGGTGACCTTCGAGACGCAGTACGTCCCCGACTTCGCGCTGTGCCGCGCCAACGGCGACCCGCTCTACACGCTGGTCAACCCCGTCGACGACGCGCTCATGGAGATCACCCACGTGCTCCGCGGCGAGGACCTGCTCTCGAGCACTCCGCGCCAGCTCGCGCTCTACGAGGCGCTCAAGGAGCTCGGCATCGCGAAGCTGACCCCCGAGTTCGGGCACCTGCCTTACGTCATGGGCGAGGGCAACAAGAAGCTGTCCAAGCGCGACCCCGAGGCACACGCGCTCGCCTACCGCGACCAGGGCTTCCTCCCGGAAGGCCTGCTCAACTACCTGGCGCTCCTCGGCTGGTCGATCGCGGCCGACCGCGACGTCTTCTCCCTCGAGGAGATGGTCGAGAAGTTCGACATCAAGGACGTCAACCCGAACCCCGCGCGCTTCGACATCAAGAAGGCCGAGGCGATCAACGCCTCGCACATGCGGCTGCTCTCCACTGACGAGATCACGCACCGGGCGCTGCCCTACCTCAAGCGCGACGGCGTCCTCACCGACCCGGTCAGCCCGGCCGACCAGCAGCTGCTCGAGCTGGCGATGCCGTTCGTCGCCGAGCGGATCAACAAGCTGACCGAGGCCTCCAGGATGCTCGGGTTCCTCTTCGTCGCCGAGCAGGACTTCGCCCTCGACGAGGCCGACCGGGCCAAGCTGGTCGACACCGACGAGGGCCAGGCGGTCCTCCGGGCGGCGTACGACGCCCTGGCCCGCGTCGAGCCGTGGTCGGCCGCTCGGATCAGCGACGCGCTGACCGCTGCGCTGGTCGAGGAGATGGGACTCAAGCCGCGGGTGGCCTTCGGTGCCGTCCGCGTCGCGGTGACGGGCAAGCGGATCAGCCCACCGCTCTTCGAGTCCCTCGAGCTGCTCGGGCGTGACCGCGGCCTGGGCCGCCTGCAGTCGGCACTCTCCTGACGGGCCGGCCGATGCGCGCCGGACTGGGCTACCAGGAGCTGCACAAGGGCGGTGTCACCAGCTGGTGGCGCGCGCTCGTCGGCGTGTTCGTGCTGACCCTGAACTTCCTCGGCTTCACGTTCTTCCCCCTGGTGCTGCTGGGTCTCTTCGCGGCCGGCTTCGTCGCCCAGGGCGACTCGACCGACCAGGCGATGGACCGGCTGGCCGGACACGTCGTCACGCCGGGGTCGCTGGCCTTCCTCAACCTGGCCCTCGCCTCGACCATCCCGATGGTCATGATCCTGACCTACGTCCTGCACGGCTGGCTGCGGCCCGGCTGGCTGGCGTCGGTGGTCGGCCGGATCCGGTGGGGCTGGCTGCTGGTCTGCCTCGGGATCTCCGTCATCGCCCTCGTCGCCACCCTCCTCGTCTCGGCGTTGCTGCCCGCGGCCGGGGACACCGACGACATGGGCGGGCAGCTCAACGACTTCACCCCGACCACGCTGGCCTTCCTGCTCGTGATCGTGTTCCTGACCCCGTTGCAGGCGGCGGGGGAGGAGTACGCCTTCCGCGGCTACCTGACCCAGGCCGTCGGAGGGCTCTTCCGGCGGCGCTGGGTCGCGGTCGTGATCCCCGCCCTGCTCTTCGCTCTCGCCCACGGCGCGCAGGACGTCCCGGTCTTCTTCGACCGGTTCGCCTTCGGCCTGGTCGCCGGTGTCCTGGTGATGGCGACGGGCGGACTCGAGGCGGGCATCGCGATGCACGTCCTCAACAACTTCCTCGCCTTCGGGCTGGCGTTGGCGTTCGGCGACATGACCGACGCGCTCAACGCCGAGGGCGGGAGCTGGTGGATGATCCCGACCACGCTGACCCAGTCCCTCGTCTACCTCGGGCTCGTGACGTACGCCGCCCGCAAGCTCGGCATCGCGACGAGGACGACCGCCGAGCCGGCGGAGGGCCCTATCGTTTTGGTCGGCCAAACCCCGGCCGTGTAGGGTTCCATCTCGGTTCGGACGCCTCGGCGGAAGAGCCGATCGACTCCAAAGTCGATGGCCTATGGTGTAATTGGCAACACGACTGGTTCTGGTCCAGTTATTCTAGGTTCGAGTCCTAGTAGGCCAGCGGATCCGCACGGAGACGTGCGGATTTGGAGCAGAAACGAAGCCACGGCTAAGGTTCTGCGAGTCTTGAGGACACGAGTCCGAGAGACGAAGCCCCCGTTGTGTAGCGGCCTAGCACGCCTGCCTCTCACGCAGGTAGCGCCGGTTCGAATCCGGTCGGGGGTACACACCGACAAGAGCCCCTGATCAGCGGAGACGCTGGCCAGGGGCTCTTCTCGCTGCGCCGGCCCCTCGTTCCTGGTTCAAACCGCGGGGCGATCCTTCCGGGGGTCGTTCAGCCATGACCTGGCCCCGGTCCGCGCAGCGTCGTGTCCGTACCATTCCGATCCATGAGTCCGCTCTCCGAGCCGCAGATCCGCGCCGCCTTCGTGAACCTCAGCAAGGGGGCCGCGGCGCGCGTCAACCTGCCAGCCGACCTGGAGGAACGGGCCTGGCAGGAGCTCGACTACCTCGGTTGGCAGGATCCGAAGGCACCGGGACGGACCTACCTGGTCACCGATCGTGCTGGGCAGACCCGCGCGATCGCCCTGCGGGTCTCGGAGGCGGGCCGGCGCGCGCGCAAGACGATGTGCGACCTGTGCTTGACCGTAGGGTCCGTGACGCTGATGGTGGCGCCGCGAGCGGGCCGGGCCGGGCAACGCGGCGACTCGGTCGGGACCTACATCTGCGCCGACCTCGACTGCTCTCTCTACGTCCGCAACAAGCGGAGCAACGGCACCGTCGTCATGGAGGAGCGACTCAGCGTGGAGGAGAAGATCGCGCGGCTCGTGGCAAACCTCGACACCTTCGTCACGAGGGTGCTCGGCTGAGGGCGGGGCGTCGACAGGGCCAGGCGGCGCAGCTCAACCTGCGTGGTTCCGTCGAGCCTGACGTTTCCCGACCTGCATGCGGATGAGGTACCAGAAGCTGGGTGGCACCCAGCCCAGCTGCTTGGCCATGCCGAGGTCGTCCCTGTTGGCCCAGTGTTCGCAGATACGACCGTCCTCGAGCCGGAACCAGTGGGATTGGGTGGCGGCGAACTCCTTCCCTGTCGGCGGGAAGACGGTGTCGACCTCGCCTGACGCGGCGTATACCACCCAGGGCGCCGTGTGGCGGCCCTTCATCGTCGAGTTGACCGCCACCAGGTCCCCGGCGACGGCCGCATGGTGGACGTCGTAGTGAAGGCCGGCGAACGCCGCGCGGAGCCATTGCGCGGTCGACCAGAAGCAGTCGGGGCCCGGGACCCGAGAGCTCGGGGGCTGGATCGGGTTCTCCCGGTCCCGCGCGGTCGGGCAGTAGAGGACGTCGAACTCGTCGCGCTCGCCGCGGGACATCGCGTGGATGCTGCGTACGGCGATCGCGATCGGGTCGAATGGGACGCCAGGGCGGGTAGCCCTGGGCGTCGCCGACACGCCGGAAGATACGTCGGACATGGGCGGAGCCGTCCTTTCGCTACAGTGCGTCTGTATTGAAAGTGTGGAGGTCGACGTGCACACCGTCAAGAGGTCCTACGACGCGTCGGGCCGCCGAGAGGTCGCCCGCTCGCGACGGCACCGCGTGGTGCGGGCTGCCCGGGACCTGTTCGAGCGTGACGGCTTCCGGGCCACCACCATCGCGAGCGTCGCAGCGGCCGCTGAGGTGTCCCCCGAGACGGTGTACAAGGCGTTCGGCAGCAAAGCCGTCCTCGCCAAGGCGGTGTTCGACCTCGCCCTGGCGGGCGACGACGAACCGGTACCGATCCGTGAGCGTCCCGGGATGCTCGCGATCAGGGCCGAGCACGACGTGCGCGGCAAGATCGCGATGTTCGTCGATGGTCTCGTCCAACGCCTGGAACGGTCGGCCAAGGTGCAGATCATGGTTCGAGACGGTCGGCATGTCGACGAGGCCCTGGTCCCGGTCTGGGACCAGCTTCTCGCCGAGGGCCTCACCGGCATGGAGATGTTCGGCGAACAGCTGCTGGAGACCGGGCAGCTGCGCGACGACCTCGACCGGGACGAGGTCCGCGACCTGCTGTGGAACTACCTCGCGATCGACCACTACGAACGGCTGGTGCTCCTGCGCGGATGGTCCTTGAACCACTACCGGCAGTGGCTGAGTTCTGCCATCACGAACGCACTCTGCCCGTGACCCGGCGAAGGATCACCGTGAAGGGCGAACAGTGCCAACCGGTGGACGGTGCGCCACGAGCCGGCGTCAGCGGAGGACGGCGTCCTCGCCCGGCCGGGTCCGGCGAGCGTTGCGCGCGCCGTAGCCGAGGTAGATGGCGATCCCGATGACCAGCCAGACGACGAACCGCAGCCACGTCTCGATGGCGAGGTTCGCCATCAGCGCCACGCAGAGCACCGCCGAGACGATCGGGAGCACGGGCACCAGGGGCGTGCGGAAGGGCCGCTGCAGGTCCGAGCGCGTCCGCCGCAGGATCGGTACGGCGAGCGAGACGACCGTGAACGCGAAGAGCGTGCCGATGCTCACCATCTCGGCGAGGTCGGCGAGCGGGATGAAGGCGGCCAGCACCGCCACGAGCGCAACGACGACGAGCGTGATCACGCTCGGCGTGCCGAACCGGGGGTGCAGCCTCGCCAGCTTGGTCGGCAGGAGTCCGTCGCGGGCCATCGCGAAGCCGATCCGCGACATGGTCACGATGTCGACGAGAATCACCGAGGTCAGCCCGCACATCGCGGCGAGGCTGATGAGCGACGCGGCCCAGCCGAGGCCGACGGTCTTGAACGCCTCCGAGATCGGGGCGCCCTCGTCGAGGTGGCGGAAGTCCACCATGCCGGTCAGGACGGCCGACACCCCGACGTAAAGCACCGTGCAGATGGCGAGGGAGCCGAGCAGCCCGATCGGCAGGTCGCGCTGCGGCCGGCGGGTCTCCTCCCCGAGGTTCGCCACCGCCTCGAAGCCGGTGTAGGAGAAGAACACGATGGCCGCGGCGGAGAGGACCCCGGCCATGCCGAAGATCGACGGCTCGACTCCGACCACCGCCTGCCAGAGCGGCTGGGTCAGGCCGTTCGTGGCCTCCTCCGGCGCCCGGCCCGGCGGGATGTAGGGGTGCCAGTTGGCGGTCTTGACGTAGAAGGCGCCGACGACGATCACGAAGACGCACACGGTCACCTTGATCACGACGAGGATGTTGGTCAGCCAGGTCGACTCGCGGATGCCCACCCACGCCACGGCGCCGAGCACCAGGACGATGAGCACCGCACCGACGTCGACCGGAGCCGACTCGCCGAACAGGCTGGTCGGCACAGCGTCGGAGAGGCTGGCGAGGTAGCCCGCCCACCCGCGCGCGACGACCGCCGCGCCCAGCGCGAACTCGAGGATCAGGTCCCAGCCGATGATCCAGGCGAAGACCTCGCCGATCGTCGCGTAGGCGTAGGTGTAGGCCGAGCCGGCCGTCGGGACGGAGGCGGCCAGCTCGGCGTAGCAGAGCGCGGCCAGGAGGCTGACCACACCGGCCAGCACGAAGGACAGCATCACGGCAGGGCCGGCGTAGTTCTTCGCCGCGACCCCGGTCAGCGTGAAGATGCCGGTGCCGATGACGATGCCGATCCCGAAGCTCATCAGGTCGACGGGTCCCAGCCGTCGCTGGAGGTGGTTGGAGTCGTCCTCCGGCAGCTCGGCGCTGGTCGCCAGGATCTCGTCGACGGACTTCGTTCGGGTCAGGTCCACACCCGTCCTTACCCGGAGCAACGAGGCCACACGCACGGCCGGCGCCGAGCGGGTCGAGCGCTCAGGCGCAGAGCCCGTTGGCGGCCGCCTCCTCGGCGGACGGCCCGGTCGGCGTGGAGGTCGGCGAACCGCTGGGTGTGCTGCTGGGTGCGCCGCTGGCCGACCCGCTCGGCGAGCCGGTCGGGGTCGGCGTACCGGTGGCATTGGGCGGCGCCCCGGCGTTGATCGCGTCGCCGCTGAAGCCCTTGCCGAGCGGGCGGTCGGCAGCGACCTGCTGCCACAGCCGCTTCGAGCTCGGCAGGATCCGCACCCGGCCGCGGTGCTCGCCGTCGTTCGGGTAGGGCTCGTTGGGCACCGTGACGAACTGGATGTGCTGCAGGTCGGCGTGGCGCAGCTGCCGGGCGAGCTTGACCAGCGAGCCGAGGCCGTCGATGTCCGGATCGGTCGTGATCGAGCCGGTCAGCGCGTCGGCGAACTGGTAGAGCCGTGCCGGCTGGCTGAGCGTCTGGGCGGAGAAGACCTTGTTGATCAGTGAGGCGAGGAAGGCCTGTTGCCGCTTCATCCGGCCGATGTCGGAGTTGGCCGTGGAGTAGCGCTCGCGCACGTAGTCGAGGGCCTTGCGCCCGGTCAGGGTCTGGTCGCCCTTGTCGAAGTGGATGTGATGGTCGGTGTCGTCGATGTCCTCCGGGATGCAGACCGTGACGCCCTGGACGGCGTCGACCATCTTGATGAACCCGGCGAAGTTGAGGGTGAGGTAGTGGTCGACGTAGATGCCCGTCAGCGCCTCGACCTGCTGCGCCGTGCAGGCGGCCCCGCCGATCGCGTAGGCGTCGTTCCACATGGCCAACGTCGCCGGCTCGGTCTGCTCGCCGTCCGCCGTCGTGCAGGAGGGTCGGTCGACGAGGGCGTCACGCGGGATGGAGATGCCGTACGCCGACCGGCGGTCCGCCGCGACGTGCAGGAGGATCGTCGTGTCGGACCCGCCCTTGCCGCTCTCGGTGTCGATGTCACAGCCCTCGCAGTCGCGGCTGTCGATGCCCAACAGCAGGATGTTGAGCGGCGCCTTGGGCTCCTTGGCTTTCTTCGTCGAGTGCTTGATCGCGGTCCCCACCTGCAGCCGGCCGTCGAGGTGACGGTAGGCCAGCACCGTCGTGGTCGCGGTGAGCACGGCGAGCACGACGAGCGCGCTCAGGATCACGACCAACACGGTCCGGCGAGCATGGAGGACCGCGGTCGGTGGCATGAGCGGATCCTGACAGCACCGGGCCGTCGGCGGAAGGAGATGGCGCCCGACGCGGGTGCACGGTGGTGTCCGAATTCCGCCAGAAGGTGTCGATGGCATGGGGGAGGATGGGGGCATGTCATTCGATCCGCAGGCGTGCTACCGGGCCGTGCAGAGCCGCGACCGTCGCTTCGATGGCGCGTTCTACACGGCGGTCCGGACGACCGGGATCTACTGCCGCCCTTCGTGCCCGGCACGGACCCCGGCCTTCGGCAACGTCACCTTCCATCCGAGCGCGGCGAGCGCCCAGGCGGCCGGCTACCGAGCGTGCAAGCGCTGCCTGCCGGACGCCACGCCTGGCAGCCCCGAGTGGGACGTCGCCGGAACCGTGGCCGGGCGGGCGATGCGGCTGATCGCCGACGGTGTGGTCGACCGCGAGGGGGTCGAGGGCCTGGCCCGGCGGGTCGGCTACACGCCGCGCCACCTGAGCCGACTGCTCGTCGCCGAGCTGGGAGCCGGCCCGCTGGCGCTGGCCCGCGCCCGTCGCGCCCAGACCGCGCGGGTGCTCATCGAGACCACCTCGCTCGGCTTCGCCGACGTCGCGTTCGCCGCCGGGTTCGCCAGCGTGCGGCAGTTCAACGACACGGTGCGGGAGGTCTACGCCGCGAGCCCGACCGACCTCCGGGGGCGCCGCGGCGGCGCCGACCCCCAGCCGGGGGCCGTCACGATGCGGCTGGCGGTGCGGACCCCGTTCGCCGGCCGCGCGCTGCTGGCCTTCCTGGCAGGGCACGCGGTGGCGGGCGTCGAGACCTCGGGCGAGGGCTGGTACGCCCGCACGCTCGACCTCCCGCACGGGCCCGGCGCCGTCCGGCTCGACCTGGCCGACGCGCTCGACGTCGGCGAGACGGCGTTCGTGCACGCGACCTTCCGGCTCACCGACCTGCGCGACACCGGCGCGGCGGTGGAGCGCGCCCGCCGCCTGCTCGACGCCGACTGCGACCCGGTCGCGGTCGGCGAGCAACTCGGCCTCGACCCCGTGCTCGGGCCGCTGGTCCGCCGCACGCCGGGGCTCCGCGTCGCCGGACACGTCGACGGCGACGAGCTGGCGGTCCGCACCGTCGTCGGACAACAGGTGAGCGTTCTCGGCGCCTGCACCGTCCTCGGCCGGCTCGTCTCGACCCACGGAACACCCGTCGAGACCGGGATCGAGGGGCTCACCCATCTCTTCCCGCGCGCGTCGGTGCTCGCCGAGGTCGACCCCGCGACCCTGCCAATGCCGCGCTCGCGCGGACGAGCGATCGCCGGGCTCGCGGCGGCGCTCGCCGACGGGCGGCTCGCGCTCGACCGTGGCGCCGACCGGGCCGACGTACGCACCCGGATGCTGGCTCTGCCCGGCATCGGGCCGTGGACGGCCGACTACGTCGCGATGCGCGCCCTCGGCGACCCCGACGTCTTCCTGCCGACCGATATCGGCGTGCGCCGCGCGCTCGACCGGCTCGGCGCCGACCCAGCCCCGGACCCCGCGGCGTGGCGCCCCTGGCGCTCCTACGCCCTCATGCACCTGTGGCACAGCCTCGACCTGGACCTGGAGGACCTCTGATGTGGACCGCCATCGACTCGCCCATCGGCGAGCTGCGACTCGTGGAGCACGACGGCGCGATCAGCGCCATCGAGTTCTCACCGTTCCGCGACGACACCGGCCGCCCGCTCGGCGACCGCGCCGACGACACCCCGGTGCTCAAGGAGTGCGCGCGCCAGCTGCACGCCTACTTCGCCGGCACGCTCACCGACTTCGACCTGCCGCTGAAGCCCGAGGGCACGCCGTTCCAGCTCCGGGTGTGGGGCCAGCTGTGCCACATCGGGTTCGGCGAGACGGCGACGTACGGCGAGGTCGCCCACCGGCTCGGCATGACCGCCTGGTCGGCCGCGCGCGCCGTCGGCCTGGCCAACGGCCGCAACCCGATCCCGATCGTGATCCCGTGCCACCGGGTCATCGGGGCCAACGGATCGCTGACCGGCTATGCGGGCGGCCTCGACCGCAAGCAGCTCCTGCTCAGTCTGGAGACCGACTCGCTCTTCTAGCCTGGGCGGGTGAACCCCTGGCAGACCACCTCGTCCCGCACCTCCTACGAGAACCCCTGGATCCGTGTCCGTGAGGACGAGGTGGTCCGGCCGGACGGCGCCGACGGCATCTACGGCGTCGTCGAGGTGCGCAACCCGGCGGTGTTCGTCGTGCCGGTCACCGACGCCGACGAGGTCGTCCTCGCGCGGATGTACCGCTACACGATGGGCCGCGAGACGCTCGAGGTCCCGGCCGGCGGCAGCGACGGCGAGGACCCGCTCGTCGCGGCCCGCCGGGAGCTGCGTGAGGAGACCGGGTACGCCGCCTCCGACTGGCGGCTGCTCGGCGAGGTGTTCTCGCTCAACGGCGTCGCACACGCCCCGGGCTATGTCTACCTCGCCCAAGGGCTCAGCCTCGCCGGGGGCGAGGAGATGCTCGAGGAGGGGATCATCGGCGTCGAGCTGCTGCCGTGGGGCTCGCTGATGGAGATGGTCGGCCGCGGCGAGATCGTCGACGGCGAGACGCTGGCCTCGCTCCTCTACGCCGCCGTCGCCCTCGGCAAGCTCCCCTGACGCCGAGGGGTCAATCCCTCAGCACCGAGGGGTCAATCCCTCAGCACCGAGGGGTCAATCCGTCGCTGTCGAGGGGTCGATCTCTCGCTATCCGGGAAGTCGAATCGTCTGGATCGCCCCCCGGGCCTCAGGGAATGACTCCTCGGGCGTGAGGGATAGACCCTTCGATGCTGTGGGAATGACTCCTCGGGCGTGAGGGATTGACCCCTCGATGCTGAGGGATTGACTCCTCGCGGCTACTCGGCGGCGCGGCGCAGCGACTCGGAGAGCCGCTCGGCGGCGGCGAGGACCGCGGGGGCATGCATCCGGCCGGGCTGGCGGGAGAGCCGCTCGAGGGGCCCGGAGACCGACACGGCGGCGATGACCTTGCCGCCGGGGGAGCGGACCGGCGCCGAGACCGACGCGACGCCCGCCTCGCGCTCGCCGACCGACTGGGCCCAGCCGCGTCGGCGGATGCCGGAGAGGGCCGCAGCGGAGAAGGCGGCGTTCTGCAGGCCGCGGTGCATCCGCTCGGGGTCCTCCCACGCCAGCAGGACCTGGGCGGCGGAGCCGGCGCGCATCGTCAGCTGGGAGCCGACCGGGATGGTGTCGCGCAGGCCGGAGGGGCGCTCCGCGGCGGCGACGCAGACGCGGGACTCGCCCTGGCGGCGCCACAGCTGAGCGGACTCGCCGGTGATGTCGCGCAGCCGGGCGAGCACCGGCCCGGCCGTGGCCAGCAGGCGGTCCTCACCCGCAGCGGCGGAGAGCTCGGCGAGCCGCGGCCCGAGCACGAAACGGCCCTGCATGTCGCGGGCCACGAGACGATGGTGCTCGAGGGCGACGGCGAGGCGGTGTGCCGTCGGCCGGGCCAGTCCGGTGGCGGAGACGAGACCGGCGAGCGTCGCCGGACCCGACTCCAGCGCGGTCAGCACCAGAGCCGCCTTGTCGAGAACGCCCACACCACTGCCGTTGTCCATAATGCAAGATTAATGTCTCACCTTCTGGGATGCAAGCGTAGGCTTTCGGACGCACGCTTGAAGGGCGGTCGACGGCGACCGCGACGTTCGGAGGAGATGTCATGGGTAGGACGCTGTCGGAGAAGGTGTGGGACGAGCACGTCGTCCGGTCGACCCCCGGTGAGCCGGACCTGCTCTACATCGACCTCCACCTCATCCATGAGGTGACCAGCCCGCAGGCCTTCGACGGCCTCCGTCTCGCCGGCCGCACGATGCGCCGGCCGGACCTCACCCTCGCGACCGAGGACCACAACGTCCCGACCGTCGACTGGGACAAGCCGATCGCGGACCCGGTCAGCCGGACGCAGGTCGAGACGCTGCGCAAGAACGCCGCCGAGTTCGGCGTACGGCTGCACCCGCTCGGTGACGAGAACCAGGGCATCGTGCACGTCGTCGGCCCGCAGCTCGGGCTGACCCAGCCGGGCATGACGATCGTGTGCGGCGACTCGCACACCAGCACGCACGGCGCCTTCGGTGCGATCGCCTTCGGCATCGGCACGTCCGAGGTCGAGCACGTCCTGGCCACCCAGACGCTGCCGCAGGCCAAGCCGAGGACGATGGCCGTGACCGTCAACGGGAGCCTGCCGGCCGGTGTCACCGCCAAGGACCTCATCCTCACGCTGATCTCGAAGACGGGCACCGGCGGCGGCCAGGGCTACATCGTGGAGTACCGCGGCCAGGCGATCCGCGAGCTCTCCATGGAGGGCCGGATGACCGTCTGCAACATGTCGATCGAGTGGGGCGCCAAGGCCGGCCTCATCGGCCCGGACGAGACGACGTTCGCCTACATCCAGGACAAGCCCGAGGCGCCGAAGGGCGCCGACTGGGACGCCGCCGTGGCGCACTGGAGGACGTTGGTCACCGACGACGACGCCGTCTTCGACCAGGAGATCGTGCTCGACGCGGCCGAGGTCACCCCGTTCGTCACCTGGGGCACCAACCCGGGTCAGGGTGCCCCGCTGGGCGCGAGCGTGCCGAACCCGGCCGACTTCGCCGATGAGCAGGACCGGGTCGCGGCCGAGAAGGCGCTGACCTACATGGGTCTGGAGGCGGGAACGCCGCTGCGCGAGATCAAGGTCGACACCGTCTTCATCGGCTCGTGCACCAACGGCCGCATCGAAGACCTGCGCCTCGCCGCCGAGACCATCAAGGGCCACAAAGTCGCCGAGGGCACCCGACTGCTCGTGGTCCCCGGCTCGGTCAAGGTGCGCCTGCAGGCCCAGGAGGAGGGCCTGGACCAGGTCTTCATCGAGGCCGGTGCCGAGTGGCGCGGCGCCGGGTGCTCCATGTGCCTGGGCATGAACCCCGACACCCTCGCGCCGGGCGAGCGCTCGGCTTCCACCTCCAACCGCAACTTCGAGGGGCGCCAGGGCAAGGGCGGCCGCACCCACCTCGTCTCCGTGCCGGTGGCCGCCGCGACGGCGGTGCGCGGCACCCTCTCCGCCCCCGCCGACCTCGAGCCGGCCTTCGCCTGATCCGCCGCTGGTCGAGGAGGGCCGCCAGGCCAGCCTCGAGACCACGGATCGAAAGGAACACTGATGGACAAGTTCACGACCCACACCGGCGTCGGCGTCCCGCTCAAGCGCAGCAACGTCGACACCGACCAGATCATCCCGGCGGTCTACCTCAAGAGGGTGACCCGCTCCGGATTCGAGGACGGCCTCTTCGCGGCCTGGCGCAACGATCCGGACTTCGTCCTCAACCAGGACATCTACCAGGACGGCACGGTGCTGGTCGCCGGCCCCGACTTCGGCACCGGCTCCTCGCGCGAGCACGCCGTCTGGGCGCTGCAGAACTACGGCTTCAAGGTCGTCATCTCCTCGCGCTTCGCCGACATCTTCCGCGGCAACTCCGGCAAGGCCGGCCTGGTCGCGGCACAGGTCGACGAGAAGGTCGTCCAGAGGCTCTGGGACTACCTCGACGACAACCCGGGTGGCCGGATCACCGTCGACCTCGAGGCGCAGACGGTCTCGAGTGCGGACGGGTCGGTCATCGACTCCTTCGACATCGACCCCTACACCAAGTGGCGGCTGCTCAACGGCTTCGACGACATCGGCATCACCCTCTCCCACGAGGCCGACATCGAGTCCTACGAGAGCACCCGCCCGGCGTGGAAGCCCGCGACGCTCTGACCTCTGCCTCCCCGTCGCCGGGGAATTTCGCAGGTGACACGCCCGAGGTGGTGTCGGTGGGCCGCCGTCGTCACTAGCGTGCGAACTACCACGTCGGGCAGCGAGCCCGGCTCTCGAGGTTGTTGAGGAGAGGCCGATCGTGAACAAGTCCCAGCTCGTCGACGCGCTTGCGGCGCGGTTCGACGGCAACAAGAAGGCCGCAGCGCATGCGCTGGAGTCAGTGCTCGACACCATCACTCGCGAGGTCGCCCGGGGCGAGAAGGTCGCCATCACCGGCTTCGGGTCCTTCGAGAAGAGGGTCCGGCCCGCGCGACTCGTCCGCAACCCGCGGACCGGTGAGCAGATCAAGACGAAGAAGACCTTCGTCCCGAAGTTCAACGCCGGGGCCGACCTCAAGAACGTGGTGTCCGGCGTGAAGAAGCTCCCGAAGCTCTCCCTCCCGTCCCTGCCCGGCAAGCGGGCGGCCGCCGCCAGGAGCACCGGCGCCGCGCCGGCCAAGGTGGCCGCCAGCAAGCCCGCGCCGGTCAAGCAGACGACAGCGGCGAAGAAGACCACCACCACCAAGTCGGCTCCGTCCAAGAAGGTGACGGAGAAGTCCACCGCCGCGAAGGCCCCGGCCAAGTCGACGGCTGCGAAGACATCGACCACCAAGTCGACGGCGGCCAAGAAGACGTCGACCACGAAGGCGGCGCCGGCGAAGACGTCGACCACCACGTCGGCGGCGGCCAAGACGGCGACCAAGTCGTCGGCGGCGAAGAAGGCCCCGGCCAAGAAGACGGCGACCAGGTCGGCCGCCAAGAAGACCTCCTGACGCCCTCCTCGAACGGGCCTCGAACGGGCCGTTTCCTCCGGGGGCGGCCCGTTCGGCTCATCTCAGGCGGTCACGACAGGGCGAGCCCCTCGACCACCGCTGCCGTTCGCGGGCCGAGACCGAGCGTGATCGCGTGGTTCAGGTCGGCGACGGAGTCGACGTCACGGCGCAGGGAGGCGAGCTCGCCGGCCACGGCTCGAGCGCCGGCGCTCTCGTGCGCCCGGCTCGAGCCCTCGCCGAAGTGCGGGTCGAACCGCGCGGCGTCGGCCGTGTAGAGCGTCGTGCCCACGCCCTCCGCGTCCGAGACGTACGCCGGGCTGCCGGCCGGGACCGACGCGAGGGCCGCGTCGAGGTCGGCTGCGCGCAGCGCCGGCAGGTCACCGGTCAGTGCGACCGGGACCAGGTCCGGCCAGCGCCGGCGTGCCTCCGCGGCCGCCTGCACCAGGGTGGCGTTGAGGTCGTCGGAGACACCGTCGGGGATCGCGGCGCACCCCAGCGCCTGCAGCCGCGCGGAGAATCCCGCGTCGTCGGTGACGACGAGGACGGCACCGACCGACGACGCCGACAGGCAGGCCTCGGCCGTGTCCAACGCGAAGGCCTCGGCCAGCCGTCGGCGTACCTCGTCGGGGAGACCGGAGAAGACGGTCAGGCGGGACTTGCCGCGCGCGGGCGGCTTCACGGGGAGCAGGACGACGTGCGTGGACATCACCACGATCTTCCCAGGTGACCGACGTCATGATCGCCGCGGGGACCGGTAGCCTCCTTCCTCGTGGGCAAGTACCGGAACCTGAAGCACAAGCGCGGCTGGGCGTGGTGGATAGCGGTGTCCATCGTGAAGCCCACCCTCCTGGCGACGACGAAGCAGGACTGGGACGGCGGCGACAAGATTCCGGAGACCGGCGGCTGCATCCTCGCGCTGAACCACATCTCCCACATCGACCCGCTCACGGCGGCCCACATCACGTGGGACTACGGCCGTCAGTCGCGTTACCTCGCGAAGGCGGGGCTGTTCAAGAACAAGTACCTCGGTCGGTTCCTGCGGGCCGCCGGCCAGATCCCGGTCGAGCGTTCCGCGGCCGGCGCGCGCGCGTTCGACGAGGCGGTCAAGGCGGTCAACGCCGGTGAGCTCGTCGTCGTCTACGTCGAGGGGTCCATCACCAAGGACCCGGCCGGCTGGCCGATGGTCGGCAAGTCGGGCGCCGCCCGCATCGCGCTCGCCACCGGTGCCCCCGTCATCCCGGTCGGGCAGTGGGGCGCCCAGGAGCTGCTGCCCGCCTACTCCGCCAAGCCGCACCCGTTCCCGCGCAAGACCGTCCGGATGAAGGTCGGCGACCCCGTCGACCTGTCCGACCTGCTCGCGGAGGAGCCGACCACCAAGGTGGTGGCCGAGGCGACCGGCCGGATCATGAACGCGATCGTCGACCTCGTCGCCGAGGTCCGCGGTGAGCCGCGGCCGGCCGAGCTGTTCGACCCGCGCAAGGCCGGGGTCAGCTCCACCGGCAACCCGAACAAGAAGCGCAAGAAGTGACGGGCAAGGTCGCCGTCTTCGGCGCCGGCTCGTGGGGGACCGCCTTCTCCATCGTGCTCGCCGACGCCGGCAACGACGTCACGATCTGGGCGCGGCGGGAGGAGGTCGCCGACCGGATCAACGAGCGCCACGAGAACGCCGACTACCACCCCGGCGTCCAGCTGCCGCCGGCCATCTCCGCGACGCACGACGTCGAGAAGGCCGTGCACGACGCCGACGTGGTCGTGCTCGCCACCCCGTCCCAGACGCTGCGTGACAACCTCGTCGAGTGGGCGCCGTTCGTCCCCGATCGGGCCGTCCTCGTCTCGCTCATGAAGGGCGTCGAGCTCGGCACCCTCGCCCGGATGAGCGAGGTGATCGCCGAGGTCACCGGCGCCGGTCCGGACCGCATCGCCGTCGTCAGCGGCCCCAACCTCTCGCCGGAGATCGCCCGCCGCGAGCCGGCCGCGGGCGTCGTCGCCTGCACCGACGAGGGCGTCGCGCAGATGCTCCAGGGCCGCGTGCACAGCCCGGCGTTCCGGCCCTACACCTCCACCGACGTCATCGGCTGCGAGATCGGCGGCGCCTACAAGAACGTCGTCGGCATCGCCGCCGGCATGGCCGCCGGCCTCGGCTTCGGCGACAACACGCGTGCCTCGGTCATCACGCGCGGCCTGGCCGAGACCGCCCGTCTCGCGACCAAGCTGGGCGCGAACCCGCTGACCCTGATGGGCCTGGCCGGCCTCGGCGACCTCGTCGCCACCTGCTCCTCACCGCTGTCGCGCAACCGGACCTTCGGCGAGAAGCTCGGCCGCGGCATGTCGGTCGACGAGATCGTCGCCCAGACCCGCCAGGTCGCCGAGGGCGTGAAGTCGTGCCACTCGCTGCGCGAGCTCGCCGCGCGCAACGACGTCGACGTCCCTCTCGCGCAGTACGTCGACGACCTGGTCGCCGGCCGGATCAGCGCCGACCAGATGATGGACGAGATGCTCGGCCGCCCGACCAAGGCCGAGACCGACTGAGCCGAGTCGTCAGAGCTTGTCGAGGGCCTGGAGCAGGTCGCTCCACAGGTCGTCGACGTCCTCGATGCCGACAGAGACCCGCACCAGGCCCTCGGGGACGTCGGGCGACTCGCCGCTCCAGCGGCGGCGGCGCTCGAAGGTCGACTCCACGCCGCCGAGCGAGGTGGCGTGCACCCACAGCAGCGTGCTGTGGGTGAGCAGCTCGGCCTGCTCGGCGGTGGGCAGTACGACGGCCAGCATCGCGCCCATGCCGGGGTAGCGCACCTCGCTGACCGCGGGGTGTGCCTCCAGCCGGCGAGCCAGCTCGGCGGCGCTGGCCGACGCGCGCTCGATGCGCAGCGGCAGCGTGCGCAGCCCGCGCAGGGCGAGCCAGGCCTCGAACGGACCGGGGATGGCGCCGTACAGGTCGCGGCGGCCCTTGAGGACGTCCCACAGCGCCGGGTCGGAGACCACGAGGGCGCCCATGACGACGTCGGAGTGACCGGCGAGGTACTTCGTGACCGAGTGCAGCACGACGTCGGCGCCGAGCTCGAGGGGACGCTGCAGGATCGGCGTGGCGAAGGTGTTGTCGACCACGACCCGCGCGCCGACCTCGTGGGCCGCCGCGATCAGGGTGGGCAGATCGGCCACCTGCATGCCGGGGTTGGTCGGCGACTCCAGCCACAGCAACGCGGTGTCCTCGTCGATGGCCTCGAGCACGGCGGCGGTGTCGCTCACGTCGACGAGTCGGGTCTTGACCCGCCCGCGCGACTCACGGTCGGCGAGCTGGCCGATCGTGCCGAGGTAGGCCTGCCCGGCCACGACCACGCTGTCCTGGTCCACCAGGTCGAGCAGGGTCGCCGTCGCCGCCTGCCCGCTGGAGAAGGCCAGCGCCTTGCCGCCCTCCAGCGCGCCGAGGGTGTCCTCGAAGGCGACCCACGCGTCGTTGGTGTAGCGGCCGTACTCCTTGTCCCCACCGGCGACGTAGGTCGACGTCAGGGTGATCGGCACGTTCAACGGCTGGTCGGGCTCGTGCGGCGGGCGCCCCGCGTGGACGGCCACCGTCGAGGGGCGCAGGGTGCTGGGCTTCGGAGTCTCGGCCATGGTGCCCAGACTAGGGTGATCCTCCGTGAGTGGGACGACCGGGATGACCGCATGATCGCGCTGACGCTGGACCGGATCGCCGAGGTCGTCGGGGGCCGGATCGCAGGGGAGGTCGCGGCGGAGAACGAACCCGTCACGATCGACGGCCCGGTCGTCATCGACGGTCGCGAGGCGGCACCGGGCAGCCTGTTCGTGGCGTTCGCCGGCGAGCGTGTCGACGGCCACGACCATGCCGCCCAGGCCGGCGAGAACGGCGCCGTCGCGGTGCTCGGCAGCCGCCCGACCGCCCTGCCGACCGTCGTCGTTGAGGACGCCCGGCTCGCGCTGCAGCGACTCGCCGCGTACGTCGTCGCGCAGGTGCGCGCGCAGGGCCGGCTGACCGTCGTCGGGATCACGGGCTCGCAGGGCAAGACGTCGACCAAGGACCTGCTCGGCGCGGTGCTCGGCAGCGCGGCGCGGACCGTCGCCACCCGGGGCTCGTTCAACAACGAGCTGGGGATGCCGCTGACCGCCCTGCAGGTCGAGCCGGACACCCGCTTCCTCGTGCTCGAGCTGGGCGCCCGCGGCAAGGGCCACATCGCCGAGCTGACCGCGCTGGTCGCCCCGGACATCGCCGTCGTGCTCAACGTCGGGCAGGCGCACCTGGGCGAGTTCGGGTCGCAGGAGGCGATCGCGGAGGCGAAGGGCGAGCTCGTCCAGGGCCTGGCGCCCGGCGGCACGGCGGTCCTCAACGCGGAGGACCGGCGGGTCGCCGCGATGGCTCGCCTCACCGACAGGCCGGTCGTCGCCTTCGGGACGGGGGAGGCGGCCGACGTACGCGTCGAGGGGCTGACGCTGGATCGTCTCGGCCGTCCGTCGTTCATCCTGGCCACCCCGGCCGGCAGCGTCCCCGTGGGCCTGCGGCTGGTCGGGGCGCACCAGGCGCTCAACGCGGCCGCCGCTGCCGCCGCAGCGTTCACGGCCGGGCTCGCCCCGGCCGAGATCGGCCAGGCCCTCGCCGGCGTCGAGACGCTCTCGCAGTGGCGGATGGAGCTGCGCGAGCTCCCGAGCGGCGTCCTCCTCCTCAACGACTCCTACAACGCCAACCCCGACTCCATGCGGGCCGCCCTCGACGCGCTGGCCTCGATCGGGGTCGACGCCGACGTCCGCCGCACGATCGCCGTCCTGGGCGAGATGCGCGAGCTGGGCGAGGCCGGTGCGGCCGAGCACGAGACGGTCGGCGGCTACGCCGCGCAGAGCGGTGTCGACCACGTGCTGGTGGTCGGCGACGCGGCTCGTGGCATCGCGGCGGGCGCGGGACCGCTCAGCACGTTCGTCGACGACAACGCCGCGGCGATCGCCTGGCTGCGCGACAACGTCGCCGCGGGCGACGCGATCCTCGTGAAGGCCTCGCGCGGGGCGCGCCTCGACGAGGTGGCCGCTGCCCTGGAGTGAGCGGGCCATCATCTAGGCTCGACGGCCATGACCGACAGCCCTGCCCGCAAGATCCGGGTCGCCCTCGTCTTCGGCGGCCGCTCGGGCGAGCACGCCATCTCCGCCGCGACCGCCGCGGGCGTGATGAAGGCGATCGACAGGGACCGGTACGACGTCCTGCCGGTCGGCATCACCCGCGAGGGGCGGTGGGTGCTCGCCTCCGGTGACCCGGCGCAGTGGGAGCTCTCCGCCGGCCGCCTGCCCGAGGTCACCACGGACGCCGGCCGCGAGCTGGCCGGCCTCAACGAGGTCGACGACGTCGACGTGGTCTTCCCGCTCCTGCACGGTCCCTACGGCGAGGACGGCACCATCCAGGGCCTGCTCGAGCTCGCGGGCGTGCCCTACGTCGGCGCCGGTGTCCTGGCGTCCGCGGTCGGCATGGACAAGCAGTTCATGAAGCTCGTCTTCACGGGCCACGGCCTGCCGGTCGGGCCCTACGTCGTCGTGAAGCCGCGCGACTGGGAGCACGGACAGTCCGAGGTGGTCGCCCGGGTCCAGGCCGAGCTGAAGTTCCCCGTCTTCGTGAAGCCGGCACGGGCGGGATCCTCGCTGGGCGTGACCCGGGTGGACGACCTGACCGGCCTGGCCGACGCCATCGAGGAGGCCCGCTTCCACGACCCGAAGGTGATCGTGGAGGAGGGGATCGCCGGCCGTGAGATCGAGTGCGCGGTCCTCGGCGGCCGCGGCGGTGCGGCGCCGCGGGCGTCCGTCCCCGGTGAGATCGTGGTCGACCACGCCGAGGCGCAGTTCTACGACTTCGAGGAGAAGTACTCCGCCGACTCCCACGCCCGCACGCAGGCCCCCGCCGACCTGCCCGACGACGTCGCGGCGCGGGTGCGCGAGCTCGCGGTGCAGGCCTTCGAGTCGATCGGGGCCGAGGGCCTCTCCCGTGTCGACGTCTTCGTCACGCCCGAGGGCGAGGTGATCCTCAACGAGATCAACACGCTGCCGGGCTTCACGCCCATCTCGATGTACCCCCAGATGTGGCAGGCCTCCGGGATCTCCTACCCCGAGCTCATCGACGAGCTGATCCGCCTCGCGCTGGAACGCCCGACCGGTCTGCGCTGATGGCGGTCGAGGTCCGTCGCGTCCGGGCCGAGGACTGGCAGCGGGTGCGGGCGATGCGGCTGGAGGCGCTCCAGGACGAGGTGGCGTCGATCGCGTTCGTCGAGAGCCATGCCCGGGCCCTCGTCGAGCCGGACTCCTTCTGGCAGGAGCGCACGACCGGAGCCAGCGCGGGCGACCGGATCGCGCAGTTCGTCGCGATCGACGGCGACGACTGGGTGGCGAGCGCGGTCGGCGTCCGCGAGCAGGCCGGCGCCGTTGACTGGTCCGGTCGCCCCGTCAAGCAGGACCAGGTCCACGTCGTCGGCGTCTGGGTCCGGCCCGACCGCCGCGGCGCAGGACTGCTCGGGCGGCTGGTCGACGAGATCGCCGTCTGGGCCGCCGGGCAGGGCATCGAACGGCTGCGCCTGCTCGTCCACGAGGACAACGCCCGCGCCCGGGCGGCGTACGGCAAGCTCGGGTTCGTGGCGACGGGGGTCGTCGTCGTGCTCGAGGCGGGCAACGAGCTCGAGATGCGTCGCCCCTGACCCTCAGAGACAGCGGGTGCCCGCGGTGAGCGTCTCCGTCAGCGGGCCGGCCAGGTCGACCAGCGCCGCGGCCAGGGTGCCGCCCCGATAGGTCGCCGGCACGTGCAGCCTGACGCGTGGCGTGAGCGTCACCGTCGTCAGGGTGATGTCGGAGTCGTTGTCCTGCGTCTCGTCGTCCGGGGCGAACCAGTCGACGCCGTTCGCCGCGATGCAGCTCGAGGCCGGTCCGAAGCCGCGGGGTACGCCGACCCCGCAGGTCAGCGTGATCGGCGGGTCGCCCCAGGCGCCGCCGTCGGCGTCCTCGGGGGTGAAGGGCACCGGGTCGAGGTCGGCCAGACGCTCGGGAAGCCGGTCGGCGAGCGCCTCGCACGCGGCGCGGTCGCGACTCGGCGGGCGGGCGATCTCGACCGGTCCGCCACAGGCGGCGACCAGCACGAGCAGTGCCCCCGACACAGCAGCACCCCGTGCCGCGGACGGCACGGGGCGCGGCAGGAGGGTCACCCTCAGATGTGGACGACCGGGCAGGTCAGCGTGCGGGTGATGCCGTCGAGCGTCTGGACCTTCGCGACGACGAGCTTGCCCAGCTCGTCGACGTTGCGCGCCTCGGCGCGGACGATGACGTCATAGGGGCCGGTGACGTCCTCGGCCAGCGTCACGCCCTTGATGCGGGCGATCTCGGCGGCGACGTCGGCAGCCTTGCCGACGTCGGTCTGAATGAGGATGTAGGCCTGGACGACCATCGTGTTCTCCCTGCTGTCGGGGGATGTCTGGGCTTGCTGGGCGGTGCTGAGCAACCTCTCGGGCCGACGATCAACCTATCGCGAGGCGTGGTCGTGCCGATAGCCGTGTCCGCCGGCCGTGTCCGCCGTGGGCGGCGGGGGCCCGCGTGTTGGGATGGGTCCGTGGCGGAGCAGACGTTGGCGGACATCGGTGAGTTCGGGCTGATCGCCGAGCTCACGAAGCGGTTCCCGCAGGGCGAGCAGGTGGTGGTCGGCCCCGGTGACGACGCGGCGCTGCTGCGGATCCGCAACGGGCACGTGGTCGTGTCCACCGACCTGCTGGTCGAGGGCAGGCACTTCCGACGTGACTGGGCCTCCGCGGCCGACGTCGGCCACCGGGCCGCCGCGCAGAACCTCTCCGACATCAACGCGATGGGCGGCCGCGCCCACTCCCTGACCGTCGGCTTCGCTGCTCCGCCGGACCTGCCCGCGCGCTGGGCGTTGGAGTTCGCCGACGGGTTCGCCGAGGAGTGCGCACTGGTCGGCGCGAGTGTCGTCGGCGGCGACGTGACCCGCTCGGCACAGATCGTGGTCTCGGTGACGGTGCTCGGCTCGGTCACCCAGGCCCCGGTCCTGCGCTCGGGCGCCCGCCCGGGCGACGTACTCGCGCTCGCCGGACGGCAGGGCTGGGCCGCCGCCGGGCTCGCCGTGCTCGGTCGCGGCTTCCGCTCCCCGCGTGCGGTGGTCGCGGCCTACCAGCGCCCGGAGCCGCCGTACGCCGCCGGGCCCGCCGCAGCTGCCGCGGGAGCGACCGCGATGGTCGACGTCTCCGACGGCCTCCTGGCCGAGGCCGGCCACCTGGCGTCGGCGTCGGGCGTCGCCATCGACGTGACCTCCGGTTCGCTGGAGGTCCCCGAGCCGTTCCGGGCCGTCGCCGCGGCCCTGAACGCAGACCCGCTCTCCTTCGCGCTCAGCGGTGGTGACGACCACGCGCTGCTCGCGACCTTCCCCTCCGCGTCCGCCCTGCCCGAGGGCTGGCGGGAGATCGGGTCGGTCTCCGATGGGGACGGCGTCACCGTCGACGGGAAGCCGTACGACGGGCCGACGGGCTGGACGCACTTCTGAGCGAACGGTGTCCGGCTCGGGCTGCTGGTTCATCGAGGTATGCAGCCGAGCCTGCGCATCCCTAGCGGAACTCCGCGAGGTAAGTGACGGTTCGCCTGCATACCTCGACGAACCAGCAGAGGCGACCAGCAGAACCGTCGACGTACATCGACCGGGACCGTCAGCCCGCGAGGCCGAGCACCCGCTCGAGACGCGCACGGGTCACAGCAGGTGAGTCGAAGTCGCTCCAGACGAGGCGGATCATGCCCGCCTTCGTCAGCTCCCGGATCTCGTCCTCCCGGCGCTTCTCGGCGAACACGGCGTCGCCGGGGTCCTGCCCGGGCTTGAGGAGGCGGCCGTACTTGATCCGCCCGTCGAACTCGCCGTAGCAGCGGTGCGCGGGCCACCACCAGTCCGTGATGCCGACGAGAGATCCGTCGGCGCGTCGTACCTCGACCTGTGCCTCTGGGCGCGGGAGGCCGCTGCGGTGGAAGAGCCAGTTGCCACGGGACTCTCCGATGGACCCGGAGAGCGGGCTCGCGAGATCGAGCGGGATGCCGAGGTGCCGCACGTACGGCCAGTGCCGGATCAGGTCGTAGGTCCCCTCGAGCGCCGCGCGGTCGAAGAGGCCGGCTCGCATCCCGGCCTCCATCAGGCAGAGAGCCTTCTCGTCGGTCGTGCGCGACCCCGCCTCCAACACGCATCGGTCGGCGCGAAGGACCCGCTGCCCCCCGACCGTCATCACGTCGTCATCGGCCCAGAAGCCCTCGTGGTGGGTGACATCGCCCTCGACCCTCCCGGCGCCGCCGTCGAGCCGGGTCACGTGCACGCGCGTGAGGTCCAGGCCCCACACGTCGATGCCGTGGCGGATCACGCCGGACGCGTGGCTCAGAGCGACAACGTCGCCGAGGGGGTGGAGGACCGCGCTGGATCGGATGCGATGCCGGGCAACGTCGTCGAGCGAGGTCCAGACGTCGGTGAACACGTAGGCCCCGCGTCGGAGGCGGGTCCACACCTTCGCACGCACCATGCGGGTGACGTCGCGGTCGGCGTAGCCCGCCTGGCGGGCGTGGGCGCGGGTGAAGAAGCCGTCGGCGGTCGCGATCTCGCGCAGGGGGTCGATGTCCATCGGCCGAGCCTCCGCCCGGACCGGCCCGTCGGGCACTGTCGATGGACGAGGCTGTGGACCACGGCGCTCACGCGGCCGCCTGTGGACGCCAGGTGGCTCAGCTGCTGGTTCATCGAGGTATGCAGCCGAGCATCCGCTTTCCCAGCGGAACTCCGCGAGGAAAGTGACGGTTCGGCTGCATACCTCGACGAACCGACCGAGCCCGCGAGCCACCGACCCACCAAGCACGAGAGCCGCCGCCCGGATCGGGCGACGGCTCTCGTGGGAAGACTGTCAGCGGGTCAGCGAGTGACCTTGCCGGCCTTGAGGCAGCCGGTGCAGACGTTGAGGCGCTTGGGGGTGCCGTTGATGACGGCACGGACGCGCTGGATGTTGGGGTCGAAGCGACGCTTCGTGATCTTGCGGGACCACGGCCGGTTGTTGCCGAAGCCCGGCTTCTTGGCGCAGATGTCGCAGACGGCAGCCACCGTGAACTCCTGAAGTGATTTCGTTGCTAGGTCAGTCGTCACCGGCGGAACTGCGCCAGGCAACCGAAGAAGAATATCCCAGGCCCGCCGGACCGGTGAAATCCCCGGCGACCGCAGGTGCAGCGGCCGCTGTCGACCGGGACACCACTAGCCTGTGACGACCACAGGCTACCCAGGATGGCAGGAGGACGCATGTCGACGGAAGGCCGCCCCCAGCGCCCCCGCGGCCCCCTCGACATCGCCGTCGTCGCCCGCTTCGCCGACCTCGCCACCGACGCCCTCGCCGCGGCGCGCGAGGAGGTGGACGCCCTCAACGTCTATCCGGTCCCCGACGGCGACACGGGGACCAACATGTTCCTCACCATGTCGGCCGCTCGCGACGCGCTGCGCGAGGCTCGTGGCGAGGACCGGGCCGGGGCGCTCGAGGCCTTCGCCAAGGGGGCGCTGCTCGGCGCACGCGGCAACTCGGGCGTGATCCTGGCCGAGATGCTCGGCGCCGTGGCGCGCCGGCTCGCGCACCAGCAGGAGGGCGAGGCGTCGGCGGTCGTGGTCGCCGACGCGCTGGTGGAGGCGACGGAGGCGTCCTACGCCGCAGTGGGCGAGCCGGTCGAGGGCACGATCCTGAGCGTGATGAAGGCCGCCGGCGAAGCCGCGACGCGGCGGGCGATGCCGGATACCCGGACCGGGGACGTCCTGTGCGCAGCAGCGGCCGCGGCACGCGAGGCCCTGGCGCGTACGCCGGACCAGCTCGCCGTCCTGCGCGAGGCGGGTGTCGTCGACGCGGGTGGTCGGGGTCTCACGGCGATCCTGGACGCCGCCGAGACCGCGCTCACCGGGCGCCGACCGAGCCCGGTCGAGCCGCGGTTCGCCCCGCGCCACACCATCCCGACGCCGCAGCCGGGGACCCGGCCCGAGCAGGACGGCCCGGCCTTCGAGGTGATGTACCTGCTCGACGCCCCGGCCGACGCCATCGGTCCGCTCCGCGACCGGCTGTCGGCCCTCGGCGAGTCCCTGGTGATCACCGGGTCCGACCCGCTGTGGAACGTCCACGTGCACGCCGACGACGCCGGGGCCGCGCTCGAGGCCGGCATCGAGGCCGGTCGGCCGCACCGGATCCGCGTCACCCACCTCCAGACCGGCACGAGGGTGCCCGCCCGGACCGGCCGCAAGGTCGTCGCGGTTGCGGCCGGCCCGGGGCTGCACGCGCTCTTCGACCGGTCCGGCGCCATCGTCGTCGACGGTGGACCGGGGCGGCGACCCTCGACGGGCGAGCTGCTGGACGCGATCCGGCGCAGCCACGCCGCCGAGGTCGTCGTGCTCCCCAACGACAACGACACGATCCGCTCGGCGGCCGTCGCGGCCCGCACGGCGGAGGCGGACGACGGCATCCGGGTCGCCGTCATCCCGAGCCACGCCCAGGTGCAGGGGCTCGCCGCGATGGCCGTCCACGAGCCGGGCCGCTCCTTCGACGGCGACGTGCTGGAGATGACCGCGACGGCGCGCCACGTCCGGCACGGCGCGGTCACTGTCGCCGCCAAGCGGGCGATGACGATGGCCGGCCCGTGCGAGGTCGGCGACGCCCTGGGCGTCGTCGACGGCGACTTCGTGGTGGTCGGCAGCGACCTGGCCGCCGTCGCCACCGACGTCCTCGGGCGCCTGCTCGGCGCGGGCGGCGAGCTGGTCACGATCGTCACCGGCGCGGGCGACGCCGCCGCCGGGCTGGGCCGCGCGTGCGCCTCCTGGGTCGAGGAGCACCACCCGACTGTCGACGCCATGGTGTACGACGGGGGCCAGGACCGGTATCCGCTGCTGATGTCCGTCGAGTAGGAGGGGAGCATTGATCGCGCTCGACTCCCCGGTGGCCGCCGTGCTCGGCGCCAACAAGAAGGCCGAGAAGTTCACCAAGGGTCTCGGCCTGCAGACCGTCGGCGACCTCCTGCGGCACTTCCCTCGCCGCTACCTCAACACCGCCGACCTCACCAAGGTCGACCAGCTGCACGATGGCGACTTCCTGACCGTGGTGGGGGAGATCGTCGACAGCCGGATCAAGGACTACACCGACCGCCGCACCGGCCGGGGCGCCTCGCGGCTGGAGACCACGCTCGCCACCGACGGTCCGCAGCTCCAGATGACCTTCTTCGCCAAGAAGCGCCACGTCACCGAGTGGCAGGCCCGCCGGTTGGCACCGGGCACCCGCGGCGTCTTCATGGGCAAGGTCGGCAGCTTCCGCGGCACGTGGCAGCTCACCAACCCCCAGCTGGTCCTCTTCGGCGACGCCGACGCCGGCGACGCCGACGCCGAGGCGGCCGAGGCCGCAATGACGATCGAGGAGCTCACGGCCCTCTTCCCGATCTACCCGCTCACCGCCGGCCTGGAGTCGTGGGAGGTGATGCGGGCGGTGCGGTTCGCCCGCGCGGTCGTCGAGGACGTGCCCGAGGTCGTCCCGGAGAGTGTGCGGTCGGCGTACGACGTCGTCGGCGCGCGCCAGGCCTTCGACTGGGTGCACGCACCGGAGGACTGGGCGCAGGTCAAGGCCGCTCAGCGGCGCTTCCGGTTCGAGGAGGCGCTGGTCCTGCAGACCGTCCTCGCCCGCCGGCGTCAGTTCGCCCGCACGATCGGCGCCGCCCCGCGGACCGGGGGCGGCGACCTGCTCGAACGGTTCGACGCCACCTTGCCCTTCACGCTGACCGAGGGCCAGCGCACGGTGGGGGAGCAGGTCGAGCGCGACCTCGCCCAGCCCCACCCGATGAACCGCCTCCTGCAGGGAGAGGTCGGCTCCGGCAAGACCCTCGTGGCGCTGCGCGCCATGCTCCGGGTCGTCGACTCGGGCGGCCAGGCGGCCCTGCTCGCGCCGACCGAGGTCCTCGCCCAGCAGCACTACCGGTCGATCACCGCCATGCTCGGCGACCTCGCCGGTGGCGGGCTCTTCGGTGAGGGGACCGGCGTGGAGCTGCTCACCGGCTCCATGACGAAGACCCAGCGCACCGGCCCGCTCAGCCGTCTCGTGACCGGCGAGTCGGGCATCGTGATCGGCACCCACGCCCTGCTCGAGGACCAGGTGCAGTTCTTCGACCTCGGCCTGGTCGTCGTCGACGAGCAGCACCGCTTCGGCGTGGAGCAGCGCGCGGCGCTCACCGACAAGGCCGGTACGCCGCCGCACGTGCTCGTCATGACCGCGACCCCCATCCCGCGGACGGTGGCGATGACCGTCTTCGGCGACCTGGAGGTCTCGACGCTGACCGAGCTCCCCGCCGGGCGGGCGCCGATCCAGACCAACCTGGTGCCGCTGGCCGAGCACCCTCAGTGGCAGGCCCGCGTCTGGGAGCGGGTCCGCGAGGAGGTCGGGAAGGGCCATCAAGCCTACGTCGTCGCCCCGCGGATCAGCGGCGACACCCAGGAGCAGGGCGAGACCGACGCGGTCGACCGCGACGAGGAGGGCAACCCCATCAGCCCCGTCGCGGCGCCCGGGAGCCTGAGCGCCGTCGTCGAGGTGGCCGAGCAGCTGTGCAGCGGCCCCTTGGGCGGGCTTCGCGTCGGCGTGCTCCACGGCAAGCTCCCGCCCGACGAGAAGGACCGCACCATGCGGGCCTTCGCCGCGGGCGACCTCGACGTCCTCGTCTCCACCACGGTGATCGAGGTCGGCGTCGACGTCGCCAACGCGACGGCGATGGTGATCCTCGACGCCGACCGGTTCGGCGTCTCGCAGCTCCACCAGCTCCGGGGCCGGGTCGGCCGCGGCGGACTACCCGGGCTGTGCCTGCTCGTCACCCACGCGGAGATGGGGTCGCCCGCCCGCGAGCGGCTGGATGCCGTGGCAGGCACCACCGACGGCTTCGAGCTCAGCCAGGTCGACCTCGAGCTGCGCCGGGAGGGCGACATCCTCGGCGCCTCGCAGTCCGGCCGTTTCTCCAGCCTCCAGAACCTCCGGGTCCTGCGCGACGAGCGGACCATCGTCGAGGCCCGCACCGCCGCGACGACACTCCTCGACGCCGACCCCGAGCTGACCGGCGCGCCCGAGCTCGCGCGCACCGTCGCCGAGATCGAGCGCACCGAGGGTGCGCAGTTCCTGGAGCGGTCGTGAGGACCCGATGACCCGGATCATCGGCGGCACCGCCGGCGGGCGCCGGATCGCGACGCCCAAGGGGGACGCGACCCGGCCCACCAGCGACCGGGTCCGGGAGGCGCTCTTCTCGGCGCTGGAGTCCTGGGCGGGCTCGCTGCACGGCCTGCGGGTCCTCGACCTCTACGCCGGCTCGGGAGCCATCGGCCTGGAGGCCTGGTCCCGCGGGGCCGCCGCCGTCACGCTCGTCGAGTCCGACCGTCGCACCGCCGCCCTGATCAGCGCCAACGTCCGCGACCTCGGCTGCCCGGTCGCCGACGTCGTCGCGGGGTCGGTCGCGACCGTCCTCGCCGGACGGCCGCGGCCGTCGTACGGGTCCGACGACCCCTTTGACGTCGTGTTCAGCGACCCGCCCTACCCCCTCGACGACCGGGCCCTCGCTCACGACCTCGCCCTGCTGGTCGACAACGACTGGCTCACCGAGGGCGCCCTCGTCGTCGTCGAGCGGGCCAAGCGCAGCCCCGAGCCGACCTGGCCGGACGGCCTGACGCTCCTGCGCGAGAAGAAGTACGGCGAGACGCGGCTCTGGTACGCCGAGAAGACCGACGCATCGGCCGACCGCTAGCGTGTCCGCCATGCGTCGCGCGGTCTGCCCCGGCTCCTTCGACCCGGTGACCAACGGTCATCTCGACATCATCGGCCGCGCGTCGGGCCTCTTCGACGAGGTGGTCGTCGCCACGGGCGTCAACGTCTCCAAGAGCCGGCTCTTCGATCCCCAGGAGCGCCTGGCGATGCTCGAGGAGGCGGTGCGGCCGTGGGACAACGTCCGTGTCTCCGGCTTCGAGGGCCTGATCGTCGACTTCTGCCGCGAGATCGGCGCCGTCGCGATCGTGAAGGGGCTGCGCGGGGCGACCGACTACGAGTACGAGCTGCCGATGGCGCACATGAACTCCCACCTGACCGGCATCGAGACGGTCTTCCTGCCCGGCGCCGCGGGCAACTCCTACGTCTCCTCGACCCTCATCAAGGAGGTCGCCGGCTTCGGCGGCGACATCTCACCGTTCGTGCCCCGGTTCGTCGCCGACGCGCTCCTCAGCAAGCTCGCCCGCTAGGGTCGTCCGGTCCCGACGCCCCGTTCCAGGAGCCGCATGTCCACCTCCGGTCGCTCTCCGCTCGCCATCGCCAAGCAGACCTACGCGGGCTCGATGAAGGCTGTCGGTCGCGGCCTGGCCCGCACGGGTCTCGCGCGCGACACGGCGCCTCCGGTCGAGCATCGCGTGCGGCACTGGGCGCACAGCCTCACGAGGGTCTACGACTCCCTCGCGATGGCCGAGCTCGACGTCCCGTGGTGGAGCTACGCCGCGATCAGCCATGTCGACGGCTGGCTCGCCGGGCGACGCCGACCGATCCGGGTCTTCGAGTATGGCTCGGGCGCCTCGACCGTCTGGCTGGCCAAGCGCGCCGACGAGGTGCACAGCGTCGAGCACCACCGTGGCTTCGGCGAGATGATGGCGACCGAGCTCGCCAGGCTCCCCAACGTCTCGCTGCGGATCGTGGAGCCGACCGCGTCGGCCCACCCCGTCGTCGGGTCGGCCAAGGAGGGCCACCAGGACCTCGACTTCCAGGCGTACGTCGACGCGATCGACGCGGTCGACGGCGCGTTCGACCTCGTCGTGATCGACGGGCGCGCCCGCGAGGCCTGCCTGGCGAAGGCGTCGCGGCGGCTCGCGCCGGACGGGATCATCGTCTTCGACAACAGTCGCCGGCAGCGCTACCGCGTCGCGATCGTCGGGTCGGGCCTGCGTGAGCGGGTCTTCCGCGGCCTCACGCCGACCCTGCCCTACCCCGAGCAGACCTCGGTCCTCACGAGGCCCTGACCGACGGCCCGACCCGCCGCCGGGCCAGCGCGCCCAGGGCGGCGAGGAGCACGTCGGCGAGCAGCAGCAGCAGCCGAGACGCGAGCGCGACGGTGAGCGCCTGCGAGGACCCGGTGATCGGAGTCAGGGTGAGGACGAGCACGGCGTCCCGCACGCCCGCGCCGGCCGGGGCGGGGATGAAGGCGATGCCCGCCGCCCAGGCCAGGCCCATGCCGCCCACCGAGGCGGCCACCTCGCGGAGGCCGACCCCGTGGAAGGCGCCCACGAGGACGGCGACGTGGGCGCCCAGCACGAGCCAGCTCGCGAGCGACCAGGCGCCGGCTGCCGCCAGGCCGCGCGGGCTCATCCGGGTGCCGAGCGGCTCGCGGCCGATCCGGCGCAACAGCATGTCCAGCACGGCCGGGACGGTGCGCGGGTGCAGCCCCGCGAGCAGCGGGACCAGCAGGAGCACCAGCCACCAGTAGTGGCTGAGCCCTCGCGGGCTCGCCCACGGCAGCAGGACCGCCCCGACGGCGATGCCGCTCGCGGTGACCGCCCCGAGCAGCAGGACGTTGGCCGCGAACATGACCGCGCGCGGCACGCCCCAGCGCCGGCCGAACTGCATCTGGGCGACGACCGGCCAGACCGACCCGGGGAGGTACTTGCCCAGCTGGCTGACGAAGAAGACCGAGGCTGCGTCGCGCCGGCCGGGATGCGCGTCGAGACCGTGCAGCAGTGCGCCCCAGATGTTCTGGATGAGGACGGTCCCGACGACCGCCAGCACGCCCGAGACGAGGAAGCGCCCGAGGCTGAGCCGGTCCACCGCGTCGGCGATGTCGTCGCTCCTGGTCCAGACCAGGAGGGCGCCACCGACCAGGACCGCAGCACCGATCAGGAGCTGGGGCCAGCGAGGTCTCGAGCGGACCTCCGACCCGGCCTGCGGCTGCGGGGCGCTCAGCGCCGACCCGATTCGAGCCGCTCGTAGGTCAGGGGCGCCAGACCCTGCATCGCGAGCCGCTCCTCGGGCGAGGACCCGAAGCGGAGCCGCTTGGTGTGCTCGAGGTTGTCCTCGATGAGGACGCGGTTGGTCCTGATGAGGTCCGAGATCACCCCGAGCATGATGCAGAGCACCGCGACGATCATCAGGAGGGAGCCCAGCAGCAGCGACTGGAGGTGGCCGTCCTCCCGGTCGCCCAGCCACAGGACGGCGTACCGCACGAACGGCACGAGGCCGAGGACGCCGAAGACGGCGGTGAGCCAGGCGAAGATGACGTAGGGCTTGTACATGATGAACGAGCGGATGATCGCCGCCGCCGACTTCGCCACGTGCTCGGGCGTGGACCTGAACAGCCTCGACTCACGGGTCTTGGCGTTGGTCACCACCGGGATGCTCGCGATCTTCAGGTTCTTGTTGCCCGCCTGGATGATCGTCTCCATGCAGTAGCTGAACCGGGTCACCGTGTTGAGCAGGATCAGGCTCTCGCGCGAGTAGGCGCGGAACCCGCTGGCGGCGTCGGGGAGCCGGGTGCCGGCGGCGCGGTTGACCACGGCGCTGCCGACCCGCTGGAGCTGCTTCTTCAGCTGTGAGAAGTGCTCGACGAGATGGACCTGACGGTCGGCGATGACGATGTCGGCCTCGCCGCGCAGGATCGGCTGCACCAGGTCGGTGATGCGGTCCTGGGGGTACTGGTTGTCGCCATCGGTGTTGACCACGATGTCGGCACCCATCTCCAGGGCCCGCACCACGCCGTCGTGGAACGAGCGGCCGAGGCCCTGGTTGCGGGTGTGGTGGACGAACTCGGTGACCTCGTGGGCGCGCGCCACCTCGACGGTGCCGTCGCTGCAGCCGTCGTCGACGACCAGGATGACGATCTCGTCGATGCCGGGGATCTCGGTCGGGATGCCCTCCAGCACCGACGGGAGGGTCTCCTCCTCGTTCAGGCACGGGATCTGGACGACTAGTTTCAACGCAGAGCCTTATCTGGACGTCGCGACCGCGGGCCGGCGGGTGCGGATCCGCCGGGTTGGCGCGACCGCAAGCGTAATCGTCCGACGCCGATCCCGCGCGCCGCCACCCGGTGAGCGGCGCGCGGCGCGGGTAGCCGCCGCCAGGTAGCGGCCGTCCTGGCCGATGGTGCCGGAATGCCGTGCCCGCCTGCCGCGCGGCTACCGTTGTCCCTGTGAGCAGCTCCGCCAAGCGACTGGACCCCCGGGCCCCGTTCGTTCTCGACGTGCACGACCTCGGCCGCCGCCCCGGCACGCAGCGCGAGGTCACCCACACGGCGCCAGCGCCGGCCGACCTCGGGATCGAGGTGCTCAGCGTCCCCGAGGGCTCGCCGGTCGAGCTCGACCTGCGGCTCGAGGCCGTCATGGACGGCGTCCTGGTGACCGGGGAGGCCCGTGCCGCCCTCGAGGGCGAGTGCGTGCGCTGCCTGGAGCCGATCACCGACGAGCTCGACGTGGACTTCCAGGAGCTGTACCTCTACGACGACACCCGCGACGCGGCGTCGGTGGAGCAGGAGGGCGACGACGAGGTCAGCATGCTCCACGGCGACCTGCTCGACCTCGAGCCGGTGCTGCGCGACGCCGTCGTCCTGGCGCTGCCCTTCCAGCCGCTCTGCCAGGACGACTGCCCCGGGCTCTGCACCGAGTGCGGCGCGCGCCTGGCCGACGACCCCGACCACCACCACGACGCGCCGATCGACCCGCGCTGGGCGAGCCTGACCACGCTCGAGGAGGGCCAGGAATAACGCCCCGGCGCTCGGGTCTCGTAGGATTGCCAGGTTGCCTGATCCGCCGCGTCGTCGCGGCTGACGGGTGAGTCGACTTGGTCTGCAGTTAGAGGAGAGAAAAGTGGCTGTCCCGAAGCGGAAGATGTCGCGCAGCAACACGCGTCACCGTCGCTCGGCCTGGAAGGCCGTTGCGCCGACCCTGGTCACCTGCGCCAACCCGGCGTGCGGTGCCAAGCACCTCCCGCACCGTGCGTGCGGCGAGTGCGGTCAGTACGGCGCTCGCGCCGACCGTCGCCAGGTCCTCTGACACCTGACCTCCACAGTGCCGTCGAAGGGTCAGGTCCGCTGACCGCCTACACGGACTATCCCGAGCTGCGCGAGGCGCTCGGGGATCCCACGCTGGACCCCGAGCTCCTCGAGCTTGCCCTCACCCACCGCTCCTACGCCTACGAGAACGGCGGCCTGCCGACCAACGAGCGGCTGGAGTTCCTGGGCGACTCGGTGCTGGGCGTCGTCGTCACCGAGACGCTCTACCTGAAGCACCCCGACCTCTCCGAAGGTCGGCTGGCCAAGCTGCGGGCCGCCGTCGTGAACGCGCGTGCGCTGGCCGGCGTGGGCCGGGCCATCGGCTTGGGCGGCTACGTCAAGCTCGGCCGTGGCGAGGAGTCGACCGGAGGCCGCGAGAAGGCCTCGATCGTCTCCGACACCGTCGAGGCCGTGATCGGCGCCGTCCATCTCTCCGGCGGCATCGAGACGTCCTCGGCACTCGTCCACCGGCTGTTCGACCCGCTCGTCGAGGCGGCCTCGGCGCTCGGCGCCGGGCTCGACTGGAAGACCTCCCTGCAGGAGCTCACCGCCGACCGCGGTCTGGGCGTGCCCGAATACGTCATCACCGACGAGGGCCCCGACCACATGAAGGTGTTCACCGCCCAGGTGAAGGTCGGCGACGAGCTCTACGGCAACGGCGTCGGCCGGTCGAAGAAGGAGGCCGAGCAGGCGGCCGCCGAGACGGCGTACGGCGAGCTCGACGCCGCCCTCCCTCCCTCCGCCTAGAGCCGTGCCCGAGCTTCCCGAGGTCGAGGTCGTCCGCGCCGGCCTGGAGCGCCACGTGGTCGGCGCCACGCTCGCGCAGGTCGAGGTCCTGCACCCACGGCCGGTCCGCCGTCATCCGACCGGCTCCACCGGCTTCGTCGCCGAGCTCCGCGGGCGCACCGTCACCGCCGCCCGCCGCCGCGGCAAGTACCTCTGGCTCCCTCTCGACGACGGCAACGCGCTCCTCGGCCACCTCGGCATGAGCGGCCAGCTCCTGGTCCGGCCGTCCGACGCGCCCGACGAGCGCCATCTCCGCGTCCGCTTCTCCCTCGAAGAATCCGCCGGCGATGTCGCTGGTCGAGTAGCGAGCGCTGGCGAGCGTGTCGAGACCACCTCGTCCCTCGAGCTGCGCTTCGTCGACCAGCGCATGTTCGGCGGCCTCGCCGTCAGCGCCGGGGGAGCCGAGCTGCCGCCCGAGATCGTCCACATCGCTCGCGACCCGATCGACCCCGAGTTCGACCCCGAGCAGTTCGTACGCCGGGTTCGCCGGTCCTCCAGCGGCATCAAGCGGCTGCTGCTGGACCAGACCGTGATCTCCGGCGTCGGCAACATCTACGCCGACGAGGCGCTGTGGCGCTCGCGCCTGCACGGTGAGCGGCCGGGGAACCGGCTGACCGGCCCGGTGCTCCGCGAGCTGTTGGGGCACGTGAACGATGTGATGACCGATGCCCTGGCCCAGGGCGGCACGTCGTTCGACGCGCTCTACGTCAACGTCAACGGCGAGTCCGGCTACTTCGACCGCTCGCTCAACGCCTACGGCCGCGAGGACGAGCCCTGCCGGCGCTGTGGGACGCCGATGCGGCGGGTGGCGTTCATGAACCGGTCGTCGTACTTCTGCCCGGTGTGTCAGCCGGCGCCACGGCGCGCAGCGGTCACTCGGTCAGCCTCTTCTGCTCCACGTGAGCGTTGATAGCGACGAGCTCGGGGTGCCGGTCGAGGAGGTCGATGATCTGCTCGGCCCCGAGTCCGGCCGCGTCGTGCTCCTCGATCAGTCGCCGGATCAGCTCGAAGTCGTCCGCGGTGTCGAGGGTGACCCGGTAGGCCGAGGCGTCACCGGCTCGCCGGAACGCGCGCATCGGACGCCGGTCGGAACCGGCGCCGGAGTAGAGATAGGGCGTCACGTGCTCACGCTGCGCCTGCTCACGGGCGTTGCGATCAGCATCGAGGAGTGCTCCCGCGCTGAAGACCTCGAAGTCGAAGCCGCGTGGATAGGTGCGCTCCACCGAGTTGGAGAGGTAGAGGGTCGGATCGCCGGCAGCCTCGAAGGCGCGCACCCCCTCGGCGACGACGGCACCGTCGATCAGCGGACAGTCCGACGTCACGCGAACGACCACGTCCAGCCCGAACTCGCGCGCCGCGTCGGCGTACCGGCCGAGCACGTCGTCCTCGCTGCCGCGGTGCACGGGCACGCCGAGCTCGCCCGCCGCCTCGACGAGGGGGTCGTCCGTCGCGTTCGTCGTGGTCGCGACGTGGACGGCCAGGCCGGCGCGCTGGAGTCGCGTCACGTGGTGGGAGAGCATCGTGACACCCCCGGCCTTCATCAACACCTTGCCGGGTAGGCGGGTGCTCGTCATCCGGGCCTGCGTGATGACGCCGACGGTCATCGGAGCGCCGTGACGACGCTGTCCACCACCTGATCGACCTGGTCGTCGGTGAGGTCGGGGAACAGCGGCAGGGAGAGCTCCTCGGCGTAGAACGCCTCGGCGTTCGGGCACATGCCGCGCCGGTAGCCGGCGTCGGCGTAGACGGGGTGCCAATAGACCGGGATGTAGTTGACCTGCACGCCGATCCCATCGGCACGCATCCGCTCGAACACCTGCCGGCGCCGTCCGTCGAGGACCCGGAGCGGGTAGAGGTGCCAGACCGGGTCGACGCCGTCACGCTGAACGGGGGTGCGCACGCCGTCGAGCGCGGCGAACGCCGCGTCGTAGCGCGCCACGATCTCCGCGCGGCGGCGCTTGAAGTCGGCGAGCCGCCGTAGCTGGGCGAGGCCGAGCGCACTCGCGATGTCGGTGAGGCGATAGTTCAGCCCGAGCTCGTGGACCTCCTGGTGCCACGGGCCCTCGTCGGTGAGGCGGAAGCGGTCGGAGTCGCGGACCAGCCCGATGAAGTGGAACTCGTGGGCCCGCTGCGCGATCCCAGGATCCTTCGCGACGACCGCGCCACCCTCACCCGTGGTGAGGTTCTTCGTCGGGAAGAAGGAGAACGTCGTGACGTCCGCCAGGTCGCCGACCGGCCGTCCTCCCGCCGTCCCGCCGATGGAGTGGGCCGCGTCGGCGAGCGTCAGCGCGCCGACGCGGTCGGCGATCGGCTGGAGTGCCGCGTAGTCGGCGGGCTGCCCGGCGTAGTCGACCGCAGCGACGACCTTGGTGCGCTCGGTCATCACCACCTCGACGGCGGCCGGGTCGAGCAGCGCGGTGTCCTGGTCCACGTCGGCGAACAGCACGGTGGCGCCCAGGATCGACGCGGTCGAGGCGGTGGCGACGAATGTCATCGGCGTGGTGACCACCTCGTCGCCGGGACCGACACCCATGCCGGCGTACGCCGTGTGCAGCGCCGACGTGCCCGACGTGGTCGAGATTGCGCGATGGCCGCCGGCCAGCTGGCCGACCGCCTGCTCGAAGGCGGTGACCGCGGGCCCGGTGGTCAGCCAGTCGCCCCGGAGAATCTCGACGACGGCGGCGATGTCCTCCTCGCTGATCGACTGACGGCCGTAGGGCAGCACGTCAGACGCCGCTCTCGAGAACACGCCTGATGTCGTCGACGCCGTACCAGAGGTCGTTCTTGTCCGAGGCGCAGTGGAAGCCCTCGGGGACGGGTTGGGCGTCCTGGATCGGCCGGTAGCCCCACTGCGGCGTCTCAGGCTCGATGACGAAGTACTTCCCGTCGGAGATGATCACCGCACGGCGGCCCTCCTCGGGGCTGATCATCTCCTCGTGCAGCTTCTCGCCGGGTCGCAGCCCGATGTCGACCAGCTCCGCCCCGGGCGCGACGGCGTGCGCCAGGTCGACCACCTTGTGCGACGGGATGTGCGGGACGACGAGCTCGCCGCCCTGCATCAGGTCGAAGGTGTCGACCACCATCTGGACGGCCTGGGGCAGCGTGATGAGGAAGCGCGTGCAGCGCAGATCGGTGATGCCCAGCGGCTCGCCGCGAGCGGCCATCTCGCGCCACTTGGGGATGATCGAGCCGCGTGAGCCGGTCACGTTGCCGTAGCGCACGACGCTGAACCGGGTCGGGTACGACGCCGCGTAGTTGTTGCCCAGGATGAAGATCTTGTCGGCGGTCAGCTTGGTCGCGCCGTAGAGGTTGATCGGGCTGGAGGCCTTGTCGGTCGACAGGGCGACGACCCGTTTCACGCCCGCGTCGATGCAGGCCTCGACCACGTTCTCGCTGCCCAGCACGTTGGTCTTGATGAACTCGAAGGGGTTGTACTCGCCGGTGTCGACCTGCTTCAGCGCCGCCGCATGCACCACGTAGTCGACATCGTGCATGGCGCGGGTGAGCCGTTGCCGGTCCCGGACGTCGCCGATGAACCAGCGCAGCCGCGGGTCGTCGGCGAAGAGCTGCCGGCACTCGAACTGCTTGAGCTCGTCACGGCTGAAGACGATCAGTCGGCGGGGATCGAGGTGGTCCAGCGCATATCGGACGAAGGCCTTGCCGAACGAGCCGGTCCCTCCGCTGACGAGGATGCTGGACCCTTCCAAGATGGACAAGCTTCGCCTCTAGTGCTCTCGATGCAAGTGACTGCCGGCCAACGGCCGCCGGTCCTGACTCCCCGTATCCTAGGCAGGCCCGTGCGAGAGCCCGGGGATCGGTCGAGCGAAGGAGATCACGTGCCACGACGCCTGGTCGTTCACTGCAACGCCGGCGGAGCTCATGGCATGGGTCACCTGATGCGGTCGCTAGCCCTGGCCGAGGAGGCTGCTGGCCGTGGGTGGGAGGTCCGTCTCGCGGGGGACCTGGACGAGGTCGCTCGGGCACGGGTCCGGACCTGGCTGCCGGACGCCGCGTTGGAGCACGTGGGCGTCCAGGACGTCCCAGCCTGGTTGGGGACTCTCCACGCTCGCACCGGTGTCGACGTCCTGCACGTCGACTCCTACCGCCCGGAGGCCGACGTCCTGCCGCGAGGTCCTCGGCTGGTCAGCAACATGCAGGACGGTCCGTTCGGGGCCCGACGGGCCGATCTGGCGATCGACGCGAACCTCGGCGGTGAGCAGCGGCTCACCGCCGTCGACGCGCGGACCGTCCTCGCCGGGGTCACCGTGGTCCCCATCCGTCAGCAGGTGCTCCGCCAGCGTGCCCTGCGGCAGGAGCAGGGGACCCCGGCCCGGACCGGGCCGCCACGCGTCCTCGTGGTCCTCGGCGGCACCGACCCGTTCGGTGCGACGACGACCGTCGTGGCCGGCCTGGACGCCGTTCCCGCAGACCTCGAGCTGACGGTCGTGACGCCTCCGGGTCAACGAGAGGCGATCGAGGAGCTCGCCGCCACGTCTGTGCACCGGATCGATCCGGTGGCCTTCCTGGACGACCTCCCGGGTGCCGCGGCGCGTCACGACCTCGTCATCAGCGCGGCCGGCACGTCGGTGTGGGAGCTGGCCTGCCTGGGGGTGCCGATGGCCCTCCTCTGCGTCGCCGACAACCAACGTGAGGGTTACGACGCCGTGGTCGAGGCGGGCCTCGCCATCGGGCTCGGACGCCCGGCGCACTCGGACCTCCACGAGCGGCTCGCAGCGCTCGGCGAGACGCTCCGGCACCCCGCCGGACTCGCGCAGATGCAGGATCGTGGCCGCGGGATCGTCGACGGCCTCGGCGCGTGGCGGATCGTCTCGGCGTGGGAGCAGTTGCTCGACGTACCACAGGCAGGCCCCGAGCGTTCCGGGCTGGTGGGCCGGCCCGCCACGCTCGACGACGCCCGAGCGCTGTTCGACTGGCGCAACGACCCGGTGGCCCGGGTCGCGTCGCGCTCGCGGGAGGAGGTGGCGTGGGACGACCACATCGCCTGGCTCAGGCGAACGCTCGCGACTCCCGCCCGGCGCCTCCTTGTCATCGAGTCCGAGGGGTCTCCGGTCGGCGTGGTCCGCTGGGACTCCCGGGGTGATCACGACTGGGAGGTGTCCATCACCGTCGCCCCCGTCGTCCGGGGGCATGGCCTGGCCCTGCCGCTGTTGCGGGCGGGGGAGGAGGAGCTCGGCGTCGCCGGACCGGTGCGGCTGGTCGCAACGGTGCATCGTGACAACGTGGCCTCCCGGCGGCTCTTCCAGCGCGCGGGCTACCTACCGTTGATGCCGTCGGACGCGGACGGCTTCGCCACCTACGCACGGTTGCGGGTCTAGTCGGCGGACGACCCCGTTCAGAGCACGTCCCACGTCAGCGGCGTTCCGCGGCTGACGTCCGTGGTGAAGCGGCGGCCGCTGACCGTCGACATCTCGTCAGGCGACAGCCCACCGGAGGGACGGATCGAGCGGACGTTGACGGGACTGACCTCGTCGCCCGCCTTGACGTCCTCCACGACATACAGCGACCGACGCAGCGCGAGCACGGCGCGCTCCTCCTCGGTCGGCCCGAACGCCACTCCGCTCCGTACGCCGACCCTGGCCTGCTCCGCGGCGGTGACGAGGGTGGACAGCTCGCTGGGGTTGAGCGAGAACTCCGAATCCACGCCGCCGTCCCGACGGTCGAGGGTGACGTGCTTCTCGATCGCCACCGCGCCCAGCGCCGTCGCGGCGACGGCCACGCCGACGCCGGGCGTGTGGTCGGACAGACCGACGGGCACATCGAAGGCCTCGCGCAGGACGGCGATGTTGCCCAGCCGGGCCTCTTCGGGACTCGCCGGGTAGGCCGCCGTGCATGCCAGCAGCACGACCTGGCTGCCTCCCACGCTCCGGATGGCGCCGAGGGCGGCGTCGATCTCGGCCAGCGTCGCCATGCCGGTGGAGACGATCATCGGCTTGCCGGTGGAGGCGATCTCGCGCATGAGCGGGAGGTCGATGATCTCGGCCGACGCGGTCTTGTAGAGCGCCACGTCGAGGCTCTCGAGCAGCTCGACGGCCGACGGGTCGAAGGGGGTCGAGAAGGGGATGAGCCCTCGGTCCCGGGCGCGCTCGAAGATCGGCGCATGCCAGTCCCACGGCGTGTGCGCCTCCTGATAGAGGCTGTAGAGGTTGCGCCCGCCCCACAGCCCGTGTTCGCCGGTGACCCGGAACGGCTCGGTGTCGACGTCGATCGTGAGCGTGTCCGCGGTGTAGGTCTGGATCTTCAACGCGGTGGCCCCGCCGTCGGCCACAGCGTCCACGATCTGCAGGGCGCGGTCGAGGTCGCCGTTGTGGTTGCCCGACATCTCCCCGATGACGAAGACCGGTGCCTGGCGACCGATGATCCGGCCCGCTACCTTGATCTCCTGCGCAGCGCTCATGGTCCGAGCCTAGACGTTCGTCGGTGGTGCCGTGACCCGCGCTGAAGGCACTCCTCCGTTTGACCCTGACTTCCATCGGTGGGACTCTGGTAGACGGCCCGGTTCGCGGGCCGTATGGCGATGCAACGAAGGAACGTTCCCCATGGCCAAGGCGCTGATCGGCTACATGCACAGCGACCTGCGGACGCCGCACCACCTGACTGCCGAGAACGCTCGGCTGCGTGCGCGCGTGCAGGAACTCGAGAAGCTCGTCCTCTCGCTGAAGAGCGAGAACGACGGCCTGGTCGCTGCCCACACCGAGCTGCTGGAGACCTCGATCCAGGAGATGCAGCCCGCCTGATGAGGCGGTGAGGCCACCGCCCCGATCGACCACGGTCGGCGAGGGGCGGTGACAACTGGTGCGCGACCAGCGAGGATCGCGCCATGACCACTCCGGGCACCGTCGGACCTGACGCTCCGGCCGCCGTACCTGCTGGCCTCGCCGTCGAGCTGAACGCGCTCAACCCGATCCCCGAGGACGAGCGCCGCGGGCGGCCGGCCGACCTCTTCTGGCCGTGGTTCGGGGCGAACGTCTCGGTGCTGGGCCTCGGCTACGGTTCCTACCTGCTCGCCTTCGGGGTGTCGTTCTGGCAGGCGCTCATCGTCGGGGTGCTCGGCATCATCGCGTCCTTCCTGCTGTGCGGCTTCGTGTCGCTGGCCGGCCGGCGCGGCTCCGCGCCGACCATGGTGCTGAGCCGGGCGTCCTTCGGCATCGACGGCAACCGGCTGCCGGCGCTCGTCTCCTGGGTGCTCACCGTCGGCTGGGAGACGGTGCTGGCCTCGTTGGCCGTGCTCGCGACCACCACGGTCTTCAAGGAGCTGGGGTGGTCGCACGGCGACGCCACGCAGGTCGTCGTCCTGCTCGTCGTGGTCGCCGTGGTGATCGCCGCGGGCGTCTTCGGCTTCGGCATCGTCATGCGCCTCCAGGTCGTGATCACCTGGGTGACCGGTGTGCTGACGCTGGTCTACTTCGCGCTCGTGCTGGACGACATCCACTGGGACACCGTCTCCTCGCTGCCCGGAGGGGGCACGCCGGCCGTGATCGGCGGCTTCGTGTTCATGATGACCGGCTTCGGGCTGGGGTGGGTCAACGCCGCGGCCGACTACTCGCGCTACCTGCCGCGCGTCGCCTCCGGCCGCGGCATCGTCGGGTGGACGACGCTCGGGGGAGCGGTCGCCCCGGTCGTGCTGCTCGTCTTCGGCCTGCTGCTCGCAGGGTCGTCGACCGACCTCAGCGACGCGATCGGCGCGGACCCGATCGGCGCACTCTCTACGCTGCTCCCGACCTGGTTCCTCGTGCCGTTCGCGCTCGTGGCGGTCCTCGGCCTCATCGGCGGGGCGGCGCTCGACATCTATTCGTCCGGGCTCGCGCTGCTCTCCGTCGGCCTTCCCGTCCCGCGGTACGTCGCCGCGGCGATCGACGGCGTCATCATGCTGCTCGGCGCGATCTACATCGTCTTCGGCTCCGGCACGTTCATCTTCACCTTCCAGGGCTTCCTGATCACCCTCGGCGTGCCGATCGCGGCCTGGTGCGGTGTCTTCCTGGCCGACGTCGCCACGCGTCGGCGCGACTACGTCCAGGGCGACCTCTACTCCGCCGCCGGTCGCTACGGCAGCATGCGCTGGGTCCCCGTTCTGGCGTTGGTGCTCGGCACCGTGGTCGGCTGGGGCCTGGTCACCAACACCTACGCCGGGTGGCTCGACTGGCAGGGCTACCTGCTCGGTCCGATCGGTGGCCGCGACGGTGACTGGGCCTTCGCCAACCTCGGTGTGCTGGTGTCCCTCGTGATCGGCTTCGTCGGCGGCCTGGTGACGTGGCTGTGGCTGCCGCCGACCGAGGTCGAGGCGACGGAGGCGGCGTGACCGAGCCGTGGCTTGTCGTCGTCGACATGCAGCAGGTCTTCACCGGGGCGAGCCCCTGGGCCTCGCCTCAGTACGACGACGCAGCAGCCGGCATCGCCCGGCTGCTGCCCCGCTTCGGTGACCGGGTCGTCCTCACCCGCTACGTCGCGCCACAACCGCCGACCGGCGCCTGGGTCGACTACTTCGAGCAGTGGCCCTTCGCCCTCGTGCCGCCCGACGACCCGCTCTACGACCTGACCCTCGACCCGGGGGAGCACCGGGTCGTCACCGCACCGACCTTCGGTAAGTGGGGGGCCGAGCTGGCGGAGGCGACCGGCCACGCCGACCAGATCGTGCTGACCGGCGTCTCGACCGACTGCTGCGTCCTCTCGACCGCACTCCCCGCGGCGGACGCGGGGGTACGGGTCGTCGTACCGGCCGACGCCTGTGGCGGGGCGACGCCGGAGGACCACCGGCGCGCGCTGGACGCGATGGGGCTCTACGCCCCGCTCGTCGAGATCTCGACCGTCGATGAGGTGCTCGCGTCGTCGCGCTGAGCCGTCAGCGCGCCGCCGCCTCCTCACGCGGCTTGAGCGGGAGCAGGAAGACGGTGAGGAAGCTGACCGCGTAGCAGCCGAGCGTCGCCCAGGTCACCCACCGCGTCGAGACGGGGAAACCGTGCTCGGGCAGCAGGTGGAAGAGCAGCGTGCCGAGCGCGGCGACCCCGAGGGCGCCGGAGAACTGCTGGACGGCGTTGAGGAGGCCCGAGCCGGAGCCGACCTCCTGGTCGCTCAGGTCGGCCAGGATGATGTCGAAGAGCGGCGCGAAGATCAGACCGCTGCCGAGCCCGGCCAGCAGGAACGGCCCGGCCAGGTGCCAGGCGCTGGCGCCGTGGTCGAGCCCGCCGGCGACCAGGCCGAACCACGCGATGCCGACCATGGTGACCGCCAGGCCGATGTGCAGCACGTGCCGGCCGAGCTTCGGGCCCAGCAGCGCACCCGAGAGCACGGCGCCGACGGAGATGCCGATCGCGTACGGCGTCTGCGCGATCGCCGCATGACGCACGCCGAACCCGAGGCCGAGCTGCATGAACAGGCTCATCACGAGGCCGAGGCCGACCATCGAGACGAAGAAGGTGCCGAGGAAGACGATCCCGGCCACGAAGCCGTGGTGCCGGAAGAGCGTCGGCTCGATGATCGGGTGGTCGCTGCGCTGCTCGGTCCACACGAAGAGGACGAACATGACGAACGAGCCGACCACGACGGCGTACAGCCACGTCGGCCAGCCGAGCTCACGGCCCTGCACCAGGGCGTAGATCAGGCCGGCGCTCGCGACCGTGATGAGCAGGGAGCCGAGCGGGTCGAGCCGCGCTCCGCGCACCTTGGGGACGTCGGGGAGGTAGCGCCAGGCCACCCACGCGCCCGCCAGGCCGATCGGCACGTTGATGAGGAAGATGGCGCGCCAGCCGGTTCCGGCGATGTCGGCGTCGATGAGGAAGCCGCCGAGGATCGGGCCGAGCACCGCGGACAGGCCCATGATCGGGCCGAACGGGATGAACGCCTTCTGCAGCTCCTCGGGTGGGAAGGACTGCTTCACCATGGCCAGGCCCTGCGGGATCATCGTGGCGCCGAAGAGTCCCTGCAGCACGCGGAAGGCGATGAGGCTGTCGGGGGTCGGCGCCAGTCCGCAGGCCAACGAGGTGACCGCGAAGCCCGCCATGCCGAGGATGAACATGGGGCGCCGCCCGACGATGTCGCCCAGGCGGGCCGAGGTGATCAGCCCGACGGCGAAGGCCAGCGTGTAGGCGGCGAGGATCCACTGGAGCGTGGTCTCGGAGCCACCGATGTCACGCCGGATGGACGGCCCCGCCAGCTGGGCGACGGTGCCGTCGATGAGGTCCATGACGTCGGCGATGATCACCGCCGCCATCACGAACCAGCGGTTGCGATAGGCGGCCGATGTCGGGGACCCCGGCGTCGTGGCTGGTGCTGCGGTCGTCATGGCGTCTGCCTCCTGGCGAACGGCGTTCGTTTCAACGAACGGTGTTCTACTGGCGAACGCTGTTCGTGTCAAGCCGCTAGAATCGCCGCCATGGCGGCGGAGAAGTTCTTCCAGGTCGGGCCCGTGCGGGTCCGCGTCAGCACGACGGCGGATGCGCCGCGGGAGCGCCTCAGCCGCGAGCGCATCGTCGACGTCGCGCTGGCGCAGATGAAGGAGAGGGGCTACGACGCCGTCTCGATGCGCTCGATCGCCAAGGAGCTCGACACGGGCCCTGCGTCGCTCTACGCGCACGTCGCCCACAAGGACGAGCTCGACCAGCTCGTGATCGACCGGATCGCGACGCTCGTGGAGGTGCCCGAGCCCGACCCCGAGCGCTGGGCCGAACAGGTCAAGGACGTCATGCGGGCGAACCTCGCGGCCTATCGCGCGCATCCCGGCTCGGCGCAGGCGGCGCTCGCCATGATCCCCACCGCGGAGGGTGGGCTGCGGGCGGCCGAGGGGTTCATGCAGCTGCTGCTCGCCGGAGGGATCCCGCCCCAGGCCGCCGCCTGGTTCTGTGACCTCGCGGCGCTCTACGTCAGCGCGATCGCCGCCGAGGAGAGCATCTGGGCCCAGCGCGGCAAGGCTGCTGCGGCCGGCGGGCGACCGGTCTCCGAGGAGGACGTGGTCGCCCAGGTCCGCCAGGTCTTCGCCGCGCTGCCTCCGGAGACCTACCCCGCGCTCACCAGGCACGCCACCGAGATGACGACCGGCGACGGGGACGACCGCTTCGAGTTCGGCCTCGACGTCCTCCTGGCCGGACTGGTCGCCGTGTCGCGCCGCGCGTGAGTCTTCGGCGGATCGCCCGAGCCGGCAGGTAGGGTGAGACCCGCTGAGCTTCCCCCGCGCAGCACCAGGGCAGTCCGAGAAGGACAGCTGCGCGACGTCCGTACCAGTTGGGAGCCCGCGTGTACCTGAAGAGCCTGACCCTGAAGGGGTTCAAGTCCTTCGCGTCGTCCACGACGCTCCAGCTCGAGCCGGGCATCACCTGCATCGTCGGCCCCAACGGCTCGGGCAAGTCCAACGTCGTCGACGCGCTCGCGTGGGTCATGGGCGAGGCCAGCGCCAAGAGCCTGCGCGGCGGCAAGATGGACGACGTCATCTTCGCCGGCACGTCCGGTCGCCCGCCGCTCGGCCGCGCCGAGGTCGTCCTCACCATCGACAACTCCGACGGGGCGCTGCCGATCGAGTACGCCGAGGTGACGATCAGCCGGACCATGTTCCGCTCGGGCGGGTCCGACTACGCCATCAACGGGCAGTCCTGCCGCCTCCTCGACGTCCAGGACCTGCTCAGCGACTCCGGCATCGGCCGCGAGATGCACGTGATCGTCGGCCAGGGCCAGCTCGACACCATCCTTCATGCGACGCCCGAGGACAGGCGAGGGTTCATCGAGGAGGCCGCCGGCGTCCTCAAGCACCGCAAGCGCAAGGAGAAGGCGCTGCGGAAGCTGGACTCCACCGAGGGCAACCTGACCCGGCTGAACGACCTGCTGACCGAGATCCGCCGCCAGCTCAAGCCGCTGGGCCGGCAGGCCGAGGTGGCGCGGCAGGCGCAGACCGTGCAGGCCGACGTCCGCGACGCCAAGGCCCGCCTGCTCGCCGACGACCTGGTCACCGCACGGTCCGCGCTCCAGCAGGAGCTGGCCGACGAGTCGGTGCTGGTCGAGCGGCGCGAGCAGGTCGAGCAGCAGATCGCGACCGCACGCGAGAACGAGGCGGCGCTGGAGGCCGCGCTCCGTGAAGACCTGCCGGCCCTGGCGAAGGCGCAGGAGACCTGGTTCGCCCTCAACGGCCTGCGTGAGCGGTTGCGCGGCACCCAGTCGCTGGCCGCCGAGCGGGTCCGCAACGCCACGTCGGTGCCCGAGGTCGAGCACGGGCGCGATCCCGATCAGCTCGAGGCCGAGGCCGGGCGCGTCCGCGAGCAGGAGCGCGCGACCGACGCCGAGGTCGAGGCCCGGCGCAGCGTCCTGGAGCAGGCCGTCACGGCCCGCCGGGCGGCCGAGGACGCCGCCGCGGAGGAGGACCGTCGCATCACCTCCCTCCACCGGGCCGCCGCCGACCGGCGCGAGGGCCTGGCCCGCCTGCACGGCCAGGTCAACGCGCTCAAGTCCCGCGCAGCAGCCGCCGACGACGAGGTCGGCCGCCTGACGCTGGCCCGCGAGGACGCGGTCGCCCGCGCCGAGCGCGCGCAGCGCGACTTCACCGCGCTCGAGACCAAGGTGGCCGGCCTCGACGCCGGCGAGGAGGGCCTCGACGCCGAGCACGAGGCGGCCTCGACGGCGCTCGAGGACGTCGAGCAGCGGCTCGCCAAGCTGCGCGAGGAGGCCGCCCAGGCCGATCACGACCGCTCCGCCCTCGCCGCCCGCAAGGACGCCCTCGAGCTCGGCCTGGCCCGCAAGGACGGCGCCGGCGCGCTGCTCGCCGCGGCCGCGGACCCGGGCCGCCTCTCCGGCCTGATGGGATCCGTCGCGGCCGTCGTCAGCGTCCGCGCGGGCTACGAGACCGCCATCGCGGCGGCGCTCGGGGGCGCCGCGGACGCCGTCGCGGTAGCGGATGCCGACTCGGCGCTCGCCGCCATCGACCTGCTCAAGGCCGACGACCTCGGCCGGGCCGGGCTGCTGCTCGGCGGCGCCCCTGCCGACCCCCGGGACCGGCCGGCCCTGCCCGCAGGAGCTGTCTACGCCGTCGAGGTCGTCGACTGCGCCGAGACGCTCCGCCCCGCGTTGTCGAGGCTGCTGCTCGACGTGGCGCTCGTCGACGATCTCTCCGCGGCCCGGGCCCTGGTCGCCGACCGGCCCGACGTCACCGCCGTCACGCGTGAGGGCGACGTGCTGGGGGCGCACTTCGCCTCGGGCGGGTCCAACGCCCAGCAGAGCCTGATCGAGATCCAGGCCGCCGTCGACGAGGCGACCGACCGGCTCGCCGAGGCGGTCGCCGCGGCCGAGCGGCTCACCTTCGAGACCTCCCGGCTCGAGGCCGAGCGGCTCGACGCCCAGAAGAGGGTCGACGTCGCCCTCGCCAGGCTGCACGAGTCCGACGCGACGCTGGCGGCGGTCGCCGAGGAGCTCGGGCAGTACGGCGCCCAGGCCCGCGCCGCGCGCGGAGAGGCGGACCGGCTCGGCCAGGCGATCGCGAAGGCCCTCGAGGCCCGCGAGCAGGCGGTGACCGGCCTGGCCGACCTGGAGGCGCGGCTGTCCGCCGCCGAGGACGCCGGCGAGGAGGAGCCGTCGTCCGACGAGCGCGACCGGCTCGCCGAGGCCGCCCGGGACGCCCGTCAGGCCGAGACCGACGCGCGCCTGGCCCTGCGCACCTCCGAGGAGCGAGCGCGGGCGATCTACGGCCGCGCCGACGGACTGCTGCGTGCTGCGAAGGCCGAGCGGGAGGCCCGTGCCAAGGCGGCCGAGCGGCGCGAGCGCCTCCTGCGCGAGGGCCGGGCGGCCCGGGCGGTGAGCACCGCCGTCGCCCACGTCCTGGTCAGGCTCGAGGGCGCGATCGCTCGCGCGGCCGACGCGCGGATCGCCGTTGAGCAGGCCCGCAGCGGTCGGGAGCAGGAGCTGCTCGGCGTACGCGCCACGCTGCGCCAGCTCGGCACCGAGCTCGAGGAGCTCGTCAGCTCGGTCCACCGTGACGAGATGGCCCGGACCCAGCAGCGGATGCGGATCGAGCAGTTGGAGGAGAAGGCGCTGGCCGAGCTCGGCCTCGACGCCGACTCCCTGGCCGCCGACTACGGTCCCGACCAGCCGGTGCCGGTCGCCTCGATCGGCTCCACCGGTTCGACCGACGAGGACTCCGACGACGCTGCTGTGGAGGCGGTGCCCTACGTCCGCGAGGAGCAGGCCAAGCGTCTGCGCGCCGCGGAACGGGCCCTGGCCCAGCTGGGCCGGATCAACCCGCTGGCGCTCGAGGAGTTCGCGGCGATGGAGGAGCGTCACCAGTTCCTCACCGAGCAGCTCGAGGACCTGCGCAGCACCCGACGTGACCTGCTCGACATCGTCAAGGAGGTCGACGCGCGGGTCGAGCAGGTCTTCACCGAGGCGTACGCCGACGTGGAGCGGGCGTTCGACCACGTCTTCAAGCGGCTCTTCCCCGGCGGCGAGGGACGGCTCGTCCTCACGGACCCGGACCACATGCTCACCACGGGCATCGAGGTCGAGGCCCGGCCCCCGGGCAAGAAGGTCAAGCGCCTCTCGCTGCTCTCGGGCGGCGAGCGATCACTGGTCGCCGTCGCGTTCCTGGTCGCCCTCTTCAAGGCGCGGCCGAGCCCGTTCTACATCCTCGACGAGGTCGAGGCCGCCCTCGACGACACCAACCTCGGCCGCCTGCTGGAGATCTACGAGGAGCTGCGCGAGAACTCCCAGCTGTTGGTGATCACCCACCAGAAGCGGACCATGGAGGTCGGCGACGCGCTCTACGGCGTGACCATGCGCGGCGACGGCGTCTCGACGGTGATCAGCCAGCGCCTGCGGGAGTCCGAGCCCGCCTAGCGGCGTCAGGCCGGCTTGCGGAAGACCAGATGCATGATGTCGCTCGCCCGGGGACTGTTGAAGACCGGCGCGAGGAGCCACACGACCGCCACGCCGAGCACGCTGGTCGGTGACGGACGCCGGTCGGAGTGGGCGCGCTGCCACAGGCCGGTCCGGCGGACGCTGTCGAGGGTCTCCGACGACTCGAGCACCAGTCCGTGCCGCTCGCACAGGCGGGTCAGGCCGTCGCTGTCGAAGAACCACAGGTGCGGCGACGGCAGGCCGACCTGCCACAGTCGCTCGAACGCCGAGCGCAGCCCGAGCACGTGGCAGACCATCGCGAGCCGGTAGAAGAGGCCGCGGCTGTTGGGGATGTTGATCGACAGGAGGCCCCCGGGGTTCAAGTGGCGCACCGACGCCTCAACCGCCGCGTCGGCGTCGGGGAAGTGCTCGAGCACGTCGTTGTAGGTGATCGCGTCGAAGCGCTCGTCGTCCTCCAGCACGTCGGGGAAGAAGCCCACGCGCACGTCGCCGGTGCCGGCCCGCTCGGCGACCGCCTCGTCGGGCTCGATGCCCTCGGCCGTCAGGCCCCGCGCCTGCGCCGCGGCCAGGAACCATCCATGCGCCGAGCCCACGTCCAGGACGCGCGCGCCCGGTGTCAGGCCGTGGGCGACCAGCCGGTCCGCGACGATGCCCAGGTTGTGGTGGCGGAGCTCGGCCAGACCGGTCTCGCGCTGGTCCTCGTCGAGCGACGCGTGGACGTCGGAGTTGATGCCGATCTCGAGCGTCGAGCCCCACGTCCCGCAGCTGTCGCACCGCCAGCACCAGTCGGTCCGCCGCGGGGTCATCGGCCGCTCGCAGACGGCGCAGCGGATCGGGCTCATGTGGTTCCTCTCATCCGTCGGGGCCGGCCTCGCCGGTCGTCCGGCCCCTCGACTCGAGCTCGAGCCGCAGCAGCGCGGTCTCCTCCGCAAGCGTGCGGGTCCGCTCCTCGAGCCGTCCCAGCTCGACGCTGTGCTGGATGCTCGTGAGCAGCAGCAAGAGGCTGGCCAGGAAGAAGAGCAGGTTCGAGGGCACCTCGACGCCGGCGGCATCGGCCAGCCAGGTGAGGATCCCGGGAAAGATCGTGATCAGCAGCGAGCAGAGGGCGACGGTTCCCCACAGGACGGCGTACTTCTCCCGCAGGTGCCGGCGGCGGAGCATCTCGAACAGGAAGACGAGGGTGCCGAGCGAGCCGATCAGGCCCAGCACGAGGGTGGCCTTCACACGTGCTCCTTCGGAGGGTGCTCCAAGGTGGTCGGCCAGCGCCGGACGAGCGCCAGGCCGAGGGCGATCACCGCACGGGCGAGGTAGATCGCCGCGCGGACCGGGGTCTGGCTCGCCCGGCCGCCGGCCCGGGGCCGCATCTCCACGGGGACCTGGCGGACCGTGCAGCCGGTCCGCAGCGCGATCACCAGGGACTCGACGGTGTCGCCGAGGTACTCGGCGGGGTAGTGGGTGGCGAAGATGTGCAGCGCGCGCCGGTTGATGACCCGGAAGCCACTGGTCACGTCGGTGAGCCGGGTCCCGGCCAGGCGGCTGAGCACGGCGGCGAGCAGGCGCATCGCGAGGCCACGGACGAACCCCACCTGGTAGTCGCCGCGGCCGGCGAAGCGGGCGCCGACCACGACGTCGGCGGAGTCCAGCGCGGCGATCAGCTCGGGCAGGTAGGCGCCGTCGTGCTGGCCGTCGGCGTCGACCTGGGCGACGACGTCGTAGCCGTGCTGCACGGCGTACCGGTAGCCGGCCCGCATCGCCCCGCCGACGCCGAGGTTGAAGGGCAGCGGGCACACGATGGCCCCCGCTCGGGCTGCCTCCGCGGCGGTTCCGTCGCTCGAGCCGTCGTCGACCACGAGCACGTCGATGCCGGGTTGGGCCGCCCTCAGCGAGCGGACGGTGGCCCCCACCGACTCCTCCTCGTTCCACGCCGGCATCACCACGAGGACGCGCGGGGACGCGGGCGAGGCGGTTGGCATGCGCGGGACCTTACCGGCTACGGTCCGCGGGTCGGAGTCGGAGTAGCACGCGCTCGAGGGTGGAGGGGATCGGTGACGACCACGCCGGAGCGATCGCCCCTCCGTCGGCCCAGGACGGTCGCCGGCATGCTCGCCGCGGTCATCGATGGTGCCGTCGACGGCGCCGTCGTGGCGGGAGCGCTCTGGACCCTGTGGTACCAGCTCGCCCTGGCCCTCCAGTTCGACCTTCGCCCGAGCGGATGGCCCTTCGCCGTCGCCGCGCTGCTCTGCGTTGTCGTCGGTGCCCACCGGGCCGTAGCCGCAGCGCGGCCAGAGGAGCGCATCGTCGCGCTCGACGACGAGCGCCCCGGACCGGCCCGAGATTCCACGCGCCGGCTCGCCGTGCGCGCCGTGCTGGTCGTCGTAGGTGTCGTCGGGCTCGTCCAGATCGTCCGCGACCGGGACTCTCTCGGCGCGGTGGCTCCCGCGGTCGTCGTGATCCTGCTCGTCGTCCTCCTGGCCTGGCCGGTGGTCGCGGCGCCGACGCCGGACGCGCGCGAGGAGGAGGCCCCCGGAATGGTCTCCCACCTCGTCGTAGTCGCGGCCGGCCTCGCTCTCGGCGCCCTGTCCCTCTTCCTGGTCAGGTACGACGCCGACGACGTCTACTACGTCAACCGCGCCGCCTGGGTCGCCGAGCACGGCACGGCCCACCTGCGCGACACGATGTTCGGCCCAGGCACGTTCCCCAACTCCTACGGGGGCGGGCTGCCCACCCCGAGCATCGAGGCGCTGCAGGGGGTGGCGGCCTCCATGCTCGGCGTGGAGGCGGGGACGTTCGCCTACCTGCTCTACACGCCGGTGCTCGCCGCGGCGTTCGTCTGGGCGACCTGGCGACTGGTGCGGACCTGGGCCCCGCGCCGGCACCTGCTCGTCCTCCTCGTCGCGATCCTCTTCGTGCTCGCCAGTGGGGCGTCGATCATCGGCAACTACTCCGTCGGGCGCATCTGGCAGGGCAAGGTGACGGCGTACGCCGTCCTGCTACCGCTCGTCTGGGCCTACCTCAGCCGCGCCGCGGCCGGGCGGTCCAGGTCCGCGACGGTCCTGTTGCTGTGCTCGGGCGTGGTGTTCGTCGGGCTCACGACGAGCTCGGCGTTGCTGATGCCGGTGATCGTGGGCGCCGGCCTGCTGGCCGCGCTCGCGCTGCGCTCGCGCTCGCTGCTGGTCGGCGCGCTGGCCTTCGCGGCGGCGCCGCTGGTCAACGGCCTCGTCCAGGCCTTCGGTCCGTCGGTGATCGGCACGCAGCCCGTCGGCGTGACCGGTGCCGACCAGGTCTTCGCGATCGCGTTCGGGCCGGGCACCGCCATGGTCGCCCTCGCGGTGGTCGCGACAGCGCTGGCGCCGGGGGTCGTACGACGACCCGCCGCCGTCGTCGCCGGAGCAGCCGTCGTTGCGACGATGGCGACGTTCCTGCCCGGCGTGATCGGCATCGCGGACGCCGCGACCGGGGCCGGCCCGGTCGTGTGGCGTCTGGCGATCGCCGCGCCCACCTGGGTGTTCGTCGGTCTGCTCGTCGCGGCGCCCGCCCCGGGACTGGCCGAGCGCCTGCGTGTGCCCGAGCGACTGGCCCGGCCCGCGACCGCGGGAGTGGCGGCGGCGATCGCCGCCCTCGCCGCCGCCGTCTGCGTGACCGGCGGGCACTGGCTGTGGTCGGGCGAGGTCGGCGCGCGGCTCGCCTCCCGGCCGGTCTGGAAGGTGGACGCCGTCGCTCTGGCCGACGTCCGAGCCGCCCGCGCCCTCGACGTGCCACCCGGGCTGTGGCTGATGCCGCCCGCTCAGATGGAGGCGCTCTCGATACTGACGGCCCGGCAGCACGCGGTCGTGCCGCGGATCGCCTACTTGGAGACCCTCGACGCCACCGCCCAGCAGGTCTCCGACCGGCGCGTCCTCTTCGACCTGGTCAGGCGACACCCCGGTCCCCAGCCCTCGGTGGCCGACGTACGGACCGCCCTGGACCGTCTCGACGTCTCCCTGGCGTGCGTGTCGGCGTCGGCGAAGCGGGCGGGCCGCGTCCTGACCGAGGTCGTGGGGGAGGACCTGCGACGGATCGGCACCATGCGGTGTCACGTCCGGGATTCGTGACCGCGCCGTGGCACGGTGGAGGCTGGACCCGATGACCTACTCGATGACCTACTCGGAGGCCCTCGTGCTCTTCCTCGCCATCACCATGCTCGTGATCCTGACCTTCGCCGGACTGGTGCTGCTCTACGCCGCCTTCCCGCACCGCGGTGAGCGGGTGCCTGTGGTGCCGTGGCTCGGCGACGCGCTCGAGCGCGCGACGGACGCCGCGCCCGTCCTGGAGGAGGACGACACCGAGGCGTGGTTGCCCGGGCGATGACGCCGTGAGCGGGTTCGGGTCCGGCCCGGACCCTCTGGTTGGATGGTCGGCATGACGACGTTCATCATCATCGGGGCCGCGATCCTGCTGATCGCGATCCTCCTGATCGGCCTGCTCGCGACCCGCCGCGGGAAGGGGCCGACGCCCTCGTCGTCGACGGACGTCATCACCACGCCGCCCGAGACCGGACCGGGCCAGGTCGACACGACGACGGTCGAGGCGCCTCCGGGTGCCGAGGAGGTCCCGGTCGTCGAGCGCCCGGAGCGGACCGCGTCGCGCCTGGTCCGCCTGCGCCAGCGGCTCGCCGGGTCGCAGGGCGGCCTCGGCAGGAGCCTGCTCAGCCTGCTGAGCCGCGATCGGCTCGACGAGGACACCTGGGAGTCGATCGAGGACGTCCTGATCACCGCCGACGTCGGCGTCGCGCCGACCCAGGAGCTGGTCGAGCGGCTGCGGACCCGGCTCCGCGTCGAGGGCACGGCGGCCGGCGACCCGAAGGCCGTGCTCCGCGAGGAGCTCGTCGCTCTGGTCGAGCCGACCATGGACCGCCGGCTCCAGGTCAGCGGCGAGGACGGTGCGCCGGGCGTCGTCCTGGTCGTCGGCGTGAACGGCGCCGGCAAGACGACGACCGTCGGGAAGATCGCCCGCATCCTCGTGGCGGAGGACCGCTCGGTCGTCCTCGGCGCCGCGGACACCTTCCGCGCCGCGGCCGTCGACCAGCTCGCCACCTGGGGCGAGCGCGTCGGCGTCGACGTCGTCCGCGGACCGGAGGGCAGCGACCCCGCGAGCGTCGCCTTCGAGGCGGTCCGGACCGCTGTGCAGACGTCGGCCGACACCGTCCTCGTCGACACCGCGGGCCGCCTGCAGAACAAGCAGGGCCTGATGGACGAGCTCGGCAAGGTCAAGCGGGTCATCGAGAAGCAGGCGCCGGTCACCGAGGTCCTGCTCGTCCTCGACGCCACGACCGGCCAGAACGGGCTCATCCAGGCCCGCGTGTTCTCGGAGGTCGTCGACGTGACCGGGATCGTGCTGACGAAGCTCGACGGATCGGCCAAGGGCGGCATCGTCGTGCAGGTGCAGCGCGAGCTCGGCGTACCGGTCAAGCTCGTCGGCCTCGGCGAGGGTCCCGACGACCTGGCGCCGTTCAGCGCCGAGGCGTTCGTCGACGCGCTGCTCGGCTGAGGGCCCTCCGGATGGCTCGCGTCCTCCTCCACATCGGGGGCCCGAAGACCGGGACGTCCTTCCTCCAGGCAGTGCTCTGGCAGCAGCGCGACCTCGCCCTCGAGCAGGGGCTGCTCCTTCCGCTCACCGGCGTCGCGGACCACTACCGCGCCTATCTCGAGCTCAGCGGCCAGGCCAACTGGATGGGCGTCACCGGATCGGTCGACGGGGCCTGGGCTCGACTGCTCGACGCCATCGCCGACCACCCGACGGACAGCCTAGTCTCCACCGAGTTCCTCGTGCACGCCACCGCCGAGCACGCCGACCGCGCGGTCCGGGAGCTCAGTGCCCTGGGTCGTGAGGTCCACGTCGTGATCACCGTGCGGGACCTGGCCCGGTTCCTGCCGTCACAGTGGCAGGAGACGATCAAGTCGACCCGCACGTGGACGTTCGACGACTTCCTGGACCAGACCCGCGAGGGCACCACGAGCGCGGGCGCCTTCCAGCGACGGCTCTGGAACTGCCCCGACTGGGCGGCCACCTGGGCGCAGGTGGTCGGCCCGGACCGGGTCCACGTGGTCACCGTGCCCCCGGCCGGTGCGCCCCGGTCCCTCCTCTGGGAGCGGTTCGCCTCCGTGCTCGGACTGGACGCCGGCCGCTTCTCGCTCGACCTCCCGCGCGCCAACGACTCCCTGGGCGCCGAGCAGGCCGAGCTGCTCCGCCGGATCAACGTCGCACTCGCGGGGAGGCTGGCGTGGCCGGCGCCCTACAAGGCCATCGTCAAGCGCGGTCTCGCCCGCCGGATCCTGGCGCAGCAGCCCGGCACCGCGATCACCGTCCCTGCGGCCCAGCTGCCCTGGGTCCGTGCCGAGGCCGACGCGATGGTCGGCGCGCTCGCCGCCGGCGGCGTCGACGTGGTCGGCGACCTGAGCGACCTGCGCGTCCCGGACGTCGGGCAGACCGACCGGCCGGCCACCGCCGACCCCGGCGCCTCCGGCGACACCCGGATCGCCGACGAGGCGGTCGCGGCCATGGCCGAGCTCCTGCTGGCGACGGCCGAGGCCCGCGAGCGGAACGAGGTCAAGGTCGCCCGGCTGCGCAGCCGGCTGGCCGCCTCGGACGGCCCGACCACGGACGCCGGTCGCCGGCGCGGGCTCGGTCGCTGGCTGCGGGCCAAGGACGGCGAGCGCTGATGCGGTCGACCCCCGAGCAGCTGCGCCTGCTGCGCTCGCCGCTCTTCGACGAGAAGTGGTACTCGCTGCAGGCCGGCCGGCCGCTGCGCCGACGAGCTGCGGTCCGGCACTACCTCGAGGTCGGCGTCGCGGCCGGGCACCACCCGCACCCGCTCTTCGACCCGGCCTACGTCCGCTCCCAGATGCACCCCGACCGCCGGCGCAAGCTGGGCGCCGGCGACCCGCTCGGCCTCTACCTGAGCCGCGGTGCCTTCCACCTCGTCACCCACGCGGCCTTCGACACCGAGGGGTACGTCGGCCGCGTCCCCGCGGCCGCGAGCCATCCGTCGGGGCCGACCGCGCACTACGTCGAGGTCGGCGCCGCGGCCGGGATCGCCGCCAACGACTGGCTGGACGGCGACCTGCGCGACTGGGTCGCCGAGCGGCGTACCGCTGCCGCCGACCGGCTCGCCGACCCGGCCCCGATCGCCGACGACCCGTCCGCTCCGGACGACCCGGCCCGGGTGTCGGCCGTCGTGGTGGTCTCCGGCGACGGCGCCGCGGCCATCGGCGCGGTCGAGGGGCTCGTGCGGCAGGACCTGGACGGTCGTGAGCTCGACTGCCTGGTCTGGGACGACGGCACCCGGCCCGAGGTGGCCGCCGGCCTCGATGCGCTGCCGATGCGGTTCCCGCAGGTGCAGGTCGTCCACGCCGGCCGCCGCTACGGCGCGGCGCAGGCCCGGACCCGCGCCGCGCGCCTCGTCCGAGGCGCCGAGCTCCTGCTGCTCCACGACGACCTCGACCTGCCGCCCGGCGCGCTCGGGCCGCTGCTCGCGCCGCTGGCGGACACCGACGTCCTCGGCGTCCAGCCCCTGGTCGTCTCGGAGGACCTCCTCGTCTCCTCGGCCGGCTATGCGTTCCCGGACCGGGGCCTGCCGCACCACTTCCTGCGCGGCTTCCCGGTCCACGACGCCCGGCGGGTCGCCCACCTGCGCTTCGGCGCGGTGAGTGGCGCAGCGCTCGCGCTCCGGCGGAGCCAGGTGCTCGAGGTCGGCGGGTGGGACGGTTCGCTCGAGGGTGAGATCGCCGACGTGGACCTGTGCGTGCGGCTGGCGCGCGCCTTCGGCGGCCACTTCCAGGTGGCCACGGACGTGGTCGCCGTCCACCACGACAACCACGCCGCCGACCCCGCCGAGGACCGGGCGCGCTACCTTGCATCGGAGCAGCCCGCCGGTGACGACCGGGCGCTGTGGGCCGCCGCCGGGTTCCGGATCGTCGACCACGACGTGCGGTCGACCGAGCCGAGCCTCCCACCCGCGCTCCGCGTGCCGCAGCCGGTGCTGGTCCGCGAGGCGCGCCTCCACGCGGACCCGGCGCGCACGGAGCCGCGAGCTCTGCGCTGGGCGATCAAGAACCCGGCCCCGGCGCGCTCCTCGATCTGGGGCGACACCCACTACGCGGACGGTCTGGCCGACGCGCTGCGCGCGCTCGGCCAGGAGGTGGTGATCGACCGCCAGGAGACGTTCGAGCGGCCGACGGCCCGGCACGACGACGTGGCATTGGTCCTCCGCGGTCCCGAGCCGGCCCGGCCGACGCCCGAGCACCCGACGCTCGCCTGGGTCATCTCGCGTCCCGACACCGTCAGCGGTGAGGAGCTGGCCGGCTACGACGCTGTGTTCGCCGCCAGCCCGGGGTGGGCGGAGCGACGCTCTCGTGAGTGGGGGGTCACGATCGAGCCGCTCCTCCAGGCCACCGACCCCGCGCGGTTCTCGCCCGGCTCGGCGGCGCCCGACACCGGTCCGGAGGCGCTGTTCGTGGGCAACACCCGCGGCGAGTTCCGTCCCGTCGTGCGCGACGCGATCGCCAGCGGCCTCGACGTGACGATCTACGGCACCGGTTGGGGGCGGTTCCTGCCGGCGGAGCGGATCGCGGGCACCTACCTCGACAACACCCTGCTCTCCGCCGCCTACCGTTCGGCGAGCATCGTCCTCAACGACCACTTCGACGACATGCGCCGCCACGGCTTCATCTCCAACCGGATCTTCGACGCCCTCGCCAGCGGTGCGCGCGTCATCAGCGACGACGTGGAGGGCCTGGCCGACCTCTTCGGCGGGGCCGTGCAGGTCTACCGGACACCGGAGGACCTGCGCGCCCTCGCCTCACGCTGGCGGGACGCGTTCCCCGACGACGACGCCCGCGTCGAGCTCGCCGAGCGGGTCCGCCGCGAGCACAGCTTCGGCGCCCGCGCGCGGGTGCTCCTGGCCGCGGCCCACCGGGCCGTCAGTCGGCGTACCACTCCTTGACGCGCTCGACGACGCGTGCCCCCGCGCGATCGTCGACGTGGTCGAAGAAGATCCGCCGCTTCCACTCGTACTCCTCGACCTCCGCGGGCGTCCGGTCGACGAAGACCCGGTCCAGCGCGCCGGCCAGCTCGTCGAAGGTGCGGCAGACCGGTCCGGGGAGGACCTTGTCCAGGTCGTAGAACAGGCCGCGCTCGGCGTTGGCGTACCGCTCGTAGTCGTAGGCGAAGCTCATCACCGGCCGGCCGGTCAGCATGAAGTCGACCAGGCAGCTGGAGTAGTCGCTGATCAGGGCGTCGGCGACCCGGTAGAGGACCTCCAGGTCCGGGTAGCGCCGCGACGAGAGGTCGATCGGGTCGAGCGGGGCGAGCATCGTGGAGTAGGTGTGCGCCTTGTCGGCCATGTGCTCCCGGATCCCGAGCACGGCGTTGTTGCGCTCGGCCCAGGCGGCGAGCCGGGCGACCTCGTCGGCCGAGAACCGGTAGTAGGCGTCGGCCTGGGCCTCCTTGAAGGTCGGCAGCATCATCACCAACCGCCGGCCGGCGACCTCCTCCCGGAGCCGCTCGACCGAGGCGCGCAGGTCCTCGGGGAGCCGGCTCTCCTCCCGCAGGACGAAGTCGTTGCGCGGGAGCCCGGTCGGCCACATGTCGCGGTACGACGCCGGGAAGAACGCCGCCGACATGGCCAGCCGGTCCATCCGGCTCGACGTGACGATCGCCCGCGAGCCGCCGTTGTTACGCATCATGATGCGCCAGGAGGTCTCCGAGACGTCGACGCCGGCGACGCCGAAGCGCTTGAGCGGGATGCCGTGCCACAGGTTGACGAAGTTGTGCAGCGTCGGCGCGAGCGGCCACGGGACGTTGATCCGAGGCCCGTGCTTGACGAAGACCTGACCGGCTCGGAGCAGGTGGTACTGACCCTCCGGGCTCTCCAGCGGGACGATGACGACGTTCTCGCCATCCACGTCCACCTTGCGCGAACGGGTCAGGATGATCTTCTTGATCGACGGGTCGTCGCGGACCTCCTCGAACAGGGCGCGCTCGTTGCTGGCGAAGGTGTGGTCGTAGGCGCAGACGGGGAAGGCCCACCAGTGCTCGAACTTCGGCGTCCGGAGGTCCTCGCGCCGGAACTCCGCGGCGCTCAGCGGCTCGTGCAGGTCGACGGTGCCGTCCTCGCGGGTGCGGATCGCGAAGCTGCGCTGCAGGCCGTCGTCGGGGGCGACCCGGAGCAGGTTGCGCTCCAGCATGTCGACGGGGGCGCCGGGCACGTGCTCGAGCACGCGCTCCTTCCAGTGCACCAGGTCGGCGGCCCGGCGCGGGTTCTCGCCGACGAAGTTCCGCTTCATCAGCGGGAAGCCCTGGCCGAGCAGCTCGAAGAAGTCGGCGGTGTAGAGGGGGTGGTAGGGGTAGAGGGCGTCGATGAACGTCTCGAAGTCGTAGCCGGCGCCGACCAGGTAGTCGCCGATCCCGATCTCGTACTTGAGGATGACGCTGATCTTCTGCGCCTGCTCGGTCACCGAACCCAGCCGCCGGCGGAACCCGGGGTCGGCCACGACCCGGCGTCGGAAGATCAGGAAGTAGGAGCTCACGTGGAGCCGGTAGTAGGGGTTCCACTGCTCTGCCGTCGTGTGGAGCCGCTTCGCCTCGGCCAGCGGGATCGGCTCGAGGTGGCCCTTCGCTGGCTCGTAGTCGCGCTTGGTCGCCTGCAGCCCCCACCAGTCGGCGGGCCGGGCGTCCATGGTCGCGAAGACGTCGTCGAGCGGCCGGAGCAGGTAGCAGCTGTCGTTGGCGAAGAGCAGCTCGTCGTACTCGTCGATGACGTCCCAGCCGACGAGCTCCTCGGCGAGCAGGGCGTAGGAGCCGAAGTCGTAACGGCCGTGCCGCACCGCCCAGGCGCCCTTCGTCACCCCGGCGAGCTTCGCCAGCTCGGCCTCGGACATCACGCCGTCGACGAGGTAGAAGACGTCGGCGTGCCGGCTCAGCTCTCTCAGGTAGGCCACCACGTAGTCGTCGACGACACCGTCGACGTCGTACGCCGCGAAGAGACAGACGCGGCGGGTGCTCGGCCCGGCCGTGGGCGGGTCGGGAAGCGGGTCCCGCCGAGCGGGGACGGTGGCCAGGCCGGCCTGCCGGCCGGCCAGGAGGTGGTGGAGGAACGGGTTGACGTCGGTTGCGGTGGCGTCGAGGTGCTCGTTCCAGTACCACCAGAGGTCGAAGTCGCGGCGCGGGTTGCGCAGCAGCAGCCAGCCGTCGGCGCAGAAGTGGCGCTCGGGGGACGTCCGTCCGGACCTGAGCTCCTGGAACCGGCGGTTGGCGGCGAGGTAGCCGTCGGTGTCGAACCGCCGCGACGCCTCGACGACCGCGACCGCGCAGTCCAGCGCGGTGTCGGGGTCCGGCTCCTCCGTCGACGGGGGCAGGTCGAGGGCGGCCACGCCCGCGCGGAGGGCCTCGTCGAGGAGTCGGGCGGCCTCCGCGGGCTCGCTCGTGCGCAGCTCGGCCCAGGCGCGGACGAGGCTCGGCCAGGCGGCCCGGAACTGCTCGTGGGACATCACCGCGCCGCCTCCCGCTCCGCCGCGAGGCGCTCGAGGACCCGCGTCGTGCTGGCCCCGTCGCGGTGGTCGACGAGCAGGTCGCGCACCCGCTCGTGGAGCGCCTCGTCGGGCTGGTCGAAGACCGACTCGAGGGAGGCGGTCAGCCCGTCGAAGTCGGAGCTGACCGGCCCTGGGAAGAAGTGGTCGAGGTCGTAGAGCAGGTGGTCCTCCACGTCCGGCAGGTCGTGCACGAAGCTGACGACCGGCCGGCCGGTGGCGGCGAGGTCGAGGGCGGTGCCGGCGAAGTCGGTCAGCAGGGCGTCGGCACTGCGCAGCACGGGGTGCAGGGCGGGGTAGCGCTGCTCGGACAGGTCCAGGGCCATGCCCTCGAGCTGGGTGGTGTAGGAGCGTTCGAGGTCGCCGGGCGCCGGGCGGACACCGATGGCGACGTCGTTCCGGCTGCTCCAGTGGCGCAGGGCGGCGCACTCGGCGTCGCTGAACACGTAGGGCTCGCGCGCGGAGCCGGTGAGCCGCAGCGACGGGGCGAAGAGAAGCAGCCGGCGGCCGGCCAGCTCCGCCCGGAGCCGGTCCAGCTGCTCCCGGTGGTCGGATGGGAGCAGCTCCTCGGGCGCCAGGAGGAAGTCGTGCGCGGGCAGTCCGGTCTGCCAGGTCTGGTTGAGCGGCGCGGGGCCGTACGTCGCCAGGGCGGCGAGCCGGTCCACGTCCGAGGCGACCAGGAGGGCCGTCATGGTGCGCTCGGGCACGTCGTGCAGGTAGTGCAACGGCTCCGAGAGGTGAGCGGGAGGACCGGGCACGGTCGGCGGGGCGGCGGCCGAGCCGGTCCGCTCGAGCAGCAGGCCGTCGCGGACGGCGATGACCGTCTGTCGTTCGGTCGAGACAGGCGCGAGCAGCGACTGCCGCAGGCGCGACTCGACGAACACCACGCCGGCCCGCATGAGCTGGCTGCGGCCGGCCGGGCTGAGCAGCGGCTCGACGACGACGCTGCTGCCGGTCAGCTCGACGCGGCGCGACCGGGTGAGGATCACCTTCGTGATGGCGGGGTCGTCCTTGACCGCCTCGAAGATGGCGCGGCTGTTGGCGGGCAGCAGGTGCCGGTCGGGGTCGACGGCGAAGGCCCAGACGTCGGGGCGCTTCTCGACGGAGGCGTCCTTGCGCTCGTAGGCCGCTCCGCGGAGCACCCGTGGCACCTTGACCGAGCCGTCGGCACCGCGGGTGATGGCGAGGCTGCGACGCAGCCGGTCGTCGGGGGCGGTGCGCTCCAGCGCACGCTCGAACAGGTCGACCGGCGCGTCGGGAGCCGCGACGAGCACGCGCTCCTTCCACCGCGCCAGGTCGGGCACGTCGTAGTGGTTCTGGTGGATCAGGTAGCGCTTCAGCAGCGGGAACCCGTCCCGGATCAGGTCGAAGTGCGTCTCGCTGAACAGCGGGTGGAACGGCAGCAGGTCCGGCAGGTAGGTGTCGAGGTCGTGCCCGCGCCCGATCAGCAGGTGGGTGAGCCCGACCTCGTACTTGAGGACCACCAGCAGCTTCCCGGGCTGCGGCCGGACCGAGTCGAGCAGGTTGCGCACGACGGGGTCGTCGAGCACCGGCCGGCGCAGGGCGAGGAAGTAGGAGCCGACGTGGAAGTCGTAGACCGGGTCCTCCTCGAAGTCGGCGAGGAGGTCGGTGCGGACGGTGTCCATCGGGATGGGGTCGCGGAACCCGTTGCGCCGGTTGTCGCGGGTGCTGGCCAGTCCCTTCGTCGCCTGCAGGCCCCACCAGTCGCAGGGGCGCGCGTCCATCGCCGCGAACACCTCGTCGAGCGGGTGGACGAGGAAGCAGCTGTCGTTGACGAGCAGCACCTCGTCGTAGTCGGCGAGGCGGTCCCAGCCGACCAGGTCCCGCGCCAGCATCGAGTAGGAGCCGAAGTCGTAGGCGCCGTGCCGGACTGCCCAGGCGCCTCGGGTGATGCCGTCCAGCTTGGCCAGCTCCTCCGGTGGGAGATAGCCGTCGCTGAGGTAGAACACGTCGGCGTGCCGGGCCAGCTCGGTCACGAGCAGGACGACGGTGTCGTCGATGACGCCGTCGAGGTCGAACCCGGCGAAGAGGCAGGCCCTGCGAACCGGCCGGTCCTGCGGCAGCCGGTGACCCTCGCGTCGGTCGGCCGGCGGCTGCGGGCGGGTCGACAGCCCCAGATCGCGCCCGACCAGGGCGTAGTGCACGAGCGGGTCGACGTCCTCTGACGACGGGTCGAGGTTGTTGACCCAGTACCACCACACGTCGAAGTCGGGGCGGGGCTTGCGCAGCTCGCGCCAGCCGACCCGGCAGAAGTGCTCCACCGGGTCCTCGCCCGGGGCGAGCGCCGCTGCGTTGGTCAGCGTGTAGTACGCGCGATCGACCAGGTCGGCCACGAGCGAGGCCTCACGGCGGAGCCGTCGCGGGGGCGTCTCGTTCGCGAGGTCGGCCAGCTCCGCCGCTGCCGCCGCCGCTGCGGCAGCCGTCACTGCGCGACGCCCGGGACGCCGGCCTGGTAGTGCAGCAGCGGGTTGGCGTGGGCCGGGAGCTCAGGGTGGTCGCGGACGTAGGACACCGCGTCGAAGCTCGGGCCGGGGTGCTTGCGCTGGGAGCGCCCGTGCCGCAGGTAGTGCAGGGCCGGGCTCATGCCGGACCGTACGACGTCCGGGTACTGCTCGAGGTACCACGCCCCGTCGAAGAGCGGCGAGGAGCGGATCCGGGCGAGGTCGTCCACCTCGGCTGGCGCCGGCGTCCCGGGCAGCAGGCGTCGCTTGACCCAGCCGCGCAGGCCGGGCGTGGCCCGCTCGACCGCGGTGAGGTGCTCGTCCAGGGCCGTGGCGAGCTCGCGGAGCTGACCCGCAGCGTGCTCGAGGGGCGCGAGGCGCTCGGACCAGGTCTCCTGCTCCAGCCGGAGTGCGGCGAGCTCGAGCCGGCACTGACGCAGCGACTCCTCGAGCCTGGAGGCGTCGGGCTCGGCCATCGTCCTCGTTCCGTGTCGCGCGCTCTGCTCGGCGCTCGGGTTGCACCGGCCGGCGTACCGCCGACCCGGCCCCATCGTATCGTCGCTGCACCAGCCGCCGGACCAGCCGCCGGACCAGCCGCCGTACCCCGGCCGTAACGCGACGTTAACGTGCGCGCCGCACCGGTTACGTCCGCGCAACACGTGGCACGGTGCACCGAAACCTCCGCCCCCGAAGGTGATCCGCAAGCAGGGCGAGGGACGGTCAGCCGGACACGGGCCGACCAGATCCACTCGCCGTCCGATGTCTTCTGGAGGTTCTGTGGACGGCTATTACGCCTTCATGTTGGTGGCGACGGCCATGGTCCTGGTGATGACCGTGCCCGCGCTCGCGCTGTTCTACGGCGGGATGACGCGGTCGAAGTCGGTCCTCAATATGATGATGATGTCGTTCGTCGCGTTCGGCATGGCGAGCATCGTGATGGTGCTGTGGGGTTGGTCCGAGGGCTGGGGCGGCGACGGTGCCGGCAACGGGAACGGCAAGCTGCTCGCCAACCCGTTCAGCATGTGGGGCCTCGACGGCGTCAGCTCGGCCAACTACATCTTCGTGGTCTTCCAGCTGACCTTCGCGGCGATCACGGTGGCGCTCATCAGCGGCGCCATCGCCGACCGCGTGAAGCTGGTCGCGTGGGTGGTCTTCATCCCGATCTGGCTGACCGCCTGCTACTTCCCGATCGCGCACAACGTCTGGGGTGGCGGCTGGCTGGCCGGTCAGCTCGCGAAGGGCTCGACCTTCGCGCAGGACTACGCCGGCGGCACGGTCGTCCACATCAATGCCGGTGTCGCCGGCCTCGTCCTGGTGCTGGTCATCGGCAAGCGCGTCGGCTTCGGCAAGGAGCCGATGCGGCCGCACAACCTGACGCTCACGATGATCGGCGCCGGGCTGCTGTGGTTCGGGTGGTACGGCTTCAACGTCGGCTCGATCGTCTTCACCCCGGAGTCCCTCGACGACCCGGACAGGTTCTCGAAGCAGTTCTTCTCCGAGACCGGTGTGACCTTCTTGAACACCACGATCGCCACCGCAGCGGCGATGCTCGCCTGGCTCCTCGTCGAGCGCCTCCTGCACGGCAAGGCCACGTCGCTCGGCGCCGCCTCGGGCATCGTCGCCGGCCTCGTGGCGATCACCCCCGCCTGTGGGGCGGTCGCCTTGACCGGTGCGATCGTCGTCGGCGCCGTCGCCGGCGGGCTCTGCGCCCTGGCGGTGGGACTGAAGTACAGGCTGGGCTACGACGACTCGCTCGACGTCGTCGGCGTCCACCTCGTCGGCGGCCTCGTCGGCACGCTGCTCATCGGCTTCGTCTCCAGCGCTGACGCGCCCGGCGGCATCGACGGCCTCCTCTACGGCGGCGGCCTGGCGTCGCTCGGCGACCAGTTCCTCGCGGCGCTGTTCACCATCGTGTGGACCGGCGTCCTGACCGCCGTCATCGCCTACGCGATCAAGCTCACGATCGGCTGGCGCGTCACCGACGAGGCCGAGGTCGAGGGCATCGACGGCGACCAGCACGGCGAGTCGGCGTACGACATCGCCGCCGGGACGGGGGTCCTCGCATGAAGCTCGTGACCGCGGTCATCAAGCCGCACAAGTGGGAGGACGTCCGGGAGGCGCTCGAGACCTTCGGCGTGACCGGCATGACGGTCAGCGAGGTCAGCGGCTACGGGCGGCAGAAGGGCCACACCGAGGTCTACCGCGGCGCGGAGTACGACATCGCGCTCGTGCCCAAGATCCGCGTCGAGATCGTGGTCGAGGACGGGGACGCCGACGACGTCGTCGGCCTCGTCGTGAAGAGCGCGCAGACCGGCCGGATCGGCGACGGGAAGGTCTGGGTCACCGCGGTCGAGACCGTGGTCCGGGTCCGGACCGGCGACCGCGACGCGGCGGCGATCTGAGCGGCTACGGCTGGCCGGCCGACGGCCCGGCTCCGGAGGGAGCCGGGCCGTCCGCCGATCAGGCATGATCGGTCCCCAGCCCGCCCGCCGACCCGCGCGGCCGGCTCATCGTGAGGAGAACCATGAAGCTCGTCACCGCGGTCGTGAAGCCGCACAAGTGGGAGGACGTCCGCGTCGCCCTCGAGTCCGTCGGCGTGACCGGCATGACGGTCACCGAGGTGAGCGGCTACGGGCGGCAGAAGGGGCACACCGAGGTCTACCGGGGCGCCGAGTACGACATCGCGCTCGTGCCGAAGGTCCGCATCGAGATCGTGGTGGAGGACGGCGACGCCGATGGCGTGGTGGACGCCATCGTCCGCAGCGCCCAGACCGGTCGCATCGGCGACGGCAAGGTGTGGGTCACGGTCATCGAGAGTGTCGTACGCGTCCGGACCGGCGACCGCGACGACGCGGCGATCTGAACACCGCGGGAACCAGCGGGTGACAGCGGCCGAGCGGGCCGAGAGGGCGGCCGCCGCCGACCTCCTGTGCGTCGAGGCGTACAACGCCGCGTCGGGTCCCTTGCAGGGGGCGGCGCTCGTCGCGGTCGGCGGCTACGGTCGCGCCGAGCTGGCGCCGTGCTCCGACCTCGACGTCGTCCTCGTACACGACGAGGGCGTCGGCCTGGGCGCGACGCCGTCGACGCTGTGGTACCCCCTCTGGGACTCGGGGGCGAGGCTCGACCACTCGCTGCGGTCGCTGCCGGAGATGGTCTCCGCGGCCGACGACGACGTCCGGGTGGCGCTCGGGCTGCTCGACGTCCGCCACCTGGCGGGCGACCCGAACCTGACCCTCCGGCTGCGGACGACGATGCTGGCCCACTGGCGGCGGCACGCCCGACAGCGGCTGTCGGAGCTGCGCAGGCTGGCCCACCAGCGCCACGACCTGCTCGGCGAGCTCGCCCACGCCAGCGTCCCGGACGTCAAGGAGTCGGCCGGCGGCCTGCGCGACGCCACCATCCTCAACGCCCTCGTCGCGACGTGGCTGGTCGACGTGCCGCACACCGACCTCGAGCCGCGCCGCCAGGACCTGCTCGACATCCGCGACCACGTGCAGGAGGTCGCCGGACGGGCGACCGACCGGATCGCACCCGAGATCTGGCCGCAGCTGGCCGAGCGCCTCGCGCTGCCCGACGAGCGGGCGGCCCAGGCCTACGTGCGCGGGACGGGGCGCCGGATCACCCACATCTCCCGGCTGACGTGGCGGCGCGTCGACGCGGTCATCGAGCGACCGGTCGGGGTGCGCCCGCGTCGTCCCGACCTCACCCCGCTCGAGGCGGGAGTGGCGCTGTCGGGCGGCGAGGTCGTGCTGGACGGCAGCGTCCGGCCCGCCGACGACCCCCTGCTGCTCCTGCGCGCCGCGGCCCTCGCGGCGGAGCACGACGTCGTGCTGGCGCCGCCCACGATCTCGCGGCTGGCCGACGACGTGGCGCCGCTCCCGGTCCCGTGGCCGCCGGCCGCGCGACGGCTCTTCGTCCGCCTGCTCGCCGCCGGACCCGGACTGCGGGCGGTGTGGGAGACGCTCGACGAGACCGGCGCCGTGGACCGTCTGCTGCCGGAGTGGGAGCGGGTCAGGCTGCTGCCGCACGCCTCGGTCATCCACCGGTTCACCGTCGACCGGCACATGGTGGAGACGTGCATCGAGGCGGCCGGGCTGATCCGCGCCGTCGCGCGCCCCGACGTCCTCGCGGTCGCGGCGCTGCTGCACGACATCGGCAAGGGCGGCCCGACCGAGCACAGCGTCGCCGGCGCCCCGATCGCCCGGGAGATCGCGACCCGGATGGGGTTCGACCGCGAAGCCGTGGCGCTCATCGAGACGCTCGTGCGCTGGCACCTCCTGCTCGCGACCGTCGCGACGACGAGGGACCCCGACGACCCCGCCACGGTCGCCGCGATCACCGAGCGGATCGCCGAGCCGGCGGCCGTCGACCTGCTCGCGGCGCTCACCGAGGCCGACGCACGGGCGACCAGCCCGAAGGCGTGGTCCTCGTGGCGGGCGTCCCTGATCCTCGACCTCGCCCGGCGCGCCAGGGTCGCGCTCGACCCGGGTGCGTCGCCGGCGCCCCTGGTCGCTGAGGAGGTCACCCTCCCGCCGGCGGTGCGACGGGGGGTGGCCTCCTTCGCGGTGCAGCCGGTCACCGACGGGACGCGGCTGACGGTGATAGCACCCGACCGGGTCGGGCTGCTCGCCGACACCGCCGCCACGTTCGCGATGCAGCGGCTCCGGGTGCGCGCGGCGAGAGCCTGGTCGCAGGAGGACTGCGGCGTCTCGGTGTGGGAGGTCGACGACCAGCACCTCGACCCAGCGGTCCTGCGCGAGCGCTTCGAGGCGATCAGCGAGGGCCGGATCGACCCGGCCGGCCGGTTGCGGCCGGCGGACACCTCGGTGCTCGCACCCAGCGTGGCGGTCCGGGCGGAGGCCTCCGCGCAGGCCACCGTCCTGGAGGTGCGCGCGACCGACCGCCCCGGCGTGGTCTACCTCGTCTGCGCGGCCCTCGCCCGGCTCGGCGTGGCCGTGCGCTCGGCCCACGTCGACACGCTCGGGCCGCAGGCGGTGGACGTGTTCTACCTGCAGGAGTCCCACGCCGGCGTACTCGGCGACCAGCGTGCGGCGGAGGCGGCGCACGCCGTCCGTGCGGCGCTGTCGGGCGAGTCGTGACGGTTCGTCGAGGTATGCAGCCGAACCCCCACCTCCCATGCGGAGCTCCGCGCGGCAGGTGACGGTTCGCCTGCATACCTCGATGTGCCGACCCGCCCGTTACCCTTGGGCGTCGATCCACTCGCCTGATCCGAGGACCAGAACTTGTTCGCCACGCTCTCCGACCGGCTCGCCGACACCTTCAAGAACCTCCGGGGGAAGGGCCGGCTCTCCGAGGCCGACATCGACGCCACCGCGCGCGAGATCCGCATCGCGCTGCTGGAGGCCGACGTCGCGCTGCCCGTCGTCCGTGAGTTCGTCGCGGCGGTGAAGGAGCGGGCCCGGGGCGAGGAGGTCTCGCAGGCGCTCAACCCGGCCCAGCAGGTCGTCAAGATCGTCAACGACGAGCTCGTCTCGATCCTGGGCGGCGAGACCCGGCGGCTGCGCTACGCCAAGACCGGCCCGACCGTCATCATGCTGGCCGGACTCCAGGGTGCGGGCAAGACGACGCTCGCGGCCAAGCTGGCGCTCTGGCTCAAGGAGCAGGGCAAGTCGCCGCTCCTCGTCGCCTGCGACCTCCAGCGGCCCAACGCGGTCAACCAGCTGCAGGTCAACGGCGAGCGGGTCGGCGTACCCGTCTTCGCGCCCGAGCCCGGCAACGGCGTCGGCGACCCGGTCGGCGTGGCGCGACGCAGCATCGACGAGGCCAAGCGCACCCTCCACGACGTCGTCATCATCGACACCGCCGGCCGCCTCGGCGTCGACGCGGAGATGATGAAGCAGGCCGTGGACATCCGGGACGCGACGCAGCCCGACGAGGTGCTGTTCGTCGTCGACGCGATGATCGGCCAGGACGCGGTCACCACCGCGCAGGCCTTCCTCGACGGGGTGGGGTACGACGGCGTCGTCCTCACCAAGCTCGACGGTGACGCCCGCGGTGGCGCGGCGCTGTCGATCGTCAGCCTGACCGGCAAGCCGGTCATCTTCGCCTCCAACGGCGAGAAGATGACCGACTTCGACCTGTTCCACCCCGACCGGATGGCCGGCCGGATCCTCGACATGGGCGACATGCTCACCCTGATCGAGCAGGCCGAGAAGGCGTTCGACGCCGAGGAGTCGGCGGCAGCCGCGGCCAAGGTCGCGAGCGGCGACTTCACGCTCGACGACTTCCTGCAGCAGATGCAGCAGCTGCGCAAGCTCGGCTCGATGTCGAAGCTGATGGGGATGCTGCCCGGCATGGGCCAGTTCCGCGAGCAGCTGGCCAACTTCGACGACCGTGAGATCGACCGGATCCAGGCGATCATCCAGTCGATGACGCCGGCCGAGCGGGCCAACCCCAAGATCATCGACGGCTCCCGACGCTCCCGCATCGCCCGCGGTGCGGGACGTGCGGTCTCCGACGTCAACCAGCTCATCGAGCGCTTCACCGAGGCGGCCAAGATGATGCGCCAGCTCGCCTCGGGCGGCGGCATGCCGGGCATGCCGGGCGCTCCCGGCATGGCCTTCGGCAAGCGCGCCGGCGCCAAGCAGCAGGCCAAGCCCAAGAAGGGCAAGGGCGCGCGCCGCTCGGGCAACCCTGCCAAGGCCGCCCAGGAGGCCAAGGCCGAGGCACAGAAGCCGGCTGCCGCGAACCCGTTCGGCAACCCCGGCGGCGAGGAGATCGACTACGAGGCGGCGGCCGCGCAGCTCAACCTGCCCAAGGACTTCTCCAAGTACCTCAAGTGACTTCTGGTGGGGCGGCTCCGCTCCCCGGTGCCTCACTCCAGCCCGAAGGCGAACACCCGCTCCGGTGTGATCCGGATGATCTCCGGGGAGTAGCCCTCGCCGAACGGCTCGACGTCGGTGAGCGCCTCCGCGGTGCCGCGGATCTCCAGCATCCGCGGGCGCCACGGCTTCGTCGACGCGAGGTCGTCGACGACGAACGCCACCCTCGGGTGCCGCTGCACGTTGCGGAACTTCCGCGTCCCGCCCATCCGCCTGCCACCGATCAGGATCCGGTGGGAGTCGTCGACACGGAAGCCGACCGGGTTGTTCTGGGGGCCGCCGTCGGGGCCGACCGTCGCCAGGCGGCCGAGCAGCTGCGAGCCGAGGTAGGCCAGCTGGGCGTCAGTGAACCTCATGGCCCCATCGTCGCCGGGCGACGCGGCCGTCGCTAGGGTCGTGGCGTGCCCAGCGTCCTCGTCGTCGACGCCGCCAACGTCGTCGGCGCCCGCCCCGACGGCTGGTGGAAGGACCGCGCAGGTGCGGCCGCCCGGCTCTACGACGAGATCTGCGCCGCCGACCTCCCTGACGACCTCGTCGTCATCGTGCTCGAGGGTGAGGCCAAGAAGGGCGTGCCCGCAGTGCGGACGCCGGGCCTTCGCGTCATCCACGCCCCCAAGGACGGCGACTCCACGATCCTCGCCCAGGCCAGGGCCGCGCACGACCGCGGTGACCGGGTGCGCGTGGTGACGGCCGACCGGGCGCTGAGCGCCAACCTGGCCGGGTACGCCGACACCGTCCGGCCCACCTGGCTGCTCGACCGGCTCTGACGGCGGCACGCAACCCGGCAGGACGCTCGTGGAGCGCTCCCAAGTTACGCGCGCGTAGCCGTTGACCCGGATGTGACGCACGCCACAAGGTGGATCCGCGCGGCGACGCGTCCCGGTGTCCTCAGAGCCGAGGCGTCGGGCCATCTCGGGAGGAGGCTCACGTGCTGTTCCCACAGCATTCGCACGATCACTCCAGGTCAGCCCGGAGGCGGCTAGCCGTTCTGAGCGCGACGACGGCGACCGCACTGGGTCTCGCGGTCCTGGCCGCGCCGTCGGCCGACGCCGACCACGGCGCGCGGCACCAAGGCTCGGGGCACCACAGCACCGGGCACCACCACGGCTCCCGGCCGACGTACCGCGACGCCAGGCTGCCCACGAAGGCCCGCGTCGCCGACCTGCTCGGCCGGATGACGCTGGCCGAGAAGATCGGCCAGATGGCGCAGGCGGAGCGGGCCGACATCGACGCCGACACGTCCCAGATCACCTCGCTCGGGCTGGGCAGCGTGCTGTCCGGCGGCGGCTCGGTCCCCGGCTCCAACACGCCCGAGGCCTGGGCGAACATGGTGGACCGCTACCAGCGGGCGGCGCTACAGACCCGGCTCGGGATCCCGTTGCTCTACGGCGTCGACTCGGTGCACGGCCACGGCAACCTCGACGGCGCGACCATCTTCCCTCACAACATCGGCCTCGGTGCGAGCCGTGACGCCAGGCTGGTCAAGAAGATCGGCCACATCACGGCGATCGAGACGCGAGCGTCCGGGCCGCAGTGGGCGTTCGCGCCGTGCATCTGCGTCGCACGCGACGACAGGTGGGGCCGCACCTACGAGTCCTTCGGCGAGGACCCCCGGCTGGTCCGGCGGATGGAGACGGTCATCGACGGCCTCCAGGGCAGGAAGGGCCAGCTCGACCGGCCCGATCACGTGCTCGCGACCGCGAAGCACTACGCCGGGGACGGCCTGACGTCCTACCGCGACACCCCGACCGACCCCAACGACTACCCGATCGACCAGGGCGTCGACGAGGTCTCGCACGCGGAGTTCGCCAGGCTCGCGCTGTCGCCGTACCCCGACGCCGTCCGCAAGCACCACATCGGCTCGGTCATGCCGTCCTTCTCCAGCGTCGACTGGACCGAGGACGGGCTGGGGAACCCGATCAAGATGAGCGCCAACCGGGAGCTCATCACCGGCGTGCTCAAGCACGCCCTCGGCTTCCAGGGCCTGGTGATCTCGGACTGGCGGGCGATCCACCAGCTGCCGGGCACCTACGCCGACCAGGTCGAGGCGTCCGTCAACGCGGGCATCGACATGTTCATGGAGCCGTTCTCCGGTGACCCGGTCGGCTACCCGCAGTTCATCAGCACGCTCACCCAGCTGGTGAACACCGGCGCGGTGCCGATGAGCCGGATCAACGACGCGGTACGCCGGATCCTGACCGTGAAGTTCAAGCTCGGGCTCTTCGAGCACCCCTACACCGACCGCAGCCTGATGGACACCATCGGCAGCCGGGCGCACCGGGCCGTGGCTCGGCGTGCGGTGGCCGAGTCGCAGGTGCTGCTCACCAACAAGCGCCGCACCCTGCCGCTGTCCAAGCGGGCTCCGGTCTACGTGGCCGGCGGCAGCGCCAACAGCATGGGCAACCAGGCCGGCGGATGGACGCTCACCTGGCAGGGCAGTCCTGCCGGCGTCATCCCGGGGACGACGATCCTCGGCGGGATCCAGCAGGCGACCAACGCACCCGTGACGTTCAGCCAGGACGCCTCCGCCCCGGTCCCGGCCGACGCCAACGGCGTGGTGGTGGTCGGCGAGACGCCGTACGCCGAGGGCCCGGGCGACGTCGCGGGCCCGAGCTGGGCGCCGAACGGCGTCCAGACCATGCAGCTCTCGGCTGCCGACCGGGCGGCGATCGACACCGTCTGCTCGCAGGCGGCGACCTGCACCGTGCTGGTCGTCTCCGGGCGGCCGATCATCCTCCCGCCCGAGGTCGTCGACGAGGTCGACTCCCTCGTCGCGTCCTGGCTGCCCGGCAGCGAGGGCCAAGGGGTCGCCGACGTGCTCTTCGGTCGGGAGCCGTTCACCGGCAGGCTGCCGGTGACGTGGCCGCGGACCCTGGACCAGGAGCCGATCAACGTCGGTGACGCGGCGCGGGGGAAGAGCTACGACCCGCTGTTCCCCTACGGCTGGGGGCTGACCACGCGGCGGCGCTGAGACCGGCCGGGGCGTCGTGCGGACCGGACCGGGCCCGCGCCCGGTGCAGGTCCGCACGACGCCCCGGACCGTCTCTCCTGCTCCGGTAGCGTGCGTCGCATGACGGCGCTCAGGTTCCACGGTCCTGTCCTGCCCAGCGGTGAGGTCCGCGACCTCCATGTGGTCGACGGTCGCATCACCCACGAGCGCCAGCCCGGTGCCGAGACGGTCGCCAGCGGCTGGATCGTGCCCGGCCTCGTCGACGCCCACTGCCACCTCGGGCTCGGTCCGGACGGCGGCGTCGACGAGGAGGAGACCGAGCAGCAGGCCATCGCCGACCGCGACGGGGGAGCGCTGCTCATCCGCGACTGCGGAACGCCGACGGACACTCGCTGGATCCAGGGCCGTGACGACCTGCCGCGGCTGATCCGGGCCGGGCGCCACGTCGCCCGCACCCGCCGCTACATGCGCAACTACGCCGACGAGGTCGAGCCGGCCGACCTCGCGTCGGCGATCGCCGAGCAGGCCGAGCGTGGGGACGGCTGGGTCAAGCTGGTGGGGGACTGGATCGACCGGGAGGCCGGCGACCTGATGCCCTCCTTCTCGGCCGACGACTTCGCCGAGGCGATCAAGGTGGCCCACGACCACGGCGCGAAGGTGACCGCGCACTGCTTCGGCCACGAGGTCCTGCCCGGGCTGATCGAGCACGGCATCGACTGCATCGAGCACGGCACCGGTCTGACCCCCGACCTCGTCGGCGCCATGGCGGAGCAGGGCACCGCGCTGGTGCCGACGGTGCGTCAGCTCGAGATCTTCCCCGACCTCGCCGCCTCGGCGGGGCCGAAGTTCCCGCGCTACGCCTCGACCATGACCGACCTCTTCGCGCGTCGCCGCGAGACGATCATGGCGGCGTACGACGCCGGGGTGCCGCTCTTCGCGGGCTCGGACGGGGCCGGCGGTCACCAGCACGGCGTCCTCCACGAGGAGGTCCTCGCGATGCACCGGATCGGGTTGCCCGCCGACGTCGCCCTCGGCGCCGCCTCCTGGCGGGCGCGCGAGTGGCTCGGCTTCACGCCCGACCTGGCCGAGGGCAGCGAGGCCGACTTCGTCGTCTACGACGCCGACCCGTTGGCCGACCTGACCGTGCTGGCCCGGCCCGCGGCCGTCGTGCTCCGCGGCGTGCTCGTCTCCTGACCGGGAGGATTTCGACCGGCGGCTCCACCTCTGGCAAGATTGTGCGTCGAGTCCTGTACGGGCGGACCCTCTCACCGGCCGTGCAGTGTCCTCAGAGGACCGGGCGTCGGTGTTCCCCACCTGTCGCGCGTCCCTCACCCACACACGAATTCCGAAGGAATACCACAAACGTGGCTGTCAAGATTCGCCTGAAGCGCCTGGGCAAGATCCGGGTCCCGCAGTACCGCATCGTCGTCGTCGACTCCCGCAAGAAGCGTGACGGTCGCGTCCTCGAGGAGATCGGCAAGTACCACCCCAAGGAGGACCCGTCCTTCATCTCGGTGGTCTCCGAGCGCGCCCAGTACTGGCTCGGCGTCGGCGCGCAGCCGACCGAGGCCGTCGAGGCGATCCTCAAGATCACCGGTGACTGGCAGACCTTCAAGGGCCTCCCGGGCACCGAGGGCACCCTCAAGGTCGCCGCCGCCAAGGCCGACAAGCTCGACCTCTTCAACAAGGCCCTGGCCGAGGCCCACTCCGCCCCGACCTCCGAGGCCGTGACGAAGTCGTCCAAGAAGGCCGAGAAGAAGGCTGAGGCTCCTGTCGCGGAGACCCCCGCCGAGGACGCCCCGGCCGCTGAGGCCGCAACCGAAGAGGCCTGATGCTCGCCGAGGCTCTGGAGCACCTCGTCCGCGGTGTGGTCGACCACCCCGACGATGTCGTGGTGCGTGACAAGCAGCTGCGGCGCGGGTCGATCCTCGAGGTCCGGGTCCACCCCGAGGACCTCGGCAAGGTGATCGGCCGCGGCGGCCGCACGGCCTCCGCGTTCCGCACGGTCATCGGAGCCCTCGCTGGCAAGGACGGCGCTCGGGTCGACTTCGTCGACGTCGACCGGCGCCGCTGAGGCAGAGCAACAGCAGCAAGCGGAGCGGGCGTCACCCCCGAGGGGGTGGCGCCCGCTGCGCATTTCCCGGCGGGCGCCGCTCCCGGGGCCGGACAACACCGTCCCGTGCGGAACAATGACGCCCGTGGAGTCCATCGAGGTCCTGGTCGGACGCATCGGCAAGCCGCACGGCATCCGCGGTCACGTGACGATCGACGTGCGCACCGACGAGCCGGAGCGCCGCTTCGTCGACGGCGCACGGCTGCGGGCGGTGCCGCCCAAGGGGTCCGCCTTCACGGCTGACACGCTCACCGTCGCAGGGAGTCGGTGGCACCAGGGCGTGCTGCACCTGCTCTTCGAGGAGATCTCCGGGCGCGACGCCGCCGAGTCCGCGCGGGGCGTGCTGCTCTACACCGACATCCCCGCCGACGCGACCCCCGAGGACCCCGACGAGTACTACGACCACCAGCTCATCGGCCTGGCGGCGTACGACACCGAGGGCAACCACCTCGGCGAGGTCTCCGGCCTGGTCCACGGCGGCGCCCAGGACCTGCTGACCATCCGGACGCCGGACCGGCGCGACGCGCTGGTGCCGTTCGTGAAGGCACTCGTCCCCGTGGTCGACCTGGCCGAGGGCAAGGTCGTCATCGAGGACCGGCCCGGCCTCGTCACGCCGCTGCCCGACGACACCGACGACACCGACACGGACCAGGACCGGCCGTGAGGCTCGACTACCTCACGATCTTCCCCGACTACCTCGCCCCCCTCTCGCTCAGCCTGCCCGGCAAGGCGATCAGGAGCGGGCTGCTCGAGGTGCACGTCCACGACCTGCGCGCCTGGGCGCACGACCGGCACCGGACCGTCGACGACACGCCCTACGGCGGCGGCGCCGGGATGGTGATGAAGCCGGAGCCCTTCGGCGAGGCCTTCGCCGACCTCGGGATCGGCCCCGACGGCGGAGCGCGGACGACCGTCGTCTTCACGACCCCCAGCGGGGAGCCGTTCACCCAGCAGCTGGCGACCGAGCTCGCCACCGGCGAGCGGATCGTGTTCGCGTGCGGTCGCTACGAGGGCATCGACCAGCGCGTCCTCGACCACGCCGGCACGATCGCCGAGGTCCGTGAGATCAGCATCGGCGACTACGTCCTCAACGGCGGAGAGGTCGCCGCGCTCGCCATCACCGAGGCCGTGGTGAGGCTGCTGCCCGGCTTCATGGGCAACGCCGCCTCGCTCGTGGAGGAGTCGCACTCGGGGGAGGGGGCCGGACTGCTGGAGTACCCCGTCTACACCAAGCCCGCCTCCTGGCAGGGGTACGACGTCCCAGCGGTGCTCCTCTCCGGTGACCACGGCCGCATCGCCGCCTGGCGCCACGAGCAGCGCCTGCGCCGCACCGCCGAGCGTCGTCCCGACCTGCTGCACGCCAGCGCGGCAGGTACGGAGTGGAAGGTCGTCCCCGGGACGCGTGGTGACGCCGCCGAGCTGCTCACCCTGCAGCGGGCGTGCTGGGTGCAGGAGGCGCTGGCCAACGACACCCTCGACATCCCCGCGCTGCACGAGTCACTCGCCGACGTGGAGCAGTCGCTGGGGAAGTGGGACCACTACGTCGTGCGGGTGGCCGGCCGGCTGGTCGGCGCGGTGCGCGGCCGGCTCGAGGGCGACGCGTGGGACATCGGGCGGCTGATGGTCGCCCCCGACCTGCAGGGACGCGGGCTCGGGCGGGTGCTGCTCGACCACATCCAGGCGGTGGCCCCACCGGCCGCGACGTCGTACGTGCTCTTCACCGGCAGGGCGAGCGCCGCCAACCAGCGGATGTACAAGAAGGCGGGCTTCCGGCTGCGTCCCGAGCTCGAGGCTCCGCCCGGTGCGGTCGTCCTGACCAAGCCGCGACGGATTTCCGGCCGCTGACGCCTCTGTGGCAGACTCAGCGCTTGGTCTCGTCGGCCGAAGGCACGCTCCGAAAGCCTCATCATCCGGAGGTGCCGCGTCGGGCTCCTGCCACAGGGGGAACCGTACGCCGCCGGCCAGCACGGCGAGCCACACCTGAACAAGCACGTTCCCACACCGCGGCTGACCTGTGGCATCTGCGAGGAGAGATCATGAGCAACAACCTGCTGGCCGACATCGGCAACGGCATCAAGCGCGACGACGTCCCGGACTTCCGCGCCGGCGACACCGTCAAGGTCCACGTCAAGGTCGTCGAGGGCAACCGGTCCCGCATCCAGGTCTTCCAGGGTGTCGTGATCCGCGTCCACGGCTCCGGCGTCGGCCGCACCTTCACCGTCCGCAAGGTCTCCTTCGGCGTCGGCGTCGAGCGCACCTTCCCGCTGCACTCCCCGATCTTCGAGACCCTCGAGATCGTCACCCGCGGTGACGTCCGCCGGGCGAAGCTCTACTACCTGCGCAACCTGCGCGGCAAGAAGGCGAAGATCAAGGAGCGCCGCGAGGCGTGAGTCTCGGGTTTCCTAGACTCTGCGCGTGACTTCCGAAGACCGCGATCCCACCACCGTCGAGGCGGAGGGGTCGCGGTCTTCTGCGTCCCAGCGCGGCCACATGCCGCTGTGGCAGGAGACCGTCCTGCTGCTGGCCGGCGCGCTGGTGCTCGCCATCGTCATCAAGGCGCTCTTCGTCCAGGCGTTCTACATCCCCTCCGAGTCCATGGAGCCGGGACTGGTGAAGAACGACCGCATCCTGGTCGAGAAGCCGTCCTACTGGCTCGGCGGTGAGCCGCAGCGCGGCGACGTGGTGGTCTTCAAGGACCCCGGCGGCTGGCTCGGCCCCGAGGACGTCAGTGAAGCGACGAACCCGGTGACGCGGTTGCTGACCAAGGTCGGGCTCTACCCGTCCGGCGGGCACCTGGTGAAGCGCGTCATCGGCACGCCCGGCGACGTCGTGGAGTGCTGCGACGACCAGGGTCGGCTGATGGTCAACGGCAAGCCGATCGACGAGTCGGCGTACGCCCGCCCCAACGACGTCGGCTGCGCCCCCGGGACGGCCGGGAAGTGCTTCGGACCGATGCCCGGGGTCAAGCACTGGAAGACGCCGCCGGTCCCGAAGGGCATGCTGTTCGTCATGGGCGACAACAGGGCCCACTCGGCCGACTCCTCCTACCACCTGTGCACGGCGAACGAGACCGACTGCACGGACTCGCCGTGGGTCTCCGCCGGCCTGGTGGTCGGCAAGGTCATGGCGGTCGTGTGGCCGGCCGGCAAGGTCCGCTTCGAGCACCGGCCGGACAGCTTCGACCCGGTGCCCGCGCCATGAGCATCGCCCCCTCGCTCCGCTTCGAGCGCACCCTGCTGCGCGGGGGAGTGCGACACCTGGCCGCCTGCGACGAGGTCGGCCGCGGGGCACTGTCCGGCCCGGTGACGATCGGCGTCGTGGTGATCTCCGAGACGACGCGTACGGCGCCCCAGGGGGTCCGCGACAGCAAGCTGCTCACCCCCGAGGCCCGGCAGCGGCTGGTACCCCGGATCCAGCGTTGGGCGGCCTGCTGGGCCGTCGGCCACGCGACGCCGACGGAGATCGACGACTTCGGCATCATCGCGGCGCTGCGGCTTGCCGGTCATCGTGCCCTCGGCCAGCTCTCGATCCCCCCCGACCAGGTGTTGCTCGACGGCAACCACGACTACCTCACGCCCCCGGTCCCGGCCGTCCTCGAGGACGGCGAGCCCGGGCTCTTCGACCCGCTCCCGCCACCGCGTCCGGAGCCGCCGGCGGCCGAGCTCGTTGCGCTGCCGCCGGTGCGGACCCGGATCAAGGCCGACCTGACCTGCGCGGCGGTCGCGGCGGCCAGCATCCTGGCCAAGACGGCGCGCGATGCGCTGATGGTCGAGCTCGACGCCCGGCACCCGGAGTACTGCTGGGGCGAGAACAAGGGCTACTCGGCGCCCGCCCACATCGACGCGCTGGCCCGGTTCGGTCCGACCGTGCACCACAGACGGTCCTGGAGCCTCCCGGGCGTGGGGTCCGGACTAGAGTCTGAGCTGCCCGTCGCCGTACCCGTCGAGGCCCTGATTTCGGAGGAGACAGCATGAGCGCCGAGGACCTCGAGAAGTACGAGACCGAGATGGAGCTGACGCTCTACCGGGAGTACCGCGACGTCGTCGGCATCTTCAAGTACGTCGTCGAGACCGACCGACGCTTCTACCTGTGCAACCAGGTGGACGTGAAGGCGCGCAGCGAGGGCGGCGACGTGTTCTTCGAGATCTCGATGAGCGACTGCTGGGTGTGGGACATGTACCGCCCGGCGCGGTTCGCCAAGAACGTGAAGGTGCTGACGTTCAAGGACGTCAACGTCGAGGAGCTCCAGCCCGCGGAGATCGACCCGCCGAAGTGACCCTGCCGTGACCGGGGCCTGCCCGGGGCTGTGACCGGCACCCTGACCGGGGCCGTGGGCCCGGTCGGTCAGTCCGGGAGGTTCATCAGCTTGACGCCGCCGCCGACCTGGTTGAGCGCCGCGATGAAGATCGATCCCATGTCGTCGCCGGAGGCCGCGCAGAAGAAGAAGTCACCGTCGGTGTTCTCAGCGGTGCGACTCGCCGAGCCGGTGCAGTTGCCCGGGTCGACGGTCGACGGCTCGATGCCGTCCCCGCCGGCCGCGTAGGCCAGGACGTTGTTGACCGAGTCGCCGGGGTCGTTGTCGACCACGGTGTTCTTCCACGTGACCTTCGTGGCGACCGCGTAGGTCACCGTCAGCGGAACCTTGCACGAGGCGTACTTGATCGTCTTCGCATCGTCCGCGGTGCTGCCGTTGCCGCCTCCCACGCAGTCGGACTGCCTCTGGCCGCTCGTGTTGCTCCAGCTGCCGTTGTTGTCGGTCCGGTCGATGTCCTGGATCCACGCGCCGTTGAACTCGGTGGAGCCTGACGGCGTCGAGAACCCGGAGACATCCGGAGTGACGTTGCCCTTGTTGCAGTTCGTGCTGCCGTCGAGGTTGTAGCCGATCGTGATGATGAGGTTGTCAGGGTCGTACGCCTTGATCGTGTCGGCGACGGCCTTGAAGTTGGAGCAGGCGTTCTCGCCGCCGTTGCGCTCGTAGTTCTGGGAGTCGGTGCGCGAGTTCTGCACCGTCTTGTAGCTCAGCGTGTAGCGGGTGCCGGAGGAGCACGAGTTCGTCGTACCACCCGACTTGTAGCAGGCGGTCGGCGCGGGGGCGGGGTCGTACGTCGACCACTTGCCGTCGTTGTAGCTGAGGCTCGAGTCCCTCGTGGTGAACGAGGTTCCCGGGTTGCCCTTCGTCGTCCCGCTCTTGGCGACGTGCATGAAGTCGGAGAAGACGTCGTACCCGTTCCCGCAGCCCGACGCCTGCGTCGTCAGGCTGTTCGTGATCCCGCACGCGTTCTTGGTCGGGTCGCTGTCCGAGTTGGCGATCTCCTGCGGCTGGCCGTCGGTCTCGAAGATGATCACGTTGCGGACCCTGCCGGAACGGTTGGCCCCGCCCAGGCCGTCCACGTTGAAGCCACTGGAGTCCATGCTCGGCTGGTCGCCGAGGACGTAACGCGCTGCCGCCTTGAGAGGCGCCGCGAGATAGGTGCCGTGGCTCTTCTGCGGGCCGCTGCCGTCCGGGTCGAGGCAGTTGAGGGCCCTGATGAGGTTGCTGCCCGTGTTGATGGCGCCGGTGCTGCCCAGGTAGTTCTTGAAGAACTGGAGGGGCACCCAGAGGTTCGAGCTGTACTTGGAGAGGGAGTCTCCGCTGTAGCCCCAGCCCCGCGAGTTCTCGTCGGCGGGCACCTTGACCGAAGAGCAGGCGCTGAAGCTGCTTCGGGTGGTCGTGGTGCTGCGGCCGATCGTTCCGAGCGCGACGTACTGCTGCTCCGGCGACATCTTGGCGAGCATGTCCTTGATGCCCTGGATCATGGAGTGCTCGTCGGTGTCATCCATCGACGACGTGCGGTCGGTGACGACCACGACGTTCATCGGGTTGGGGGCGATGGCGCCGCACACACCCTTGCAGGCGACGGCGATCTGCGCGCCCGTCGAGCCCTTGTCGATCCCGAGGACCGGCGCGAAGGTGAACGGCACGTCGTCGCTCGCGCCGACCCTGATCGTGTTGCACGTGACCGGAAGGTTGTTGTAGATCGACGTTCCCGCCGCCCAGCCGTTGCCGGGGCCGGCGTTCAGGGCGCACGGCACGGCACAGAGCTCGGAATTGCAGGTCATCGCGAAGTGGGAGCCGTCCCACGCCCGCACCCGGTTGGTGTAGTCGGACTGCAGCCAGGTCGTGCTCGACGACGAGGCGTCGGGGTTGCAGACGCCGCCCTTCTGGCCTCCACTCGGGATCTGGTAGTCGGCGACCTTCGCCGGAGTGGACGGGCTCCCGTCGACGGCGAGCTTGCGACCGACCACGCACCAGAAGCTGATCTGACTCGGATCGAGTGTGCCGGGGCCGTTCTTCTCGTAGTAGTCGATCGCGTTCTGGGCGGCGTCCCGGATGGCGTTGGTCTGCGAGTCGAGGTGGTACGCCGCCGCCGTGGCCGCGGCATCGAGCTGGTTCTTGAGCAGGTGCTTGCGGTTGACCTGCGTCGCGATGTCCACCCCGAGCGCGGCGACGCCGAACAGGACGATCGACAGCGCCGCCACGATGATGGCGACAGCGCCTCGCTCGCCGCGAGAGCGTGAGAAGAAGTGGATCATTCCCTGACCATCTCCGATGTGCGGGTGAGCTCGATCGTGCTTCCCGTGCAGGATCCGCCGCCGAAGAAGGAGCACAGTGCGCCGACCGGGGTGATCCAGTGGTGGGTGTACGAGACGGTGACTCGGACCGAGGAGCCCGCGATGGCCTTCGCGTCGAAGTCGCTGTCGTTGCACGTCACGCCCGCAGGGGTGGTGCAGGTGATCGTCACGGTGGCGTTGGGCCCCGGGTACGTCACGCCGATGTCGGCGAGCTCGTCCGTGGCGACGGTCCGGATCGTGGCGCGGTTCCCGTCCAGACTGGCCGTGCGAGCGGCGTCACGGGCGACGTTGTTGACGACGTTGCTCCGGTCGATCATCCAGCCGAAGTCGATGATCCCGAAGACGATCATGAGGAGGAGCGGCGCGACCAGGGCGAACTCGACGACCACGGCGCCGCGACCGGACCGGCGACGCCGGCGTACGCGCGTCACGACGTGGCCACTCGGCAGTCGGCGCCGTCGCCGAGCTGGAAGGTCTCGTGCTTGGTGATGGTCACTCCTTGGAAGACTCCGGTCAGGAACGAGTGGTTGGCCTTCACGTAGACGCCGAAGCTGCTGCCGCACGCATCGATGTCGTGCGCGCCGAGGCGGCCGCCGGTGCGGTGGAACTCCTGGGCATCGGCGTCCCACGCGTAGGCGGCGCAGCCGTCGTCGCAGCGGGCGAAGTGGTCGGTCCCGTTGCGGAGCGGGAAGCCGGCCGGGTTGGCCTCGTAGACCCACAGCTCGCTGATGGAGTCCTTGGACAGCGTCGTCTTCGCCTGCTCGATCGCCGAGGCGGTCAGGTCGGAGAGCGTTGTCGCCGGTGCATCGGCGACCGTGGCGGCCGGCCGGTCGGCATCGACGGCGAAGGAGGTGGCTGCCTTGCCTCCGGTGTGGATGAGCGAGTTCAGGGCGACGTTGTCCCTCATGAGCAGGGCCATCTCGACGATGCCGAGCATGATGACCACGAGGAGAGGGGTGAGGAGTGCAGCCTCGAAGACGACGGCGCCGGTCGCAACCGCGCCGCGCGTGTCGGAACGCGTGAGTGTGCGCATCGTCGGCTGTCCTCCTCCCAAGAGTCCCGCCCCTGCGGGCACACGTTAGGGAGGCCCAGGACCCGTCGCTACGGGACCGCGACTAGATCATTCCATCGGGCCAGTCGGCATAGACCGGAAGGACTACGTCGACCCGGGACCAACCAGCCCAGCAGGCCTCAGAGGGTCTCATCGGCCGCACGAGCGGTCAGCTGAGCCGTCCCACCCCTCGACTTCCGTCACACGGGGGGCCACTTCCCGTCCACAGGGTCCCCTCTCGGCGGTGTGCTCCACAGGGCGTTCGGCCGCGCCCACCGCCTGTCCTCGCCGCGGTCGATGCTCGTCGCATGACAACGATCGGCTCGGAGGTCGAGGACATGGTGGCAACGGCAGCGGCCCGGACGGCGCTCGGACGCTACGGCGAGGACGTGGCGGAGCGCCACCTGACCGAGCTGGGGATGGTCCTGCTCGAGCGGAACTGGCGGTGTGACGAGGGCGAGCTCGACCTCGTCCTGCGCGACGGCCCGGTGCTCGTGGCCTGCGAGGTCAAGACCCGGAGCGACACCTCCTACGGAACGCCGCACCAGGCGGTGGGGCCCGACAAGCTCGACCGGCTGCGTCGACTCGCCGAGCGCTGGGTACAGGCCCGGGGCCTGAACCCTCCGGAGATCCGCATCGACCTCGTCGCCGTGCTGCGCCGGGTCAAGGGGGCCGCCGTGGTCGACCATGTCAGGGGCATCTGATGGGGGTCGCGACGGCGGCCACCGTCGCCCTGGCCGGCGCCGTCGGTCACCTCATCGACGTCCAGGTCGACGTCTCGCGGGGGGTCGTGGGGACCACCATCGTCGGGCGAGCCGACTCCGTGCTCAACGAGGCGCGCGACAGGTGTCGCATGGCCGTCAACAACAGCCATGTGCGGATCGAGACCCGCGCCGACGAGACGCGCAACGCCGAGTGGCCGAACACGCGACGCGTCACCATCCTGCTCTCGCCCGCGGACCTTCCGAAGAGCGGCACTCACTTCGACCTCGCCATCGCGGTCGCCACCATGGCGGCCATCGGCGTGGTGCCGTCGGCCTCGCTGGCCGGCACCCTCTTCATCGGGGAGCTGACGCTGTCCGGTGGCCTGCGCAGCGTCCCCGGGGTGCTGCCGATGGTCCTCGCGGCCGCCCACCGCGGCGTGCGGCGGGTCTTCGTCCCCGAGCCGCAGAGCCGCGAGGCGGCGATGGTCCCCGGCATGGCGGTCTTCGGAGTGCGCTCCCTCGCCCAGGTCCTGTGCGAGCTCCGCGGCGAGGAGGTGCCGGAGGCACCGCCGGTCGCGCCGATGTCCGGAAGCCGCCTGCTCGCCTGGCGCGGCCAGGAGCGGCTGGCCGAGCAGGACCTCTCCGACCTGCTCGGCATGGAGGATGCCCGTTTCGCCCTGGAGGTCTCGGCCGCGGGCGGCCATCACCTGATGCTCTCGGGCCCGCGAGGTGCCGGGAAGACCACGCTGGCCGAGCGGATCCCCGGCATCCTGCCGGACCTCACCGTCGAGGAGTCGCTCGAGCTGACCGCGATCCACTCGCTGGCGGGCGCGCTCGAGCCGGAGGACGGGATGATCAGGCGGCCGCCCTTCTCCGCTCCGCACCACGACGCGAGCCGGGCGAGTCTGCTCGGAGGCGGCACCGGCCGGGTGAGGCCTGGGGAGGTGAGCCGGGCCCACAACGGTGTCCTCTTCCTCGACGAGTTCCCGTTGTTCCAGTCCGACGTCATCCAGGCACTGCGCCAGCCGCTCGAGAGCGGAGAGGTGACGATCGCCCGTGGAGAGGAGTCGGCCACCTTCCCCGCCCGCGGCATCTTCGTGCTCGCGATGAACCCGTGCCCGTGCGGTGAGTTCGACAGCGACCAGGGCAGCAACCGGTGCTACTGCACGCCGCCGCAGCTCCGGGCCTACCAGGCACGCTTCTCCGGGCCGATCGCCGACCGCATCGACATCCTGAGGAAGGTGCGTCCGATCAAGGGCGACGGCACCCCGGACCCGCTCACGCCACCGCCGGAGACGTCGGCCAGCGTCCGCGCGCGGGTGCAGGTGGCCCGCGAGCGTCAGCGGGAGCGGTACGCCGACCGGTCCTGGCGGCTCAACGGGCAGGCCCCAGGTCCGACGCTGCGCCAGGAGTGGCCATTGACGCCTGCCGCGCAGACCGCGCTCGACGCGGCGACCTATCAGGGCCGGCTCACGGGGCGCGGCAACACCCGCGTCCACCGGATGGCCTGGACGGTCACCGACCTGTGGGGGACGGAGCAGCCCGGCCTCGACGAGCTCGACGTCGCGATGCGGCTGCGCAACGGTGAGCCCCTGCTCGAGGCGATGCTGAGGCAGGCGGTATGACGGCCACGACGAACGTGGCCGACGCCGAGCGGCTCGCGCGCGTGGCGCTGAACGTCGCGTTCGAGCCGGCCGATCTCGAGCTCGCGCAGCAGGTGTCGGCCCACGGTGCGGTGGCCGTGTGCCGCCGGCTGATCGACACCGGCAAGCTCGGAAGTCGGTCCGCGGAGGCGGTCGCCCGGCTCGACGCCGTCGACCCCGCCGACGAGCTGGAGAGGGCGCACCGCAGCGACCTCCGGTTCGTGGTCCCGGGCGATGCCGAGTGGCCGAGCCAGCTCGACGACCTGGAGCACGCGGCCGACGTCACGGAGGGCCGAGGCGGCGTCCCGCTCGGGCTCTGGGTGCGCGGGCCGGTCCGGCTCGACTCGCTCGCCGACTCCGTCGCGGTCGTGGGGTCGCGCTCGGCCACCGACTACGGCACCACCATCGCCCGCGAGATCTCGGCCCAGCTCGCTGCGGAGAGGTGGGCCGTCGTCTCGGGCGCCGCCTACGGCATCGACCAGGCGGCGCATCGTGGCGCCCTGGCCGGCGGCGGCGTCACCGTCGCCGTGCTCGCCTGCGGGGCCGACCGGTTCTACCCGGCCGCGCACGAACGGCTGATCGGCCACCTCGCCGAGCACGCCGCGGTGATCTCCGAGGCGCCGCCCGGAGCCGCTCCGATGCGGCTGCGTTTCCTCGCCCGCAACCGGATCATCGCCGCCCTCTCCCGCGGGACGGTGATCGTCGAGGCGGCACCGCGCAGCGGCGCGCTCAACACCGCGAGCTGGACCGACGCCATCAGCCGTCCGGTGATGGGGGTCCCGGGCCCGGTGACGGCGATGACCTCCGCGGGCGTGCACGTCCTGCTCCGACGCGGCGCCACGGTGGTGACCAACGCCGGCGAGGTGCTGGAGTCCGTCGGCGCGTCGGGAGAGCACCTCGCGATCGACCTCCGCGGGCCTGAGCGCCCACGTGACCGCCTGTCCATGACCCAGCAGCAGGTGCTGGAGGCGGTGCCCTTGTTCAGGCCCTCAGGGCTGGAGTCGATCGCCCGCATCGCCGGCCTCGGCACGGCCGAGACCGAGCGCCACCTCGCCGACCTCACCCGCAACGGCTTCGCCGAGCGGTCCTCCACCGGCTGGCGGCTCAGCGCCTATGCGCGATCGTGATGCGGCGGACCTGTCGTCGCGGGCGTGTCGGCACCGGCCCGCAGCGGCTCGTCGGCCACGCTGGGCAGCGTGGAGGAAGCCGACCTGCCCGAGGAGTTCGCCCGGTTGCTGGGTGACTACGAGCGGCACCTGCGCTCCGAGCGCGACCTGACCGCGCACTCGATCCGCGCCTATATCGGCGACATCGCCAGCCTGCTCGACCATGCGCACCGGTCGGGGATCGACTCCGTCGACCGGCTCGACCTGCGCGTCCTCCGCAGCTGGCTGGCCAAGCAGCAGACCACCGGCCGTGCCCGCACGACCATCGCGCGTCGGGCCACCGCGGCCCGGGTCTTCACCGCTTGGCTCGCCCGCACCGCCCGGACGTCCACGGACGTCGGCTCGAGCCTCGGATCGCCGCGTGCCCACCGGACCCTGCCGCCGGTGCTGCGTGCCGACGAGGCCGGCGCACTGATCCGCGCTGCCGCCGAGCTGGCTGACGACGGGAGCGCCATGGGTCTACGCGACGTGGCGATGCTCGAGCTGCTCTACGCCACGGGGATCCGCGTGGGCGAGCTCGTGGGGCTCGACGTCGACGACGTCGACCACGGCCGCCGTGTCGTGCGCGTCCTCGGCAAGGGCCGCAAGGAGCGGACGGTGCCCTACGGCGATCCGGCGGCCCGAGCGCTCGACGCGTGGCTCGTCCGCGGCCGGCCGGCGCTCGTCGTCGACGGAGCCGGCGCCGCCCTCTTCCTCGGTGCGCGCGGGCGGCGCATCGACCAGCGGGCCGTGCGTACCCTCGTCCACCGCCGGATCGCCGAGGTCCCCGGCGCCCCCGACATCGGCCCGCACGGGCTGCGCCACACCGCCGCCACCCACCTCCTGGAGGGCGGCGCCGACCTGCGCTCGGTGCAGGAGCTGCTGGGGCACGCGTCCTTGGCGACGACACAGCTCTACACCCACGTCAGCACCGACCGACTCCGTCGCGCTTATCAACAAGCCCATCCACGCGCGTGAGCGGGGGCCGCGCCAGCGGACCCGCTGACGGTGGTCGAGCGAGCCGCGCGACCGAGCCTGCGAGGCGATGACCGCCGAGTCGAGACACCGATCGCTCCGGCCCAACGCCGCTCGGAAGCCCGTCAGGACGCCGGCGAGAACGACACCACCTCGACGAGCGGCCGCCACCCGGCGTACGGGGAGACAGAACGAGGCGCGATCGGCCCAGAACCGCCCGGCCGGTCACCCCACAGCGGCAGCAGTCGGACCGGGCCTGCACCGACGAGCAGCAGCGGGTCGAGGTAGACGTCGTCGACGTTGCGGATCCAGCCCCAGTGCAGGCAGGCGGCGGGCGGGCAATGGGAGAGGTCCGGGGTGAGCGAGCCGAGCGGGCCGCCGGCGCTGACGAGATCCCCGACGTGGGCCGTCGCGGCGACCGGCTCATAGCTGGTGCGGGTCTCCCCGTGGTCGACGACGACCACCCCGCGGCCGGCCAGCATGCCGGCGAAGGTGACCCGGCCGGGGAGCGCGCTCCCGACGGTCTGGCCGACGTGACCGAGCAGGTCCACACCCCGGTGACCGGCTCCCCAGGGGGATGAGGGCGGGTCGAACCGCTGCACGACGGATGGGGCGGGGGAGAGCGGCCACACGCCGACCGGATCCGGCTCCCCGGCGGTGCTGACCGGCGATGGGCCGAGGATGGAACCGGTCAGCAGGACGACGACAAGGACCGCGCCGGGGAGCCGGGTCCGGGCGGCGGTGGACGATCTCACGGGGAGGACGATGCCCCGCCGGAGGCGACGACGCGCGGGCCGTCGTACGGTTGTGGAGAACCGCGCCTGAGAGGCGAGCTGTGGACGACGATCGGCCCGAACGAGGCGGGGCCGCACAGATTCGCTCCGCGCAGGCGATCGGACTATCCTCGACCGTGCAACCCGTGTGGGTTGACTTCGCACGTCCACAGACCGCGACGGCGCTCACCTCCTGAGCGTCGATCACCCGTGGGTGCGTCCCTCAGTCCCGAGGCCAGTCCGAGGGTGGGGGCGCGCGTGAGCGTCAGGGCCCGGCTGAGCAAGAACCGGGCAGCAACTGAAAACCCGATCGGAGCCACCTCCGGCACGCCCTCGACAGACGCAAGGGCGAGCTGAACGGAGTGCGGCTCCACCACAAGGAGAAGAAAACATCATGGCAGTCGTGACCATGCGCCAGCTCCTCGAGAGCGGCGTCCACTTCGGACACCAGACCCGTCGCTGGAACCCGAAGATGAAGCGCTTCATCCTCACCGAGCGCAACGGCATCTACATCATCGACCTGCAGCAGTCGCTGGCCTACATCGACCGCTCCTACGCCTTCATCAAGGAGACCGTCGCCAAGGGCGGCGTCATCCTCTTCGTCGGCACCAAGAAGCAGGCCCAGGAGGCGATCGCCGAGCAGGCGACCCGCGTCGGCATGCCCTACGTCAACCAGCGTTGGCTCGGCGGCATGCTCACCAACTTCTCGACCGTGCACCAGCGGATCAACCGCCTCAAGGAGCTCGACGAGATCGACTTCGACGACGTCGCGAGCAGCAGCCGCACCAAGAAGGAGCTGCTGCAGATGCGTCGCGAGCGCGACAAGCTCAACAAGTCGCTCGGTGGTATCCGTGAGATGGTCCGCACGCCTTCGGCGGTGTGGATCGTCGACACGAACAAGGAGCACCTCGCCGTCGAGGAGGCGCGCAAGCTGCGCATCCCGATCGTGGGCATCCTCGACTCCAACTGCGACCCCGACCAGGTCGACTTCCCGATCCCGGGTAACGACGACGCCATCCGCGCCGTCGGCCTGCTGACCCGAGTGGTCGCCGACGCCGTCGCCGAGGGCCTCATCGCCCGCTCCGGCGCCAAGACCGTCGGCGCCGAGGGCACCACGGCCGAGCCGCTGGCCGAGTGGGAGCGCGAGCTGCTCGAGACCCCGGCCGCCGAGGCCACCACGGAGGCCCCGGCCGCCGAGGAGCCGCAGGCCGCCGAGGCCACCACGGAGGCCCCGGCCGCCGAGGAGCCGCAGGCCGCCGAGGCTGCCATCGAGGCTCCGGCCGAGGGCGAGACCGAGGGTGAGACCGAGGCGACCACCGAGGCTCCGGCCGAGGCCTGATCCACTCCCGTACACCGACGTACCTGAAGAGGAAGACATATGGCTTACACCGCAGCCGACGTCAAGAAGCTCCGTGAGCTGACGCAGGCCGGAATGATGGACTGCAAGAAGGCGCTCGACGAGACCGACGGCGACTTCGACAAGGCCGTCGAGCTGCTCCGCGTCAAGGGTGCGGCCAAGGCCGCCGCCCGCGCCGCCGAGCGCGAGGCCTCCGCCGGCCTCGTGGCCACCTCGGGCAACGCCCTGATCAGCCTGAGGGCCGAGACGGACTTCGTCGCCAAGAACGAGGCGTTCGTCGCCGCCGCCCAGGCGATCGCGGACGCCGCGAACGCCAGCAAGGTCGGCGACGCGGAGGCCCTCAAGGCCGTGTCGCTCGGCGACAAGACGGTCGGCGAGACGGTCGACGAGCTCGCCCGCACCATCGGCGAGAAGATCGAGCTGGGCGAGGTCGCCTACTTCGACGGCACCACGACGGTCTACCTGCACAAGAAGGCCTCCGACCTGCCTCCGACCCTCGGCGTGCTCGTCGAGTTCGAGGGCGACGAGGCTGCCGCCAAGCAGGCCGCCCAGCAGGCTGCTGCGCTCAAGGCGCAGTACCTCACCAGCGACGAGGTCCCGGCCGACGTCGTGGCGTCGGAGAAGGACGTGCTGACCAAGAAGACGCTCGAGGAGGGCAAGCCCGAGGCTGCCGTCGCTCGGATCGTCGAGGGTCGCATCGGCGCCTTCTTCAAGGAGATCGTCCTGCTCGACCAGGAGTCGGTCTTCGAGGCCAAGAAGTCGGTCAAGCAGGTGCTCGACGCGGCCAACACGACCGTCAAGCGGTTCGCCCGCTTCGAGGTCGGCGCGTAACCAGATAGGTTTCACCTGACGTACGACGAGGAGGCCGGTCCGATGACGGAACAACTGATCATCGGACCGGCCTTCTCGCACGTCCAGACCCAGATCGACCACGGAAAGGTCACCGCGTGACGGCGTACAAGCGGGTTCTCCTCAAGCTCTCCGGCGAGGTCTTCGGCGGGGGCAAGGTCGGCGTCGACCCCGACGTGGTGCAGACGGTCGCGAAGGAGATCGCGGCGGTCGTCGACGCAGGCGTGCAGGTCGCCGTCGTCACCGGCGGCGGCAACTTCTTCCGCGGCGCCGAGCTGCAGAACCGCGGCATGGACCGCGCACGGGCCGACTACATGGGCATGCTCGGCATCGTCATGAACTGCCTGGCGCTGCAGGACTTCCTCGAGAAGCTCGGGGTCGACACCCGGGTCCAGACCGCCATCACCATGGGCCAGGTCGCCGAGCCCTACATCCCGCGCCGAGCGATCCGCCACCTCGAGAAGGGCCGCGTCGTGATCTTCGGCGCCGGCATGGGACTGCCCTTCTTCTCCACCGACACCGTCGCCGTCCAGCGGGCGCTGGAGAGCAAGTGCGACGTGGTCCTGGTCGCCAAGAGCGGCGTCGACGGCGTCTACTCCGCCGACCCGAAGAAGGACCCGAACGCGGTCAAGTACGACCAGCTCACCTACGCCGAGGCCATCGGGCAGGGCCTGCGGATCATGGACCAGACGGCGTTCGCCCTGTGCGGCGAGAACAAGCTGCCCATGGTCGTCTTCGGCATGGAGCCACGGGGCAACATCCTGCGCGTCGTGCAGGGTGAGAAGATTGGCACCCTGGTCAGCGCCGGCTGAGACCCCCACCAGCACAAGCGCGACCAGCGAGACATCGACGAAGGAGCTCCGGTGATCAACGACATCCTCAACGAGGCCGACGACAAGATGGGCAAGTCGGTCGATGCGACCCGCGAGGACTTCGCGACCCTGCGTGCCGGCCGCATCACCCCGACGGTCTTCAACAAGCTGACCGTCGAGTACTACGGGACGCCCACGCCCATCCAGCAGCTCGCGACGTTCACCAGCCCCGAGCCGCGGGTCATCGTGATCGCTCCCTTCGACGCCTCGGCGATGCCGAACATCGAGAAGGCCATCCGCGACAGCGACCTCGGCGTGAACCCCTCCAACGACGGTCGCGTCCTGCGCGCGGTGTTCCCCGAGCTGACCGAGGAGCGCCGCAAGGACTACATCAAGCAGGCGCGGGAGAAGGCCGAGGGCGGCCGCGTGTCGGTTCGCCAGGTGCGCCAGAAGGCCAAGCAGAACCTCGAGAAGCTCGAGAAGGACGGCGAGATCGGCAAGGACGACCTCACCGGCGCCGAGAAGCGGCTCGACGGGATGACCAAGAAGCACACCGACGCCATCGACGACCTGCTGAAGGCCAAGGAGGCCGAGCTGCTCGAGGTCTGACCTCGAGCGCTCCTCACGATGACCGACATGTCAGTGCCGGCACCTGCCGCCGACGGCTCCGGAAGCTCCGGGAAGGTCGGCGGCGACAAGCCCACGAAGGACCACGGCCGCGCGGGCCGCGACCTCAAGGCCGCGATCCTCTCGGCGGTGGTCCTGCTCGCCGCCGTGGCGCTCTCGCTCTTCATCTGGAAGAGCCTCTTCATCCTGATCGTCGCGACCGCCGTGGTGGTCGCCGTCTGGGAGCTGCGCAAGGGCCTGCTCGCCAAAGGCATCGACCTGCCCGAGCAGCCGCTGATGGCCGGCGGCGTCGTGATGGTCGTGGTCGCCTACGCCTGGGGCGCCGAGGCGCTGGTCACGGCGACGGCGGTCACCGCGCTGGTCACCATGCTCTGGCTGCTGCGCCGCGGCGTCGACGGCTATGTCAAGACCGCCACCGGCTCGGTCTTCACGCTGGTGTACCTGCCGTTCCTCGGGTCCTTCGTCGCGCTGATGCTCGCCGAGGGCGGCACCTGGGACGAGACCGGCATCGACGACGGCGTCAAGGGCATCATCACCTTCGTCCTGGTCACGATCGCCTCCGACATCGGTGGGTACGTCGCCGGCGTGCTCTTCGGCCGGCACCCCATGGCTCCGGTCATCTCCCCGAAGAAGTCCTGGGAGGGGTTCGCCGGCTCGGCGATCTTCACGATCACCGCGGGCGTCCTCCTGGTCGTCCTCCTGCTGGACGCGGACTGGTGGGTCGGTGTGGCGCTCGGCGTGATCACCGTGGTCATGGCGACTCTCGGCGACCTGTGCGAGTCGGTGATCAAGCGTGACCTGGGCGTCAAGGACATGAGCCAGGTCATCCCGGGGCACGGCGGGCTGATGGACCGGCTGGACTCGCTGCTGGCCACGATCGCCCCCATCTGGCTGCTCCTGCACTACGCGGTCTTCAACTGACCGACCGACGCGATGTGCCGCACCTGGCGCGACGGTGGCGCTAGGGTCGAGACACACGTCCTCGACTTCGAGGAGGAGACATGAGTCAGCTGCGACCACAGTCGGCGGACAGCGCCGCAGAGATGCCCGAGCCCGAGAGCCCCAACTGGTGGCACCGCGACCACCCTGTCTTCACGCCGCTGAGCGGCTTCTTCTCCGGGCTCGCCTTCACGCTCCTGGTGCCGGGGCTGTTCGCGGCCGTGCTCGAGGCGTTCTTCCCGAAGCACACGGCGACCGACCTCTTCCCGTTCGGAGCCGTCCTGCTCGTCGTACCGCTCGTGCTGATCGTGCGGGAGCGCACCCGCCGGCTGGGTCTCTACTTCCTCCTGGGCATGGTCACCACCGCCGTCGTGGTGGTGGGAGTCGCCGCGACGGCGCTCTGGCTGCTGACCCGCTGACCGCGTCGATCTCGTGGGCGACCCAGTCGTCCGGCTGCGTTCACGCACCGGTCACGTGAGGTGGCGCGCACGGTCTTCTTGCGTCCCTAGCTTGCGACTGAACCGCCTGGGAACGGCTCGGGCGAGAGTCGAAGGAAGCCAAGATGGCCCGCACGAATGCCAGCATGCGCCGGGTGCGCCTGCTCGCCGGCGTCACGGGGCTCGCGGTCGCGAGCACCGGGGTGGCGTACGCCGCCGACATCAGCGAGACCGGTGGCGCCAACCGCCACGACGGTGACCAGACCGCCGAGATCGCCGCGCAGGTGAAGTTCGGCAAGGCGAAGAACGTCATCCTCTTCATCGGCGACGGCATGGGTGACTCCGAGATCACCGTCGCGCGCAACTACCTCGTCGGCGCCTCCGGCCAGCTCGAGGGCATCGACAGCCTTCCGCTGACCGGCCAGTACACGACGTACGCGCTGCACAAGGGGGACGACCCGCTGACGACCGGGGACGACACCGGCAAGCCCGACTACGTGACCGACTCCGCCGCGTCGGGCACCGGCTGGTCGACAGGAACGAAGACCTACAACGGCGCGATCAGCGTCGGCCTGGACGGCACCACCGCGCACCAGACGCTGCTCGAGTGGGCCAAGACCCAGGGGCTCAAGACCGGTGACATCACCACCGCCGAGGTCCAGGACGCGACCCCCGCCGTCCAGCTCTCGCACGTCGCCGACCGCGGCTGCTACACGCCGGTGGGCCAGACCGTGACCGTCGACGGCAAGTCGCAGAAGAAGGACACCGCCAAGTGCCCCGGGCAGAAGTCGATCGAGGAGCAGATCCTCGACACCCGGGCCGACGTCGTCATGGGCGGCGGCAAGGGCTGGTTCGACGCCGTCGCGGCGAACGGTAGGTCGGTGCTGCAGAACGCCCAGGACGCCGGGTTCCAGGTCCCCACCACCAAGGCGGAGATGACCGCTGTCACCAAGGCGGACCAGTCCGCCCCGGTCCTCGGCCTCTTCGCCTCGGGGAACATGCAGACCCGCTACAAGGCGACCCCCGCGACGGCCGACGGCTACGCCAAGCCCGCCGCCGAGTGCCAGACCAACGACACGGCGCCCGACGGCACGTCGGTGACCTGGCCGGGCACCCAGCCGACGCTCGCTGACATGACGAGCAAGGCGATCGGCCTGCTGGACAACGACAAGGGCTTCTTCCTCCAGGTCGAGGGCGCGTCGATCGACAAGCAGGACCACGCCGCCAACGCCTGCGGTCAGATCGGTGAGACCAAGGACCTCGACGAGGCCGTGAAGGTCGGGATGGACTTCGCCAAGACGCACGGCGACACGCTCGTCATCGTGACGGCGGACCACGCCCACACCAGCCAGATCATCAACGCCGAGGACATCACCGGAGGCTCATCGGTCCCGCTTGCGGGCACCTACAACCTGCTGACCCACGACGGCACCGTGGAGACCGTCGCCTACGGCACCGCTCAGCTCGGCGGTTCCCAGCAGCACACAGGCACCCAGCTGCGCATCGCCGGCTTCGGGCCGGGCGCCGCCAACGCGGTCGGGCTGTCGGACCAGACCGACGTCTTCGACACGATCAAGGACGCGCTCAGCGGCGTCGGCCTCGATCCGGCCCCGTCGGCCGGCACGACCACGAAGACCGTGACGGTCACCAAGGAGGTCGCCCCGGCGCGCCTCACGAGCGCCGTGGACAGCAAGGTCAGGACGCTGGCCAAGCAGATCAGGAAGGCCAAGGGCGACCGCAAGGCGAAGCTGAAGGCGCAGCTGCGCGCCTACCGGGCCGTCCAGCGGCAGCTCCACTGATCCCGTCGCGCTGATCTACCGACTGATCGGCGGCAGCGGCCCGGGGAGTATCCCCGGGCCGCTGTCAGCGTCCCGGGGCCGCTGCTTCGCCGAGTAGGACCGGCCGCCGCCCGGGTGGGACACTGGCGGGGTGAGCAGACCGATCGGCGAGGAGACCCCGGACGAGGCAGCCGCGCGTGGCCGCGCGCTGCCGCTGGTGATGAGCCCGCCGAAGGGCCGCGGCAAGCCGCCGCGTCACCTCGCCGACCTCACCCTCGCCGAGCGGCAGGAGGCCGCCACGGAGGCCGGGCTGCAGGCGTTCCGTGCCAAGCAGCTGTCGGTGCACTACTTCGAGCGGCTCGTGCACGACCCGGCCGAGATGACCGACCTGCCCGCGGCCCAGCGCGAGTCGATCGTCTCGACCTTCCTGCCGGACCTGATGACCCCGATCCGGACGCTCGAGGCCGACCGCGGCACCACGGTGAAGACGCTGTGGAAGCTCTTCGACGGCGCGCTGGTCGAGTCGGTGCTGATGCGCTACACCGATCGCGCCACCATCTGCATCTCCTCCCAGGCCGGCTGCGGCATGGCCTGCCCCTTCTGCGCCACCGGCCAGGGCGGCCTGCAGCGCAACATGTCGACCGCCGAGATCGTGCACCAGGTCGTCGTCGGCGCCCGCGCGATGGCGTCCGGCGAGGTCCCGGGCGGGCCGGGACGGCTCTCCAACGTCGTCTTCATGGGCATGGGCGAGCCGCTCGCGAACTACCGCGCCGTCATCGGAGCCGTACGCCGGCTCACCGACCCCGCCCCCGAGGGGCTCGGCCTCTCGGCGCGCCACGTCACCGTCTCGACGGTCGGCCTGGTGCCCCGGATCAAGCAGCTCGCGACCGAGGGCGTCCCGGTCACCCTGGCGTTGAGCCTGCACGCGCCCGACGACGAGCTGCGCAACGAGCTGGTGCCGATCAACACGCGCTTCAGCGTCGCCGAGACCGTCGAGGCGGCCTGGGAGTACGCCCGGACGACCAAGCGCCGGGTGTCGATCGAGTACGCCATGATGCGCGGCATCAACGACCAGGGCTGGCGCGCCGACCTGCTCGCCGACGTCCTCAACTCCTACGGCGACTGGGGCTGGGTGCACGTCAACCTGATCCCGCTCAACCCGACGCCCGGCTCGAAGTGGACCGCCTCCGACCCCGCCGACGAGCGGGAGTTCGTGCGCCGGCTCGAGGCCAAGGGCATCTCCACGACCGTGCGCGACACGCGCGGCCGCGAGATCGACGGCGCCTGCGGGCAGCTGGCGGCCGTCGAGGCCTGAGCCCGACTACGCGCTCGCGTGAGCGCGGTGCCGGCCGCCGACGTACCCCTCCCGGGCCAGCCCCAGAGCACCGCAGACCACCGCGACGAGCTCGACGACGAAGGCCAGCCAGGCGTACCAGCTCCAGTCGGTCTCGATGCCGAAGAGCCCGACGGTCGCGGCGATGAGGAACGCGACGATCGTCGCGGCGCCGAAGCCGGCGGCGAGGAGGAGCGGCGCCCAGTCGTGCCACATGACGAGCAGGACCGCGATCGCGATCCCGGCCACGACGTTGACGACGAACAGGGCGCCGACGGTGCCCTGGTCCTTGACGCCGTCGAACCAGAGGTAGAGGTGGACGACCGCGGAGACGAGCACGGCCGCCGCGGCGATGGTGCGGATCATCATCATGGGCTCCCTTCCGGAGCAGGGTCGCTGAAGGTGGCGAGGAACCGGTCGCGGAAGGTGTCCATCCGCGTGACCGGCGCGTCGGGCGGCGGCCGCAGCCCGGCCGACCAGCCCCAGCCGGAGACGGCGTCGAGCACCGCGGGGTCCTGCGCGATGACGCTGATCGGGACGTCGTGGCCGGGAGAGGCACCGGTGACGTAGGAGTGCGGCTGGTGGTCGCCGAGCACGACGAGCACCAGGTTCGGGTCGGGACGCCGGGCCAGCCACGACACGAGCGCCGACCAGGTGTACTCGACCGACTTCCCGTAGGCGGCGCGCACCCGGGACGGGCTGCGCAGCACCTCGTCCGGCGAGCCACCCACGGCGGGGACCCGCGAGAAGACCGAGCCGTCGCCCACCGCCGACCACGGCACGAGCTGGGGCAGCGGCGTCCACGGGTGGTGGCTGGAGACCAGGTCGATCTCCGCCATCACCGGCTTCCGGGGGCCCGCGGTGAGCTCGTGCTGCTCGAAGGCGGCGATGGTGAACTGGTCGGGCATCGGCGCATAGCTGAACCGAGGTCCGCGGTAGCCGACGTTGCGCTCGTCGTAGAGCTTGTCGAAGCCGTAGAACCGGCGGCCGTCGGACCAGTCCTTCGTCACCGCGGGGACGTCGAAGACGGTGCGCCAGCCGGCCTGCTCGAAGGCCGACGTGAGCGTCGCGTGGGAGGAGGTGACCAGCTGGTTGTAGCGCTGTTGGCTGTCGACCCAGAGGCCGGACTGGAGGGTCGAGTGGGCCAACCAGCTCGCCGCGCCGAACGTCGGAGAGGTGAGGAACGCGCTGCGCGAGTCATAACCCGCGGCCCGCAGCTGCGCGGTGCCGCGGTCGAGGACGGCGTCGACACCTCGCGAGTACGACGTCCCCTGCACCGCCACCCGGCCGTAGCTCTCGACGAAGACGAGCAGGACGTCCTTGCCGCGAAGCCGGCTGAGGAGCCCGGGCGGCAGGGGGTCGTCCTCGGCGATCTCGCCGGCGAAGACGTGCCGGTCCGCGAGGTCGAACGAGACCGCCTGGACCTGTCGCGCGGCCAGCACCGACGTCCCGGTCGAGGCGACGCCACCTCCGGCCGCCGCGGAGAACGCCCCGACCGTCGCAGCGGCGGCCACGACCGTCACGCCGACCCGACGGTGCCGGGCCGCGGAGGAGGCCACCCGTCTGACCGCCGCGGTGAGCACCACGCCGATCACGACGACGAGGACGGCCACGCCGGCCACCAGCCCCACCACGGCCACGATCCCGCTCGAGTCGCGCACCACGCCGAGCCCGGGGCCGACGTAGTAGGAGTCGTTCAGCAGGTCGAAGCGGCGGTCCAGCACGACCGAGAACCCCAGGTCGAGGGCGCGCACCACGGTCAGCAGGGTCAGCACGACACCGAGAGCGGCAACGGCCGGCCGGCGTACGGATGAGGGGAGGACGGCGGCCAGGAGCACCAGCGCCAGCAGCTCCACGGGCACCTGCAGGAAGGCCGCGAGCGAGAGGTCGCGGACCCGGTCCGGAGCGACGAGGGCGAGCCACAAGACGACGTACGCCGCGACAGTGACCGCGACCGTGGGCGGCCGGTCGACGGTGTCGGCGGATCCCAGTCGCCGCAGCTGGCGGACCTGGTGGGCGAAGGACTCGACGAGCAGCGCGAGCGCGACGGCGAGTGCGGTCAGGGCGAGCGTGCGAGGCATGACGTCGGCCGTGACGGCGGTGAGGACGATGCCCTGGACGGCGGCGACGACCTTGGCCCAGTAACGCGGCGGCGTCTGCGCGCGCAGCCAGGGCCACAGCCACCCCGCGACGAGCAGCAGGTAGCGAGCCAGGCCGATCAGGATCACCCACCACGCCACCGTGCGGGCGACGTGCACGCTCAGCGCCAGCACCAGGAACGCGTCGACCTCCATGTCGTAGCGCGCCCCGAATCGGGTGCAGACCGTCCGGCGCGCCACCGCTCCGTCGACCGCGTCGAGGACCAGCGCGACGCTCGCGAGCGGGACGAGCAGACCGAGCGCGACGGGGGCGACCATCGCCCGGACCACCAGCGCTGCGACCGCGCAGACGAGTGCCAGCCGGACCGTCGTGACCAGGTCGGCCGGGCGGCGGGCCGCGGGGATCTGAACCTCGAGCATGTGGCCTCCGTAATGGTGGTGACAAGTGGGGCACGACACCGGCACGGTGTTGGTTCAAGAGGGTGGTTCAAGAGGGTGGTTCAAGAGGGTGGTTCAAGAGGGTGGTTCAAGAGGGTGGTTCAAGCGGTTTCACGAGCCCCGGAGGACCGGCTCAGGACAGGACGGGCACCATGACCCAGCGCACCGCACGCGCCTTCGTCGTCGTGCGCCCGGGCGTCGGCGAGGTCCGTGGGGTGCCCGTGGCCGAGCCCGGCCCCGACGACGTCCTGGTGCGGACGCTGCACAGCGGGGTCAGCCGCGGCACCGAGACCCTGGTCTTCCGGGGCGAGGTGCCCGAGGACCAGCGCGAGCGGATGCGGGCGCCGTTCCAGCGCGGAGACCTGCCGGGTCCGGTCGCCTACGGCTATCTGAACGTCGGCGTCGTCGAGGCGGGCCCCGACGAGCTGCTCGGCCGCACCGTCTTCTGCCTCCACCCCCACCAGACGTCGTACGTCGTCCCGGCGAGCGCCGTCGTCCCGGTGCCCGACGGCGTACCGGCCCGTCGAGCCGTCCTCGCGGGGGCCGTGGAGACCGCCGTCAACGCGCTGTGGGACGCCGCGCCGCTGGTCGGCGACCGGGTGACGGTCGTCGGCGGCGGCATGGTCGGCTGCAGCGTCACCCGCCTGCTGGCGCGGATCCCGGGGGTCGACGTGACGCTCGTGGACGTCGACAAGGAGCGAGCCGCGGTCGCCGAGGCGCTCGGTGCCCGGTTCGCGACGCCGGGCGACGCCGAGGGCGAGCGCGACCTGGTCGTGCACGCCAGCGCGACGTCGGCCGGGCTGCAGACCAGCGTCGACCTGCTCGCCGACGAGGGCACCGTCCTCGAGCTGAGCTGGTACGGCGACCGGGAGGTCACCGTCGGCCTCGGCGGCGCCTTCCACTCGCGTCGCCTGCGGATCGTCGCCAGCCAGGTCGGAGCGGTCGCCCCGGCCCGGCGCGCCCGGCGCTCGACCTCGGACCGGCTCGCGTTGGCGCTCACGCTGCTGCGCGACGACGCCTTCGACACCCTGCTCACCGGCCGCTCGCCGTTCGAGGAGCTGCCCGACGTCATGGCGGCGCTCTCGGCCGGGTCGCCCGCGCTGTGCCACACGATCGACTACCAGGAGGCCTGACCATGTTCACCGTCACCGTCCGAGACCGGATCATGGTCGCGCACAGCCTGGCCGGGGAGGAGTTCGGCCCGGCGCAGCGGCTCCACGGGGCGACCTACGTCGTCGAGGCGGCGTTCCGAGGGAAGAGCCTGGACCCGTCGGGTGTGCTGGTCGACATCGCCAAGGCGACCAGCGAGCTGCGCGCCGTGCTGGCCGACCTGGACTTCCAGAACCTCGACGAGCTGCCCGCGTTCACCGGCCGCAACCGGACCACCGAGGCGGTGGCGGAGGTCATCGGCGACGAGCTGGCCGCCCGGGTCGGCGAGGGGGTCCTGGGCAATGGCGTCACCTCCGTCGCCGTGACGCTGCGCGAGTCCGACGTCGCCTGGGTGACCTACGAGGCTCCGCGGGTCCTCACCGAGCCATGACCGTCCTGCACCTCGTCGTGCCCCACGACATCGACGACCCGGCCCGGCCGAGCGGAGGCAACCGCTACGACCGGCGGCTCGCCGATGCCCTGACGGCGCGCGGCCGGCGGGTCGTCGAGCATGCCGTGACCGGTGACTGGCCGCACCCGGGCGCGGAGGCGTCCGCCCGGCTGGCCGCCACCCTCGCCGCCGTGACCGACGGCGAGGCCGTGCTCGTCGACGGCCTGCTGGCCTCGGCGTCGCCCGACGTGGTGATCCCCGCGGCGGCCCGGGTCGCGCTGGGCGTCCTCGTCCACCTCCCGCTGGGGGTCGAGACGCCCGCGGTGCGCGCCGCGGAGCGCGCGGTCATGAGGTCGGCCCGATCGGTGGTCGTGACCAGCTCCTGGACGGGGGACTGGCTGGGTCGTCAGTACGGACTGGCCGACGTGCACGTCGCGCCGCCCGGCGTCGACCCGGCGCCGGTCGCGGCCGGCACGCCGTCCGGGCGGGCGCTGCTCAGCGTCGGCCGCGCCTCCCACACCAAGGGGTACGACGTCCTCGCCGACGCGCTCGCCACGCTGACCGACCTGCCGTGGACCTGCACGTGGGTCGGGCCCCACGACGACCTGCCGCCCGGGCCGATCGCCCTGACCGGGCCGCTGCCGCCGGCCGCCGTCGCCGAGCGCTACCACGCGACCGACCTGCTGGTGCTGCCGTCGCGGACCGAGTCCTACGGCATGGTGCTCGCCGAGGCGCTCGCCCGCGGCGTCCCCGTGCTCGCCTCCGACGTCGGCGGGGTCCGCGAGGCGATCGGCTCCGGCCTCCCCGGCCTGCTCGTCCCGCCCGGCGACCCCGGCACGCTCGCCGGTGCGCTGCGCCGCTGGCTCACCGACGCCTCCCTGCGGCGCGACCTGCGCAGCCGGGCGCTGGCCCGGCGCGACACCCTCGACGGCTGGGACGTGACGGCCTCGCGGATCGAGGCCGCCCTGCCGACAGCGGTGGGAGCCGGATCGTGACGGCGCAGCTCCGACCGGTCGCCGGCGCACTGATCCTCGCGGTGCTCCTGGCCCGCTTCGGCGCCGACCCGGTCGTGCGCGGTGTCCGCGCCGCCGACGGCCGCCTCCTGGCGCTCGCCCTCTGCCTCACCGCCGTGGCCACCGCGTGCTGCGCCTGGCGCTGGCGGGCGGTCGGGACGGCGCTCGCGGCGGGGATCGGCTTCGGGCCGGCGTACCTCTCGTGCTTCAGCGCCCAGTTCCTCAACGCCACCCTGCCGGCCGGCGTCCTCGGCGACGTCCACCGGGCGCTCGAGCACGGGCAGCGGGTCGAGAGCCGCGGCCGGGCCGCGCGCAGCGTCCTCTGGGAGCGCACGCTCGGCCTGGCGACGCAGGTCGTCGTCACGGTGGCCCTGGTCGCGCTCGTGTCGACCGGCCTGCGGCCCGCGGCCCTCGTGGTCGGCGCCGTGGCCGTCGTGCTGGCTGCGGTCGCGCTGTGCTGGCGTCCGGTCAGGTCGGACCTGGCCGCCATCCTCCGCCGCCCCTCGACGGCCGGCATCGTGGTCGGCACCTCGCTCGGGGTCGCCGCCTGCCATGCCGCCGTCCTGGTCGCCGGGATGGCGGCCGCCGGGGTCGACCTGCCACCCGGGCAGACCACGGCCCTCGCGCTCGCGGTCCTGCTCGGGTCCACCGTGCCCACCAGCATCGCCGGATGGGGGCCGCGGGAGGGAGCGGCGGCCGCCGCCTTCGCCGCGGTCGGGCTGCCCGCCGCCGACGGTCTGGCCGTCTCGGTCACCTACGGCGTGGTCGCGCTGGTCGCGACCCTTCCGGGCGCCGTCGCGCTTGCCGTCACCCGGCTCCGGCCGGCCCGGGAGGCACGCCTTGGCTGAGACCCCTTACACCGTCCTCAGCTGCTGCGTCTCGCTCGACGGCTTCCTCGACGACGCGACCGACCGGAGGCTGGTGCTCTCCGACGAGGCCGACCTCGACCGCGTCGACGCGGTCAGGGCCGGCTGCGACGCGATCCTGGTGGGCGCCGGGACCATCCGTGCCGACGACCCGCGGCTGTGCGTCCGCTCCGCCGAGCGACGCGCCGAGCGGGTCCGTCGCGGGCTGCCCGACAGCCCGTTGAAGGTGACCGTGACCGAGCGGGGCAAGCTCGATCCGGGCGCGCGCTTCTTCACCGCGGGCAGCGCTGCGAGGCTCGTCTACGCGGCCTGCGCCTCGGACGTGCACGAGTCCGTGGGGGAGCGCGCGACGGTCGTCGGCCTCGGCCCGGCGCTGTCCATGCGCGCGGTCGCCGAGGACCTCCACACCCGAGGCGTACGTCGGCTGCTGGTCGAGGGCGGCGCGAGGGTGCTCACCCAGTTCCTCGCCGAGGGCGTCGCCGACGAGCTGCAGCTCGCGGTGGCCCCGCTCCTGGTCGGCGACCCGCATGCGCCCCGGCTGCTGGGGCCCGGCGGCCACGTCGGGGACCGGGCGCGGCTGGCGGGTGTGGACCAGGTGGGAGATGTCGTGGTGCTCCGCTACGCGTTCACCGATCGGTGCGTGCAGCGGCCAGAGGAGGGATGAGGCGTGGCAACGATCAGGACACAGGTGCGGCTCCCGGTGCGGCTGCCCGACGGGCGGGTCGCGACCGGGACGCTCGTCAGCTTCGACGGGCTCGTCGACGGTCGCGAGCACGTGGCGCTGGCGCTGGGCGACGGGCCGGTGCCGGGCGGGACCGGCCCGGCCGGCGTACCCCTGGTGCGGCTGCACAGCGAGTGCCTCACCGGTGACGTGCTGGGCAGTCGTCGGTGCGACTGCGGTCCTCAGCTCGACGACTCGCTCGACCTGCTCGCGACCATGGGCGGCTACCTGCTCTACCTGCGCCAGGAGGGCCGCGGCATCGGCCTCTACGCCAAGATCGACGCCTACCGGCTGCAGGACTCCGGGCTGGACACCTTCGACGCCAACCTCGCGCTCGGCTATCCCGAGGACGGGCGCGACTACACCGCGGCGGCCCAGATGCTGCAGGCGCTCGGTGTCGAGCAGGTCCGGCTGCTGACCAACAACCGCGACAAGACCGAGCAGCTCAACCGGCTCGGGATCCGGGTGGTCGAGCAGGTGCCGATGACCGTCCACGTGACGCCGTCCAACCGCGACTACCTGGCCGCGAAGGCGAGCCGCCAGGACGGGGAGGCCGCCACGCTGGGCGCGGCCACCGACGGCGAGCACCCGTGAGCTCGGCTCAGGGAGCGACGACGGCGGCCGCCTCCGCGACGCTGTCGACCAGGAAGATCCGGCCCTGCATGTCCCGGCCCTGTGCCAGGGAGCACAGCAGCGGCCAGACCGGGAGCTCCTCGGTCCAGTAGCGTTCGCCGACCAGCACCATCGGCGCGACCGACTCGGGCGTGCCGTAGTAGTTCTCGCACGCGTCCTGGAAGACCTCCTGCACGGTGCCCGCGGTCCCGGGCAGGAAGACGATGCCGGCGTCGCAGACCTCCAACAGGATCGCCTCCCGGGTGGCGTTGCGGAAGTACTTCGCGATCGCGTCGCAGAAGACGTTGGGCGGCTCGTGGCCGTAGAACCAGGTCGGGATCCCGAGGGAGCTCTGCTGCGGCCGGTCGGCGAGCTCGGCGCGGACCTCGAGGGCCAGGTCGGCCCAGGCCTGGACGGACGGGCGGAACCCGGGGACCGACCCGAGTCGCGCGACGGCGGCGTCGACCTGCGCGACGTCGTACGCCGCCAGCCAGGCGCCCAGGTTCGCGGCCTCCATCGCCCCCGGCCCGCCCCCGGTCGCCACGACGCTGCGCTGGGCGAGCGCGTGCCCCAGCCGTGCCGCCGAGCCGTACGTCGGCTCGCCACGCTGCACCGCGTGACCGCCCATGATCCCGACCAGGTGCCGGCCGGCGATCCAGGCGTCGAGCGCCTCGTCGATCGCGAAGTCGTGCATCGCCTGGACCCGGGCGGCCTCCCGCGAGTGCGGCTCGCGCGACCAGGCGTAGGCCCGGGCGTCGACCGAGTCGGCGTAGCTGGCGGAGTCGTAGAGCTCGTCCGCGGTGTAGAGCGACGTGCGCTCGGCATCGACGGGCACCTCCGCGACCGGCGCGGCGAGGGGGCGGGGCTGGTGGCGGACGCGACGACGCTTCACGACGCCGAGACTAGGCGGGACGTCGCGAACGGCGTCCCGCGAGGCATCCTTCAGATTGGTGACGCCGGACGCCCCCCTCAACGTGACCTCAGCGCGCTGGTGGACGCTGAGCCGGAGCCCGGAGAAGGGCGCTGGTGGATCGGAGGGGCCATGGCGGAGCCCGAGGAACCTGTCGTCGCGGCTCTCGCCGCCGTCATCCGTGACCACGGCTGGCCCGCCGCGGCGCAACCCTCGCGCCTCAAGGCGATGCTGAGCGACGCCCTGGGCGCGCAGGCGGCCGAGCACCGTGCCGCGATGGAGGCGCTGGTCGTCGCCGCCGAGGAGGGGGTCGTCGAGGCCATCGCCGCCGCGGGCACCGCGCTCGACGAGGAGGCCGTCGACGGGCTGCGGCAGCGGCTCGAGGAGTGGGGGCTGGCCCCCGAGCGCGCCGGATGGGCCGTGCGGACGTTGCTGAGCCTCGCGCCCGAGCCGACGGAGAAGGTCCCGGTGACCTCGCCGGCCCCCGCTGTCGAGGCCACGCTGCCTCCTCCCGGAGGGTCCCTCGGGACGGTGCTCCCGCCGATCGCGACGATGCCGACGGTCGAGACCGTCCTGCCCGCCGGGCCGGCTTCTGCCGCCGACGAGACGGTGCTGCCTCCGGTCGCGATCCCGGTCGGTCCGACCGAGCTCCCCACGGTCGACGAGGTCACCCACATCGAGCGCGCCGAGACGGTCGCCCGGCGCCGACGGGCCACGCGCTGGGTGGTGCCGGGCGTGGTGGCGGCCCTGGTCGCGGGCGGGGGGATCGCGGCGCTCGTGCGCTCGGGGGACGACGACCCCAGCGGCTCCGCGCACAAGCCGGCGTCGTCGCCGGCCTCCGTGGCGCCGCGAGCCTCCGGCACGGAGCTGACGGCCGCGACGGCGCAGGACATCCCTGCTCCAGCTCGAGCGCTGGCGATGGGCTGGGAGAAGACCGGGGTGCGCATCACCGCGCTGGGGCCGGTGAAGCAGGTGGGCGCCGGGTCCGATGCGAAGGCGGCACCAGCCGGCGGGTCGCTCCTCGGCTTCACCCTGGCGGACTGGCCGTGCGCGAACACCCCCCACTGCCGTCCGTGGACCAAGGCTCGACTCCACGTCGAGGTCGACGGGAGCGCCCGCCCGCTGCCGGCCGGCTCGTCCTCCTACGTCGTCGCCGTTCCGGCCGGCGCCGAGAGCGTCGATCTCGTCGGCGCCGCCGACGGCATCACGCAACGGCTCTCACTGCTCGAGGAGGCCCCGGCGGCCGGCAACATCGCCGTGCTCGCGCGGCCGCAGCGCCGGTTCAAGATCGGGAAGACGTTCTCGGTGACCGAGCACACCGACCGGCCACTCGACTTCGGCGACGGCCGCCGGGTGACGAGTGTGCAGCGCAAGGTCACCGTGCACGGCGTCGAGCTGGGCTACTTCATCGGCAGCCGGCGACCGAGCAGCCCGACTCGGGCGTTCCTCTACCTCGATGTCACCTTCACCTATCCCGCCGATCAGCACCCCCAGGGCGTCGACCGCCGCCTCGCGAAGCTGCTCGATGACGCCGGCAAGCCCTATCCGGCCGTCGACGCCGGCCCGACGACGCTGGTCTTCGAGGTGCCGGCCGACATCTCCTCGGCGACCCTGGCACTCGGCGGAAGCCACCCCCGGACGGCCTGCCGCACCGACAACCAGGACATCTGCGACGAGCCCTACACGGTCACGCTCGATCGCCGGCAGGTCCGGCTCCCGCTGTCCTGACTCGTGTCAGTGCACGAAGCGGACGACGGTGGCGCCAACCTCGATCCGGTCCCCGCCACTCAGCAGGTGCGGCCGGTCGAGCCTTCGCCCGTTCACGTAGGTCCCGTTGGTCGAGCCGAGGTCCTTGACCAGGTAGCCCGCTCCGCTCCAGACGATCTCGGCATGCCGCCGCGACGCCTGGTCGTCGTCGACGACGAGATCGCAGTCCCCGTGCCGGCCCACCACCACCGGGACGCCGGCGTCGAGCACCAGGCGCTGGCCGCCGGGGCCGATGACCGCGGGCGCGCGGAGCGAGCCGCCCGAGTCGACCAGTGTGGTCCGGGTCAGTACGCGTGGGCTGAGCGACCTCAGTGCGGGGAGCGGATCGAGACGAGGGTCCTGACGGAGCACCGCCTGGTGGACTCCCTGCAGTCGGGCGGACGGCGCGAGCCCGAGCTCCTCGTCGAGCGCCTCCCTCGCCGAGCGGTAGGCCGCCAGGGCGGCCTCCTGCCGGCCGGACCGGTAGAGCGCGATGATCAGCTGCTCCCACAGCAGCTCGCTGGTCGGGTTCTCGACGACGAGCTCCTGCAGCGGTGCGACCAGCTCGCCGGCGCGTCCGGCCGCCAGCTCGGCGCCGGCCCACGTCTCGAGACAGGCGAGCCGCTGCTGCTCGAGCCAGACGGCCCGGCTCTCAGCGAAACGGAGCTCACGGATGTCCGCCAGCGCCCGCCCGTCCCACTCGTTCAGCGCGTCGGTGAAGCACCGGACCGCCACCGCCGGGCGCCCGTCCGCCAGCGCCTCCCTGCCCTCGGCGGCGAGCGTGACGAACGTGGCGACGTCCGTCTCGGCCCTCAGCGCGTAGCCCGGCGCACGGGTGGTGATCTCGTCGGATGCTCCGCTGGCCGCCAACGTCTTGCGGAGCACGGCGACGTGGTACTGGAGCGCGTTGCGCGCGGCGTCGGGAAGGTGCTCCTCCCAGACCGCATCGAGGATCTCCTGCACCGGCACCACCCGTCCGCGGGCGAGAGCGAGGACCGCGATCACGGCTTTGAGACGCAGTCCGCGCACGGGCAGCGCGACGCCGTCGACGGAGACGTCGACGGCGCCGAGCAGGCGCACCCGGACCTGTGGCGGGGCAACGATCACCGCAACGTGAACTTCGTGTCGTTGACGACCCGCAGGTCACCGCCCAAGCCGACCTTCAGCTCGTAGCGCCCGACATCGAGACGGCCGAACGAGAGGGTGACGCAGCCGTCGGCGGGGACCTCGGTCGGGTAGCTGGTCGCGACGTACGTCGAGTCACCGCTGCCGAGGTCGGTGAGCTCCCCGACGACGTCGGTGTGCTTGCCTCCCGCCGTGCCGGTGAGATCCACGCCCCACGCGTAGACGGGCGACGTTCCCGAGTCGGGCTGACAACCCACCGCTGCCGTGCCGGGCCGGCCAGGCTCGGCCAGGGTCACCTCCGCCGTCGCACCGTCCGGCGCCGCCGTCGCATAGGGGCTGACGTAGTCCTTGCCCGCCCTGGCCGCCTTGATGAGCCGCAGGGCGAGGTTGACCGGCACGAAGCCCGACAGCACGGCCGCGCCGGTCACCTTGTCCAGCAGGCCGACGGTGGGTACACCGACCATCCGGTTGTGGGCATCGAAGGCGAGCCCGCCCGAGTTGCCACCCGATGCCGTCGCCGTGGTGTTGACGAGGGCTCGCGCGCCGTTCAGGCGGTCGTCGCTGGAGGTGCTGGCGACGCTGCCGGTGGTCAGCGTCGGGTCGGCGGAGTCCGCCGCTCCGGGGTAGCCCACGTAGGTGACGGGATCCCCGGTCCGCACGGTGTCGGAGTCACCAAGCCGGACCTCCGTCAGACCTGCGAGATCGCGAGCCGCCACCGCCGTGCCGGAGAACTTCTTGGTGATCCGCACGACCGCCAGGTCCAGGTAGCCGTCCGCGGCGACCAGCGTGGCGGTGAACCGCGGCTCGGCCGACGTGTCGAGACCCTCGTTGACGGAGACCTCGATGTCGTCGGGGTTGGCCGTCGCCTCGTCGGCGAAGAGGTAGGGCGCTCCTGAGTCCGCGCCTCGGAGCGCCCGGCCGACGGCGGCAGGAGCCGCGACGTGGGCGTTGGTGAGGATCAGCCCCTTGTCGGCGTCGACGATGACCCCCGAACCGCCCCAGGCCTCGTCGCCGTTCGTGGCGAGGAGCGCGACGGTGGCTCGGGCCAGGTCGTCCTTCGTCACCGTCGCGACGGGGGCCTTGTCGTCTCGCGACAGCACCACGACGGCCGCGACCGCGACGAGGACCAGGCCGAGGACCGCCGCGCCCAGCCCGATGAGCGCCCGGGTCGGGACGCCCGAAGGGTGTGAGCGGGGCTTGCGCGCCGCTCGGCGCAGAGGCCGAGCGGCCGGCGCTGCGCCGGGTGTGCGGAGCAGCACGCGCTGTCCCTTCGCCGGATCACCGAGGATGACCTCCTGGTCGCCGGCGAGCAGCATGTCCTCCTGACGCGCGCCCTGGTGCCACGTGCCGGAGGTCGAACCGAGGTCCCGCAGGTGCCAGCCACCGGCGACGTGCTCCAGACGAGCGTGGTGTCGGGAGACCGTGGAGGCGGTCGCCACCAGGTCGCAGTCCGCCTCGCGCCCGATCGTGAGCGTGCTCCCCGGAGTGACGGTGCGGGACACGCCGTCCAGGGTGACCGTGGCGGTGTCCGTCGGGACCAGCATCCCCGTCCCGAGCTCGGTCGGCGGTGCGGCGCCGACGGCGAGCACGCCACCCGGTCGTTGCCCTGGCAGCACGGTCTGCGGCGCGGCACCGTTCGCGTTGCCCAGACCGGGGCCGGGGCCGGTGCCATGGCCGTTCACCGGAGGCCGCCGGGTGGCCGGAAGCAGCGTCAGGCGGGAGGCCCCCGACCCCTGCCCGAGCCGCACCTCCGTCTGGCCGTCGACCTCATGGCGGGTGACGGCCACACCGTCGATGAAGCTGCCCTGCGTCGACTGCTGGTCGACGTACACCCACGTGCCGCCGGCGTGCTCGAGCCGGCCGTGCAGGCGCGAGACACCCGGATCGTCGAGGGTGATGGTGCATTCGGGGTCCCGGCCGATCGTCGCACCGGTGGCGGCCCGCACGACGAACTCCCTGCCGGCGGCCCGGACGGTGAGGTCGTCCACGTCCGGCGCCCCGGTGGTCCGCAGGCCGTCCAGGGTGCGGTCGGGAACCGGCTCCGGCCGCAGCCGCATGGCCTCCGCGATCGTGCCCACGACCCACATCGCGTCCTGGGACTGGACCGAGCTGCTCTCCTCCAGCTCGCGTGCGATGCTCGGAGCGGCGGCGACGCCCCGCTGCCGCAGCTTGGCGGGCACACCGGCACTGATGGCCAACCCCAGGAGGTTGGCCTCACCGGTGGACCCCGGGACCGCATCCGCCAGCATCGCGCGGACCCGGCGTGCGTCATCGAGCAGGTCTGGCCCGTGGCTGTGGACCAGCCGCGCCACCTCTGCCCGGACGAGTTCGGCAACCTGGTTCATCGGTCTACTCCCTTGTTCTCGACGAGCCGAGCCTCGTGCGGTCTCCTGATGTGTTCGGCCACGGAGGTCCGTGCCGCCATGACTGACGGCTGGGCGAGCTGGATCAGCTCAGCCCGCCCGCCGGTGACGAGGAATCCCCGCCCCGGCATCCCGATCGGCTCCAAGGGCGCCCGCAGCCGTACGCCGACCAGGTCCCCGTCCAGCTCGACCTCGGGTGCGAGGAGGAGCGCCTGCTTGCTGCGGCGCACCTCCGGCACCAGCCCCGTGTAGGCCCGTTGCGCCCAGCGGTTGTCGCTGGTGGCGACCACCCGGACCGGCGCGTCCCGGCCGGTGCGGGCGAGCTCCTCCAGCGCGGAGGAGGCGCGCTCGCCGTAGGTGTCGGCGTCGTCGCAGAGCACGAGCACACTGCTGTGACCATCGGCGAGGAGGGCGGACACGGCGCCGCCGAGACCCTCGACCGCGTCGACGTCGTCGGCGTCGAGGGGCCCGAGATCCCAGGCCACCCCCTTCTCCAGCACGTTCGCTCGGCGATGGACGAGCACGAGCGCGGGTGGGGCGGCCTGCCGTCGTGCGGCCGCTGCGAGGGCGGCGAGAGCGGTGGTGCGGCCGCTGTGCGGCGGACCCGCCACCAGCAGATGCCCGTCGCGCAGGTCGACGGCGACCGGCGCGACGTCGGTGTCACCGACCGCGACCGGCAGGACGAGCGGCTGCACCGCGGGCGGCAGGTCGCTCAACCCCACCTCGTCCGGCATCCGGTCGACCGGAGGCTCGGTGCGGCTCCACCGGCTGCGAGCCCGTGCGACCACGGCGGCGAGGGCCGCCTGCTCGGCCGCGGGCTCCGCACCCGCGAGGACGGCGACCTGCACCTCGGTCGTGCCGCCGATGAAGCCCCGGCCGGGCGGCAGCGTGGCGCTGCGCACCAGTGCCGGTTCCACACCGAGGAGGGCGTAGTCGTCCTTCTCGGCCATCCGCAGCACCAGCCGGGTCGTCACCACGCTGCTCAGCGCCTGCGGGATGGCCGCGCGCCGATCGGCTGTGAGCAGCACGTGGATGCCGACACCCGGGCCGTCGGTCACCAGTCGTTCGAGCTGCTCGAGCACCCGGCCACCGTCGAGACGCTCGAGGGCGGACGCGGCACCCGCGTAGCCGTCGAGCAGCAGAACGACGCGCGGCAGCGTCGCCGAGCGGTCGGCGAGCTCGCCGAAGCTCGTCGCGCCCTCCCGGGCGAGCAGCTGCTTGCGGGTCGCGACCACGGCCGTGAGCCGGCGCAGTACCCGGGCGATCCGGCCGGGGTCGTCGGGTCCCACGGTGGCCAGGCACTGGGGGGCGTCCGCGAGCGCGTGGAGGCCGTGCCCCGCGAAGTCGAGCGCGTAGAGCTGCAGGCGGTCGGGGCCGAGCCGGTCCAGCAGGCCAGCGGCGATCGTCCGCAGCACCGTCGTCTTGCCGCTGCGGCTGGTCCCGAAGACGAGGAACGCGCCGTGCGAGGCGGGGTCGAAGACGGCGACCCGCTGGACCTGCCGGTCGGGCAGGTCGGCGAGCGCGAGCAGGGCCGCACCGTCGGGTGCGTCCGCCGTGGCGGCCAGCTCGGTCGTCGTCACGACGGCCGGAAGCGGCGGCAGCCAGGGCACGTGTGGCGGCTCCCAACGGCCCGTGCCCAGCAGCCGCCGGGCCGCCTCGACGAGCGCCTCCAACGTGGTCGGCCCTCCCGCGTCGTGGCGCGGCAGCGACCGGTCCGACGCGGCGCCCGGGTCGCTCAGGTCGGTGACCTCGACGAGCGCACCGCTCTCCTCGCGCAGCGGTCCGCCGGCGTACGCACTCTGGAACTCGAGCAGGTCGCGGTGTCGGCGCAGGTAGCCGCGGCCGGGGAGTGAGCGCCGGATGTGCGCCGCGTCGCGGGCGTCGACGATGTCCAGGCTGTCGGCCTCGTCGTTGACCCGGAGTGCGATCCGGACATCGACGTTCGCCCTGATGCGGTCGGTGATCACCCCGGCCGGGCGCTGCGTGGCCAGGACGAGACGCAGCCCGAGTGAGCGCCCTCGTGCAGCGATGTCGACGACCCCGTCGACGAACTCGGGCACCTCTTTGGCCAGGGTCGCGAACTCGTCGACGACGATGAGCAGGTCGCCGATGCTGGTGGAGCCGGACCTGAGCCTCAGCTCGGTGAGGTCGCGGGCGTCGGCGGCGGCGAGGACCTGCTCGCGGCGACGGATCTCGGCCTCGAGCGCCGCCAGCGCGCGTCGGGTGAGGTGCTCGTCGAGATCGGTCACCACGCCGACGCAGTGGGGCAGGTGCATGGCGTCCTTGAAGGCGGAGCCGCCCTTGTAGTCGACGAGCAGGAAGCCGACCCTGCTCGGCGGGTACGTCGCCGCCAGTGCGCCGACCATGGCCTGGAGCAGCTCGCTCTTGCCGGACCCTGTCGTGCCTCCGGCGAGCACGTGCGAGCCGGTCGGGCCCAGGTCGAGGTCGACGGGCCCCTCGTGCGACAGCCCGATGCGGGCGATCAGCTCCGTGGGATGGGCCGACTCCCACCGACGTCGCATCGCGACGATCGACGCCGGCTCGGGCAGGACGTCCTCGAGGACGACCCGCTCCGGGAGTCGGTGGGCCCGGCGTACGTCGCCCGCGTCCTGCAGGGGCGCGAGGCTCGTGGCGAGGGTGAGGGCCGCGACCCGTCCGAAGGTCTCCGGCAGCAGGTCGACCTGTGCACCACCACGCAGACCGGTCAGGACCGCACCTCGGGCGCCGCGCTCGACGCTGAGGAGGACGCTCGTCGCGGTGGGCACGGTCTCGGCGTCCGAGCCGGTCCAGATCAGTGCGATCCCGACATCGGAGAGGAGCGCGACCTGGCCGAGCAGCGCAGGGTCGGGCCGGGTGTCCTGGTCGACGACGACGACGAGGACCGGGCCATCCGGCGGCCTCACCCGGCGGCCCTGCTCACTCTCCTCACGGCGCCGCCGGCCGAGCGCGGCGACCGCGGTCAGCAGTGCGTGCGTGTCTCTGGCCGTGTGGGCGACGGCCGGCTCGCCGAGGAGGTCATCGGCCAGATGAGGCAACCACTGCCACCAGTCGCAGGTGTCGACGTCGGTGCTCGCGAGCGCGAGCCGCAGGTCGGCCGGGCTGTGCAGCGTCGCCAGCTGGGCGCTCAGCCAGGTCGTCACGCCCACCGTGTCGACGCGCTCGCCGAGCACGGCGAGCGGGCCCTCCGTCCAGAGCGCGACCGCGACGGGGGCGCTCGGGACGTCGAGCTCGGACTCGTAGTCGGGCCGGTCGGACGCCGCGAGGTGCGACGACGTCTGCTCGCGCAGGACCGCCGGAGCCCTCCGTCTGCTCGTGCCCAGCCGCAGGTGCAGGTCGTCGGCATCGCCGCGTTGGCGCTCCCACACCCGAGGGCTGAGCTCGCGCGTTGCCGCCGCGACCTGATCGGGGTCGGGGTGGGTGGCGAGCTGCCAGTCGAGCCAGTCGTGGGCGAAGCCCCGGAGCCGCGCCCGCACGGCGTCGGCCTCCTCGTCGAACGTGCGGCCGTGCTCGCGCAGGTCGTCAGCCCGCGCTCGCCGCTCCTCGTAGTAGTTCCACGCCACCATGACGGGAGTGAAGAGGGCGAAGAGAGCGATCTCCCAGTGCCGGGTGACGAGGACGAGGATCCCACCGATCGCCAGGGGTATCACCATGGCGCCGAGCGGGAACCGCCGCGGTGACCTGCCCTGCGGCGGCTTCGGCAGCGTCAGGTCGAGCGCGGGCTCGACACGGACCGTCCGCGGCGGCCTGTTGACGGCGACCCGTCCCTCCGCATCGCCCGGTCGGTGCCGTGGCCAGCGTCGAAGTGCGCCGGTGCTGCCCGCCGGGCTCAGACCGACGGTGAGCACGAGCCGTTCACCACGGAGCACCCCGGCCTGCCCGAACGGGACGTCTCGGTCCAGCCAGGTGTTGCTGACCAGGGATCGGGCCTGGACCGCGCCGGTCGATCCCTCGACGCCCAGGTGGCGGGCCACCGCGTCGAGGATCGCGCCGACCTGAGCATCCGCCGGGGCCCTGACGGCGAGGCGGCGCGGCTCCGCACCGGGCAGGGCGGCCTCGACCTCGACCTCGAGCGTCTCCTTCATGCCGCCGCCCACGCCGTCACCAGACCAGCAGCTGAGGGTCGGCCGGCTCGGGCAGCTCCGGTTCCGGCAGCCGGGGCTCCGACACCGGCTCAGCCGCGTCCGGCCGACCGGGCTGTGACGCGATCCGCGAGGCGGCCGTCGAGACGAAGCGGACGAGGTAGGCCAGCTGCTCGGGTCCGGCCGCCGTGAAGGGCTTGATGCCGGGGTCGGCGATGAAGCGGTCCAGCACGTCGACGTCCGCATCGGCTCCGATCGCGATCGCCATACGGACCGCTCGGCGGCCCCACGGCTCGGCGAGCAGCGCTGCCAGCCCGGCTTCGAAGTCGTCGGTGGGCTGGCCGTCCGAGATGAGCACGAGAACCGGGGGGAGCGCCCGGTGGTCCATCGGAGGGACCTGGAGGACCTCGCTCACGGCGGTGAGTGCCGCGCCGAGGTCGGTGAAGCCCCCCGCCACGACGGGTGCCCAGGTCAGCTCCGCGATGGGCGTCGGCTGTGGCACGTGCCACCGGGCGCCGTCGGCGAAGACGATGGCACGGACCAGCAGGTCGGCGAAGGGGTTCTGGGCCGCGACGTCACGCAGGTCGGGCAGCGCCGCCCGGATCGCCTCGTTGAGCGCCTCGATCTTTCCCTGTGCGGCCATGGAGCCGGAGCCGTCCAGCAGGAAGACGAAGTGGAGAGGTCGACCGGTCGGCCGGGCACCCGGGCGGAACGTCATGGCGAAGACCCTCAGCCGATCCGGTTGCTGCCGGGGTCGCTGGGGTCGGGGAAGATGTCGCCGAAGCTTCCGATGTTGCCGTGGTGGTCGCCGTAGGCGCCGGCGCCCACGTAGTCCATGCCCGTCGGAGCGTTCGTGGCCTTGTTCAGCTCTCCGCCGATGCCGATCATCAGCGCCGTCGCCGCCCCGGAGAACCCGCCCTTGCTGAGCGCGGCACCGAGCGTGGACGGCCCGACGCCGGCGCTTCCCGCCAGGACCACGGCCAGATCCGCCGGGCTGCCTCCGCCCTGTCCGCCGTGTATGTCGTCGACCCAGGCCGAGACGTCGATCCCGGCGTTGCCGCCGACGCTCGTGCCGGCCTGCATGCCGGCGGTCCAGGTCGAGAGGTCGACGCCGCTGTTGCCGCCGACGGTCGTGCCGGCCTGCATGCCGGCGGTCCAGGCCGAGAGGTCGACGCCGCTGTTGCCGCCGACGGTCGCACTGCCCGCTAGCACGGTGGCGAGGTCCACGTCCGGGCCGGCGACGGCGGTGGCGAGCGACTGGTCAGCGGTGATCTCCTGTGCGCGCAGCGCGATGTCGAGCCCGGCGACCAGATAGGCCAGCGTGGCCAGGGTGCCGTCGCGCTCGATCGCGGTCAGCTCCTCCTGCAGCCAGCCGGCGAGCGCCGGCGGGACGGCGCACATGCAGGTTCCGTGTACGCCCTCGACCGCGCTGCGCAAACGGGTCACCTGGCCGTTGAGCTGACCGGCCATGCCGTCGAGCTCGGCGGGATCCATCCAGATCGTGGTCATCGGATTCCTCCTTCAGTGGGCGCCGGCCGGCAGCAGCGTGCCGAGAAGGCGACGGATGTCGTCGGTCGAGAGGTCGGAGCCGTCGGCCGTCGTACGACGGGGGTGTGCTGTCGGACCGGACGGGTCCGTCTGGTGCCAGCCGGCCTCGGCGCCCGTGACGGCCCCGGCCACGCGGTAGGCACTGCGCAGCCGGACGGAGCCGCGACTGCGCGCGGTCGCGGCGAGGATCCTCGTCGCGAGCTCGCCGGTCCCGTGCACGGCGAGCTCCAGCTCGTGCGGGCGCGTGCCGCGCGAGATGACCACCATCCGCTGCGGGCGGGCGGCGAACCAGGCGAGCGCGTCGTCGGCGGCCAGCACCACCAACAGGTCGTGCGACGCCGCCAGCTCGAGCGCCTCGCGGAGGCAGGGGTCGGTGTCGGCGCCGCGTGCGACCAGGCTGCGCCAGCTCGCCGAGGTGACCGCGTCGCGCGCCGCCGGATCGAGTCCGTCGAGGACCGACGGGTCGGAGCCCGGCAGGAGCGTGACCCCGAAGTGCTGGGCGGCACCGAAGGCCTCCTCGGACGTGATCGTGTAGGTCTGCGACCGGCTCACGGTGCCGTTCCCCTGCCACAGGCGGGTGACCGTCGTCCAGTCGGCCCGATCGTTCTCCCGGACGGGCAGCACCTCTGGCGCGCCGGCAGCGGGCGTGACGAACCTGACCGATCCGAGGATCGCCTCGGCCTCTGCCGCCGTGGCCGCGTTGCCGTCCGGCAGGACCGAGGTCAGCACGACGAAGCGGCCATCGTGCAGGCCGTAGCGGATCGTCGCGCTCATCGCGCACCCGTTCTCGGACCAGGTCATCGTGCGGCTCTGCCCGGGCGCGCCGAGCACGACGGTGGTCGCCAGACCGCCGTCGACGGCACCGGGGAAGTGGTCGGTGGCGGCGACGAGGGCCTCCAGGTCGGCGTCGGCCCCGACCGGAGTCGACTCGACCCGGACGTACGCCTGGCCGCCGGGCCGCACGACCTCCAGCCGCTCGACCGGGACCCAGCCGCTGGGCCCGCAGACGCTGGCACGCGCAGGCGCCCGCCACGCCAGGGCGGTCATCGCTGCTCCCGGGCCTGCTGGAGCAGCTGCGCCTCGACGACGGCGGCCTCGCGGTTGAGCCGGTCGGCCACCCCGGCCATCCGGGCCGAGACGTCGCGCAGGGTGCGGCTCGCGGTCGAGATCCGGGTCCGGAACGCGTCGGCCGCAGGGCCGGCGTACGTCATGCCGGCGACCCCACTGTCCACCGTCGAGACGGTGGTTCCCACCGTCTCGGCCCTGAAGCGCAGCTGGGCGGCCGCTGCCCGCATGGCGGCGGGGTCGCCGGTGACGACGGACATGGTCAGCTGCCCGCCTGGAGAAGCGCCTCGCGGCGCCGGGAGACTTCCAGGGCGGCGTCCTGCAGGGCGCTGCGCAGCTTGCCCAGGCTGGGCTCGAACTCCGACTCCCAGAGCTGCCGGAAGCGGTCCGCTGCGGGCCCCTCCCAGCTGGTTCCGGCGAGCTGGCCGCGGATGGTGCGGGTCAGCTCCTCGACGCTGCCGGCCTCACGGTCGAACGTCCCGCGCAGGGTGACGAGCTGCTCGAGCTCTCCTCCGATTCGTGCCATGGTGCTTACCTCCGTTGTTTCTTGGTGGGGTGCTTCTTGTCGGGAACGACCTTCGTCCCAGGCCCTGAGGGCGGACTGAGGTGCCGGTCGCCAGGGTTGCGCGTGGTGGGAGCCGCCGGTGCCGGCTCCTGGGAAGCCGCCGGTGTCGGCACGCTCGATGTCGTCGCGGGGGAGACCGGGCCGCCCTCGCCGTCGTCGCGCAGCAGTGCGGCACCGACGACGGCACCCGCGACCACGATCATGGCGGCCACGGCCGCGGCCGCCAGCCAGAGCCGTGTCGGCGCACGGCGCCGGACCGGCGCCAACGGCGGGTCGTCGTCGAGCAAGGTCCGCCGAGGCGGCGACGCGAAGTCCTGCGAGGGCGGCACGTAGGGGCGACTGACGGGTGCGGGCGCTGGGGAGACGGCCCGTCCCGCCGGCCCGACGAGGAGCGGCTCCCGCACGAGCACGACACTCGACACGTCGTCACCGCCGATCGCGGCGGACTCCGAGAGCCACGAGGAGAAGTGGCCGTTGAACGAGTCGAACCCGTTCTCGTCGACGAAGAGGGCGAGGTCGTCGACCAGCCCGTGCCACCAGTCCGTCGAGGCGAAGGAGTTCCCGTAGCCGTCGCTGGCGAGCAGGACGAGGTCGGGTTCGGCGGACGCCGGCAGGGTCGCGAACCGGAAGTCACTGACGGCCGACTCCAGGCACAGGCTGGTCGTCTCGCCGGCGACAAGCCGGTCGTCACCGGGGACGGGACGCATGGCGAACCCGCTCGCTCGCACGAGCACATCACCGTCGCCGATCTGGGCGACGGCGATGGCCGCGCTGCCGATCACGGCGGCGATCAGCGTGGCACCGTAGGCCAGGAGCGGCTCGGTGTCGAGTGCGTCGGCCCCCGCACGCTCGGCCTCGAGGTCGGTGAAGGGTCGTTCGGCCAGATCGGCCAGCACCGCCAGCCGCCAGGCGTCGACCACGCGGGGCATCGCATCGCGAAGCAGTCCGTCCATCGCGCCGACGGTGAGCCACGAGGGGTCGGGGACGACCTCGCACAGCACGTCCAGCGCGCACCGCACCGCGAGCCGCGCGCCGATGTCGGAACGGACATACCGCCGCCCGCCGTGACCGTCCGAGACCGCCGCCAGCCAGACCTCGTCGCCGTCGGCGTCGACGGCTCGGGTGAACCCGACGGCGTCCTGGTTCGGCGTGCCGTCACGGTGCGAGGACCCGCGTTCGGAGGCGCTGGCCGCGCGCCAGCCGGCGGCCGTCACCAGATCACGTCCTCATCCTCGCCCGGCGCCCACGCTGCGGCGAGCCGCGGCGGAGGTGGGGGAGCTGTGGCCAGCGAGGACGCAGCGCGAGCGACATGGACCGTCGCCCAACGTAGGGCCATGACCAGCTGCTCCGGGTTGGAGGCGGTGACCGGTGAGAGGCCCGGGTCACCGATGAAGTGGGTCAGGGTGTCGTACGCCGCGTCCTGGCCGATCGCCACTGCCATCCGCACGGTGCGCGCGCCCCAGGGCAGTCGGAGCAGGCGCTCGAGCGCGTCCGTGAAGTCGTCGGTCGGCATGCCGTCGGAGACGAGCACCACGGCCGGTGCCAGCGCACGCTCCTCCATCGGCGGCACCGTCAGCGCGCCGGCCAACAGGTCCAGTGCGGCGCCGAGGTCGGTGTAGCCGCCCGGGTGGAGGTCCTCCCAAACCAGGTCGTCGGGGTCGGTCGGCGTCTCGACGTGCCACCACGCGCCTCGGCCGAAGCCGATCGCTCGCACGGTGACCTGCGCATGCGGGTTGCCCTGGGAGGTCTCGGCGAGGAGGGGCAGCACCTCGCGGACGGCGGTGTTCAACGCCGTCATCTTGCCGTCGGCGGCCATCGACCCCGAGCAGTCGGCGAGGAGGAAGAAGTGGAGCGGGCGGCGGGCCAGCTCGGCTCCCGGACGGTTCGTCACTCGGACCTCCTCCCTAAAGACAGGGAAGAACGCCTCGCACGGGCCGGTGCGGTGCCCGATGATGCACAGTGAGGGGCCCTGTTCGTGCGAGCGCCGCACGCCGGCCGGTGAGGGGGGAGGACGTGCTGCTCGTTGGACAGTCCCTCGAGCTGCCCCGTCACGGCGGGCGCTGGCGCGTCGGCGAGGTGGTCGGTGAAGGAAGCCAGGGCATCGTCTTCGAGCTCGTCTCGCAGGACCGGGCAGATGCTCCCGTGCTGGCGCTCAAGTGGTACCGCCCCGAGACCTCCCACCCGGACCAGTGGGCAGCGCTGCGGAAGCTGGCGCAGGCCCCGCCGCCCTCGGACTCGTTCATCTGGCCGGTCGAGGTGCTCGGCGCCCCGCCGGACTTCGGCTACGTGATGGCCCTTCGGTCTCCGCGCTACCGGCCGATCAACGATCTGCTGATGGGGGCGGATGTGCCGTTCTCCGTGGTGGTCAGGCTCTGTCTCGGGCTCGCCGACAGCTTCCTCAAGCTGCACGCACTCGGCCTCTGCTACCGAGACATCAGCCTCGGCAACGTCTTCTTCGACCCGGTGACCGGGCAGCCCATGATCTGCGACAACGACAACGTCACGGTCGACGGCGGCCATCCCGCCCAGGTGCTCGGGACGGCGCGCTTCATGGCGCCGGAGATCGTCCGTCGTGAGGCACAGCCCTCGACGGCCACCGACCTCTACTCCCTGGCCGTCCTGCTCTTCTACCTGCTGATGTTCCACCACCCCTTGGAGGGGCGGCATGAGCTCGACTACCCCTGTCTGGACGCCGAGGCGGACCGTCGCCTCTTCGGGACCGAGCCGCTGTTCGTCTTCGACCCGGATGACTCGAGCAACGCCCCAGTTCCAGGCGTCCACCGTGCGGTGCTGAGGTATTGGCCCTTGTACCCGAGCTTCCTGCACGACGACTTCCGCCGGGCGTTCACGATCGGCCTCCACGATCCGGCCCGGCGCGTGCGCGAGGGTGTGTGGCGCTCCCACCTCGCGCGGCTGCTCGACGGCATCGCCTACTGCGCCTGCGGGCGCGAGAACTTCACCGAGGACGGTCGCCCGCTGGGCCCCTGCTGGGCCTGCGGGGCCTCGATCACCCCTCCCGTCAGGCTGCAGTTCGGCACCCGGGTTCTCGTCCTGAACGCCGAGACGCGCGTGACGCGGCACCACCTGCAGCGCGACTACGCGTACGACGACGTTGTCGGTGTCGTCTCGCCGCACCCGGGCCGCCCGGACGTCTGGGGGCTCCGCAACGTCGGTGTCCAGCCCTGGCGTGCCGTGCTCGCGGGTGGCGACACCCGGACCGTGGACCCCGGCCGCAGCGTCGGCCTCGTGGTCGGCACCACGATCGACTTCGGCGGTGTCCTCGCCACGCTGCAAGGCTGAGCGGCCGCTCAACGGAGTGGCTCCGTCGAGGGTGGCGTCGCCGGTGGGTCACCCGGCAGCACGGTGACAGCCAGCGGCTCCCGCGGCCAGGATGAGGCGACCAGGTCACCGAACCCGAGGGCGGTCGCCCAGATCGCGATCGTGCGTTCAGCCGTCGCACGAGTCCAGCCGCGTCCGGTGGCCAGCTCTTCGCTGAGGCGCAGCAGGGACTGGGAGGTGAGCGGTGCCACTCGGGTGAGCGTGGCGGGCAGGTTGTCCTCGGCCGCGGCGACGACCTGGTGGATCTGCGGCCGGTGGGATGGGGCGAGCTCGCCCAGGCGTGCGGTCAGCTCGGCGCGCAGCTGGCCGGGCCGACTCCCTGCTGTCGGGTCGGCATCGAGCGCGTGATGCAACGCGTCCACCACCGCGGCGTCTGCTGTGAGTCCAGCCATCCGCGTCGCCCCTCCCTCGCTGACGGCCGTGTCCCAGTCGTCGTGTGCCACGGTGCTGCCGCTGGCTGAGGCGGTGCTGAGGCGGTGGGGCGCGCCTCGAGCTGCGGTGGAACCACCCGCAACGTCGCCGATGCGAGGAGTCGGCGTCTGCACGCCAGGCCGAGAAACCCCAGTTCTGGGTAGGTTCCCCAGCCCTCCCCGGGGCTCATCGACGCGGTCTTACGTTGCTGCAGCCTGGACACGGTCGATGCACCTCAGTGGAACCTCAGTTGCTCGGCTGACCCTCGACGCCGACGATCCCACCGACGAGGAGCCACGATGAGACGCACGATCCTGGCGGCCGCGACCGCCCTCCTGACAGCGGCGACGACGCTGGTCGGCATCCACGATCCCGTTGCCGCGAACACGGTGATCACCGTGCCCGGGCACAACTACGAGGCCGCAGGGCTGAACCACTGGAGCAACCAGTGCGGCGCGCCCTGGGCTCAGGCGGGCGAGGCGCCGAGCGCGATCTACAGTGCTGTGGGCCTGGCCGGCAGCCACGCGACGGGCTTCGACTTCGCGACCGCCGGCAGCGAGGCCGGACCCTGGGTCTATGTGCGGCACCCGAGTCAGCTCACCACCCTCCAGATGGGCGTGCGAACGAGACCCGGGGACGTCGGACACCTCGTGGCCTACTACACCCCGCCCGGGGACACGGACATCCTGGTCGGCATCGTCGACCTGCCCGCGTCGATCAATGGCTGGGGTTCGTTCCTGGGTCTGGCGAACGCGCTCCTGACCTGGCACTGGATCCACGCAGACGGGACCTACATGTTCCCGGCCAGCCCCGCGCCTTACCAGAAGACCATCCGCGGCATCGCGCAGGTCTACGGCACCGACAACGCCGGCGCAGTCGTCATGGTGACCTTCGGCTGCGAGGGCGACCCGTTCTACTTCGACAGGTTCGTCGTCGGCTCCACCACCTACGACTTCGAGGGCGTCCCCACCGCGGCAAGCCTCGGTGTCAGCGGAGGGAGCTCGTCGGTCACGGTCGACACCGGCCGCGGCGTCAGCTTCGCGGGGTTCGCCTCCGCCGCCGCGGACGGGCACGGCTCCGCGGGCGGTGTGTTCAGCGGAACCGGCAGCCTCGTCCGGGTCACCGGAGGCCGGAGCGTGGTAGCCCGGGGAAGCTTCGCCCCCGGCAGCGCGGCAGCGTTCGCGATCCCACGCATCAGACCGGGCACGTACGTCTTCGTGAGCGACGCGACGGATCGGTTCGAGTCCGCGACCAGCGCACCGATCACCGTGCACGTCCGCAGCCGGATCAAGGGCCGGTTGCAGCACGGCACGGTTCGCGCGGGCAGCACCGTCGTGGTCAGTGGTCGAGTCACCCCCGGCGCCAAGAGGGCGCGCCTGCGGCTGCAGCAGAAGTCGGGTCACCGGTGGCGCACCATCGCCAGCGGCAGGTCCCGGGCCCACGGTGCCTTCCGGCTCGCGAAGCGTGCGGGCAGTCCTGGGACGATGAAGCTGCGCGTCGTCGTCCGCGGCTTCCGCGGCTACCAGGGCGATGCGACGCGGACCTTCCGCGTCCACGTCGTGAGGGCCCCGAAGCCGTCCCGGTCGACGCCGGTCGCCACCGTCGAGCACACGGCGCCGGTGGCGGCGCCACCGAAGGCGCCGGCGCCGCATTACACGGCGCCGATGAACATGGTCGGTCACCGGCCCTTCTGATCGCTCAGGACGACGCCGCCGACGAGCGACCGCTCGCCGACGGCGTTCGTCCGGTCGAACTAGATGTGATGCCCAGGCACGTTGGTCGAGATCGTGTGACGACACGATCTGAGGTGTAGGTGGGTGAAGGCCTCCCCGGTGTGGAGTGGAGCTGTTGAGAAACCGCTCCGCCACCAAAGGAGGCCTTCGTGTCCCACGCTACTCATGCCAACGCCGCCCTGACCCCTCGCGCCCGCCTCAAGATGGCCCGACTCATCGTTGACGGGGGCTGGAAGATCCCGCGCGCCGCCGAGCGCTTCGACGTGTCGTGGAAGACCGCGAAGAAGTGGGCTGATCGCTACGAGGCCGAAGGGCCAGCCGGGATGCTGGATCGGTCCTCCCGTCCGCACCGTCAACCGAACCGGACCCCGGCCCCGGTGG
>NZ_FOLB01000005.1 GCF_900112345.1 Nocardioides terrae
CGACGACCAGCAACGCGCTGCTGCTGAGATCTGGTTGCCAACCGACCTTGCGCATGGCCAGCGCCCGCTGTGCCGGGAGCTGGAAAGCCGGGGCGCAACAGTCCGCCACATCGACCTGCCCATCCTGCGTCGTTCGCACCGAACGCCGAGGCATCTGCTCGCGCTGCTACACCGCGTGATGTCGCTGATGAGCGTTCTCCGTGCTACGAACGCGGACACCGTCTACTGCACGACGAGCGCAGCGTTTCTCGTTGCGCCGATCGCCCGACTGTGTGGGGTACCGCACGTCCTCGGCCACGTTCAGGAGATATGGAAGGGCAACGACAGACGCATTCTCGGACTCCTCGCATTTGCTTGCCATCGCCTCCTCGCCATCTCAGAAGCGGTCGCGATCAGCGTCGGCCCACGGTTGAGGTCGCGCGTCACGGTCGTGCCGAACGCGTCGGTCGGCCCCGCAGACCCGTGGCCGTTGGACGGCAGGCGTGGCCCGTTGACGTTCCTCGTCGCCAGCCGTTGGAACGCTTGGAAGGGGCACCAGACGCTGCTAGCTGCTTGGGGACTCGCCGGCTGCCCAGGCAGGCTCGTGATCCTCGGCGGCATGCCGCCCACCGGCGAGGCGACCGATGTCGAGGCTTTGCGTGCGAAGCTGCCGGACCCCGACTCGGTCGATGTAGTCGGCGAGGTCGAGGACGTCGAACCTTACTTGCGCGACGCCGACGTCATGGTGGTGCCGAGCGACCATCCCGAGCCGTTCGGGCTGGTTGCGACGGAGGCCTTCGCCCAGGGACGCCCAGTCATCGCCAGCGCGGGCGGCGGACTGCTGGACATCGTCACTGACGGCAGCGACGGATGGCTGTACCCGCTCGCTGACGCTCAGGCGCTCGCTGCGGTCCTCACAAGCCTCGACCGGCGGGCCGTTACGGCGGCCGGCGCACAGGCGAGGCGGACCTACCTCAAGCGCTTCACACCCGAGCACTTCGCCGTTCACTGGCGATCTGCGTTCGGATCCCGCGCCGCCCAAGCAGCCGCGGCGGCTACCCGAGCATGAGGTTTCGTACCCAACCTTAGGGAGGCGTCCGACTCGCCATCCCCAGTGACAGCCTGTCGGTCCAAAGTGAGGTCAACTTCAGCCGCCCACACACCTGGGGACCAGTCATGTTCAACTCTTGGATCGACCGGGGCGAGGAGCTCAGGTCCGCCTTCTACGCCGGGGACCCCTTCCCGCTGCTCCTCATCGACGACTTCCTCGATGTGAAGACCGCCGAAGGATTGCTCGAAGAGTTCCCCGCGCCCGACGCCATGCCGAAGTCACGGGACTACATGTTCGGCGACAAGCGCGAACTGTCCAGCGTCGCGGAGCAGGGCCCGACCTCGCGAGCGTTCTATGACGCGTTGATGAGCGAACAGTTCAAGTGTTTCATCTGCCAGCTGACGGGCAAGGACCTCATCGTCGATCCTGCCTTTCATGGCGGAGGCTTCCACCAGAGCGGGGACGGCGGACACCTCGACACCCATGTCGACTTCAACATGCACCCGCTCCACGACAACTGGTTGCGGACGCTGAACATCCTTCTCTACCTGAACAAGGACTGGAAGCCGGAGTACGACGGCCGGCTCCTGATCAAGGCCAAGCCCGACGATGAACCGCGCGCGATCGAGCCGTCGTTCAACCGCGGTCTCTTGATGCTCACTGACGACCACACCTTCCATGGGTTCAAGAAGATGAGCCTGCCCCCGGGCGTCACGCGCAAGTCGATCGCTACCTACGCTTACGAGCTCGTCGAGGTGGGGAGCACCGTCCCACGGACGACGGGTTGGGCTCCCGAGGAAGGCAACGTGCTCAAGAAGTCCTTCGCCCGGCACTACAACACCGCCGTCAAGGTCAAGACCCGATTCTTCGGCAGCGCCACCGCCCGCAACCGGTGACCGAGCTGGACGTGAGCCCGAGCAGCGGATCCGATGCACTCATGGAGCCTTAGCCATGACCACCGTGAGCGCCACTCACGCCCGCACGTTCCGGGCCAACCTGGCTGAGTTGCGTGCAGCGCAGAAGCCTTCGTCCGGGACCGCGGCGTACGGCCGATACGTCAACCGGCCAGCGGGTCGGGTCGTGGCAGCGGCGTGCCACCGCATCGGGCTTACGCCAGACCAGGCGACGGCCGTCAGCGCGGCACTCTCGGGCGCAGGTATCGCTTTGCTCGCCGTGAGCTCGCCGTCATGGGGGCCTCTCGTCGCGGTGCTGTTGGCATTCGGGTACGTCATGGACTCAGTGGACGGCCAGCTGGCGCGCCTTCGCGGCCGAGGCTCGCTTCGCGGCGAATGGCTCGACCACACCGTGGACTGCTTCAAGACCAGCAGTCTGCACCTGGCCGTCGCGATCGCCTGGTTCCGGTTTCCTCCGGCAGACGATCATCGGGTGCTGCTGATACCACTCGCGTTCTCGGTGGTGCAGTCGGTGACCTACTTCGGTCTGATCCTGGTGCCGTTCCTGCGAGCGACTCGTGACCCGACCCGCGCAACGCCCCGCACAGAGCATCCGCTGCGGAAGTGGTTGATCCTTCCGACCGACTACGGCGCCTTGATCTGGTTGTTCGTCCTCACCCCCTGGCCCGAGGTGTTCCTGCCCACCTACACGACGCTGCTGGTGCTGGCGGCAGCGATGCTCGGACTTGCACTACGGAAATGGTGGCTCGAGCTCACCGACCCTGCTGACACGTCAGTAGCGAACGGGGGCTGATATGAGTCCTCTGGCCGCTCAACCGCTCCGGCACGTTCGTAACCGGCTCAGCAGCTACTCGCGGGGCTATCGACTCTTCGGTGCCTTTCTGGTTGGCCGCGTGCCAAACCACGCGTTCCGACTCTGGTGGTACCGCAACGTCCTGGGCATGAGGATCGGTGCGCATACCTCCTTCCACTGGCGTGCGACGTTCTACCAGCCCGACGGGGTGAGGATCGGCGCGCACACGATCATCGGCAACGACTGCTTCTTGGATGGGCGGCGCACCCTCGTGATCGGGGACAACGTCAACATCGGCGGTCATGTCCAGATCTTCACGCTCGAGCACAACCCCGACGCCCACGACTTTGCAGTCCAAGGTGGGCCGGTGGTCATCGGCGACCGCGCCTACGTCGCGACCCGTGCCACCATCCTGCCAGGCGTGACGATCGGCGAAGGTGCTGTGGTGGCGGCCGGGGCCGTCGTGACCAAGGACGTTGCGCCGTACGCAATCGTCGGTGGCGTTCCGGCAAAGTTCTTGCGGGAGCGATCTCGGGATCTCGACTACGTGCTCGACTTCCATCTTCCCCTGCAATAGGGGGAGTTACCTCCGCCGCATAGCCGTTCGCGTCGCCGCGAAAACCATCATGGCATCGGCGCGTATCGGCCGCACGCAAGCGACCAGCAGCGCATAGCCGCTCAGACCACACCCGATCGATGCCAGCAAACTGAGAACGGCGGGCACGGAGTCGTCCGAGATGGACGCCCCAGCCCACGCGCCCATCGCCGTCACACTGGTGATGAGGGCGATGCGGCCGGCGCCTGAGTACAGCGGCGCCACCCTGACATTGGCATGGCGGGAGAGCCACCAGAACGAGATCGGCCACGACAGAGCCGGCGCGATCGCATAGCCGACGGCGACGCCGACCACCCCCCAGCGACTGCCGGCCACGACGCACAGGACCTTGATGACGGCAGAGACGACCGAGTAGTGCATGAGGTCTCGGGTCAGCCCCTGGGAGACGTACACCCAGTAGCCGACGAGCGAGAGCGTCTGAAACGCGCCGGCGAGCGCGAGCAGACTGAGTATCGTCGCAACGTCCCACTTCGGGCCCAGCATCACGTCGACGATCGGCTCGGCTCCGCCGATGATCAGCCCCAGACCTGCCACGACCGTGCAACCCAACGCGAGTTGTCCTCGCTCGACGTATCGCTGGCTGCGGCCCGGATCATCCTGCACCCGCGCGAGAAGCGAAACACCCACCGTTCCCGTTGAGCCCCGTAGCTGACCCAGCGGACTCATCACGAGCTGGAAGGCACGGTTGTAGAGACCAAGAGGTCCGGCGCCCAGTCGGCTGCCGATGATGACGGAGTCGGTGTTGTTTGCGACGTAGCCGATCAACTGCGAGCCGACGATGGTCCAGCCGAACTTCAGGAAGTCCCCCATGGGCACGTCTCGACGCGGTCGCCCAGGCAGCCAACCCGCACCGACAACGACGAGAACGAGGACGGTCAGGTACTGGGTCAACAGTTGTGCCACAAGGGCCCAATGACCCGCGCCTGCTACGGCTAGCGCAGTCGCGACCAATAGCCCGACGACGGGCGCCGCAGTATCGGCGACGACCAATCGGCCGAAGAGCATGCGGCGAGTGAGATCTGCTCGGTACTGCGTCGCCATGCCATTGAACAGGAACATGAGCGCGAGCACCTTGGTCATCGGCACCAGCACAGGTTCATGGAAGACGTCGGCAACTAGCGGGGCCGCCACGAATGCCAGCAATGCCAAGCCCGATCCGATGCAGCTGTTGAGCCAGAACAGATTGTCCCGCTGCTCGGGGGTCAACACCTTCGCCTGGATCGCCGCCGTTGACAGTCCCATGTCCCGAAAGATCTCAGCGACCGCCACTACGGACAGCACCATGGCTAGCAGGCCGAAGTCGCGCGGGTCGAGCAACCGAGCGAGGATGACGACAGCGAGCACTTGGACGACCATCCGGACCAACTGGCCACCCATGACAACGAACCCTCCGCGCAACGCACGCCGGCCGAGTCCGCCGTCACTCGCCGGCTCCGCGGCCGAAACGGTCACGACAGGTGCCGTAGGGCGGTGATGGCGGACTCGATGAGGCCCTCCGCCCGCCGCCGGACGCCGGCCGCCTCTGAACGGGCGATCCCGGCTTCCACGATGGCGACGACCCGATCCTGTGGCCGCGGTTCGCTGCGCAGGTCGACGCTGTGGCCCCATCCGAGATCTGCGAGCAGAGGAGCGAACTTCCGGGAGTAGGCCAGCGGGATCGCGGGAGTGCCGACCGACAGAGCGTTCAGGCAGGCGTGCATGCGCGACCCGATGACCAACTGACTCCCTGCAAGGAGCTCACGCACCTCGTCCAGGGAGGAGGGGATGACGGTCTCGCCGTCATGCCCGACCACCTCCGCGAACTCCTTGATGGCCGGCACATCGTTGTCTGCGACCGGCGAATCCACGACATGGGCCAGGAGCGTGACCTTGCGGCCACCCTTGCGCATCTCCTCGTAGACGTCCTGCACCACCGAGCGATAGTGCTGGCTGTCAACGTGAGGGCCCGGTTGCCAAAGCAGGCCGGAGATGTTGAGCACCACGTCCCGCACGGTTTCCGTCTGCGGCTGTCCGAGGGCGAAGACCACGTCCGTCGAGCGGACGTCTACAGGGCGACCGAGTCCCGCCGCCGCGCTGGCGCTGGCTGAGTCGCGTGCCATAGCCATTGCTGCGATCGCCAGGGTGCGCCGCGCGAGCATGCGGCCTCGTCGAGTCTCGAACGGCCCGATCGTCTGGGGCGCTAGGACGTACGGCCGGCGCGCGCGGTGAACGGCCTCGGCTACCAGACTCATCGTCGTGTGTCGGCGCAGTCCGTAGATGTCGGTGAAGCTGTCACCCGCGCGGAGGTCCACGACCAGGTCGAAAGTGCGCAACCACTCGACGACCCCGTGGGACGGCCGCACGAGCTCTTCAATAAGGGGACGAGGCCCCCCGATGCGCATGGTGCCCGCCCTGCTACCGAAGCTCAGGAACGAGATCTCCGCGTCGGGCCAAACTCGGCGTACCAACGCCGAGGTTCCGGCGCCGAGCGCCCTGACCCCCAGGTTGGCCGACTCGTCATCCGCCCAGAGAACCAGTACTCGCACGATCCCTCCGATCGGTGTCGTCGGGCACGGGGCTCCGGCGAGAGGCGACGATTCGGCGTCGTCCACCGCGCGCGGCGCGGAGGTTCTCGCGGACATCCCGCGCGGCTAGCGCAAGGAGGCCGAAGCCGTGGTAGCGAGGCACCCGACGCCCCGCCGAAAGGCACCCCGCCAGCCGGCCGGCCAGAGAGGTCCGTCGCTTCCGTTGGGATGGCTGTACCGCCGCGACCTCGTCCGCTCCCACCTCGTCAGCGATCAGGACGCCTGCGGCGATCGCGCGTCGCACCACATCGGCGCCGCGCTCGGTCCGAGCGGTGACGGCACTTCGACCGTCACCTTCGGTGAACAACGGATAGCCCCGCTCGTCGATGTCCCAGAAGTCGCCGGCGACGATGTCCGCGGATTCGCCAACGCCGTCCGCGCACAGCTTGCAGCGCCATTGCATGGTCGGCCCGAGGTGCTTTCCCCAGGACTCGTCGTAGCTCATCGAGCGCACGGTGTTGCCGTCGGAGGCGACGAAAGCACCCGGCCATCCGTGGCCCCGATATCGGAGCGACGTGATGCCGGCGTCCGGTAGACCGAGCAGCTCGACAAGATCATCGGTGGCGAACTGGTTGGGCGTGCCGGCACAGAAGAACGAGAGAACGAGCGGCGCGGATCCCACGCGCTCGGCGAGAGCGCGCACGGCAGAGGCCTCGCACGGCTTGCCGATCAGTCCGTCGCTCGCCGCGAAGGTTGCACGGGCGGCGTTCGACACAGGTGCGTAGCGAGATCCCGCCGCGGCGAGCGCCTCTTCCTTCGTGCCGATGCTGACGGGCACCGTACGGCGAGCATCCAGGGACGGTCCCGCGCCCACGAACTGCACAATCTCGCCGTTCTCGACGAGCCAGCCCGCTAGTGCCGTCAGCACGCCCCCGCTCGACCCTGCGTGCCGGACAGCAGGGTCAGCAGCGTACGCGGCCCATACTCCGAGGTAGCTGCCGAGAAGCGGGTCGCGCTGAACGCCTCGGGGGTGGGGTGACCTCACCGACCTGCCGGGGCAAATGGCCGCGAAGGTTCGCGCTGGGTCCTCCGACGTCGTCAATGCCATGCCCGACGGGGGCCTCACTCGAACCGGTCGGCTGAAGCCGTCCAGCAATCGCATCTCGAGGCCGTCATCGAGAAGGCAACACGCGCCGCATCCGGAGCAGAGGTCGTCGGCAAGGACGCCCGCGACAGCTGCGTCGAGTCGCTCAGCAGGGCCTACGTGCTTGGGCCGACGACGCCAATGCAAGCCCATGGCGTTACCGGAGCGGCAGACGGACGGTCGACCTGATATCCGCCTCACTCTTCGGCTCGGATCCCACGATGCTCAACACGGAGTCGGGCTCTACCAGCCGCAGGAGTGTCTCCGCGGGCGCCCTCAGCTCAGTGAGAAACCGAGCGACGTCACGGTTGCTCGCACGCTTGAGGTCACGCAGATCGTCAACTTTCGCCTTCCTGACGACCCGGGCGGCACGCTCGCGAGGTGCCAGCTCAACCAAGTTCATGAGGCGGGTCGCGACGTCGGAACCACCGACGGCCGAACGCCCCACTCGTTGGCCGAGGGCCGCCAGCTCGAGCACGGTGAACGTGTACCGGACCGCTGCCGGTACGAGCCGCACAACAGCACTGCGGTGCGCCCGCTCCGCGGCGAGGACTATGTCCGCCTGCCGGATGTGCTTGGCTCTGAGCTGTCGCGCGACGTGGGATGACCCGTCAACGCCGAGCTTCGCCAGCTCGGATGCAACCGGACCGTCGATGCCTTCTCCCACCAACGCCTCCGTGCCGGCGCTGACGACGGTCACACCAGCCTCCGCGAGGCCCGGAGCAGCGTCGGTCCCCTGCCGCAAGATCGCCTCGATCGCCGGCGAGCGTCGAATGTTCCCTGTGCAAACCACGAGAATGGTCACCATCTCGGCGTATATCCCCCACTGATCGGTCCGTCGCGTGTCATTCGGGCAGGCTTCCGCCGTCGAACCGAGAGAGCGTCCCCATGACAACAATTCGCGCTGTGATCTCACCGTAGGCACCGCGCAGCCACGACGTCGCACACTGCCTGGCTTTCCCCAGTTTGGGGGACATGACGTCCGATCGCGCGACGCTTGGCCAGCAAGCGCGATTGCGTGCTCAATGAGTCGACGGGGTAGGCCCGCGCATCGCTGTGCGGCGCCTTCCGAATGGGGACTCGACTCGACGAACATACGTGGGAGAGAGGCTCGATGGATCTGCGCGAATACATCGCCGCCCTGCGCAAGCGGTGGTACCTCGTCGCCGCTCTCACACTTGTCGGCACCTTCTTCGGCGTCTACCAGGCCGAGTCGGCGGAGCCGCAATACCGTGCCACCTCGAAGGCATTCGTGTCCCTGTCTCGCGGTGCCAACACTCAAGAACTGGTTCAGGGCACCACCTACACACAGAGCCTCGTGCAGTCGTACGTCGCACTCGCAACAATGCCCGTGGTTCTCGATCCGGTCATTCAAGAGCTACACCTCCCCGTGTCGGCGAGGGCGCTCGCTGGTTCGATCACCGCAGCCACGCCCCTCAACACGGTGATCATCGAGATCTCGGCGACCACGTCCGACGCGGCACTCGCCGCTGACATCTCGAACGCCGTCGCTCAGCACCTCTCGGAAACGATCACAGATCTATCGCCAGAATCGGGTGCCGCGGAAACGGTGCGGGTAGATGTCGTCGCTCCAGCTGTTCCGCCTTCCTTCCCCGTGTCTCCGAACAAGCGGCTTCTGGTTCTCGTCGGATTCATCGGCGGCCTGGTCGCAGGAGTGGCGCTGGCGGTCGTGCGCGGCTTGTTCGACACCCGCATTCGCAGCGGTACTGACATCGGTCAGGTCACGGACGCAGCCCTGCTCGGAACCATCCCCGTGCTACGCGGGCGCATGGGGCGCGCCGTGACGGCGATCGCACCACGTAGCGTGGCCTCCGAGTCCTATCGGCGGCTGCAGACCAACCTGCAGTTTCTCGATGCATCGGCACCCGTGCAGTGCATCGTCATGACCTCGTCGGTGGGCGGCGAGGGAAAGTCGACCACGTCGATCAATCTCGCACTCGCCATTGCCGAGAAGGATCTACGCGTGCTGTTGGTCGACGCAGACATGCGTCGCCCTGCCATAGCGGACTACTGCAATCTCGAGGGGTCTGCCGGTCTGACGACGATCCTCATCGGCAAAGCCGAGCTGCATGACGTCGTCCAGAGTTGGGCGCAGCCGACCCTCGACGTCCTCACCCTCGGTGAAGTGCCGCCCAACCCGAGTCAGCTCATCGGCTCGCGGCCGATGCAGATGCTGCTCACCCGGATGCGCGAGGACTACGACTTCATCGTCCTCGACGCACCACCGCTGCTTCCTGTCGCCGATGCGACGATCCTCGCGCGTCTCTGCGATGGCGCTGTCGTGGTTGCCAACTGCCAGAAGGTCCACCGCGGTCAACTGTCCGATGCGCTGGCGACGCTGGAGTCCGTGGAGGCCCGGTGTCTGGGTGTCGTGGCCAATCGCGTCCGAGCCACCGCTGACGAAAGCTATTACGGCCACCGTGTGAGGAACAGCCTGTTCGGCCGATTCCGAGCGAACCTGGCCAGCCGGCGTGACCGAAGTGCCAGACAACCGAAGACATCGGCACCCGATATCCCGACGCTGCAGCCCGTGCCCGATTCCGGCCGGGACGAGTAGCGCCGTGGCGCTCCAGTTGGTTCCGCGCGGCGGACTGGGTGGTAGGGCGTCGGCGTCGCGCTCGCGTACCAGGAGGGCCGACTCTTGGGTGGTCCTTAACAGGTTGGTTGCGGCGGCACTTCCGCTTCTGATTGGGGTGAACGAACCAGTCGCCTTCTCGATCACCATTGGTGCTGCGCTCTCCCTCGCGCTCACCCCGGTCTGGATCGCGTCGGCCCGTGGGTTCTTCGGCGCCTCCGTTCTCGGATCGCTCGTGGTGGCGGCTCTCGTTGCCTCACCGATGGTGACCAGGTGGATGGGGATGACGCACCAGACCAGCAGCCATGAGTTCAGGGCTCAGATGGTCTTCCTCATGGGAGCGGCCGCATCCGTTGGCGCCTTGCTGTGGTGCCGAACGGTGCTGCCGACGGGGGTCGTCGCTGCGCTCTACGGGGTGGGAATGTTCGCGGCAACCGCCCTCCATCCCAATCCCTTGCTCGCGACGAACGTGTGGCGATGGGGTTTCGCCATGCCGACGACCGTGTTGCTCCTTGCGTTGGCGATGCTCGCCGGCAAGCGATGGTTCGAGCTGCTTGCGGTGGTATTGCTTGCGATGAGCAACGCGCTTGCCGGCGGTCGATCCGACAGCGGCATCCTCCTCATGGTCGCGGTGATCCTCGCTTGGCAGCACCGGCCCCGATTCAGCCACCGCTCGTCTTCGGCTATCACGGCTGTGGCACTCGTCGGGATGCTTGCCTATGGCGCCTATCGAGCGCTCAGCGGCGCGGCCCTCGAGGGCTACCTCGGCGAAGCGGCACAGGACCGCACCCAGGCGCAGATTGCGCTGTCTGGGTCTCTCATCCTCGGCGGCCGGCCAGAGATCGGTGCCACGGTCGAATTGCTCAGAACGAACCCGATCGGCTTCGGGCCGGGCACCGTTCCCGCTCCCGCCGACATCCTCGTCGCGAAGACCGGGATGTCGCGCCTTGGCTATGACCCGGACAACGGCTACGTCGAGCGGTACATGCTCGGACAGGGGAAGTTCGAGTTGCACTCATTGGTCGGCGACTTCTGGGCTGCTTACAGCATTGTCGGACTGCTGCTCGTGATTGCGATCGCCGTACTCGTGCTTCACTATCTCGGTCTCGGGCTAGCGAGTAGCACCGGCTCGGCTATCGGCTTCTTCCTTGCCCTCCGAACCCTGTGGGACATCGGTTTCAGCCCGATCGTCAGTAGCATCGACCAACTCATCTTGGCAGTCGCCGTCCTGCTTCTACCCGCCGTCCGCGGCCACAGATCCTTCCTGTCGGGTACTACGAACGGCGATATTCATAGACGACCGACCCCCATGCGCCGCGGATGATGCCTGCCCCCCGAAGCATGGTGCGCGTGCCCCGAGCATCGTGGGTGATCGAGCGGATCACACGGCCGTAGACCATTCGGCCCAATCCTGCCGCGACGCGAACGCACCCCCGCACTGTCTGGGCCACCCTTGCCAGCGCTCGGCCAGGCCCCCGATCGGCCAGATAGACGGCAGCGCGGGCGTCAGAATTGCCCATGCGTGCAACGCGGGCCGTGACCCAGCGCCGCGTCGTTCTGTCGCTGGGCACAGCGTCAAAGACGAGAGCCTCATCGCACCAGACGATGCGCCCTCCCTTGGCGACCAGCTGGCGCGTGAAGACCGTGTCAGAGCCGCCCGACAACCCGAAGCTCTCGTCGAACGCCAAGGACAGCGGACGGATCTGAGCCAGGTCCAGGAGAAGGTTGTTCGTCGCTGCCGTTCCTACCAGCGTCCCCGTCGGTCTGCGTGCCCTGTTGAAGAACCCTCCTGCCGTGATCCACGGGTCGAGCGGGCCGGGGAAAGTGGAGACTACCGGTCCGACAACGGCCGGAGCTCGGTATCGATCCCAGGTTGAGACCAGCCCGATCAACCAGCGCTCGGCCGGACGCTCGTCGTCGTCGATGAACACCAGGAGGTCCTGGGCTCCGCATTCGATCATTGCGCGGTTTCGCGCAGTCGCGATCCCGGGCCGAGGCTCGTGGACATAGAAGACTCGGGGATGCTCGGCAGTGACCGCGGCGACCACACGCTCAGCACTCGGCTCCTGATCGTTGTCGATGACCAAGAGGCGAGACTCTGGCACCTGGTCCACTTGCTCGATGATGCCGAGCAGCGCTTCCGCTAGTGCGGCAGGTCGTCGGTAGGTCAGCACCGCCACCGTGATGGTGCGTCCGTCGGCTACGGTCACGGCAGCTCCGAGACGCTCAGGTCGTCGAACGAGACAACGATCGGGTTGGCCCCAGTCGTCGCCGTGTATGACTTGAGCGACACCGACCCGGACGCTTGGTTCGCCGCAGTCGAGTTCGTCGTCGTGTACGTCCAGGCGGTCGGCTCTGTCGTGCCGACCTGCCATACCTTCACCCGCAGCGCCGTTGTCGTCGCGGAGGTGCTCTCCGTCTGGAATCGGACCCAAACCCGATCGCCCGGTGTGTACGTACGCCCGGCAAACGCATTCGTGCCGACCAGCGGGTTGTTGTCACGCGTCAGGTGGAGGCCGTAGGTGCCGTCAGGGTTGAATCGGAGCCGCGCTCCATACGCCGTGCTGCCGATCTTCCGTGTGTTCACCCAGGTCTGCAGCGTGCTCGAAGGCAGCTTGTCGAGCCCCACGCTGACGGCCACGTCGACGTCCCGTGCCGAGACGGAGGCAAGATCGGCTTCAAGATTCGTGCCGACCAGGGACTGGAGACCTCGATCTCCCGAGACCGAGAAGCGTGATGCCAGACCGATGGAGGTCCAGGCACCGCCGTAGTCGGCACTCCCCCATCCACTCGTGGCGCTCCGAGCGAACGAGTCAAGCGCCAGCACGCCGTCGTCCACTGTCACGACCGTCTCCGCGGTGTCGGTCGAACCGTCGTCGTCGGTCACGGTCAATGTCACGGTGTACGTGCCGGCCGCGGCATAGGTGTAGCTCGCCGTCTTCCCCGTCGCCTGATCGCTGGCGCCGTCTGTAGCGCCGAAGTCCCAAAGGTAGGAGGCGACCGTGCCGTCTGCGTCGCTCGAGCCCGAGCCGTCGACGGAGGCCTTGAGACCAGTCACCATGGGCGACCCGATGGAAGCGGTGGGCGACTGGTTTCCGGTGACTTCGACCTGCTGCGTCGCGACCCGCGCTTCGCCCTCGTCATCCGTAACGGTCAACGTCACCGTGTACGTGCCCGTTCCCGCGTAGGTGTAGGAAGCAGTCTCACCGGTCCGCGTGTCACCGCCACCGACCGACTCCCCGAAGTCCCACTGATAGGTCAGCGCCCCGCCTTCCGGGTCGCTTGAGGAACCCGCGTCTACCGATGCCGACAGCTTGTCCGCGGTGGCAGTGAAGGCAGCCACGGGCGGCTGGTTGCCGAGCACCTGGACATCGTGACTGACGGAGCGGCTCACACCGTCGTCGTCGGTCACCGTCAGGGTGACCGCATATGTGCCGGCAGCGCCGTACGTGTATGACGGCGTCTTGCCAGTACGCACGTCACCGGACCCCGTGGACTCACCGAAGTCCCACGCGTACGAGGCGATGCCGCTGTCATCGCTGGACGCGCTCGCGTCTGCCGCCACTGTCCACTTGGAGGCGGTGGTGGTGAACTCCGCGGTCGGAGGCTGATTGGCCGCCACCGTGACGTCGTGCGTCTGGGTGTCCGTCACGCCGTCACCGTCTGCCACGGTCAGCTTGATCGTGTAGGTGCCGGGCGCGGCATAGGTGTGAGAAGCAGTCGAGCTGGCCCCCGACTGCGTGCCGCCGTCGCCGAAGTCCCATGCGTAGTTCGCGACCGGGCCTTCCGGATCGCTCGACGCAGAGCCATCGAGGGTGACGCCAAGGTCGTCGGCGGCGATGGTGAAACGAGCGGTCGGGCTCTCGTTCTGAGTGCCCTTCGTGTAGAGAGCCGCCACTTGCGCCGCATCGACGGCAGTGTTGAAGAGCGCCACCTCATCGAGGTTGCCGTTGAAGTACCGGCTGCTGCTACCGCCCCACGTGGTGTCACCACCGATGCGCCAGTAGCCCGTGTACGACTGCGCTTCGGTCTGACCGTTGGTGCCGACCAGCTGGCCGTCGACGTACATGCGCATGCCGTCCGACTTCGACTGCGAGGACACGAGCATGTGCCAGTTGCCGTCGTTGTAGGAGTTCGGCGAAGTGATCGTGTTCTCCTGACCGGTCCACACGCCGAATCGGAGCTGACCGGTGTCGAGCATGTAGGTGTGTCGGTCGTAGTTGCTCGAGTCACCATTGCTCGCGTCGCCGAACCCGATCAGCTTGCCCCCACTTGTCGTCGACGTCTTGAACCAGAGGACGTTCGTGAAGGCGCCCGGGTTCGTCATCGCCGAGGAGTCCACGATCAGACCGTTGCTGCCGTTGAACGCGGCTGCCGTGCCGGCCTGGTGCAGGAGAGCACCGGGCTGGCCAAGCGTCACTCCGTTCCGGATGGCGCCGGTGTCGGAGCCGGTGAAGGACGAGTCGGCGGCGGTCGCTCCGGATGTCTCATCGAGACGCCAGTAGAACTGAGGATCAGCGGCGAAGATTGCCGCGCCATAGGCGTCGCTCGGCATCGGGTTCGGGTCGGTGCTTGTCACTGTGTGCGACACCGTGGCGATGGCGCCTTCCTCGTCGGTGACCGTGAGCGTCACCGTGCGCGTGCCGGCCGCGGCGTAGGTGTGCGAGGGCGTCATGCCCGACCCCGCCGGCGAGCCATCACCGAAGTCCCAGCTGTATGTCAATGGACCGGCGTCGGGATCCGCGGACTCACTGGCGTCGAATGTCGCGTCGAGTGCCCGCGTCGACGAGGTGAACGACGCAGTCGGAGGCAGGTTGGACAGCGTCCGACCTGAGGCCAGGTACTGCTGGCGGATTGTGGTCCGCGAGAGGGCCTGGCCGAACACCGCGACCTCGTCGATCGTGCCAGCGAAGTTGACGCTGCTCGGAACCGAGTCCCAGCCGTTGAGGTTGTCGCCACCGACCCGCCAGTAGCCGTTGTAGCTCTGCGCGCCGGTGACGTCAGCCCGCTGGGCCACACGAACCCCGTCCACGTACAACTCCATGCCCGCCGAGGAGAGCTGCGCCACGACCTGGTGCCACTGACCGTCTCGGTACGCGGCCGAAGAGGTCACGGTGCGCACCGCGCCGGGGTAGACACCGAAGACCAGCCGACCATCGTTGCGCATGTAGAGGTGTCTGTCGTAGCTGCTCGAGTTGCCGCTACTAGCACTGCCGAAGCCGATGATCTTGCCGCCCCTGTTTGTGGTCGTCTTGATCCACGCCTCCAGAGCGAAGGTGTTCGGGCCGGGAACAGCCGTGCTCGTGCTCGATCGCCCGTCTGACCTCCCCGCGAAGGTCGATGCCGGGTCGCTATCGCCGACGATGGCGCCGCTTGCGCCGCCCGTGACGCCGCTGTCGTTGGTGAGGTCGTAGCCGCCGCCGTAGTCGATCGACGTGCTGCCCGACTCACCCATGCGCCAGTAGTCGACCGGTGAGTCGTTGAGGATCTTCAGTGCATAGGACGACAGTGGTGCGCCGTCGGCAACCGTGACGGAGATCCAGTTCGATCCGGCTCTGTTGCCATATGGATCGACGGCTTCGACGCGGTATTGCTGGGTGCTGCCCGGCGTCAGTCCCGTGTCGATGAAACTGTTCTGCGGCAACTCCCAGAAGTGGTAGCCGGAGACTGTCTTCTCGTACACCAAGTTGCTCAGCGAGCCCCGGTACAGCCGGTAGGTCACCGTCGCGTTGTCACGGTCGGGGTTGCCTGGCCAAGCGACCCGGACCGTGCCGCCCGCGATCGATACCACGCTCGGGTTCCAGCCCCTGGAGCCATTCTGCGTGGGCGGAACCTTGTTCGGCGCGATCTCTCGGCGGGCGAACCGGACCAGGCCACTCTGGGCGACGTTATTCACGCGCGGGAACTCACCGCCGTAGAGGACGTAGTCGTCGTTGCCGGTGACCGTCCACACGGCCTGGTTGGCTCCCGTGAAGCTCCCGATGGACCAGTCGGGGTACCAGTCGAGGAACTCCGGACGGGGCTCACCGGGGTGGTCGGGGTAGCCGTAGATGTCGGCCGTGTTCGTGCCGCGGACGTCCTGGGTGACGGCGGTCGAGTGGTGGAACGTCCAGGGATCGGTCTGCGGGAACCCGCCACTGTTTCCACAGTAGTGCTTGTGGCTCGCCTCGTAGACGACGTCACCAACTGGGTAGACGGCATAGGTGTCGCCGTGACAGTCCTCGATCCACGTCAGACTTCCCGTGGCCCAGTCCGCCTTGAAGGCACCTTCGATGTTGCCGTGGCCGGCGTAGTTCCACGCCGATGCGTAGAAGGACGTGCCGTCAGTCTCGACGTCGAGGAAACCCGCACTTCCACCGCTGCTGTACACCAGATTCCCGACCGGGAGTGAGAGCACCTGACTGGTGGCGACATCGAGCATGGCCATTCCATCAGCGAATTGCGACGAACCGTTGACCTGGGTGAAGTTGCCGACGATGACCACCTTCGACTCGTCCGGCGACACCACGAGGTCCTGGACCCGATAGTCGGGAATCTCTGCGCTGAGCGGCAGCAGCGTCGGATTGGCTCCAGAGGCGCTGACTGCCGCCAATCGGGTCCGCGCTACGCCTCGCACAACCGTGAAGGCACCGCCGAGATAGACGGAGCTGTTGGTCGCATAGACCCCGTTGACCGTCCCGTTCGCGTTCGGATACCAATCCGTGAGGGTGGCGGTAGCGCCGTTGTTGGACAAGTTGAACTGAGCGACCCGACGTCGATTCAGCCCGTTGATGGTGCTGAAGGACCCCGAGATGTACAACTTCGTCTTGTCCGGCGACAGCGACATGTCCAGAACTGGCCCGTTGACACTCGGCGCGAAGCCGGTGAGGAGGACGCCCGTCGAAAGGTTGTAGGCGAGGATGTTGCTGCGCGGTGTCTCGTTGCTGCCGGCCGGCGATCCCGCCGGCCGCGCGCTGGTGAACTCACCACCGGCGTAGACGGTGTTGCCGACGATGACCTGCTTCCGCACGACTCCGTTGATCTGAACGGTCGGCAGCGGATCGGCAGACACGGTTGCCGGCGTCGACGAATCGGCGGGCTGGGTGTCCGCCGATGCTGGCGTCGCCGGGAGTCCCGTCAGGCTCACGACTGCAAGCGTGATGCTGGCTACCACTCCGAGGATGCCGCGTGATCGAGCCCTGTAACCGAGCATGTTGGAACCTCACAACTTCTTCGCCGCCGAGGCCGCCCGAGAGCCCAGGGATTTCGACCTTCTTGCGCAGATCGTGTCTGCCTGGCGGAGCGCGCCGAGCGATCCCCCCTGACGTTCATCGAGATTGATGACGCACCAGCATCACTCCCCGTCCAGCGCAGGACGGACGCCTCGAGCATCGATAGAGACGAGCCGCGCAACCGGGCGTGCGGACGTCGAGACACGGACCTGCGATTGATCGATGTGCCTCGTCGGACGAGTCGCGGAACAGTCGACCGTCGAACCGGTGATGAGGGTCCGTACGCGATGGAACGACGCGTCGTGGCCATCGATCCCACCTGCGGCTGGTTCAGGCGCGCGGTGCCTGTCCCCGGAACAACACGACGGAGTGCCTCACACCGAGGTCCAGCTCAACGGTTACCGAGGCTCGTTGGTCGACTGGTACGCGGAAGACCCAGGTCCCGCTAGCAGCCTTCCTGGCGGGAACCGAGCGGGGAAGGATCGCGCTCCCCGAGTCATTCGGCTGGCCGGGCGTCCTTGCGGCGCCGTAGTACAGATTGACCACCGCCTGCGTGAGGTCGAGCGGTCGCTTTCGATCGTTGCTGATCCTGAGCTGCACTTCGATCGCGGGGCCGGCGACGTCACCGGGAACTATCGCTTCGGACTCCACGGCGCGAACCGATGTCATCTCAGCGGTGATTCCGGGGCCAGGCCGACCAGTGTCGTTCATCGGAACAGGAGCCAACGTCTTGTGCGGCCCCCTCGTCGGAGCGACGCCGGGCGCGTGCTTGCCGTTCCTTGGCGCGGCACGCGGCGTCGGGGCCGAGGTCGAGTAACCCGGCCCGATGGGGCTCGCGGTCGGCGTGGCGGCGCTCACAGGTGGCAACGGTCCCGACCCTGACACTCCGGATCGGGAGGTGCCGATCAGGCCGACGAAGACTGCCGTAACGGCTAGCACTAGTACAAGCCCCACGACAATGATCGCTGCGCGCCCACGTGCGCCGAAGCGCTCGGTGACTTCCTGATGAGGCCGCTGCGCGTTCATGTCGGTCATTGTGTGAGGACTGGAAGGACGCCCTCTGATCTGCTATTTCACACCCCTCACATTGGGTATGCGAGCGAAGTGTTCACTCCGTCGGGATGCGCGGTCTTTAACGTCGCTCTCGAACCGGTCCGGAGGTCGGCCGAACAAGCGAGATCGGTGTGATGACAGAGCAGGTCTCACCGGTCCTGGAGCAAGGGACGATCTGTTGGAGTCGACGCAGTCCACCGCCCAGACCTCCGCGCAGTCCCCCGGGATTCGGGGCTTTCGAGAAGCGCAGGTCCCGCAGACGATGCCGCCCCAGGGTCGTCTGAAGATCCTGATGGGCGCCTACCAATGTGGCCCGACCGGCGGGCCAGAGGCCGGTGCCGGCTGGGCGTTCGCTACCGCGGCAGCCGCAGAACATGACGTGTGGGTGATCTGTCGCAAGCGCTTCGTCCCGAGTATCGAGCACGAGCTCTCGACGAGGCCCGACCTCACAGCCCACCTGCGGGTCGTCCCGTTGGACCCGCCGGGGTGGGTCGTCCGCTTCCTGCGAAGGCCGTTCGACATCTACTGGTTCTACCCCTTGTGGCAGGTCCTCTTGAGCCGCACGGCCCGGCGCCTTCACAAAGAGGTCGGATTCGACGTCGCCCACCACGTGACGTTCGCAAACGACTGGATGCCCTGTGGGCTCACTGCTCTCAATGACGTCCCTCTGATCTGGGGCCCGGTCGGCGGAGCCTCGCAGGCACCGTTCTGGCGGCTGCGAGAGTGGCTGGGGGTCCGCGGAGTGGTCACCGAGCTGGTCCGAGAAACTCTTCTGCGCGTGCCACGCCGCCTCTGGGGCGATTCAGCGGCCCGACACGCTCATCTGGTCGTCGCTCAGAATGCCGAAGTCGCGCATCGCTTCCGCCGGTCGTCGAATGTGACAGTGGAACCCAACGCCGCCCTCGACCTGGCGGCGCTTCCCAACAGGTTGCCGCGAACGGGTGACGGGCGAGGTCGAACCGCAATTTTCGTCGGTCGCCTCATCCCTTTGAAGGGCGCGACGCTCGCATTGCAGGCAATCGCGCGATCGGACCTTGCCGGGTGGCACCTCGACGTCTATGGCGATGGTCCGCTGCGAGCAAGTCTTGAGGGGCAAGCGCGGCGACTTGGCGTAGCGAATCGCGTTGCCTTCCACGGGCATCGTGACCGACTTGAGGTGCTAGAGGCGATGGCCGCCGCTGACGTGATGCTCTTCCCGTCTATGCACGACCAAGCCGGATGGGCCGTCGCCGAGGCGAGCTCGATCGGGCTCCCGGTCGTGTGCCTGCCGTTGGGCGGCCCACCGGTCCTGGCTGACCAGAATGCTTTCCCTGTGTCGCTCGATGAAGACCTCGTGGGGGCTGTTTGCGCTCAGATGGTGCGTGCCGCAGCTAGCGAGGGCCAACCGCACCGGCGTTGGTCGGTTGACCGGCTACCAGCGATCGTGAAGGGCTGGTACGCGGACGCGCATTCGGTGTCGCATCAACGGGTGGAAGGTCCGACGACGGCATGGTGAATGCAGGCCGATCCGCTGGCAGCATTCGGGTGATGGAATCGCTTGGCGCGGTTCTGAGCACCACCAATCCCTACATCGTGCAGTTGATCGACTCCCTACACGAGCGGAGTGACGTCGAGATCCATCTTTTCAGCTTCCGCCGTGCGATCTTTGGTCGTTACGACGTCCTCCACATTCACTGGCCCGAGGTCACGATTGGCGGTCATCGACCCCTCGGTCGTCTGGCCCGCCGGACGCTCACCACCGCGATGGTGTTGAGACTGGCCCTAACGCGAACAGTCATCGTCCGGACGTGGCATAACACTGACCGGCCCGCTGGCCTCTCGAGATGGGACCAAGCGCTTCTCGACGCGATCGACCGGCTCACCGTTGCAGTCATCCGGCTCAACGACCACACTCCAGTGCCGCTCGACTGTCCCACCAGGACGATTCGGCACGGCCACTACCGCGACTGGTACGCCGGACACCGGGTAGCCGTTGGCCGGCACAGCCGCCGCCTTCTCTACTTCGGGCTCGTTCGAAAATACAAGGGGATCGACGGCCTGCTAAAGCTGGCCGCTGATAAACGTGATCTCGATGTCGAGTTGCGCTTCGTGGGCGCACCGTCCGACAAGGAACTCGGGGAGTTAATTCGGATGCGGGCGGCCCGTGACCACCGGATCAGCTATCTGCTGGAATATGTGGACGACGCGACACTCGCACGTGAAATCTTGCAGTCCTCCCTCGTGGTTTTGCCCTACAGAGAAATGCATAACTCAGGTGCCGTGCTTCTGGCCTTATCGCTCGACACTCCAGTTCTGGTGCCGGAGAATCCCGTGACGCGGGAATTGGCCGCGGAGGTCGGGCCGGGCTGGGTGCACATGTTCAGAGGAGACCTCACCATGCACGACATCCGCGCGGCGCTGGTGCGAGCGCAGAATCGGACCCTTAACTCACGGCCCAATCTCGACGCACGATCGTGGAGTGAGGCAGGGAAGGCCCACGCCGCCGTCTTCCGAGCGGCCCTCCGACGAGACTCGGCGGCTGAGGTGCCGAACCTGGACGCACCGTGAACACCGGGAATGAGGCCGACGTGGGCAACGACTTGCCGACCGAGGTCGGGGACCGAACTCAATTCGGCGACCTCGCCATCGTGGTGGTGAACTTTGGGCCTCCAGATTTGCTCCGCCACAACCTCGTCGATGTGGGCCGAGACCTCGACCCTGCCCAGGTGGTCGTCGTCGACAATCATTCAACCGATGACGTGCGCAGGACGGTCCAATCGCAATGTGAGGAAGAAGGATGGGCTGGCGTGTTTCCTGCGGTCAACACCGGTTACGGCACCGGCAACAACCTCGGCGCCCGGGCTGCGATTGCCCAAGGAGCGCGTTTTCTCCTATTCCTCAACCCGGATGCACGTATCGACAGGCGGTCGGTGGAAATGCTATTGGACACGACGAGGCGCGATAACTCGGCCCTAGTTGCACCGGTCATCATCTCGCCCGCCGGCATCACGACGTCGACAGGCAACATCCTGAATCTGGACACAGGCGACATGCAGTCTGCCGCTCGACCTGAGCGGCAAACCCCCAGCGCCGTCGTTCATTGGGTCACCGGGGCTTGCTTTTTAGTCAGCGTCGCGTTGTGGGAGCGGGTCGGCGGATTCGATGACGACTATTTTCTTTACTGGGAAGACGTCGACCTTTGCGCCCGGGTGGACGCCGCGGGTGGAAGGATTGTGGTCATTGCCGAGGCTACCGCCGTCCATCAAGGCGGCGCGACTCACACGACTGTCGGGGCGCGGGCGAAGTCCGCCACCTACTACTACTACAACATCCGCAACCGGCAGATCTTCGCGGCGAAGTGGCTGTCGACTGAGCGTCAGCGCAAGTGGCGGCGAAGCACAGTCCAGTCCGCCCTGCGAATCCTGCTGCGCGGTGGGCGGCGACAGTTCCTCCACCCGATCTCGCCACTAACTGCGGCTTGGAGGGGGGTATTCGACGGTCGACGACTCGCTCGCACCGTCGGCGCCAGCACATTCCACCGGTCGACGATGCAGTGACGCCTTGCTCGACCGTCAGCGTCGGAGGCGGCACCGTCGGTTTCCATCATCGCGGCTCATCCGCGAGCGACTCGCACTTTCAGCAGAACCCAACGGGGGTGCAGGAGCGCCGCGCCGAGTAGATTCAGTGCGAAGGAGATCGGACGTCTCGTCAACCAGGCGAGGCCGGCTCGGCGATATAGAAGGGCACCGCGATCTCGTCGCGCGTACATGAGCCGCTGACGCGCAGTCAACTTGCGCTCTCGGCACCACTGCTCGAAATTTACGTAGGGCTGGTTGTCCAGAACTTGCCTGTTTCGATACCAGATGTAGTTGTCCACGGCTCGCTGCGCTGACATCTTCGCGAACGACATTGACTCTGCGTGCATGCGGTAGTGAATCCCAAGCGTGGTGAGGGTCATAACGCGCCATCCGCCCAGATAGATGAGACGGTTGAACAGCTCGAGATCCTGGGCGCCATCGAAAGATGAGTCGTATAGACCGACGTCATCCAATGCAGCGCGCCGGTACATCACACACGGATGTGGGATGAGGATCGCCTTCCCGCGGGCCCTCTGCTCCTCGAACTCCTCGATGTTGATGGGTCCCGACGCGAAGCGACCGACTATGCGGCCGTCCGGACCGACGTAACGCCCGACGCTCGAGACCGCGCCTAGATCGGGCGCGTCGTCAAGGGCCGCCAGTTGCGCGGCGAATCGGCCCGGAAGTGTCACATCATCGTGCTCCGCAACTGCGACGAACTCCGGGCATCCCGGACGGGTGATCGCCTGGTTCAGTGCACGAGAGACGCCAGTCGGTGCAGGGTTGGTGAGCACTGTTACCCGTGCGTCTGCCTCGACATAGCGCTTGAGGATCGCCGCCGTCGCGTCTGTCGATCCGTCGTCCACGATCACCACTTCTGCGTCGTCTACCAGATCCTTTAGGACGCTGCGCAATGCCTCGTCGACATACTGCGAGGCGTTGTGAACTGGCATCACCACGCGGAGTCTCACCTGACTCATCGGCGCGATCCGGCTCGTATAGACCCGTCGGTGGATGTCGCTCTCGCCCTCAGCACTGCGCCGCTTGCAACCGAAGGCCGGACCGCGACGACGGTACGTCGGCGCCGTGCCGGCATGAACGCGCGGATCAGCGTCTCGTACTGGTCGGTGATCCGCTCCCACGTGAACTCGGCGGCGTGCCGGGCCCGCGCCTCGGCGGCGAGCCGGGGCGCGACGGCGGGGTCGCTGAGCACGCGGTCGAGCGCGGCGACCACACCGTTCTCGTCGGAGAAGTAGAGGGCGGCGTCGCCGGCCACCCAGCGGTTGTAGCGGTTGTCGTGGGCGATGACCGGGTTGCCGCAGCCCAGCGCCTCCACGAGCGACGGGTTGGTGCCGCCGACCTGGTGGCCGTGGAGATAGGCCACCGAGTGGAACCGCAGCGCCTCCACCGTGTCGGTGTCATAGATGGCGCCGAGGAAGACCACCTCATCGCTGGCCGCGTCCAGGACCGCCCGCTGGTAGGGGTCGGCCCGGTCGTAGTCGCCGAGGACGACGAGCTTGCGGCCCCAGGAGCGGCTCGAGAAGGCTCGGAGGACCTCGAGGATGCTGTTCTCCGGCACGGGGCGGGCGACCAGGGTGAGGAAGTCGCCCGGCGACAGCCCGCGCCGCAGCAGCGGCTCCACCGGCGCGTCGACCACGGTGGGGGCGCCGTACGCGATGGTCTTGATCTTCTCCTCCGAGACCCGCGTCGCGAGGTGACGCTTGATCTCGGGGTGGTCGGCGATGAGGTGGCTGCCGAGGTGGCAGGCGGCCCGCTCCTGGCCGTAGAGGAACACCTTCTGGCTGCCCGTCCACCGGGCCCGCTTCCACTCGATGCCGTCCATGTTGATCAGGTTCGGGATCCCGCGCGCACGCAGCAGCGCGGTCAGCATCGCGGAGTTGTAGCCGAACGTGACGCAGACGTCGCGATACCGCGCCGCGTGCCGCACCGAGAGCGTGTCGAACCAGAGCGTGCCCTTGGCCCCCGGGTAGCGGGAGGGCACGTGGACGCGCTCGATCCCCTTCCAGGTGTCCGTGCGTACGACGGCCGCGGGGTCGTCGTCCTGGCAGTAGACGACCACCCGCCAGCCCCGGTCGACCAGGCGGAGGCCGATGTTCTCGACCGCGGTCTCGAAGCCGCCGTGCGCTGCCGGCACGCCGCGGGTGCCGAGCATCCTGACCGTTCGCTCCATCGCCCGGCGCCGATCAGCGGAGCATGAGCATGGCCATGCCGCACATCACGAGTGCGACGCCCAGGACGAGCGACAGGTTCGGCCGAGGCCAGTGCTGATGGCGTAAGACGTTCATCCACTTCTCCCTCCGGCTGTCGCCCCACCCTGTGGAGCGCGCGGGACGTATCGATCGCTCGACCGGGGAGGTCACCCATAGTGGGTAGACCCCGTAACGACGGCTCGGACTAGATGGCGACGCCCTCGAGCTCCTGCATCTCCATCAGGTCGTCGAGCGCGGCGACCGCGCCGAGCTGGCTGTTGACCTGCAGCTTGCGCAGCACCGCCTTCACCTGGCTGCGCACGGTCGCCGGCGAGATCTCCAGCAGCTCGGCGATCCGGGCGACCGGGTCACCGGCGTAGAGCATGGTGAGCACCTCGTGCTCGCGCGGCGTGAGCGACTGCACCCGCTGGCCGACCACCTCGCGCCGCTCGAGCAGCGCCTCCCAGAGGCCCACCAGCCGTTCGCGCTCCGGCGCAGGCGTGGTGAGCTCACCGCGAGCGGTGACGAGGAGCGCGTCGCAGACCTCCTGGAAGCCCGTGCTGCTGGGCAGCACGAGGGTGGCGCCCGCCTCGAGGGCGGCGCCCCACATCGGCCCGTCGGGGGCTCCGGTGAGGACCACCCAGGGCACCGGCACGCGGCTCAGCAGCAGCGTCGAGGCGCGCACCCGCGTCCAGCGGTCGAGGTCGCTGATCAGCAGTCCCACGTCGGGCCCGGCCCGCGAGGGCGCTGGTCGGCGCGGCCCGGCGAGCCGCTCGCCCGGCCACCTCAGCACGGTGCTCTCGAAGCCACGGTCCGCGAGGCTCGTCCGCACTGCGTCCGCGACGAGCGCATGCTCCGAGGCGACCGCAACGCCGTACTGTCCTGCCGGCTCCGATCCGGACATTCTTGCCCCGCATCCCGTCGTGGCCTCGCGGCCGGGTTGACTCCCCCTCGATCCTCAGGGCTGTCCGGGCGCCTGAGATCGACGTCACCGCGCATGCCCCAGTTTTAGGGAGGGCTCGGATGTACGAAACGGCGTGGCTCCGACTCCTGATCCCAAAATTGGGGTAAGGCATCCGCCTCATGCGGTATGCGGCCGGTAGATGGCTACCTTCGTGTTGGGACTTGGACACAGCAGGGGAGTCGCCCTCGGGGGCGTGCAGCGGCCGCAGCGGAAGCGGGTCGCCCCACATCAGCCACAAGGGGGGCCGAAGATGTATTCGTTCAGGGCGCCGGGCACACGTGCCCACAACCGTCTCAGCCTGGGGATGACCCCGGGCTCCACCACCTTCTCGACGCGACAGCCGCAGCTCCGCGGGGAGCGCCGGGCATGACCATGACGATGCCCGTCACCCAGCCGCCATCGACCAGGGCGAAGCTGCGCATCCTCATCGTCGAGGACCACATGCTCTTCGCGGAGTCACTCGAGCTCGTCCTCTCCGTCGAGGGGTACGACGTCCGGCGCATCGCCGTTCCGGACAACTCGGGCTCACCCGGAGCGCTGCTGTCGTCGGTGGTCCGCCTCCGGCCGCGCATCGTGCTGCTCGACCTCGACCTGGGCGGCTTCGGCGACGGCGTCCGGCTGATCGCGCCGCTCGCCAAGGCCGGCATCAACGTGGTCGTCGTGACCGCGTCCGCCGACCGGGGCCGCTGGGGCGAGGCGATCAGGTACGGCGCCCGCACGGTGCTGTCCAAGGCGCAGCCGCTGAGCGGCATCCTCGCGACGGTCCGCCGGATCAACGAGGGCCTGCCGGTGCTGACCCACGAGGAGCGCGAGGACCTCCTGCGCACGTGGCACCAGCAGCGCTCGCAGCTGCAGGAGCTGATGGGCCGGCTCTCCATGCTCACCGCTCGGGAGTCGCAGGTGCTCGGTCGCCTGATGCAGGGCCGCACGGTGCACGACATCGCCGCGCTGAGCGTCGTGTCCGAGGCGACCGTGCGCACCCAGGTGAAGGCGATCCTCGCCAAGCTCGAGGTCTCCTCGCAGCTGGCGGCGGTCGGGCTCGCCCACCAGGTGGGCTGGCGGCCGCCCGCGCTCTGACGCTCGGTCGGAGACTCGATCCTGGACCGCCGGGCGACTGCCGGGCGGTCCGGGGTCAGTGGACGGCGGGCTTCGCGGGCTTGGCCGGGTCGACCGGTTCGGACGTGCGGGGCGTCGGCAGCCGATAGGCGGCCGGGCGGACCTCCATCACGTCGTCGAAGGCGGCGACCGCGGCCAGCTGGTTGTTGACGTCGAGCTTGCGCAGCACTGCCTTCACCTGGCTGCGCACCGTCGCGGGCGCCACTTCCAGCATCTCGGCGATCCGGGCGACCGAGGAGCCGGCGTACATGAGGCGCAGCACCTCGCCCTCGCGTGGCGTGAGGGTGGCAAGGCGCTCGGCCACCGCGTCGTGCCGGGCCCGCATCTCCTCCCAGGACGTCTCGAGCTCGCTGCGCTCGGCGTCGGGCATGCGCAGCTCATCGCTGACCACGAGGGTGAGCATGCTGGTGATGTGGTCCAGGCGCGTGGACCCCGGCAGGACCACCCGAGCACCGACCGACAGGATGGCGCCCCAGGCGGGCCCTCGAGGCGAGGTGGTCAGCACCGCCCATGGCACGGGGATGCGTTCGACCAGGAGCATCGCGGCCTTGATCCTCGACCAGCGGTCGAGGTCGCTGAGCAGCAGACCCACCTGCGACATCGGGGCGGGCGGCGCAGGTCGGCGTCGGGGCGCGCCGGTCTTCTCGCCGGGCCAGCGGACCACGATCACGTCGTGCCCTCGGCTGTCGAGCGCCGCGCGCACGGCCTCGGCGATCAACGCCTGGTCCGAGGCGACGAGGACGCGCAGGCTCTCCCCTGTCGGCGATGTTGCCATGCCTCACCCCGTGTCGGCCGTGTGCTGAATGCTGGCGACGGCCCCCTCCGTCTGCGCCATCGTTGCGGGAGCGCGACCATGGGGCCACCCCTCTCGCGCCGCTCACCCAGATTTGGGGATGCCCCCTCCCGGCCGCGGGAGCATGCTGGACCGGCCACCAGCCGCTCGGGAGGTAGCCGAAGAGCGGGAGGGCTGTTCGGCCAGCGCTTCCCCAGCAGTCCCCCGAGGGAAGTCCGAATCCTCTCGCGCCAGCGTCCTCTCCCCCACGGTGACGCGGGCACCGACCGGGCGGCTGGTGATCGCCTCGCTGGTCCAGACCAGCTGGGTCCACAGCACCCTCCGCCGAACGGCCTCGGACGTTCGATGACCGCTCCCTCAAATCAGGTATAGCGTCACTGTGCGTAAGGGCGGGAATCTCGGTCCCGCACTACCTTCAAGCGGTTTCTGAAGGGGTTCGGGGGTGGTGGCCACGGCCGCCCACCGACGGCTCATCGGGGAGAGACGTCGAGCACCCGTACCAGGGGACTGGGGGGCATGGATGAGCTCAGCGCGTATACCCGCGGGGACGTGGACCTGGCGGCGTACCGGCTTGGTCCTCGGCGTCGTGCTCGTTCCCGTGCTCGCGCTCAGCACGTTCGCCACGAGCGACGACCGTCTCGCCAGCACCGCGCGCTTGGGCGGCGTGATCGTCTCTCCTGCGGCGCTCGTCGCGGCGGTCGCCTGCTACGCCGCGTGGCGGGTCAACCCACGGCCGGGCCTGGCCTGGACCTCCTTCGCGATCGCCCTCCTCGGCTGTCAGGGCCTCATGCTCGCCGCCGTCCAGCTCCTCGAGTTCCCTCGACCGGTGGAGGAGCTGTGGGTGCTGGCGGCGGACGTGACGATCGTCCTGGTCGGCCTGTTCGCCCTCACGATCGGGCAGCGCACGCGGTTCCACCCCGACCCGGCAGCCGCCGGGTTCGCCCTGGGCGCGTTCGTCGCGGTGCTGCGGCTGGCCTGGCTCGACGGCAGCCCACATCTCGGCCACGACCTCCCGCACGCGCCAGTAGCCGCCGTCGCTGTCGCAGCGTTCGTGGTCGCAGCGCTCGGCATCCTGCGCACCCGCAGCATCGCGTTGTGGGCGCGGCAACGGACGGCCCTCACCATCCTGCTGATCGGCGGTGCCCACCTGGCGCTCTACCTCGGCGACAACGCAGTGGCGCACGCCGTCACCGTCGCCGGTGACACGCTCGGCGCCGCGCTCATCGTGAGCACCTCGTTGTCGTTGTTCTTCACCGAGGTGGAGGTCGACGCCGAGAACCGCAGCAACCTCAACGACGAGCTCGAGCGGGCGCAGGCGCGGATCATGGTGCACCGCGGCCAGCTCCACGAGCTGAACTCCACGATCGCGGGCATCACCTCGGCGAGCCGGCTGCTCCGGTCGGCCGACGGGATCAGCGACGAGCGCCGCGACCTCCTCGCCGACATGATCGCCTCCGAGCTCGGCCGGCTCGAACGGCTGATGTCCGAGCCCGCCGACGGCTCCGAGCCTCGCCTCGTGGACCTCGACGAGACCGTCGGCCACCTCGTCGTCTCCCACGAGGCACGCGGGCACCACGTGAGGTGGTCGCCCTCCGGAGTGAAGGTCACCGCTCAGCCCGACGCCATCTCCGAGGTCGTCAACATCCTGCTCGACAACGCCGCCAAGCACGCAGGGTCGACCGCCGAGGTGAGGGTGGAGCAGATCGGCGACACGGTCGAGATCGCCGTGCACGACGACGGCCCGGGGGTCGAGGAGTCGCTGCGCCGGCGCATCTTCGACTGGGGCGCACGCGGCACCCGCTCGACCGGCCAGGGCATCGGCCTGCACATCGCGCACGAGCTGATGCAGCGTCAGGGCGGCTACCTCGAGATCCGCGACGGCAGGTGGGGAGGCGGCGCCACGTTCGTCCTCGGGCTGCCCGCGAGCGGCCTCGAGGCCCCGCCGGGCGACCGCGACGACGCACGAGACGACGATGAGCCCCCCGCCGCAGAGCTCGCGTAGCCAGGTCCGGATCCTCATCGTCGAGGATCACGTCCTCTTCGCCGAGTCCCTCGACCTCGCCCTGTCCGTGGAGGGGTACGACGTCCGGCGGGTCGACGTGCCCGAGGACGGCAGCAACCCGGCCAGCCTGGTCACGACACTGCTGCGGCTGCGCCCGCGGATCGTGCTCCTCGACCTCGACCTCGGCGCCTTCGGCGACGGCGTGCGACTGATCTCGCCGTTGGCGAAGGCCGGCGCGAACGTCGTCGTCGTGACGGCCTCCAGCGACCGCGGCCGCTGGGGCGAGGCGTTGCGCCACGGCGCCCGCGCGACGCTGTCGAAGTCGCAGCCGCTCAACGACATCCTCGGGACCGTGCGGCGGATCAACGCCGGCCTGCCCGTGATGGGCCACGAGCAGCGCGAGGAGCTGCTCCGGGTGTGGCACGAGCAGCGCCGCGAGACCCAGGGCATCCAGGAGCGCTTCGCCCAGCTGACCGCCCGGGAGACCCAGGTGCTGGGCCACCTGATGCTGGGCCACACCGTCCACGACATCGCCGCGGCCGGGGTCGTCTCCGAGGCGACCGTCCGCACCCAGGTGAAGTCCATCCTGTCCAAGCTGCGGGTCTCCTCGCAGCTGGCCGCCGTCGGGCTGGCGCACCAGATCGGCTGGCGCCCACCACCTCTCTGAGGCCTCGTTCCTGTGAGAAGCGCGCGGCCCGAGAAGACCTGTCGGGTTCTTCCCGCATTTGCGGGAAGAGCAGTGAAGCGCCGAGTTCCTACCTTGGAGGCCGACCGGTCGAGCGACCGGCAGGAGGGGAATCCGTGGTCACCGTCTCGGCCGTGCTGGCATCGACCGGCTCCGTGGCGCGACCCCGACCCCTCGCCCACGTCCGACGTGCGGCGCTCCTACCGCTCGCCGGGCTGGCCGCCGCCCTCGCCATCGCGGCGCTGGCCGCAGCCACCGGCTGGCTCACGCCGACGGTGGCCGTCGCCGCGGCCGGGTGGCCGCTCGCGCTCCTGATCGTCGGCGGCCACCCGCCGGCGGCTGGTCCGCTCGGCCGGCACCAGCGCCGGGGCGTTCTCCGCGCGGTGGCCGCCGTCGCCCTGGTGCAGTGGCCGCTCGGCTCCAGGACCGCGCTCGACGACGAGACGCTGCTCGTCACCGTCGCCGCGCTGGCCGCCCTCACACTCGCCGGTGCCGCAGCCACCGCGACCGCTCGGCGCCGGGCCGGCGTGCTCGCCCGGACGCTGGTCGTCGGCGACCAGACCGACCTGCGCGTCGCGATGTCGCAGGTCGCGGTCTCGGCCGGTCGCGAGCTCGACGTCGTCGGGGGGTGCACGCCGGAGGAGCTGGACGTGACCCTCGACCGGCTGCGGCCCGACCTGGTCGTGGTCGTCCCCGGCCCGCGGCTCTCCGGGCGCCGCGTCCAGCGGCTGGCGTGGCAGCTCGAGAACGGCCCCGCCGGTGAGCCGGTGCCCATGCTGCTGATGACCGGCCTCGAGGACGTCTGCGTCGACCGGAGGCGGCCGCTGACGATCGGCGGTCTGGGCGTCACCGAGCTAATGCCGGCCCGCCAGGTCGGAACGCCGGGCGCCGCCAAGGTCCTCTGGGAGCGGGCAGCCGCCGCGGCCGCCCTCGTCGTCCTCGTGCCGCTGCTCCTCGGCCTGGCGCTGCTGGTCAAGCTGGACTCCCCCGGCCCCGCCCTCTTCCGGCAGACCCGCGTGGGTCGCGGCGGAGGCCACTTCACGATGCTGAAGCTGCGCACGATGACCACCGACGCCGAGGCCGTCCGCGACGACCTCAGCAACGAGATCGACGGTGCGGTGCTCTTCAAGGTGCGCCGAGACCCCCGGGTCACCCGGGTCGGCCGGATCCTGCGCCGCTACTCGCTCGACGAGCTGCCGCAGCTGATCAACGTGGTGCGCGGCGAGATGTCGCTGGTCGGCCCACGGCCCGCGCTGCCGAACGAGGTCGCCTCCTACGACCTCGACCCGCGCCGCCGCCTCGTCGTCCGCCCCGGTCTCACCGGGCTGTGGCAGGTCTCGGGCCGCTCGGACCTGTCCTGGCGCGAGTCGGTGCGGCTCGACCTCGACTACGTCGACAACTGGTCGCTGCGGCGCGACCTGGCGATCGTCAGCCGCACCCTCCACGCGGTCCTCGGTCACCGCGGCGCCTACTGAGTCGGCAGAAGCTCTCGGCTACGCGCTCTCCGCCACGGCGAGCTCGGCCTTCCACCGCCGGAACGTATCCTCGGTCCGGCCCTCGCGCCAGTAGCCGGAGATGCTCGCATCCGTGCGTGGCACCGCCCGCTCCTTCAGCAGGTAGGGCCGGATCCCGTGCATGACCGACTCGGCCTCACCGTGCACGAACGCGTGCACCCGCCCGGTCCTCCACGACAGCGCGCGCACGGCGTCCACGAGCGCGCCGCTGTCGGCGCCGTGGACCCAGCTGACCTCGACGCCCGACGGAGCGGCCAGCGGCTGCTCGTGATCGGCGTCCGGGACCTGCAGGACGGCGAACCCCACCGCGTCGCCCGGGAGCGCCGCGAGCGCGGCCCGGATCGCGGGCAGGGCCGACTGGTCGCCGGCCACGAGGTGCCAGTCAGCGGTCGGATCGGGGGCGTAGCCGCCACCCGGACCGCGCAGGCTCAGCCGGTCGCCGACCCGTGCCGACGCCGCCCAGGGTCCGGCGACGCCGTCGGTCCCGTGGACCACGAAGTCGATCGCGAGCGTGCCCTGCTCGAGGTCGGGCTCCAGCGCGGTGTAGGTCCGCACCACCTGCTCACCGTCCGGACCGGTCAGCGCGAGCTTGACGTAGCGATCGGTGAGGACGCTGTCGGCGAACCGCTCGGCGAAGGCGGCGGGGTCCTCGGCGACGAGGCGCACCCGGATCATCCCGGGCGAGAGCCGCTCGGTCCCGGTGACGAGGAGATGCGTGAGTGGTCGATCGGGGCGTGCCATGAGGTGACCCTAACCGGCCGGTTCAGGAGTTGAACCGCGACTGCGTCTTCTCCAGGCCCTCGGTGATGAGGGACTCGACGGCGTCGGCGGCGGTGTCGACCTGGAAGGGCAGGACCTTGCGCTCGGTCGCCGAGTAGTTGGTGAGCACGAAGTCGGCGACGTCCTGGCGACCCGGCGGGCGGCCGATGCCGACGCGGACGCGATAGAAGTCGCCGGTGCCGAGGCTGCCGCGGATCGACTTCAGGCCGTTGTGGCCGTTGTCGCCACCGCCGAGCTTGACCCGCATCGTGTCGAAGGGGATGTCGAGCTCGTCGTGGATGACGACGAGGCGGTCTGGCTGCACCTTGTAGAAGGTGGCCAGCGCCTTCACCGGGCCGCCGGTCTCGTTCATGTAGGTCCGCGGCCGGCCGAGGACGAGCCGAGGGCCGCCCATTCCCAGGCGGCCCTCGACGACGTCTGCGCGGCCCGTCTTGTGGCTCCGATATGAGCCGCCGATCCGCTTGGCCAGCTCGTCGTTGACGAGGTAGCCGATGTTGTGACGGTGCCCGGCGTACGCCGGCCCTGGGTTGCCCAGGCCGACGATCAGCCAGACCTCGTCAGATGTGACCACAGGTCACTCGGCCTCGGCGGCCTCGGCAGCGGCCTCGTCGGCGTCGGCCTGCGACTCCTCGTGGACGATGCCGGCCTCGGCCTCGGCGGACTCGAGCTCGGCCTCGACCTGGGCGGCGGTCGGGGCGGCGGCGACGTTGACGACCGCGGCGTCGGGGTCGGTGAGCAGGGTGACGCCCTTCGGGAGGGTGACCTCGGCGGCGGTGATGATCGTGCCGGCCTGGACGCCCTCGACCGAGACCTCGATCGACTCGGGCACGTGCGTGGCCTCCGCCTCGACGGAGAGCTCGGAGTGCTCGAGGGTCACGAGGCTGTCGGGGCCGGCCTCGCCGACGGTGAGGACCTGGATCGAGACGGTGACCTTCTCGCCGGCCTTCACGGCGACGAAGTCGATGTGCTCGATGACGCGGTGGATGTGGTCGACCTGGACCTGCTTGGTCAGGGCGAGCTGGGTCTTGCCGTCGATGCTGAGCTCGAGGAGGGCGTTCTGGCCGTGGTGCTTGAGCGCCATCATCGTCTCGTGGCCCGGCAGGGTCACGTGGATCGCGTCGGCACCGTGGCCGTAGACGACGGCGGGGATCTTGTTCTGGCGGCGGATCCGGCGGGCGGCGCCCTTGCCGAACTCGGTGCGCGTCTCGGCGGTGATCTTCTCGCTGGTCATGGGGGTGCTCCTGCGTGTCTGGTGGACTGGTCTGCGGCACCCGGCCGAGAGACTCCGACGAACACAGGACGCCGCGACCCTCAGGGCACGCGGCGTCATGGCCAGCCCTGTCGATCACGGAGTCCCTGTGTCTGTGGGGCTCCCTCGCCGAGGCAACTGAGTCAGTCTAGGACCGCCCGGGACGTACGCCGAAATCGCCGGTCCGCATCGGACCCAGAGCAGCACGATGGTCGTCCGGGCGCGCCCCCACCGACCGTCCTGCTACTCAGCGCTGCCATCCGAGCAGTCGCTGGCGGTCACGCGACGTGAGCGCTCGGCGCTGCGCGACCGTCTCGGTCCTCCTCCACCACGGTGGTGCCTCGAGGGTCCATCGCCAGCGCGATCGGTCGACGCGTGACAGCGCGTCGGTCGTCCGCGCCAGGAAGTCACGCGGATCCCGGCGATCGGCGGCCACCATCTCGACGTACTCCAGACCGGCTCGCCGGAACGCGCCCTCCCGCCGGATGTCGCTCGCGCGCCGGGCGCCGTCCAGATGCTCGGAGCCGTCGTACTCGCCGATCATGCCCACGGCCGGCGCGAAAAGGTCCGGCGTGCCGAGGTGGCGGCCGGCGAGGTCGAAGATCGGGGTGTTGCAGCGGACCTCGACCAGGCCGAGGCCGCGCCAGAGCAGTCGCATCTCCGTCTCGGTCGGCGACCAGCTGTTCTCGACCGCCAGGCCGAGGGCCTCGCGCAGCTGGCCCACGCCCACCGCCCCGGCCAGGGTGGCCGTGGTGGATCGACGCACCTCGTCGAGGGAGACGAGGTCCGCGGCTGCGGCCCGGTCAAGCACCTTCACCGCCGCGGCCAGGTCCGCGGCGAACCGGGCGGCGAACGTCACCGACCGGAGCGGTCCGGTGACGGCGAGGCCGTCGAGCACGACAGTCTCCGCGTCGGCCAGTCGCTCGGCCGAGTAGCTGATCCCCGGCTGCGCCCGGTAGCTCGTGCGTGGCACGACGAGGTGGACGGTGTCCTCGTCCAGGTACTTCGCGCCGAGCCAGCGCAGCGCCGCCCAGCCGGTGACGACGCCGACCCCGAGACTCGGCCAGGCGGCGGAGACGATCCGCTGCTCCACGGCGAGGGCCTCGTCGAGGTCGGCCGGCACGTAGGCCCCCACCGAGGTGCGCCGCCACTGGTCGGTCCGGGACTGGGCCCGGGTCGGCCCGATCAGACCGGTCGGGTCGACTGCCGAGGGCCAGACGAGGCCAGGTCGGTTCGGGGAGACCGGGATCGGCGTGGTTCGGGGGCGCCGAGACACCCCTCCAGGATCGCGGAGACGAGCGTCAGGCGTCGGGCGCTGTCCACGGGCCCGGAGAGCAGCAGGATGGTCGCTCGAGTGCTCCTCGAACGACCATCGTGCTGCTCAGTGGCGGTGAGGCCGGACCGTCAGGCGTGACCGTCGAACATCTTCGTGACGGACCCGTCCTCGAAGACCTCGCGGATCGCCTGCGAGAGCATCGGCGCGATCGACAGCGTGGTGAGCTTGTCGAACTGCTTCTCCTCCGGCACCGGGAGGGTGTCGGTGACGATGATCTCGACGGCCGGGCTGTTCTTGAGCCGGTCGACGGCGGGCTCGGAGAGCAGGGCGTGCGTGGCGGCGATGATCACGCCCGCGGCGCCCTCCTTCATCAGCGCCTCGGCCGCCTTCACGACGGTGCCGCCGGTGTCGATGATGTCGTCGGTCAGCACGCAGATCTTGCCGGCGACCTCGCCGACGACGCGGTTGGCGACGGTCTCGTTGGGCCGGGTGATGTCGCGGGTCTTGTGGATGAACGCCAGCGGTACGCCGCCCAGGCGGGCCGACCAGCGCTCGGCGACCTTGATCCGGCCGGCGTCCGGGGAGACGACGGCGAGCTCCTGGTCGCCGTACTTCTCCTTGATGTAGTCGGCGAGGACCGGCAGGGCCATCAGGTGGTCGACGGGACCGTCGAAGTAGCCCTGCAGCTGGTCGGCGTGCAGGTCGACGCTGATGATCCGGTCGGCGCCGGCGGTCTTGAAGAGGTCGGCGATGAGACGGGCCGAGATCGGCTCGCGGCCACGGTGCTTCTTGTCCTGGCGGCTGTAGCCCCAGAACGGCATCACGACGGTGATCCGCTTGGCCGAGGCCCGCTTGAGCGCGTCGACCATGATCAGGTGCTCCATGATCCACTCGTTGATCGGAGCGGTGTGGCTCTGGATCACGAAGGCGTCGGAGCCGCGGACGGACTCCTCGTAGCGCACGTAGATCTCGGAGTTCGCGAACTCATAGGCACTGGTGGGCACCAGCTCCGTGCCGAGCAGCTCGGTGACCTGCTCCGCCAGCGCCGGGTGGGCCCGGCCGCTGAAGACCATCAGGTGCTTCTCAGTGGTCTTCTTCATTCCGGTCACAAGCTGCTCCTGCCGCAGAGGTCGCCGGGTTCGGTCGTCCGGTCAGGATTCTGACGCACCGGCGGGCGTCTCCCCAACTCGCTGGGAGGCGTTGTGAGACGCCTCATGTTCACCCGCTGTTCCAGGGCCCGCCGCCTCGGCGGCGGCGGCCTGCTCGGTCCCCGGCCGACGACGCTGCGCCCAGCCCTCCATGATCCGCATCGGACCTGCGGAGACGGCCAGCGCACCGGCGGGGACCACACCGCGCACGACCGTCCCGCCGCCCGTCCCGGCACCGTCGCCGATGCTGACCGGAGCGACGAACGTGTTGTTGGAGCCGGTCTTCGCGTGCTTCCCGACGGTGGTGCGGTGCTTGTCCACCCCGTCGTAGTTGGCGAAGATCGTGCCGGCTCCGATGTTGGCGCCCTCGCCGATCTCGGCATCGCCGACGTAGGACAGGTGCGGCACCTTGGCGCCGTCGCCGATGGTGGCGTTCTTGGTCTCGACGAAGCCGCCGATCTTGCCCTTCGCGCCCAGGACGGTGCCGGGGCGGAGGTAGGAGAACGGTCCGACGTTCGCCTCGGCGCCGATCACGGCCAGCTCGGCGTGGGTCCGCACGACCTTCGCCCCGGCCCCCACCTCGCAGTCGCGCAGCGTCGAGTCCGGACCGACGACGGCGTCCTCCTCGACCTTGGTCGCGCCGAGCAGCTGTACGCCGGGCAGCACCGTGACGTCCGGCGCCAGCTCGGCGTCGGCGTCGATCCAGGTGGTGGCCGGGTCGACGACGGTGACGCCCTCCCGCATCCACCCGGTGACGATCCGCTGGTTGAGCAGGCGGCCGAGCGCCGCGAGCTGGGCGCGGTCGTTGGCGCCCTCGATCTCGGCCGGGTCGTCGACGGGTCGGGCGCCGACGGGCAGCCCGGCGGCACGCGCCAGCGCGACCGCGTCGGTCAGGTAGTACTCGCCCTTGGCGTTGTCGTTCCCGATCCGCCCCAACGCGTCGGCGAGGAAGGCGGCGTCGAAGGCCAGGATCCCGGAGTTGATCTCGTTGATCGCGCGCTGCTCGTCGGTCGCGTCCCTCTCCTCGACGATCGCCTCGACGACTCCCCCGCCGCCGCGCACGATCCGCCCGTAGCCGAAGGGCTCCACCACGACACCGCTCAGCACGGTGACCGCGTTGCCGTCCGCCGCATGGTCGTCCAGCAGCCGACGCAGGCTCTCCGCGCGCAGCAGCGGCGTGTCGCCGTACGCCACCAGGACGGTGCCACCGAGGCCGTCGTGACCCACCGCCTCGACCGCGACGCGGACCGCGTGCGCGGTGCCGAGCTGCTCCTCCTGCACCGCGACGACCGCGTCGGGCAGCAGGCCGGCCACGTGCGGCTCGACCAGCTCACGCTGGTGACCGACGACGGTGACCACGCGGGACGGTCCGAGCTCGCGTACGGCGGCCAGGACGTGCCCGACCATGCTCCGGCCGCACACCTCGTGGAGGACCTTGGGGGTCTTCGACTTCATGCGGGTTCCGCCACCGGCGGCCAGGACGACGACAGTCAGCTCGGTCACGCTCCGAGCCTATGCGCAGCCCGGCCAGGCGACGATCCCCGCCCTCGCGGCGAGGAAGTCCGGGAATTCGGGCCGAGCGATGTCGTATGAGAACGCCCCCGTTCGTGGTCCTAGTGAGAGTGGTCGACGAGACAGGAGGCACGGTCATGTGGGACACCGTTCAGGACAACACGATCCACCTGACGCACGATCTGCCGTGCCCGCGCTGCGGCCACGCCGTGCACACCTACCTCGCCTGCAGCGACAGCTGCTCCTGCGAGCCGACGATCCTGCCGGGCAGCGCGCCGCTCGCCGCGTGAGCGCCGCCACGGTTGAGCGCGGTCTCCACGGGGAACACTCACCTCATGAGTGAGACCCCGATCTTCACGTCCGTCGAGCACGACCTCGAGGTGTCGTACGACGACCTCGCGGCCGAGCCGGCCACGTCGGAGACCCAGTCGACGACCCAGTCGACCCAGTCGATGGTCCAGCCCCCGCCGACGTCGACGACGCCCGACGCCGGGCCCGCGGCCGCCCCCGCCAGCTAGCCTCGAAGAAAATCTGCTCCCCGGGTAGGAGTCGAACCTACGTCGCTAGTCCTGATTCAAAGTCAGGCGGGCCCTGCCGGCAGACCAACCGGGGATTGAATTGTCGGCCCGCCTGCGGGACCGCTTGGAACGGCCCGGCAGACCAACCGGGGAAAGTCACACCCAGAGACGACTCACGGATGCGGCCAGACCGCCCGCAGCCGCGCCACGGCCGGATCCGGCTGGTCGAACATATCGGTCCCGGGCGCGATCTCCAGAAACTCCACGACTCCCCCGAAGGACTCGATCTCCTGGCGCAGCCACTCGGGGTCGAACCGGCGGGTGAGCGGGCGCGGCTCCGGGAGCGGCAGGTCGGTGCCGGGCACGAGCGCGGAGAACTCCAGGAAGAGCGACTGTCCGCCGCGCAGCACGACCGACGCGAGCCGGAAGAGGTTCTCGCGGGCCGCGCGGTCGAGCGAGCCGATCAGCCCGCGACCGTAGAGGTGGTGCGGGTCGCGCGAGAGCGGCCCGACGAAGGACATCACGCGGCGCAGCTCGTTGAGGACGAGCATCTCCAGCCGGACCCGCGACTCCCCCATCGCGTCGCGCTTGCGCCGCATCAGCGACATCGCGGGCAGCGAGAAGTCGGTCGCCAGGACCGGATGCCCCTGCCCCGCCAGCCAGAACGCGTCACGCCCTGTCCCGGCGCCGAGGTCGACGACCTTGTCGCCCGCGCCCAGCTGCGGCTCGACCCACCCGGCGAAGGACGACGGCCCCGACGGGATCCGGGAGACCGTCGGCTCCTGGTAGGCCTTGGCCCAGCCCGGCACCTCGGTGCGGGTCCCGCGGAACCACGCGTCCAGCCGCTTGGTGCCGACCGGGCTGTCCTGGTAGCGGAAGCCGGGGTCGGGGACCCGCCAGTTGGGCCCGTAGATGAAGGCCAGCATCTCCTCGGGATGCTTCGGGGCGGCGAACTCCTCGCCCTCCAGCGTGATGGTGCCCAGCGGCAGCAGGTGAGCGTCGGCGTCGAAGGAGCCGTTGCGGTTGCCGAACTGGTAGAAGGTCCCGTTGATCGTGAACGCTGAGAAGATGTCGATGTGCGCGGTCTGGCCGTCCGACAGCGGCCACAGCACCTTGATGTCGCCGGCGGACATCCGCAGCACCCGCCAGTCCAGCCCGCGCAGGGCCCGCTGGATCCGGTAGCTCTCGGCGATGATGTCGGCCGGGGCCGACGCCTTCGTGTAGTAGCAGAGGTCGACGTCGGAGTCGTGGCCCAGCATCGTGCCTTGCCGGACCGCGCCGAGCAGCGCGCCGTAGCAGAGGTAGGCGTCCAGGCCGCACCGCTCCCGCAGCTCGCGCAGCACCGTGTGCGTCGCGTCGAGCAGCTCCTGCTTGACGTCGTCGGAGGTCTCCTCGAAGGCACGGGTCAGGTGACCCACCTTGTCGATGGAGTACGGCGCCCCGCTCTCGTCGACGAAGGCGACCCGGCCCGCACCCGACCCGAACGTCACCTCGGCGTCGTGGAGGACCACGCCGCCGTCGTACGTGGCGACCCGGACCCGCGTCGTGCCGGACAGGAACGGGCGCATCACCCGCGGCCAGGCGATCTCGAAGGAGTCGCCGGAGAGCGTGCCGTCGCGGCCCGGCGTGAACGACCAGACGTACTGGTCGTCGAAGTGCACCAGCAGCGGGACGCTCGGGGCGCCCTCCAGACGGAGCCCCTCGGCGGAGATCTCGGGCACGCTAGGCCGATCGGCGCAGAGCGGCCAGGAGCTCCTCGACCCGAGCCTTGTCGCCGTCGACGGTCGCCACCAGCAGCTGGGCGAGCTGGTCGGTGATCTCCTCGACGCGGCGGCGCAGGACGCGGTTGTCGGCGACCTCCTTCTCGAGGCGCTCGACCCGCTCGCGCAGGCTCTCGTTGACAGCCATGTCTCAGTGCTCCTTCGGGTGGGGCCAGGTGATGCGCATCCGGCACACGGCCGGGTCGGGGACGTCGAACATGTCGACTCCCGCGGCGGTCTCGACGCGGACGATCCTGCCACCGCTCGCCGCGACCTCGGCGGCGACCTGCTCGGGGTCGAGCCGCCGGACCAGCGGCTGCGGGCCGGGCGGCGGGGCGTCGACGCCCGCGGGCAGCGTCGCGGAGAACTCCAGGAACATGGACCCGCCGCCGCGCAGCGACATGGCCCCGATCCGGAACAGGTTGGCGCGGGCGGTGGCGTCGAGGCAGCCGAGCAGCTGGCGGGCGTAGAGCTGGTGCGGGTCCCGGGCCAGCCGGGCGCCGAGGATCAGCGCCCGACGCAGCTCGTTGAACATCGTCTGGTCGGAGCGCACACCCTGGATCCGTCGGGTGCGCGCGAAGGAGCGGCGCGAGAAGTCGACGGCCCGCACGGCGTGGCCGCGGCGGGTGAAGTAGCGCGTGTCGCGGCCGTTGCCGGCGCCGAGGTCGGCGATCTTGTCGTCCCGGCCGACCTGCTTCTCGACCCAGCGGGCGAAGTCGGACGGCTTGCGGGCGATGTCGCGGGCGCGCTGATCGTAGACGTCGTTCCACTGCGGCAGCTCGGTACGGAAGCCGCGGAGCCAGCCGTCGAGGCGAGCAACGCCGAGCGGGTTGTCGCGGTGCACGAACGACGGGTCCGGGACCAGCCAGTGCGGGCCGTAGACGAACTCCAGCATCGCCTCGGGGTGCTTGGGCGCGGGCAGCTCGACGCCCTCCAGCGTCACGGTCCCGAGCGGCAGCAGGTGCTCGGCGGCGTCGAAGTCACCGCTGCGGTTGCCGAGCTGGTAGAAGGTCCCGGCGACGGTGAACGCGCCGAAGATGTCGATGTGGCACTTGCCGCCGTTGGAGAGCTCGCGGACCACCTTGATGTCGGCGCCCGACATGCGGGTCACCGTCCAGCCCTGGGCCCGCACGATCCGCTCGATGCGGTAGCTCTCGCGGATGATGTCGACGGGCGTGCTCTTGTGGCTGTAGTAGCAGACGTCGACGTCGGAGTCGTGCCCGATCATCGTGCCGCTGCGCATCGCGCCGAGCAGGGCGCCATAGCAGAGGTAGGCGTCGGCGCCGCACTGCTCGCGCAGCACGGTCAGCACCTCGACGGTGGCGCGGAGGAGCTCCTGCTTGATCTCGTCGGGGGTCTCCAGGAAGGCCCGCCCGAGGTGGCCGACCTTGTCGACGGAGAGAGGGGTGCCGCTCTTGTCGACGACGGCGACCCGCGCGGTCGACGTACCGAACCGGTGCTCGGCGTCGAACCACACCGTCTCCCCGCTCACGTCCGCGAGCCTGATCCGCACCGCGCCGTCGAGGAAGCGCACGAGGTTGCCCGGCCACGGCACGAAGCTGCCGCCGCGCAGCGGCCGGCCGTCGCGCGACGGGGTGAACGACCAGATGTAGCGGTCGTCGAAGTGGACCGTCACCGGCTCGGACGGTGGCTCGTCGAGCCAGATGCCCTCCGCGGTGACCTCGGCGGAAGTCAAGCGCTCAGATCGTCTTCCGGTAGCGCGAGAGCACCTCGTTGACCTTGGCGTCGTCGCGGTCCTGGATCGGGATCAGGAGCTCGGCGACCACGTCGGAGAGCTCGGCGACCTTGCGGTGGAGCTGGCGATCGGCCTCGAGCTCCTCCTCCAGGCGCTGCACGCGGGCACGCAGGGTGCTCTCGTACGCCTTGCTGCCGCGCACCCGGTCCTCCACCAGGCCTCGGACCCTGCGTGCGAAGTCCTTCGCGTTGCCACTCGCCATCAGACACTCTCCTCGTTGTCGTCCGTCGGACCGCCGGTGAGCCCGGCGGTGCGGACAGCTGGCCAGGTGACGCGCATGCGCGCCACCGCCGGGTCAGGATTATCGAACATGTCGACGCCGGGTGCGATCTCGAGGTGCTCGACGCGTCCGCCGCTGCGCTCGATCTCCGCCGTGAGTACGTCGACATCGACCCGCTCAACGAGGCCGGCCGGCTCGGGGGCGAGGGCCACGCCGTGCCGGACCGCGAACTCCAGCCACATGGACTGACCGCCGCGCAGCACGGAGGCGCCGAGGCGGAAGAGGTTCTCCCGGGCCGGCTCGTCGAGGCAGCCGACGAGCTGGCGGGCGTAGATGTGGTGCGGCCGACGCGCGAGCACCGCGACGAGGTGGAGGACGTGGCGCGTCTCGTTGAGGATGACCTGCTTGATCCGCACGCCCTTGACACCGGAGGCGTCGAGGGCCGCGCGGACCTCGACCGCCGAGCGGCGGGAGTAGTCCGAGGACCGGACCGAGTGCCCCTGCCGGGCGAACCAGACGCTGTCGCGCCCGTTGCCCGCGCCGAGGTCGAGCACCGCGTCGTCCGGGCCGATCTGCCGGTGCACCCAGGCGGCGAAGTCCGAGCCGTCGGTGGGCACCGGCGAGCGGGGGCCGGCCGTGCCGCGCAGCAGCGGCGTCCAGCCGCTCATGCCCTGACGGAACCCGCGGAACCACCCGTCGAGCCGGGTCTTGGTCAGCGGGTCCGCGACGGCGACGAAGCCCGGATCCGGGACCCGCCAGCCCTCGCCGTAGAGGTAGACCAGCATCGCCTCGGGGTGACGGGGCGCCGCGAACTCGTGCCCGTCGAGCGTGACCGTGCCGAGCGGCAGCAGGTCGTCGAGGTCGAAGCGGCCGCGCTTCTCGCCGAGGATGTAGAGCTCGCCGCCGATCACGAACGACACGAAGACGTCGATGTGGATGCGCCGGCCGTCCTGGAGCGGCCAGACCACCTTGAGGTCGGCGGCCGACATGCGCAGGACGTCCCAGCCCAGCAGCTTGAGCTCGCGCTCGATGCGGTAGGACTCGCGGATGATGTCGACGGGGTCGCCGTGGCGGCTGAAGTAGCACAGGTCGGTGTCGGTGTCGTGGGCGATCATCCCGCCCTCGCGGACCGCGCCGAGGAGGGCGCCGTACCCCAGGTAGGCCTCGACGCCGCAGCGCTCGTTCAGCTCGCGCAGCACGACCTGGGTGGCCTCGAGGATCTCGTGCTTGGTCTCGTCGGTCGTCGAGGAGAAGGAGCGGGTCAGATGGCCCATCTTGTCGACGGCGTACGGGTGCCCGGCCTCGTCGGCGAAGCGGACCCGGCCCTCTCCGGAGCCGAACGCGTGCTCGACGTCGCAGTGGGTGTTGCCGTCGGTGTCGGTGACGCGGACCCGGGTCGACCCGTCGAGGTAGGGGCTCAGCACGTGCGGCCACTCGGCCCGCGGGCCGGTGAAGGTCCAGATGTGCTGGTCGTCGAAGTGGACCAGCAGCGTCCGGCCGGTCGTGCCCTTGAGGCTGAGGTGGGAGTCGGTGATCTCGACGGTCACGACGCGGCTTCGCCGCGGGCCAGGTGCTTGCGCAGGGCCGTGCTGGAGGTCTGGATCGAGTAGGGGAAGTAGTGCACCTCGACGCCCACCTCGGCCATCTGCTTCTCGAGGCGGTCGCCCTTCGAGGTGCCCTTCCAGTCGTCGCCCTTGAAGAGGCGGTGGAAGCCGACGTCGCGCCAGGCGTCCCGCTTGTCGAGGGTCAGCTCGACGTAGGTCGCGTCCACGATGCCGATCGCGTCGACGATCGCGACCCGCTCCTCGAGCGGCACGGTCGGCCGGATCCCCTTGCCGAGCTCGCACATCTCGTCGGACACCACGCCGGCGACGAGGAGGTCACAGCGGCTGCGCGCCTGGCGCAGCATGTTGAGGTGTCCGATGTGGAAGAGGTCGAAGACGCCCGGGACATAGCCGACGATCTCGCTCATGAACGTTCTCCATCTTCCCGCATTTGCCCGGCAGCCTAGGTGACGTCACCAGCGGCCACCCAATCGCTCATCTAGGCTCAGCGACGTGGATCTCCCGGTCATGCCCCCGGTCCTGCCGATGCTAGCCAAGTCCGTCGCGGCCGTGCCCACGACAGGCGGATACAGCTTCGAGCCGAAGTGGGACGGCTTCCGCTGCCTCGTCTTCCGCGACGGTGACGAGGTCGAGCTCGCCTCGCGCAACACCAAGCCGCTGACCCGCTACTTCCCCGAGGTCGTCGCGGCGATCCTGGACCAGCTGCCGCCGCGGTGCGTGCTCGACGGGGAGCTCTTCGTCTCCGTCGGCGACCGGCTGGAGTTCGAGGTGCTGCAGGAGCGGATCCACCCGGCCGCGTCGCGGATCACGATGCTCTCGGAGTCGACCCCTGCCTCGTTCGTCGCCTTCGACCTGCTGGCGCTCGGCGACGAGTCGTACGTCGACCGCCCGTTCTCCGAGCGTCGAGCAGCCCTCGAGGCGGCGCTGGCGGACCTGCCGCCGTCCGGTCCGTGCCACCTGACCCGGACCACGACCGACCCGGACGAGGCCGAGCAGTGGTTCCGCCAGTTCGAGGGCGCCGGGCTCGACGGTGTCGTCGCGAAGCCGCTGTCGGCCGTCTACGCGCCCAACCAGCGCACGATGCTGAAGATCAAGCACGCCCGCACCGCCGACGTGGTCGTCGCGGGCTACCGGCTGCACAAGAACTCCACCGAGTCATCGCCCCTGCTCGGGAGCCTGCTGCTCGGGCTCTACGACGGCTCCGGCGAGGACGCCCAACTGCAGCACGTCGGCGTCTCGGCGTCGTTCACCGCCAAGCGCCGGGCCGAGCTGATCGAGGAGCTCGCTCCGTTGGTGGTGCCGATCGAGGAGCACCCCTGGGGGCGCTGGTCGGAGTTCCTGACCGCCAACCCCGACCGGGTGCCCGGCACCCAGTCCCGCTGGTCGCAGGGCAAGGACCTCTCCTTCGTCCCGCTGCGTCCCGACCGGGTCCTCGAGGTGGGCTACGACCACATGGAGGGGCGGCGCTTCCGGCACACCGCGCAGTTCAAGCGGTGGCGGCCCGACCGCGACCCGACCTCGTGCGGCTACGACCAGCTCGAGGAGCCGGTGTCCTACGACCTCGGCGAGGTGCTGGGGTAGGTGCTGGGGTAGGTGCTGGGGTAGGTCCTGAGCTGGATCCTCCGCGGCTGGGGCGCGTCCGCCGGGTGCAACCGCGGAGAAGCGCCCTACGCTGTAACCATGAGTTACGACGTCGTCCTCCTCGTCGAGCAGGCCCTCTCGTCAGCGGACGCCGCCCAGGTGCGGTCCCTGCACGAGAGCCTCGACGAGCCCGTGGCCTACCACGTGCTCCTCCCGATGGAGGACGCCGCCGCGAGGATCGAGGCCTCGCTCGGCACGCTCAGCGGCGGCGAGCTGCTCGGGACGCCGTCGCTGCTGGTCAACGAGGTCGACCTCGACGCCGTTCGCAAGGACTGCCTCGACCGGGCGACCGAGGACCTCTCCACCACGCTGGACGCCCTGCGCACGGCCGGCGCGAGCGCCGAGGGCACCGTCGTGGACGTCTCCCCCATCGACGCGCTGAAGACCAAGGTCGCCGAGGTGGACGGGCGCGAGGCGATCATCCTCACCCGCCCGCACGTCGTCGCGGAGTTCTTCCACGTCGACTGGACGTCGCAGGCGCGGCGCAAGATCGGTGTGCCCGTCCTGCACCTGCTCGAGCACGAGAACTTCGACGAGCAGGCCGGCGAGGGCGAAGGCATCAACGGCGTCTGACGGCGGCCCGGCCCTACTTCTCGACCCGGTTGCCGTCCTCGTCCCAGTGGGCGGCGACCTTCTTGCTCGGCTGTACCCGCGGCGGCTCGCCGGGCATCTTGGGGTAGTCGGGCGGGAAGTTCGTCTCCACGCCGTCCCACAGCGCGATCAGCGGGTCCAGCGAGTGCGCCGCCGAGTCGATGCCGGCCCACGGGTCGGCGTCCTGCAGCCGGTCGGGCACGGTGAAGAGGTTGAGCTCGCGCGGGTCCTTCAGGTCGGCGAGCTCGGCCCAGGTGAGCGGGGTGGAGACGGGGGCGCCGGGCCGGGGCCGGAGGGAGTACGCCGAGGCGATCGTCCGGTCCCTGTTGTTCTGGTTGAAGTCGACGAAGATGCGCTCGCCCCGCTCCTCCTTCCACCAGGCCACCGTGACCCCGTCGTCGCGGCGGGCCAGCTCCTGGCCGAAGCCGATGGCCGCGTGGCGGACGTCCTCGAACGGCCGGGTCGGCTCGATCCGGACGTAGATGTGCACGCCGCGGTTGCCGCTCGTCTTCGGGTAGCCGGTGATGCCGAGCTCCTCGAGCAGCTCGCGGGCGACGCCGGCCACGCGGACCGCGTCGGCGAAGCTCGTGCCGGGCTGCGGGTCGAGGTCGATGCGCAGCTCGTCGGGATGGTCGACGTCGGGGCGGCGTACGGGCCAGGGGTGGAAGGTGAGGGCGCCCATCTGCGCGCACCACACCGGAACGGCCGGCTCGGTCGGGCAGATCTCGTCCGCCGTACGGCCGCTGGGGAAGGTGATCCCCACCGTCTCGAGGTAGTCGGGTGCGCCCTTCGGCACGCGCTTCTGGTAGAAGCCGTCCCCCTCGCGGTCGGTGGGCCCGGTCGCGAGCCGCATGCCCTCGCGCCAGCCGTCGGGCCAGCGCTCCAGCGCGGTCGGCCGCTCGCCGATCGCCCGCAGCAGCGGCGCGCTGACGTCGGCGAAGAACTGCGCGACCATCAGCTTGGTGACCTCCGGCGTCCGGTCGGTCGCCTCGTAGATCACCCGGTCCGGGCTGGAGATGCGCACCGCCCGGTCGCCCGCGACGACCTCCGCGGCTGGTGTCTTCGCCATGCTGGTCAACCTAGCTGCTGGCGACCCTCGCCCGCCGGAGCGGCGTGAGGCGCCGCGTAGACTCTGCGCGTGGGTTACAACGTCGAGAAGAGTGACGCCGAGTGGCGTGAGCAGCTGTCCCCCGAGGAGTACCGCGTGCTGCGCGAGGCGGGCACCGAGCGCGCCTTCGCGGGCGAGTACACCGACACCGAGGCCAAGGGCATCTATCGCTGCAAGGCATGCCAGGCGAAGCTCTTCGAGTCGGACACGAAGTTCCACTCCGGCTGCGGCTGGCCGTCGTTCTACCAGCCGATCACCGACACGGTGGAGTACATCGAGGACCTCTCCCACGGCATGCGCCGCATCGAGGTCCGCTGCGCCAACTGCGGCTCGCACCTCGGCCACGTCTTCCCCGACGGCTTCGGTACGCCGACCGGCGACCGCTTCTGCATCAACTCGATCAGCATCACGCTCGAGCCGAACGACTGACCCGGCGCGATCGCTCGCGGGTCACCGCACCCGCACGCCGACGGCCAGGGTGCGCCCGCCCGTGCGTACGCCGAGCCTCCAGGCCGCGCCACGCATCGCGCGGGGGAACCGCACGGTCGTCGACCAGCGGCCTCTTCCGGCTCGACGCAAGGCGTTGACTGGCGAGTGGGGCTTGCCGTGGCGAACCGGGCGCAGGTAGGTCGGTCGGCGGCTCGCCGCCACGATCAGGGTGTAGCGATGCCGTGGCCGGACGACGAAGGCGCCGTCACGGAACGCCGATCCACGGACGAGCACTCTGGCGGCGTACGCGTCAACGGTCCGGGTGGCGGTGTTGCCGGCGTTGTCGACCGCCGTGGCGGCGTACCGCACCCGACGGATCGCTCCGTTCCCGCTGGTGCTCACGCTCACCGTGCAGGAGCGGATCCCGGAGGCGTCCGTGGCCTGGCAGCGGACCTGCCCGGCGGTCGGAGCGGCGACGAAGTAGGCCGCACCCGCGGTCACCCCGGCGATGGAGACCGCCGGCGGCGTACGGTCGTCGGCGGGGGACGGCTCGACAGTGACGGTGAGCCGCCAGGTGTCGGCCAGGTCGCCGCCGACCATGGGCTGGCCGCCGAAGAGCAGCAGCCCGTGCTGTTCGGGCGTCGCCGCCATCGCCGAGTCGAGGCGCGCCGGCGGCGGCAACGTGCCCGTCGTCGGGGACCAGGTCGATCCGTCCCAGACCCACGTGTCGGACAGGTAGGTGTTGCCAGGGCCCGTCCCTCCGAAGAGGACCAGTCGCCGCGCGTCGGCGTCGTAGGCCATCGCGCCACGCCGGCGTCCCGGCGGAGCCGCCGCAGGGTGGAGCTGCGTCCAGGTGGAGCCGTTCCACGTCCAGGTCGCGTCGCTGGAGGCGCCGCCTCCGAAGGAGATCAGAGACCTGCTGGCGCCGTCGAAGGCGAGCATCGCGCCGGCCGCGGCGGGCCCGGTGGTCGCGAGCGGTGCCTGCTCCCAGACCTGGGTCTGGCCGTGCCACAGCCAGGTGGCGCCGCCAGTCGGCAGGACGACCTGCTGCGTCTGCGGGTCCCACGCCATCGGGACTCCGTTGAGGGCCGGCGGCGCGCTCAGGGGATGGACCCGGCTCCACGCCGTGCCGTTCCAGACCCAGGTGTCGTCGAACAGGGGCGCTCCTCCGTCGAACCCCCCGAACAGGACGACGGTTCCGGTCGTCCCGTCATAGGCCATCGACGCTGCGCCGCGCGCCGGCGGGCCGGGCACGACGTGCTGGGTCCACGTCGTGCCGTCCCACGTCCACGTGTCGCCGAGCTCGCCGCCGCCGCCGAGCTGGGTGCCTCCGAAGAGGACCACCTGGTGATGAGCCTCGTCGTAGACCATGGCGAACTCGTCGCGGGCGGACGGCGCTGTAGCCGGGGCGAGCTGGGTCCAGGTCGCCGACGCAGGTGGCGGGGCTGCGTGAACCGCGCCGGGCGGGACGGCGACCCATCCGCCGACGGCTACCGCGAGGACGCCGACGAGGGCGAGGACCCGGCTGGCGATGGCATGCACGACGCACTCCGTTCCGGCCAGTGCTGCGTGAGGGCACCGGCAGCCGGCTCATCCTAGGACCGAGCGGCCCGTCCGGGAACGGAGGACAGCGAGGGGACCGGTCAGTACGACGTCGACGGCATCAGCTCGACGAGCTCGTCGACGTTGATGCGCCGCCCCGTGTAGAACGGGACCTCCTCGCGCACGTGCCGACGCGTCTCCGAGCCGCGCAGGTGCCGCATCAGGTCGACGATGCGGGAGAGGTCGTCGGCCTCGAAGGCGAGGATCCACTCGTAGTCGCCGAGCGCGAAGGCGGGCACGGTGTTGGCGCGAACGTCGGGGTAGTCGCGCGCCATCTGGCCGTGCTCGGCGAGCAGGCGGCGGCGCTCGGTGTCCTCGAGGAGGTACCACTCGTAGGAGCGCACGAAGGGGTAGACCGCGACATAGTCGTGCGCCCGCTCCTCCGCGAGGAAGGCCGGCAGGTGGCTGCGGTTGAACTCCGCCGGCCGGTGCAGCGCCATCTGGCTCCAGACCGGGACGAGACGTGAGCCGAAGCCGGTGCGGCGCAGGCCGTGGTAGGCCCGCTGCAGCTCGTCGGAGGACTCCGCGTGCCACCAGATCATCACGTCGGCGTCGGCGCGCAGTCCGCCGACGTCGTACACGCCGCGGACCACGACGTCCTTGTCGATCAGGTCACCGAAGAAGTGCTTCAGCTCGGACAGCTCCTTCTTCGGGTCGTCCTCGTCCTGGTCGAACGGCTCCTCGAAGCGGAAGACCGACCACATCGTGTAGCGGATCGCCTCGTTGAGCTCGTTGATCCGGGCGGCGTTGGACTTGATCTCGGCTTGGGGGTCGGTCATGCCGTCCATTATTCGCCCGGCTCAATCGCGGCCGTAGCCGGCCTCCCGGGCCTTGATGATCGCCTCCGCTCGACCGGCCGCGTGCAGCTTGGCGTAGATCCCGGACACGGCGTTGCGGACCGTCTTGGAGGAGACGTAGAGCTCCCCCGCGATCTGGTCGTTGGACCGGCCGGCGGCCAGCAGTCGCAGCACCTGCCGCTCCCGCTCGGTCAGCTCGGGGAACGGCTCGGGAGCCTCGGGACGGGCCGGGCCGGAGAGATAGGAGGCGACCTTGGCGGCGAGCGAGGCGCCGAACACCATGCCTCCGGCGGCCGCGGCGCGGATCGCGTGCTGGACCTCCTCGGCGCCCGAGCCCTTGAGCAGGTAGCCGCTGGCCCCGCCCCGGATCGCGGCCAGCACCGTCTCGTCGTCCTCGTTCATCGTCAGCATCACGACCCTGACGTCCGGGTGGCGGCCGGTGATCCGACGCGTCGCCTCGAGCCCGTCGAGCCGCGGCATCTGGATGTCCATGACGACCACGTCGGGCGCGGTCTGCTCCACGAGGTGGATCGCGTCGACGCCGTCGGTGGCCAGGCCGACGACCTCGATCCCGTCGAGCGCGCCGAGGAGCGCGTTGAGCCCGTCCCGCACGATCTGGTGGTCGTCGGCGACCACCACCCTGATGCTGCTCATCCCTGTCCTCCTGCCAGTGGGAGCTCTGCGGTCACGACCGTCCCGCCCTCGGGCGGGCAGACGACCGCGACCCGGCCGCCGAGCTCGAGCGCCCGCTCGCGCATCGAGCGCAGCCCGATCCCTGCCTCGACCTCCTCGGCCAGCCCGATGCCGTCGTCGGCGACCTCGACCCGCAGGGCCGGCGCCCCGTCGGGTTCCACGACGGTCAGCCGTGCGCCGGCCCGGGTGGCGGCCGCGTGACGGACCGTGTTGGTCAGCGCCTCGGCGACGATCCGGTAGGCCGCGACCTCCACGGCGGCCGGCAGCGGCCCGAGCCCGTCGTCGGACACCGTGATCGCGGGGCCGCCGCGGGCCAGCTGGTCGGCGAGCTGCCCCAGGGCGCCGACGAGACCGAGGTCGTCGAGGGCCGGCGGGCGCAGGTCGTGCACGAGCCGGCGTACGTCGGCCACGACGTCCTGCACCGTGCGGCTGGCCTCCTGCAGCCGGGTGCCGGCGGTGGCCGGGTCCTTCTCGACGAGCAGCCGGGCGCCCTCGAGCTGGAAGACCACGCCGCTGAGCACGGGACCGAGGCCGTCGTGCAGGTCGCGGCGGATCCGGCGGCGCTCCTCCTCGCGGGCGGTGACGAGCCGCTCGCGGCTGCGCTGGAGCTCCTCGGCCAGGCCGCTCGTGCGTGCGGCGGTCGCGGCCTGGCGGACCAGGTCGGCGAGGAGCTGCTCGTCACGGCGGGAGAGCCGGCTGCGCGGTCCGCGGGCGGGCAGCACCATCCGGCCGACCTCGGCGCCGCGGTAGACGATCGGCAGGCTGCGGGTCTGGGCCGGCCGGACGCCGTGGGTCGCGACCACACGCTCACCGGTGCCGCGGTCGACCTCGACGGACACGTAGCGCACGCGGAACGCGGTCGCGACCGCCCGGGCGACGGCGGCGAGCTGTTGCGGGCCCTCGTCGGTCGACTCGAGCGTGGAGGCCAGGCCGGCCACGACGTCGTACGGGTCCGAGCGCCTGCCCAGCAGCAGGAACCGCACGCCGCGGACGAGCCGCGCGCGCAGGGGGCCGTAGAGGACCACCGAGACGAGCAGGACGATCAGGACCAGCTGGCGCTGGGTGAGCGAGTCGTCGAGCACGGCGCTCAGGCCGCCGACGACCGCGATGTCGGCGAGCAGGATCACGCCCGCGAGGACCGCCCACAGCAGCGTGCGGGCGAGCAGGTCGTCGATCGCAACGAGCTCCGGGGCGACGACGCCGATCGTCATCGCCGTCGCCGGCAGCAGCATGATGAGGAAGATCGCGGCGTCGTTGACGGCCTGGAACTCCAGGCCGAGGGTGACCACGAGGACGAGCGCTATGGCGACCACGCTCCACAGGAGCCACCGCATCCGGTCGCGCTCGAGCCCGCGGGAGCGGCGGTAGCGGACGACGACGGCGAGCATCGCCGAGAGCAGGCCGGCGACCTGGACGGCGACGCTGGCCCCGACGGCGCCGTCCGCCGCCCCAGCGCCGAGTGGCAGTACGCCCCAGTCGACGTCCACCCCGGGCGGGAGGGCGACGTCGGGCAGGCTGTCTCCGACCGGCAGCAGGACGACGAGCAGCGCGCCCAGTGTCATCGCCACCGTGGCCGCCCAGCCGGCGACGCGCCAGCGACCGGGCAGGAAGCGACCGGTCGGGAAGAGCAGCATGAGCAGCGCGCCGCTCAGCGGCAGGAAGGCGCCGAGCCGGTTGAACGACCACAGCGCGAGGTTGACGAGCGGGAGCGCGTCGTCGGCCCGGATCCCGAAGCGGGCGTAGGACTGGCTCAGTCCGTCCTGCGACCAGAAGAGCCCGGTCCAGGCCAGCCCCCAGCCGATCCCCTGGCGGGGGTCGCGGACGAGGATGACGGCGGCGAGCGCGCTGAGCAGCAGGCCGAGCAGCGTGTAGCTCCAGCCCCACCCGGGCGCCAGCCGCGCGCCCGGCCCGCTGGTGTCGGTGTGCAGGTCAAGCCAGACGCTGCCGGCGAACGTCGCGGCCGTCAGCAGCACGACCAGCCCGACCGCCCAGGGGACGGTCGGGCGCCGGTCGCGCGACGGCTGCACCGGCACATTGTGGAGCCGGTCCGGCCCGATGGGGGCCGGACCGGCGGAATCGTCGCTCACTGACGGTAGTGCTTGTCACCGACCGTGAAGCCGACCGCGGTCACGAGGACCATCAGCGCACCCGTGGCGCCGGCCATGTACTCCAGCGGCGAGACGCCGAGCAGAACGGTCAGGCCGCCCAGCACCAGGCCGACCCGGCCGATCCAGCGCGGCACGCCGCCACGGCGCGAGACGGCGTACGTCGCCAGGCCCGCGAGGCCGGCGAGGGTCCACAGCCACGGGATGGTGCCGACCCAGTGGTTGTACATGACCGCCGACTCGGGGATGATCGCCTCCGGCTGGCTGCTCAGCGTCATCATGAACTCGGTGTCGAGACCGCTGCCCAGGATGCTCACCACGGCGGTGCCGACCAGCCCGGCGACAGCGACGAGCGGCGCGATGCTGTCACGGCCGCTGCCGGCGCGGAGCCGGGCGGCCAGGCCCACGCCGAAGACGACCATCAGCAGGGCGCCCAGCGCGGTGACCGAGTGGAAGACGAACATGTTGGGGGTCAGGTCCGCCAGCTTGTCCGCGATCGCGGGGGCGTCGCCCTGGAGCTTGGCGTCGTAGACGGCGCTGATCGACGACGAGATGGCGATGGTGGCGAAGCCGGCCAGGCCGGCGCCGATGCCGGCGAGTGACCAGAGCCGGCTGCGGCTCGCCGTCGGGGCGCCCTCGCCGAAGCGCCCCTCGCGGACGTCGTCGCGGGCCGGGTGGTGGGTGGTGATGCTCATGGGGTTCTCTCCTCAGGGTGTTCTCGGCGTCTCTTCGCCGACCTGGGGACGACTCTCCGGGGCCGGATGTCCCACCGCCCAGGGACATCGGGGCAAACGTCGCCGACTCGGCACCCGGAGGGCAGTCAGGAGGAGGCGAGGAGCTCGTCGGCGGCGCGGCGGGAGGAGGCGATGACGGCCGGGATGCCGACGCCGTCGTACGCCGCCCCGGCGACCGCCAGTCCGGGCACCTGCGCGACCGCCTCGCGGATGACCTCGACCTGGCGCCGGTGGCGCAGTGCGTACTGCGGGAGTCCGAGCGGCCAGCGCTGTACGTGGCTGTCGACCGGCCGGGCCGTGAGCCCGACGGCGTCACGGAGGTCGGCCAGCGACTGCGCGATCAGCTCGGTGTCGGTGAAGTCGAGAGCCTGCGAGTCGCGGGCCCGGCCGATGCTGGTGCGCAGGAGCAGAACGCCGCGGGCCTCACCTGCCGCGCGCACCCAGTCCCACTTGGCGAAGGAGAACGTCGAGGCCTTGATCCGCCGATGCTGGTCGGGCGGGACGAGGAAGCCGCTGACGTCGTGGCCGAGCGGCCAGTCCTCGAGCCGGACGGCGTGGGTGACGACGGCGACCGAGGCGTGGTCGATGACGCGGAAGGTGTCGGCGAGCGAGCCGCCGGCGCACCCCGCGATGATCTGCGCAGCGACGTGGGCCGGCGTGGCGAGGATGAGCCCATCCGTCACCTCGACGCCGTGGACGAGCTCGACCAGCAGCCGGTCATGCGCGTACCCGGTGCCGAGCACCGGCTCTTCGGTGCGGACGTCGAGACCGGCGGCGAGCCTCTCCGGCAGCAGTCCCATCCCGCCCTCGATGCCGGCGAAGACCGGCAGGTCGCTCCCCCTGGGGATCGCGGCCAGCTGCGGGGTGAGCGGGCCCCTGTCGTAGAGCGCCGCGAGCTGGGGAACGGCGGCCCGCGCTGAGATCTCACGGGCTCGGCCGGCGTAAACGCCTCCGAGCAGCGGCTCGACGAGCCGGTCGGTGACCTCCGGGCCGAACCGCCGATCGATCAGATCTCCGACGGTGCAGTCCTCCCCCACCCGGTGGACCGCCGCCAGGTTCGCCTCAGCGCGCGCCTGGGCCATCCCCGCCGGGGACAGCACGCCGGACGCCTCGAGCGCGTCGAGGTCCATCGGTGCGCCCATCAATGACGGCGGCATCGGCCGCAGCGCGCCGTCGACCCAGAGCCGCGACGTCGCCTTCGTCGGGTGCACGATCGGCAGGCCGAGGTCGCGGGCGAGGTCGATGCCATCGGCGCGGCGGGCGAGCATCGCCTCGGCGCCGACGTCCACCATCACGTCGGCGACGGACGCCCGGCGCAGCTTGCCGCCGATCCGCTCCGAGGCCTCGAGCACGACGACCTCGCAACCGCGAGCGGCCAGGAAGTGTGCCGCCGCCAACCCGGCGACGCCTGCTCCGACGACGACGACCTTCACCCCTGCAGTCTCGCAGACGCGCGCAGCGCCACGGCCCTCGTGCGGTGGCTGCGGGGTGCACGCCGCCACCGCACGAGGAGTTCAGGAGGCGGGTCGCTCGAGCTTGCCGAACCCGCTGCGGTGGAAGACCAGTGGATGCCCCTCGGCCGCGTGCCGCACCGCGTGCAGGCGCAGCAGGGCGAGGACGTGGTCGCCCGCCTCGACCTCGCGGTAGACGGTGCAGTCGAACTGCGCGAGCCCGTCGTCCAGCGTCACGGCGCCGTCGTCGCTGACCGAGTAGGCGACGCCGTCGAAGCGGTGCTCGACCGGCCCGGCCAGCTGGCGGCACACCCGCGCGTGGTGGTCGGCCAGCACGGTGACGCCGAGGTGGGTCGCGCGGCGCAGGTCGGGCCAGGTCTTGGACGTGTGGGCCAGGTTGACCGACACCAGCGGCGGCTCGAGGCTGACCGAGGTGAACGAGCTCGCGGCCAGGCCGACGAGCTCGCCGTCCACCTCCGCGGCGACGGCGACCACCCCGGTCGGGAAGATGCCGAAGGCGTGGCGCAGCCGGTCGGGGTCGAGGTCCTGGTTGGTCGTCAGGGTCATCGGCGTCCGTTCAGGTAGCTGTCGGTGAGCGGCTTGGTGGCGGCGAGCCAGTCGGCGTACGCCGCGGGGTCGTCGTGGGCGCTGTCGAGGACGAAGAGGCCCCTCCCCGGGACCGTCGCGCCGAGCTCGGTGAGCACCGGCCGCAGGGTGTGCTCGGGTGCCAGCGAGTGCGCCGGCGAGCCGCCCAGCATGAGCGGGACGGCGAGCCCGCGGAGCCCGGTCCCGCCGGCGAACCGGTCGAGGAAGAGCTTGAGCAGCCCGGTGTAGGCGGCCTTGTAGGTCGGGCTGGCGACGACCACGAGGTCCGCCTCGCCGACCTGCCCGACCAGACCGGTGACGGTCTCGTCCGACCAGTCCAGGACGGCGTTGCCCAGGGTGGCGAGGTCGACGACGAGGTCGGGCTCGGCGCCGACGAGCTCGCGGGCGAGGTACGTCGCCGCGCTGAGCGTGCGGCTCGCGGGTCGGGGGTTCCCGACGACGACGGCGGTGACCATTCGGCTCCTCATTGTTGTCTAAGTTACTCGACTTAGAAGACCGTAGCAGGTCGGGAACCGGATCTGCGCCACGCCCGTCCCATGGACATGAACACAGCACCCGCTCGCCTCGCTGCCGCGCTGGCCGTCCCGCTCCTCGCCCTCGCGGCCTGCTCCTCCGGCGCCTCGGACTCCTCCGATGGTTCCTCCAGCGGCTCCGCCCGCGCCGCATCAGATCCGGGCGGCGGCTCCAGCAGCCTGCTCTCGCACGCCTCGGGCGACACGGCCGGCGAGACGGCGGGCGACACAGCCGGCGCCAAGGCGGCCGACGGCGCCACCGCATCCAAGGCCGACGGTGCCGCGCAGCCGGTCGAGCAGCCGTCGATCATCTCCACCGGCAGCGTGTCGCTCAGCACCGAGGACGTCGCACGGACGCGGACGGCCGTGCAGCACGTCGCGGACGCGTACGCCGGCCAGGTCACCGACCAGGAGACGACGGTGTCGGACCACCAGGAGCTGGGCTACGCCCGGATGGTGCTGCGCGTCCCCGCCCGCTCGTTCTCCCAGGCGGTGGCCGACCTCGAGCAGGTCGCCGACCTGGTGGACTCCACGACGAAGAGCGTCGACGTGTCGACCCAGGTGGTCGACACCGACGAGCGGGTCAAGGCGGCGCGGGCCAGCATCGACCGCATCCGCACCCTCCTCGCCCGCGCCGTGAACATCGGCGACGTCATGGCGATCGAGTCCCAGCTCGCCGGTCGCGAGGCGGACCTGAACTCGCTGCTGCGGCAGCAGGCCCACCTCGCCGACCAGACGGCGCTGTCGACGATCACCGTCAGCATCGATCGGGCGGCGTCTCGCGCGCACCCGCGCGAGGCCACCGACGACACCGGCTTCCTCGCCGGGCTGCGGTCCGGCTGGGGCGCCCTGCGCGGTTTCGCGACGGCCGCCGCGACGGTCCTCGGCGCGCTCCTCCCGTGGACGCCGCTGATCGTGCTGGTCGGCGTACCGGCCTGGCTGGCGCTGCGTCGGGCCCGTCGCGCGCAGGCGGTGCCGGCGGTGTCGGCGACCTCAGCCGAGGGGTGACGGTGGGCCGAGGGCGTCGGACCGGGCGCTCACCGCTTCAGCTCGGCCCACACCAGCTTGCCGGAGTCGCGCGGCTCGATCCCCCAGCTGCGGGCGAGCGCCGCGACGAGGTGGAGGCCCCGGCCGGAGGCGTCCTGGTCGGTGCGCGGCTCGGCCACGACGGGCAGCTCGTCGCTGTCGTCGCGGACGGCGACGACGATCCGTCCGTCCTCCATGGCGAGGCTCACCGAGAACGGCGTGCGGGCGTGCCTGGCCGCGTTGGCGGCCAGCTCGCCCAGGATGATCTCGGCGTCGGAGAGCTCCGGCCCGCTGAGCCCACGGGCCCGCAGCGCAGAGGTCACGACCCGGCGCGCAGCGCCCGCGAGGGCCTCTCCCGCCTCGAAGTCCCAGGTCCGCTCGAACCGGTCGCCGGCGACGACGGCGGAGTGCAGTCGGCAGACGGCGCGCACGTCGTCGGCCGCGGTGTGGTCGTCGACGACCGTGCTGTCATAGCCGCAGAGGAGGTCGGCGCCGGTCTCGTCGAGGAGGGCGTTCCACGCCGTCTCGAGCTCGAGGGCCTCGCCCACCCGACCGTCTTCCCAGAGCAGGCCGACCATCTCGCCGAAAGCGTGCACGGGGCCGCGACCCGCGGCCTCCCGGACGAGGGTGCCGACCACCCGGTCGAACGCGCCCGCGTCGAGTGCGCCCGCGTCGACGATCCGGCCCAGGACCGTCGCTGCGTCGAGCTCGACCAGGGACCCGTCGGCCCGGGCGGCCCCCGGGTCGACGGAGCGCGCGGCGAGACCGTCGGCGAAGGCCGAGCGGTGGTCCGGCGTGGCGATGACGATGAGGGTCGAGCCCGCGGCGTGGGCCCGGGCCAGCCGGTCGCCGGCGACCGCGACCAGCTCGGCGTCGCTGTCGGCGAAGATGACGTCGTGGCCGGCCGCCTCCCGCTGCGCGGCAGTGCTCATCGCGCCACTGTAGTGCCGCGGCCGCCCGGTTGTCGGACGATGAGCGCGGCCGGCCTGCCGAGAGGCCGTCAGTCCAGCGGGTACGACTGCACGAACTCGGTCAGCCGCTTGAGCTGGTCGGGGTCCGTCGACGGAATGACGCCGTGGCCGAGGTTGAAGATGTGCCCCTTGGCCATCCGGCCCGCGTCGATGATCGCCGCAGCCCGGTCGAGCATGACCTCGGTCGGCGCGAAGACCAGGGCCGGGTCGAGGTTGCCCTGGACGGCGCGGTGGCCGACCTGCCCGATCGCCCAGTCCAGCGGGGTGCGCCAGTCCACGCCGACCACGTCGGCGCCGACGTCGCCCATCTGCCGTAGCAGCAGCGACGAGTTCACGCCGAAGTGGATGCGCGGGACGCCAAGGGCGCCGGCGCGGTCGAGGACGAGGGCGGAGTACGGGGCGACGTACTGCTCGTAGTCGGCCGGCGTGACCGCTCCCGCCCACGAGTCGAACAGCTGCACCGCGGACGCGCCGGCGGCGATCTGGACCTCGAGGAAGCCGGCCGAGATGCCCGCGATCTTCTGCATCAGCGCCTCCCACACGTCCGGCGCACCGAACATGAGGGCCTTCGTCCTGGCGTAGTCCTTCGACGGCCCGCCCTCGACGAGGTACGACGCCACGGTGAACGGCGCGCCGGCGAAGCCGATCAGCGGCGTGCTCCCGAGCTCGGCGACGATCTGCTCGACCGCCTGGGTGATCATCGGGACGGAGTCCGGAGTGAGGTCCGGGATCGCCGCCACGTCGGCGAGCGTGCGCACCGGCTGGGCGATGACCGGCCCGACGCCCGGCTTGATGTCCAGGTCGACGCCGATCGCCTTCAGCGGGAGGACGATGTCGGAGTAGAAGATGGCCGCGTCCACGCCGTAGCGCCGCACGGGCTGCAGCGTGATCTCGGTCGTCAGGTCGGGGTCGAGGCAGGAGTCGAGCATGGCGACGCCCTCGCGCAGCTTGAGGTACTCCGGCAGCGACCGGCCGGCCTGCCGCATGAACCAGACGGGCGTGTGCGACACCGCCTCGCCACGGGCAGCCTTGAGGAACGCGGAGTCAGCGAGGGTGGTCACACCCCGGATGGTCGCACCCGGTCCGGCGTGTTCGCACATCCGGATGAGTCAGGCGCGCCTAGGGTGGGGGCATGGTGGTGCGTCACGAGACGCGCCCGGGCACGGGTGCGTCCTCCGGGAGCGGCGAGGTGCCGCCGGAGTTCCGTGCGGCGGTTCTCGCCATGCAGGCGGCGACGCTACGTCCGGAGATCTTCTGCGAGGAGATGCCGGCTCCGCAGCGGATCGCCCCACACGCGTCGGCGCTGAGCGCCGACGTCACCGTCGACGACACCGAGGTCGGCACCGGCCGGCTGATCCTCCTGCACGATCCCGAGGGCAACGACTCGTGGGGCGGCGGCACGTTCCGGTGCGTGGCCTACGCCCGCGCCGAGATCGACGTCGAGCTGATCACCGACCAGATGCTCGGCGAGGTCGGGTGGTCGTGGCTGCTGGAGGCGCTCGCCGCGCACGAGGCCGGCCACACCGCTGCCTCGGGCACGGTCACGCGGGTCGCCACCGAGAGCTTCGGCGGCATGGCCGACGAGGGCGGGACCGCCCAGCTCGAGATCCGCGCGTCGTGGACGCCCGACGCCTCGGAGACCGGCGTGCCCGACATGCGCGCCCACGTCGAGGCCTGGGGCGAGCTGCTCTGCACCGCCGTCGGCCTGCCGCCCGTCCCCGAGGGCGTGGCCGTGATGCCCAGCCGCCGAGGCCAGCGCGGTCAATGAGCCCCAAGGTCCCCACCGAGCCGGATGCCGTCGGCGAGCCCGAGGCCAGCCCCGAGGCCGCCGCCGAGCCCGCGCCCGAGGCTGCTCCTGAACCCGAGCCACCCCCCGCGCCACTGCTGACCCTGCGTGACGGGCTCCCCCACGTCACCGACACCGACGACGGGCTCGCCTCGGCCTGCGCGGCGATCGCGAAGGGCACCGGGCCGGTCGGCCTCGACGCCGAGCGCGCGTCCGGCTACCGCTACTCCAGCCGCGCCTACCTCATCCAGCTGCGCCGCGAGGGCAGCGGCACCTGGCTGATCGACCCGATCGGCCTCTCGACGCTGGCGCCGCTCCAGCAGGTGCTCGACGGCGCCGACTGGATCCTGCACGCCGCGACCCAGGACCTGCCCTGCCTCGCCGAGCTCGGGATCCGCCCGACGGCGGCCCTCTTCGACACCGAGCTGGCCGGCCGCCTGCTCGGCTACCCGCGCGTCGGCCTCGGCACGCTCGTCGAGAGCGTCCTGGGCTACTCGATGCTCAAGGAGCATTCGGCCGCCGACTGGTCGACCCGACCGCTGCCGGAGTCGTGGCTCGAGTACGCGGCGCTCGACGTCGAGGTCCTCGTCGAGCTCCGCGACGCGCTCGCCGGGGAGCTGGAGGCCGCCGGCAAGGCCGAGTGGGCCCGTCAGGAGTTCGACTACCTGCGCAGCTTCGAGCAGACGCCGCGCGTCGACGCCTGGCGCCGCACCTCCGGCACGCACAAGGTACGCGGCCGGCGCGGGCTCGCGGCGATCCGGGAGCTGTGGGAGGCCCGCGACGCGATCGCCCAGCAGCGCGACGTGACCCCCGGCCGGATCCTGCCCGACTCGGCGATCGTCGCGGCCGCCATCGAGATGCCGACCGACCGCAGCGCGCTGCTGAGCACGAAGGGCTTCCACGGCCGCGGCGCGGAGCGCTACTCCAACCGCTGGCTGGCCGCCCTCAAGCGCGCTGCCGAGCTGCCCGAGGACGAGCTCCCCACCAAGGCGCCGCGTGGCGACGGGCCGCCCGTCCCGCGCGCGTGGGCCGAGCGCGACCCGGTCGCCGCACGCCGCCTGGCACTGGCCCGCGAGGCGATGACCGGGCTCAGCGAGCGGATCAGCGTCCCGGTCGAGAACGTCCTGACGCCCGACTACCTGCGACGCACCCTGTGGACGCCGCCGCGGACCCGGGAGCCGGGCGAGCTCATCGACGAGGTCACGGCCATGCTGGCGGCGTACGGCGCCCGTGGCTGGCAGATCGCGCTGACCGCTCCCCTGCTGACCACGGCGATCCTGCAGGCCGAGGCCGAGGCCTGACTCAGCCGGCGGGCGTCGCGCTCGGGGAGGCCGGCGGGGCGAGCACCGGCTTGGAGAGCTCGTCGATCTGCGTCGTGAGCGCGTCCAGGTCGGCCGTCGGCCCGCCCTGGAGCAGCTGCCGCAACGGCGCGGCGACGGCCTGCTCGAGCGTCGGCCACTGCCGGGTGAACGGCAGGATCTGCATGTTGCGGACGGTGCTGACGAAGATCGGCGCGTGCAGCGGCTGCAGCAGCGGCTGGCGGAAGTCCTCCGAGAGCGCGACCTGCTGGTTGACCGGGACCATGTAGCCGGTCTGCGTGACGGTCCGGACCATCTGGTCCGAGGAGAGCGCGACGAGCAGGTCGGCGGCGGCCTCCCTCCGCTGCGTCGTCCGCGACAGGCACAGGCCGGTGAAGTCGCCCACGGTCGAGGCCTCGTCGACGGTCGGCATCGGAATGACGTCCCAGTGCAGGTCGTCGACCCCGCGCAGCTGCGGCACGAGGCTGCGGTCGCCGGCGATCATCGCGACCCGGCCCTGCTCGAACCACTGCAGCGCCGACTGCCGCTGGAGCTGACGGTCGGTGAGGGTGAGCTGCGGGTTGCTGAGCGTGGCGAGGATCTGCTGCAGCGCACCCTTGGTGCTGTCGTCGGAGAACGCCAGCGACGTCTGGTCGTCGTTGACGAGCTTGCCGCCGGCCGAGGTGATGAACGGCGCCAGCCCCGAGACCGTCGGGTCGATCGCGAACCCGCGCACGCCGGGGCGGACGCTGGTCGCGAACGTCGCCGCGGTCTGGAACTCCTCGAGCGACCAGCTCCTGTTGCTCGCTCCGGGCACGTTGAGGCCGACCGCCTTCATGCGGGCGAAGTCGACCAGGTCGGTGTTGTAGTAGATGACGCGCGGCGACACGGCGTAGGGCATGCACTGCAGGTGGTGCTCGGCGGAGAACGCCTCCAGCGCGTCGCGGGAGTACTCGTCGCCGATGTCGACGGCGCGCGCGTCGAGGTAGGAGTCGACCGGCTCGAGGCGCTTGTCGTTCCACAGCTGTTGGAGGTCACCGCGCGAGATGAGGAACACGTCCGGCGTGGACTGGCCGGCACCGATCTGCTGCATCATCGACGCGTCGTCCGGCCAGGACTTGAAGGTGACCTGGGCCTGCCGGGTGCTCACGTTGTAGTCGTCGACGACCCGCTGGTAGGCCGCGAGCTCGGCCGGGCTGCCCCAGGCACCGAAGGTGAGCTTCGCGGGCGGCGGCGGAGGCGCTGTCGACTTCGTCGGCGACGGCTTGGGGTTGGCCGACGGCTCGGCGTCGCTGTTGCAGGCCGCGAGGGCGAGGGACCCCGCCGCGACGAGGACGGCTGCGCGGGCGATTCGGGTGCGCAGGGTCATCGACGCGGATCCTCCTGAGGTGCGGGCAACCCGCTCACCCTATCGGCTCGCCGAAGCCGTGCTGGCCGAGGTCGTGATAGGCGCGTGCGGCCTCGATCACACGGCCGAACGTCGCCGGGTCGAGCGCAGCGCCCGCCCGGCGTACGTCGGCCGGGTCGACGTCGACCAACCGGTCGAGCCTGACCTCGCTCGGCCGGCGCCGTGCGTCCCGGCCCCCGAGCCCGCACGAGACCGCGGCGGACGCCTCGAAGGAGATGGTGCACGTCGGACCGGGAGCGCCTCACGGCGCATGGCCGCTCGTGGCGGCTGATTTTGGGACCCGGGGCTGCCGCGGCCCGACGTGCACGCTCCATGTAACCACGTCAGACCAACCCTTGTTCCAGTTCTTGGTGACCGGCTGCCTCGAGTTGCTCGGAGAGCGCCAGCATCCGGCGGATCTCCTCCTCGGGGGTGTCCTGCAGGGCAGCGCGGCCGGCCGCGACGACGCGCGCGAACGCGGCGGCGCGGAGGAGCACGTCGGCGAAGTCGCTGCCCGCGATGCCGCGCAGGACCTGGTCGACCATCGCCTTGAGCTGCTCGGGGCCCGGCGGGTCGGCGACCCCCGCGACCACGCGCGCGACCTGGGCGGCCGACCGGCCCGCCTCGAACTCCCGCGCGACCTGGACCGGCGCCGCATGCACCCACGAGCGCAGCAGGAAGAGCCGCCACAGGCACCCGGCGAGGGTGTCGGCCGGCGCGCCCGACCACACCTCGGCGATCGTCTCGATGCCCTCGGTGTCGGCGAGGTGGAGCAGCCGGTCGGCGGTCTCCGGGTCGTCCGAGGAGCGGGCGCCGCGGACCAGCAGGGTGGCGGCCTGGTCGGCCGCCTCCCGGACGCGGGCGGGGTCCGTGCCGCTCTGGATCGCGTCGAAGAAGCCGTCACCGGGTCGCATCGGACGATGGTGCTGGCGCATGGGTTCGACCTTAACCGCTGGGATACGGGAACGGCCCCGGAGTCGACGGAGACCCCCGTACGCCTCCGTCGGCCTCGGGACCGAGCAGCAGGACCATTCCCTGAGCAGCGGCTCGCGAAACGTGGCCGGCCGTCCGGAGCCGGCTGCGATCAGGCCAGCAGCTTGCGGATCCGGGCGTCGCTGACCGGCATCGCGGTGCCGAGCTGCTGGGCCCACAGCGAGACGCGGTACTCCTCCAGCAGCCACCTCACCTCGCGCAGCCGGTCGCCGGGCGGACGCCCGGCGGGCAGCGCGGCGACCTGGTGGAGGTAGAGCTCCTGCAGGTCGGTGATGCGGGCCATCAGGTCGGCGTCGGCGCGCAGGTTGTCGTCCAGCTTGCGGCGGCGCACGCCGATCGCCTGGAGGTAGGTCGGATAGCGACGCAGCCAGGTCGGTCCGGCCCGCCCGATGAAGCCGGGTTCGACGAGCCGGGCCAGCTGCGCCCTCATGTCGGTGACGGCGGGGAGCTGGTAGATGTCGACCCGGCCGCTCAGCGCCTTGTCGGCCTCGCGGTGGGCGGCCAGGGCCCGCAGCGCGTCGGCGAGGACGGCGCGCACGGCCGCCTCGTGCTCGCGCGCGCTGCCGAGTGCAGCAAGCAGGGCGTCGTACTCCTGCTCGGTGCGGACCTGCGCGCGTGCGTCGACGACCGCGCTGACGACGGCGACGCGGCAGTCCTCGACGACGTCGGCGGCGCTCGGGTAGGGCGCGGCGACCAGGCCGAGCTTGTCGGCGGTGCTCAGCGAGTCGACGATGCGCCGGGCGGTCCCCCGGTGCTCGAGCCCGTCGAGACCGAGGAGCAGCAGCCGCACGACGCCCAGCCGGTGCCGCGCCTCAGCCTCCTCCTCGGTGCCGACGACGCTGAGCCCGACGCTGGCGCCCTCGTCGACCAGGCAGGGGTGCACGGTGACCTCGTGGCCGGCGCGCTTCTCGGTGACGGTGCGCCGGATCGTGCCGAACGCCCACGTCCTCTGCCCGGTCGCGGTCAGGCCGGCGTCCCCGGCGACCTCGGCGATGGCCTTCTCGAACTCGCCCGCGAGCGGCGCCTTGAGCGCCTCGAGGTCCTTGCCCCTGGCCTGCTCGCGGCCGCGCTCGTCGACGACGCGGTAGGTGGGCCGCAGGTGCTCCGGCACCTTCGTCCAGTCCCACGCCCCGCGCGGGATGAGGACGCCGGCCGTGCTGCGGCCCCATCGCTCGAGGGCGTCGAGCAGATGCTCCTCCCCGGGCGGCACGGTCGCGAGGAACTCCCTCGCCCTGTCGGGAGCCGGGACGAAGTGGACGCGGAGGTTCTTGGGCAGGCTGCGGATCAGCGCGGTGACGAGCTCCTCGCGCAGGCCCGGGACGTTCCAGGAGAAGTCGGCGCCCTCGACGCGATTGAGCGTGCCGACGGGGATGTCGATGGTGAGCCCGTCCTCGACCGCGCCGGGCTCGAAGTGGTAGCTCACCTTGAAGGTCAGTGGGCTGGTGACGTCGCCGGCCAGCCACTCCTCGGGGAACTCGGAGACGTCGACGTCGCGCGCCACCATCGACGGGTCGAAGGTGAGGAAGCGGGGGTCCTCGCGACGCTTGTCCTTCCACCAGCGGTCGAAGTGCGCGCCGCTGACCACGTTGTCGCCGACCCGGGCGTCGTAGAAGTCGAAGAGGGTGTGCTCGTCCACCACGATGTCACGGCGGCGGGCCTTGTGCTCCAGCTCGCGGGCCTCGTCGAGGAGCTCGGCGTTCTCGCGCAGGAACCGGTGGCTGCTGTGCCACTCCCGCTGCACCAGGGCGTGCCGGATGAAGAGCTCGCGGGCGACGGCGCGGTCGACCCGGCCGTAGGAGACGAGCCGGTCGGCGACCAGCGGGACGCCGTACAGCGTGACCTTCTCGTGGGCCAGCACCGCCGCGCGCTTCCGCGACCAGTGCGGCTCGGAGTAGCTGCGCTTGACCAGGTCGCCCGCCAGCCGCTCGGCCCACTCGGGCTTGACCACCGCGACCTGCCGCGCCCAGAGCCGGCCGGTCTCGACGAGCTCACCGGCCATGACGAAGCCGGGGTTCTTCCGGCTCAGCACGCTGCCGGGAAAGATCGCGAACCTCGCCCCGCGGGCGCCGAGGTACTCCCGCGGACCGGGCCGCTTCCCCCGCCGGTCGCCGGTCGAGGCCTTGTCCCGCTCCTCCAGCAGGCCGATCTGGGAGAGCAGCCCGGAGAGCAGCGCCTGGTGGATGCCGTCCTCGTCGGGGCTGTCGGCCAGCTGCTCGGCCCTGATCCCGATCTCCTTGCAGACCTGCCGCAGCTGCGACTCGAACTCCTGCCACTCGCGCACCCGCAGGTAGTGCAGGTGCTCGCGCAGGCACATCCGCCGGAAGGCGCTCGAGGACAGCTCGCGCTGCTGCTCCTTGAGGTAGCGCCACAGGTTCAGCCAGGTGAGGAAGTCGCTCGACTCGTGCTTGAAGCGGGCGTGCAGCTGGTCGGCCTGCGCCTGCTCCTGGGGCCGGTCCGGCCCGGGCCGCTCGCGCGGGTCCTGCAGGCTCAACGCCGCGGCGATCACGATCACCTCGCGTACGACGCCCAGCCGCTCGGCCTCCAGCACCATCCGCGCCAGCCGCGGGTCGACGGGGAGCCGTGCGAGTCGCTCCCCGATCCGGGTGAGCCGAGGACCCCTTGTGGCATCCGTGTCCCGTGGTGCCGGAGCGGCGCCTCGGCGACCTGCCTGTTCACGCCCGTCCCAAGGGGTCCCCGGCCGAAGACCCCTTGGGTCTGCCGGGGCCGCTGTGCCCGCTGAGTCGCCTCGAGAGCCACTCCCCGCACGTGCGCCACTTGAGGTCCTCAGGGCACCGAGCTCCTCGAGCAGCTGCACGCCGGCGGTGATGTTGCGCCGGTCCGGTGGCTCGACGAACGGGAAGCCTTCGATGCCTCCCAGCTGCAGCGACGCCATCTGGAGGATCACCGACGCGAGGTTGGTGCGCAGGATCTCGGGGTCGGTGAACTCCGGGCGGGCGTCGAAGTCCTCCTCGGAGTAGAGCCGGATCGCGATGCCCGCCTCGACGCGGCCGCAGCGGCCGGACCGCTGGTTGGCCGACGCCTGGCTGATCGGCTCGATCGGCAGCCGCTGGACCTTCGTCCGGGCGGAGTAGCGGCTGATCCGGGCGACGCCGGTGTCGACGACGTACCTGATGCCGGGCACCGTCAGCGACGTCTCGGCGACGTTGGTCGCCAGCACGATCCGGCGGCCGGTGTGCCCCGAGAAGACGCGGTGCTGCTCGGCAGCGGAGAGGCGCGAGTAGAGCGGCACGATCTCGACGAGCCCCGGCCGGCGGTCGACGCCCAGCGCGGAGGTGAGCGCGTCGGCGGTGTCACGGATCTCCCGCTCACCGGGGAGGAAGACCAGGATGTCGCCGGGCCCCTCGACGGAGAGCTCCTTGACCGCATCGACGATCGCCTCGGTCTGGTCGCGGACGACCGGCTCACCCTCGTCGTCGGACTCGGGCAGCTCCATCAGCGGCCGGTAGCGGACCTCGACCGGGTAGGTCCGGCCGCTGACCTCGATGATCGGCGCAGGGGTCTCGATACGGGTCTCGATACGCTCGCTGGCGCTCGCTACTCGACCACCGAGATCGCTGGCGCTCGCTACTCGACCACCGAGATCGCTGGCGCTCGCTACTCGACCACCGGAGTCCAAGCCGAAGTGCTCGGCGAACCGCTCCGGGTCGATGGTGGCGCTGGTGATGATCAGCTTGAGGTCGGGCCGGCGCGGCAGGAGCTGCCGGAGGTAGCCGAGCAGGAAGTCGATGTTGAGCGACCGCTCGTGCGCCTCGTCGATGATGATCGTGTCGTAGCGGCGCAGCTCGCGGTCGCGCTGCAGCTCGGCCAGCAGGATGCCGTCGGTCATCACCTTGACGCGGCTGGCCCGCGACGTACGGTCGGTGAACCGCACCTGGTAGCCGACCAGGTCACCCAGCTCGGTGCCGAGCTCCTCGGCGATCCGCTCGGCGACCGACCGCGCGGCGATCCGGCGCGGCTGGGTGTGGCCGATCATCCTGCGGCCGAGCTCGAGGCAGATCTTGGGCAGCTGGGTCGTCTTGCCCGACCCGGTCTCGCCGGCGACGATCACGACCTGGTGGTCGCGGATCGCCGCGGCGATGTCGTCCCGGCGCTGGGTGACCGGCAGCTGCTCCGGATAGGTGATGGCGACGGGCAGCTCGGACATGGCCCGACCATTCTCCCCGATCCCCGGGCGCGGGCCGTCCCCCGCCCGGGTCAGGGCCGCACGACGGTCAGCTGCTCGGTGTCGGAGTCGGCTGCGTCTGGGGCGACTGCTGCTGGTCCGGCGCGGACCCGTCGGGTGCCTGCTGACGGTTCCGGAACCCGAACGGCCCGCCGCCGTCGCGCTGCCCGAAGCCGTGCCTGCCCGGGCCGCCGGGGAACCGCTCGAACCGGCCCGGGCCGCGGTCGTCGTGCCCGGTCGCGTGGCCGATCGCGATGCCGACGCCCAGCCCGACGACCAGGCAGGCCAGCCCGACCACGAGCGCGAGCCACAGCTTCGTGGTGCGCTCGCGGAACGGACGCCGCGGCGTCACCGGCTGCCACTGCGGCATCGGCTGAGCCGGGCCGGGCGCGTAGGGCCCCTGGCCGGCGTACGGTCCCGGTCCGGCGTCCGGCCCCGGCCCGTGCGGGGAAGGCTCTCCTGCGGGCGGGTAGCCCGGCGGCACCGATCCCTGGACGGAATCCGAGGGCGGACCCGTCGGCGGACCCGAGGGAGGGTCCTGCGGCCCGGTCGGCCCGTTGCTCTGCTCACTCATGCCCGCATCGTGCACCCCGACCCTGTGAGGGGCCTATGACGAGGCGATGACTCAGCTCGACGTTCCGGAGCTCGACTGTCCGTCCGACGGGGTGCCCGACTGACCGCCGGACTGTGTGCCCGGGTCCGAGCCGTCGAAGCCGCCGGGTCCGCCGTCCTGGCGCGGCAAGCGGCCCGTGCCCATCCCGGGCGGCTGCCGGAGGTCCGCCGGGCCCGAGCCCGAAACCTGGCGCCCGACCAGCACCCCGAGGCCGAGCCCGACGACCAGGCACGCGGCCCCGACCGCGAGGGCGAGCCACAGCCTCACGACGCGACCGCGGAAGGCACCCATCCGGTCGCGGACCCTGCGCCGCGGTGCAGCGGGGGCCACCTGCGCGGCGAACTCGCTGGAGGTCATCGGGGCCCACGTGGGACCGTCATAGGGACTGGCCGGCTGCTCGGGGGCGTGCGGCGCGGAAGGGATCTGCTGACTCATGCCCCGAGCCTGCGAGATCAAACTGTCCGCGCCCTGTGGGGACGGCAGGAGCCGGCCGAGAGTCAGCCGCCGGAGGGCACCGCGCCGGCGAGGGCCGGCAACGCGCCCGTGATCAGCTCGACCAGCTCGTCGCGGGTGACGCCCCCGCGCGCCTTCCAGCCGAGCACCATCTCCTCGGCGAGGGCCGACCAGCCGTGCACGAGCAGCCGCATCGCCGGGGTGTCCTCGAGCAGATGGTCGGTGTCGGACTCGAAGAGCCGGTCGGTGAGCGTGCGTCGCGCCTCGTCGTAGATGGCGCGCAGCGACTCGTTGCCGCTCCGAGCACCCGTCACGAGGGAGAGGTAGCCCTCGTAGTTCTCGTCGACGAAGTCGACGTAGCCGCGCATCGACACCAGGAGCCGCTCGACCGCGTCGCCCTCGACCGGCGGTGCGGTGCGGGTGATCAGGTCCGCGGCGGCCCGGCGGACCACTGCCTCCTGGAAGCCGGCGAGGCCTCCGAAGTAGTGGTAGAGCAGTCCGCGCGAGATCCCGGCGGTCTCGGCGAGCAGGTCGATGGAGATCTCCGAGAGCGAGCGCGTCGCGAACAGCCGGACGCCGAGGTCGAGCAGCTGCGAGCGCCGCTCGTCGGAGCTGAGCCGGGTGCGCGGGGCGGTGGTCACGACCACCACTCTATTGAAAGAAGTTCAACACCGCTATTGACGTTCGTTCAACAGCCTCCGTACGGTGGGTGCATGACCCGGCTCGACCACCGTCTCGTGGACCACCTCATCGTCGGCGCCGGCTTCGGCGGCCTGTGCGCGGCGATCAAGCTCGACGAGGACGGCGAGCGCGACTACGTCGTCGTCGAGAAGGGCGGCGACGTCGGCGGCACCTGGCGCGACAACACCTACCCCGGCGCCGCGTGCGACGTGCCGAGCCAGCTCTACAGCTTCTCCTTCGCGCCCAACCCCGACTGGTCGATGAGCTACTCCCCCCAGCCGGAGATCCAGGCCTACCTGCAGCGCGTCGCGAAGGACCACGGCGTGCTCGACCGGTTCGTCTTCGACACCCTCGTCGCCGACGCGGCGTGGGACGAGGACACCCAGCGGTGGATCGTGCGCACCGAGGGACCGAGCGGCGAGGCGACGTACGCCGCCCGCACGCTGATCGCCGGACCGGGCGCGCTCTCCGAGCCGCGCCTGCCCGAGATCGCGGGCATCGAGGACTTCCAGGGCGAGATCTTCCACTCCGCGCGGTGGGATCACGACGTCGACCTGGCCGGCAAGCGGGTGGCCGTCATCGGCACCGGAGCGAGCGCGATCCAGATCGTGCCCGAGGTGCAGCGGACCCTGCAGGCCACGGGCGGGCACCTCGACGTCTACCAGCGCACGGCGCCGTGGGTCATCCCGCGCAACGAGCACCACTACACCCCGCTGCAGAAGGCCGCCTTCCGGCACGTGCCCGGCCTGCAGCGGCTCGCCCGGACGGCGGTCTACTGGGGCCGTGAGGCCTACGTGCCGGCGTTCACCTGGAAGCCCGCGCTCGCCGCGCCCGCGAAGCGGTCGGCGCTGAAGAACATCGAGAAGGGCATCAGCGACCCCGAGCTGCGGGCGAAGGTGACGCCGAGCTACGAGATCGGCTGCAAGCGGATCCTGATCTCGAACGCCTACTACCCCGCTCTCGACGCCGACAACTGCGACCTGGTCACGGACCCCATCGAGAAGGTCACCGGCGACGCGATCGTCACCCGCGACGGGACCGAGCGGCCCGTCGACGTGCTGATCGTGGCGACCGGCTTCTACACCACCGACCTACCGATCGCGCACCGGCTGCGTGGGCGCGGCGGGCGGCTGCTGGCCGACCGTTTCGCCGAGACGGGCATGGCGGCCTACAAGGGCAGCACCATCCCGGAGTTCCCCAACCTCTTCTTCGTGGTCGGCCCCAACACCGGCCTGGGCCACAGCTCGATGGTGTTCATCATCGAGTCCCAGGTGCGCTACATCCGCGACGCGCTGCGCACGATGCGGACCAACGACTACGCGACCGTCGAGCCGACCGAGCGGGCCTTCGCGGACTGGAACGCCGACCTGCAGGCCCGGATGGCGTCGACGGTGTGGAGCAGCGGCGGCTGCTCGTCGTGGTACCTCGACGAGCACGGCCGCAACACCACCCTCTGGCCGCGGACGACCTACGTCTTCCGGAAGCTGCTGAGCACCTTCGACGTGCGCAGCTACCGGGTCACCGCGACCCGTATCGAGACCCCAGCCGACACCACCCCCGACAACCAGGAGAACGTGAACGCATGAAGTCGCTCAAGGACAAGGTCGTCGTCATCACGGGTGCCGGCTCGGGCATCGGTCGCGCGCTGGCCGTCGACATCGCCCGCCGCGGCGGCCTCCTTGCCCTCTCCGACGTCAACGAGGCCGGCCTGGCCGAGACCGTCGAGCTCGTCAAGCAGGCCGGCACCCCCCAGGTGAAGTCCGACCTGCTCGACGTCGCCGACCGCGAGGCGTTCCGGACCTACGCCGATGACGTCCTCGCCCACTTCGGCCGGGTCAACGTCGTGGTCAACAACGCCGGCGTCGCCCTGTCCGGCCGGGTCGAGGACCTCGACTGGGACGACATCGACTGGATCATCGGGATCGACCTCTGGGGCGTCATCCACGGCACCAAGCTCTTCCTGCCGGCGCTGATCGCGTCCGGCGACGGCCACGTCGTCAACATCTCCTCGCTCTTCGGGCTGATCTCGATGCCCGACCAGGCGTTCTACAACGCCGCGAAGTACGCCGTGCGCGGCTTCACCGAGGCGCTCCGCGAGGAGATGCTCATCGACGGCCACCGGGTCGCGGTCACCAGCGTGCACCCGGGCGGCATCAAGACGTCCGTCGCCCGCTCGGCCCGCTACTCGGCGAAGGACGACGCGACGAAGAGCGCGAAGTTCTTCGACGAGAAGCTCGCCAAGATGGAGCCGGAGCGGGCCGCCGAGATCATCGTCAAGGGCATCCTCAAGGACCAGGCCCGCGTCCTGGTCGGCCTCGACGCCCACCTAATCCACCACTTCGGCAAGCTCACCGGGTCGCGCTACCAGGACATCGTGGCGCTGGGCGCGAAGTACGTCATGCCCAAGAAGCGCTGACCCGCTCTCACGACTACGGACGCGGGACGAGCCGCTTCCTGCGCTCCCGGCGGGACCGACGGGTGGTGCGGGCCCGGAGCGGTCCGACCAGCCGCGGCCCGGCCAGCCGGCTCTCGACACGGCGCGCCTCACGGCCGAGCGGCTGGGCGACGTACTCGCCGAAGATGACGCCGGAGGCGAGCGCGACGGCGATCGACGCGGCGGCGAACATCGCCAGCAGCCCGCGGGAGGCGTCCTCGTTGCCGTGCGCGCCGAGCAGGGTGAGCCCGCGGTAGATCGAGATGCCGGGCAGCAGCGGCACGACGGCGGGTACGACGATCACCAGCGGCGGCACCCGGAGCCGGCCCGAGACCGAGTAGCTCACGAGTCCGACGAAGAAGGCCGCTCCCGCCACCGCCCAAGTGCCTCCGAACTCCTCGGGGAAGCCCAGGGCGATGCCCTCGGCGGCGGCCGCGACCAGGGCGATCGGGAGCAGGGTGCGACGCGGCCCGTAGGAGGCGTAGGCGAACGCCGCGGCGCCGATCGCCGCGCCGGTCAGCGCCCGGCTGACCGATCGCAGGTCGACGGCGCCGGGGTCGATCGGCGGCAGGTGCAGGCCGACCATCCGGGCCATCGCGATCCCGGCGCTGACGCCGCCGATGATGCCCGCCGTCGAGAGCAGCACCTCGGTGATCCGGGCGCCCGCGGTGATGTAGAAGCCGGTCAGGGCGTCCTGCAGGGCGCCCATGAAGCCGAGTCCGGCGAGCAGCACGACGATGTTGGCGGTGATCGCCGTGGAGACCTCGAGGTCGAACGGCACACTGACGCAGACCGCCAGGAGTGAGGCGACCCCGGCGGCGGCGACCTGCTGGTAGAACACCGGCACCCGGCGCCGTGACATCAGTCCCTGGAGCCGGTCGATGATCAGGGCGGCCACGCCGGCCAGCAGGACGACCGCGAGCTCGCCGCCGAGCTGGAGCGCGACGCCCGCGGCCATCACAGCCAGTCCGACACTGATCGCCCACCGCCGCCGCCCGTGCCCGGTCGACCTGATCCGGCCGAGCTCGGCGCGGGCGGCCTTGAGGTCGGCCTCGTCGCGCAGCACCGCCCGGACCAGGTGGTCGACCCGGGTGAGGTCCTCGTAGTCGATGGTGCGCTGCTTGACCTGCCGGGTGAGCAGCACGGGCACCGCTTCGGGGCTCTCCTGGTAGGCCATCTCGAGGTTGACGAAGGTGACGTCGACCTCGGCGTTGCGCAGCCCGAGATGGCGCGACAGCGTCCGCATCGTCGCGACCACGTCGGCGGCACCGGCACCCGACGACAGCAGCAGCTCACCGACCTTGAGACAGAAGTCCAGGGTCAGGTTCACCTCGCGCGGTTCCACGCGTCGCAGGTTGCCAGGGACAGGGGCGTCATGCACAGCCGGCATGGGAACCTGACGGTGTGCGGATCGACTTCCACCCCTCCCCGGAGCCGACGCTGGGCGTCGAGTGGGAGCTCGCGCTGGTCGACCGGCAGACCCGCGACCTGTCCAACAACGCGCCGCACATCTTCGCCCGCGCCAAGGCGCGGATGTCTGAGCCGGGCCGGATCCACCAGGAGCTGCTCCGCAACACCGTCGAGCTCGTCACGGGGATCTGCCACACCGTCGACGAGGCGATGGTCGAGCTGCGGGAGGCGCTGTCCCACGTCGTCCGCGCGGGTGACGAGGTCGGGGTGGACCTCTACGGCGGCGGGACGCACCCCTTCGCGAGCTGGACCGAGCAGCGGCTCTCCCCGGGGCACCGCTATGCGGAGCTGATCAACCGAACCCAGTGGTGGGGCCGGCAGATGCTGATCTGGGGCGTGCACGTCCACGTCGGGCTGCCGGCCCAGGAGCGGGTCATGCCGGTGCTGTCCGGGCTGCTCACCTACTACCCGCACCTCCAGGCGCTCTCGGCGTCCTCGCCGATCTGGGCCGGCGTCGACACCGGCTACGCGTCCAACCGCGCGCTGATGTTCCAGCAGCTGCCGACGGCCGGGTTGCCCTTCCAGTTCGAGACCTGGGGGCAGTTCGAGTCGTTCGCGTCCGACCAGCTGACGACCGGCGTCATCGACGAGCTGTCCGAGATCCGCTGGGACCTGCGCCCCTCCGCCAAGCTGGGCACGCTCGAGAACAGGATCTGCGACGGCGTCTCCACCTTCGAGGAGCTGGCGGCTATCGTCGCCCTCGCACACTGCCTGGTCGTCGACCTCGACGCCCGCGCCGCCGCCGGTGAGGCGCTGACCGTGCTGCCGCCGTGGCACGTGCAGGAGAACAAGTGGCGGGCTGCCCGCTACGGGCTCGACGCGATCGTCATCCTCGACGCCGACTCCCACGAGCGACTCGTCACCGACGACCTCGCCGACCTGCTCGTCCGGCTCGAACCGGTCGCGGAGCGGCTCGGCTGCAGCGCCGAGCTCGCCTCGGTCGCCTCGATCATCGGTCGCGGGGCGTCGTACCAGCGCCAGCGGGCCGTCGCCGAGAGGACCCACGGCGACCTCGTCGCCGTCGTCGACTCCGTCGTCCGCGAGCTGCGCGAGTCCCTCGGCTGACGTCCGGGCCGCCGCAGGCGAGTTCAGCCGGGTGGAGGCGGGAGGGCGTCGGTCGCCTCGAACTGGCCCATCCCGGTGAGCATCAGCAGGTCGACGATCACGCTGCGCAGCTGGAGCAGGACGCCCTCGGCGGTCATCACGTCGGTGCGCTCGACCGCGGCGGAGGCCTCGCCGAGCGCGAGCAGGGCGGGCCGGGCCGCCTCGGCGAGCTCCTCGGTGCCGCGCGCGTTGACGAGCTCCTCGGCGAGCAGGTCGGCGGCGTCGGAGAGGTCGAAGGCCAAGGTGGCGTAGGACGCGGGGACGGGTCGACCGCGGTACGCCGACACGGCCACCTGGCGGACCAGGACGCGGGTGCTGCGCAGGGCGCGGTCGAGCGGCTCGACGAGCTCGGCCATCTGCCGCACCGACGGCTTGTGCCGGATCCGGAACGGTGAGGACGCCACGACCGCCATGCCCTCGTCGGCGGCGGCCTGCAGCTCCCGGATCAGCCCGTCGGTCGACCGCGCCTCGGCCAGGACCGACATGCCGTGCACGGCATCGGCCTCGAGCATCACGTCGCCGGCCGCCCGGAGCAGGTGGGCGATCTTGCGGATCACGACGGCGGCCCGCTCACGCGGCCGGCGCAGCGGCGCGGCCGGGACGGCGGTCGCCGCGACGAGGGCGACCCCGCCGCCGATCAGCGCGTCGGTCCACCGGGTGAGGGCCACCCCCGAGGACGGCACCAGGGTGGCGACGAAGATGGACTGCACGGCCGCCTGGTTCACGAACAGCTGGGAGGCGTCCAGCAGCAGCCCCGCCGACATGGCCAGCCCGACGATCAGCGCGATCTGCCACGCGCCGGACCCGAGCCACGCGACCAGCAGATCGCCGAGCAGGACCCCGATCGCCACGCCGATCGTCACCTCGGCCACCCGGCGCAGCCGTTGGCCGTACGACGTCCCCAGGCTCACCACCGCCGCGATCGAGGCGAACAGCGGCGTCTGGTGCCCGAGCAGGTCGTGCGCGATGAACCAGGCCACGCCCGCCGAGACGGCGCACTGGGCGACCGCCCAGCGCTTCGAGCGCCAGCGGACGAAGCGGGCGCCGGCCGACGTACGGCTCCGATGCACCCAGGTGTCGAAGGCCGGCCGCTTCATGGCCCCGATCCTGGCAGAGGCCTTCAGCGGGCGAGCGTCACGGTGATCGCGGATCCTGCACCGCAGCTCCGTGGACGGACTCGTCCAGCCCGCCCCCGATCGCCGCGGCCACCGCACGCAGCCGCGCCCGGGTGATGGCGGCGACGGTGGCCAGGCCCGCGTTGGCGGCGTTGGAGCCGGGCCGGGTCGGCTCGGCCGAGTTCACGCTCAGGCAGGTCCGGGTGCCGCCGTCGGCGGTGTTGGCGAGCGCCACCGCGTGACCGGTCGTGCCGGACCCGGCGAAGAAGTCGAGGACGCGCGCATCGGACGGCATCGTGGCGAGGATGCGGCGGATCAGGCCGGTCGGCTTGGGGGACTCGAAGACGTGCCCGACGAGCACCTTGAGCTCGGCGACGGCGGTGTCGGTCGAGCCGACCTCCTCGGCCAGCCAGATCGTGCGCAGCTTCTTGCGGCGGCCGCCGCCGTCCACGCCGTGCAGCCAGTCGCGCTGGAAGACGTCGACCCGCTCGCCGCGACGGCCCGCGACCCGGCGGCAGACCAGGTCGCCCGGACGCTGCTCGATCAGCGGGCGCGACCAGCGCCAGACCGCCGCGGTCCCGTCACCGAAGACCGGCGTGATCTCGTGGGCGCCGGCGAAGGGCTCGGTCGTCACCCGACCGGAGTCGGGGTCGCCGTACACGGGGAAGTGGAGGGTGGGCGCGGTGACCGGGTTGAACTTCTTGTTGGTGTTGCGCAGCGGCAGGTGGCGGAAGCGGCGCCCGTCCTCGGAGACGAGCGGGAAGTCGCGCTCGTCGACGAGGTCGGTGCTGCTTGCGTCGAGCACGCACCGCCGGGCGTCGCGGGCGTAGACCAGCAGGTACTCGTGCGAGGTCGCGAAGCCGCTGCCGAGCTGGCGGCCCTTGGGGTTGAGGTTGACGACGACCTGGGCCAGGAAGCATTCCTCGCCGAAGACGTCGTCGAGCAGCAGGCGGAGGTACGCCGCCTCGTTGTCGTCGATGCTGACGTAGATCGCGCCCCGCTCGGTCAGGAGGGCGCGCGCCATCTCGAGCCGGGGCCGCATCATCGCCACCCAGGCGTCGTGCCGACCGCCGCGCCTCCCGTCCGCGCCGCGGATGTCGTCGACGTAGGCGAAGTCGTTGCCGGTGTTGTAGGGCGGGTCGATGTAGACGAGGTCGAAGCGCTCACCCGTGTCGTGGAGCCGTCGGAGCACGTCGAGGTTGTCGCCCTCCACGAAGGTGTTCCACGGCTCCACGGACGGCAGGGTATCCGTGGAGCACCCCCGCCCGGCGGGGCCACGCCTCACTGGTTGGCGGGGACGAACGCCAGCGCGACAGTCGTCACGGGCGCCAAGCACTCCGGCTTCCGGCTGGCCACCGGGTCGGGCCGGACCACGACGTCATCCGTCGCCTCGACGCTCGCCCCGGGCGGGACGTCGCAGCCGACCGCGACGACCTGCGCCCACAGGGTGCCGCCCGCTCCCCTCTCCTGCTCGATCGCGGCCCGCAGCTTCTCGGCGAGCGAGGCGTCGAAGCGGGCGAGGTAGCGGTCGACCTCGGCATCGGTCGCCAACCGGGTCGCCGTGGTCTCGCCCTGACCGCCGCCGGCCGTCTGCGAGACGAGGCGGACGACCTCGGCGGGCGCACCCGGCTCCGACTGGCCCTCCGACGCGCACGCCGCGAGCAGGAGGACACCCACCACCGACCCGAGCATTCGTCCCATGATGGTTCGACGCTAGCCGGGTCGAACCGGTTCCCGCGCCACGCCGACCCCGTGGCAGGGTGACCGCGTGACCCGCCGCTTCACCCGCGCCGAGCTGGACTCCTTCCAGGGCGCGACCGTCCCCGACCTCCTCGGCCCCGGCCTGAAGCTGCTCTTCGTCGGCATCAACCCCGGCCTGTGGACCGCCGCGACACAGACGCACTTCGCGCACCCGGTCAACCGCTTCTACCCGGCGCTGTACGCCGCGGGGATCATCACCCGCCCGATCGACCCCGCGGCCGGGATGACCGACGAGGACCGCGCCCACCTGGTCGGCCGCGGGATCGGGATCTCCAACGTCGTGCACCGTGCCAGCGCCCGCGCCGACGAGCTCTCCAAGGCCGAGCTGGTCGAGGGCGGCCTGCGTCTGCAGGAGCTCGTCCGGCGGGAGCGCCCGCGCGTCGTGGTGGTCGCCGGCATCACGGCGTACCGCTCGGCCTTCGGCGAGCCGAGGTCGGTCGCCGGCCGCCAGCCTGCCGAGCGCGAGGAGGCCTGGGGCGGCGCGCAGATCTGGGTCGTCCCCAACCCCAGCGGCCTCAACGCCCACGAGACGGTCGCGAGCCTGGCCGAGGCCTACGCCGCCCCCGCCCGAGCGGCCGGGGTCCTGCCCGACGCTTGAGCAATCTCGCTGGTCGAGTAGCCCCAGCAATCTCGCTGGTCGAGTAGCCCCAGCAATCTCGCTGGTCGAGTAGCCCCAGCAACCTCGCTGGTCGAGTAGCCCCAGCAATCTCGCTGGTCGAGTAGCCCGAGCCGCTAGGCGAGGGCGTATCGAGACCCGCCCGGTGGTCTCGATACGCCCGCTCGTTCCTCGCGGGCTACTCGACCAGCGACGGGTCAGTCGTAGGGCTGGTCCTTGCCGGCGATGGTGAGCCCGTCCTGGACGACGAAGCCGCGGGCGCGGTCCTCGTCGGGGTCGAGGCCGACCTGCGCGCCGGGCGGGATGACGACGTTCTTGTCCAGGATCGCGTTGCGCACGACCGCTCCCTCGCCGATCCGGACGTCGTTCATCAGCACCGACCCGAACACCTCCGCGCCCGGCGAGACGAAGACACCGGGCGAGAGCACCGACCGCGCGACCGAGCCGCCGCTGACCACGACGCCCGGCGAGAAGAGCACCTCGTCGACCGAGGAGTCGACGACCTTGGCCGGCGGGTAGGGGCCGTGCGAGGTGTAGATCGGCCAGTCGTAGTTGTAGAGGTTGAAGATCGGCAGCGGCGAGACCACGTCGAGCTGGGCGTCGTAGTAGGAGCGCAGCGTCCCGACGTCGCGCCAGTAGCCCCTGTCGCGCTCGGTGGACCCGGGCACCTCGTTGTCGCGGTAGTCGTAGACAGCGGCCTGGTTGCGGCGCACGAACGCGGGAACGATGTCGCCGCCCATGTCGTGCTTCGACCCGATCTCGTCCGCGTCGCGGGTGACGGCCTCGACGAGCGCGTCCGCGTCGAAGACGTAGTTGCCCATCGACGCGAGGATCTCGTCGGGGTTGTCCGGAAGACCGACCGGGTCCTTCGGCTTCTCCAGGAACTCGCGGATGCGGCGCGGGTCGTCGGGCTCGACGTCGATGACGCCGAACTGGTCCGCCATCTCGATCGGCTGCCGGATCGCCGCAACCGTGCAGCCGACGCCTGCCTCGCAGTGGGCGTCGATCATCTGGGCGAAGTCCATCCGGTAGACGTGGTCGGCGCCGACCACGACCACGATGTCGGGCCGCTCGTCACCGACCAGGTTGAGGGACTGGTAGATCGCGTCGGCGCTGCCGAGGTACCAGTTCTTGCCGACCCGTTGCTGCGCCGGCACCGAGGCGACGTAGTTGCCGAGCAGGGTCGACATCCGCCAGGTCTGGCTGACGTGGCGGTCCAGGCTGTGCGACTTGTACTGCGTCAGCACGACCACCTGGCGGCAGCCGGAGTTCACCAGGTTCGACAGCGCGAAGTCGATGAGCCGGTAGGTGCCGCCGAACGGGACGGCCGGTTTGGCGCGGTCGGCGGTGAGCGGCATCAGCCGCTTGCCCTCCCCGCCGGCGAGCACGATCGCGAGGACCTTCTTGCGGGAGGGGTGCGCCATGACGAAACGGTAGCGTGACGCCGTGCGCGTCGACATCCTGTCCAAGGAGTACCCACCCGAGGTCTACGGCGGCGCCGGGGTCCACGTCGCCGAGCTGGTCAGGGCACTGCGCAGCGGGAGCGACGTCGAGACCGTCGTACGCGCCTTCGGCGCGCCGCGGGACGAGCCCGCGACCTTCGCGTACGCCGACCTGCCCGGTCTGGCCGACACCAATGCCGCGCTGCGGACCTTCGGGGTCGACCTGGCGATCGCCGACGCCTGCGCGGGGGCCGACCTGGTGCACTCGCACACGTGGTACGCCAACCTGGCCGGGCACCTGGCGAGCCTGCTGCACGGCGTCCCGCACGTCCTGACCGCCCATTCCCTGGAGCCGCTGCGGCCGTGGAAGGCCGAGCAGCTCGGCGGCGGCTACGCGCTGTCCTCCTGGGCCGAGCGCACCGCCTACGAGGCGGCCGCGGCGGTCATCGCCGTCTCGTCGGCGATGCGCGAGGACGTGCTGCGCGCCTACCCGGCGGTCGACCCGGACCGCGTGCACACCGTCCACAACGGCATCGACACCGGGCTCTGGGCCCCGGCTCCGAACCCCGACCGGGTGCGCGAGCTGGGCGTCGACCCCGACCGGCCGAGCGTGGTCTTCGTCGGCCGGATCACCCGGCAGAAGGGGCTGCCCTACTTCCTGCGCGCGGTCGCCTCGCTGCCGGCGGAGGTGCAGGTGGTGCTGTGCGCCGGCGCGCCCGACACTCCCGAGATCGCGGCCGAGGTCGAGGGGCTCGTCGACCGCCTGCGCGACACCCGCGACGGCGTCGTCTGGATCGCGGAGATGCTGCCCCGCGCCGACGTCATCGCCCTGTTGAGCAACGCCACCGTGTTCGCCTGCCCCTCGGTCTACGAGCCGCTCGGCATCGTCAACCTCGAGGCGATGGCCTGCGAGGCGGCGGTCGTCGCCACCGCCACGGGGGGCATCCCGGAGGTCGTCGAGAACGGCGTGACCGGTCTGCTCGTCCCGATCGAGCAGGCCGCCGACGGCACCGGGACACCGGTCGACCCCGAGGGCTACGTGGCCGACTTCGCGACCGCCCTCAACGCGCTGGTCGCCGAGCCGGCGCGCGCCGCCGAGATGGGTCGGGCCGGCCGCCGGCGCGCGATCGAGGCGTTCAGCTGGGCGGCGATCGCACAGCAGACGGTGGAGGTCTACCGCTCGCTCGTCTGAGCCGGTGGCGGACCAACCAGATCCGACCGATCGCTTGATGCGGACGGTTCCCGGCCGATGGAGGATCGACGTCCCATCGGATCCCGGGAGCTCCCATGCCTCTCCCTCGGTCGGTGCCCCGCCGCACCGCCCTCGCCTCAGGCGCGACCGCCGCCGCCCTCACCGGCGTGCTGGCCGGTCCGGCCGGTCGCGCGGTCGCGGCGCCGTCGTACGCGCCGGGGAGCTATCCACTCACCCCCGTCCTGCCCACCGCGGACCGGCACCTGCTGTCACGGTTCTCCTACGGCATCACGCCGGGACTGCGCGACGAGGTCCGCGCCGCGGGCGGCGCCCGGGCGTGGTTCGACGCGCAGCTGACGGCCGCCCACGACCCGAGCGACCACCTGCACCTGGACTGGTGGCCGCACCTGGCGGACGACGCGTCGCAGATCTGGCAGAACGACAAGAACAAGGTCCGCGCCGGCTGGCAGCTGATGCAGGACTACGGGCGCCGCGTGCTGGTGCGGCGCATCCTCACCACCCACCAGGTGCGCGAGGTGATGACGGAGTTCTGGGAGAACCTGCTCCACGTCCCGACGCCCGCCGACGGCGTCTTCACCTGGCGGATCCCGTACGGCGAGCGGCTGCGCGCGCTCGCATTGACGAGCTATGCCGAGCTGCTACACCACGCGGTGACCCACGAGGCGATGACGATCTTCCTGAGCGGCTACGACTCCACCAAGGCCCACCCCAACGAGAACCTCGGCCGCGAGCTGCTCGAGCTGTTCACCGTCGGCGTCGGCAGCTACGACGAGGACGACGTGAAGGCGTCTGCGCGCATCCTGACCGGCTTCCACATCGACATGTGGCGCACGTTCGGGTCGTCCTACCAGGCGGGCGACCACTGGACCGGCCCGGTGCGCGTCCTCGACTTCACCTCCGACAACGCCGCGGCGGACGGGCGCGCGGTCGTCGACGCCTACGTGTCCTACCTCGCCCGGCACCGGTTCACCGCCGAGCGGATCGCCCGACGCCTGGCCGTGGCGTTCGTCAGTGACGACCCACCCGCGCCGCTCGTCGAGCGCCTGGCGGCCGTCTACCTCGAGCACGACACCGCGATCGTGCCCGTGCTCCGCGCGCTGGTCGACTCCGCCGAGTTCGCCTCCGCGGTCGACGCCAAGCTGCGTACGCCGGCCGAGGACCTCGTCGCGACCTACCGGCTGCTCGGCGTGGAGCTCGCGAAGCCGACCTCCGACAACTCGGGCGCCAACGCGATCATCTGGCAGGCCGAGGCGCTGGGTCAGGCGCCGATGGCGTGGCCGCGCCCGGACGGCGCGCCGCTGGTCGCCTCGGCCTGGGCGTCGCCGTCGCGGGTGCTTGCCTCGATGTCGGTGCACTCCAACATGGGTGGCGGCTGGTGGCCCAAGCTCGACATGACCTATCCGGGCTACGCCTCCTGGGCGCCCGCGCTACCGATCTCCTTCCGCGACCTCGTCGACCACCTCTCCCGCCTGCTGCACCACCGCGCGTCGGACGCGTCGCTGCTCGAGGGCGCCTGCCTGGCCCTGAAGATCACCGACCCCGGCGTCCAGGTGAAGGCGGGGTCCAGCGTCCTGGGGTGGCAGATGCCGACCCTGCTCGCCACGCTGCTCGACCACCCGAGGTGGTACCGCCGATGAACGGCTGCCCCGAGTTCGCACTCCTCGACTCCCTCACCGTGAGCCGGCGCGGGCTGCTGCGCGGCCTGACCGCCGGCGGCGTCGCGACCACCGTGGGGTCCGCCGTGATCACCGCCTCGCCGGCGTCGGCCGCTGCGGCGCAGTCGGTGCTCGTCGTACTCTCCCTGCGCGGTGCCGCCGACGGGCTGTCGCTCGTCGTCCCCCACGCCGACCCGGCCTACTACGCCGCCCGCCCGACGATCGCGGTCCCTCGCACTTCGTTGCTCGCCACGGACGCCGGCTTCGGGCTGCACCCCGGGCTGACGCCGCTCCTGCCGATGTGGAACGCCGGCCAGGTGGCCGCCGTCCACGCGACCGGCATGGCCGTGCCGAACCGCTCCCACTTCGAGGCGATGGAGCTCGTCGAGGATGCCGACCCCGGCTCGGCCGCCCGCTCGGGCTGGCTCAACCGCCTCGTCGGGCTCACCTCGACCGGCGACCCGCTGCAGGGCCTGTCCATCGGCTCCACGACGCCGACCGCCCTGGTCGGCTCGGCCACGGTGATGTCGATGGACGACCTGGCGAGCACGACCGTCCCCGGGGACGCCAGTCGGCGTGCGTCGCTCGAGGCGATGTGGCGCGACGAGTCCTCGCCGATGAGCAGGGCGATGGGCGCGACGCTGGCCGGCGTCGACCGGCTCGGCACCGCCCGGGCGCAGACCGACAACGTCGCGACCTATCCCAGCACCGACCTGGGCCGGGCACTCTCCTCGGTGGCCCGGACGCTGCGCGCCGACCTCGGGGTGCAGGTGGTCACCGTCGACCAGGGCGACTGGGACATGCACTCCGACCTCGGCACCCTCGAGTGGGGCGGGATGCAGTCCAACGCTGCCGAGCTCGGCAAGGCGCTCGCCGCGTTCTTCGCCGACCTCGGACCGGTCCGGCCCAAGGTCACCCTGGTGGCGCTCAGCGAGTTCGGCCGGCGGGTCGTGCAGAACTCCGGCTACGGGCTCGACCACGGCTGGGGCAACGTCATGCTGACCCTCGGCGCGGGCGTGCGCGGCGGCTACTACGCCCGTTGGACCCCGCTGGCCAAGACGCTCGACGCCGACGTTCCCGTCACGACCGACTACCGCGACGTGCTGGCCGAGGTGGTCGCCGCGCGGATGCCGGCCACCTCGCTCGCGACGGTCTTCCCCGGTTTCGTGCGTACGCCGATCGGCTTCATGACCGGTCAGTCCGGGTGGGGCCGCACTGCACCGCCGCAGGTGCGGCCTCCGGCATCGCCGCCCGCCTCCGTCCCCACGACGCCGGCGCCGGTCCCGACCAAGCACCGACACCGGAAGCACAAGAAGCGCCGGCACAAGAGGCATCGGCGCCACGCGGGGAAGCGCTAGCGCGCTACTAGAGGTGGTCCAGCGCGGCCAGCTGGGCGCGGGTCGGCACGTAGGGCTCGATCCGCAGTCGCATCCCCGCCTCCGCGGGGGTGCGGTTGGCTTTCCTGCCGTTGCACAGTCGGCACGCGGCGACGGTGTTGAGCCAGGTCCACCCTCCGCCGCGTGAGGCCGGCACCACGTGGTCGATCGTGCTGGCGTGGTGGCCGCAGTAGGCGCAGCGATGGCGGTCGCGGCGCAGCACCGACTCACGGCTGTAGGCGGCCGGGCGGTACATCCAGTGCATGCGTATATAGCGCACGAGACGGATGACGCGTGGCCACGGGTGCGGGCCGATCATCCGGTCGTCGTGCGCCTCCTCGACGATGGCGACCTCACGGAAGAGCATGCGGACCGCGTGCTGGAAGGTCACCTTCCCGAGCGGCTCGTAGGAGGCGTTGAGCAGCGCAACATGGGTCGCCGCCATCGCACACACCCCCTTCGATAATCAAGGTAGGTGCGTGCGGTCGAACAGCCAAGCGATTTGGCTGATCAGTCACGCCGAGTTCAGGTGGGATCGGGCCCGGCCCACGCGAGGGGGAGCTCAGCGGCGACGGCGCTTGCGGACGACGGGTCGCCGGGCCGGCGTACCGATGGAGGTGTCGAGGTCGAGCGCCACCAGCTGGCGCCGGCCGTCGTCGAGGATGGTGGGCCGGGCGGTCATGACCGCGAGCAGGTTGCGGCTCGAGCAGACCACGACGTCGCCGGCCACCACCGGGGCGACCTCACGACCGAAGTAGCAGACGACGGGCGTGACGTGCTTGGCCTCGACCAGGCCGGTGCGGGCGTTGACGGAGGCGGCGGCGCGGGTCGCGCGGACGACGAGGTCCTGGCGGACGCCCGCCGAGCACAGCTCGTCGCGGCTGAACGGCCGCGGTCGACGCGACTCGATGACGAAGATGCCCTGCGGTCCGACGGCGACCTGGACCGGCGTACGACGACCACGCAGCGCGACGTCCTCGAAGACGGTCCACTCGTCGTCCGGCAGCGCGCCGAGGATCGCCGAGACGGCGCCGCCGTCGCTGTTGCGCGGGCGTGGCACCGCCCTGGTGGGCCACTGCCCCGAGTCGTTCGTCATGCCCTGCTTCCCTGCTTCCGCGTGAGCTCCGACGTTATGCCGGACGGGTCCGGGCTGTCAGACCTTCGCCGCAAAGTCGTCACTTCGGACTAGGTCCGATGTCTTGCCGGGCCATGCGGCAGGCTGTGCGCCGTGACGAACCGACTAGCCCCGCGCACCCGCGCTTTCGCCGCGATCCTCAAGCTGCTCGACTCCGAGCCGGCGACCGCGGAGCAGATGGCGGGGCTGCGCGTGCGGCGCGAGCGCCTGCGGCGTACCCCGGTCGGGCAGCTGGTCTTCGGGCGCCCGTCCGCGGCCGTCACCATCGAGGACGTCACGATCGAGGGCGGGTCGCGGCTGCACGTCCACCGACCCTCGTCGGCGCCCGCCGGCCCGCTCCCCGTGGTGGTGAACTTCCACGGCGGCGGCTGGTGCCTGGGTACGCCGGAGCAGTCGGCGTGGCTCGCCTCGCACGTCGCCGCGCAGGTGGGCGCGATCGTCGTCTCGCCGACCTACCGCCTCGCGCCCGAGCACCCCTACCCCGCCGCCGTCGACGACGCCTGGGCGGTGCTGCAGTGGGTGACGTCGAACGCCGTCTCGCTCTGCGGGGACCCTGCCCGGATCGCCGTCATGGGCGACAGCGCGGGCGGCAACCTGGCCGCGGTCACCGCGCTCATGGCCCGCGACTGTGGTGCCCCGGCCCTGCGTGCGCAGGTGCTCCTCTACCCCGCCGTCGAGATGTATGACCGCTACCCCTCCGAGGACGCCAACGCCGACGCCCCGGTCCTCACGTCGGTCGGGATGCGCCGCTTCGGGCACCACTACATGGGCGCGTCCTACGGCGCGGAGGACTGGCAGGCCTCCCCGGTGCGCGCCGCGTCGCACGCCGGCCTGCCGCCCGCCCTCATCGTCACCGCGTTCCACGACCCCCTGCGCGACCACGGGCCGCGCTACGCGTCGGTCCTGCGCGCGGCCGGGTCGCCGGTCGACCTGCGCGACTACGGGCCGGGCATCCACGGGTTCCTCTCGCTGCCCGGCGTCGTCCCCGTCGCCAAGGAGGCGCTGCGGGACGTCGTGGAGTTCCTCCGCGCCCATCTGTGAGAGCCCGTCGGTGAGGACTGTCGGTGCCGTCGGCCATCGTGGCCCTGTGCGGTCGGTGAGGATCGCGGCTGCCGCCGCGTTGCTGGCGCTGACCGGTTGCGGGGCCCAGGCCAGGGCGGGCCACGGGTCGGCCGGGTCGGCGACGCCGACGCCGGCGGTCTCCCCGGTCGCGACGGCGGGCGCGCGGGCGCAGCTCGCGGGGCTGCGGGCGGTCGAGCGACACCCGGGCGGGCCGGTGTACGACCGGGACGCGTTCGGCGAGGCCTGGGCCGACACCGACCACAACGGCTGCAACCAGCGCGACGACGTGCTCCTCCGCGATGCCGTGGCCGGGACCGCCACCACCCGGCAGCAGGGGCGCTGCGACCACGATGTGGTGGCCGGGACGTGGATCGATCCCTACACCGGCCGGACGCTGACCTTCACCGACCTCAAGGACCTCCACCAGGCGCAGGCGATCCAGATCGACCACGTCGTACCCCTCGCCGAGGCCTGGCTCTCGGGTGCTTCGGCCTGGCCCGCCGAACGACGCAAGGGGTTCGCCACCGACCTCGGCGAGCTGCTCGCCGTCGACGGGCCGACCAACGCGAGCAAGAGCGACGACGATCCGGCGGCATGGCGGCCTCGCCAGGCCTTCCAGTGCGAGTACGCCGCCCGCTGGATCGCCACCAAGGCGCGCTGGGACCTCGGCGTGGATGCGAGTGAGCGGCGGGCGCTCGAGGAGATGCTCGGCGTCTGCTAGGCCGGTTCGACCCCGGCGTGCGCCACTTCGAGGACGCCCTCCTTGACCCGCACGGCGACCTTCGTCCGACCGCTCCTCACGACCGTGCCGACCCGGCCGTGGAACCGGCCGGGCACGGTGATCCGCGCTCGGCAGCCTGGCCCGAGCCGGACCAGGCGGCGACCCTCGAGCAGCGCCTGCAGCTCGTGCACGTAGTTGGGGTGCATCGCGGCGGCCCGGCCGTGGTGGAGCCACTCGAAGATGCGCTCCTGGGTCGGCCGGCGGCGGCAGACCGCGCACAGCAGGACCCGCTCCGGCCGACGGTGACGGTCGGCGGTGTGCCCCTGCGGGCAGATGCCGACCCAGGCGCCCGGGACCGCCGGCGCATCGACCGGGACGCACCGCTCCGCCGAGCAGCCGATCCTCCGCGCGACCGCGACCCACGCCGGGCCGTGTCCCGCACGCGGGCCGGCCAGCGCATGCGCGATCTCGTGCAGGATCGTGTCGCGGACCTCGGCCTCGGGGTGCAGCCGGGTGATCGGCCCTGAGAGCCCGATGACCTGCTGGTGGTGCCGGCAGATCCCGGCCCGGCGCTTCGCCCGGTCGAGCTCCAGGCGCCAGCCGCGCAGCCCGTGCTCGTCCATCAGCTCACGAGCGAGCTCCCGGGCGGCGTCGAGGTCCATGGCAGAACCCTAGGATCCGGCACCGACAGTGCTGGCGACCGGTCGATAGCGACAACACCGATGCCCTGCGCCCCACCACCAACTGCCGGCAGATGCCAGATCCACACGCGCCGATCTGGCATCTGCCAGCAGTTAGTCGAGTTTGGTGACTCCCAACGCCGACCACGCACCCGGTCGGCCCGACCGAACCGCTCTACTGCGCGAAGTGGCAGAGGAACTGGGCGTCGCCGATGGCCGGATAGGCGGCAGGCAGCGCCCCCCTGTCGTCCAGCGGCGGGCTCGTGTTCTGCCCGGCGATCGCGAACCGGTAGGGCGAGGTGAGCGGGAGGTCGACCGGAACCACCGATCCCGGGCGCAAGGCCGGGCTCTGCCAGACCGGCTGCAGCGTGTTCGCCGGCGTGACGACCGACAGCGTCACGACACCACTCGACCCGTCGGCCGAACGATCAGTGAGGCCGACGTACCCCTTGAACCTGTTGCAGTTGCGGCCGAGCGTGTAACGCGAGTCGCCGGCGCCGATGGCGTACCAACCGCGCCACGGGGTCTGGTGTGATCGACTCCAGCTACGCGGTGAAGCGCTCGCCCTCGATGGCGCTGCCGGCGGTCCTGGGGGCGGCCTTGTGCGACGCGGCGTCTGCGGCCGCGGGCAGGCCGAGGAGCATGGCGCCCGCGAGCATCGCCGCCGCGCCCAGTGAGATGGCTCGCGGCATCGGTCGGATCAGTCCTTCTCGCAAGCGATCTTGTCGTGGTCGCGGTCGAGGCCCTTGTTGTAGCGCATCGCCTGGTTGAAGAGCTTGTCCGAGCGCTTGAAGCTCGTGACCGGCGTGCCGCTGCTGACGTGGTCGTGTGCCTTGGCCTTGCCCACGCCGTGCGGGAACTTCTTGTTCAGCGCCGTGCAGTTCTGGGTCCACGTGGGCTTCGCCTCGGCCGGCGCGTTCATCGACACCAGCCCACCGACGACTGCGACGGCGGCGATCACACGAAAGGCCTTCATGGCGGTTCCTCCTCGAGACGGGTTGGCGTCAACGTAAAGAGCCGAGCTGGCCGGCGGCGTCGGTTCCGGAGGAAAGGGGACCTTCGTCCCGATCCGGAGGATCCCGTGACTCAGCCCGGTGCGGCAGATGCTCAGGAGAACCGCAGCGCGAGGAGCGTGGTGTCGTCGTCGCCGGTCTGGGTGTCGCTGAACTCCATGAGGCCCCTTAACCACGCGTCGAGGTCCGGCCCGTAGGTGTGCCCCGCGTGGGCGCTGAAGCGGCGGGCCTGGTCGGCGAGGTCGGTGCCGCGGCGCTCGATCAGGCCGTCGGTGTAGAGCAGCATCGCCGCGCCCGGGGGCAGCGGGACACTCAGGGTCGTCGCCCGCCCGAAGTCGACGCCGAGCAACGGACGGACGGGGACGTCCGCCTCGCGCGACGACGGAGCTCCGCCGGGCGTCACGATGAGCGGCTGGGGGTGGCCGGCGTTGGCGATCTCCAGGGTGCGCGTCGCGGGGTCGGCGATCGCCACCACGGCCGTCGCGACGTGGGCGAAGAGCGTCGAGCTGATGTGGTCGAGCCGGTCGAGGCACGCGGCGGGCGGGTGACCTTCGAGGAGGTAGGCGCGCACAGCCGTGCGCATCTGGGTCATCGCCGACACCGCGCTCACCCCGTGCCCGGCGGCATCGCCGACCACGATGGCGACGCGACCGTTGTCGAGCTCGAAGCTGTCCCACCAGTCACCGCCGAGCTGGTACGTCGACGCCGGCCGGTAGCTAGCGGCGAGGTCGAGGCCGGCGAAGCGCGGGACCTGGTCGAGGACCACGCTGCGCCGCAGGGACTCCGCCACGGCGACCTGCTCCTGCGACCGCGCGAGGAGCAGGCCGGTGATGGACTTCCCGAGGTCTTCGGCCGCCTCGACCTCCCACGGCTGCCACGCATCGCTGCGTCCCCGGACGAGCTGGCGCCACTTCTCGAACGACTTGCGCGGGCTCAGCCGGACGCTCCCGTTCTCGGTCGCCGCCAGCAGCTTGTTGGTCGGGTCGCCACCCCAGTCCACGACCTGCGGCAGCTCGGGTCGCAGCCACAGCAGCCAGCGGTCCGTCGCGAGTGCGATCCGCAGGGCCCCGGCCGCGACGTGCGCCACGCCGGCGAGGTCGGGAAGGAGGTCCCCGAGACGGTCCGTCCTGGTCACGCCCGCCTCCGCACCGCTCAACGCGGTGGAGATCCGACGCAGCGTCGCGTCGTCGGGGACGTCACCGCAGGTGCGGACCACACCTTCGGAGAAGCTCGCCGCTCCGGTCGCGCCGACGAGCTCGAGCAGGGCGGGGTCGGCCAGGACGGCCTGGAGCGGGTGGTCGGTCGTGGCCGTGAGCCGGCGGCTCACCGACCCGACCATCATCTGGGTCGCCAGCCGAGCCTCGCGCGCGTCGGAGGTCACCCGCTCCGAGAAGAGCTGGGACGCCACCTGGCCGAGGAACTCGGCGGCGGCGCGGGCGTCGTGGCTGGGACGGTGTGGTCCGGAGTAGTGGTGGCAGGCCACCAGCCCCCACAGCTCGTCGTCGCGGACCAGGGACAGCGACATCGAGGCTCCGACGCCCATGTTGCCGAGGTACTCGACGTGGATCGGGGACACGCTGCGCAGGGTGGAGAAGGACAGGTCGAGCGGGGCATCCGTCTCCGGGTCGAGGACGGGGTGCAGCGCGACCGGCTCGTAGTGCACGTCGGCGATCAGGCGCGTCCAGTTGATCGTGTACAGCCGGCGTGCCTGCGCGGGGATGTCCGACGCCGGATAGTGCAGACCGGCGAACGAGTTGAGGTCGGACCGCCTGTCCTCGGCGATCACCTCGCCGTTCCAGTCCTCGTCGAAGCGGTAGACCATGACCCGGTCGAAGCCGAGCACGGTCCGGATCTCCTTGGCCAGCTGGTCGGCGAGCTCGGCCACCGAGCCGGCCGTCGCCAGGCGTGCCATCGCTGCACGGGTCGACTGGTAGGTCAACGGGAACGTCGAGATGCGGCCGAGCGGCTCCAGCTCGACGACCAGCCGGCTGCCGGAGCGGTGCAGCCGTACGTCGGCGGTGATGTCGGCGAAGCCGGCCGAGGGCGGGATGTCCGACAGCGGCAGGACCAGCGGCTCGCCGGTCAGCTCCAGAGCGGCTCGCTCGGCGACGGCCTCGCTCACCCCGGTGCCGACGAGCTCCGCGAACGGTCGGCCGATCGACTCCTCGACCGGGATGCCGAGCTGCTCCCCGACGTTCGTCGAGGCCATCACGACCCGGAGGTCGTCGTCGAGCGCGACGAGCACGCCGTGCGGCTGGATCGCACCGGGGATGTGGATCGGCTCCGCCTCGCAGGTGTCGAGGTCGACGGGTGCGTAGGCCGGGGTGTGGCCGGTCGCGCCGGGCTGGCTCACGCGACTCTCCTCGAGAGCGGGAACAGGCACGCGTCGTGTCGCGCGAGCAGCGCATCGGGCGAGTCAGCGGGGAAGGGCACGGGGCAGCACCTCCAGCTCGGCCAGCAACGCGCGGTTGAGCCGGAACGCCGTCCTCACCTCGTCGACGACCGCCTCGCGCTCCTTGTCGCCGAGGTCGAGGGCATCCAGACGCGCTCGATAGGCATCACGGTAGGGCTTGGGACGCGGAACCCCCGTGAAGTCGTAGAACTCGACACCAGCACCGGCCAGGCCGACCTGCCGCTGCAGAAGACGGCCGATGACCTGGCCGCCGAAGAGGTCGCCGAGGTAGCGGGTGTAGTGGTGCGCGACCAGCAGCCCGCCCCACGACCCGGCCTGGGAGATCCGATGGACGTACGCCGCCACGGCCGGTGTCGGCTCCGGCGGCGTGGGCGAGGCATCAATGCGCCCGGCCCAGGCGCCCAGGTCCGCCTCGAGCACGGCCAGACGTTCCAGCGCGGGGTCGTGCACCGCGGCGACCAGCGGGTCGTGCCGGTGGCGTCGTACGCCGGCCTCCAGCGCGGCGTAGACGTGCCAGAGGCGACCGAGATAGGTCGTGTAGGCCGCCTCGTCGATGCGCCCGGCCATCAGGCTGGCGAAGAACGCCGAACCCTCCGCCGCTTCGTGGTCCTCCCGGGAGCCCTCGCGCATCGCGGTCGACAGCGGCACGGTCTGGGAGAGGTCGAACGTCACGCAGGGAGCTCCTCGTCGTCGCAGCACGTCCGCGGGATGTGCATCGGCGCCCCGGCAGACCCTACGGCAGCGCCTTGCTCCATGGGATCACATCGGACCCGAGTGACGAAGCAACGGCTCTCGGTGTCCTGGCGACCCGCAGGCGGGTCGAGCGGCGTCGCCGCACAGCAACCGCTGACAGATGCCAGATCGGACACCGTCGGATCCGGCTGTCGGCAGCAGTTGGTGCGCGAGGTGACGGAGACGTGGCGTGGGCCAGCCCCGCCGTCTGAGCATCGGCCGGAAGACGCGAGAGGGACCGGAACCCTCATGGGTCCGGTCCCTCTCGTTGGGTCAGATACGACTAGCGATCAGCTGCAGCCGCTGGTGCTGCCGCAGCCCTCGCAGACGTAGCACGACCCGGCGGGGCGCATCTTCGTGCCGCAGGTGAAGCAGAGCGGGCTGTCGACCGCGGTGCCGCTGATGAGCTCGAGGAGCTCGGCGGTCGTGTGGGCAGACTTGGCCTCGGCCTTGGGGGCGTCCTCGACGACCTCGGCCTCGACCGGCTCGTCCTTGGTCACGACCTCGCTCGCCGCCCGACCGGCCTCGACGTCGGCCTCGGGGGCCGCCATGAGCTCGGCGGCCGAGCCCGTCTCCTCCGCGACGGGCTCGTAGGAGCCGGTCTCGAGGTAGCGCTGGCGCTCCTCGGCGGTGTAGATGCCGAGGGCGGCGCGCTGGTCGAACGCCAGGTAGTCGAGCGCCAGGCGCCGGAAGATGTAGTCCATGATCGACTGGCTCATCCGGACGTCGGGGTCGTCGGTGAGACCGGCCGGCTCGAAGCGCAGGTTGGTGAACTTCGAGACGTAGGTCTCCAGCGGGACGCCGTACTGCAGGCCGATCGACACCGCGATCGAGAAGGCGTCCATGACGCCGGCCAGGGTCGAGCCCTGCTTGCCGAGCTTGAGGAAGACCTCGCCCAGCTGGCCGTCGTCGTGGGCACCCGACGTCATGTAGCCCTCGGCGCCACCGACCGTGAAGGAGGTGGTGCGGGAGACCCGCGACTTGGGGAGACGCTTGCGGGTCGGGGCGTAGACGACCTTCTCCACGACCTTGGTGGCGACCTCGCCGACCGGGGCGGTGACGTTGGAGTCCTTGCCCTTGTTGTCGCCCTTGCCGTCGGAGAGCGGCTGACCGACCTTGCAATTGTCGCGGTAGACGGCGGTGGCCTTCAGGCCGAGCTTCCACGAGTCCAGGTAGACCTGCTCGATCTCCTCGACGGTGGCCGACTCGGGCAGGTTGACGGTCTTGGAGATCGCGCCGGACAGGAACGGCTGGACCGCCGCCATCATCCGCACGTGGCCCATCGGCGCCAGGGAGCGCTTGCCCATGGCGGTGTCGAAGACCTCGTAGTGCTCGGTCTTCAGGCCGGGCGCGTCGACGACGTGGCCGTTCTCGGCGATGTAGTCGACGATCGCCTCGATCTGCTCGGGCTGGTAGCCGAGCTTCTTCAGCGCCCGCGGGATGGTCAGGTTGACGATCTGCAGCGAGCCACCGCCGACGAGCTTCTTGAACTTGACCAGCGAGAAGTCGGGCTCGATGCCGGTGGTGTCGCAGTCCATCATGAAGCCGATCGTGCCGGTCGGCGCGAGCAGCGAGGCCTGGGCGTTGCGAAAGCCGTTGACCTTGCCGGTCTCCACCACGTCGCCCCACGCCTTGGCGGCGGCCTTGATGACGGGGCTGTCGACCGAGTTGATCGAGCGCAGGTCGTCGGAGGCGGCCTGGTGCTTGCGCATGACGCGCTGGTGCGCCTCGGCGTTGCGGGCGTAGCCGGCGTAGGGGCCGACCACCGCGGCGAGCTCGGCGGAGCGCTTGTAGCCCGCACCGGTCATCAAGGAGGTGATGGCGGCGGCGAGGGTGCGGCCACCGTCGGTGTCGTAGCCGAGGCCGAGGGCCATCAGCAGGGCGCCGAGGTTGGCGTAGCCGATGCCGAGCTGGCGGTAGTCACGCGTGGTCTGGCCGATGGCCTCGGTCGGGAAGTCGGCGAAGGAGATCGAGATGTCCATCGCGGTGAAGACCAGCTCGCAGGCCTGCTGGAAGCGGACGACGTCGAAGGTGTTGTCGTCGCTCAGGAACTTGAGCAGGTTGAGCGAGGCCAGGTTGCACGAGGAGTTGTCGAGCGACATGTATTCCGAGCACGGGTTGGACGCGGTGATCCGGCCGGTCTCGGGGTTGGTGTGCCAGTCGTTGATCGTGTCGTCGTACTGCAGGCCCGGGTCGGCGCACTGCCAGGCCGCCACGGCGATCTTGTGGAAGAGCTCGCGGGCGTCGATCTCCTCGATCACCTCGCCGTGCTTGCGGCCACGCAGAGCGAACTTGTCGCCCTTCTCGACCGCGCGCATGAACTCGTCGGTGACGCGGACGGAGTTGTTGGCGTTCTGGTACTGCACGGACGTGATGTCCTTGCCGCCCAGGTCCATGTCGAAGCCGGCGTCACGCAGCGCGCGGATCTTGTCCTCCTCGCGCGCCTTCGTCTCGACGAACTCGACGATGTCGGGGTGGTCGACGTCGAGCACGACCATCTTGGCGGCACGACGGGTGGCGCCACCGGACTTGATCGTCCCGGCGGAGGCGTCGGCGCCGCGCATGAACGAGACGGGCCCGGACGCGGTGCCGCCGCTGGAGAGGAGCTCCTTGGAGGAGCGGATGCGGGAGAGGTTGAGGCCGGCACCGGAGCCGCCCTTGAAGATGAAGCCCTCCTCCTTGTACCAGTTGAGGATCGAGTCCATCGAGTCGTCGACCGAGAGGATGAAGCAGGCGGAGACCTGCTGGGGGGCTTCGGTGCCGACGTTGAACCAGACCGGGCTGTTGAAGGAGAAGTACTGGTGCACGAGCAGCCAGGTGAGCTCCTGCTCGAACGTCTCGGCGTCGGCCGCGGCCGAGAAGTAGCCGTGCTCGACGCCGGCCTTGGTGTAGGTCTTCACCACGCGGTCGATGAGCTGCTTGAGGCTCTGCTCGCGCACCTCACTGCCGACGGCGCCGCGGAAATACTTCGTGGTCACGATCGTGGAGGCGTTCACCGACCAGAAGTCGGGGAACTCGACCCCACGCTGCTCGAAGACGGTCTCACCGGTCTTCCAGTTGGTCTGGACGACGTCGCGTCGCTCCCAGGTGATCTCGTCGTAGGGGTGCACACCCTCGGTGCTGAACACCCGCTCGATGTGGAGCCCCCGCCCGGTCGCACCCTTGCTGGGCGCACCGCTCACCGTCTCGGTCATTCCTCGTCCCCGTCTGTGAGGTTGTCGTGATCTTCTGATTGGGAAGTCTGCCGGTGACCACCGACAGTGCTGCACCTCGAAGAGTCGGACTCCGGTACAACACCGCGGCGGCCGCCGGTATGCCGCTGTTCGCGCTTGTGATGGCCCGGGCAGGTCGCTTCCCCACGGCCTGCCCGGGCCGCTTGTGGTCAGCCCGGTGGGGCTGAGGTGAGCAGGTCTCGCGACGGTCGCAGCGCGACCTCGTCGACCAGCGACGTGATGCCTGCTTCGTCGTCCGCGGTCGGCTCGTCGCCCCGGTCGTGACGCAGCATCGCGATCTCGTCCTCGAAGTCGTCGGCGCTCTCGAACTGCCGGTAGACGCTCGCGAACCGGAGGTAGGCGACCTCGTCCAGCCGTTTGAGCGGCCCGAGGATCGCCATGCCGACCTCGTGCGCGGGCACCTCTGCATACCCGCTCGTGCGCAGCGTGTCCTCGACCTCCTGGCCGAGGCACTGCAGCTGGTCCTCGGTGACCGGCCGGCCCTTGCAGGCCTTCCGGACGCCGGCGATCGCCTTGTCGCGCGTGAACGGCTCGGTCGCGCCCGAGCGCTTGAGGACCGTCAGCTGCATGAGCTCCACCGTGGTGAAGCGCTTCTCGCAGCCCTGGCACTGGCGCCGGCGCCGGATCGAGCCGCCGTCCTCCGCGACCCGCGAGTCGAGGACCTTGGTGTCGGTGTGCCGGCAGTAGGGGCAGTGCATCGTGGTCCTCCTCTCGGGGCGTCGCTGGGGATGAAGCTGTGGAGACGGTGTGGGAAACCCGCCTGGGGCTGTGCAGTACACGCCTCGCTCTGTGCACTAGATGTGGAGAACTACATGCGTGTAACTACTAGATGTAGTGGAACCCTAGCCCTGCCCTCGCAAGGCGTGTCAAGCGGTCGGCGTGTCGTCGCCCGAACGGCCGGGAAGTTGCGCACGGGACGGGTGCGATCCGGTGATTCGACCCGGATCCGGCCCGGTCATCGGCGACAATGTCGGCGTGAGCGGGCACCGGGGGAAGCGAGCGGCGCAGACGCAGCAACGGGCGCCCCGCTCGGCCGTGCTCGTGCACGCGCTCGGGATCACCCTGGCTGTCGCAGCGTGGGGCTACCTCGTCTGGGCGGCGATCGACTTCGGGTCCAGCGCGCGCGACGGCGACAGTCGCTCGTGGTGGTTCCTCGGCCTGGCCGGGGTCGGCGCCGTCGCCTGCCTCTTCGTCGGGCTCATGCTCGTCGCCCGACTCGTCCGAACCCTCGGGATGGCGCCAGAGGCCGAGCCGACGCCGGCCCCGCGCAGCCCCGGAGGCAAGCGCGCGGCTCGCTGACCCGCAGACGCGACGACGGCGCGGCAGGCCGTGGCCCACCGCGCCGTCGGTCCGGCGCCCTGCCTACGTCGTCAGAACTCCCAGCCCTCGCCGCGGGCCATCGGGTCGTCCTGGAGCAGCTCCCGCAGCCGGCGGAGGACCTTGCTCAGCAGCCGGGAGACCTGCATCTGCGTCACACCGATGACCTCGCCGATCTCCTTCTGGCTCATCTCCTCGTTGAACCGGAGCCGCACGATCAGGCGCTCGCGCGGCGTGAGGTTGGCGACCGCCTGCTCGAGCATCAGCCGCACCTCGATCGCGGCCAGGTCGTCGTCGTACGTCGGCAGCAGGTCGCTCAGGCTTGCGCCCTCCTCGACGGCGTCGGTCGGGGCGTCCAGCGAGGCCGGCGTGAAGCAGCCGCGGATCGACAGCGCCTCGTCGACCTCGCGCTCGGAGACGCCGAGCACTGCGGCGATCTGCGCGGAGCGCAGCTCGTCACCATGGGCCGACGCCTCCTCCCGAACCTGCATCGCCGCGGACTGCAACTCCTGCAGCGAGCGCGGGGGCCGCACCATCCAGCCGTGGTCGCGGAACCAACGCTTGATCTCGCCGCGGATCGTCGGAACGGCATAGGTGAGGAAGTCGGCGGCCACCGTCGGGTCGAACTTGTGCGCCGCGCGCACGAGTGCCGTGTAGGCGACCTGCTCGAGGTCTTCGAGCGGCACGCCACGACGCGCGTAGCGACGCGCGAGCGATCGGGCGACACCCGTGTTGACCAGGACGACCTGGTTGAGCAGCACATCGCGCTCGGGACCGGTGGCCTGGTGAGCTTCAGTGAACAGTCGTGCAGTCTCTTGCTGGCGCTGGTCGCGCGGAAGCTCCTCGCGGAGACCCTGCCATGTGGGGTTGGCGGTCATGATCTCAGCATGGCCCGCGAGAACCGCTTCCAATCGTGGCGAGGGGCTAAATGACCCCTGGGGGTGGGCGGGGCCCGTTCCGGGATCACCCAAAAGGGTGGGGCGGCGCCTGAAAGTGCGTCAGGAACGGTGAAGGGGCGGAGCCGTCTTCCCAGCGGCTCCGCCCCTCCTTCCCCGTCGATCCCACCGGCTGGGGTCGAGGCAGCCGGCGGAAGTCGCACCTATTCAGTTGTCCCCGCGTCGGTCGTGCGGGTGGTCATCGATGCGTCACTGCGCCACCGGGACGCGGAGGTCCTGGCCGGCCTGCAGGGCGCCCCCGGAGAGACCGTTGAGGTCCTGGATGTGGTCGACCATGTCCGCCGTGTGGCCCTTGACGGCCACACTCTGCGCGATGTCCCAGAGCGTCTCGCCGGGACCGACCTGGATGACGGTCGTCGACTCGGGGTGCTCCGTGGCAGTGGACCCGTTGGCCAGCACGAACCCCGCCACGAGCGCCACGGCGAGACCGACCAGGAAGACGACGACACGACCACGACGGGTCAGCCGGACCGTCGACCGGCGCGCCGCCGGGCGACGCGGGGTCATCACGCGGGTGGGGGTGAGGATCATCGTGCTCATGGTCAGCTCCTGGGGAAGTAGGGCTTGGTCGGGTCCGTCGGACGATGTCTATCGGCGAGCACCGACAGTTCTGGTCGGCCAGCCGATCGACCACCTGTTCGATCGAACACATGATCGAGACTAGATCACCTGTTCGAACGGAATCAAGGGCTGACTCGAACATTTTTTCGAGACACGCAGGTTCGAACAGATGTTTGAAGTGCGACCAGACCAGGGTCTACCGTGGGCCCATGAGCACCCAGACCCCCGGCCGGGGCAGGAAGCAGGCCGCGGCGTCGGGGCGCCCGGTGAGCGAGTTGCCGGACGGCCCGCCCGACGCGACCGGCCTGACTCCGCGGCAGCAGCGGATCCTCGCCCACCTCAAGGACTGCATCGAACAGCGCGGATACCCGCCGAGCATGCGCGAGATCGGCGCTGCGGTCGGCCTGACCAGCACCAGCAGCGTCGCCCACCAGCTACGGGTGCTGGAGGAGAAGGGTTTCCTCAAGCGCGACCCGCACCGTCCTCGTGCGCTCGAGGTCTTCCTGCCGGAGGTCCTCGCGGCCCGTAGGTCGATCGGCGCCGCGGAGGAGACCACGTTCGACGAGACCGGCATCGGCGACGCCACTCCCCCGGCGCAGTACGTCCCGCTCATCGGCCGGATCGCGGCCGGCGGCCCGATCCTGGCCGAGCAGCACACCGAGGCCGTCTTCCCGCTGCCCAAGGAGCTGGTCGGCGACGGGACGCTCTACCTCCTCGAGGTCTCGGGTGACTCGATGATCGATGCGGCCATCTGCAGCGGCGACTTCGTCGTCGTACGCCAGCAGCCGAACGCCGAGAACGGCGAGATCGTGGCGGCGATGATCGACGGCGAGGCGACGGTCAAGACCTACAAGAAGAAGGACGGCCAGGTCTGGCTGATGCCGCACAACCCTGCCTACGAGCCGATCGACGGCACCCACGCCACGATCCTCGGCAAGGTCACAGCGGTGCTTCGCAGCCTCTGACCCACCGCGGCGACGATCGTCCGCCTCCACCTCCGGCCCCGTCACAGCGACGGGGCCGGAGGTGTCTTGTTGCCAGGTGCACGTATCAGGGAAGGCCCTGGCTGCTCCCTGGTGTGCGGTAACTGAGAGGAAGTCAGGGCGCGACGGGCGCTAATCTGACGGACGAACCGATCGGGTGTCGGCGTGGTGATGAGGGGTGATCGGATGGATCGGCGGCTGCTTCGCGTGCTGCTCGCGCGCCGTGCCGGCCTCTACGCCGGTCTCCTCGAGATCTTCCTGATCGGGGTCCTCTGGACCGCCTACTCGCTCTCCCGGCTGCTGGCGTCCAACGACCTCTCAGCGGCCATGGCACGCGCCAAGGAGTTGTCCAGGCTGGAGCGGTACGTCGGCCTCGACTGGGAGCACGCGATCAACTCGTTCTTCGTCCGCCACGACATGGTGGGCCTGTTCGGCTCCTACTGGTACTCCGTCGCCCACTACATCGTCACGCTCGTCGTGCTGGTGTGGCTCTACCGCTTCCACCGCAGCGACTACATCATGATGCGTCGGGCACTGCTGGTCTCCACCCTGCTCGCACTCGGGCTCTACCTGCTCCTGCCGACCGCTCCCCCGCGCTTCGTCGACGGGTTCACCGACGTGCTCAACCTGCACTCGGCGCAGGGGTGGTGGGGTGCTGACGCCTCGGCGCCGCGCGGCATGGGCCAGCTCACCAACGAGCTGGCGGCCTTCCCGTCGCTGCACGCCGGCTGGGCGCTGTGGGTGGCGATTGCGACCTACCAGGTGACCAGGAGCCGGGTGCTCCGAACGCTGGGCGTGGCCCACGCGCTGATCACCGCCGTGGTGATCGTCGGCACCGGCAACCACTGGATGCTCGACGTCATCTGCGGCTGGCTGGTGGTTCTGGTCGGATGTGTGGCCGTGGCTCCCTTCACGCCTATAGTCGAGGCTCGCCCGATCTCACCTGCGTCTCGGAGACCTCATGCGCCTGCGCCGCTCGGCCCTGTCCGTCCTGCTGATGACGGGGCTCTCGCTCGGGGTGCTGAGTCCGGCTCGGGCAGCTGAGGACGCCCCTTCCGCGAGGTCCAGCGCGGGGGCGGATCCGTCCGCCGACCCGAGTGCTGCAGGCAACACCGATACCAGCGACGACACCGGCGACGCGGTCGGCGACGACGTCAGCGGCACCGTCGCCCATGCAGTCGGCCAGACCGAGGATGAGGCCGAACAAGCAGCCGAGGGCGGCCTGACCGCCCCCGCCACCCGCGTCGAGGCGCAGGAGTCACTCGCCGAGGTCAAGGACCTCGCGGCTCCGCCGTCCCTCGACGAGCCCCACCCCGCGATCGCGTCGGACGCGAGCAAGAACACCACCCTCGCGTTGCGTGACCTGTCGCTGCGGATGAGCGCGCTCCCGCGGACGGATCGGCCCTCGGCATACGAGCAGTTCCAGAGGCCGACCTACACGACACCGGTCACCCGAAGGTGCCTCGACAACATCTGCGTCCACTGGACGTCGTCACCCTCCGCCGGCCGGGACGCCACCGCCGACAGCTTCGCCTACGGTGACCTTTCCTCGCCGACGCCAGCGCCGGACAGCGTGCTGGCCACGATGGTGAATGTCTCGCGCGCGTACTACAACGCCGGCTACCGATACCCCCGGACCGACGCCACCCTCGGTGGCAGCGGCCAGACCGACATCTACCTGCGGGACGTCGGCGCCGAGAGGAAGTACGGCTACTGCACGGTGGACGTGACCAGCTCCGGCCACTTCGTCTTCCACGAGTCCGTCCCGGGTCGCTCCTCGGACCTGCCGGCGTTCTGCGTCCTCGACAACGACTACAGCAAGAGTGACTTCCCGACGGCACGCACGTCCGAACAGGACCTGAAGGTGACGGCGGCGCACGAGTACTTCCACGCCGTCCAGTTCGCCTACGACTACCTCGAGGACCGCTGGTTCATGGAGGCGACCGCCACGTGGGCCGAGGACCAGGTCTTCGACTCGATCAACGACAACGTGCAGTACCTCGCCCGCAGCCAGCTGCGCTACCCGGGCGCCTCCCTCGACAACTACAACGCAGCGGGCGGCTTCCTGCACTACGGCGACTGGCTGTTCTTCGAGTACCTCACCGAGCGGCTCCCCGCCCGGCAGGGCCTGCTGCCCGTCCTGGTCCGCCGGATGTGGCAGTACGCCGACAGCGTGAGCGGCCCGGACTACTACTCGATCCAGGCCGTCGCCGCGGCGCTGGCCGAGCAGCACGTGGACTTCCGCAAGATGTTCGGCAGGTACGTCGCCGCCAACCGTCACCCCGCGACGGCCTACGCCGAGGGTCGGGTCAACCACTACCCGACGGGGCGCCCGCGCCGGACCGCCCGGCTCCGCCCGAGCAACCGCGGCACCGCGGGGCGCTACCGGGTCAACCACCTCGCCTCGGCGACGGTCCGCTTCGTGCCGAAGCACCTCAGGAAGCACACCAGGCTGACCCTCGCGGTCGACATGGCCAACCGGAGGTCGGGCTCGGCGGCGGTCGCGCTGGTCTTCTTCCGCAACGGCCGCCTCACCACCAAGACGGTCCCGCTCCGCAGGAGCGGCAAGGGCAAGGTCCGGGTCCCGTTCGACTCGCGGCACGTCTCCCGCGTCGAGCTCGTGCTCGCCAACGCCAACCGGCGCTACAAGCACTGCTCCAACGACGTGAGTGGCTTCTCGTGCGGCGGCGTCTCGCGGCGCGACCACGTCACCGAGAGGTTCACCGCGAGGGCGAGCTAGCCCGCGCCAGCCGTCTCGCTCAACCGCTTCAGCGCCTGCCGCACGATCCCGGGGTCGGTGGTCGGCCACATCGGCGGCAGGCTCGCCTTGAGGAACCCGCCGTAGCGCGCGGTCGCCAGCCGGGGATCCAGCACCGCCACGACGCCCCGGTCGGTCGTCGTACGGATGAGGCGGCCGGTGCCCTGTGCCAGCAGCAGCGCCGCGTGGGTGGCCGCCACCTGCATGAAGCCGTTGCCGCCGGCCTTGTCGGCGGCGCGCTGGCGGGCACTCATCAGCGGGTCGTCGGGCCGCGGGAACGGGATCCGGTCGATGAGGACGAGCTGGCAGGTGTCGCCGGGCACGTCCAGCCCCTGCCATAGGCTCAGCGTCCCGAAGAGGACCGTGTGGGGATCGTTGACGAACTGCGCGGCCAGCTCGGGCAGCTGCGCGTCACCTTGAGCCAGGGTGGTGAGGTGCGGAAGCCGCTGGCGGACGACCTCGGCGGCGGCCTCGGCGGCGCGGCGCGAGCTGAAGAGACCCAGCGTGCGGCCGTCGGCGGCGTCGATGAGCTCGACGATCTCGTCGAACTGCGCCGGTCCGAGGCCGTCCCGGCCGGGCGGGGGCAGGTGGCGCGCGACGTAGAGGATCCCCTGCTTGGCGTAGTCGAACGGGCTGCCGACGTCGAGACCCCGCCACGGCAGGACCTCCTCGGTGCGCTCCTCGGCGTCCCGCTCCCCCGGCTTGAGGCCGAGGCTGCCGGCGACGGCGTCGAAGTCACCACCGAGCTTGAGCGTGGCGCTGGTGAAGACGACCGTCTTCTCGGCGAGCAGCTTGTCCCGCATCGGCCCCCAGACCTGCAGCGGCGCGACGTGGAGCCGGCTCGGCGCCCGGTCACCGCCCTCGGACATCCACAGCACGTCGTGCTCGGTGTTGGCCGCCATCCGCTCGGCGATCGCGAAGACGTCCTGAACCGAGCCCTTGGCCTGCTGGAGGCCCGCATCGGCGTTGTCGTCCTTGCCACCCTGTTTCTTCGGGTACGCCGACAGAGCGGCCCTGGCCGCGTCACGGACCAGCACCAGGGCGTCGTGGAGGTCGGCCGGCAGCGTCTCGAAGCGGCCAGGGCTTGCCTCGATCATGGCGACCTTGAGCGTGTCGGCGGCGTCGGCGAGGTCCTCGGCCTCGTCGCCCTCGACGTAGCGCCGGCTCCGACGGGCGGCCCGCTCGACGTCGAAGGAGTTGAGCTCGTCGGTCGCCGCCTGGGTCACGCGGGCGACGAGCTCGTGGGCCTCGTCGATGACCACGGCGTCGTAGTCGGGGATCATCGGGATGCCCTCGATCGCGTCGATCGCGAGGAGGGAGTGGTTGGTGACGATCAGGTGGCTCTTCTGCGCCTTCTCGCGGGCTCGCTCGGCGAAGCACTCCTGGCCGAACGGGCACTTCGCCGCGCCCAGGCAGTCACGGTGGGTGACGCTGACCTGGCGCCACTCGCGGTCGGTGTGACGGGGAGCGAAGTCGCGCTCACCCGTTCCGTCGTCCTGGGCCTGCTCCTCGGCCCAGGCGCGCAGCTCGAGCACCTTGGTCGCCATCTCGCCTCGCGGCACGTCGATCTGCAGCGTGCCCTGGTCGTCGGGCACGCCCTCGCGGATGCGGTGCAGGCAGGCGTAGTTGGACCGACCCTTGAGGACCGCGAAGCTGGTGTCGAGCCCGCGGCCCTTGACCGCCTCGACCAGCCGGGGGATGTCCCGCTCGACGAGCTGGTGCTGCAGCGCGAGGGTGGCCGTGGCCACGACGACGCGCTGGTCATGGAGCAGGCTGGGCACGAGGTAGGCCAGCGACTTCCCCGTCCCCGTCCCGGCCTGGACGAGGAGGTGGTCCTGGTCGGCCAGCGCCTGGCCGACCGCCTCGGCCATCCGGATCTGGCCGGTCCGCTCGCTGCCGCCGAGCGCCTCGACGGCGGCCGCGAGGAGCGCGTCGACAGCGGAGGCGTCGGACTCTGGGGCAGCCACTCCCGAACCCTAACCGGCCGCACGGACACCGACGGGGCCGGTCTCCACAGGCACCCAGGAGGGCACCCAGGAGGGCACCGAGGAGGGCGCTCAGGAGTCGGTGGCGAACGCCGCGTCGAAGGCGGCCTCGGGGGCGTCGAAGGCAAGCCGGCGGACGAACTCCAGCGCCTCGGGAGCACCGACGAGGCGGTCCATGCCGGCGTCCTCCCACTCGATCGAGATCGGGCCGGAGTAGCCGATGGTGTTGAGCATCCGGAAGCACTGCTCCCACGGGACGTCCCCGTGGCCGGTCGAGACGAAGTCCCACCCCCGCCGCGGGTCGGCCCACGGCAGGTGCGAGCCGAGCCGGCCGTTGCGGCCGTTGCCGACCAGTCGCTTCGCGTCCTTGCAGTCGACGTGGTAGATCCGGTCGCGGAAGTCCCACAGGAAGCCGACCGGGTCGAGGTCCTGCCAGACGAAGTGGGACGGGTCCCAGTTGAGGCCGAACGACTCCCGGTGCCCGATCGCCTCCATGGCCGCCACGGTCGTCCAGTAGTCGTAGGCGATCTCGGACGGGTGCACCTCGTGGGCGAACCGCACGCCGCACTCGTCGAAGACGTCGAGGATCGGGTTCCAGCGGTCGGCGAAGTCGCGGTAGCCGGCGGCCACCATCTCCTCCGAGGCCGGCGGGAACATCGCGACGTACTTCCAGATCGACGAGCCGGTGAACCCGACGACGGTGGAGACGCCCAGTCGCTGGGCGGCTCGTGCCGTCATCTTCATCTCCTCGGCGGCCCGCCGGCGCACGCCCTCGGGCTCGCCGTCGCCCCAGATCCGCGCGGGCAGGATGGCCTGGTGGCGGGCGTCGATCGGGTCGTCGCACACCGCCTGCCCCTTGAGGTGGTTGGAGATCGCGTAGACCTTCAGCCCGTACTTCTCGAGCAGGTCGAGCTTGGCCTGCACGTAGGCGTCGTCCTCGGCGGCCTGCCAGGGGTCGAGGTGGTCGCCCCAGCAGGCGATCTCGAGGCCGTCGTACCCCCACTCCGAGGCGAGCCGGGCGACCTCCTCGAACGGCAGGTCGGCCCACTGGCCGGTGAAGAGGGTGATCGGTCGGGGCATCGGGTCCTCCTGGTGTGAGCGGGTGGGGTACGTCGGCCGGGCCGGTCAGCCGACCGGTGCCGGAAGGGCGACCGACTTCCAGGCGCCGTCGGACGCGCTGCGCTCGACGGCGTCGAGCACCGACTGGACCTGCCGGCCGTCGGCGAACGACGGCCGCGGCTGCTCGCCGGCGCTGATCGCGGTCACCAGGTCGACGACCTGGTGGGTGAACCCGTGCTCGTAGCCGAGCCCGTGCCCGGGCGGCCACCACGCCCCCACGTAGGGATGCCCGGGCTCGGTGGCGAGGATCCGCCGGAAGCCGGCCGTCTCGGACGGCTCGGCGGCGTCGTAGAACTCCAGGACATTCATGTCCTCGAAGTCGAACGCGAGGCTGCCCCGCGAGCCGTTGACCTCGAGCCGCAGCGCGTTCTTGCGTCCGGTCGCGAAGCGGGTCGCCTCGAACACGCCCAGCGCCCCGGAGCCGAGCCGGGTCAGGAACGCCGCGGCGTCGTCGACGGTCACCGTCGCGTGCCCGTCGACGGCGCCACCCGCTCCGTCCGCACCGCCGAGCAGTGCCGACGCACCCTCCAGAGGTCGCGACGTCACGAACGTGTCCATCAGCCCGATCACGTCCGTGATCGGCTCGCCGACGACGAACTGCGCCATGTCGACGATGTGGGCGCCGATGTCGCCGAGCGCCCCGCTGCCTGCCTTCGTCTTGTCGAGCCGCCAGCTGAACGGCGCCTCCGGGTCCGCGATCCAGTCCTGGAGGTACTGCGCGCGCACGTGCCGCACCTCCCCGATCCGGCCCTCGGCGACCAGCTGCCGGGCGAGCGCGACGGCGGGCACCCGGCGGTAGGTGAAGCCGACCATGGCCCGGACGCCGCCGGCGTACGCGCGCTCGGCGGCCTCGGCCATCGCGTCCGCCTCGGCGAGGGTGTTGGCCAGCGGCTTCTCGCACAGCACGTGCTTGCCGGCCTCGAGCGCCGCGACGGCGATCTCGGCGTGGCTGTCACCGGGCGTGCAGATGTCGACGAGGTCGATGTCGTCGCGGGCGACCACGCTGCGCCAGTCGATCGCGCTCTCCGCCCAGCCGAGCCGGCCGGCGGCCGCCGCGGCCCGGCCGGCGTCGCGACCGCACACCACGGCCAGCTCGGGCGTGAGGGGCAGGTCGAAGAAGTGCGGTGCCGTGCGCCACGCCTGCGAGTGCGCGGCACCCATGAAGGCATGGCCGATCATGGCGACCCGGAGGGAGTCGGTCATCGGGGCTCCTGTCTGTCGGCCGTACGTCGGGTCAGGACTCGAACGCCGAGGACATGTACTGGTCGACGTTGTCCTTGGTCACCACCGGGGCGAACAGCTGCACCTTGCGGGGCACCTCAACCTCGACCATGTCGCTCATCGACTTGCTCTGGAGCAGCAGCCGGGCCAGCCGGATGCCGTCGGCGGCCTGCGTCGACGGGTAGATGACCGTCGCCTTCAGGACGCCGTCGCCCTTCTGGATCTCGCGCATCGCGTTGGCCGAACCGGCGCCGCCGACCATCACGAACTCGTCCCGGTTGGCGTTCTGGATCGCGGCCAGCACGCCGACGCCCTGGTCGTCGTCGTGGTTCCACAGCGCGTCGATGTGCGGCGCGGCCTGCATCAGGTTGGAGGCGGCCTTCTCGCCGCCCTCGACGGTGAAGTCGGCGGCGACACGGTTGTCGACGTTCTGCCCGCACTTCGCGAGCGCGTCCTTGAAGCCCTTGCTGCGGTCCTGGGTCAGCGGCAGCGAGTCGATGCCGGCGATCTCGGCGACGACCGCGTCCTTCTTGTCGCCGATCTGGTCGCAGACGTACTGGCCCGCCGAGACGCCCATGCCGTAGTTGTCGCCGAGCACGGTGACCCGCGCGGCGTTGGGGTCGTCGAACTCGCGGTCCACGTTGATGACCGGGATCCCGGCCTGCATCGCCTTGAGCGCCACCGGCGTCATCGCCGCCCCGTCGAAGGGCAGCAGCACGATCGCGTCGACCTTGTCGTTGATGAACGTCTCCACCTGGCTGATCTGCAGGTTGACGTCGTTGGTGCCCTCGGCGACGCGCAGCTCGACATCGTCGTACTTGTCGGCCTGGGCCTTCGCCGACGCGGTGATCGAGCCCATCCAGCCGTGGTCGGCGGCGGGGGCGGAGAACCCGATGACGACCTTGTCGCCGGGCTCGTCGTTGGAGCCGGCGGCGGCCTGGGTGGTGTCGGCCTTGGTGCTGGCCTTGTCGTCGTCGGAGGCGTTGCTGGTGCATCCGGTGACCGCGAGGAACGCGACCCCGGCCGTGAGAGCGGCGAGAAGTCGAGCGGGCCGGCCGGTCGGCAGTGACGGCAGCGACATGGTGGTGCTCCTTGGGTGTGGGGGCGGTCAGGTGTTCTTCCGAGATGCCAGTCGCTGCTGCAGGAGAACGGCGACGACGATGATGAGCCCCTTCACGACCGACTGGGCGGAGATGGAGAGGTTGTTGAGGGTGAAGACGTTGGACAGGGTCGTGAAGATGAGGACGCCCAGGACGCTGCCGACGACCGTCCCGCGGCCGCCGGTGAGCAGCGTGCCGCCGATGACCACGGCGGCGATCGCGTCCAGCTCGAGCAGGGTGCCGTGGGTCGAGCTGCCGGTGGTGGTCCGTGCCACGAGCATGACGGCGGCGATGCCGCAGCAGAGGCCGACGAGGACGTAGAGCAGCACGGTGTGGCGCTTGACGTGGATGCCCGCCAGGCGCGCGGCCTCCGGGTTGCCGCCGACCGCGATCGTGCGGCGGCCGAAGGTCGTGCGGTTGAGCAGGACCCATCCTGCGGCGGAGACCAGGAAGAAGACGATCACGATGACCGGCACGCCGACGACCTCGTCGTTGAAGAAGTCGCGCAGCCCGGTGGCCGTGAGGATCTGGGTCCTCCGGTTGGAGATGATCTCGGCCAGCCCGCGGGCACTGGCCAGCATGGCCAGCGTCGCGATGAACGGCACCACGCCGCCGTACGCGATGAGGAGGCCGTTGACCAGGCCGCACCCGGCGCCGACGAGCAGCGCCGTGGTGACGATGACCATCCAGTGGGTGTCCTCGGCCAGCCGCTGCGTCGCCAGGGTCGTGCACCACACCGACGACAGGGCCAGGATCGCGCCCACCGACAGGTCGATGCCCCCGCCGGTGATGACGAACGTCATCCCGATGCTGACGACCCCGACCACCGAGGCCAGCCGGAGGATCGTGAGCATGTTGTCGACGGTGGCGAACCGGTCGCCGGCCGTGATCACGCCGGCCAGGCAGAGCAGGACCAGCGCGACCACCAGGCCGAGGTTGCGCCCCGCGCTGCTGCGCAGGATCCCCGGCAGGCCGGAGCGCCGGGTCGAGCCGGCCTCGAGCGCGGCCTGCTCGACCCGGGCGGTGTCGCTCCCGGCACCGTTCCCCTGGGGTGCCGTGCCGATCGTCGGATTGTCCGTCACGCGACTCTTCCTTCCATGACCAGGTCGAGGACCTTCGACTCGTCCAGCTCCTCGGCGGGCGCCTCGTGCACGACCTCGCCCTCGCGTACGACGAGCACGCGATCGGCCAGGCCGAGCACCTCCTCGACCTCGCTGGAGACCACCACGACGGCGACACCGGAGTCGGCGAGCGCGCGGATCAGGGCGTAGATCTCGGTCCGCGCTCCGACGTCCACGCCTCGGGTCGGCTCGTCGAGCAGCAGCACCCGGCACTCACGCAGCAGCCAGCGGGCGAGGAGCACCTTCTGCTGGTTGCCGCCGGACAGCGTGCGCGCCGCCTGCGTCGTCCGACGCGGGCGTACGTCGAGCTGCTCGGCGAGCTCGTCGGCCCGGCGGCGCTCCTCGGCCATGTCGAGGAAGCCCGCGCGGGCGAACCGGTCCATCGAGGCCATCGTGATGTTGCGGTAGACCGCCTCGTCGAGCAGCAGGCCCTGGCTCTTGCGCTCCTCGGGGCACAGCCCGACGCCGGCGTTGACGGCGGCGGTCACCGACCCGCGCCGGAGCCGTCGGCCGGCGACCCGGACCGTGCCGCTGCCGGCCCGGCGGCCGCCGTACACGGTCTCGATGATCTCGGACCGGCCGGCGCCGACCAGCCCGGCCAGGCCGAGGATCTCGCCTGCTCGGACCGTGAAGCTGACGTCGCCGAACACGCCCGGCAGGGCCAGGTCCTCGACCTGCAGCATCGGCTCGCCGAGCGGACGGCCGGTGCGCGGCGGGAAGACGTACTCGATCGACCGACCGGTCATCAGGCGGATCAGCTCGGCGGTCGGCGTCGACTCGACGGCGAGACCGGTCGCGACGGTGCGACCGTCCTTGAGCACTGTGAGCCGGTCGCCGATCTCCCGGATCTCCTCGAGCCGGTGGGAGATGTAGACGACGGCCACGCCCTGCGCGGTGAGTCCCCGGATGACGCGGAAGAGGTTGCGCACCTCCTCCTGGTCGAGCACGGCCGACGGCTCGTCGAGGACCAGCAGACGGATGTCGTGGGACAGCGCGCGCGCCATGCTGACGACCTGCTGCGCCGCTGGGGACAGGCCGCCGACGAGGCGGCCCGGTCGGATCTCGGGGTGACCGAGCCGGATCATCAGGTCCGTGGTGCGCCGGGTCGTCTCGCGGCGCTGGGAGAAGCCGCCGGTGGAGAGCTCGTGGCCGAGGAAGATGTTCTCCGCCACGGTGAGCTCGGGCACCAGGTCGAGCTCCTGGTAGATCGTCGCCATGCCACGCCGCAGCGCCTGCGCCGGGCTCGACAGGGTCGTCCGCTCGCCGTCCCAGACGATCGTGCCGTCGTCGGGCTGGTGGACGCCCGAGAGGACCTTGATGAGGGTCGACTTGCCGGCGCCGTTCTGGCCCAGCAGGCAGTGCACCTCGCCGGCGCGCACGTCCAGGTCGACCCCGGCGAGCGCCAGCGCGCCGGGGAACTCCTTGACGATCCCGCTCATCCGCAGCAGCGCGCCGGACTGCGTCGCGTGCTCAGTGGCCTCGGCCATGCCCATCCCTCCACGCGGAGTGACGCTCGTCACCTCGCGCGACCCGCACGTTAGAGGGGTCGGCCCGGGTCTTTCAAGAGCATTCTGCTAATTAGTGCCCAGTTGTGGTCAAACTTTCGTCAGTGATTGGACAAAGTCAGAGCCGCTCATCGACGGCGTAGACCGAGTCGCTGATCAGCCGGGCCGCGCCGATGACCCCGCCCTCGTCGCCGAGCTCCGACACGACGATCGGCAGGCTGCCGGTGGCGAGCGGGAGGGAGTTGCGGTAGGTCACCGCGCGGATCTCGGCCAGCAGGGCGTGGCCCAGGCCGGTCACCCGGCCGCCGATGACGATCAGGCCCGGGTTGAAGAACGACACCAGGCTGGCCAGGACCTGGCCGACGCGGCGGCCGCTCTCCCGCATCAGCCGCAGCGACTCCGGGTCGCCCTGGGAGACGGCGGTCGCGACGTCGGCGGCGGTGAGCGCCTCACCCCGCTGCTCGAGCAGGTCGGCGAGCGCGGTCGAGCGACCGGACCGCGCCAGGGCGTTCGCCTCCCGGGCCAGGGCCGCTCCCCCGGCGTACGCCTCGAGGCAGCCGGTGTTGCCGCAGGCGCACTGCGGACCGCCGTCCTCGACCCGGATGTGCCCGATGTCGCCGGCGCAGCCGTCGACGCCACGGTAGAGCTCTCCGTCGATGACGATCCCGCAGCCGATGCCGGTCCCGATCTTGACGAAGAGGAAGTCGTTGACGCTGCGCGCGACCCCGGCGTGCTGCTCGCCGACGGCGAGGGCATTGACGTCGTTGTCCAGCACGACCGGACAGCCCAGCTCGCGGGAGAGGGCGTCGCGCACAGGGTAGCCGTCCCACCCGGGCATGATCGGCGGTGAGACCGGGACGCCGCGGTGGAAGTCGACGGGGCCGGGTACGGCGATGCCGGCGCCGAGGGGCTTGTCGACACCGGCCTCCGCCAGGACCTCGCGGGCCACCTCCAGCGCGATCGCCAGCACGGCCTCCGGCCCCTGCCGGATGTCGCACGGCCGCTCCCTGACGGCGAGCAGCCCGAGCCGTCCGTCGGTCACGCCGACCGAGAGGCCGGTGGCGCCGATCGCGACGCCGAGGAAGCGGATGTCGGCGGCCAGGTCGACCATGGTCGAGCGCCGGCCGCCCCGCGACGCCGCGGGACCGGCGTCCTGCGCCAGACCCAGCTCGCCGAGGCGCGCCACCTCCACCGCGATGGTGGTCCGCGAGACCGCCAGGCGGTCGGCGAGCTGCACCTTCGACAGCGGGCCGTCGTCACGCAACCGGGCGAGGACGCGGGCCTGCATCGGGCTCTCAGCCCGGCCCGCCAAGGAATGCCGCACGGGTGGATCCTGCCACGGTGGGCGTGATCACACCGACGGCGCTGACCTGCACAGACGATCCGTACGCGTGGATCGGCCCGAACCGGGGCACTGTCAGGTTTTGCTTGTTACCCGCCGGTTTGGCACCGTCGAAGGCCCATTTCAGGCTCGCAACAACTGAAGAGGACAGCATGACGACCCAGCAGGACCGTAGACACCACATTCGCGAACGCGCGGCGGACGCGCTCCGCAAGCCCGCCGCGGACGTCGTACCCCACCCCGCTCTCGACCTGCCGAACCCACCGCCCGTGGAGCGGGCGGGGCTCGACAAGGTCGTCTTCGGCGTGACGGCACTGCTCGCCCTCGCCTTCCTGGTGTGGGGCTTCGTGAGCACCGACTCGCTGGCCGACGCGTCCGGCAAGGCGCTGACGACGGTGATGGACGACGCCGGATGGCTGTTCGTGCTCACCGCCAGCGGCTTCGTCGTCTTCGTGATCTGGCTGGCCGCGAGCCGCTTCGGCGAGATCAGGCTCGGCCGCGACGACGAGGAGCCCGAGTTCCGCACGTCGTCGTGGGTGGCCATGATGTTCAGCGCCGGCATGGGCATCGGGCTGATGTTCTACGGCGTGAGCGAGCCGGTCAGTCACCTCGTCACCCCGCCGCCGGGCACCGGTGAGGCGGGCGGCCCTGCGGCCGTGCAGCACGCGATGGCGACCACGCTCTTCCACTGGACGTTGCACCCGTGGGCGATCTACGCCGTCGTCGGGCTCGCGATCGCCTACGGCGTCTATCGCAAGGGCCGCCTGCAGCTCATCTCCGCCGCCTTCGAGCCGCTCCTCGGCCGGCACGCCAACGGCGGCTGGGGCAAGGTCATCGACATCCTCGCGATCTTCGCGACCCTCTTCGGCTCGGCGGCCTCCCTGGGTCTCGGCGCGCTGCAGATCCGCAGCGGGCTGCAGATCGTCACGGGCATCGGCGCGACCGGCAACGCGCTCCTCGTCGGCATCATCGCCGTCCTCACGGTGGCGTTCGTGCTGTCGGCCGTCTCCGGGGTCGCCAAGGGCATCCAGTGGCTGTCCAACATCAACATGGTGCTGGCCGTCGTGCTCGCTGCGTTCCTCTTCGTGGTCGGCCCGACCGTCTTCATGCTCAACCTGGTGCCGACCTCGCTCGGCAGCTACGTCCAGGACCTGCCGATGATGGCCGCGCGCACCGGCGCGGAGGGCACCGACACCCAGGAGTGGCTGGGCAGCTGGACGATCTTCTACTGGGCGTGGTGGCTGTCGTGGACGCCGTTCGTCGGCATGTTCATCGCCCGGATCTCTCGTGGGCGGACGATCCGCCAGTTCGTCACCGGCGTGCTGCTCGTGCCGAGCCTGGTGAGCGTCATCTGGTTCTGCATCCTCGGCGGCGCGGCGATGGACCTCCAGAAGACCGGCACCGACATCGCGGGGGCGGGCGGCCTCGAGTCGCAGCTCTTCACGACGCTCGACTCCTTCCCGATGGCGAAGGTCGCGTCCGTGCTGGTGATGCTGCTCGTGGCCATCTTCTTCGTCTCGGGCGCCGACGCGGCCTCGATCGTGATGGGCACCCTGTCCGAGCACGGCACCCAGTCGCCGACCCGCGGGACGGTGATCTTCTGGGGCGTCGCGACCGGCGCCGTCGCCGCGGTGATGCTGCTGGTCGGCGGCGAGGACGCGCTGACCGGGCTGCAGTCGATCACCATCGTCGCCGCGCTGCCGTTCGTGGTGGTGATGGTCGGCCTGGCGATCGCGCTGGTGAAGGACCTGCGCTCCGACCCGCTGATCGTGCGGCGTCAGTACGCCCGCGAGGCGGTCGCCCAGGCGGTCGTCACCGGCGTCACCGAGCACGGCGACGACTTCGTGCTCTCCGTCGAATCGGCCGAGCCGGAGCAGGACACCGCCGAGGCGGCCGGGCCGGAGGCCGAGCCCGACCGCTGAGTCGTCGTCCGGCGCCCGGTGAGGACCTCTTGGGGGTCGCGTGGCGCGCGTGGCAGGTGATGCGCCCCAGCGGTCGCGTCGACCCCTCGCGCCCCAAGAGGTCCTCGGGCTGTGGAGAGCCGGTCGCCCGGCCGAGCGATCCGCGGCACCTTGGGGGCATGGATCACGAGGAGCGCGTACGCCGCGCCGTCAACGCGGCGCACGAGGCGGCGATCGCCTCGGGCGGCGTCGTCTGCCGCGGCAGCGCGGCACTCGCCCACGGGTGGGAGGTCCTCCGCATCCCGGGCCGCCCGCAGGTCACCGTGCCCAAGGGGCGTCGCAAGGAGCGCCTCGACCCTCGCCTGGTGGAGTACCGCAAGCTCAACCTCCCGGAGCACCAGGTCGACGAAGTCGTGACCGTCGAGTGGCGCACGCTGAGCGACTGCCTCCGCTACTACCCCGCCTCCGAGGGCCTCTGCATCGCAGACTCGGCCCTGCTCCACGGCTTCGCGCACGACCGCCTCGTCGAGCTGGCGAAGGCGGCACGCGGACCCAATGCGTTCAAGGTCAAGCTGGTCGCGGCAGCGGTCGACGAGCGAGCGGCCAACGTCTTCGAGTCTGCGACGCGTGCGATCGCGCTGAGTGTGGCCGGCCTTGACGCGACCCCACAGGTGTCCATCTACCAGGACGGTGCCTTCCTCGGTCGGCCGGACCTCGTCGACCGGCAGCTGGGCCTGATCATCGAGGCGGACTCCGCGAAGGAGCATGCGACCGTCGAGGGGATCAACCGCGATGCGGCGCGCTACGACACCTTCGTGATCCACGGCTGGGTCGTGCTCCGGTTCACCTGGCGTCAGGCCGTGCACCGTCCTCATTGGGCCCGGTCGGTGCTCATCGCTGCGGTCGAGCGTCGGCGTACGGAGCTCGGGCTGCCCCTGCTGCCACGGCCGAGGATCCTCTGGGTCCCGAGTCGCCGCAGGGCCGCATGAGGTGCTGCACAGGTCTCACTGACCGCACGGGACGCAAGGGGTCCTCGGGCGAAGACCCCTTGTGCCGCGAGGGGCACGCGAGGAGCACGAGGCAGCGCACGAGCCACGCCGGGCACACGAACCCCAAGAGGTCCCCAGGTCGCGAGGGTCAGCTCGGCAGGTGCCGGGCCACCCAGTCGCCGTACTCGCGGTGGCCGGTCGGCGTGAGGTGCAGCCGGTCGGCGAGGTAGGGCAGACCGGTGAGGTGGATCGAGGAGACGTAGTCGACCCCGGCCGCCCTCGAGAGCGCCGCCAGCCAGCGGTCGACGCGCTGCGCGCCTGCCCGGCGACGCGGGGCGGGCGCAGGTCCGACGACGACCACGGTGCGTCCCTGGAGCCGCGACATGAGGAGCCGGAAGCCGGAGCGTACGGCGGCGTAGGACTGGTCGAAGTCGTTGAGCCCGCCCTCGACGACGACCAGGTCGGCGCCGCGGGCGGTGCCCGCGCGGGTCGCGTAGGACACCGCGCCGCAGGGCGAGGCGTGGGCCGAGAACCCGGACCCGGAGAAGCCGTCCACGCGGACCTGACCGGGCAGCCGGGAGGGCCAGCCACGGCGAGGGTCGGTCAGCTTGTAGCCCGCGGACCACGAGTCGCCGATCACGACGACCGGCCGCCCGGAGCCGGCGACGCGCTTGAGCTGGGTCGCGTGGTCGGCCGCGAAGCGGTGGCACTGGGCGGCTCCCGACGCGCTCGCGGGTCCGCGCAGCGCGACCATACCGGCGAGCGCGAGGCCGACGGCGATGACGAGAGCGAGCGAGACCGAGAGGACGGCCCGGCTTCTGACGCGAGGCACGCGACCATGGTGAGCGTCCGCCCCGACTTTCGCAGCAGAATTCCGCAAGAGTGATCTGAACGAGGTACGCCGGCCGGGCCGAGGTGGCCCGGCCGGCGCCTCCATCCGGCGGCCGGTCACGCGCTCGCGAACTCCGTCCCGTTCCAGACCAGGTCGAGCCGGGCGGCGAACGGGGAGTCGCCGATCCGGTCGGCCGGGTAGAGCAGGGCCAGCTCGTCACGCAGCCGAGTGACCCCCGGCAGGAGTCCCGCGACGCAGACGAGCGAGGCCCACGCCGTGTCCGCGGGCGTCGTCGGCGCAGCGTCCACGGGTGTGGTGACCCACCCCTGGGCCGCGAGGATCGGAGCGACCGACACGAGCTTCGTCGGCCCCAGCGAGCCGAGCACCGGCTCGCCGGTGTCGGGGTCGAGGGCCGCCGTCTCGACGGTCACGTCGGGCAGCGTCGCCGTCGGCGCGGCGGCGGCGTCGGGCCGTGCCCACACCGTGAACGGCGAGGCCGGCTCGTGGGCCAGCACGAGACTGTCGGTGAGCGGATCGGCGAGCGCAGCGGTCGGGAGCAGCCGCAGCCGACGCCCGATCGCCTCCAGGTCGTCCGACGCCGTGGACAGGTCCGGCGCGAGCGGCGGTGACCACAGCGGCAGGACGGCACCGAACGCGTGGACGGCGTCCCGCGCGGCGACGACGCCGCCGGCGAGATCGCTGCGCACCAGCACCGAACCCGGTGCTGTCGGGCCGGCGTCACCCTCGGGTCGGTCGTTGGCGAGCGAGGTGAACCCCAGCAGCGTCGGACCTGGAGCGAGCGCCCGCGCGGAGCCGCTGGCGATCCCCAGCGCCCCGGCGACGACGTCGAGCAGCGTCTGCCGCTGGCCGAGCGTCTCGAGCAGGTTGAAGTAGCCGCCCGACTCGGTGACGTTGAGGGGTGCCGGGACGCGGGTGGGGATGAGGTCCCCGTCGAGCGCGAGGCGGCGCAGCAGCAGCGTCTGCGCCTCCACGGCCTCGGGGTTGGAGGCGGCCTGGATCACCGCGGTCAGGGCATCGAGCGCGCGGTCCTCGGCGCTCGAAGGGGTGGTTTCAGTCATGGCGGTCTCCTCCTAGGCCTCGACCGTGAACTTGGACTTGTCGGACTTCTCCGACGCGCCCGCCTTCGTCGTCACGACGACGTCGACGGCGCCCGGGGCGAGACCGCTCGGCACCTTGCCGGTGATCTTGGTGTCGCTCTCCACCTTCTGCTCGGCGAGGTCCTTCTCGCCGACGGTGACCTTCTGGACCTCGGTGAAGCCGGTGCCGGTGATCACCAGTGCGGCGGCGACCTTGCCCTTGACGGGCTCGAGCTTGGTCACCGTCGGCTTCTTGGCGGCGTCGTCCTTCTTGCCCGCCGCAGCGGCCGCCGCCTTGGCGGTGATGACGTTGGGGATGCTCTCCATGGCCGTCTTCGCCATCGAGGTGGCCCCGGCCAGCGCGTCCTTGCGCGCCGACTCCGCCGTCTTGAGCGACTCGGTGATGAGCTGGGCGAGCGCCTCCGACCCGGTCAGCGAGGCGACGTCGAAGCCCTTGGCCTCGGCCGCCGCCTTCACCAGGTCGCCGAGCACGCCGAAGTCCGCCGCCGGCCCCTGCGTCGAGATCTGGATCGCCGGAGAGACCCCGGTGAGGGTGTTCGGCGCCTGCAGCCCGGCCGTCAGCGAGCCGTCGGGCACCGTCACGCCGGCGATGTCGGGCGCCTCGTCCATCGGCGAGTCCTGCCAGTTCCAGAACCGGGTCAGGTCGATCTTCTCTGCCGACGGCTGGCTGCCGAGCACGGCCTCGCCGAGCACCCCCTGGGTCGGCAGGGCGATCGTCGACGTCGGCGGCGAGAAGCCCGCCGTGTGGTAGCGCGTGAGCGCGTCCTGCACCGAGGCGGTCGTGAACGGTACGCCGTCGACCGGCTCCCGCTTGGCGACCAGCTGGGCCGGGATCATGAACGGCAGCACCATCGAGTTGCCGTAGAACCCGAGCAGCTGGTTGGCCACGCAGGCGAGCAGCGGGATGTCCTGGGTGTCGTCCTCGACCCCGCCGGCGACGCCGATCGTGTAGCCCTCGAGCAGCATCACCCGCTCCTCGGACGTGAGCGACATCCACACCGCCTTGGAGTAGGTGACCGTGTTCGAGACGACGTGCTGGAGGGTCTTCTCGATCTCCAGCAGCGCGGTGTAGGCCAGCTCCGGCGGCAGCATCGTGGCGGGGAACGGCAGCGGGGCGGGCGTGAACTCGGCGCCACCGAGCGCCTCGTCGAGCAGGGTCGGCCCGGTCCCACCGGTCGAGGGCTCGATGATCGCGGCCTTGACGTTGTCCAGGTGCGGCCCGCCGACCTCGCGCTCGAGCCGGTCGGGCGCGAACCAGACGTCCCGCGCCGGGATGACCCGGCTGGCCAGCGTCTCGAGCAGCCCCTCGAACGCGACGCCGCCCTGCGCGAGGCGGGAGGCCTCGCTGGCCACCGAGGAGGCGAAGTGGCGCTGAACGCCGCGGAACTGGCGGGTCAGCTCCACCCCGACCACGTCGGTACGGGGCAGCCACTCGGGCAGCATGATCGAGCGCGAGATCGTCGCCGGGCTCCCGTCGCGGCGGTCGCGCAGCGCGCCGATGATCTCGGCCTCGCTCGCCAGCGCGGTCGTCGGGTCGGTGCCGTCGGGCAGGCCCGGGATCCCCGACGTCGGGACGGGGTACGGGCCGAGCCGACGACCGCCCGTGGCGAGCAGGGTGACCCGCACGTCGTCGTACGGCAGGAAGGTGCCGGTGAGCGAGACGGTCACCATGTCGGCCGCGGAGTCGGTCGGCGACTGCACCGTCGCGCGCGGGTCGGCGGCGAACTCCTCGAGGACCGCCAGTCCCTTGCGGTAGGGCCGCTCGACCGAGCGGCGCAGGATCGCTGCGTAGTTGAGCAGCTGCTCATAGCGCCGCAGGACCGAGGTGCGGTCGAGCGAGGCCCCGCCGAGCACAGTGGGCTCACCGGCCGGGAGGAACCGGACCGGGTCCAGCGGCACGAAGCACACCAGCGTGGTGCCCTCGACGGCCGAGCGGACATCGAAGATCCGCAGCACCTCCCAGTACTGCATGGTCAGCGCGCGGGTGCGGTTGTGGTTGGCGATCACCTTGGTGACGACCTCGGTCCGCTCCGAGGCTGCGGCCAGTCGCACGCTGAGCCGCTGCAGACTGCGGTTGGCGTTGGCCGCCCGCTCCACCGAGGCGTGGCTCGCCTGGGCGGCGTTGGACGCGTAGTTGCTCACGCCCTGCATCCAGTTGTTGGTCTCGCCGCTGGAGTCCGAGGAGCCACTGCCGCCGGCGGCGCCGCCGCCGATCGCGATCGGGCCGAGGGCGAAGCCGATGCCGCCCGCGGCGCCCCACGACGACGAGTGCGCCTCGGTGCTGAAGCTCGACCCGCCGGAGGCCTGCTGCGACATGCCGGACTCGAAGGTCGCCCGCGTCGAGGCGTCGTCGCGCTCGCGGAAGGACTGCGCCTCCTGCACGTCGAGCCGCTCGGACTCGCTGACGGTGCTGGTGGCCCGACGGTCCACGATCGCGATGCGCTGCTGCTCACCGGGAGCGAGCGGGAGCGAGTAGACGAGGTCGCCCAGCGCCAGCGCCTTGGGCGTCCACGTCTGGGCCATGTGCACGATGTAGCCGAGCCCGAGGGTCCCCGCGATCGGCACGGTCGCCGCGTCGCTCCCGAACCCGCCCGGGGTGATGCCGGCGACGCCGTCGCGGAAGGCGTCGACGTTGACCGGCTGGTCGATCGGCAGCCGCTCGACGTGGCGGTAGGGGTGGTCGGCCGCGTTGAGGGTCTGCAGGTAGGCAGCGGAGACCCGCACGCGGTGGTTGTCGTCGCCGAGCACCACGCCGAGGCTGCCGACGCTCGGTCGCGGCTCGACCAGCCGCACCAGCACCCCATAGGGGAACCGGTCGACGGAGAGGTCGGTGCGGAAGACCTGCGCCGCGGCGTCGACACCGAGGGCGACGGCGCGCGACGCCTCCGGACCCGGCTCGGGCGGTACGCCGGGCAGGTTGCCGTCGAGCCCGCCGACGACGGCGCCCAGCTGGCTGATCACCGAGAGCGGCAGCGGATCCACCGCGCCGCTGAGCGCGAGGACGCCGGCGGATCCGGTGGCGTCCAGGTCCGCGAGCGCGATCTCGAGCTCGGCGGACCTGGTCCCTCCGGTGACCTTGAGTGCCAGGGACTCCAGGTTCTCGACCGAGCGCACCGCCTGCGGCACCGCGATCGTGAAGGAGCCGTCGGTCCCGGTGACGGCCGTGCCGGCACCCGGACCGCCCGGGAACGGACGGGTGATCGTCACCTGCACGCGCGCCGCGGGCAGGCCGTTCGGCTGCTGGAGGACACCGGAGAGCTGCCCCGGCACCGTCGGCGCCTTCGTCGTACCGATGTCGAACGCGGGGTCGGCGATCAGCTGGCCGAGGCGGTCGGAGAAGTGGGTGGCCGCGAGCAGGCGTTGCTGCACGAGGTCCTGGGCGAGCTGGGGGTTCTTCTCGAGCAGTGCGTCGAGGTTGCCGTCCAGCGGGTCGATGCGCGGCGCAGCGCCGCGACGGAACGGGGTGACGTCCGGGTCGATGTCGATCACGGGGCGTCCGAGCCCGTCCTTGGGCAGACGAGTGGCCATGGTGTTGTCCTCCTCGGGCCCCGACGTGCCGGGACCCTGTCAGGTCCGGTGCTGTCAGACGCACAGCCGACCCGAGTCGGCTCTTCGCCTTGGGGTGAGGAGGAGACGCGACGCCGGGGAGATACCCCGGCATCGCGGGCAGGATCAGACGGGCAGGATCAGACGGCGGCGATCGAGTACGGCTCGAGCTCGCCGGCCAGCGCCCCGGTGGCGCGGCCCTTCACGAGGGTGCCGTCGGCGGTGTGCTCGAGGGTGTCGATCTCGCCCTGCTGGTGGATCTTGTTGACCAGGTCGCCGCGGGAGTAGGGCAGCAGCACCTCGAAGGCGACGGCCGGGCGGGGCAGGTCGGCCTCGACGGCGGCGAGCGCCTCGGCGATGCCCTGGCCGGTCCTGGCCGAGACGGCGACGGAGTGCGGCTCGGTGCGCAGCAGCCGCTGCACGACGAGCGGGTCGGCCGCGTCGATCTTGTTGATGACGACGAGCTCGGGCACGTCGGCGGCGCCGATCTCCGCGAACACCTCGCGGACGGCCGAGAGCTGCCCCTCCGGGTCCGGGTGGGAGCCGTCGACGACGTGCACGACGAGGTCGGCGTCGGCCACCTCCTCCAGCGTCGACCGGAACGCCTCCACCAGCTGGTGCGGCAGGTGCCGCACGAAGCCGACGGTGTCCGACATCGTGTAGACCCGGCCGTCCGAGGTCGTCGTACGCCGCGTGGTCGGGTCCAGCGTGGCGAAGAGCGCGTCCTCGACCAGGACGCCGGCGCCGGTCAGCCTGTTGAGCAGCGAGGACTTGCCTGCATTGGTGTAGCCGGCGATGGCGACGGCGGGGATCTCGTGGCGCTGGCGGGAGGCCCGCTTGGTGTCGCGGGTGCCCTTCATCTCGCCGAGCTCGCGGCGGAGCTTGGCGATGCGGTTGTTGATGCGGCGGCGGTCGGTCTCGATCTTGGTCTCACCGGGGCCACGGCCACCGATGCCGGCACCGCCGGCGACCCGGCCGCCGACCTGTCGGGAGAGGTTGCCGCCCCAGCCGCGCAGGCGCTGCTTCATGTAGTTGAGCTGCGCGAGCTCAACCTGGGCCTGGCCCTCCTTGGACTTCGCGTGCTGGGCGAAGATGTCGAGGATGAGTGCGGTCCGGTCGACGACCTTGACCTTGAGCCGGTCCTCCAGGTTGCGCAGCTGCGACGGGGCGAGCTCGCCGTCGCAGATGACGGTGTCGGCGCCGGTCACCTGGACGATCTCGCCGAGCGCCTCGACCTTGCCGCGGCCGATGTAGGTCGCCGGGTCGGGCGCCTGCCGACGCTGGTAGATCGCCTCGAGCACCTCCGAGCCCGCGGTCTCGGCGAGCAGCGCGAGCTCGGCCATGGAGTTGTCGGCGTCGGTCGAGCTGCCACTGGTCCACACGCCGACCAGCACGACGCGCTCGAGGCGCAGCTGGCGGTACTCGACCTCGGTGATGTCCTCGAGCTCGGTCCGCAGGCTCGCGACGCGGCGCAGCGCGTGCCGCTCGGCCAGCTCCATGGCGCCGATCGTCGGGTCGTCCTCGGGGTCGTCCCCGGTCACCCCGATCTCGACGGGCTCGTCGTCGGGATCCCAGTCGGCCGTCACCTCGAGCTCGTCGTCGAGGGTGAAGTCGGGGCTGGCGTCTGGGCGGGGTTCAGGTCGGTTCGTCATACGGGTCCAAGGATACGGCGGCACGCCAGCGTGCGGCGAACGGTTTGAGGGGCGAGGGCTGCGATGGTCTCGAGACGGTCGCTGCGCGACCTCCTCGACCCAGCGGGAGCGGAACGCGTCTAGTCATTTCGGACTATGCACCCCAGGCCCTAGCGGGATCACACTCGGAGGATGCCACGGCGCGAACGCCCGCCGTGACGAGCCGAGGAGGGCAGGCTCGTGAGGACAACGACAGCATGGACACCGACCGCGCTCTACGAGCGGCTGCAGGAGCGCAGCGCCCGCAGACGCGCGTACGCCGCTCTGGCGGCCCTGACCGTGGCGGCCGCACTCCTGGCCTGGCCCGGCGCCGCGGCCGACCCGGGCGCCCGGCGGGTCCCCGACCGGCTGCTCCTGTCCGTGGCGGGCTCGCAGGAGGTCGCCGACGCATGGGCAGAGGGCCGCTACCCGCTCACCTCGATCACCGAGGCGCTGGTCTGGGACCTGCCTTTCGCCGTCGCCTGGTCGGCCCTGCTGGCGCTCGCGGTGCTGCTGGCCGCCCGCTACTTCCGCACCGTGACGATCAGGCGCTGGGTGGCACCGCTGACGATCGCGGCGCTGTCGGCCGGTGCGCTCAACCTGGTCGCCGACCTCGTCCTGCTCCGCCAGGTCCACGGCGGCCTGCCGCTGGGCTGGCGCATCGCCGCCATCGCCTCGTGGGGCGGCCTGCTCATCCTGCTCGGGGTCGTGGTCTACGTCATCGGGGGCTTCCTGTCCGCGCTCACCGGCCGCGCCATCATCGAGGCGCTCCACGACGCCGACCGCGCCGACGACGGCACGACCGACTCGGGCGAGGTCAAGCACGCGGACGAGGAGTGGATCCGCGACGACCTGGGGCTCGCCTTCTCCGGCGGCGGCATCCGGGCGGCCTCGATCAGCCTCGGCGCCCTGCAGGCGTTGGAGGAGACCGAGCCCGGTCTGGACTGGGCCCGCGCCAAGCGGGTCACCGCGGTCTCCGGCGGGTCCTACATGACGGGCGGGTGGAGCCTGGCCCGCACCCTCGACAGCCAGCACCTGGAGCCGCGGCCGTGGGTCGACGTACCCACCGGCGGACCGGGGCCGGAGGAGCAGCACCTGCGGGCCAACCTCGGCTACCTGCTGTCCAACACGCCCCGGCGAAGCACGCGCGACAAGATGACCGACAGCAACGGCGAGGGCCCGGCCACGCGGTCCCGGCTGGACCGCGCCGAGCGCACGCCGGGCGTGATCGCCACCGTCATCACGGGCATCGTCTTCAACTGCTTCGTCTTCCTGGCGATGCTGTGGACGGCGGCCCAGCTCACCGGCTGGGTCTACCGCTGGTACTACGGGCTGGCCTGCCCGGACTGGCGCTCGCACACCCAGGCGCTGACCTTCGCCGACCACGGCTGCCTCACCGCGACCAGCCGGCCGGGCTGGCCGATCCTCGGCTGGCTGGCGGTCGGCGTCGTCGGCGTCCTCGTCTGGGTGCTGGCCGCGAAGGTCGCGGAGGTCCGCGGGGTCGCCGAGCCCCCGACCTGGCTCACCCTCCCCAAGTACGTCGGCTACAGCGGTCTCGGACTGGCGGCGGCGCTCGCCGTGCTGCTCGCGGGCGTCCCCGCGGCGATGGACCTGCTCTGGCGCCCGGTCAGCGCGCACGCGGTGATCACCCACCTCGTCGCCGTCGTCGGCGGGCTGGGCTCCGGCGGCGCCGTGCTCCGCCTGCTGCGCAAGCCGCTCGCCAACGTCGCGCCCGTGCTCGGCGGGACCCTCTTCGGCCTCGCGCTGGCCTACATCGGCGTGCTGTGGACCCTCGAGGGGATGACGGCCGACCCGGCCGACCGGCACCGCACGATCATGCTCGGGCTGATCGTCGGCCTCCTGCTCATCCACTTCCTCGGCGCCATCGAGTTCTGGTCGCTCGCCGCGTTCTACCGCGGCAAGATCCGGGCCGCGTTCGCGACCTACCGCCCGAACGACGAGCACAGGCAGGGATCCGGCCCGCTCGAGGCCCGGCCCTACGACAACGGCGGGGCGGTGCGAGGCCGGACGCCCGAGCCCCTGCTGCACTCGCTGACCCTGCGCGGCGACGACCTCGTCGGCACCCCGCTCAAGATCTGCGCGTCGGCGACGGTGACGGGGCGCAGCGTCCGCACCCATGCGGGTATCCCGGCGCTGAGCGTCACGTTCGACCCCGAGCACGTGCGCATGTACGTCCCGCTCGAGGGTGACGGCCGGTGGAAGCAGTACTCCGCCCCGACCGAGGCGATCGACGCCCTCCTGCAGCGCGACGCCGGCCCGGTCGGCCGTGACCTCCGGCGACTCGCGACAGGGCTGCGACCGCGCCTCACGACGATGCTGGCGGTCGGCCTGTCCTCCGCGGCCGTCTCCCCCGCGATGGGCCGCTTCCGGATCGGCCCGGTCAGCATGCTGCTGGCGTTCTTCAACGTCCGACTCGGCATGTGGATCCCCAACCCGCGCTACGCCGAGCAGCTGGCCGCGCAGGGCGTCACCCTCCCGCGCCCGGGGCTGGGCTACCTGCTCAAGGAGTTCATCGGCTTCCACGACCCCAGCGACCTCTACCTCTACGTCACCGACGGCGGCCACTGGGAGAACACCGGGCTCGTGGAGCTGCTCCGCAACCGGCTCTACAAGGAGGTCGTCTGCGTCGACGCCGACTCCGGGCCGGGCAACACGGCGCGGTCGATCTCGAAGGCCATCGACTTGGCCCAGCTCGAGTGCGGCGCGACGGTCTCCATCAACCTCGACTGCCTGCGCAGCGACCCGGCGCCGACACCGGGCCGCGACTACTCCCACCGCTCGGTCAACCTCGGCCTCGTGCGGCGCCGGGTCGGCGACGGCGACCACCTGACGGTGCTGTGGTACACCAAGCCGGCCCTGACGCAGGACATGCCGCCCCAGCTCCTCGCCTACCGCGAGGTCGACCCGACCTTCCCGCGGGTGAGCACCGTCGACCAGTTCTTCCACGTCGCCCAGTTCGCCGCCTACCGCGACCTCGGCCGCTACAACGCCCGCGTGGTCCTGCAGGCGCGCGCCGAGCTGTCCCGGCGACTGGCCGAGCACCCGACGTACGAGGCCTTCCGGAGCTGGTGCGCGGCCCAGACCCTGGCCGGCGGTACGCCGCCCCAGCACTGGATCCTCGAGGAGCTGGTCAGCCTCGTCGACCAGCTGGGCCGGGCGAACCCCTGCGAGCCGGACTACGTGGAGCGGGCCTACCGCCAGGTGCGGGCGATCCTCGTCGAGGACGCCCCCGACGACCCGGGCTCCGAGACCTACTTGGGAGGCATGCGGATGCCGCCGTCGACGCGGACCGTCTCCCCGTTCATGTAGTCGTTGGTGAGCAGCTCGACCACCATCGACGCCAGCTCGTCGGCCGAGCCGAGGCGGTGCGGGAACAGCACGCTCTCACCGAGCTTGGCCTTGAACTCCTCGGGATCGGGGAAGCCGTCGTAGATGGGGGTGTCGATCAGCCCCGGCGCCACGGTGTTGACCCGGATGCCCACGGCGGCCAGGTCGCGGGCGAGCGGGAGGGTGAGCCCGACGATGCCGCCCTTGGACGCGGAGTACGCCGCCTGGCCGATCTGGCCGTCGAACGCTGCCACGCTGGCCAGGTTGACGATGGCGCCACGCTGGCCGTTGGCGTCGGGCTCGTTGCGGCTCATCACCGTCGCGGCCTGGCGGACCACGTCGAAGGTGCCGATCAGGTTGATCTCGAGGACCTTGCGGAAGTTGTCGAGCGGGAACGCGCTCTCGATCTGACCGTCGCGCCCGATGGTGCGGAAGGCGCTTCCGATGCCGGCGGAGTTGACCGCCGCCCTCAGGGGCGCGATCGACGCGGCCTGCTCGACGGCGGCGGTGATCTGCTCGGTGTCGGTCACGTCGACCCGGGCGAAGACGCCCTTGATCTCGTCGGCGAGCGCCTCGCCCTTGTCGGCCTGCAGGTCGGCGATGATCACCGTCGCGCCCCGAGCGGCGAGCGCCCGGGCGCAGCCGGCGCCGATGCCGCTGGCGGCGCCGGTGACGAGGGCTGTGCTGTTGGTCAGATCCATGGCCGGGATCTAACCACCATCGACTAGCGTCGTGGAGGTGGCCCCGGACGCGAAGCTCCTCACCCGCCTGCTCGCCGGTTGTGCGGTCGGCACGCTCCTCCTCGGCGTCGCCGGCTGCGGCAGCGACGCCGACTCGACCGCCGCGCCGTCGGAGGCCGCCTCGCTGACGGCGGCTGCGCCCGGCTCACCCGCCGCGCCCGTCTCCCCCGCGGCGCCCGCCCGTGCCGACAGGTCCGCCGGCGTCACGAAGGTCGTCGTCTTCATGGTCGAGAACCACTCCCTGGTTCAGATGCGGGCCGGCATGCCGAAGGTCTACGGCTTCGCCGCCCGGCATGCCTACGCCACCGACTACCGCGCCATCCGGCACCCGTCGCTGCCCAACTACATCGCGATCGCCGCCGGCTCGACGCTGGGCGTCGCCGACGACGCGGACCCCTCCGCCCACCGGCTGACCGGCAACAACGTCTTCCGTCAGGCGCTGCGCTCGGGCCACACCGCCAAGGTCTACGCCGAGTCGATGCCGCGGCGTTGCGCGCTCACCAACAGCGGCCGCTACGCCGTCCGGCACAACCCGTGGACCTACTTCTCCGCGTCCGCCGACCGCGCCGCCTGCAAGAAGTACGACGTCCGGGCCGGCCGACTGGCCCGCGACTCCCGCGCCGGGAGCCTGCCGAACGTCGGCTTCGTGATCCCCGACATCGTCGACGACGCCCACGACGGCACCCTCGCGCAGGCCGACGCGTGGATCTCGCGCCAGATCGGAAGGCTCACCGCGGGCCCCGACTGGAGGGCCGGCCGGCTCGCGATCGTGGTCACCGCCGACGAGGACGACTCCCGCAGCGGCAACAAGGTGCTCACCGTCGTGGCGACGAAGGACCAGCCGCGGCGCGCGGTCGCGACGCCGCTCGACCACTACTCCCTGACCGGCTTCCTCGAGGACGTGCTGCACGTGCGGCACCTGCGCCACGCCCGGACCGCGCCCTCGCTCGCCCAGGCGTTCGGCGTGAAGGTCGGCTGACCCGACACCCGTGTGCGGTCAGCGCGACCCGAGCACGTCGAGGCTGTCCGCCGGGGCCGGGCGGCCCAGCAGGTAGCCCTGCCCGAGCACCACGCCCAGGTCGATCAGGCAGCGCAGCTCCTCCTCGGTCTCGATGCCCTCGGCGACGACCCTGGTGCCGGTCATGTTCTGGTAGAGCAGGCAGCCGCTGACGACGGCCTGCAGGGTCTCGTCGGCGTCGATGCCGCGGATGAGGGACATGTCGATCTTGACGAGGTCGGGTCGCATCCTCGCGACCCGGTGCATGTTGGAGAACCCGGCGCCGAAGTCGTCGATGGCGATGCGCGCACCACGGGCGCGGGCCCCGTCGAGAGCCTGGGCGATCTCGGCGCCGAAGTCCAGCACCTCGCCCTCGGTGATCTCGAGGACCAGCGAGCTCAGGTCGTCGGGCAGCGCGGCCTGCACCGCCGGGCTGGCCAGGCTCGACAGGCCGACGTTGACCGAGAGGAAGCCCTCGCCGCTCCATCCGCTGATCGCCTTCGCGATCGCGGCGGCCTCCAGCGCGGCGGCCGTGCCGTCGCGCTCGGCCCGGTCGAAGACCGCCCGCGGGTTCTGCCCCTCGAAGCGGCTCAGCGCCTCCGCGCCCACCACGGCACCCGTCCGGAGGTCCTTGATCGGCTGGTAGACGACACGCATGGCGTTCAGCGACGCGGCCTCGTAGGACGCCGGCGTGATCACGGTGATCGACCCCTCCTCGTGGACGGCGATCCGGTCACGACCCGACCGCTTGGCGCGGTAGAGGGCGTCGTCCGCACGCGCCATCAGCTCGGCGGTGGCCTCCACCCCGTCCCAGGTCGCCACGCCGATCGAGCACGACTGCCCGTGCGTCACCGCCAGGCGCAGCCGGTCGAGCACCGTGCTGGCCTCGGCCACCTCCAGCTGAGGCAGGAGCACGGTGAACTCCTCGCCGCCGTAGCGGGCGAGCAGGCCCCGGCCCCCGAGGATCGACGCCCACGCGGCAGCCGTCTCCTTCAGAGCCACGTCGCCGGCCAGGTGCCCGCGGCTGTCGTTGAACTCCTTGAAGTGGTCCATGTCGAGGACGGCGACGGTCAATCGCGAGTCGTTCTCGAGCGCGAAGGAGCAGGCACGGGCGAGCTCGTCGTCCCACCTGCGCCGGTTGGCGACACCGGTCAGCGCGTCGCGACCGGCCAGGCCGGCCAGCTGGACCGCCTTGCGCTGCAGGTCCTTGAGCAGGTCCCACAGCCGCGCGACGACGAGCACGGCGGCCACGCAGCAACCGACGAACACGATCCACGGGTAGTCGCTGAACCGGCTGACGTCGGCGACCAGGCCGGTGAGCGGTGCGAGCACGAGCGCGACGCCCAGCCAGGAGATGCGCACGGCGGTGATGCCGCCGGCCCGGTCGGGCGCGGCCTGGGAGAGCGTCCGCGCCGACGGGTGCAGGGACGCGAAGCCGATCAGCAGGTAGGAGAGGAGGTAGCCGCAGTCGATCCAGGACGGGTAGTCCAGGGCCAGGGTGACGCTGATGCCGTAGGCGATGTCGATCACGAGGAGCGAGACCAGCGAGGCGAGCATGGCCTGCAGGGACACGTTGCGCGCCATGCCGTCCGCCAGGAGTCGGAACGCGACCGCGAGCACGAGCAGGTCCCCGACCGGATAGGCGGCCGACACCACCTGCTCGCCGAGGGTCAGGTCGGCGGCCGCGAAGGCCGGCAGGATCAAGAAGACCAGCCCGGCGACGGTGACGCCCGTGGTGAGGATGGCGGCGTCGAGGAAGGCGGCGCGGTCGCGACCTCGCCGCCGGGTCCGGACCAGCCACAGGATGCCCAGCGCGAAGGCCGGATATTGCGCGAGGTAGCCGGCGTCCGCGAGGGAGGGCGAGGGACTCACGTCCAGGACGTTGTCGTAGATCGTCCAGAGCACGTCGCCGGTCAGGAAGAAGACCTGGGAGACGGCGAAGGCCACCCAGGCGAGCCGGTGGGAGCGCGGCATCCGGATCGCGCCGGTCACCGTCAGCGCCGTCCCGTAGACGGCACCGACCAGGTAGACCCACGGGTTCGCCGCGGTGTCCTGCACGCCGGCGAAGATGGCGATGATCAGCAGACCGACCGCCAGGGCGACGTACGCCAGCCGCGCCGGCCACGGGTTCGCGACCTGCGGCTGTTGTACGGCCTCCATGCGGTGCATGGTTCCTCCCGGGCTGCTACTGCTCCGACGACCGCCCTCGCGGGCGGCGTCTGGATGTCCGGTCATTCCCCATCAGTGACCAGGGAGGCCACCGTGCACACCGGACGAGCCGCAGATCGGCGGTGCGGCGCGCCACCTGAGCGGAACCGGCGGAGTCAGAGGTCGGTCTCACCAGCGGCGACGATGAGCGCGGGGCCCGTGAGCAGCACCCGGCCGGCCGTGGTCCAGGTGACCCGGAGCCGTCCGCCCGGCACGTCCACGACGTACGTGGCCGGGGCGATCGCGCCGTCGCCGATCATCGCGGCCACACCGACCGCGCCGGCACCGGTCCCGCAGGAGCGGGTCTCGCCGACGCCGCGCTCGTGGACGCGCATCGCGACGTGCCGCTCCCCGACCCGCGCGACGAACTCGACGTTGACGCCCTCCGGGTAGACCGCGGCGTCGTGGTCGGGCGCCTCGAGCAGGCTCCCCACGGGTCCGTGCGGGTCCAGCGAGTCGACGAACGCGATCGCGTGCGGGTTGCCCATGGAGACGTGCTGCGCGGGCCAGGTGTAGTGCCCGACGCCGACCTCCGTCTCGCCGAGCAGGGTCGCCTCGCCGAGGTCGACGGTCCAGTCGGCGCCGTCGAAGGTGAGGGTCTTGTCCCCGGCCCGGGTGGCGATCGTGATGCGGTCGCCGGTGTCCCGGCCGCTCTCCCGCAGGTACTGGACGAAGACGCGGGTCCCGTTGCCGCACATCTCGGCGACGGACCCGTCGGCGTTGCGATAGTCCATGAACCACTCGGCGTCGCTGCCGCCGGTCTCGGCGGGGTCCACGGCCGACGTACGCACGAGCCGGAGGACGCCGTCGCCGCCGATGCCGGCGTGCCGGTCGCACAGGGCCTGCACCCGGGCCGCCATCCGGTCGGGCGCCAGGTCGCCGTGGGCGGTGCCGTCCGGGTCGGGGAGCAGCACGAAGTCGTTCTCCGTGCCGTGGCCCTTGAGGAACGGGTAGGTCATCAGTACAGGCCGTCCGCGTAACTGTCGCCGTAGTAGGCGTCGAGCTCCTCCAGGGTGCCCGGAGCGTGCTCGACCTCCTTGGCGATGACCGCCCGGCGCGGGACGCCCGCCTCGGGAGCCCAGGTCTCCGGCTGCCACAGGCCCGAGCGCAGGAGCGCCTTGGCGCAGTGGAAGAAGACCTCCTCGACGTCGACGACCAGCGCGAGGAGCGGTCGCCGGCCGCGCACGGCCATGTCGTCGAAGAACGGCGCGTCCCTGACGAGCCGGGCGCGACCGTTGACGCGCAGGGTGTCGCCGCGACCGGGGATGAGGAACTCCAGCCCGACGTGCGGGTTGGCGAGCACGTTGCGGTAGCCGTCGACGCGCTTGTTGCCGGGCCGCTCAGCGATGGCGATCGTCCGGTCGTCGAGGACGTGGACCAGCCGCCCCGCCGGGTCGCCCTTCGGGGAGGCGTCGCAACGGCCGTCGGCGTCGGCGGTGGCGAGCACGCAGAACGGCGTGGCCGCCAGCCAGGCGCGGTCGACGGCGAGCAGCCGGTCGCGGCCCTTGGTGCGGGCCCGCTCGTTCGGCTGTCCCACCAGCTCGACGAGCTCGTCGACGGTGGCGATCTCGGTCCAGGTCACCGCCCGATCGTACGGGGGTCGGCGTCGCCCTTCACCCGCGTTTCGCCGCCGCCGCCCCGGTCACCGCCTCGGTCACCGCCCCGGTCACCGCCCCGGTCACCGCCCCGGTCACTGCACCGGTCACCGCACCGGTCACCGCCTGGCCGGCCTGACCACCCGTGCGGAGCCTCCTCCGCGCCGGGTGGGCTCGGCCACCGCGATGAGCCGCCCGTGCCGCCCGATCTGGATCGCCGTCGCGGCCCCGATCTCCTGCGCGCTCGTGGGTCCGGTCAGCTGCTTGAGCGTCTGGCCGAAGGGCGCCAGCGCCGCGGCGTACTTGGCGACGAAGGCCGGCTCGGCGCTGCTCGCCGTCGTGTTGGCGTTGGCCAGCCGCGGCTCGGTGATCGCCTCGGCGATCGACATGCCGCGGTCGATGCGGTCGACCAGCAGCTGGCTGACGGTGTTGATGATCGTCGCGCCGCCGGGCGAGCCGAGCGCCAGCCACGGCTTCCTGCCCTTGAGCACGATCGTCGGCGAGATCGAGCTGCGCGGGCGCTTGCCGGGCTCGATGCGGTTGGGGTCGCTCGGGTCGTAGGCGGCACTGAAGTCGGTCAGCTCGTTGTTGAGCAGGAAGCCTCGGCCGGGCACCACCATGCCGGAGCCACCGGTCTGCTCGATGGTCAGCGTGTACTCGACGACGTTCCCCCAGCGGTCGACGACCGTCATGTTGGTGGTCTCGACGTTCTCGGTGTCGGGGCGGGCGGCGCCACGGGCGGGGGCCGCAGCGCACTTGCCGTCGTACGACGCCACGTTGCCCGCGGGCACCGGCTTCGGCGCGGCGGTCTGCTCGTTGATCGAGCAGGCGCGCTCGGCGGCGAACGTGTCGCTGAGCAGCTGGCGCAGCGGCACCTTCACCGACCGCGGGTCGCCGACGTAGGCGTTGCGGTCGGCGAACGCGAGGGCCGAGGCCTCGATGTAGTGGTGGTAGAGCGCGCCCGCATCCATGCCGTGGAGGTTGTAGTGCTCGAGGATGTTGAGCATCTCGCCCACGGTCGAGCCGCCGGACGACGACGGTGCCATGCCGTAGATCCTCAGCCCGCGGTAGCCGATCCTCGTCGGCTTGCGATCGATCGTCCTGTAGCGGCGCAGGTCGCGCAGCGTCATCCGGCCGGGTGTGGCGGGCAGCGTCGCGCCGGCGACCTTCGGCGGGTGCTGGACGGTGTGCACGATCTGGCGGGCGAGCCGGCCGCGGTAGAGGCCGTCGACGCCCTTCCGGGCGATCAGGTCGTAGGTGCGGGCGAGGGCGCGGTTGCGGAACCGGCTCCCGACCGCCGGCGGCTGGCCGCCCTTGAGGAAGAGCCGCCTGGTCGACGCGAACTGCGCGAACCGCGCCTGGTTGTCGGCGGTCTGGTCGTGGAAGGTCTGGTCGACCACGAAGCCCCTCCGGGCCAGCCTCGTCGCCGGCTTGAGCGACCGGGCCAGGCTGCGGGTGCCCCAGCGGTTCAGCGCGCGCTGCCAGGTCTTCAGCGACCCCGGCACGCCGACGGCGACACCGCTCGAGACCCGCTCGGGGGTGAAGTTGTAGGGCTCGCCCGTGGCCGGGTCGATGAAGGAGTCGTGCCGCATCCTCCGCGGCGCGGTCTCGCGGCCGTCGATCGTGCCGACCTTGTGGGTCCGCGCGTTGTAGTGGACGAAGTAGCCGCCACCGCCGATGCCCGAGCTGTAGGGCTCGGTCAGGCCGAGCGCCGCCGCGGCCGCCACCGCTGCGTCGACCGCGTTGCCGCCGTGCTTCAACACCTGCAGGCCGATCCTGGTGGCGTCCGGGTCGACGGTGCTGATCGCGCCACCGCGCCCGATGCTGGTGGCGATCCTGGGTGGCGCCTTCGGCCGCGTGGCGTCCGGTGCGGCGGCACCGGCGTGCGGCGAGGTCGTGAGCACGAGGGCTGGGCAGATGAGGGCCGCGGCGAATGCGGCTGCGGAGGTCCGAGAACGCATGAGTTGTTCAGTCCCCCCTTGAGACCTACCTCACACCTCCTGGATCGCCCGGATCGCTTCGATCGCCGTCCCGGCCCGGTCGGGGTCGTCGTACCTCACCCAGACCACGCGGGGGTCCTTGCGGAACCACGCGTCCTGGCGGCGCGCGAACCGGCGGGTCTTCACCACCGTCTGCTGCTTCGCCTCCGGCAGGGTGAGTACGCCGGCCAGGAGCTGCGCCACCTCCCGGTAGCCGATCGCCGTCGCGGCCGTCCTCGAGGTCGCCAGGCCGGCGTCGAGCAGCCGCTCGACCTCCTCGACGAAGCCGGCGTCGAACATCTCCTCCACGCGCTGCACGATCCGGGTGTCGAGGGTCTCCCGGTCGATGTCGACGCCGATCTGGATCGAGTGCGGGTCGACGTACTCCTGCACGGGGAGGCGGGCGCTGAAGGCGTCGCCGGTGAGCTCGATGACCTCGAGCGCGCGGACGATCCGGCGGCCGTTGCCCGGTGTCATCTCCTCGATCCGGGCGGCCGCGACGGGGTCCTGCTCGCGCAGCCGCTCGACGAGGGGCTGCACCCCGTCCCGGGCCAGCTCCTGCTCGAGCCGCTCGCGGACGGCCGGGTCGGTGCCCGGGAAGTCGAACCGGTCCAGCACGGCCCGGGTGTAGAGCGCGCTGCCGCCGACCAGCACCGGCGTCCTGCCGCTGCCGCGGAGGTCCGCGATGACCGCACGGGCCACCGCCTGGTACTCGGCGACCGTGGCGGCCTCGGTGATGTCGAGGATGTCGAGCAGGTGGTGCGGGATGCCGCGTCGCTCGCTCTCGGGCAGCTTGGCCGTGCCGATGTCCATGCCGCGGTAGAGCTGCATCGCGTCGCTGTTGACCACCTCGCCGCCGAGCCGCTCGGCGAGGTCGAGGCTGAGCCCCGTCTTGCCCGCGGCGGTGGCGCCGACGACCGCGACGACGGGTGGGACGACGGGTGGGACGACGGGTGGGCCGCTGGCCTCGCGCCCTGCCCCCGCCGCCGTCATGAGGGCTAGTGTTCCAAACGGCTCGGTCCCCGCTCGGTGGCCACTGACCTGATGGAGAACGACATGAGCTTCCTCGACAAGGCCAAGGACGCGCTCGACGGTCTCGACGGCCGCAACGACGACATCCGCTGACGCACGCTCCGGCACCGCGCTTCGTGGTTGCTGCGTACCGATCGGTGACGAAGTGACCTCTGAGGCTGTTCATGCCGCGCTTCCGCCTCCCGCGCCCCGATTGGTACGCCGCTCGGTGATCGCCCCGAGCAGGATCCTGCGCACCTGCTCGGGCTGGAACATCACCTGCTCCCAGGTGAAGCGCAGGACGAGCCAGCCGTTGATGACGAACTCGTTGTAGCGGCTCGCATCCCGCCGCAGCGCCGCCGGTGTCCCATGGCTCTCGAACGAGTCGGCTTCGAGGATGATCCGAAGCTCGATGTCGACCAGGTCGGGCCGACCGAGGTAGTAGTCGCCTCCCAGCCTGACCTGGGGCTGCACCCGGAGGCCGACGCTGAGAGCGAGCGCTCGCAGGACGGACTCGAACGGGTTCGCTGCGAGCGGCGACGCATGGTGGGCCACCCATCGGATCCGGCGCGATCCCGGGCCCTTCGCGCCGGCGGCGAGGTCCAGGAGCCGCTGCTTCGACATGCCGGAGCGAAGCGCTGAGTCTGCGACACACAGCCCTTCGTCGAAGCTGAGCGAGCGCGTGCAGTCCAGCACCGTCCGCTCGATGGAGGTGACCGCCCCTCGTTCGACGTCGCGAGGCGGCAGGTCCAGCCGCCTGATCTGGACGTTGGCGGCTCGGTCCCGGTCGACACGCTGATTGCGACCTACCGTGATCTGAGGGCGCGTCGGCAGCGCCTTGATCTGCCACCGATGGACGAGCGCCGCACACAACAGGCTGATGACACCGTGGAACTCAGCAGCGGCATCGGCCGTCTGCGCGAGGAGCAGCTCCCGCTGTTCGTCTGGCGTCATGGAAGCCACCCTGATGGAGGACCGCGACGGGCGCAGGTCGTCATCCACAGGCCGAGGCTCGGCGTACCGATCGGTGCTGGAGAGACCAGAGGGGCGGATCATCGCCACAGCAGCCACAGGGACCTCGATCGGTACGCAGAGGATCGCCCGCGCGTACCGATCGGGGCGGAAGTGGCTCCAGGACCGAGTTCTCGCCTCATACGCCTCGCCAACCCCGATCGGTACGCACACCATCGGCCACACCCGCCCCGCGAGCGGCGCGGCGCACCGAAACAGCAGAGCGTCAGTGAGCGATACGACGCCGCCGACCGGTTACCGGACCTCGGAGCAAGATCCGATCAGGGAGGAAAACGCATGGAGCTGGGACCGCAGCCACCGGCGAAGACGGAGCCGCCGGAGATCGTGCCGGGCGGGCCGGACGCCCTCGACCACGAGGGCGGCGGGGTCGTCCGCGACATCCGCGCGTCCAACCCACCAACCCCGGGCGACGAGGAGGTCGGGATGGGGGTCAGCAGCGAGCGGGTCGGCCACACCGGGCCCGGTCAGACCGGCACCGACGGCGTCAAGGACACCTCGGTGACCGAGGACGGCGACACCGACGTCCCGCCCGAGCAGCGCCCGGGCAACGTCGAGACCAATCCTGAGGGTCTCGAGCCGAAGGCCGGCTACCCCTCCCTCGACCCGCGGTCGAAGGACGAGTAGCACCCCGGGTAGCGGTCATGGTGTGGCCGGACGCGCGTCACGTGCGCACCGGCACGCACGATGACCACGAGAAGGACCACGAAAAGGATCAGGATCCGCAGACGGGCGCGTCCGGCAACGGCGCGGGTACGCCGACCACGGGCATGCCCAGCGAGACGCCGGCCGCGGCGGCCGGTGCTGCGGTGCGCGCCTCCCAGGCGTCGCCCGACCGCGTCCGGCGGATCGAGAGCACCGCGCCGTCCGCCTCGAGGTAGTGCGGCGCGCCGCGGGTGATCGCGACGGTCACCACGTCTCCGGGTCGGACGCCGTCGACGCCGACCGACGAGAAGTGCACGAGCCGGTTGTCGGGCGCGCGCCCGGACAGCCGGCCGGTGGCGCCGTCGCGCCGGCCCTCGCCCTCGGCGACCATCACCTCGACGACGCGGCCCTCCTGCCGCTGGTTCTCCTCCCAGGAGATCTGGTTCTGCAGTGCGGACAGCCGCTGGTAGCGGTCGGCCACCACGTCGGGCGGGACCTGGTCGAGCAGGTCCGCGGCCGGCGTACCGGGCCGCTTGGAGTACTGGAACGTGAACGCGCCCGAAAAGCGCGCCTCGCGGACGACCTTCAGCGTCTCCTGGAAGTCCTCCTCGGTCTCGCCGGGGAAGCCCACGATGATGTCGGTGGTGATCGCCGCGTCGGGGATCGCCTCCCGCACGCGCGAGATGATGCCGAGGAACTTCGACTGGCGGTAGGACCGCCGCATGTCCTTGAGCACCTTCGACGAGCCCGACTGCAGCGGCATGTGCAGCGACGGCATGACGTTGGGCGTCTCGGCCATCGCCTCGATGACGTCGTCGGTGAACTCGGCCGGGTGCGGGCTCGTGAAGCGGACCCGCTCGAGGCCCTCGATCCCCCCGCACGCGCGCAGCAGCTTGGAGAACGCCTGCCGGTCGCCGAACTCGACACCGTAGGCGTTGACGTTCTGCCCGAGCAGGGTGATCTCGGAGACGCCCTCGGCGACCAGCGCCCCGATCTCGGCAAGGATCTCGCCCGGCCGGCGGTCCTTCTCCTTGCCGCGCAGCGCGGGGACGATGCAGAAGGTGCAGGTGTTGTTGCAGCCGACCGACACCGACACCCAGGCGGCGTACGCCGACTCGCGCTTGGTCGGGAGCGTCGAGGGAAAGACGTCGAGCGACTCGAGGATCTCGACCTGCGCCTCCTCCTGCACGCGGGCGCGCTCCAGCAGGACCGGCAGCGAGCCGATGTTGTGGGTGCCGAAGACGACGTCGACCCAGGGCGCTTTCTGCGTGATCGTGGAGCGGTCCTTCTGGGCCAGGCAGCCGCCGACGGCGATCTGCATGCCCGGCCGCTGCGCCTTGACCGGCGCCAGGTGGCCGAGGTTGCCGTAGAGCTTGTTGTCGGCGTTCTCGCGCACCGCGCACGTGTTGAAGACGACCACGTCGGCGTACTCGCCGTCGGGCGCCGCGACGTAGCCCGCGCCCTCGAGCAGCCCGGAGAGCCGCTCCGAGTCGTGGACGTTCATCTGGCACCCGTAGGTGCGGACCTCATAGGTGCGCGTCATAGCAGTTCACAAGCGTACGGCGACCCGCCGACCGCTCCCGAATCGAACGGCCGCACGACACCGGTGATGGCCGCTGACCTCGTGACTGGATAGGGTCTTGCGCCATGACAGACGTCGGAACTGTCGGCCGTGAGCCGCTGGTGGCCCTGGACCACGTCGACAAGTGGTTCGGCCAGCTCCACGTGCTGCAGGACATCAACCTCGTCATCGGGCGGGGCGAGGTCGTCGTGGTCATCGGCCCCTCCGGGTCGGGCAAGTCCACGCTCTGCCGCGCGATCAACCGCCTGGAGACGATCGACAAGGGCACGATCGCGCTCGACGGCCAGCCGCTCCCCCAGGAGGGCAAGGCGCTGGCGCAGCTGCGCGCCGAGGTCGGCATGGTCTTCCAGAGCTTCAACCTCTTCGCCCACAAGACGATCCTCGAGAACGTCATGCTCGGACCCGTCAAGGTCCGCAAGCAGCCGAAGGCGGACGCCGAGAAGAGGGCCCGCGAGCTGCTCGACCGCGTCGGCGTCGGCCACCAGGCGGAGAAGTACCCCGCCCAGCTCTCCGGCGGCCAGCAGCAGCGCGTCGCGATCGCCCGGGCGCTCGCGATGGAGCCGAAGGTGATGCTCTTCGACGAGCCGACCTCGGCGCTGGACCCCGAGATGATCAAGGAGGTCCTCGACGTCATGGTCGACCTCGCTCGGGGCGGCATGACGATGGTGGTCGTCACCCACGAGATGGGCTTCGCGCGCACGGCCGGCGACCGGGTGGTCTTCATGGCCGACGGCCGCATCGTCGAGGAGAACACCCCCGAGGAGTTCTTCGACAACCCGCGCAGCGAGCGGGCGAAGGACTTCCTCTCCAAGATCCTCAAGCACTGACAGCAACCTAGGGAGACAGAACGATGCGCATGACCAGGATCAAGGCCACCGCGGTCGCGACCCTCCTGGCGCTCGGGCTCGCAGCCTGTGGCAACGCCGGGAGCGACGACGACAGCGGGCCGGACGTCAAGGTGAGCGACAACGCTGCCGCCAGCTTCCCCGACGGCAGCCGGATGAAGGCGCTCGCCGACTCGGGCACCATCAACATCGGCGTGAAGTTCGACCAGCCGGGCATCGGCTTCAAGGGAGCCACCGACGACATGCCCCAGGGCTTCGACCCGGAGATCGGCAAGATCCTCGCGGCGTCGCTCGGCATCGAGCCGGACAAGATCAAGTGGACCGAGACGATCTCGGCCAACCGCGAACCCTTCCTCCAGAAGGGCCAGGTCGACCTGGTCATCGCGTCGTACTCCATCACCGACGAGCGTCGCCAGGTCGTGGGCCAGGCCGGCCCCTACTACGTGACCGGCCAGCAGCTCCTGGTCAAGAAGGACAGCGACATCTCCTCGATCGACGACGTCAAGGGCAAGGAGGTCTGCTCGGTGACCGGCTCGACGTCGCTCGACCAGATCGAGGCGAAGGGCGCCACGCCGCGCGGCTTCGACACCTACTCCGAGTGCGTCGACCAGGTCCTCAACGGCACCGTGGACGCGATGACGACCGACGGCGCGATCCTGTTGGGCTACGCCGCCGAGCACCCCGACGACCTGAAGGTCGCCGTCGACCCGTTCTCCGAGGAGCGCTACGGAGTGGGCTACGGCAAGGACCACCCGGAGATGTGCCAGTGGATCGTCGACACGATCAAGAAGGCGCAGGACGACGGCGACTGGGCGAAGGCCTTCGAGTCGACGCTCGGCAAGTCGGGCGTGGAGACGCCCGAGCCGCCGACCATGGATGCCTGCCCGGCGTCGTGATCTCCGCGCACCTGACCTTCTGCACGACCGACCGGCCTGTCGTCGTACAGAAGGTCAGGTGCCTGACCCATGGTGAGGTGATGACGTGAACGAGGTCTTCTCCAACTTCGACCTGGTGCTGCGCGCGTTCTGGCTGACCGTCCAGATCGCGGCACTGTCCGGTGTCGTGTCCCTCGTGCTCGGCACGGTGCTCGTCGCGATGCGCATCGGCCCGATCGGCGTGCTGCGGCAGTTCGCGACGACCTACGTCACGCTGGTGCGCAACACGCCGCTGCTGGTCGTCTTCATCTTCATCTTCATCGCGGCGCCGAACGTCGGCTGGTTCGTGCACACGCCGTTCCTGCTCAAGGGCGTCATCGCCGTCTCGCTCTACACCTCGACCTTCGTGTGCGAGGCGCTGCGCTCGGGCATCAACGCCGTGCCCGTCGGGCAGGCCGAGGCCGCGCGAGCGATCGGCATGACCTTCAGCCAGAACCTCGCCCACGTCGTCCTCCCGCAGGCCTTCCGGGCTTCGGTCCCGCCGCTCGGCTCGACCATGATCGCGATGACGAAGAACACCTCCGTCGCCGCGGTCTTCGGACTCATGGAGGCCACCGGCCGAATGCGCTTCTTCACCAACCGCCACGCAGACGACGCGGTGGGGATCCTCATCGTGTTCGCGGTCGGCTACATCGTGATCGTCGAGCTCATCTCACTGGCCTCCTACGGCCTCGAGCGGCGCTGGAGGGCCGCCCGATGAGCACCTCCGTCCTCTTCGACGCGCCGGGACCCCGCACCCGCGCCCGCCATCGCGCCTACTCGGTCGTCGCCATCGTCGCGGTCGCCGCGCTCGTGGTCGCGCTGGTTCTGTTCCTCAACGCCAAGGGAGAGCTCTCCTACTCGCTGTGGGAGCCGTTCCTCACCCCGGACTTCGTCCGGGTGCTGCTCGTCGACGGTCTGCTCAAGACGCTGGAGATGGCGTTCTCCTCGGTGGTCCTGGCGGTCGTCTTCGGTGCGCTGTTCGGTGTCGGCAAGCTGTCCGACCACGCCTGGGTGCGCTGGCCGTGCCTACTCGTCGTGGAGTTCTTCCGTGCCGTGCCCGTGCTGCTCCTGATGATCTTCATCTTCTTCTTCTGGGGCATCACGCACGGCGACTCGGGCCGCTACTGGACGGTCGTGGCCGCGCTCACGCTCTACAACGGCGCCGTGCTCGCCGAGGTCTTCCGCGCGGGCGTGCTCGCCCTGCCGAAGGGGCAGTCGGAGGCGGCGTACGCCATCGGGCTGCGCAAGACGCAGGTGATGACCTCGGTGCTGCTGCCGCAGGCGGTGAAGATCATGCTGCCCGCGATCATCAGCCAGTGCGTGGTGGCGCTCAAGGACACCAGCCTCGGCATGTATGTGGTCGCGCCCGGCCTGACCCGCGTCGGCAAGCAGATCTACACGCAGTTCAACAACCAGCTGCAGACCGCGATCGTGCTGGCGGCGCTCTACGTCATCGTCAACCTGCTGCTGACGCTGGTGGCGACCTGGCTCCAGAGGCGCCTGGTCGGCGAGCAGAAGCCGCTCGATGTGGGGATGACCGCCCTCGTCAACACCGGCGAGAACACAGGCGGAGCGGCCGGCGGGATCTGACCGGGGTCACTTCTTCGGCGTGACCCAGAGCCGGATGACGCCCTCGACGACCACCGTGCCGTCGTCGCGAACGCCCTTGACCCGGACGGCGAGGTCGCCGTTCGCCTCGTCCCACTGGGTCTGGTCGGTCTCGGCGATGCAGCGGATGTCGCTGGATGCCTTGGCGGTGTAGGCGACCTCCATCCCCTTGGGGATCCAGCGCTTGTCGCTGGGGATGGTGACCTCGGCCAGCGCGCCCATCGCCATCTCGAGACCGTTGCACAGTGCGATCGCGTGCACGGTCCCGATGTGGTTGTGCACGCGGCGCCGGTCGGGAATCCGCACCTCCGCGTAGTTGGGCCGCAGCTCGGTGACCGTCGGGCGGATCGTCGCGAAGTAGGGCGCCTTCTGGCTGAACGCGATCGAGAAGATCCTCCTGCCGACGACCGGCACCCGGTTGGTCGTGTTCCACAGTGACGCGAGCTGGCTCATGGACCCGACATTACTGGCCGGTAACTATGCGCGGCAACTAGGCGCGGGTGGCCACGACGAAGATCCGGCGGAACGGCAGCACCACCTGGCCGTTGCGCGCCGGGTAGGCCAGCCGGAGGCGACGCCTGAGCTCGGCCGCGAACCGCTCGAACAGCTCCTCGGGGAGCGCGGCGCGGGTCGGGAGGAGGCTGGTGCCGCTGATCCAGTCGAAGACCGCGTCCTCGCCGTCGAGCACGTGCAGGTACGTCGTCTCCCAGGCGTCGACCTCGAACCCCTCGCCCTGCAGGAGCTGGAGGTAGGTCACCGGATCGTGGCTGCTCGGCCGGGCGAGGCCGCGGGTGTGCTCGCGGTAGGGGTCCTCCGCGGCGAGGTCCTCGCGGAGGGTGTGGCTGGGCTCGGCGAAGTTGCCGGGCACCTGGAACGCGAAGACCTGGCCGGCCCTCGCCGCGAGCCGGGGCAGCAGGTCGAGGTGGCCCGGCACCCACTGGAAGGTCGCGTTGGAGACGATGACGTCGGCGCTTCCCCGCCAGTCGGCCACGTCGGCGAGCTGCCAGTCGATGTCGCCATCGGTGGCACGGGCGCGCTCGATCATCGGTGGGCTGCTGTCCACGCCCGCGATCCGGGCGCCCGGCCAGCGCTGCCGCAGCAGCGCGGTGAGGTTGCCCGGACCGCAGCCGAGGTCGACCACGGTGGCCGGGGCCTCCGCCGGGATGCGGCCGAGCAGCTCGACGAAGGGTCGGCCACGCTCGTCGGCGTACGCGAGGTAGCGGTCGGGGTTCCAGGGCTGGGTCATCGCCTGCTCCATGTCTCTTGACGTCAAGATACTTCCACTGTCCTCGCACCATGTCTCGATGTCAAGAATCTCGATCGGCTAGGATCGGGCCATGAGGGACGAGGTCGACGACCTGGCCGAGGCGTGGGCGCGGGAGCGGCCGGACCTCGACCTGGCTCCGGTCGCGGTCTTCTCGAGGCTCTCCCGGCTCTCGCGGCACCTCGACCTGGCCCGCCGCGAGGCGTTCACCGCTCAGGGCATCGAGCCGTGGGAGTTCGATGTCCTCGCCGCGCTGCGGAGGGCCGGGTCGCCGTACGAGCTCTCCCCTGGCCGGCTGCTGCGCGAGACGCTCGTGACGAGCGGGACGATGACCAACCGCGTCGACCGGCTGGCGACGCGCGGCTTCGTCGAGCGCTACCCCGACCCCGAGGACCGGCGCGGTGTCTTGGTGCGGCTCACGCCCGAGGGCAAGGCCGCCGTCGACGGGGCCTTCACCTCGCTGCTCGAGGCCGAGCGCGGCTTCCTCACCGACCTGACCCCGCGCCAGCAGTCCGAGCTCGCCGACCTGCTCCGCAAGCTGCTCACGCCGTTCAGCTGAGCCGCTGGTTCATCGAGGTATGCAGCCGAACCGCTACTTCCCGTGCGGAGCTCCGCACGGGAGCCGACCGTTTCCCTGCATACCTCGATGACCATCACTCGAGCAGCTCGGCGGCCTCGAGCCACTCCAGCTCGAGGGACTCCTTCTCATCCAGGACGGCCTGGAGCCGGGCGCCGAGGTCGGCGAGGCGCTCGTAGTCGGTGGTGTTGGCCTCGAGCTGGGTGTGCAGGGTCGCCTCCTGCTCGGCGAGCCGGGCGAGCTGCTTGTCAATGCGGGCGATCGCCTTCCGCGCCTCGCGCTCCTCGGCGGAGCCTGCCTTCGCGGTGCGTACCGATCGGGGCGCGTGTGCCTCCTGGGGCGCCGGATCGGCGACAGGCGGCGCACCGGCACCGATCGGTACGCCGGACCCCTGCCGACGCTCGAGGTACTCCTCGACGCCGCGCGGCAGCATCGCGATCTGCCCGTCGCCCATCAGCGCCCAGATCGAGTCGGTCACCCGCTCGAGGAAGTAGCGGTCGTGGCTGACGACGACGAGGGTCCCCGGCCAGCCGTCGAGGAAGTCCTCCAGGACCGTCAGCGTCTCGATGTCGAGGTCGTTGGTCGGCTCGTCGAGCAGCAGGACGTTGGGCTCGTCGAGCAGCAGCCGCAGCAGCTGGAAGCGGCGCCGCTCACCACCGGAGAGGTCGCCGATCCGGGTCGTCAGCCGGTCGCCGATGAAGCCGAACCGCTCCAGCAGCGACGTCGCGGTGATCTCGCGTCCGTCGGCTGTCCGGTTGACCTGCCGGATCTCCGAGACCGCGTCGAGCACGCGCTTGTCCGTGTCGACGATGTCCAGGTGCTGCGTGAGGTGCGCGAGTACGACGGTCCGGCCCTGCTTCACCCGGCCGCGCTGCGGCTCATGGGTGCCGTCGATCAGCCCCAGGACCGAGGACTTCCCGGCGCCGTTGACGCCGACGATGCCGATTCGGTCGCCCGGGCCGATGCGCCAGGTGGCCCGGTCGAGCAGACGGCGCTCGCCGCGGGCGAAGTCGACGTCCTCGATGTCGACCACGTCGCGACCGAGCCGTTGGGTCGCGAACCGCTCCAGCTCGAGCCGGTTGCGTGGCGGCGGCTCGTCGGCGATCAGCGCGTTGGCCGCGTCGATGCGGAACTTCGGCTTCGAGGTGCGCGCCGGCGCCCCGCGGCGCAGCCAGGCGAGCTCCTTGCGGACCAGGTTCTGGCGACGCTGCTCCGACGCGGCCGCCTGACGGCTCCGCTCCGCCTTGGCGAGCACGAAGGCGGCGTACCCGCCCTCGTAGACGTCGACCTGGCCGTCGTGCACCTCCCAGGTCCACTGGCAGACCGCGTCGAGGAACCAGCGGTCGTGGGTGACGACGACGAGCGCCGACGGCCGCGCCGCGAGGTGTGCAGCGAGCCAGGCGACGGCCTCGACGTCGAGGTGGTTGGTCGGCTCGTCGAGGATGAGCAGGTCGTGGTCGCCGAGGAGGAGCTGGGCGAGAGCGCAGCGGCGACGCTCGCCGCCGGAGAGGCTGTGGACGATCCGGTCGAGCGAGACTCCGGCGAGGAGCACCTCGACGACCTCCCGGGTGCGGGCGTCGGCGGCCCACTCGTGGTCCTGCATACCGCCGAGGACGGCCTCGCGGACCGTGTGGGTGTCGTCGAGCCGGTCGCCTTGGTGCAGGTAGCCGACCAGCAGCCCGCGCTGGCGCGAGACCCGACCGGTGTCCGGCTCCTCGAGGCCGGTCATCACCTCCAGCAGCGTCGTCTTGCCGTCGCCGTTGCGACCGACGATGCCGACACGGTCGCCCGCGTCGAGGCCGAGGCTGACGTCGTCGAGCAGCGGACGGATGCCGTAGGACTTGGAGACGTGCTCGAGGTTGAGAAGGTTCGCCATGACCGGCCCAGTCTCGCAGCCGAACGGCCGGGGGCGTGATTCAGAGCAGCTCGATGACGTGGCACCCGGCGACCGGAGCGGGCGCCAGCCAGTGCAGGATCCCCAGGCCGGTCAGCCGGGCCGCGGCGTCGCGGGCCAGGTCGACGTCCTCGAAGAGGGCGAGCTGCGTCGGCCCCGAGCCGGACAGCAGCACCGCTTCGGCGCCGAGCTCCTCGAGCCGGGCGCGCAGCTCCGCGAGGTCGGGGCGCAGGTCGTACGCCGCCGGCTCCAGGTCGTTGGACAGCAGGTAGCCGATCGGCTCGCCGACCTCGAGGGCGTCGAGCAGGTCACTCGGGACCTTCGGATCGGCCGGCGTGACGGCTCCGCGCTCCGCCAGCACGTCGAAGTGCCGGTAGACGCCCGGCGTCGACAGCCCGATCTCGTGCGGCACGACGAGCCACCACAGCTGGCTGGTGTCGGGGACCGACCTGACGACCTCCCCGCGGCCCGAGCCGACGGCGGTGCCGCCGATGAGCGCGAAGGGTACGTCGGACCCGAGCTCCGCCGCGATGGCGAGCAGGTCCTCGTCCGACGTCTCCAGGCCCCACAGCCGGTCGAGCGCGACCAGGGTGGCGGCGGCGTCGGCGGACCCGCCGGCCATGCCGCCGGCCACGGGGATCCCCTTGTGGATCTCGATCTCCGCAGTCAGGCCGAGGCCGTGGTGGGCGGTCAGCGCCCGCCCGGCCCGGATCGCGATGTTGTCGTCGCCCTCGGGCACCGAGCCCAGGTCGATGCCCGCGTCGGCGGCGACGTGGACCGACCACTGCGGGCCGTCGGTGACGGTCACGTCGTCGTAGAGCCCGATCGCCTGGTAGACGGTCTCGAGCGGGTGGAACCCGTCGTCGCGGACCGGCCCGACGGCGAGGTGGAGGTTGATCTTCGCGGCAGCGCGGACCGTGACCGAGCTGCTCTCGGGCTCGGCCAGCTGGCTCATCGGGCCTGCCCGTTCGCCCCGGTCACCGGAGCTCCTCCGCGATCCGCACGAAGTCGCCGATCTGCAGCGACTCGCCGCGGGCGAGCGGGTCGATGCCGGCCCGCTCGAGCGCGGCCTCGGTGTCGCCGCCGAGGCCCTTGAGCGCACCGCGCAGAGCCTTGCGGCGGTGTGCGAAGGCCGCGTCGACGACGGCGAAGACCCGCTCGCGGGAGACCGCCGTGGACGGCGGGTCGCGGTGGACCCAGTGGACCAGGCCGCTGTCGACGTTGGGCGCGGGCCAGAAGACGTTGCGGCCGATCGAGCCGGCCCGGCGTACGTCGGCGTACCAGGCGGCCTTCACGCTGGGGATGCCGTAGACCTTCGACCCCGGGGTGGCGGCGAGCCGGTCGGCGACCTCGGCCTGGACCATGACGAGCCCGTGCCGGAGCGAGGGCAGCAGCGCCATGAGGTGGAGCAGGACCGGGACGGAGACGTTGTAGGGCAGGTTCGCGACCAGTGCGGTCGGCGGCGGTCCGGGGACCTCGGCGATCCGAAGCGCGTCGGCGAGGACCACCTCGAAGGACGCCGCCTGGTCGGGCGCGAACTCCTCGATCGTGCGCGGCAGGCGGTCGGCCAGCACGGGGTCGACCTCGATCGCCGTCACCCGGCCGGCCACCTCGAGCAGCGCCAGGGTCAGCGAGCCGAGCCCGGGTCCCACCTCCAGCACCACGTCGTCGGGTCCGACACCCGACTCCCGGACGATGCGGCGGACGGTGTTGGGGTCGATGACGAAGTTCTGCCCGCGCTGCTTGGTCGGCCGCAGGTCGAGCTCCGCGGCCAGCGTCCGCACCTCGCCCGGGCCCAACAACCGGGGCAGGCGCGGAGCAGTCGCAGGCATGGGGGCCACCCTATCGATGCGCCGAGGAGTCGATCCCCCCGCATCGAGGAGTCGATCCCCCCGCACCGAGGAGTCGATCCCTCAGCACCGAGGGGTCGATCGCGGGACGGCGATCGACCCCTCGATAGCGAGCGATCGACTCCTCGCGCCTTGAGGATTGACTCCTCGGGAGGTCAGCGGGGCGGGGGGTCAGCGGGGCAGGCCGAGGGAGGCCGAGCAGCCCGGCCAGGCGCCGTAGCCGCCGGCGTTGTCGCGGACCCGGGTGGCGACCCGGATCTGCTCCTCGCGGCTGGCCTGGTCGGGCCGGCCGGAGCCGCCGTTGGCCTGCCACGTGCCGATGTTGAACTGCAGGCCGCCGTAGTAGCCGTTGCCCGTGTTGATGTGCCAGTTGCCGCCCGCCTCGCACTGGGCGAGACGGTCCCAGACGGAGCCGTCGGCGATCTCGGGCGCCTGCTTCGTGCCCACGGACACGACCTCGGGCACCGGCTCGCGGGTGACCGCGGAGGTCACCACCGACTTCCGGGCGAGGTCGCCGTCCTTGTAGACGAGGCGGTAGGTCACGTCGCGGACGCCGTCGGCGCCCGGGCGGGTCACGTCGCGGGTGCCCGCGAAGGCCGACGCGTCGGGCTTCTCCACGGTGTCGAACGGGATCGTCTCGTCGTCGACGCGCTTGGTGGCGACGCGGATCTTGGTCCAGGTGACCTTCGCGCCGTCGGTGAGGACGGTGTCCGCAGCCGGCTTGACGCGGTCGTCGGCGTCGGGGGTGGCGCCGGCCTGCTCGAGCGCCTCGCCGACGGTGCGGGCGGTGAGCGTGCGGTGCACGGGCCGGTGGCCGGCGAGCGCGAGCACCAGCGTCTTCGGCGTGGTGACCGCCAGGGCCAGGCCGTCGCGGCCGATGGTGGCGCTGCGGCTGACCGAGAGCGACGCCTTGGTGAAGCCGCGGCCGATCTCGGAGAGAGCGGGCGCGACGGCGGTCGACGTGACCCAGTAGGTCCGCTGCGTGCCGTCGAGGTCCACGGTGAGCGGCCGGCCGAACTTCACGCTGATCCGGCTGCCGTCCTCGACCTTCTCGTCCAGGCCGGGGCGGACCTGGTCGTGGTCGCCGACGTGGACGTGCTCATCGCGCAGGACGTCGGCGACCGTGTCGCCGCGGACCGACACCACGCGGCTCTTGCCGTCGAGGGTCAGGTTCACGTCCTTGGCGAGCGCGGTGTAGCCGGCGGTGACGCCGACGACCGCGAGGAGGGCCAGGGCGCTGAGGCCGATGAGCAGCGGGCGGCTGCCACGGGCCAGAGCGATCTTGAACATGCGGCTCTGGGCGAGCTTGGAGGACACAGGGCTCCGAACGTCGTACTGTCCGGGCCTCGAGCACCGCGGGTGATGGCCCCCGAGGGGCACCCCCGCCGCGGTGACGTCGGTCCGCAGACTGACCCCGATCCCGGCTTTCAGCCCTCCACACGAACAAATCCGGGCATCGATCGCAAATCACGAAGCCGTCCGGTCGACTGCGACGTGACCCATGTCTCGGCGAGGTGGGGCCGGTGTGGCTGCTGGGACGAACGTCCCGGTTACCAGGCTCCGCCGAACGCCGCCTCGGTGTTCCGGTCGATCTGCGCGCACAGCGTGCCCAGGTCGGCACCCCGTACCTCGGCCATCACCTGCAGCGTGTGCGGGATGAGGTAGGGCGAGTTGAGCCGGCCCCGGTGGGGCGCCGGCGTGAGGAAGGGCGCGTCGGTCTCCACCAGGATCCGGTCGCGCGGGGCGACGGCGAGCGCCTCGCGCAGGTCGGCGGCGTTCTTGAAGGTGACCGTCCCGGCGAAGGACAGGTAGGCACCGCGGTCGAGGCAGGCGCGGGCGAAGTCGGCGTCTCCGGAGAAGCAGTGCATGACCCAGCGGTCCGGGGCGCCCTCGCTGTCGAGCACCTCGAGCACCGCGTCATGGGCGTCACGGTCGTGGATCTGCAGCGTCTTGTCGTGCCGCTTGGCGATCTCCACGTGCCGACGGAAGGAGTGGGTCTGCGCCGCGACCCCGTCCGGTCCGGTGCGGAAGAAGTCCAGCCCGGTCTCGCCCACGGCGCGCACCCGGTCGTGCGCGGTGGCGAGACGCTCGATCTCGTCGAGCGCGGCCTCGAGGTCCGCGCCGTGCAGCGGCGCGTCGTTGGGGTGCAGGGCGACGGCGGCGATCATCTGCGGGTGCTCGGCCGACGCCTCGACGGCCCAGCGCGCCGACGGCAGGTCGCAGCCGACCTGCACGAACCGCGTCACCCCCACCGACGCCGCCCGGGCCAGGGCCTCCTCGACCGGCAGGGCCGCGCCGTCGCGGGCGATGTCGAGGTGACAGTGGTTGTCCACGACCGGGTGCGGGAGCACGAGATCCGGGACGGGCGGGAAGCCGCTGCGCTCGCTCATGAGCGGTGCACCAGGTCGTAGACCTCGCGCTTCGGCACGCCGGCCCGACGGGCCGCCTCTGCGATCGCGTCCTTGCGGGTCATGCCGTCGCGCTCGAGCGCGGCGACGGCGGCCCGCAGGTCCTCGGGCTCGGTCGACGCGGCCGTCGGCGACGCGCCGGACACGACGATGGTGACCTCGCCGCGCACTCCCTCGGCCGCCCAGTCGACGAGCGACCCGAGCGGGCCACGCCGGATCTCCTCGTGGGTCTTGGTCAGCTCCCGGCACACCGCGGCCGCCCGGTCGGCGCCGAAGGCGTCGGCCATCGCGGCCAGCGCGACCTCGGTGCGGTGCGGCGCCTCGAAGAAGACCATGGTCCGTTCCTCGGCCGCCAGCGCGGCGAGCCGCCGCGCGCGCTCCCCGGCCTTGCGGGGCAGGAACCCCTCGAAGCAGAAGCGGTCGACGGGCAGGCCCGACACGGCCAGGGCGGTGAGCACGGCCGACGGCCCCGGCACCGCGGTCACGAGTACGTCGGCCTCCACGGCGGCGGCCACCAGCCGGTAACCCGGGTCGCTGACCGAGGGCATCCCGGCGTCGGTGACGAGCAGGACCCGCTCCCCGGCCAGCAGCGCCTCCAGGAGGAGAGGCGTGCGCGCCGACTCGTTGCCCTCGAAGTAGGAGACCACCCGTCCGGCCGGCGTGACGCCGAGGTCGCCGACCAGCCGCTTGAGCCGTCGGGTGTCCTCGGCCGCGATCACGTCGGCGGTGGCGAGCTCGGTCGCGAGCCGTGGCGGCGCGTCCTCGACGCGCCCGATCGGCGTTGCGGCGAGGACGAGCGTTCCGGTCACGAGATGATCATTCCAGGTGGTCTCGACGCGCTCGCCGGCGCTCGCGGCTCGACGAGCGGAAGACCGATTGGCGCGGCCTCTAGGCTGTGCCACCGTGACCGTCACCGAGCCCGAGGAGCAGAGGGAGCGCGCGTCACTGTCGCGCACCGCCTCGGGCGCCGTGCTCCCGACCGCCTGGCAGCGGGCGCGTTCGCGGATCCGCGACCAGGATCCGCTCGTCGGCTGGTGCGCGACGGTCGTGGTGACGCTGCTGGCCTTCGTTCTGCGGGTCTGGCATCTGGGCACGCCCCGGGAGTTCGAGTTCGACGAGACCTACTACGCCAAGGACGCCTGGTCGCTGCTCCACTTCGGCTACGCGCGCAACTACGCCGAGGGCGCCAACGACAAGATCCTGGCCGGCCACACGACGGGCTCCTTCCAGGGCACCCCCGAGATGGTCGTCCACCCGGACGTCGGCAAGTGGCTGATCGCGCTCGGTGAGAAGGCGTTCGGGATGGACCCGTTCGGCTGGCGGATCGCCTCGGCGGTCGTCGGCTCGCTGATGGTCTGGGTGATGATCCGGCTGGTACGCCGGATGAGCGGGTCGACGCTGATCGGCGTGGTGGCCGGCCTGCTGCTGGCCTTCGACGGCCTGCAGTTCGTGCTCTCCCGGCTGGCGCTGCTCGACATCTTCGTCGCGTTCTTCACGCTCTGCGCGGTCTCGTGCGCCGTCGCCGACCGGGACTGGTTCCGCGAGCGGCTGGCCCGCCGCCTGCAGGCGCCCGTCACCGGCTGGGGCCCGCGGGTGCTCTGGCGGCCGTGGCTGCTGGCGAGCGGCGTCCTGTGGGGGCTCGCGATCGGCACCAAGTGGACGGCGCTCTACCCCCTCGCCGCCTTCGGCGTGATGGTCGTGCTCTGGAGCGCCGGGGCGCGCCGGTCGTTCGGCGTCCGCCTGCCGCTGCTGCGGAGCGCGGTCGCGGACGGCGTACCCGCGTTCGTGCACCTGGTCGTCGTCGCGGCGGCCGTCTACACCGTGTCGTGGACGGGGTGGCTCGTGCACGCGGGCGCCTACGAGCAGTCGCTCTCGTCCACGCAGTACACCCAGTACGCCGGCCAGGGCCACTGCGACAAGCAGACCTACGTCAGCGACGACGCGGACCCGAACAGGAAGTGGCCGACCGCGACCGAGCCGGACGCCCACGGTCTCGGCGAGGTCACCCAGTCGCTTCGCTCGCTGTGGTCCTACCACCAGGACGTGTGGACGTTCCACACCCACTTCCTGCAGTGCGCGACCCACATCTACGCCTCCTCCCCCACCGGCTGGCTGCTGCTGAACCGGCCGGTCGGGGTCGCGGCGTCGACGGGCATCGACCCGGGCGACCAGGGCTGCACCGCCCCCGAGGGGTCCGACTGCATCAAGCAGGTGCTGCTGCTCGGCACCCCGCTGCTGTGGTGGGGCGGGGTGGTCGCGCTGCTCAACGCCGTGGCGATGTGGATCGGCGGGCGCGACTGGCGCTTCGGCGTCGCCGTGGTGGGGGTCGCCTCCACCTGGCTGCCCTGGTTCGCGTACGCCGACCGGCCGATCTTCAGCTACTACGCGGTCGTCACCCTGCCGTTCGTGGTGCTCGCGCTCGCGCTGGCCGTCGGCAAGCTCATCGGCCACTCCCGCGGGCCGTCGAGGCGGCGCACGCTCGGCGTCGTGGTGTCGGGCGCCTACCTCGCGCTGGTGATCGCGAACTTCGCCTGGTTCTGGCCGATCTACACCGACCAGCTGCTGACCCATGCCGAGTGGTTGGACCGCATCTGGTTCCAGCGCTGGATCTGAGCCGGCATGCAGACCGCGACGAAGGAGCGGGCCGCTTGCCGGCAGGGTCGAGCGAGCGCACGTCCGAGCTCGCGAGGACGTGACCGCGAGTCGCGGCCACGTCATGATGGTGCCGTGCAGCCCAGGATGGACCCGTGCCTGCTGTGGGCACGTGCCGCCATCGTGGGCTCGCTCGCCTTCGGGCTGGGCGTCGTCGGCCACGTGACCGCGGGCGGCCTGCTGCCCGGAGGCACGGCCCTCGCGGTGATGGCGGTGGCGGCCGTCGTGCTCAGCGGTCCGATGCTGGCCAAGCCGGCCTCGACGGTGCGGCTGCTCGCGATGACGCTCGGCGGGCAGACCGTCGTGCACGCCGTGCTGACGGTCACCGCAGGTCACGTCGGCGACCCCGTGCGACCCGGGACGCACGCGTCCGTCCCCCCGCCGACCGCCGACCCCTACGCGACCCTGCCCGTCGTCAACGGGCACCGCGTCGGCTCCCTGCAGGACGCCTTCCAGGTCGGCACCTCGCCCTCCAGCGCCGAGCCGGCCCTGCCGGTGCTGCCGATCGGCCACCTCCTCCACGACATGTCCGCGCACGCGCCGATGATGGTCGTCCACCTGGTCGCCGGCGTGCTGGTCACCCTGTGGCTGGCACGCGGTGAGCACTGCCTGTGGACGTTGCTGGCGCTGACCGGTCGACGGATCACCCTCGTCGCGCTCCTCCACCTGACGGTCGTGCTTCCGCGCACGTCCCTGCGCGGCTACCTGCGGACCCAGGCGCCCGCCGGCCCGGTGTCGGTCTGGCTCAGCCGGCCCGACACCCGACGCGGCCCACCTCTCCTCGCCGCCTGAGCCCACCACCCGGCCCCGGCCGGGCCGTTCGCACACCCGGCACCGCGCCGGGTCGTTCCCCTGCACGCCCTCACCGGCGCCGGCGGGCGCCGTCGGCGTGCTCCTTCGTGCTTCTGCGTGCTTCTTCGTGCTTCTTCGTGCTCCGAGGAGAGATCCCATGTCCGACGTACTCCTGCCTGCGCGCGCGCCGGCACGCCTCCGCCGCCCGAGACCGGGTGGCGGCTGGCACCGCGCCGTGTGGCGCTGGCACTTCTTCGCCAGCTTCCTGGTCGTCCCCATCCTGCTGGTGCTGGCGACGACCGGCCTGATCTACCTGTTCCGCTTCCAGCTCGAGCCGATGCTCCATCCCGCGCTGATGCGGGTCGAGCAGCAGCCGCACACCATCGCCCAGCCGTTCTCGACCCAGGTCGGCATCGTCGAGTCCGCCTATCCCGGGTCGACGGCCGTCTCGATGACGGAGCCGCGCGACCAGCACTCCCCGACCGTGGTGTCGATCGTGACCGCCTCCGGCCGGGCCCGTGACGTCTACGTCGACCCCTACGTGCCCGAGGTGCTCGGCTCCCTCGACCCGGACCGGACCCTGTCCGGCACGGCGATCCGGATCCACCGGGACCTGATGGCTGGGAAGTGGGGTGACCACGTCATCGAGGTCGGGGTCTGCTGGGCGGTGGTGATGGCCCTGACCGGCTACTACCTCTTCGTCCGCGGCTGGCGGGCACGTCGTCGCGCCCGCCGCTCGAAGGGCTCCGGCGCGCGGCTCCGCTCGCGACACGCCCTGGTCGGGGCGTTCGCCGGCATCGGGCTGCTCACCTTGCTGGTCACCGGCCTGCCGTGGACCGGCTTCTGGGGCGCCCACGTCCAGTCGCTCGCCACGAAGCACGGCTCCTCGATGTGGAGCATGGACCCCGGCGCGATCAGCAACCCGACGTCCACGCTGGACGAGTCGCTCCCGCACAGTCACACGCAGGACGTCCCGTGGGCGCTCGGCGACACGGAGGTCCCGTCGTCGCAGCCACCCAGCGGCGGCACCGGCGCCGGCGAGCACAACGTCGCCAGCGTCGACACCGCGCTGACCGTGGCCGACCAGGCGGGGCTGCGGCATCCGATGACCGTGGCCCTGCCGTCCGGTGACGACCCGAAGGGCGTCTACTCGGTGATCGGCTACGCCTTCGACGCCCCCTCGGACGAGCGCACGGTCCACATCGACAGGTACGGCGGCCAGGTGGTCTCGACCTACGGGTACGCCGACTACCCGCTGCTCGCCAAGGTGGTCTCCCAGGGGATCGGCCTGCACGAGGGGCGCAGCCTCGGGCTGTGGTCGTTCTGGGCGTCGACGCTGATGTGCGTCGGGATCATCGTGATGTGCGTGACCGGCCCGCTGATGTGGTGGCGGCGACGGCCACGGGGTGCCGGGCGGATCGGCGCCCCGCGGGGCCGGATGCCGATCCGGCGTACGCCCGCGCTGGCCGTCCTGCTGGTGGCGCTGGGGGTGTTCCTGCCGCTCTTAGGGGTGTCCCTGGTCGCCGTGCTGCTGCTCGACCAGCTCGTCCTGCGGCGGGTGCCGGCGCTGACCCGCTGGTTCGACGCCGGCTGAGGCACCGGAGGGGAACGCTGGTCAGCCGGCGAGGTCGGCCGACCAGCGCTCCTCGATCCGCAGGCCCTTCCAGACCGCGATCGCGACGACCCAGGTGACGACGAAGAGCAGCACGATGCCGTAGCCGACGTAGTCGAGCGGGATGCTCGCGACGGCGGCGAGCGGGCCGCTGGTGATGTCGAACCGGTCCGCGAAGACGCCGACCAGCTCGATGGTGCCGATGACGAGCGCGACGGCGACCGAGATCGAGGTGATCGTGAGGTTGTAGAACACCTTGCGCACCGGCTTGGCGAAGGCCCAGCCGTAGGCGAGGTTCATGAACACGCCGTCGATGGTGTCCATCAGGCACATCGCGGCGGCGAAGAGCACCGGCAGCACGAGGATCGTGTAGAAGGGCAGGTTGAAGACCGCCGCCCCGCCGGCCAGGACTAGCAGGCCGACCTCGGTCGCGGTGTCGAAGCCGAGGCCGAAGAGGACGCCCACGGGGTAGATGTGCCACGGCTTGCGGACCGACTTGGTCAGGCCGCCGAGGATGCGGTTCATGAAGCCGCGCGAGTCCAGCTGGCGCTCGAGCTCGGCCTCGTCGTACTCGCCCCGGCGCATGCTGCGGAAGACCCGGAGGATCCCCATCAGCGCAGCGAGGTTCAGCAGGCCGAGCACCCACAGGAAGACACCGGAGACCGACGGGCCGATGAGGCTCGTGACGGTGTGCAGCGTCGAGTCGTCGTCCTCGACCGAGCCGAGCAGGGCCTTCACGCCGAGCATGAGCAGGAAGGACAGCGCGAAGACGATCGAGGAGTGCCCGAGGGAGAACCAGAAGCCGACCGACAGCGGCTTGCGCTGCGGCACCCCGGTCTCGGCCTCGACGGCGTGGGCGTCGCCGAGCAGCTTGCGGGTGGTGTTGTCGACCGCGGCGATGTGGTCGGCATCGAAGGCGTGCCGCAGGCCGAAGGTGTAGGCGAGCAGGCCGACCCCGACGGTGAAGACCGGGTGGTCGCCGCCGAGCCTGAAGTGCTGGGGCGCGACGACGCCGAGCAGGAGGCCGAACCCGATGACGTGCAGCAGGACGACCACACCGCCCATCCACCACAGCGATCGCCTGTCGGCGACGGTCAAGGTGGTGCGGGTACGGGCAGCAGTGGCGACAGCCGTGCTCACGGGCGGCTCCTCTCGACGTTATTGCGAACATATCGCAACAACCACCGGCCGGCATCTGCCGGGTGGCCCGGTGGCTGGGAGGATGGTCGGGTGTCCACCTCGACCCACGGCGCCCACCACGCGCACGACCACGGCCACGTGCCCTCGGCCGACGCCGACCGGCGACACCTGGTCGCAGCGCTCGCGCTGCTGAGCACCTTCCTGGTGGCCGAGGTCGTGGTCGCCGTGGTCGCCGGGTCGCTGGCGCTGCTCTCCGATGCGGGCCACATGCTCACCGACGTCGCCGCCATCGCCCTCGCGCTGGTCGCCGCGCGGCTCGCGAGCCGGCCGGCCGCAGGCGCGTGGACCTTCGGCATGCACCGCGCCGAGATCCTGTCGGCCGCCGTCAACGGCGTGACGCTGGTGGCGATCTCGCTCGTCGTCGCCGTCGAGGCGGTACGCCGCTTGCTGGACCCTCCCGGCGTCTCCGGCTGGCCGGTGGTGGCCACGGCTCTGGTCGGCTGCCTGGTCAACATCGCCGTGGCCTGGCTGCTGGCCCGCGCGGACCGCCGCTCGCTCAACGTGGAGGGCGCCTTCCAGCACGTCCTGACCGACCTCTACGGCTTCGTCGGCACGCTCGTCGCCGGCCTCGTCATCCTCGCCACCGGCTGGACCCGGGCCGACCCGATCGCCTCGCTGCTGGTCGTCGCGCTGATGCTGCGAGCGGGATGGCGACTGCTCCGCGACTCCGGCCGGATCCTGCTCGAGGCGGCGCCGGCCGACACCGACCTGGCCCTCATCCGCAGCCACCTCCTCGGGGTGCCGCACGTGCGGGAGGTCCACGACCTGCACGTGTGGACGGTGACCTCGGCGCTGCCCGCGCTCTCGGCCCACGTCGTCGTCGACCAGGCCTGCTTCGCCGACGGTCACGCGCCCCAGATCCTCGACCAGATCCAGGCGTGCCTCGCCGGGCACTTCGACGTCGAGCACTCGACCTTCCAGCTCGAGCCGCCCGGGCACGCCCAGCACGAGGCGGGCGCGCACTCCTGAGGTCTCGCAGTGTGGAGGCCCTGGCCGCCGGACACTCCCTCGCGACACACTGCAGAGCATGACCACAGCGAACATCGGCGTCGTCGGCCTTGCCGTCATGGGCTCCAACCTGGCTCGCAACCTCGCGTCCCGCGAAGGCAACACGGTGGCAGTCTTCAACCGCACCTACGCCCGGACCCAGGAGCTGCTCGACGAGCACGGCGACGCGGGCTTCGTGGCCGCCGAGACGATCGACGACTTCGTCGCCTCGCTGGCCAAGCCGCGCACCGCGATCATCATGGTCCAGGCCGGCAAGGGCACCGACGCCGTCATCGAGCAGCTGGCGGAGCGGTTCGAGCCGGGCGACATCATCGTCGACGGCGGCAACGCCAACTTCCTCGACACCATCCGCCGCGAGCGCGAGCTGCGCGAGCGCGGCCTCAACTTCGTCGGGACCGGCATCTCGGGCGGCGAGGAGGGCGCGCTCAAGGGCCCGTCCATCATGCCCGGCGGGTCCGACGAGGCCTGGGAGACGCTCGGCCCGATCCTGCGCTCGATCGCCGCCGTCGCGCCCGACGGCGAGCCGTGTGTCACCCACGTCGGCACCGACGGCGCGGGCCACTTCGTCAAGATGGTGCACAACGGCATCGAGTACGCCGACATGCAGCTCATCGCCGAGGCCTACGACCTCCTCCGCCGGGTCGGCGGAGCGTCGGTCCCCGAGCTGGTCGACGTCTTCCGCAGCTGGAACGAGGGCGACCTGGAGTCCTACCTCATCGAGATCACCGCCGAGGTGCTCGGCCAGCAGGACGCCGCCACGGGCGGGCCGCTGGTCGACTCCATCCTCGACGAGGCCGGCTCCAAGGGGACCGGCGTGTGGACGGTCCAGAACGCGCTCGGGCTCGGAGTCCCCGTCTCCGGGATCGGCGAGGCGGTCTTCGCCCGCGCCGTCTCGAGCAAGCCCGAGCAGCGGGCCGCGGTGCGCGGGACGGTGACGTCGCGTCCTGAGCGCCCGGAGGTCCCCGACAGGTTCGCCGACGACGTCCGCGCGGCGCTCTACGCCTCGAAGGTGGTCGCCTACGCGCAGGGCTTCGACCTGATCGTGGCGGGTGCGAAGGAGTACGGCTGGGAGATCGACCTGGGCGCGATCGCGAAGATCTGGCGGGCCGGCTGCATCATCCGGGCGCGGTTCCTCGACCGGATCACCGACGCCTACACCGGCGACCCCGGCCTCATCTCGCTGCTGGCTGACCCCTACTTCGCCGACGCGGTCGCGACCGGGCAGGCGGCCTGGCGCCGCGTCGTCGCGACGGCGGTGACGGCCGGCGTGCCCGCGCCCGGCTTCTCCTCGGCGCTCGCCTACTACGACTCGCTCGCCTCCGAGCGGCTGCCCGCCGCGCTGATCCAGGGGCAGCGGGACTTCTTCGGGGCGCACACCTACCACCGCGTCGACCGCGAGGGCGTCTTCCACACGCTCTGGTCCGACGACCGTCGCGAGATCGAGACGGAGCCCTCGACGCACTGATCCGGCCCCGATCGGGAACCGGCGCGCATGCCGACCACCGTCTTGTGGCTCCGTCGCGACCTGCGCCTCCACGACCATCCCGCGCTCGTGGAGGCCGCCCGCGACGGCGCCGAGGTGGTGCCGCTGTTCGTGCTCGACCCGGGGCTGCTGAAGCCGTCCGGACCGGCTCGGACGGCCTTCCTGCTCCGGTCCCTGCGGGCGCTGGACGACGACCTGCGCGCGCACGGCGGTCGGCTGGTCGTCCGGCACGGCCGTCCCGAGGACGTCGTGCCCGCCGTCGCAGGTGAGGTCGGCGCCGCCGCCGCGCACGTGAGCGAGGACTTCGGCCCCTACGGCCGGGTCCGGGACGAGCGCGTCTGCGCGGCGCTCGCGGCGCAGGACCCGAGCGTCCCGATGGTCGCCACCGGGTCGCCGTACGCCGTCGCGCCCGGTCGTGTCACCACGAAGTCGGGCGGTCACTACCAGGTGTTCGGGCCGTTCTACCGCGCCTGGACGGAGCACGGCTGGCGCGCGCCCGCGGACTCCGACCCGTCGACGGTCGCCTGGCGGACGGCGCGCTCCGACGACCTGCCGGACGAGCCGGCGTCGGCGCGCGACGTACGGCTGCCCGAGCCGGGCGAGGAGGCCGCACACGCCGCGTGGCACGCGTTCCGCGACCGGATCGCTGACTACCCCGCGGACCGGGAACGGCCGGGCGTGGACGGCACGTCGCGGATGTCGGCGTACCTCAAGCTCGGGACCGTGCACGTCCGGACCCTGCTCGCCGACCTCGGCCACGACGACGGCAGCGACACGTTCCGGCGCGAGCTGGCCTGGCGGGAGTTCTATGCAGCCGTGCTGGCCGCCCGACCCGAGAGCGCCCGCGACTATCTGCACCCGCAGCTGGAGGCGATGCCCTACGCGACCGGCCGGACCCTCGAGAAGCGGCTGCAGGCGTGGGAGCGCGGCGAGACCGGCTACCCGATCGTCGACGCCGGGATGCGGCAGCTGCTCGCCGAGGGCTGGATGCACAACCGGGTCCGGATGATCGTGGCGTCGTTCCTGGTCAAGGACCTGCACGTCGAGTGGACGCACGGCGCCCGCCACTTCATGCGTCACCTCGTCGACGGCGACCTCGCCAGCAACCAGCACAACTGGCAGTGGGTGGCGGGCTGCGGCACCGACGCGGCGCCGTTCTTCAGGATCTTCAACCCCACCACCCAGGGCCGAAAGTTCGACCCCGAGGGCGCCTACGTCCGCCGGTGGGTCCGCGAGCTCGCCGACGTCGAGGGCAGGCACGTGCACGACCCCTGGGAGCTGCCCGAGCAGCCCGAGGGCTACCCCGAGCCGATCGTCGACCACGCCACCGAGCGCGCCGCCTCGCTGACGGCCTACGAGGCGCTGCGACGCTGACATCCGAAAGGGGGGTCCGCTCCGAACAGCGACCATGACGTCTTGGAGCGACCGCCTCATCCTCGCCGCCCTCGGGCCGGTCGCCGCCGCCGTGGGGCTCGCCGCAGGGCACTTGGAGGCGGCAGCGACCACCCCCGCGGCCTCGCCGGTCCTCGCGGTCGGCTCGACCGTCATCGACCGGACGCCGACACCGCTCAAGGAGTGGGCGATCGCGCACTTCGGCACCAACGACAAGACGATCCTCGTCGGCTCGGTCCTCATCGTGGTGCTCCTGGCCGCGACGGGTGTCGGCTTCGCCGCGCGACGCTCGCGGGTGCTGGGTGCCGGCTTCCTCGTCGCGCTGGCGGCGGTCGCCGGAGTGGCAGCGGTACGACGCCCCGCGGCCGGCCTCGCCGACGCGGTGCCCAGTGTCGTCGCCGCGGTCGTCGCGGTCCTGGTGCTGCTCGGCCTGCTCGCGCTGTGGTCGCCCCGACGGGCCGCCGGCGCCGGGACGGCGTCGCCGTCGCGGCGCCGGGTCCTCCTCGGTCTGGGCGTCGCGACCGTGGGCGCCGGAACCCTGGGCCAGCTGGGCCGTCGGCTGATCTCGACCCGCGGTCGCCCCGAGGACATCGCGCTGCCGGCGCCTGTCGAGCCGGCGCCGGCGTTCCCGGCCGGCCTCGACCGCACGGTGCCCGGGATCACGCCGTTCCGGACGCCGTCGAAGCGGTTCTACCGCGTCGACACGCGCCTCGACGTCCCGGTGCTCAGCAGCTCCGACTGGCGGCTGGTGATCGACGGCGACGTACGCCGCCCCTTCACGCTGACCTTCGAGGAGCTGCTGGCGATGCCGATGATCGAGCGCGACATCGCCCTGACCTGCGTCTCCAACAGCGTCGGCGGCCCGTACACCGGCGGCGCCCGCTGGCTCGGCGTCCGGCTCACCGACGTGCTCGACCGGGCCGGGGTCGGCGACCGCGCCGACCAGGTGCTCAGCACCGACTTCGCCGGGATGACCATCAGCACCCCGCTCGCCCTGGCGACCGACGGCCGGGACGCGATGGTCGCGGTCGGCATGAACGGCGCGCCGCTGCCGCGTGCGCACGGCTTCCCGGCCCGCCTGGTGATCCCCGGGCTCTACGGGTTCATCAGCGCCACGAAGTGGCTCACCCGGTTGACGCTGACGACGTACGCCGACCGCTCGGCCTACTGGACCGACCGCGGATGGGCGACCGACGGACCCATCAAGATCTCCAGCCGGATCGACACGCCACGGCCGCTCGCGCAGCTGTCCTCGGGCGAGGTCGTCGTGGGCGGCGTCGCCTGGGCGCAGGGCGCCGGCGGCGTGCAGCGCGTCGAGATCAGCATCGACGGTGGCGCCTGGCAGCCGGCGAAGCTCGGGCCGTCGGCGGGCGAGGTCTATTGGCGGCAGTGGTTCCACCGCTGGGACGCGCAGCCCGGGTCGCACACGCTGGCGTGCCGGGTGGTCGACAACGCCGGCCAGACCCAGACCGCGGTGCGGGCGAACCCGTTCCCCGACGGCGCCAGCGGCATCCACACCATCAACGTGACCGTCGCCACATGATCCGCACCCATCCGGATCGGCCGGCGCACCGAATACCAGGTGCAAGACACCGACAGCCCCTCGATCGAAGCCCACGGAAGGCAACCGCCATGAAGACCACGATCCTCCGCTCCACCGGCCTCGCGGCCGCACTCGTCCTGTCGCTCAGCGTCGCCGCCTGCGGCGGCAGCGACTCCGGCTCGGGCGACGACGCCGGAGCCTCGTCCTCGTCGGCGCCGATGGCGTCCGACTCCTCGGCCGCCGCCATGGACGCCGGCTCGAAGCCCTTCGGCCCGGGCTGCTCGTCGATCCCGACCAGCGGCGCCGGCTCCTTCGACGGCATGGTCAAGGACCCGGTCGCGACGGCTGCCAGCAACAACCCGCTGCTCAGCACGCTCGTCACCGCCGTGACGAAGGCCGACCTGGTCGATACCCTCAACGGCGCCGACGGCCTCACCGTGTTCGCGCCGACCAACGACGCCTTCTCGAAGATCCCGAAGGACCAGCTGGACAAGGTGCTGGCCGACAAGGCGATGCTCACCGCGATCCTGACCCACCACGTGGTGGGCGGGAAGCTCGACCCGACCGCCGTCGCGGGCACCCAGACCACGCTCAACAAGGACTCGGTGACAGTCACGGGCGACGCCTCGGGCATGACCGTCGACGGTGCGAACGTGGTCTGCGGCAACATCCCGACCGCGAACGCGACCGTCTACGTCGTCGACACGGTGCTCATGCCGCCGTCCATGTGACCGGACCCGTAGACCAGGACCCGAGAGACTAGGACCGTGAACCACCTCAGGCCCGTGCCCGACGGCGCCCCCGAACCGGGGGCGCCGTCGGCGCCCGACCTCGGAGACCTGCTGCGGCGATCGGCCCGGGGCGACCAGACGGCCTTCGCCGCCGTCTACGACGCCGTCGCACCGAAGGTCTACGGCCTGGCGCTCCGGGTGTTGCGCGACCCCGCGCAGGCCGAGGAGGTCGCGCAGGAGGTGCTGCTGGAGATCTGGCGCACCGCCTCGCACTTCCGGGCCGAGCGGGGTAGCCCGCTCGCCTGGATGCTGACCATCACCCATCGCCGGGCGGTGGACAGGGTCCGCGCCGCGGAGTCGGCGACCCGGCGTGACGTCGCCTACGGGCATCGGAACCAGTCGGTCAGCCACGACGCGACCGCCGAGGCGGCGCACGCCTCGCTCGACGCCCGCCGGGTCCGCGGCGCCCTCGACGCACTGACCCCCGTCCAGCGCGAAGCCGTCCAGCTCGCCTACCTCGGGGGCTACACCCACACGGAGGTCGCCAGCATGCTGGACCTGCCGGTCGGGACCGCCAAGACCAGGATCAGGGACGGCCTGATCCGCCTGCGAGACACGATGGGAGTGGGGACGCGCGATGAGCTCTGACATCCACGCACTGTCGGGCGCCTACGCCCTGGACGCGCTCGACGCCGACGAACGGGCCGAGTTCGAGCGACACCTGGTGGGCTGCGACGCCTGCCGGACCGAGGTCGACAGCCTCCGTGAGGCGGCCGCCGAGCTGGGCCACCTCATCGAGGCGACGCCTCCCGCCGGCCTCCGCGAGCGGGTGCTCGCGGACGCCGCCGTGGTCCGGCCGCTGCCGCCGGCTATCGCAGCCGTCGACCGACGCAGGCGCCGCCGTCCGCTGACCGCGCTGATCGCGGCCGCAGCAGCCGTGCTCCTCGTGGGAGGCGGCGTGGCGTGGCATCCCTGGGACCGCTCCTCGGAGCCGACCACCGTCACCGCAGCCGACCGGGTCCTGCACGCCCCCGACACCCAGCGCACCGGGACGGTCACCCTGCCGCACGGCGGCAGCGTGACGGTCTACCGCTCGGTCAGCCTCGACAAGGCCGCCGTGGTGGTGAAGGACCTGCCCGATCTCCCGGACGGCGAGGTCTACCAGATGTGGCTCCAGGACTCCCGCGGCGCCATGGCACCCGCCGGCATCGTCGGGAAGGGCGTCGCCACGGCACGGATGGTGCTCGACGGCCCCGCATCGGCGGCGGTCGGAGCCGGGATGACCGTGGAGCCTGCCGGTGGCTCCTCGCAGCCCACGAGCGCTCCCGTCGCGCTGCTGTCGTTCACGGACGCCTGACGGCCACCGGGCATCGGCGGTCGCTCAGCCCTCGTCCTCGGCGGCGAGCTCGAGCAGGACCGCGCGGACCTCGGCGATCTCGACGTCCTCGGTGCGCCGGCCCCACTGCTCGGGCTGGCGCGCCCGGACGCAGCCGAACGGGTCCGGACACGGCGCCGCCACGAGCATCGTGTGCAGCGCCTGCAGCTCGCCGGCCAGACGAAGCGTCTGGCCGTAGGCCGGGTGGAGCCGCTGGTCGTCGAGCGGGACGCCCGCCAGGTCGCGGACGAGCTCCAGGACGACCCGTCCCAGGGTCGCCGCGAGCTTCCGCTCCGCGGCGCAGCCGCCGAGCCCGACGACCCGGTCAGGCAGGTCACGCGCGGCCTCACCGGCCGCGGAGAGCGCGCCGGTCACGGTGAGCACCTCGGCGGCCGCCACGTGCTCGACGGCGCGACGCCGCAGCCCGCGACGCTTCGTCTCCGTGTCCTCCGACGGAGCCGCCGGCAGAGTGAGGGACGCGGTGCCGGACCACTGGTCGACGCGAGCAAGGTCCTGGTACGCCGCCTCGGCGACGTCGGCGAACCGCTCCTGAGTCGCGGGGTCGGCGAACAGCACGTAGCGAGCCACCGGCTTGCGACGGTCGACCAGCATGCGGCGTACCCCTTTCCCGACCCCCTCGGCGCAGCCTGCGGGGGTCCAGCCTTCTCATCGGCCGTCAGGGGTGACTTCTGAGACCTCTCACCCGCCGACGACGGAACTGCGGCGCTCGACGAGGACGACGTCGCGCCACTGCCCCGCCAGGGGACCGGTGACCATCTGGCCGAGCCGTACACGGGTGCCGACCACCCGGAACCCCGCCGAGAGGTGCAGTCCCAGGCTCGCCGCGTTCTCCGGGAAGATCCCCGACTGGATCGTCCAGATCCCCTCCGCCTCGGTGGAGGCGATGAGACCGTCCAGCAGCGCTCGGCCGATCCCCCGACCGGCGACCGACGGGTCGACGTAGACGGAGTGCTCCACGACGCCCGCGTAGACGCACCGGTCGGAGACCGCCGAGGCGGCGACCCAGCCGAGCACCCGGCCGTCGTCGAGCGCGACGAGTCGCTGGCCCGGCAGCTTGGCCGCGTCGAACGCCTCCCACGACGGCGGCTCGCTCTCGAACGTCGCCTGGCCGGTGGCGATGCCGGCGGCATAGATGCACTCGACCTCGGGCCAGTGCCCGGTGGTCAGGGGGACGATGGTCACGTCAGCTCCTCGATGAGCGTCTCCACCCGCTTTCGGATCTCGTCGCGGATCGGCCGGACCGCGTCGATGCCCCGGCCGGCGGGGTCGTCGAGCGCCCAGTCCTCGTAGCGCTTGCCCGGATAGAACGGGCACGCGTCTCCACAACCCATGGTGACGACCACGTCGGCCTTCTGAACAGCCGTGTCGCTGAGCAGCTTCGGGGTCTCGGCTGCGATGGCGACGCCCTCCTCCGCCATCGCCGCGACGACCGCGTGGTTGATGCGATCGGCGGGCGCGGAGCCGGCGGAGAGCACCTCGATCCGGTCGCCCGCGAGGTGCCGCAGGTAGCCGGCGGCCATCTGGGAGCGGCCGGCGTTGTGGACGCACACGAAGAGGACGGTCGGGCGCGACATCAGGCCTCCTGGATCTCGGGGTGGGATTCCGGGTGGAGCAGAAGCACGAGCCCGGCACCCAGTGCACCACCGATGAGCTGCATCAGGACGAAGACGGGCACCGAGCTCGGCGCGATGCCCGCGAAGGTGTCGGTGAGCGTCCGAGCGAGGGTGACGGCGGGGTTGGCGAAGCTGGTGGAGCTGGTGAACCAGTACGCCGCCGCGATGTAGCCGCCCACCGCGATGGCAACCGTCTCGATCCGCGCCGATCGCAGTGAGCCGAAGACGACAACCACCAGACCGACGGTCGCGACGACCTCGCCGATGAGCGGTCCCTCACCCCTGCGATGGTGGGTCGAGATCCCGACCGCGTCGAGGTCGAACATCAGGTTGGCGACCACGCTGCCGAGTGCACCGCCGGCGACCTGGGCGGCGACCAGCACCAGAGCGTCCGTGGTGGTCACCCGCTTGAGGGCCAGCTCCACGAGCGTGACGACCGGGTTGAACGAGGCGGACACCGGCTGTAACGCGAGGATCAGCGCGACCAGCACGGCCCCGGTGGCGATGCTGTTCTCCAGCAGCTGGAGCCCGGTGTCGCCCGGCGAGAGCCGCTGGGCCGCGATGCCGGAGCCTACGACGGCCGCCACCAGGAACGCCGTGCCCAGGAGCTCGGCCGTCGCCCGGCGTACCAACGTCACGCGGTCACCCCGCCGAGCAGGGTGGCCAGGTCGCTGAGCGCGCCCGCGTTGACGCGGTAGTAGACCCAGACGCCGCGCTTCTCGCGTTCGAGCAGCCCGGCCTCGTGCAGCAGCTTGAGGTGGTGGCTGATCGTGGGCTGGGAGAGGTCGAAGGCGTCGTTCAGGTCGCAGACGCAGGCCTCGCCGTCCGCGTGGGAGGACACGAGGGAGAGGAGCCGCAACCGCACCGGGTCGGCGATCGCCTTCACCAGCGGCGCGATCCGCTCGGCCGCCTCGGCGGACAGCGGGTCCCGCGTGACCGGCGAGCAGCAGGCGACCGCCTGGACCGGCGTGAGCTCGAGGAGCGACTTCGACATGTATCTATATTGACGGATGTCGATATGTGGTGGCAAGGTCGCAGACATCGATGTTCATCAATATGTAGGAGGAAACCATGTCCCGCATCCAGCTCGCCCTCAACGTCGCCGACATCGACGCAGCAGTGGAGTTCTACTCCACGCTCTTCGACACTCCGCCCGCCAAGCGGCGGCCCGGCTACGCCAACTTCGCCGTCGAGAACCCGCCGGTGAAGCTCGTGCTCTTCGAGAACCCGTCCGCGACCGGGACCCTCAACCACCTCGGCGTGGAGCGCTCCTCGATCGAGGAGGTCCACACCGAGGCCGACCGCCTCGAGGCCGCCGGCCTCGCCCTGGAGGAGCAGGGCGACGTGGTCTGCTGCTACGCCCGGCAGGACAAGCACTGGGTCACCGGCCCCGACAACCAGCGCTGGGAGAACTACGTCGTCCTCGCCGACGCGCAGCCCGAGCTCGAGGGCCGGACGTCGGCCGACCTGCCGCTGGTCGAGGCAGGGAGCGCGGCCTGCTGCTCCTGAGACGTGGCGCGGGCCGTCACGCCGGGCGAAGGGAGCCTTTGACCAGCTCTGCGCGATGTGAGGCGGCCAAAGGCTCCACTCGGCACCGGAACGGGACGAGCGGCAGGCCCGGACCACGCCTGCGAGACGACCGGAGATGACGAAGGGCGGTCCTCGCGGACCGCCCTTCGCTCGGTGGAGGTAAGGGGATTCGAACCCCTGGCCTTCTCATTGTGAAGGCGCCCGCAGGTACGAGGCGCCGCGCCTGACAGCCACTTCCATGCTTGCGGTCGTTGCAAGGAATGCACCGTCTCGCGTCGTGGGGGTACCAAGGGGGTACCAAGCCTCAGCGAGCGCGTAACTGATCGGCGAATGGGGCGAGCTGGTTCTCGACGATGTCGCGGACCACGTCCGGATCGACACGGAAGTACTCGTGAATGACGACGTTGCGGAGTCCTGCGATGGCTGGCCACGGCACATCCGGGTACTCAGCGCGGGCTTCCTCGGGCAGTGCCCGCACCGCCTCGCCAAGGACGGCAAGGTTCCGCAGAATCGCGTCGTACGCCATCGAACTCAAATCGCCGACATCAAGATGCGGCGCATACGCCTGGCAGCGTTCGATCGCCGCAAGCATGTCAGCGAAACGCTCGTCAGCCGACCGACTCATACCGCGATCGCATCAAGCAGGGCGCTCGCCGCGACCGGCTCGCGGAGCAGCTCCTGCGACACGACGTCGACCCGCACGCCGAGCAAGACGCTCAGCTCCTCGCTCAGCCCTGCGATCCGCAGGAGCGCGTTGCCGCGATCTGGGAGCAGCTCCACGAGAAGATCGATGTCGCTCGTCGCGGTCGCATCACCCCGTGCCACGGACCCGAAGACGCGCGGGTTCGTCGCCGCATAACGGTCGAGGATCGCTGCGACGGCGTCGCGGCGCGCGAGTAGCCCCTCGCGAAGCGAGATGCTCTCAGCAGATGCGGCGCCCACAGATCGAGCGTAGCCGAGGGACACTCCTGCGCGCCTCAACCACCGAGGCTCGGGTTCGCGAAAGTGAGACGCGCAAGATCCGCATCTTCGAAACTCACGGCGCCCGGATCGGGGGTACCAGCACTCCGGCCGAGAACGACGGAACCCCCGATTGATCCTGACGTTTCCGCAGGTCAACCGGGGGTTCCACTCGGTGGAGGTAAGGGGATTCGAACCCCTGGCCTTCTCATTGCGAACGAGACGCGCTACCAGCTGCGCCATACCCCCGCGAGTGCGTCGCCAAGGCTAGCACCGGGCCTCGCGCGACTCGAAATCAGGCCGGCTACCGTCCGGCGACCGCGTCGCGCACGGCGTCGCGGAGCGGGATCTTGCCGCCCGTGCGCAGCAGCGAGTTGCGGTAGACCCGCTCGCCCACCGCGATGACGGCCACCGTGGTGACCACCAGCAGCGCGAGTGAGCCGAGCGGCTCCCACCAGTGGGCGTCGCCGCTGAAGACCAGGCTCGGCATCGAGATCGGCGCCGAGAACGGCAGCCAGGCCAGCACCCGGGTCAGCAGCACGTTGTCGTGCGCGACGAACGAGAGCACGTAGGGGATCATGATCAGCATCGTCACCGGCGAGGTGGCCGAGCCGATGTCCTCCGACCGCGACACCAGGCTCGCGGTGGCGGCGAACAGCGCGGCGACCATCACGAACCCGAACGCGAAGAACACGACGAACCAGAGGATCGGTGCGCTGAGGTCGCCGACCGAGATCGCGTCGCCGGTCAGCGCGAGGCCGAGGAGCGCCACGGCCGCGACACCGACGATCTGTGCGATCGCGAGCGCCGAGTTGCCGAGCACCTTGCCCGTGAGCAGCGCCCGCGCCGGCACCGTCGAGAGCAGGATCTCCACGATCCGCGTCGCCTTCTCCTCCACGACGCTCTGGGCGATCTGGGTGCCGAAGAGCGAGGCGGCGAGGAAGAACAGCACGCCGAAGGCGATGGTGACGAAGTAGGCGACGGCGGGGTCGTGGCCCGTCGGGTCGACGAGCTCCACCTTCGGCGCGGCCGAGAAGGCCTGGACCGCGCGGGTCGGTGGGTCGCGCAGCCCCAGGACGGTGAGCGAGTCGTCGCCGAAGACGAGGACGGCGTCGACGTCGCCGTCGCGCAGCAGCTGCTCGGCGGCAGGACGGTCGACCGAGCGGTCGCGCACGTCGAAGTACGCCGCCCCGTCGGAGTCCTTCATCGTGTCGAGGTCGACCGGGGAGGTGCCCACGACCGCCACCGACACCGGGTCGGCGCCGCCGACGAGGTTGGGCAGCACGGTCGCCGCGGCGGCCGCCAGGAGCAGCAGCCCGAACATCCAGCGGAACGCCTTCGACCGCAGCCGCGTCGTGATCTCGCGCTCGGCGACGAGCCGGACCGTCGCGACGAACGTCGGCTGGGTGATCTGGTCACTCACCGCGGCACTCATCCGACCACCTCTCGGAAGATCTCGGCCAGGGACGGCTGGACGTGGCGCCAGGAGTGCACCGGTCCTCGGGCGATGGCCGTGGCCAGCAGGTCGCGGCGTACGTCGTCGGGCGCCTCGAGCTGCACCGAGGTGTCCGTGGTCGCGCCGACCGTCCCCCGCCCGTCGAGCCACCCGGGCACCCAGTCCGGGTCGTCCACTCCGAGCTCCCAGACGCGCCTGGCGTACTGCGCCCGCAGCTCGTCGCGTCGGCCGGCGGCCCGGATCTGCCCCCCAGCGATGATCACCAGGTCGTCGCACAGGCGCTCCACGACGTCGAGCTGGTGGGAGGAGAAGAGGACGGGGACGCCTCGGGCGGCCTGCTCCTTGAGGACGTTCTGGACCAGGTCGACCGCCATCACGTCGAGCCCCGAGAAGGGCTCGTCGAGCACGAGCAGGTCCGGCTGGTGCACGAGAGCGGCGGCGATCTGCGCCCGCTGCTGGTTGCCCAGCGACAGGCTCTCCAGGGGGTCGTCGGCCCGCGCGCCGAGCTCGAGCTGCTCGAGGAGTCCGTCGGCGCTGCGTCCGGCGGCCGCCGCGGTCCAGCCGTGCAGCCGGGCGAGGTAGACCAGCTGCTCCCGCACCCGCATCTTCGGGTAGAGGCCGCGCTCCTCGGGCATGTAGCCGAAGCGGCGCCGGGCCGCCGCCGAGACGGGGATCCCGTCGATCAGCACGCTGCCCGAGTCGGCCGCGAGCACGCCGAGGATGATCCGCATCGTGGTGGTCTTGCCGGCTCCGTTGCCGCCGACGAACCCCGTCAGCCGGCCGGCCTCGATGGTGAACCCGACGTCGTCGAGCGCCCGACGCTCGCCGTAGCTCTTGGTCACACCGTCCAGAACGAGCACGCCCGCCACCCTAGTAGGGGGTGACGGGTGGGAGTCGGGCGGTGGTTTCAGGCGCCGCTGACGCGGCGCTGGGCCGGCGCGACCGAGGGCGCCACCGACGATGCGCCGGCAGCGCGGACGGCGTCCGCCTGCTGGGCCAGGGCGCTGTCGGCGGCGGTGTGGCCCGAGGTCCACACACCGGTCGAGTCGAGGTCGATGGTGCTGATGGCGCGGCGCGCCTTCGGCTTCGAGACGTACGTCGGCAGGGTGACCGGGACCAGCTCCCAGCCGTCGCCCGAGGCGATCGGCTCGGCGGCCGCCACCCGCTGCATCGAGCCCGTGGGGGCGTCGTCGCGCACGGTGGGCACCTCGCTCGTCTCGTCGGACAGGCTCGGCTGGTCGACGGACTCGTCGGCCGCCACCGGAGCGACTGGGCGGCGCACCGGAGGCCGGGCGGCCGGGCGCTGGGAGCGCTCGTTGCGGACCATCAGCCGGCAGGCGACGAGCCACGCCACAAGCAGCGTGACGGGCGCGACGATCCACCACGCACTGATGACCCGGCCGGCGGCGACCGCGGCGACCATCGCCGTGAGGACCAGGATGACGCCGAGGACGCGGCGGCGCCGGCGGGCGGCGTGGGAGGTGGCCGAGCGGCGGACGAACGTCTGGGCCGCGAAGAAGCCGGTCTGCTCCGGATCGGCGGCCACGGGCGGCGCGACCGGCGGTGCGGCCGGCGGTGCGGCCGGCGGCGCAGGCGGAGCGGCCGCAGCGGGCGTCGACGGCTTGCGGCCGGTCACCAGCTGCGTCCTGCTCCGGTCGACCGGCTCGCGACGCGCGAGGACCCGCATCGTGTGCGAGAACTTGTCGACCGTGCGGCTGCGGGCGCCCGCATCGTGGTGCTCGAGCGCCTTGGGGATGAGGTAGGCAGCCCACGCAACAGCGAGGCCGACGAAGATGAAGGCGCTGGGATCCACGTACGAGAGGTTAGAAGCGATAGCGGAGCGCGGCTCGGACGTCCAGTGGTGTGTCGCAAATTGCTGGTGTGACTGATGTGATTTCTGCGCTTCAGCGCACCAGGGAGATCAGGCCACCCGGCGGGACGTCCTCCGCGGTGATGCCGTAGAGCCGGTGGTCGCGCCAGTCGCCGTCGATGTGCAGGTAGCGCGGGGCGTAGCCCACCTCGGGGATGCCGAGCTTCTCGACCACCCGCAGCGAGTTGGAGTTCTCCGGCCGGATCGCCACCTCGATGCGGTGCAAACCGGTCGCGAAGCAGTGGTCGAGGACCAGGGCGACCGCCTGGGGCACGATCCCGCGGCCGGCGTACGCGACGTCGACCCAGTAGCCAACGGAGGCGAACATGGCCGACCCGCGCACGATGTTGGAGACCGTCACCTGGCCGACGAAGTGGCCGTCCACCTCGATCGCGAAGGGGTACGCCGTCCCCTGCCGCGCGGCTCGGCGCAGCCGCCGCACCAGCGCCCGGAACGTGGTCGGGCGGCCGTCGCCGCCGGGCGGGACGGTGGCGTCCCACGGCCGCAACCAGGCGGCGCTGCGCTGGCGCGCGGAGCGCCACTCCACCGCGTCGCGGGCCGAGAGCGGCCGGACCGTGACGTCGCCGGAGCGGAGCGTGACCGGCCACGAGCCCGGTCTCGCGTCAGTGATCACTGCCCACCGACTGCTCGACGGCGTGCAGCAGGACGGGGCGCAGCACGTCGATCGCGTCCTTCACCCCACCGCGCGAGCCGGGCAGGTTGACGACCAGGCAGTGGCCGGCGAGCCCGGCGAGGCCGCGCGACAGCATCGCCGACGGGACGCCCTTCGCGACGCCCGCGGCTCGGATCGCCTCGGCGATGCCGGGGACCTCGTGGTCGAGCAGCTGGCGGGTCTCCTCGGGGGTCCGGTCGGTCGGCGTCAGGCCGGTGCCGCCGGTCGTGAGCACGACCCGCGCGCCGGCGATGACGAAGCCGCGGATCGCGTTGCCGACCGGCTCGCCGTCGGGCACCACGGCCGGCTCGCCCACGAGGAAGCCGAGGTCGGCGAGGAAGGCGGTGAGCAGCGGGCCGGTGGTGTCCTCGTAGACGCCCGCCGAGGCACGGTTGGACGCGACGACGACGCCCGCGGGCAGGTGGGTCATCTGTGCCAGTCCCCCGACTTTCCGCCCGTCTTGGACTCGATCCTCACGTCGGTGATCACGGCGCCCTTGTCGACCGCCTTGACCATGTCGATGACGGTGAGCGCGGCGACCGAGACGGCGGTGAGCGCCTCCATCTCGACGCCGGTGCGGTCGGCGGTCCGCACCGTGGCGGTGATCTCCACCGCTCCCCCTTCGTCCAGGTCGGCGACAGCGAGGTCGATGGTGACGCCGGAGATCCCGATCGGGTGGCACAGCGGGATGAGGTCCGGGGTCCGCTTGGCGCCCATGATCCCGGCGATCCGGGCGACGGCCAGCGCGTCACCCTTCGGGACGCCCGCGCCGCGCAGCAGCCCGATCACCTCGGCCGAGACGAGCACCCGTCCGGTCGCGGTCGCGGTGCGCGCGGTCACGTCCTTCGCGGTCACGTCGACCATGCGGGCGGCGCCGGACTCGTCCAGATGCGTGAACTCGGCCATCAGTCGTCCAGTGGGAGGACGTCGACGGTTGCGCCGGCCTCGAGCCCGGTGGTCTCCTCGGGGACGACGAGCAGGGCGTTGGCCTGGGCGAGGTCGCCGATGAGGTGGGAGCCGGGGCCGCCGACGGGGCTGACCGACGAGCCGTCGTACTCCGCCCTCAGGAACTGGCGCAGCCCCGGCCGCGACGTGACGGCGTGCGTGAGACGCGCGCTGACCGTCGGCGCCACCTCCGGACGCATGCCCATCAGACGGCGCAAGGCCGGCAGGACGAACACCCGGAAGGAGACGTACGCCGACACCGGGTTGCCCGGCAGGGTGAAGATCGGGATCCGGTCCTCGCCGACGCGGCCGTAGCCCTGCGGCTTGCCGGGCTGCATCGCGACGCCGCCGAACCAGACGCCCTCCGGCCGCAGCGCCTCCTTGACCACGTCGAAGTCGCCCTGCGAGACACCCCCGGAGGTGATCACCAGGTCGGCGCGGACCAGCTGGTCGTTCAGCGCCTCGAGGAACTTCGCCGGCTCGTCGGGGACGATGCCGACGCGGTAGGCGATCGCTCCGGCCCGGCGGACGGCCGCGGCCAGCAGGTAGGAGTTGCCGTCGTAGATCGAGTCGTGGCCGAGCGGCTGGCCGGGTTCGCGCAGCTCGCTGCCCGTCGAGAGGATCACCACGCGCGGACGCGGCCGGGTCGCGACCGTGGCGCGGCCGACGGCGGCGAGCAGGCCGAGCTGACGCGGCCCGAGGATCGCCCCCTCGCTGAGCACCAGGTCGCCCTGCCGGACGTCGTCACCCAGGAGCCGGACGTGCTCGCCCCGGTCGCTCGGCGCCCGGGTGATCACGACGCGGGCCACCCCGCGGTCGGTCCACTCGTAGGGCACCACGGTGTCGGCGCCGGTCGGCATCGGGGCGCCCGTCATGATCTTGGCCGACGTGCCCGGAGAGAGGGCGAGCAGGCCGGCCTGACCCGCGGCGATCTCGCCGACCACCGGCAGGTGCACCGGCCTCTGCTCCGTCGCCGTGGCGACGTCCTCGAAGCGGACGGCGTAGCCGTCGTGGGAGGAGTTGTCGAAGCCGGGCAGGGAGACGTCCGCATGGACGTCCTCGGCGCTGGCCAGCCCGAAGGCGTCCATCAGCTGCTGCGGGTAGGCCGGCAGCGGCTCGATGTCGCCGAGGATGCGGTCGCGGAGGTCGTCGACGGAGGTGAGGCTATTCGGCACTCGACGACAGTACCGAGTCCGGGGCGACGCGCTGCGCACCAGCCGCCTGGAGCTCGACCTTGCCGATCACCTGCACGCCCTTGCCGAAGGTCCAGTCGCCGGCGACCGTGAGGGAGCTCGCCTTCCGCAGGGACGGGATGCCCTCGGGGAAGCGCCGGTCGAAGTCCGCGACGACCTTGTAGTACTGGTCGTCGAGCTCGATGAAGGGGACCTCCTCGACCGTCTGGTCGAGCACGAACCCGTCGGCCAGGTCGTAGACGTCGGAGCGCAGCACCATGAGGTCGTTGGTCGTCTTGACCGGGACGAAGCGGTCGCGGCCGACCTCGATCAGCGCCGAGCCCTCGAAGATCTCGATCGCCGCGCCCATCGCCGTCTCGATCTGGACGACTTCGGGCGACTTCTTGTCGGCCGGGTCGACGTTCTTGACGTTGCGGATGAGCGGCAGGCCGAGGATGCCGCCGCGGACGTCGAGCGCCTCCTTCATCGCGCGCAGGTCGAACCAGAGGTTGTTGGTCGAGCAGTAGCGGTGGCGGCTCAGGTCGCGCAGCGCCTCGACGTCGGCCGGCAGCGTCTGCGCGGTCTCGCGCAGGATGATCCGGCCGTCGGACCTCCGGCGGGCGAAGTGGCCGCCCTTGCGGTCGCTCGGGGTCCGACGCACGGCCTCGATCGCGAACGGCGCACCGCTCGTCGCGAACCAGCCGGCGACCTTCGGGTCGGGCACCGCGCCGAGGTTGTCGGAGTTGGCGACGAAGACGTAGCGGTAGCCCTGCTCGAGGAGCCGGTCGAGCAGGCCGCTGCCGCGCAGCGCCGTGTAGAGGTCGCCGTGGCCGGGCGGACACCATTCCTGCTCGGGGTCCTTGGGCCAGCTCGCGGGGCTGAGGTCCTTGACGAGGAGCTTGGGCTCCTTGTTCTGGAGGAACTCCAGCGGCAGGCCCTCGACCGGCAGGTCGGTGTAGCGCGCCAGGGCGGCGAGCGTGTCGGCCGAGGTGCGGAACGAGTTCATCAGGAGCAGCGGCAGCGTTGCGTCGTACTGCTGGCGCAGGTGGAGGACCTGGCGCGCGATGACGTCGAGGAACGACAGCCCCTTGCGCACGCACAGAAGCGACTTGGCGCGGTCCATGCCCATGGAGGTGCCGAGACCGCCGTTGAGCTTGATCACCGCCGTCTGGCGCAGTGCAGCGACCCCGTCCTCGTCGGCGACCTGCACGTCGGCGAGAGCGGGCATGTCGACCGGCTCGATCGACGCCTCCGGGATCATCCCTGTCTCACCGTGCTCGAGGAGTCGGTAGTAGTGCGCGAAGGTCTCGACTGCGACCTCGTCCACCCCGGCGTCCCGCATCTTCGCGACCGCCCGTTGCAGCCCTGCGCTACCCATAGGTTCGATCGTAGGCTGACCGGGTGGCCGATCGGCAATCGTTCTCCTCATCTGGGGGATCAGAGGACCCCTCCGGCCTGACGGGCAGCAAGGTGGCCACCCGCGACCAGCTGCTCGCCGGACGGCGTCGGCGGTCGCTGGCCGAGGTCGGTGAGGCGGGTGCGGAGATCGCCCGACACCTCCTGGCGTCGGAGGAGGTACGCAGGGCGGCGACCGTGGCGGCGTACGTCTCGATGGGCACCGAGCCCGGCACGGGCCTCCTCCTCGAGCAGCTGCTCGAGTCCGGGCGGCGGGTGATCCTGCCGGTGCTGCAGCCCGACAACGACCTCGACTGGGGGGTCCACACCGGCTCGCTCGTGTCCGCCCGGCGCGGGCTGCTCGAGCCCGCCGGGCCCCTGCTCGGCCCGGCCGCCGTGGCGACCGCCGATCTCGTGCTCGTGCCAGGGCTCGCCGTCTCCCCCGCCGGTGAGCGGCTCGGCCGCGGGGGCGGGTCCTACGACCGCGCGCTGGCCCGGGTGCCGGTCGGCACACCCGTCTGGGTCCTCCTCTACGACTCCGAGGTCGGGGTCCCGGTGCCGGTCGAGCCGCACGACCGTCCGGTGACCGGCGCCGTCACGCCGTCGGGGATCTCGCGACTGCGGCCCACGGCGTAGGACGCGCTAGACTTGGCAGTCGCCGGCGGCGAGTGCTAAACGAGACGTCGGTTCGGCCTTGACCGGTCGAGCTCGTCGAGACCCAGGAGTGATCGTGCCCACCTACCAGTACGCCTGCACCGAGTGCGGCCACGCCTTCGAGCAGTTCCAGTCCTTCTCCGAGGACGCCCTGACGGTCTGCCCCGCGTGCAGCGGCAAGCTGCGCAAGCTCTACAACGCGGTCGGCGTCGTGTTCAAGGGCTCCGGCTTCTACCGGACCGACAGCCGCAGCACCACGTCGAGCGCGTCGAGCGCGTCGAGCGCATCGGGCTCGTCAACGGAGTCGTCCTCGCCGTCGACGTCCTCCTCGTCGGCTTCGTCGGGCGGTTCCGCCACCCCGGCCGCGGCCGCCTCCGCCGACTGAGCGGCTCCTGTGGAGAGCGCGACGCACGGCCGGCGCATCCGGCCTAGCGTCGTGACGTGCCTCGCCCACTCCCCGGTCGCGTCCTCTCGGGCGTACGCCGTCGGCTGCTCGCCCATCGGCGCCTGCTCGCCGGGCTGCTGACCGCCGTCGCGGTCGCGGCCGGCCTGCGCGCCGTCGCACCGCCGGGTCCTGAGACGGTCGCGCTCACCGTCGCCGCCCACGACCTGGCCGCGGGCTCGACGGTCGCGGCCGCCGACCTGACCACGACCGACGTGCCGCCCGCAGCGGTTCCGGACGGAGCGCTCGCCGACGCCGCCGGCGCCGTGCTCGCCGCACCGCTGCGACGCGGCGAGCCGATCACCGACGCGCGACTCGTCGGGCCGGCCCTCACCGCCGCACATCCCGACCTCACGGCGCTGCCGGTGCGCCTGCCCGACGGCGCCATGGCGGCGATGCTGCGGCCGGGCGACCGGATCGACCTCTACGCGGTCGCCACCGCGGGGGATGCGGCGGCCGCGTCCGGCGAGGCGACGCGGGTCGCGGCAGGCGTACTCGTGCTCGCCGTGCCGCCGCAGGAGGAGTCCGCGAGCACCGCGTCGGCGGGACTGAGCGGACGCCTGATCGTCATCGGGGTTGCCGACCCGGCCGTCGCACGAGTGACCGATGCGTCGGCGCGGTCCTTCCTCACCTACGCGTTTGTTCACTAAGGTCCAGCGACCAGGAGGGAACTTCACTCAAATCGACGAGCATGGAGATCAACATGAGCGGTTTCAAGAACTTCTTGCTACGCGGCAATCTCATCGAGCTCGCAGTCGCCTTCATCATGGGTGGCGCCTTCGCCACCGTCGTCACCGCGACGGTCGCGCTCATCATGGACCTCATCGGCAAGGTGGGCGACTCGCCTAACTTCTCCAACTACACCCCGAGCGGCATCCACGTCGGCGCATGGCTGACGGCGCTCATCTCGTTCCTCATCCTGGCCGCCGTCGTCTACTTCCTGATCGTGGTGCCCTACACCAAGGCCAAGGAGCGCTACTTCCCGACCAGCGACGAGCCCGGCACGCCTGAGGACGTCGCCCTGCTCACCGAGATCCGCGACCTGCTCGCCTCGCGCCCGACCGTCTAGCCGCACCGAGCCGGGGAGCGCCGGTCAGGAGCCGTGGTGCGGAGGCACCTGTGCCCTGAGCCAGGCGTCGGATCCTCGATCGTCGATCTCCGGCTCGTCTCGCTCGTCCCCCGTGGTCTCGGGGAGGACGTCCCCGAAGATCCGCGCCAGCCGACGCTTCCGCTCCCAGTCGGACTCGGCCCCCTCGCCGCGACCGGGGTCGGATCCGGCCGCGTCGGTCACGTGCAGAGCCCGACGTACTCGCGGTCCTTCTTCTCCTCCTCGGAGAGACCGCCCGCCTGGTCGCCGCCGGTCGGGGACGCGGACGTGGACGTGCCATCGGTCGGGGTGGTGGACGGCGTGGAAGGGCTGGACGGCGCGGACGGCGACGCCTGGTCCGTGGCGCCCGAGGTGGGCTTGCCACCGGGGACGTTGTCGACCCGGATCGAGTTGGCGGTGAGGACGTCGCCGAGCGCCTTGTCGTTCTTGATCCGGTCCCAGATCGTGTCCGCGTCGGAGGTCCACAGGACCCGGCCGCTCTCGTCACCGGTGCCGTAGACGAACGGCACCGTGAGGAACTCGACCTTGTCGAGCCCGATGTTCTTGAACTGCAGCGCCAGCCCGGCCATCTCCTTGAGGTTGCCCAGCCCGGTCGAGCCGACCTCGGAGAGCTCGAGCGACTTCGTCGCGGCGCGCAGGAACTTCACGACCTTGAGCGGGTTGGCGAGCGTGTTCGCCGACATCACCTGGCTCACCATCGAGGCGATGAACGCCTGCTGGCGTCGGGTGCGGCCGATGTCGGAGCCGTCGCCGATGCCGTGCCGCACGCGGACGTAGGCGAGCGCCTTGTCGCCACTCACCTTGTGGGTGCCGGCCTCGAAGGTGGTGTTGGTGTAGCTGTCGTGGAACGTCTGGGGGACGCAGATGTCGACGCCGCCCACGGCGTCCACCATCCCCTTGAAGCCGCCGAAGTTGACGACGACCGAGTAGTCGATCGGGATGCCGGTGTCGTGCTGGAACTGGCTGATCGTGCACGCGGGGCCGCCGTAGGCGAACGCGGCGTTCCACATCGTCCGGCTCGAGCCCGGGATGACCTCGCCGCTCTTGTCCTTGCAGTCGGGCCGCTCGACCAGCGAGTCGCGCGGGATGCTGATGCCGTAGGCGTGCTTCCGGTCGCGCGAGAGGTGCAGCAGGATCGTGGTGTCGGAGAGGCCAGCGGTCTTCTCGTTGTCGACGCCACAGCCGTCGCAGTCGCGGGAGTCCTCGCCCATGATCAGGATGTTGATCGGGTCCTTGGGGCCCGTGAACTGCACCTTCTTCGGCGCCTTCTCGACGAACTGGTCGCCGTAGTCGGCGATCGTGAGGTTGCCGTTGAGGTCGCGGTAGAGATAGGCCACGCCGAGCGCGGTGACGATCGCGAGTACGACGAGGGTGCTGGTCACGACCTTGAGGACGGTGTGGCGGCGGCGCACCCGGGCCCGGCGGCGGCCGCCGCGCGTCGTGCGTGACGCGGTGCGCCGGGCGATGCGCGGGTCGACCGGGCGCTCGACGGTGTCGTCGATGCCGCGGGCCGAGGGGTCGCCGACGTGGGCAGGCTGCTGCTCGACGTCGGTCATCGGTCACCATCACTCGGGGTCAGTCGCGGGCGTGTACCTCACGCGTCCATCGAGAATGTACGCGGGTGGGTCAATTGTGACCGGCAGGGCCGGTGATCCCCAAAAACCCGCGCGACGGGTGGCGGTTTCGTCCCGGGCCGAGCCCGATGCCAAGATGTCTGCGTCCCGCCCCTATAGCTCAGAGGATAGAGCGCCGGTTTCCTAAACCGGGCGTCGCAGGTTCGATTCCTGCTAGGGGCACCACAGGTCGCAGGTGCCACCCCGTCTCAGACCCCGGGGCCCCGCTCGTCGCGTCCGTCCGGGTCCTGCCGCTCACGAGGGATCGAGGTCGGCCCTTGCGGGTCCACGTCGAGCCGCTCGCGGTCGTTGGCGACGTCCGCGCTGCGTCGTCGGTCGATCACGAAGGCGGTGATGTACCACCCCGCCCAGAGGACGACGATGAGGATCGCGATCGGCAGCAGCAGCCACATGCTCATGACGACGCCTCCGTCGGTCCAGCGCCTCGGGCTCGTACGGCGGGCAGCACGTCCTTGCCGAACGCCTCGATCATCTCCCGGTAGTGCGGGCCGATGTTGGCGACGTAGATCTCCTCGAAGCCGGCCTCGACGTACGGCTGGAACGACTGCACGTGCCGGTCGACGTCCGGTCCGCCCACGATCGCCTCGCGGGTCTGCTCGCGGGTGACGAGCGTCGAGGCCTGCTCGAAGTGCTTCGGCGACGGCAGCACCTGGGCGAGCTCACCGGGCAGACCGGCGTTGGCCCACAGCCGGTGGGCGTGGTCGACGCCCTCGTCCTCGGTCGGGGCGTACGCCGCCTTGAAACCGGCCATCGCGGGCTTGCCGCCGGACACCTTCCGGAACTGCTCCAGCAGGTCGGTGTCCGGCGTGGTCGTCACGTAGCCGTCGCCGATCCGGCCGGCGAGCTCGGTCGCCTTGGGGCCGAACCCGGAGACGTAGACCTCGGGCATCTCGTCCGGCAGCGTGTAGATGCGGGCGTTCTCGACGGTGTAGTGCCGACCGCGGTGGTCGACCTCCTCGCCGGTCCACAGCTTGCGCATCACCTCGACGGCCTCCTCCAGCATCTCCAGCCGGATGTCGGCCGAGGGCCACGGGTCGCCGTGGATGTGCTCGTTGAGCGCCTCGCCGCTGCCGACGCCCAGCCGGAACCGGCCCTCGTGCAGCACCGCGGCGGTGGCGGCGGCCTGCGCGGTGATCGCCGGGCTGATCCGCATCGTCGGGCAGGTCACCGCGGTGGTCACCGGGAGCTTCGTGGCCTGCGCCAGCGCGCCGATCACGCCCCAGACGAACGGGCTCTCCCCCTGCTCGTCGTTCCAGGGGTGGAAGTGGTCGCTGATCCAGAGCGCGTCGAAGCCCGCCTGCTCGGCGAGCACGGCCTGCTCGATGAGCTCGTGCGGTCCGTACTCCTCGCAGGACAGGAAGTAGCCGATCTTCATGGCGCGCCAGTACCCCGCCACCCGAGCCCATGCACCACCCGAGTCGGCAGAAGCTCCCGCCCCACAACGGCCGAGTCGGCAGAGGCTCGCCGTTGCTTGCGAACTTCTGCCGACTCGAGGCTCGGAGAGGGGAGCTTCTGCCGACTCGGCGGTCAGTAGACGAAGGACGCGACCTGCAGGCGGAGGTCGGCGGCCATGCGGGCGAGCTCGTCGGTCGCGGTCCGCGACTGGGCGACGGCCTGCGTGGTGCTCGCGGCGGCACTCGCGACGCCACCGATGTTGAGCGCGATCTCGCTGGTGCCGGTCGCGGCCTGGGCCACGTTGCGGCTCATGTCCATCGTCGTCGCGGTCTGCTCCTCGACAGCCGACGCGATGGTCAGCTGGGACTCGTTGATGGTGCCGATGACCTCGGTGATCTGGCCGATGGCGTCGATGGCGCCGCTGGTGTCGGCCTGGATCGTGTGCACCTTGCCGATGATCTCCTCGGTGGCCTTCTGCGTCTCCTGGGCGAGGTCCTTGACCTCGTTGGCGACGACGGCGAAGCCCTTGCCCATCTCGCCGGCGCGGGCCGCCTCGATGGTGGCGTTGAGCGCGAGCAGGTTGGTCTGGGCGGCGATCGAGGTGATCGCCTTGACGACGTTGCCGATCTCCTCAGAGGAGGTGCCGAGCCGGCGGACGCTGTCGTTGGTGACCTGGGCGGCCGAGACGGCGGTCGAGGCGACGCGGGCGGCCTCGGTGGCGTTGCGGGCGATCTCGCGGATGGAGGCGTCCATCTGCTCGGAGCCGGCGGCGACCGTCTGCACGTTGCCGGAGACACGCTCGGAGGCGTCGGCGACGACGCCGGCCTGGACGCTGGTCTCCTCGGCCGCGGCGGCGATCTGCACGGAGGACGCGGAGAGCTCCTCGGCGGAGGCGGCCACCGCGTCGGCACTGCCGACGACACCGGCCATGACCTCGCGGAAGTTGGTCTGGGCGCGCTCCAGCGCGGCAGCCATCTGGCCGATCTCGTCCTTTGTGGTCACGCCCACGGGCTGGGTCAGGTCACGCTCGGCCATCGCCTCCAGGGCGCCCTGCACCGAGCGGATCCGGCGCTGGATGGCGCGGGAGATCACCAGGCTGAGGGCGATCGCGAGCAGCAGGCCGACGACGAGGATGGCGAACTGGCGCACCACGCGGCCGTCCGCGTCGTCCACGGCGGCCTTGGCACTGGTCTCGAAGAACTCGATGCCGGTCGCGTCGGCCGCGTCCATCGAGTCGGCCATCGCGCTGACAACGGGGGCCATCTTGGCGTCGTACGCCGCCGTGAAGGCCTTGTCGTCGTTGAGGTTCATGGCGGCCGAGAGGTCGTTGTCACGCACCTGCTTGAAGTCGGCCCACGCCTTCTTGAACGTGCCCCACCAGGGGTACGGCTTCAGCATGGCGTCGACCTGGGCGATCCCCTTCTCGACGTCGGCGTCGTTGGAGGCGATGTCGGCCCTCCACTTGCCCCGGGCCTCATCGGTCGTCTGCGTGGCGAGCATCGCCACCTGCATCCGCGCCTTGATCTCGTTGGCGTGGATCTCGGCGAGCGGGGTGGCGACCGCGCCCTGGGTGTCGGCGAGCGTGGTGATCTCGTCGCTCGCGTGGTGCAGGCTCGATGCGGCGTAGATGGTGCACGTGATCGCGACCGCGCCCAGGACCGCGACCGTGGTCAGCAGCTTGGTCTGGATGCCGCGGTCGGCGAACCAGGCGACGAAGCGACGGGCGACGCCGAGACGTCGTACGTCCGGCAGCGTTGCGGCACGGGGCGGAATGCTCACGGCAGTCATGGAGGACCTCGGGGGACGATGGGGCCAGAAACGTGACCGAGCCGGTCACCGATGCTCCCTTCGGCCGGGCCGCCCCGGACCTGAGCGACGCGCCTGAGTGACGCGCGTCCGGCTCAGGAGATCCGCTCGAAGCGAATCCCCGCCCGCTGAAGTCGCTCGAGCAGCCGGTCGCCCACGGCCTGGGCCGTGGTCACCTGCCCCGCGGTCGGCGGGTTGTCGTCGAGGGCGAGGGAGAGGGCCGTCTCGGCGAGCATCTTCGAGGTCTCGGTGTAGCCGGGGTCGCCACCGGACACGCGGGTGTGGATCCGGCGGCCGCCCGTCTCGCCGACGAGGTCGACGGTGAAGTACGACTTCTCCCTGCGCCGCTCGGAAGGCCCGTCGCCCTGGGGCAGCCGGCGCCCGATCGCCTCGCGCAGGGGTCGCAGTTGGGCCGCTGCGGCGATCGCGCCGACGACCGCGGCGCCCCCGACCGCGTAGCGCAGCGTCTTGGTCCCGGCGAAGTGCGAGTAGCGGAACTCGGGGCCGTACGCCGGCAGGGCCCGGCCGCTACGGGCGATGATCACGGGGTCGATGGTCGGCAGGGGCACCAGCCAGTAGCCCAGCTCGGCGTCGCGCCCCGGCCGGCCCTGGACCGACCGCGACGAACGATCGCCCGGCCGCTGCTCGGCGCGCCGGCGGGCCTTGGCCGCCTCGGCCATCGGGCGGGCGCGGGCGAACTGGCCGAGCGCGGAGTGCAGCGTCCCGCCCGAGGCTGCCGCGTTGCTGCGCACCACGCCGCGCACGGTGAGCGGCTCGGTGACCGGGCCGCTCCTCTCGAGCTCGCGGACCAGGTGCAGGACGCCCAGGTCGTGCGGGACGGAGTCGAACCCGGCCGCGTGCACGAGCCGGGCTCCCGTCCGCTCGGCGGTCGCGTGGTGGGCGACGAACATCCGGTCGACGAACTCCGGCTCACCGGTCAGGTCGACGTAGTCGGTCCCGGCGTCGGCGCACGCGCGCACCACCGCCTCGCCGTGCTGGAGGTAGGGGCCGACGGTCGTGGCGACGACGCGGGTGCGCGCGGCCACCGCCGCGAGCGACGCGGGGTCGGAGACGTCGGCGTGGAGCAGCGGCAGGTCGGCGTACGCCGGCCCGAGCCCTGCCCGCACCTGCTCCAGCCGCTCCTGGTTGCGGCCGGCCAGCCCCCAGCGCAGCCCCTCGGGGGCGTGCTCGGCGAGGTAGGCGGCGGTCAGCGCACCGGTGAAGCCGGTGGCACCGAGGAGGACGATGTCGAGATCCCGGTCGAGATCCCGGTCCAGATCCCCGTCGAGGTCTCGGTCGGGGCTGGGGTGCTCGCGGTCCGTGGTCACCGGGCCACCTTGCCATGACTCCGGGCGGTTTCCTACCCACCAGTAGGCTCGGGTCGGGACCTACGTCCCGAGTTTGCCGATGCGCGTCACCTCGCCCGGTCGTCCTCGTTGGTGAGGCGGGGTCGAACGGTCGCATCGCGGACGCGGAGGAGGGGACATGCAGAGCATCGAGGTGGAGCTGGGCGACTTCAGCCTGCGTCGCCGCTCCCTGCTCGTCTCCCACGTCGCCGCTGACCTTCCGCGAGGACTGGAGCCCGGCGAGCAGGTCCTCCTGCACGACCGCGTGCGTGGCTACTTCTCTGCGCACGTGGCCGACCTGGACTTCACGGCGGGTGACACCGTCTACCGGGTCGCGATCCGGAGGGGCCTGACCGACGATCAGGCGCTCGAGCGGATGCGCGGGACCTTCGCGCCGACCGGGGGACGGATCACGAGGACGGACCTCGTCGACCTGCTCGGCCAGCTCCGCGGGACCGTCGCGGCAGCTCCAGCGCCGGTCCCGGCGACGGCGACCCGTCGCAGCGGCGTCAAGTAGCCGCACCTGGCCCGTTCGGGCTACCCGATGCGGCGTTCGGGCGATCCTGGGACCGGTGTGCCCATTCACCTGCGGAGACGCTGTCCGGATCGGGAGAATCTCCCCCATGGGTGGTCATATCCGCGTGTTCCTCGTCGACGACCATGAGATCGTCCGACGGGGTGTGAGGGATCTGCTCGAGTCGGAGGGCGACATCGAGATCGTCGGCGAGGCGGCCACCGCCGCCGGCGCGACCGAGGCCATCCTCGCCGTCCGCCCCGACGTGTGCGTCCTCGACGCCAACCTGCCGGACGGGTCCGGCATCGACGTGTGCCGCGACGTGCGGGCGGTGGACCCCTCCATCAAGGGCCTCATCCTGACGACGTACGACGACGACAGCGCCATCTCGGCGGCCATCCTGGCCGGTGCGGCCGGCTACGTCCTCAAGCAGATCGAGGGCAGCTCGCTGGTCAGCGGCGTCCGTCTCGTCGCCAGCGGCCACAGCCTCATCGACCCCGTGGTCGCCACCCGGGTCGTCGAGCAGGTGCAGTTCCACCGCCGCTCGGTCGACCTGCTCACCGACCTGACCCCGCAGCAGAGCAAGATCCTCTTCCTCATCGCCGAGGGACTCACCAACCGCCAGATCGCCGAGCGCCTCTACCTCGCCGAGAAGACGGTCAAGAACCACGTCACGGGGCTGCTCGCCCGGCTCGGCGTACGTCACCGCACCCAGGCGGCCGTCCTCGCGCTCAAGCTGCGGGGCGAGGGCCAGGCGGCCGCGCCGGTCAGCATCCCCCGCTCGCGCCCGGTCGTCCCCGTCACCGAGGCCGCGATCTAGAGACACCGGATCCCGGGTCCCGCCCTCGTTCCAGGCAGGGCCCGGGATCAGTCGTGTCCGGGGGCGGCAGCACAGGTGACTCAGGGTTCGCCCCGCTGGACGTCCGTCGGAGCGGACTGCCAGAAGGACGAACCCTGAGCTGCACCTGGCGGTCAGGCGGCCAGGACCTCGACGGCGCGGTCGGAGTCGAGGACCAGGAGCAGGCTGTCGGCGAGCGGCCGGACGGCGTGGACGACGTCCTGGACCTTGGCCGGCAGGTTGGACGGGATCGGCTCGAAGCTGAGCCCGTCGGTGTCGACGACGTCGCCGATGTCGTCGACGAGGAGGCTGATGACCTCGCCGCGACTGCGCACGATCACGTTCATCGGCAACCGCTCCCCCGTGCGCGGCGGGAGGCCGAGCCGGAAGCGCAGGTCGACGGCGGTGACGATCTGCCCCCGCAGGTTGATCAGGCCCTTGACGCCCTCGCTCGCACGCGGGACCGGGGTCATCGGCTGGTGCCGGAGCACCTCCTGGACGTCGTCGACGTCGACGCCGAAGAAGAGCCCGTCGATCCAGAACGTGCAGTACTGAGCCACGTCGGTCAGCGCCTTCATGCTTCACTCCTTCCGCACACGGCGGTCGCGTTCATGGGGATCACGCGGACACTCCGGCCCACGCGACCACCGAGTCGAGGTCGACCAGGTCGGTCACCCGGTCCTGGACGACGGCGGTGCCGGTCACGCCGGGACGGTTGCCGACGGGCGAGGACGACACGGCGGTCTCGACGACGTCGAGGACGCGGTCGATGACGATCCCGACCGCGCGGTCGCCGATCTCGTGCACGACGACCGACATGGTGTCCTGACCGTCGGACGTGTCGGGCAGCCCGATCGCCGGGGCGAGCCGGACCAGCGGCAGCAGGCCGCCGCGGTATTGCACCACCTCGGCGCTCCCGGACCGCTCGACGCGATCGCGGCCGAACTCCTCCAGACGCGCGACCGCGGCAAGCGGCAGCGCGGCCCGGCGTCCGCCGGCGAGCTCGAGCACGAGCAGTGCCCGGCGGTCGTCCTCGGTCGAGCGCAGCTCGGCCGTGTCGGCCACCGTGGGGTCGATGCCCTGCTCACGGGCCAGGCCCGTGACGTCGAGGATGAGAGCGACCCGGCCGTCGCCCATGATCGTGGCGCCGGCGTACATCGCCAGGCTCTTGAGCTGGCGGCCGATCGGCTTGACCACGATCTCCTGGGTGTCGTGCACCTCGGAGACGCAGAGGCCGAACCGTACGTCGTCGGCCTGGAGCACGACGACGGTGAGCGCACCGAGGTCGCCGCGGCGGGCCGCCGCGTTCTGGCCCTCCGGAGCGAGCGCCTCCCCGAGGGAGACGAGCGGCAGCAGCCGGCCGCGCAGGCGGAGCACCGGTGCGCCGTCGAGGCGCTCGAGGTTGGGGTCCCCGACCTCGAGCCGGACGAGCTCGACCAGGTTGGCCTGCGGGATCGCGTAGCGCTCCATACCCTCGCCGACGACGAGCGCCGGGATGATCGCGAGCGTCAGCGGGATCCGCACGCGGACGGTCGTCCCGCGACCGGCCTCGGTCTGCAGGTCGACCGAGCCGCCGATGCGCTCGATGTTGGTGCGCACGACGTCCATGCCGACGCCACGCCCGGAGACGTTCGTGACCTCGCTGGCCGTGGAGAACCCCGGCCGGAAGATCAGGTTGACGATCTCGCGCGAGTCCATCCGGGCGATCTGCTCGCGCGAGACCACTCCGCGGGCGATCGCGACGGAGGCGATCGTGTCGGCGTCGATGCCCTTGCCGTCGTCGGTGATCTCGACGACGACCTGGCCGGACTCGTGGAAGGCGCGCAGGTGCAGCCGGCCCGAGCGAGGCTTGCCGGCGGCGGCCCGGTCGTCGGGCCGCTCGATGCCATGGTCCATGGAGTTGCGGACCAGGTGGGTGAGCGGGCCCTTGAGCGCCTCCAGGAGGCTCCGGTCGAGCTCGGTCTCGTGGCCTTCCATCACCAGGTCGACCTCGCGACCGAGCTGGTGGGACAGGTCGCGGACCATCCGCGGCATCTTGGCCCAGACCTGGCCGATGGGCTGCATGCGGGTCTTCATGACCGACTCCTGCAGCTCGCTGGCGACCAGGTCGAGCCGCTGGCTCGCGCGGGTCAGCTCGACGTCCTCGGCCAGTGCGGTGCGCTGCAGCAGCTGGTTGCGGGTCAGCACGAGCTCACCGACCAGGTCGACGAGCTGGTCGAGCAGGTCGACGTCGACGCGCACGCTGGCGTCGACGATCGTCCGGCGCTCGACCGGGTCCTCGTCGGCCGGGTGGGCCGGCTCGATGGGCTCGACGGGCTGGACCGGCTCCGGAAGGTGGACCGGCTCGGCGGGCTCCTCGGCGACGGGCGGGACGACCGGCTCGGCCGGCGTACGCTCCTCGCGGCTGGCCGGCACGGAGACATCGGTGTCCGTCGGGCCCGTCACGTCAGGCGCGTCGGGGCGCTCGAGCAGGGCGACGGCCTGCGCCACCCCGTTCACGGCCCCGTTCGCCGAGCCGTTGACCGTGCCGTTGACAGCACCGCTGACAGCACCGTTGACGGGCTGGGTCACTGCCGCGACGGGGGCCTCGGCCACGTGGCCGGCCAGCAGCGCCTCGATCGCCGCGATGACGGGATCCACGTCGACCGACGGGTCGTCGTCCCGGCCGGTCCGCTCGATCACGTCGAGCAGCGCGCGGACGGTGTCGACCATCCGCAGCAGGGCGCCGGTGAGCGGCTCGGTCATCGTCCGCTGGCCGTCGCGCAGCTGCGACAGCAGCGTCTCGCCGACATGCGTGAGCCGCTCCAGCCGGCCGAGCGCTAGGAACCCACTGGTCCCCTTGATGGTGTGGATCGTGCGGAAGATGCTCGACAGCAGCTCCCGTGATCCGGGGTGCTGCTCCAGCTCCACCAGGTCACGGTCCAGCTGGTCCAGGTTCTCGTGGCTCTCCACGAGGAACTCGGCGATGATCTCGGCGTCGTCGTCCATGTATACGGCCTCCTCGCCTGGTCTATCGGCGCTGGGCCACGGCTCCTGAGCCGGTCCGGCGGCCGAGTCGGCAGAAGTTCGCGTCCCTGGAAGGCCGAGTCGGCACGAAGTGCACGGGACTCGGCGGGTCAGGGGCGCGGGCGGAGGACCTTCGTGAGCTCCTCGGACAGCGACGCGACGGCGTCGCCGCTGGGCGAGGCCGACTCCTGGTTGCTGGCGGCCAGCTCGACGAGCAGCTCGGCGCGGTGCACGGCGACCGAGCGGGGCGCGTCGATGCCGATGCGGACGACGTCGCCACGGACCTCGAGGACCGTGATCGTGACGTCGTCACCCACGACGATGCTCTCGCCGACGCGACGGCTCAGGACCAGCATGGGTCCACGCTATCGTGCGCGCCCTAGCCGAGCAGCGGGGCGGCCACCGGCAGCGACGGGTCGTCCAGGATCACCTGGGCGGCGCGGCTGGTCACCATGTTGACCACGATCGGCGCGCGCAGGTTGACCGTGGTCGACGCCAGGTCGCGGCCGGCGTGCACGACGAGCAGCACGAGCGCGTCGTCGGCGGTATCCAGGCCGAGCTCGGCGGCCGCCTCGTCGTCGATCTCGGGCGCGTACGTCGGGTGGAAGTCGCCCGGAGGCACCACGAGGAACCGCAGGTCGGCGTGGTCGAGGGACCGCAGGGCGCTGAGCACGCCCGACTCGTCCAGCGGCTGCAGGGCGAACCGTTGGGCGGCCGGGAAGCCCGGCATCGGTCGGACGAGTTCGATGACGGGCACCGACGGCGTGTGCGCCGACGGTCCGGACGGCCTGGTCATGGTGGCGATCATCGCAGGAAGTCCAAGAGACTGGGCTGGATGGTCTTGCCGGTCGCCGCCAGCGCGGCCTGGTAGGCGACCTCCTGCGTCTGCAGGTCGACGGTCGCCGCTGCCAGGTCGACGTCCTCGACATCGGTGAGCGAGGTCGTCAGCTGGAGCACGGACTGATTGGCCAGGTCACTGGCGTGGGTGATGCGGTTGTAGCGCGCACCCTCACTCGCCTCGGCCCCGCTGAGGTTGGTGAGGTCGTCGGCCAGGTTGGCGATGCCGTCCTGGATACCGGCCGAGTCGCCAAGGCGCAGCGACTTGGAGAGGTCGGCCAGGTGGCTGAAGACGTTGTCCCCGTCCGCCCCGAAGGTCTCGATCCCGTCGGCGTCGACCCGGACGGTGACGTCGGCGCCCACGCGTCGCATCACGGATCCGCCGTCGCCGGCATAGGTGCCGTCCTCCTTGAAGGCGAGCGACCCGTCCGTCGTCCCGCCGAAGACGGGACGGCCGAGGTACTGGGTGTTGGCCTGCTGCAGCACGCTCTCCCGGATCTGGTCGACCTCGGTCGCCAGCGCGTCGAGCGCGGCCTGTGACAGCGAACCGGTGTTGCCGCCCTGGAGACCGAGCGTGTGCGCCCTCGTCACCTGGGTGACGATGCCGCTCAGCGTGCTGTCCACGGTGCCGAGCCAGGCGACACCGTCGGCGGCGTTGCGGATGTACTGGTGCTGGTCCGCGAGCGAGCTGCGCACCCGCAGGGCGGTGCCCGTGTCCGCGGGCGAGTCCGACGGCCGATTGATCCTCTTGCCGGTCTGGAGCTGCTCCTGGACCTTGGCCATCCGGTTGAGGCCGCTCTGCACGGAGGTCAGCGACCGCTGGGAGAGCATCCGCTGGGTCACGCGAGTGATCGCCATCAGTGGGTCACCCCCGTGCGGTTGATGAGCGTGTCGAGGAGCGAGTCCAGGACCGTCATCACCTTGCTGGCCGCCTCGTAGGCGTGCTGGGCCGCGACCATGTTCACCGTCTCCTCGTCCAGGCTGACGCCTGCCATCTGCTCGCGCTCGTCGTCGACCTGACCGGTGAGCGCCTGCTGGGTGGTCGTCTGTCGGTTGATGCTGGCGACCGTGCCACCGAAGCTCGTCACGAGGGCGGCGTAGTCGGACCCGACGGTGGTGGCCGTGCTCAGGGCGTCGGCGTTGCCACCGTCCTTCGCTCCGCCGGAAGAGGCGGCGAGCAGCTTGCCATCGGTGAACGCGACGGACAGGGACCCGGCCGGGTCCGCCGGGTCGAGTGTGAACAGGTCGCCTCCGGCGACGCCGTTGAGGTCCTTGCCCGCGCGGTGCTGCGCGTTCATCTGGTCCATGAAAGTCGTGGCGATGTCGTCGAGGGACTTCTGGTACGCCGGCAGGGTGTCGTTCAGCGCGTCCAGGACGCCACCGAGCTCGCCGCTGACGCCGGCCGGCACGGGATCACCGGCGATCGCAAGCGCCGTCGGGGTGCCGCTCGCGGTCAGCTGCCGGGCGGTGTCGCCGGTGACCAGTGCGACGCCGTTGACCGCGACGTCGTACTGCCCGTCGGGCTGCACCTTCACTTCGGCGCCCGTGAGCTTGGCGAGGTTGAGCGCGAGCAGGTCGCGCTGGTCCGACAGCGAGCCGACGTCGGTCTTGTTGACCTGGGCGATCCTGATGGTCTTGTTGAGGCGCGCCAGCTCGGTGGCGGTGTCGTTGACCTGCTGGACGGCGGTCGCCGCGTGCATCTGCTGGTCGGCCATCTCGGTGGTGACGTTGTCCGACTGCGTCTTGAAAGCGCTCGCGACGGCGCCCGCCTTCTCGAGGACCACCTGGCGCGCGGCCGCGCCGCCGGGGTCGGAGACGAGGTTCTGGAACGCCGAGCGGAGATCGAGGAGCGCAGCGGAGAGCCCGTTGGGGCCTGGCTCGTTGACGCCCGTCTCGACCCGGTTGAGGATCGTCTGCTGGGTCGACAGGTAGGACAGCGAGCCGTTCTCGCGGCGGGAGCGGGCGTCGAGCAGCGGGTCGACCAGGCGGGAGACCGACTGCACGGCGACGCCGTCGCCGTGGCCGACATACTGCGACCACATCGCCGGCTGGTCGGGCGCCGCGACGGCGCCGGACTCGGCCCTGCGGCGGACGTAGCCCTCGGTGTTGACGTTGGCGATGTTGTTGTTGGAGACGTCGAGCGCGACCTGCTGGTAGCGCAGGGCGCTCAGCGCGGTGTTGAGGCCACCGAAGGTGCCGACCATCGTCACAGGCTCCGATCGATCAGGTGGCGGGTCGGCGTAGCCGCAACCGCCGCGCCGTCGGGGGTGTAGCCCTCGGTGGTGCCGCTGATGGCGAGCAGCGTCTCCTGGGCGGAGCGGTAGCCGGTCGTGATCAGGCCCTTGGTGGCGTCGGAGAGGTCAGCGATCTGGCGGGTGATCACCAGGAATGCCTCACGGTGGTCGAGCAGGATGGTGCGCCACGGCTCCTCGGCCGCCTCGGCGAGCATCGACAGGCCCGGGTTGGTGTCGAGGCCGACCTCGTGGGCCGCCTCGTCGGTGGCCATCGCGCGCAGCACCTCGGTCTCGCGGAGCGTCACCAGGACGTCCTCGACCTCGCGGTTGGCGCGGCTCAGCCATCCGCTCTGGCCGCCGGCCAGCACAAGCTTCTCGACCTCGAGCTTGTAGGCGAGCAGCTCGAGCAGCTCACGCTCGCGCCACAGGATGAGCGACAGCTTCTCCATGTCCGGACCTTTCGATTCTGGGACCCTCCCGTCGGGTCTCAGAGGACAGATCGCCCGGTCCGGACGAAAACTGAGGCCTTGTTGCCATCGGGTTGATTTCGCACCGGAATGGCCACGTCTAGTCATCAAGTAGTCCGTCCGGGTGGTGCGGGAGGTGGTCTGACTAGGACCAGGGGCCCCATTTCATGGTGCGAACGAGGGAAGTCCGTGGATTTCGCCTCGTTTTGGTCAACAGGCTTGCAACAGTTCTCCACGTGACTGCTACCCACGACGGCCTCGGCGTCGACCACCTGATCACCAGCAACATGCCGCTGGTCGGACACATCGTCCGCGAGACGATGGGCCGGGTCCCGTCGCACGTCAACCGCGACGACCTGACGTCCGCCGGCCTGACCGCGCTGGTCCAGGCCGCCCAGGCCTTCGACGCCGAGCGGGGCGTGCCGTTCGAGCGGTACGCCGCCACGCGGATCCGCGGGGCGATCGTCGACGAGCTGCGCAGTGTCGACTGGGCCTCCCGCTCGGTCCGCCGCCGGGCCCGCGATCTCGACGACACCCGGTCGCGGCTCGCGTCGTCGCTGGGCCGCACGCCCTCCGTGGCCGAGGTCGCCAGCGCGATGGGCCTCTCCCCCGACGAGGTCGTCGCCAACGACGACGACGTCAGCCGGGCCCAGGTCCTCTCCCTGCAGGGGGCGACCACGTCGTCCCTCGACGAGCTGCTGCCGACCCAAGCGCCCAGCCCGGAGCAGCTGGTCGAGCACCAGGAGAAGCTCGCCTACCTGGTCGAGGCGATCGCCGAGCTGCCCGAGCGGCTGCGCGTCGTCGTGCAGGACTACTTCTTCGCCGAGCGTCCGATGGCCGACATCGCCGCAGACCTCGGGGTCACCGACTCCCGCATCTCCCAGATGCGCGCCGAGGCGCTCGTGCTGCTGCGCGACGCCCTCAACAACGCCCTCGAACCCTCGCTCGTCAAGCAGTCCGGCAAGCCCGGCGGCTGCGCGAGCCGCCGACGCGAGGCCTACTTCGCCGCCGTCGCCGCGCGCCACGCCGAGGGCGCCCGTCGCTCGCCGCAGGTCACCGCCCAGCTCTCCCGTCAGGTCGCCGCGCCGGTCGCCCCGGCCCCGCGCCGACTCGACGTCGCTGGCTGACGCTCCACGTTCGTCCCGCTCCTCGGCCCGCTGCGCTCGCAGCGGGCCGAGGGCCATTTCGGGGCGACCGGGCCGGCACGTCCGACTTCTTCTGAAAATTCTCGCGATTCCGGCTCAGACCGGTCCCGCCGGGGCCGAACAACCCACCGGCAGGAGACCACGGACGGACTCCTCGAACACACCCAGGCTTATTCAGGAAGGAACCTCTCATGAGCCTCCGCATCAACACCAACGTCGACGCCCTGACCGCGTACAACAACCTCAACAAGACGCAGCAGTCGCAGTCGACCTCCAACGAGCGTCTCTCCTCGGGTCTGCGGATCAACCGCGCCGCGGACGACGCCGCCGGTCTGGCCATCTCGCAGGGCCTGACCTCGCAGATCAACGGCATCGGCCAGGCCGTCCGCAACGCTCAGGACGGCATCAACGTCGTCCAGACCGCTGACGGCGCCCTCTCCGAGACGCACTCGATCCTGCAGCGCATGCGTACCCTCGCCGTCCAGTCCGCCAACGACTCGAACGACACCGCATCGCGCAACGACATCCAGACCGAGGTCAACGCGCTCAGCACCGAGCTCGACAAGATCGCGGACAACACCACCTTCAACAACATCAAGCTGCTGGACGGCAACTTCACCAGCAAGAAGTTCCAGGTCGGCTACGCCGCCAACGACACCCTGGACGTCAACATCAGCCAGGGCGCCAAGGCCGCCTCCGGCGTCTTCGCCGCCGGCAGCTTCGCGGGCACCGCCGCCGCCGTCGTGCTGACCCACGGCGGAGTCGTGACCACGACCACCGCCACGATCAGCAACGCCGACACCGCCGCCGCCGCGGCTGACAAGCTGAACAACGACGCCGCGTTCAAGGCGAACTACTCCGCGAGCGTCGACAAGAACGGCGCCCTGGCGATCACCGCCAAGGACGGCATCGCCACCGCCTTCACCGCGACGGGTGGTGCCGGTACCGGCGTCACCGCCGCGGCCGGCACCGGCGGCGGCTTCAAGGCCACCGACCTCCTCGGTGGCTCGGTCGACCTGACCAGCCAGGTCAACGCCGAGGCGGCCATCGGCAAGATCGACACCGCCATCCAGAACGTGTCGACCGCCCGCGCCACCCTCGGTGCGACGCAGAACCAGTTCCAGCACCACATCAACAACCTGACGGTCACGCAGCAGAACCTGCAGGCCTCGAACAGCTCGATCCAGGACACCGACATGGCCCAGGAGATGAGCAACTTCACCCGCACGCAGGTGCTGCAGAACGCCGGCATCTCGATGCTCGCGCAGGCGAACCAGTCCTCGCAGGGCATCCTCAAGCTCCTCGGCTGAGCCTGAGGCTGCGCCCAGGCGCAGCAGCAACACCCCGACGGGTGCTGCCGGCGATCCCGGCAGCACCCGTCGTCCGTTCTCTAGAGCAACTCCGAGGAGCAAGCGATGGCGAGTGCAATCACCTTCACCGGCCTGGGCAGCGGGCTGGACTCGGCCAGCATCATCAGCCAGCTCATGGCCATCGAGAAGGCGCCCCAGGACCGGCTCAAGACGACGCTCGCCAGCGAGCAGACGACGGTCGGCGCCCTGCAGGGCCTCAACACCGCGCTCGTCGCGCTCCAGAAGAGCGCCGACAGCTTCGCCACCGGGTCGACCTGGACCAAGCTCACCGCCACCTCGTCGAGCACCGCGGTCAAGATCTCCGCGTCGAGCTCCGCCAGCCAGGCCAGCGTCTCCATGACGGTCAACGACGTCGCGACCGCGGCCAGCAACACCTACACGACCGCGGCCGGCCTCTCCGACACCGTCACGTCGGCGACCAGCCTGGACGTGAAGCTCTCGGACGGCACCACCGCCTCCGTCGCGCTGGCCGACGGCAAGCTCTCGACCGTGATCAGCTCGCTCAACGGGCTGAAGGACGCCAACGGCACCCCGCTCCTGAACGCCACCGCGGTCAGCACGGGCAACGGCCAGTACCGCCTGGTGGTCAGCCAGGTCGCCACCGGACAGGGCAACCTGGACATCACCGAGCCGTCCCCCGACGGCATCCAGCCGGCCGGCGCCCTCATGGGCGGTCCCGACACGACGATCGCCGGCGGCCGCGCCGCCGGCACCGACGCCGACATCACCGTGGGCGGTGTCCACCTGGCGCCGCAGCGCAGCAACACCTTCACCGCCCTGATGCCCGGGGTCGACGTCACCCTCACCGCCGCGGCGAAGGGCGCCGGCCCGATCACGCTGGCCGTCGCCGACGACGGCTCCAGCCGAGCCGGCGCGCTGAGCGCGTTCGTCAGTCAGATCAACGGCGTCATCGACCAGATCGCCGACACCACGTCGTACGGCGTCATCGTCGCTGGACAGGCGCCCTCCGGCGGCGGCGTGCTGCCCGGGGACACGACCCTGCGGGCGATCTCCGACCAGCTGCTCAACACGATCTTCCCGGGTGGCGGCGCGACGCTGGCGAAGATGGGCCTCGACCTCAACACCGAAGGACACCTGACCTTCGACCAGTCGAAGTTCCAGACGGCCTACCAGACCGATCCGAAGGGCGTTCAGGACGCCTTCATCGGCGCGAACGGCTTCACCTCTCGGGTCGGGAGCATCGCCAAGTCGCAGAGCGACTCGAGCACGGGTGCGCTGACGCTGACGATCAAGAGCGAGAACTCGCAGATCGACCGCTACAACGACGAGATCGCGGCCTGGGACGAGCGGCTCGCCATGAAGCAGACCTCGCTCACCAAGCAGTACACCGCCCTCGAGACGGTGCTGAGCAAGCTCCAGAGCCAGTCCAGCTGGCTGACGACGCAGCTCAAGAGCCTGACCAGCAGCTCGGACGACTGAAGGCCCGGAGGGAACGATGAACTACGCCAAGCAGAGTGCACGGAACGCCTACCAGGGCAACGCGGTGGCCACGGCCAGCCCTGCCCGGCTCCTGGTGATGCTGTTCGACCGTCTCGTGCTCGATGCCGAGCGCGGCGAGGCCGCGCTCGCCGCCGGTCTGCACGAGGAGTGCAACTCCCAGCTGCAGCACGCGCAGGCGATCGTGACCGAGCTCCAGTCCACCCTCGACGTCGACAGGATGCCCGCCGGCGCCGAGATGATGGCGCTCTACGACTACCTGCAGCGCCAGCTCGTCAGCGCCAACATCGCCCGTGACCGGGCGGCTGCGGCCGAGGCGGTCAAGATCGCCCGCGAGCTGTGCGACACCTGGCGCCAGGCCGCCCTGCTGGCCGCGGTGAGCGCCTGATGTCGGACCGGCTGACGGCCTGGGCCGCGGTCCTCGACGAGCTCGAGCGGTCGGTCGCGGACGCGCAGCGCTCGCTCGCTGCCGGCGGGACCGAGTCGTACGCCGCCTGGCAGCCGCCCGCGGACCTCGGACCGCTCCCCCTCGAGCTCGCCGACCAAGCCTCTGAGCTGGTCGAGCGCCAGCGACGCACCCTCGACGAGGGCGCCCCGGTGCTCGCCGCCGCGCGCGGCGCACTCGACTACACCCGGCGCGCACGCCGCGCCGCCGTGCCGGCCACCCACCGGGCCGCCACGTCGGTCTACCTCGACGTCACCGCCTGAATCCGGACGCACCCCAGCGTCGCTTGGCCCGATCGGGCAAGCGCCCGGGACCCCCGGGGCCCGGTGGACGGAGTCCGAACGGACCTGCCGGCGGGTGCCGGCTCCGGCCTAGCATCGCCGTGTTCCGTCGCGACCCGCGACGCCGGGCGAGGAGGTGCTGATGGCCGAGCGCGACGCCATGCCGGCGGCTGAGTGGGAGCCGGCCCTCGACCGACTCGAGCTCCAGGTGAGCCGGGCCGAGCAGCTGGGCGTCACCGACGCCGACCTCGACCTGCGGCTCCCCGCGGCGCTCAGCACGATCCCGCGCTACCTGCTCGACCGCGCCCAGAGCCTCGTCGAGCGACACCAGCGACTGGTCGGCGAGCGGTCCGGGCAGGCGCGGCACGACGAGCGGCCGATCGACACCCGGACGCTGCACGACCGGGTCGGTCACCTCACCACCGGCGCGCGGTCGCCCGTCTCCCCGGACTTCCTCGAGGCGCTGCAGGTCGAGCTGCCCGCGGACTAGCGCAGCGCGGCGACGAGACGACGCGGCAGCTCCGGCAGCGGCACGACCTCGTCGGCCAGGCCGGCGAGCGCGACCGCGCCCGGCATGCCCCACACCACCGAGGTGGCCTCGTCCTGGACGATCACCCGCGCACCCCGAGCCGTCAGCGCCCGGACGCCCACGAGCCCGTCCTGGCCCATACCTGTCAGGACGGCGGCGAGCACGCGGCCGCCGTACGTCTCCGCCGCGGAACGGAACAGGACGTCCACGGCGGGGCGGCAGAAGTTCTCGGCCGGCCCCTGGTCGAGCCGGACGCGGACGCCGCCTCCGCCGGACGCGAGCCGGACGTGGAAGTCGCCCGGCGCGATGAGCACCTCGCCGGCGCGGAGCACGTCGCCCTCGGCCGCCTCACGCACGGCGAAGGGCGTGCTCCGGTCGAGGCGCTGGGCGAGCATCGTGGTGAAGACGGCAGGCATGTGCTGCACGACGACCACCGGCACGCGAAGATCGGCCGGCAGCTGCCCGAGCAGGCCGGCCAGCGCGTCGGGGCCGCCCGTCGAGGAGCCGATCACGAGCACCTGCGGCGAGCCGGCGGCCGGCTTCACGGGGGCGGTGACGGGCCGCTGCGGGACCGGCCGCGGCGTGAGCATCCGGACGCCGGCGAGGGCGCGGATCCGCGGGACCAGCTGGTCGCGCACGCTGGCCAGGCCCTCGGCCACCGAGCCGGTGTTCGACGGCTTGGTGACGTAGTCCGAGGCGCCGCGGGAGAGCGCGTCGAGGGTTGCCGAGGCTCCCCGCTCGGTGAGCGTGGAGAACATGATGATCGGCAGCCGGCGGTGCCGCTCGCGGATCCGCACGAGGGCGCCGAGCCCGTCGAGCCGTGGCATCTCGATGTCGAGCGTCACGACGTCCGGCGTCAGCTCCTCGACGAGGTCGACCGCCTCGAGACCGTCGCGGGCGGTGCCCACGATCTCGATGTCGGCGGCCCCTGAGAGCGCGGTGGAGATCAGGCGACGGATGAGGGCGGAGTCGTCCACCACCAGAACTCGGATCACGCGACGACCATCGGCCCGCCGGAGCCGCTCCTGAGCCTGCCGCGACGCACGGTGCAAGATGGATCACGCCCGCAGGTTCGGCTCAGGAGCGAGAAGCGCCGTCCGATCAATACGCCGTGACCATCTCCTCCTCGAGCTTCCAGCTGATCGCCGCCCTCGTGCGTCGCGAGACGGCGATGGTCTACGACGCGGGCAAGGAGTACCTCGTCGAGGCTCGGCTGATGCCGCTCGCCACGGCCGCGGGCTGCCCCGACGTCGAGGCCTACATCGCGCGGGTCCGCACCGACCTGAGCGAGCGCCGCAACGCGCTGGACGCCCTCACCATCAACGAGACCAGCTGGTTCCGCGACCAGACGCCCTACCAGGCCTTCACCGACCTGATGCTGCCGAAGCTCCTCGAGAGCCGGTCGCTCACGCGTCGGCTGCGGATCTGGTCGGCGGCGTGCTCGAGCGGCCAGGAGGCCTACTCGATCGCGATGCTGCTCGACCAGCACCTGCCGGCCGGCTGGACCGCCGACATCCTCGCGACCGACGTGTCCACCGCGATGCTCGCCCGCGTCGACGCCGGCCGCTACAGCCAGGTCGAGATGAACCGCGGCCTACCCGCCGCCACCCTGGTCCGCCACTTCGCCCGGGCCGGGACCGAGTGGGAGGTCAGCCCGCAGCTCAAGCGGATGGTCCGCACCCAGCACCTCAACCTGGCCGACGCCTACGCGTTCACCACCGTCGGGACCTTCGACGTCGTGCTGCTGCGCAACGTCCTGATCTACTTCGACACCCCGACGAAGTACGACGTGCTGCGCCGGATGCGCCCCCACGTCGCGACCGACGGCTACCTGCTGCTCGGCTCGTCGGAGACGACCCTCGACATGCCGCCCGACGTGGCGGCGCTCTGGAGCCGTGAGCAGCTCGGCCGGGTCCCGTCGCTGCGTCCCGCGGCCGGCGTACCGCGCACCGCGTCGACGCACACGCCGACCAGGCCCTTCGGATCCTCCCTCACCACTGCCACCACCACTTCCGCACGGATCGGAGCCTGACATGCGCGCGATGATCATCGACGACTCCCGGGCGATGCGGAGCATCCTGCGCCGCATCGTCGCCGGCCTGGAGTTCGAGACCCTCGAGGCCGGCGACGGCCAGCAGGCGCTCGACCTCTTCGAGTCCGGTCAGGTCCCCGACCTGTGCCTGGTCGACTGGAACATGCCGGTCATGGACGGCTACACCTTCATCACCCGCGTGCGCGCGAACAAGGAGTGGCGCCACGTCACCTTGATGACGGTGACCACCGAGAGCGAGCAGGGCCAGATCGTGAAGGCGCTCGCGGCCGGCGCGCACGAATACGTCATCAAGCCCTTCACCCCCGACGCGATCGTCGAGAAGCTCGAGCTGCTCGGCCTGCTGCCCGTGGAGGCGCTCGCATGACGCTCGCACCCGCACTCACCGACGTGCACGCCATCGTCGACCAGGTCTGGACGAGCTTCCTCGGCGAGGTCGAGCCGCTCCTGCCGGCCGACGTCGCACCGGGTGGGCCGTTCCCCGCGGGCCAGGCCTGGTCGGCCGCCGTGTCGGTCTCCGGCGGCTGGGACGCGACGGTGACCGTCGAGCTGTCCGCCGCGCTCGCGGTGTCGCTGACCACCACCATGCTCGGCCTCGAGGGGCCCGAGGCCCCCGACGACGCCGACCTCGCCGACGCGGTCGGCGAGCTCGTCAACATGGTCGGCGGCAACCTCAAGAGCCTCATGCCCGGACCGAGCGCCCTCTCCCTGCCTGCCGTCGCGGCCGGCCGCGCCGCCCACGCGTCGGGCGCGACCGAGATCGCGTGCTTCGACGGGGTCTGGGCCGGCGAGCCGGTCCGGGTCACCGTCCACGTCGTCACCGACGCCCCCGTCGACCTCCTCCCCCAGCCCATCTCCTGAGACTGGAGTCATCCCACATGAAGATCATCGTCGCCGACGACAGCAGGGTCATGCGCCAGATCGTGATCCGGACGCTGCGACAGGCGGGCCACGGTGGCCACGAGATCGTCGAGGCCGAGAACGGCCGCGACTGCCTCGAGAAGGTCGCCACCGAGCAGCCCGACCTGGTGCTCTCGGACTGGAACATGCCCGAGATGAACGGCATCGACTGCCTCGGCGCGCTGCGCGCCTCCGGCTCGCAGGTGCCGTTCGGGTTCGTGACCTCCGAGGGTTCCGAGGAGATGCGCCAGCGTGCCGCCGCGGCGGGCGCCCTGTTCCTCATCGCCAAGCCGTTCACCGCCGAGACGTTCGGCGATGCGCTCAGCGAGGTGCTCGGCTGATGCCGTCCCACCTCCCGCTGCCCAAGCAGATCAAGGACCTCTTCGAAGGCGTCCTCGGTCGGGACGTCACGCTCTCCCCGTCGGCGCCGTTCGCGCCCGGCCCGAAGGCGCCCGCCAGCGTCGCCGTGTACGTCGACGACGCGCTGCGCATCACCGGGCTGATCGTGTGCGACCTGCGCGTGTCGGCGTACGCCGGCGGAGCGCTCGGTCTGGTCCCGCTCGGGGGCGCCGACGCCGCCGTCGAGGCGGGGGCGCTCACCGAGACGCTCGCGGAGAACCTCTACGAGGTGCTCAACATCGCCGCGTCGATGTTCAACGAGCCCGGCGCCGACCACCTGCGCCTGCACGAGCTGCACCCGGCCGGCGTACCGCTGCCGCCGCTGGTGCGGGCCCAGACCCTGACGCTGGGCCGCCGTGAGGACGTGTCGATCGACATCGCCGGCTACGGAGCCGGACAGCTGTCGGTCGTCATGGTCGCCTGATCCCCTCGGTCCTCCCGGGCCCCAGGCCCAGGACGTCCTGCGGGGTGGTCGCTCAAGCAGCCACTCCGCAGGACGTCTTCTGCATTTCCCTCAGGTGGGCGCGCGATGCGCCGAACCGTCACGTGAGCACGGACTAGCTCGCCCAGATCGCCGACGGACCGGCACTCGACCAGCCTTCATCCCCGGAGGGGACAGCCGTGTCTTTCGCCGTGTCCGATGCGGTCAGCCTTGCGCTGCACACCGCGCTCAACGGACTCTCGCAGCGCCAGAACGTCATCGCCGACGACATCGCCAACGTCGACACGCCCGGATTCCGGGCGCGGTCCGTGGAGTTCGAGTCGAGCCTGCGCGAGGCGATCGACAGTGGCTCCTTCGAGGCCGGCCGGTCAGGTGCCTCCCCCGTCGCGGCGACCGAGGTGCCGAGCGACACCCCCGTGGGTGCCAACGGCAACAACGTCGACCTGCGCAAGGAGACCATCGCAGCGATGCAGACGCAGTACAGCTACCAGATCCTCGGCCGGGCGATGACCGACCACCTCGCTCTGCTCAAGACGGCGGCGGGCTCCTGATGGGCGCCTTCGACATGCTGAGCATCGCCAACACCGGTCTGGGCGCGCACCAGACCTGGCTGGACGCGCTGGGCGGCAACATCGCCAACGTCAACACGATCAAGCCGATGACGGAGAACGCCTACCAGGCCAAGTTCGTCGTCTTCCAGCCCCGTGCCGACGGCGGCGTCGACGTGGCCGGCCTCGCGCAGAGCAGCGCTGAGGGCCGGGTCACCTCGATGCCCGACAGCCCGCTCGCCGACGCGGACGGCTACGTCCGCGCCCCCGACGTCGACATGGCCAGCGAGATGAGCCAGCTGATCATGGCCCAGCGCGGCTACCAGTCCTCGGTGCAGGTCACCAAGACCGCCCAGGACACCTACGGCTCCGCCCTCAGCATCGGGGAGGGCCGATGAGCTCGATGGGCATCGAGGCGCTGAGCTTCCCGCAGCTCCCGTCCACCCCGACCGTCGGCGCCACCGACACCACGCTCGGCGCCGACCGGCCGCAGGGCCCGGACGGTCCCAGCGGCGACTTCGGCGACCTCCTCGTCAAGAGCCTCGACTCGGTGGAGTCGATGGGCGACAAGGCCTCCGACCTCTCCGTCCAGGCCGCGACGGGCGACCTCAACGCGATCCACGACTACACGATCGCCGCGACCGAGGCCCAGGTGGCGACGCAGCTGACCGTCGCCGTCCGCAACAAGGCGGTCGAGGCGTTCACCGAGATCATGCGGATGAGCGTCTGACATGCGCGACAACATCACCCGCACCCTCTCGCGCTACCTGCGCGCCTTCAGCGACTTCACCAACGGCCAGAAGGCCGTCGCGATCGTCGGCACCGCCGCCCTGCTGCTGGCGAGCTTCCTCGTCTTCCGCTGGGTCGCCGCGCCGTCCTACGCACCGCTCTACTCCAGCCTCTCCGGCGAGGACGCCTCGGCGGTCGTCGACGAGCTCGACAAGGAGGGCGTGAAGTACGAGCTGACCAACGGCGGCACCACCGTGATGGTGCCGCAGGAGCAGGTCTACTCCGCCCGCGTCGCCCTGTCCGGCAAGGGGCTCCCGGCCTCCAGCGACGAGGGCGGCTACTCGCTGCTCGACAACGCCGGCCTCTCCACCTCGGAGTTCCAGGAGCAGACCTCCTTCAAGCGCGCGATGGAGGGCGAGCTCGCCAAGACCATCGAGGCGATCAACGGCGTCGACACTGCTGTCGTCCACCTCGCGCTGCCCGAGAAGCAGGTCTTCACCGACGAGCAGGACCCGGCCACCGCGTCCGTGCTCGTGAAGACCCGGGTCGGCAGCAGCCTCACCGACGAGCAGGTCCAGGCCGTCGTCCACCTGGTCGCGTCCAGCATCGACGGGCTGGACCCCAAGGACGTCACCGTCGCGGACGCGACCGGCAAGGTGCTGACCCTGCAGGACGACACCACCGCCGGCGCGGCCAGCAACCGGCTGCAGCAGGTCAACGAGTTCCAGGACCAGATGCAGGGCCGGATCCAGTCCGTCCTCGACACCGTCGTCGGCCCCGGCCACTCGACGGTCAACCTGACCGCGGACCTCGACTTCGACCAGGCCACCACCAAGACCAAGAAGTACACGTACAACCCGAAGGTCGTCCCGCTCTCGCAGTCCGAGAAGACCGAGAAGTACAACGGCAACGGCACCGGCCTCAACAGCGCCGCCGGCGGCGTCGTCGGCCCCGACGGGCAGATGGACACGACCACGACCAGCGGCGGCGGCGCGTCGACGTACGAGAACGGCAGCAAGACGCAGGACAACGCGGTCGACACCACCGAGGAGGAGCGCGTCGCCGCCCCGGGCGGCGTCAAGTCGCTGCACGTCGGCGTGATCCTGGACGCGGCCTCCATCGGCACCGTCCAGCCGCAGGACCTGCGCGACGTCATCGCCGCCGCCACCGGCATCAACACCACCCGCGGCGACACGATCGACGTGAGCAGCATGCCGTTCGACCACACCGCCCAGAAGACGGCCGCGAAGGAGCTGGCGAAGGCCGACGCCGCGAAGGCGAACGCGCAGCGGATGACGCTCTACCGCAACATCGGCATCGGCGCCGTCATCGCGCTGATCCTGCTGCTCGTCTGGCTCCGGTCGCGCCGCCGTGCGAAGGCACGCGTCGAGGCGACGTCGTACGTCGTCGAGCAGCTGCGTTCGGACGCCGCCGCCCGGGCGCAGGCCGAGGAGATCCCGGCCACCCAGCTGCTCGGCGAGCTCGAGCCGCCGGCCGCGCCGAACCCGGCCGACGAGATCCGCGTCGAGCTCAACGCCCTGGTCGAGCGCCAGCCCGAGGACGTCGCCGCACTGCTGCGCGGCTGGCTGGTGGAGCCCAAGTGACCACCGCACCCGGCTCGCTCCGCCACGCACTCCCCACCACCGATCGGGAAGCCCGATGACAGTCGCAACGATGACCCCGGCACTCGCCATGATGTCGGCGAACGGCAACAGCTCGCTGGCCGGCACGCTCGGCCTGCGCAAGGCAGCGATCCTGCTCATCCAGCTGGGCCAGGAGCGCGCCTCGGCGGTGCTGCGGCACCTGTCCGACAGCGAGGTCGAGGCGGTCACCGCCGAGATCTCCCGCCTCGACGCCATCTCGTCGGCCGAGACCGACGAGGTGCTCGGCGAGTTCCACGGGCTGATGGTGGCGCGCTCGCACATCGCTCAGGGCGGCTTCGGCTTCGCCCAGCAGCTGCTGCAGAGCTCCATGGGCGACGAGCGCGCCCAGGAGATCATGGAGCGACTCCACGCCGCAGCCGTCCAGATGCCCTTCCAGTTCCTGCACCGGGCCGACCCGGCCCAGCTGCGTGGCTTCATCGCCGAGGAGCACCCGCAGGTGATCGCGCTCGTCCTCGCGCACATGACCCCGGACAAGGCGTCGCTGCTGCTCTCGGGCCTGCCCAACCACGTCCAGGCCGTCGTCGCCCACCGCATCGCGGTCATGGACCGCACCTCCCCCGAGATCATCCGGGCGGTCGAGTCGGTCCTGGAGCGCAAGCTCTCCTCGATGCTGCAGCCGACCGAGGTCTCCCGGGTCGGCGGCGTCGACCCGCTGGTCAACATCATCAACCGCTCCGACCGGCCGACCGAGCGGCTCATCGTCGAGGGCCTCGAGGGCCTCGACCCCGCGCTCGCGGAGGAGGTGAAGAGCCGGATGTTCATGTTCGAGGACATCGTCGGGCTCGACGACCGCTCCGTGCAGCAGGTGCTGCGCCAGGTCGACACCGGCGAGCTCGCGCTCGCGCTCAAGGGCGTCAGCGCCCAGGTGCGCAACAAGATCACGGCCAACCTCTCCGAGCGTGCGGCGGAGAACCTCCTCGACGAGGTCGAGCTCCTCGGCGCCGTACGGCTGGCCCAGGTGGAGGAGGCCCAGCAGGGCGTCATCCGCACCATCCGCCAGCTCGAGGAGCAGGGCCAGATCACCGTGCGCCGCGGCAACGACGAGGAGTTCGTCGTCTGATGGGCGTCGTGACGCCGCTGCCGCTGGCCGACCTGCCCCGGTCCGGGTGGGCCGACGGGACCGAGCTGGCCCGGACCGTGCTCGCCGAGGTCGCCGAGCGGGCGCGCACCGAGGCCCAGGCCCAGGGGTACGCCATCGGCTGGGCGCGCGGTCGCCGCGACGCGGCCGCCGCCGCCGCCGAGCAGGCCGCCGCCGATGCCACCGCCACCGCCGAGGCCGAGGCCCGGCGCGAGGCCGAGCACCGCGCGGCTGTCGCTGCGCTCGCGTCCGCCGCCGAGCAGGTGCGCGACGCGCTCGCCGTCCTCCAGGAGCAGGTCGCCGCCGAGGGCACCGACCTCGCGCTCGCGCTCACCGAGACCCTGCTCGCCCGGGAGATCTCGACGCTCACCGACGCCGACGTCGTCCGCCGGGTGCTGGCCGCGTCGCCCGCACCGGCGGCGAAGGTCCGGCTGCACCCGCTCGTGGCCGGCTCGGTCGACGCGAAGGAGCTCGCCGACGCGGGCCTCGTCGTCGTGCCGGACCCGACGCTCGACACCGCCGACGCCGTCGTCGAGGGCGACGGCTCGGTCACCGACCTGCGCATCGGAGCCGCGATGGAGCGGCTCCGCGAGGCGCTCGCGTGACCCGCCCATGAGCCTGCTCACCAGCACCGTCGCCGAGCGCGCCCTCGCCGCGGCCCGGCCGTTGACGCTGGGCACCGTCACCGAGCTCGTCGGCCTGCACCTCGTCGTCTCCGGGCTCGAGGTCGCCGTCGGCGACCTGGTCGAGGTCGCGGCCCGCGGGGCCGGTCTGCTTGCCGAGGTCGCGGCACTGCGCCCGGGCTCGGCGGTGTGCCTGCCGCTCGGGCCGGTGGCCGGCGTCCGGATCGGCGACGTCGTGCGCCACACCGGCGGCCCCCTCCAGATCCGGGTCGGCGACGAGCTGCTCGGCCGCGTGCTGGACGGGCTCGGCCGCCCGATCGACGGCGGCGAACCGATCGACCACCTGCCGCAGGTCGGCGTCGACCTGGCCGCCCCGTCGGCGTACACCCGGCCACGGATCCAGACCCCCCTTCCCCTCGGCGTGCGCGCCCTCGACGCCCTCGTGCCCTGCGGCAGAGGTCAGCGGATCGGCATCATGGCCGGCTCCGGCGTGGGCAAGTCGTCGCTGCTGTCGATGATCGCGCGCGGCGGTGACGCCGACGTCAACGTCATCGCGCTGGTCGGCGAGCGCGGCCGCGAGGTGCGCGAGTTCCTCGACAACGACCTCGGCCCGGAGGGGCTGGCCCGCTCCGTCGTCGTCGTCGCGACGTCCGACGCCCCCGCCGTCGAGCGGATGCGCGCGGCGTTCGTCGCCACCCGGATCGCCGAGTCGTTCCGCGACTCCGGACGCGACGTCGTGCTGATGATGGACAGCGTCACCCGGGTCGCGATGGCGCAGCGCGAGATCGGCCTGTCCGCCGGCGAGCCGCCCGCGACCCGCGGCTACCCGCCCTCGGTCTTCGGCCTGCTGCCGCGGCTGCTCGAGCGGGCCGGCACCTCGCCCGCCGGGTCGATCACCGGCCTCTACACCGTCCTCGTCGAGGGCGACGACCTGCAGGACCCGATCGGCGACACCGCCCGGTCGATCCTCGACGGTCACGTCGTCCTGTCGCGCTCGCTCGCCACCGGCGGCCACTTCCCCGCCGTCGACGTGCTCGAGTCGATCTCCCGGCTGACCGGCGCCGTCACCACGCCCGACCAGCAGGTCCTGGCCCGACGGCTGCGCCGGCTGCTCGCGGCCCACCGCAACGTCAAGGAGCTCGTCGAGATCGGCGCCTACGCGTCCGGGTCCGACGCCGACGCCGACACCGCGCTGGCGCTGCTCCCCCGCATCGACGCGTTCCTGCGCCAGCGGATGGACGAGCCCGCCGGGGACACCTGGGCGGCGCTCGCCGAGCTGCTCGGCTGACGCGCCTCGGCGTCCCGCACCGGTGACACATCGGTGACAGAACGGTGACAGTCCTCCTCAGGTGCCCGGCGGCCGGGCCGATGGACAGGTCGAGCAAGGAGCGCTCACCCCGTCTTGCCGATGGATCGGCAGCCACCCGAACCAAGGGACAGGACCGTCTCCATGCCGTACGCCGGGTCGAAATCCGGTCGCCGCGAAGACCTCGGCCTCAACGCCGTCGCCCGTGTGCGCGAGGTCGCTGAGCAGCGCTCCCTGCTGCAGATGCAGCGGGCCCTCACCGACCGCGACGACTGCCGCCGCGAGCTCGACCGGCTCGAGCTGCAGCTGAGCTCCGCGGCGTCACTCGAGGCCGACATCCTCGGCTCGACCGGCAGCCCGGGCGCGCTGCTCACCCTGCGGATGACGCTCGGCCAGCTCGCCGAGTCGAGCCGGCTCGTCCGCGACGAGCTCCACTCCGCCCAGGGTGCGGCCGACGCCGCGCGTGGCCGGTGGGAGCAGGACAAGGCCGAGCTCGCCGCCGTCGCGCAGCTGCTGGAGCGGCGTACCGCCGAACGGCGACGCGAGGCGCGCCGCGCCGAGGACCGCCAGACCGACGAGACCGCCGCCCAGGGCTGGCTGCGCCGCACCGACGGAGGCCACCGATGAGCATCGCGACCGTCACCGACCGGATCCAGCAGATCCAGTCCCAGATCTCCCAGCTGCAGACGACGCAGGGCAGTGATCCCACCTCGGCCGCGGCGTTCGCGACCACGCTCGACGAGGCGTCGGCCACCGGCGACGTCGCTCGCGTCTCCGCCACGGACCCCACCGCCGCCACCGCCGTCACCGACCCGACCAGCACCGTCGCGCCGACCACGTCCCAGAAAGCGGTGGTCGACGAGGCGAAGCAGTACCTCGGTCTTCCCTACGTCTGGGGCGGCACCTCGAAGTCCAAGGGCGTCGACTGCTCGGGACTGGTGCAGTCGGTCTACAAGAGCCTCGGCTACGACCTGCCGCGCCTCTCGGCCGACCAGGCCCGCTCCGGCCGTCCGGTCGCGTCGATGGCCGACGCGCAGCCCGGCGACCTGATCGCCTGGAACAACAGCTCGCGCAACAGCGGCGCCGACCACATCGCCATCTACATCGGCAACGGCAAGATGATCGAGGCGCCGCACACCGGCGCGCAGGTGCGGCTCGCCGACGTTCCGTCCACACCCGACTACATCCGGCGGATCCTGCCCGACTCTGTCAACGGCCCCGCGTCGCGGGCCGGGCTGGACGCCTCGCGGGCGTCCTTCGACCTGCAGTCGCTCCGCTCCGCCGCCGAGAAGCTCCCCGGCGGTGCGTCATGACCGTGACACCCTTCGCCGCGACCGCCACCCCGACTCCGGCCGCCAAGGCCGGGCGCCCGGGCAAGGGAGTGTCCGAGGAGACCGACGCCGCGCCCGACGCGATGGACGCCTTCCTCGCCACCCTCAGCACCGCGCTGGCCGCCGTCGCCCAGCCGGTCCAGCTTCCCGCCGCCGGGGCGACCCCCGCTTCCTCCGCTTCCTCTGCTTCCTCCGGGACCCCCGCGGGGGCGACGCCCGCCGGGCTCCCCGCCGGTGCCGGCACCTCGCTGGCCTCGGCCGTTCCGGGCATGCTCGCCCCCACCGGCTCCGTCAGCGGTGAGCCGTCAACCGTTCCGGCCGGCCAGACGGTTGCCCCGTCACCGCTGGACGCGGCAGCCACCACCGGCGGTGAGGCAGCACCCGTTCCGACCGGCCAGACGGTTGCCCCGTCACCGCTGGACGCGCCCGCCTCCGCCGGCGGTGAGGCAGCACCCGTTCCGACCGGCCAGGCGGATGCCCAGCCACCGCTGGGCGCAGCCACCGGCGCGAGCACCGTCACCGGCGCCGAGGCCACCGCCACGACCCCCGGCGTACGCCGACCCGGTGACGAGCAGCCGACCGCGGGTGACCAGGGGGCCGACGTCGCACCGCCGCCCGGGGTCACGCCGATGACGGCCACGTCCCAGACCCAGCAGGGTGCCGACGCCGCGACCGGCAGCCAGAAGACCACGGCGGTGCTCCGCCAGGTGTTCCCCGAGGTCACCCGCGTGGCGACCCATGCCGGGCCGGGCACCCACCGCATCTCCATCACGCTCAACCCGGAGAACCTCGGCGAGGTGAAGGTGACGCTCGTCGTCCGAGCGGGTGGCGTCCACGTGCACCTCGCTCCCGAGAGCGGCGACGCCCACCAGGCGCTGCTGCAGGGCGCCCCGGAGCTGCACCGGCTGCTCGAGGTCACCAACGGGGACGCCCGGGTCGTGGTCAAGGACGGCTCGACCGGCGCCGACCCGCAGCGAGGTGGCGACCCGCGCGGCGACACCCAGCGCGGCGACACCCAGCGCGGCACGGACGGACGTCAGCCGACGCCGCACCAGGCCGCCGGCGACCGCGACGGCAACGGCCGCGACCGGTCCCGCGGACGGCAGGCCGCCGCCGCCGTCGACGAGCCGCTGGCCGCGCGCCCCACGACCGACCGGGGCAGCCGCCCCGCCGCCGACCCCGGTCGTCTCGACCGGCTGATGTGAGGAGGACCCATGTCCGTCACCGCCACCGAGAGCGTCAACCCTGGCCTGCTGGCCATGGCCGGCTCGCCCGCCGACTCCGCGAAAGGAGCTGCTGACCAGGACATGTTCATGCAGCTGCTCGTCGCGCAGCTGAAGTACCAAGACCCGATGAACCCGGCCGACACCACCCAGATGATGTCGCAGAACGCGCAGTACAGCGCCCTGCAGGAGATGCAGAAGGTCTCCGCCGGCATGAACCAGCTGCTCTCGGCCCAGCTCTCCTTCGGCGCCGCCGGGATGCTCGGCCAGCAGGTGTCGTACCTCGACGCCAACGGCGTGTCCCAGTCCGGCGTCCCGAGCGGCGTCAGCTTCCTGCCGACCGGCCCGGTCCTCACCATCGACGGCGCCGATGTCCCGGTCAGCTCCATCACCTCCGTGGGGACGCCGTCCGCGGCGCTCCCCGCAGCAACGTCCACCTCCACGTCCACCCCCGCCTGACCCCCGACAACCCAGGAGTCCACCATGCTTCGCTCGCTCTTCTCCGGCATCAGCGGCCTGCGCGTCAACCAGACCATGCTCGACGTGACCGGCAACAACATCGCCAACGCCAACACCACCGGCTTCAAGTCCAGCAGCACCGTCTTCCAGGACACGCTCTCCCAGATGCTCACCGCGGGTGCAGCGGGCAATGCCCAGCGCGGCGGCACCAACCCGATCCAGGTCGGCCTCGGCGTCCAGATCGCCGGCACCTCGGGCAACTTCACCCAGGGCTCCAACCAGACCACGGGTCGCCCGACCGACATGATGATCAACGGCGACGGTTTCTTCACCGTGCAGGACGGCAACAGCCTCACCTACACCCGCGCGGGCGCCTTCCACTGGGACGACGCGGGCAACCTCACCGCGGCCGACGGCAAGTTCGTCATGGGCTACGCCGCCGACCCGACCACCGGCCTCGTCGACACCACCAAGCCGATGGCCCACGTCAACCAGTTCATGAACGGCATCGGCACCGCCACCCCGAAGCTGCTCTCCTACGAGATCAGCAGCGACGGCATGGTCCGCGGCGTCTACGACGACAACAGCCAGCACAACATCGGCCAGATCGCGATCGCCGACTTCGTCAACCCGCAGGGCCTCAACAAGGTCGGCGACACCCAGTTCGCCGCGTCGGCCAGCTCCGGCACCCCGACGTACGGCGTCCCCGGCCAAGGCGGCAACGGCACCCTGACCGTCGGCAGCCTGGAGATGTCCAACGTCGACCTGGCCCAGGAGTTCACCAACCTCATCCTGGCCCAGCGCGGCTTCGAGGCCAGCTCGAAGGTGATCACCACCTCCGACCAGGTCCTCGAGGACCTCGTGAACATCAAGCGCTGACCGGCTCAGGTAGGGCCGACCACGGCCGAAGAGTCAGGAGACCCGCCACGGACGGCAGGTCGGCACGGCAGACCGCACAAGGATGGTGCAACCCATGATCACGCTCACCCGGTTCTCCGGTTCGGTGTTCCTCCTGAACGCCGATCTCATCGAGCGCGTGGACAGCACGCCCGACACGGTCATCACGCTCATGGACGGCAAGAAGTACGTCGTCTGCGAGCCGATGAGCGAGGTGCTCGACGCCGTCGTGGCCTACCGGGCCGAGATCGTCTCGGTCAGCGCCCTGCTCGAAGCCGCCCATGCCGCCCGCCAGCTGGCGCCGCCCACGCCGCGCAACGAGTCGAGGACGCGGCTCGCAGCCGTCGTACCCGTGGCAGCAGACAACCGCGCCGGAGGAGACGTCTGATGGATCCCGCACCCGCGATCGGCATCGGCCTGGGCTTCGCCGTCATCATCGGCTCCAACATCATGGAGGGCGGCAACCCGGCCAGCCTGTTCATGCTGCCGGCCATGCTCCTGGTCATCGGCACCACCGTGGCGGTCTGCGTCGCCGGTGGCACGATGCAGGACGCGAAGAACGTCGTGTCCAGCTTCAAGCGCGCGTTCACCAGCAAGGTCGAGCCGGCCGGCGCCATGGTGCCGGTCGTCGTCTCCCTCGCCGAGCGTGCCCGCCGCGAGGGCCTGCTCGCCCTCGAGGACGGCCTCAAGGACATCGAGGACCCGTTCCTCGTCAAGGGCGTCACCATGGCCATCGACGGCACCGACCCCGAGGAGGTCCGCGACATCCTCGAGGCCGAGGTGCACGCCAAGAAGGCCGAGGACAAGCACGCCGCGAAGTTCTTCTCGGACGCCGGCGCCTACTCGCCCACCATCGGCATCATCGGCACCGTCATGGGCCTCGTGCACGTGCTCGAGCAGCTCGCCGAGCCCGAGAAGCTGGGCCACCTCATCGCCGGCGCGTTCGTCGCGACCCTGTGGGGCGTCATGCTCGCCAACGTCGTGTGGTTCCCGATCGGCAACCGGCTCAAGCGGCTCGGTGCGCTCGAGGCGGCCCGGATGGAGATGGCCATCGAGGGCATCTCCGCCATCCAGGCGGGCTCCAACCCGCGCCTGGTGGCCGAGAAGCTGCGCTCGCTGGTCCCCGCCGGGGAGCAGGAACGCGAGGCGGCCTGATGGCCAGGAAGCGCCGCGAGGAGGAGGAGGAGCACGAGGAGGGCGCCGAGCGCTGGCTGGTCACCTACGCCGACATGCTCACCCTGCTGATGGTGCTCTTCATCGTCCTCTTCGCCATGTCGAACGTCGACACGCAGAAGTACGAGAAGCTCAAGGCCGGCCTGGCCGACGGCTTCGGCCGCTCGGTCAGTGTCCTCGACGGCGGGCAGAAGACGATCCTCGACAAGGGCAACATCGAGGACGACGCCTCCAGCTACGCCCAGGCCGTCGAGGCGCTGCCGCAGAACCCGGCACAGGTGCAGGCGATCGTCGACAAGTCGGCGCAGCAGCGGATCCAGCGCCAGTACGCCGACGCGAACAACGAGGCCGACCGGCTGAAGTCGGTCTGGCGCCGGATGCAGGCGGCCCTGCGCGCACGCGGCCTGGAGGAGGACGTCCAGGCGAAGATCGACGAGCGTGGCCTCGTCGTCAGCCTGGTCTCCCGCCACGTCGTCTTCGCCCCCAACATGGCCGACCTGACCGTCCGCGGTCGCAACATCCTCGACACCCTCGCGCCGGTGCTGGCGTCGCTGACCGAGCCGATCGAGGTCGACGGCCACACCAACCAGGTGAAGGTGAAGCCGAAGTACTACCCCAGCGACTGGGAGCTGTCCTCGGCGCGAGCCATCACCGCGCTGCGCTACCTGGAGGAGACCCGCCACCTGCCGGCCCGCCGGCTCACCGCGTCGGCCTTCGGCCACACCAAGCCCCTGGTCGACCCGCACACCCCAGGCTCCCAGGCCGTCAACAAGCGCGTCGACATCGTCGTGCTGTCCCAAGTGCCCGCGGAGACCCGCGAGAAGCTCACCGAGATCGGAGGAACCCTATGACCGTCACCGCCATGCCGAAGGGCGAGGAGGAGCAGGCCGAGCAGGACGGGAAGAAGGGCAAGCGGGTCAAGCTGATCGCCTTCGTGCTCGTCCTCGTCGTCGCCGCAGCGGCCGGCTACTTCCTGGTCCTCGCGCCGAAGAAGGGCGGCACCCCGCCGAAGCCCGTCGCCGGCGCCGTGCTCCCGCTCGACTCCCAGCAGGTCAACCTCGCCGCCGGCCACTACCTGCGGCTCGGCATCGCCCTCCAGCTCACCGAGAAGGCGGGCGAGGAGGTCGACGGCAGCAAGGCCCTCGACGCCACGATCGACGTCTTCAGCGGGCTGCCCGTCGAGGAGGTCACCAAGAAGGGCGGCCGTGAGGCGCTGAAGAAGAAGCTGCTCGCGGACCTCGAGAAGCGCTACGAGGACGAGGTGATGGACGTCTACTTCACCGAGTTCGTCACCCAGTAGGGGGCCCACCCGGGCTACCCGGACATCCACCGTTCGGGCCATCTGGGACCGTCCGTTCGACGGTCCCGGTTCCGCTCAGGTGTCCCCTCGCACCGCCGATCTGCCGGGCGTGACAGTCGCCACCCCTCCGACGCCCCGGCAGCGTCGGCGTACCCGGACCTCTGAACCGGTCCCCTACGACTTCCGCCGGCCCATCCAGCTCTCGCGTGAGCACTCGCGCACGCTCCAGCTCGGCTTCGACGGATTCGCGCGGCAGGCGACGACGGTCTTCACGTCGTCCCTGCGGACGGTCTGCTCGGTGACCCTCGCCGACATCGAGCAGCGCACCTACGCGGAGTACGTCGACTCGCTCGGCCAGAGCACCTACATGACGCTCTTCTCGGCCGAGCCGATGCCGGGCGTCGGCATGATCGAGATGCCGCTCTTCGCCATCTTCTCCAGCGTCGACCACATGCTCGGCGGCCCCGGCTCGGCCACCCAGCCCGACCGCCCGCTCACCGAGATCGAGAGCGGCGTCGCCCGCGGGCTCGTCGAGCGGCTGCTGTCGGAGATGCGCTACTACCTCGCGCCGGTCGTGCCGCTCGAGCCGACCGTCACGGGTGTCGAGTACAACCCGCAGTTCGCGCAGGTCGCCGGCACCGCCGACGTCATGGTCGTGGTCACCTTCGAGCTCAAGATCGACGAGCGCGACCACCGGATGACCGTCTGCCTGCCCTTCAGCGGGCTGCTGCCGCACCTTACCAGCGTCAACCAGGCCGGCCCGGTCTCCGACCGCGAGCGCACCCAGCGGGCCATGTCGGCCCAGCTGCTGCAGCAGCAGTTCGGCAAGGTGCCGGTGCAGGTCGGTGTACGGCTCCGGCCCACCATGCTCAGCCCCGACACGATCAGCGCGCTCCAGCCCGGCGACGTCGTCCGGCTCTCGCACGCCGCCGCCCTCCCCCTCGACGTCACCGTCGCGGGCGAGACCTTCGCCCATGCCACCGCCGGCGCCCGCGGGCAGCGCCTCGCCGCCCTCATCGTGGACACCCCCAAGGAGAACAACGCATGACCAGCCCTGAGTCCGGCTCCGCCATCGCGGCCGCTGCCGCCGAGGCCACGGCGACCGCCGCCGCCGAGGCCGCTGCCGAGGTCCTCCCCGCCGTCGAGCCGCTCACCGCCGGCCCCGCGCAGCCCGGTTCGCCGCACGTCGTCGCCGCCTTCGCCGGCGCGGCGCTCGCCGACCTGGCGGCCCCGGTGCCGGGCCGGATCGCCATCCTGGTCGGTCAGGACCTCGTCGACGCGCTCGCCGACAGCCCGCTGGGTGGTCTCGACCTGCACGCCGCCGTCCAGCCCGCACTCGAGGCGGTCGCCGGCCGGCTCGGCAGCCAGGTCCGCGACGCGCGCACCGTCTCCCTCGACGACCTGGTCGCCGAGCTCGCCGCCCCCGGCGGCGCCTTCACGACCGTCCCGCTCATCGGCGTGGGCATCGACGCCGCCGTCCTCGTGACCGACGACGCGCTGGCCGGGCCCCCTGCTGGTGGGTCCGCGAGCGACGCGGCCCAGCCTCCCGCTGCTCGAGTCGCGAGCGCTAGCGAGCGTATCGAGACCATCGAGAACACCCCCGCCTTCACCGCCCCGCTCGACGAGCAGCCGCGCCGCCCGTTCACCGCGATCTCCGGCCACCGCGGCCTGGAGATGCTGCACGGCGTCGACATGGAGGTGACCGTCGAGCTCGGCCGCACCCGGATGACCGTCCGGGAGCTGCTCGCCCTCTCGCCTGGCACCGTGCTCGAGCTGGACCGGGCCGCGGGCAGCCCCGCCGACCTCCTGGTCAACGGCCGGCTGATCGCCCGCGGCGAGGTCGTCGTGGTCGACGAGGACTTCGGTCTGCGCGTCACCGAGATCCTCGACGACGCCGCCGCAGTCTGAAGCACACACGATGGACATGCTCGGGCTCGTCATCCGCCTCATCTGCTCACTCGCCCTCGTTCTGGGCATCCTCCTGCTCATCGCCCGGTTCGCCGGCAAGCGCTTCCAGGGCCGCACCGGCGCACCGGTGCAGGTCGTGCACCGCCAGCCGATCAGCCGCGGCAGCTCGGTCGCGGTCGTGACCGTCGGCACCCGGATCCTGGTCCTGGGCAGCACGGAGCAGCAGGTCACCCTGCTGGCCGAGCTGGAGCCCGACGAGCTCGACCTGCCCGAGCCGGCACCTGACGCATCGAACGACGACGCGCCGAAGGACCGTTCGGAACCTCAGGTGGGCGGGATCGGACCGCTCGGCGGCTCGATCCTCTCGCCGCAGACCTGGAAGCAGGCGCTGGCCGCGGCCAAGCGCGACCTCCTTCCCGCCACCGCCGCGCCCATCACCGCGCCCATCACCGCGCCCATCGCCGCGCCCATCACCGCGCCCATCACCGCGCCCATCACCGCGCCCATCACCGAGGCAGCCGACACCCCGGAGATGCAGACGTCATGACCTTCCACAGACGACTCGGCCGCCGCCTCTGGCTGGTCGGGGCGACGGTCAGCGCCCTCGTCCTCGCTCCGGGTGCGGCGTACGCCGCCCCGAAGGGCCCCGACGGCCCGCGGACCCCGGCCGGCCCCACGGTGTCGGTCAACCTCGACGGACTGACCGACAAGCCCAGCAGCAGCCTCGTCACGATCATCGCGCTGACGCTGCTGTCCGTGGCCCCGGCGATCATCCTGACCTGCACCAGCTTCACGAAGATCCTGGTGGTGCTCGGCCTGACCCGCAACGCGCTCGGCCTGCAGCAGAGCCCGCCCAACCAGGTGCTCGCCGGGCTGGCGCTCTTCCTCAGCCTCTTCATCATGGCGCCGGTGCTCTCGGCCGTGAACGACGCCGGGATCCAGCCCTACCTCAACGGCACGGCGACGACGAGCCAGGCGTGGGACGCCGGCATCAAGCCGCTGCAGAGCTTCATGCTGGACAACACCGACGACGACGAGCTGAAGCTGCTCACCAGCGTCGCCAAGCGCGACCTGCCGAAGAACCGCGACGACGTGGCACTGTCCACGCTGGTGCCGGCCTTCGTGCTCTCGGAGCTGAAGGACGCCTTCATCATCGGGTTCATCATCTTCATCCCGTTCCTCGTCATCGACATCGTGGTGAGCGGGGCGCTGATGGCGCTGGGCATGATGATGATGCCGCCGGTGATGGTGTCGCTGCCCTTCAAGCTGTTGCTGTTCGTCCTGGTCGACGGATGGGCGCTCGTGATCCGGGCGCTGGTCGGGAGCTACGGATGATCGCGCATCTCGCCGGCCATCTCGCCGGCCATCTCGCCGGCCATCTGGTCGGCATGGAGCTGACCGACACCGCGATCATCAGCATCGCGCTCAAGACGATGCTGGTCGCCTTCAAGCTCTCGGCGCCGATCCTGGCGACGTCGCTGGTCATCGGATTCACGATCTCGCTGTTCCAGTCGATGACGCAGATCCAGGAGTTCACCCTCGCCTTCGTGCCGAAGGTGATCGGGGTCGGGATCGCGCTGCTCGTCTGCGGCAACTGGATGCTGCACACGATGGTGACCTTCACCCAGCAGCTCTTCGAGAGCATCCCCTCACTGCTGTCATGAGGCTGCGATGACGATCACCGTCCAGGGCGCGCCCCTGATGGCCTTCCTGCTGGCCTCGGTCCGGATCGTGGCCTGGCTGGCCGTCGTACCGCCCTTCTCCTCGAAGGCCGTGCCGTCCATGGCGAAGATCGTCATCGCGCTGGGGCTCTCCTTCGTGGTCGCGCCGTCGCTGGCGGAGGGCAGGCTGCCCTCCTCCACGCCGGAGCTGCTGATGGTCGTGGTCACCCAGGTCGCGGTCGGCCTCGGGATGGGCTTCGTGACGATGCTGCTCTTCAGCGCGGTCTCCACCGCGGGCGCACTGATCGACGTCTTCGGCGGCTTCGCGCTGGCGGCGGCGTTCGACCCGCTGTCGATGAACCAGAACACCATCTTCGGCAGCTGGCACCAGTGGCTCGCCACGGCGCTCCTGCTGGTCAGCGGCGGCCACCTGCTCGTGATCGGCGGCCTGCTGGAGACCTTCTCCTTCCTGCCGCTGACCGGCACGCCCGACTTCGCCGGGTGGCAGCCCGTGCTCATCACGGCGTTCCAGATGTTCTTCACCGTCGCCGTCCAGATCGCGCTGCCGCTCATCGCGGTGCTGTTCCTCGCCGACCTCGCCCTGGCCCTGCTGACCAAGGTCGCCCCGCAGCTGAGCGCGATCAACATCATGTATCCCGCCAAGATCGGCATGACCCTCCTCCTCGTGGGCCTCTCGTTCCCGGTCCTCCCCCACGCCGTCGACAGGCTGGTCGACTACTCGCTCCAGGCGATGTCGACCATGTCCGGGGCCTCCTGATGTCGTCGGGCGAGGACAAGACCGAGAAGCCCACCGCCAAGCGGCGCCGCGAGGCCCGCAAGGACGGCCAGGTCCCGCGTACGCCGGACCTCGGCGGCTGGCTCTCCGTGCTGGTCCTCGGGCTGGCCATCGGGCCGTTGCTCGACCACGAGGTCGGCGCCTGGCGCGAGCTGATCGTCGCCTCGCTGCGCTCCGCCGAGCGGCCCAGCGTGCCGCTCGCCCTGCACCTGCTCGGCAACGGCGCGCGGCACGCGTTCTTCTCGATCCTGGTCGTCTCCGGGATCGTCATGGTCGTCGGCGTGGTGTCGGCGGTCGGCCAGGGCGGCCTGGTCGTCTCCCCGAAGCTCGTCAAGCCGTCGTTCAAGAAGCTCGACCCGATCCAGGGCTTCAAGAAGGTCTTCGGGCCGAAGGCGCTCTGGGAGGGTGCCAAGATGCTGCTCAAGAGCGCCGTCGTGGCGGTGCTCGGCCTGCTCGCCGTGAAGTCGGTGATCCCGCTCGTCGGCGGCCTGGTCCCGATCGACACCACCATCGCCGTCGTGCACGACAAGGCGCTCGGCCTCGTCCGCAACGTCGCGCTGGCCGCGCTGGTGATGGCGGCCGCCGACTACGCCGTCCAGCGGCGGCGGGTCGAGAAGAAGATGCGGATGGGCAAGTCCGAGGTCAAGCAGGAGCACAAGCAGTCCGAGGGTGACCCGCTGGTCAAGAGCGCCATCCGGGCCCGCCAGCTCGCCGCCGCCCGCAACCGGATGATGGCCGACGTCGCCACCGCCGACGTGGTGCTCACCAACCCGACCCACATCGCCATCGCGCTGCGCTATAACGGCGAGGCCGCCCCGCGGGTCGTCGCCCGCGGCGCCGGCGCGATCGCCGCGAAGATCCGATCGGCCGCCGAGGAGGCGAGCGTCCCGCAGGTGCAGGACGTCCCGCTCGCGCGGGCGCTCTACCGCTCGTGCGAGGTCGGTCAGCAGATCCCGTCGGAGCTGTGGACGGCCGTCGCCCAGGTCCTCGCCTTCGTCATCAGCCGGCGCCGCTCCGGGCTCCAGGGCGGCCAGCACCGCAGCCCCCGACCGGACCGGCCGCTCCCCGACGTGCTCCCCGCGCGCCAGCGGCGTCGCCCCGCCCGCTCCGGCTCCTGACCTCCCGGTGCGGGCCCGCGGCACCCGGCTCGACAACTGCTGGCAGATGCCGGATTCCAGGGCGCCCGATCTGGCACCTGCCAGCGGTTAGTGCGGGAGGTGGGACCAGTTGGCGCGGACGCGCTCGAGGAGCGCCCGACGGCCGTCCGGGCGGTAGAGCGACTCCGCGACCAGCTGCAACCACGGACCGGGGTCGGACGGGACCGCTCGGCCGAGCGCCTCGTCAGCGGCGCGCAGGATGAGGTGGGGCTGGTTGAGCACCTCGGTCGCAACGTAGCCCCGGCGCTCGAGCTTGAGGTCGGCGAGGCCGCGCGCGCACGGACGAGGGCCTTGCGCTGCTGCCGGGCCTGCTGGTGGTCGGCGCCGTCGTACTCCTGGAGCAGGTCGGTGCCGACGACACGGAGGTCGGCCCTTGCGACGAAGCGGCCGTAGGGGTCGAGGATCTCGGGCTGGGGCTCGACGTCGATCCCGCACACGACGTGGAGGAGGCGGAGGAGGGTCTCCCACGCCGACTCCGACCGGCCGTCGGAGAGCCGGAGGGCGGCGCGGGTGGGACGGGCCCCCCGCACCCTCCGGCCGGCCGCGTCGACCAGCTCGGCGAGCGTGCTCTTGCCGAGCTGTCGGGCCGAGTCCAGCAGGACGACCAGGTCGAGCGTGGGGAGGAAGCGGCTCGTGGCGACGATGCAGTCGGGCACCGGGACGACGCGCACCCCGTCGATGGTCACCGCCAGCGGCGCCGAGGCGTGCCGGCTGATCGCCAGCTGGGGCCGCGCCACGGTGACCGCGCCTGGCACGGTTCCGGTGGCGGCGAAGCGCGGAAGACCCGGTGTCGGCGTCGGCATCCACAGGCCGTGCACCTCGGCCGCCGTCAGACCGGTCCAGGCAGCACCCGCCGGCATCACCTCCTGCCACGCCCGCAGCTCGGCGAGCAGCTCCGCACGACCGCTCAGCCCGCTCGGGATGCGCACGCCATGGCCGACGCTGGTCCACCCCACTCCTCGTCGGCGGGGATCCTTCGGGCAGTCGCTCACGGCTGCCAGGCTCGCCGCCACCGCCGACGATGCGGAGGCGTGCCCCATCGGCCTGTGGAGAGCTGCGCATGATCGGCAGGGTGTGGACGGGAAACGGCTTCGGACGGTGCCCTTGCCGGGACGCGGTTCAACTGACTGCTGTGAAGTGCCGGATCGCCGGCACCCGATCCGGCATCCACCAGCAGTTCCTGCGCCAACCGTGGCCCCACAACCGCTCAGGTCGCCCGTCGCACGGCCGATCACCTCCTCGAGGACCGCCAGGATGGTGGTCGAGCACGACAGCGCCACGGACGGCACTGACCTTGGACAACCGGCCCTCGGGCCATGCGAGAGAGCCGTCCCCCATGAAGTCGCTGACCAAGCTCGGCGTGCCGATCGGCATCGTGATGATCGTCGTGATGCTCGTCGTCCCGCTCCCGGCGGTGCTGCTCGACCTCCTGATCGCGCTCAACATCACGGCGGGTCTGTTGATCCTGCTGACCGCGATGTTCGTGCCGCGGCCGCTCGACTTCGCGGCGTTCCCGTCAGTGCTGCTCGTGATGACGCTCTTCCGCCTGGCACTCAACGTCAGCGCGACCCGGCTGGTGCTGCTGCACGGCTTCGCCGGCAAGGTGATCGACACCTTCGGCCACTTCGTGGTCGGCGGCTCGCTGATCGTCGGGCTGATCGTGTTCGCGATCCTGCTCGTCATCCAGTTCGTCGTCATCACCAACGGCGCCGGCCGCGTCGCCGAGGTGGGCGCGCGGTTCACCCTGGACGCGATGCCCGGCAAGCAGATGGCCATCGACGCCGACCTGAACTCCGGTCTCATCGACGAGGACGAGGCCCGCCGGCGCCGGGCCGAGGTGCACGCCGAGGCCGACTTCTACGGCGCGATGGACGGTGCCAGCAAGTTCGTCAAGGGTGATGCGATCGCGGCCATCATCATCACGATCGTCAACCTCATCGGCGGCTTCGCGATCGGCGTCGCGCAGGGCGGGATGAGCTTCTCCGAGGCGATCAACACCTACTCGCTGCTCAGCGTCGGCGACGGCCTTGTCTCGCAGATCCCGGCGCTGCTGCTGAGCGTCGCCACCGGCCTCATCGTCACCCGCTCGGTCAGCAACGGCGACATGGGCTCCGACATCCTCGCCCAGATCCTGCGGCGCAAGCTGCCGCTGCGGATCGCCGGGTTCGCCGGCCTGGCGCTCTGCCTCATCCCCGGCCTGCCCAAGCTGCCCTTCATCGTCGCCGGCGGCCTGATGCTGCTGGCCTCGAGCCGGGTCGACGAGAGCGAGCCCGCCGAGCAGCTCGCCCCGGCCGCCGAGCTCGAGCCCTCCCCCGACTCCCCCGAGATGCTCGCGCAGGACATCCTGGTCGACCCGCTCGGCCTCGAGCTGGCCGCCGACATCATCGACCTGGTCGACGCGAGCACGGGCGGCGATCTGCTCGACCGGGTCAAGGCGCTGCGCCGCAAGGTCGCCGGCGACCTCGGCGTCGTCATCCCGCCGGTCCGCACCCGCGACAACCTCGAGCTGCCGATGAACACCTACGCGATCACCCTGTTCGGGGTGGAGGTCGCTCGCGGCCAGGCGCCGCGGGGCACCGTCCTTGCGATCAGCGACGACCTGGCGGCGTTGCCCGGCACCCCGACCCGCGAACCCGTCTTCGGCCTCGACGCGAAGTGGATCCCCGCCGAGATGCGCCACCAGGCCGAGATCTCCGGCGCCACCGTCGTGGACCGGGCCAGCGTCATCACGACCCACCTCGCCGAGATCGTCAACACCCAGGCCGGCCGGCTCCTCGGCCGCGAGGACGTCCGGCTGCTCACCGACATCGTCAAGCGCAGCCACCCCGTCGTCATCGAGGAGCTCACCCCCGCGCTGCTCACCCTCGGCGAGATCCAGCGGGTGCTCCGCGGGCTGCTCGACGAGCAGGTGTCGGTGCGCGACCTGGTCAGGATCTTCGAGGCGCTCTCCCTGCGCGGGGCCGTCACCAAGGACACCGACCAGCTCGTCGAGGCCGCCCGTACCGCCCTCGGCCAGGCCGTGGTCGCGCCGTACCTCACCGATGGCGTGGTCTCGGCGATCAGCTTCGACCCGCGCCTGGAGCAGAGCATGCTCGAGGCCCTGCGGAGCACCGACCAGGGCGCCGTGCTCGCCCTCGACCCCGAGCTCGCCCAGAACATGCTGGTCCAGCTGCACAACCTGGCCACCGCGGGCGAGGACACCGGCGTGCGGCCGGTGCTGGTCTGCGCGCCGCAGCTGCGGGCTGCCATACGCCGCCTGGTCGCTCCGGCACTCGACCGGCTGCCGGTCCTCTCCTACTCCGAGATCGCCGGCGTGCACTCCGTGCAGTCCCTCGGCAGCGTGAGCGCGGTGCGGGCCGACGCGCCCGGCGCGGTGCTCGCCGTCTCGGCCTAAGGCTTCGCCCGGCCCGCGGACCGGGCCGTACGATGCCCCCGTGGCAAGCTTCCCGGCCGACGAGCCGACCGCCGTCGTCGACGTCGCACAGCGAGACCGGGCCGACCGGACCCGGGTGTCCCGCAGCTACGGCTACGTCGGCGGCGTCTGGCTGACCGTCCTCGTCTTCGGGGCCGTCGCCGTCGTGTGGTCGCAGCACGTCGGGGTCGGCTTCAAGGACCCCGGCGGCCGGATGTTCGTCGGCAAGTTCAGCTACTCGCTGAGCGCCCTCGCCATCGCCCTCGTCGCGGACCTCGCGTGGCGGTGGTGGCGCAGCCGGTCGAGCAGGGGTCTGGCCGCCACACTGGCCGCGCGGTGGACGCCGGAGCGGCTGCTGCTCATCGTCAGCGGGCTGCTCGCCTACCACCTCGTCTACTTCAGCTATCGCAACCTCAAGAGCTGGGACGCCTTCAACACCCCCCGCGACGACTGGCTCCTCGACGTCGACCGGCAGCTCTTCGGGGGCCACAGCCCCGCCGTGCTGCTCCACGACCTGCTCGGCACGCACACGTCGGCGTACGTCCTGATGGCGGTCTACAAGTCGTTCACCTACCTGACCGCGACGTCGGTGGTGATCGCGCTCGCCTTCAGCCGCACGGTGCGGCGCGCCTACGTCTTCCTCGTCGCCGCGATGTGGACGTGGATCCTCGGCACCGCCAGCTACTACCTCATCCCGAGCCTCGGCCCGTTCGCGAGCGCGCCGAACGAGTTCGCCGGGCTCCCGCACACGTCGATCACCGACACGTGGGCGCAGTACCTCGCCCAGCGCGAGACGTTCCTCGCCGACCCGACCGCCCCGGGGTCGTTCGTCAGCATCTCGGCCTTCGCCTCGCTGCACACGGGCTTCACCGCACTGGTCTGCTTCATGGCGTTCTACTACGGTCACAAGTGGCTGGGCACGGCGCTCGCGGTCTACCTGGTCGCGATCATGGTCTCCACCATCTACTGGGGCTGGCACTTCACCCTCGACGACCTGGCCGGTCTGGTCATCGGCGCTGTCGCCGTCGCGCTCGGGCACCTGATCGTGCGGCCCGACCGCCCATGACGACGCTCGTCGAACCGACCCGACGCGAGGTCCAGCTTCGGGCCGGCCATCCCGTGGCCGTGTCCTTCGTCGTCGGCCTGCTGCTCCACCTGCTCTGGCTGCTCGTGCTCGCCAACAGCGGAGGCGACATCGCGGCCCAGGACGCCTGGGCGGAGTTCGCCCGGGCGCACCCGGGCAGCGCCTACAACCTCTCCTGGTACGGCGGCATGCATGCCGCGTCCTACAGCCTGGTCAGCCCCTTCGTGATGGCGGCGCTCGGCGTACGCACCACGATGGTGGTGGCCGGCACGATCTCCTCGGCGCTGCTGGCGCTCCTCGTCGTGCGCAGCAAGTCCGTGCGACACCCGCTCGTCGCGTCGATCGTCGGAGCGGCCTCGCTGGCGGCCAACGCGGTCTCCGGTCGGGTGACCTTCGGTCTGGGCATGATGTTCGGCCTCGGCGCCCTCGCCGTCGTGTTCGGGTGGCCCACCGACTGGCGCACCGAGGGCTGGCGCTACCGGCTGCCGCGCGGGGCGCTCGCCGCTGTCCTCGCCGCCCTCGCCACCGCCAGCTCGCCGGTCGCGGGCCTCTTCCTCGGGGTGGCTGCGGCCGGTCTGTGGCTGGGGCGCCGCCACGCGGCCGCCTACTCGCTCGGCGTGCCACCGGTCCTCGTCGTGGTGTTCATCGCCCGCATGTTCCCGTTCTCCGGTCGCCAGCCGATGAGCTGGACCTCGATCATCCTGCCCGTCGTCATCGGTGCTTGCGTCGTCGCGCTCGTCCCCCGGCGGTGGCGTGCCGTCCAGCTCGGAGCGGCGGTCTACACGGCGGGAGTCGTGCTCTGCTGGCTGGTCCCGTCACCCGTCGGCACCAACGTCACCCGGCTGGCGCTGATCTTCGGCGGAGTGATGCTGACCGCCGTCGCGACGACCGGAGGCCTGCGCCGGCGCACGGCACCCGCGCTCGTGCTGGCGCTGATCACGTCGGCCGCCTGGCAGGTCAGCATCGCCGCTCGCGACGTCGTCACCACCGCCCCCGACGCCGCCTGGTCGGCCGACATCCACGCGCTGGTCCGCCACCTCGAGCGCACCGACGCCCGGCTCGGCCGGGTCGAGGTGGTGCCGCCGAAGTCGCACCGCGACGCGGCCGCCCTGGCGCCGTACTTCAACCTCGCCCGCGGCTGGAACCGGCAGGCCGACGCCGAGCGCAACCCGCTCTTCTACGACGGCGACGTCCCGCTCACCGCCGACGCCTACCGGAAGTGGCTGGACCGGTGGGCCGTCCGGTACGTCGTCCTGACCCCGGGCCGCGCGGACAACGCCGCCGTCGAGGAGGCCACGCTGGTCCAGGGCGGGCTTCCCTACCTGCGACCGGTCTGGTCCAACGCCTCCTGGCGCGTCTTCGCCGTCGAGGAACCCCGCCCGCTCGTGGACCCGCCCGGCGAGCTCATCTCCTTCGACCAGGCCCAGCTGACCGTGCGCGTCGTCTGGCCCGCGAAGGTGTGGGTGCGGATCCCGACGTCACCCTGGCTGACCCTCGTCGACGAGTCGGGCCGGGTGGTCCCGGCGCCCAGGACCCCGGAGGAGAACGTCGCCGGCTGCCTCTCCGTGCTCCGCGTCCCGGGCACCCCGGAGGACGACTGGGTGGTGCTGGACGCGCCGCATGCCGGGATCTACCGGATCACCGCCCCCTACTCGCTCCGACGCGGGACAGCCTGCCCGACGCCTGAGTCCTGAGTTTTACTCCTGCGTCCTGGCGACGTGGGTACCGGTCGCCCGGGAGGGATGACATGGCTACGTTCAGCATGGTCTTGATGATCGCCGTCGTGATCGGCGTGGTGGTGCTGATCCTGCTGTTCGAGCGCAGGCGGGCACGGCAGATCGAGCGCGACCTGAAGGCACGCGCGCAGCCGCGGCACGCACCGGGAGGGACCGAGCCGCAAGGGGTGCAGCCGCGCGAGAACGACCGGCGGGAGAGCTAGCCGCCGGCGCGGCTCAGCGCCTCGTCGAGCGAGGCCAGCAGGTCCGCGGGGTCGCGGTAGACCACGACGGCCCCGGCCGTGCGCAGCTCGTCCTCACCGAACCCGCCCGAGAGCAGCCCGATCGTCGGGATGTTCGCCTGCGAGGCGGCCTCGACGTCCCAGGTGGCGTCGCCGATCATCAGCGCCCGCGACCCGGACACCCGGTCGAGAGCGGTCTCGAGCAGCTCCGGGTCCGGCTTCGACTCCGAGGCGTCCTCGCTGGTCGTCCACGCGTCGGTGCGGTCGTCGGCGTCGAGCAGCTCCAGGGCGTGCTTGGCGTGCTTCGGCTGCGACGAGCTGGCGAGCACCACCTCGAGGCCGGCGGCGCGCAGCCCGTCGAGCAGCTCGCGGGCGCCCGGCAGCAGGCCGGTCTCGCCGATCAGCTCGTCGTACGCCTTGGTGTGCCGCTCGGTGAGCTCGTCCCCGAACCGCTCGGCGATCTCCTCCGACGACACCGCCGGGATGAGCCGGTCGCCGCCCATGCCGATGTGGCGGTGCAGCTTCCACACCGGGACCGGATGCCCGACGCCGGAGAAGGCGCGCGCCCACGCGATCGTGTGATGGTAGGTCGAGTCGAGCAGTGTTCCGTCGATGTCGAGCAGTGCCACCTCGAAGCCCATGAGGACCGCTACCCGCCAGCCGCCGAGGACATGCCGGGTTCCTGCCGGGCACCGGCCGCGACTGCCGGAGCCGTCGTACGTGCGCGTCGGGCGAGTGGGGTACCGACCCGGGTCCGGCGCCTGACCGGACGTCAGTGACGCGTGGGAGGAGACGACACATGGGAGACGCTGCAGAGGACCGCGCCAAGGCTGCGGAGCTGCCGGAGGGCGACGTGATCGCGGTGCTGCTGGAGCAGCACGCCCAAATCAAGGACCTCTTCGCCGAGGTCAAGCGCGCGAACGGCCCGGACAAGAAGGAGAAGTTCGACGCGCTGCGGGCGCTGCTCGCCGTCCATGAGACCGCTGAGGAGCTGGTCCTGCGTCCGGTGTCGGCCGAGCTCGCCGGTCAGGACGTCGTGGACGCCCGCAACCGCGAGGAGGCCGATGCCAACGCGGTGCTCGCCGACCTCGAAGGCATGGACGTGGAGAGCCCCGAGTTCGACATCAGGCTCGAGGCGTTCCGGAAGGCCGTCGACGAGCACGCGGAGGCCGAGGAGAAGGACGAGTTCCCCGAGATCCTGGCCGGCTGCGACGAGGAGCGGCGCCGCGACCTCGGCCGCAAGATCAAGGCCGCCGAGGCGATCGCCCCGACCCACCTGCACCCCGAGTCGGACCCCGGCTCGACGAAGCAGAAGCTCGTCGGCCCCTTCGCCTCGATGGTCGACCGGGTCCGCGACGCGATCTCCAAGGCGGTCTGAGAGGTGGGCGACCTCACCGGGCGCGTCGCCCTGGTGACCGGTGGTGGCAGCGGCCTCGGCCGCGCCACCAGCCGGCTCCTGGCCGCCTCGGGCGCACACGTCCTCGTCGCCGACATCGACCCGGCGGGCGCCGAGCAGACCGTCAAGGAGATCGACGAGGGTACGGCGGAGGCCGTCACCCTCGACGTCACCGACCGTGCCTCCGTCGACCGGGTGGTGGCCGAGGCCGCCGAGCGCCACGGGGCGGCCTTCGACCTGCTGGTCAACAACGCCGGGACCGACCGCGGCGCCGACCTGGTCGACGTCGACGACGACCAGTGGCACGGCGTCTTCGGCGTCAACCTGCACGGTCCGATGTACCTGTCCCGCGCGTTCGTGAAGCACCGCATCGCGAACGCGCCCGACACGCTCGGTGACATCGCCTGCGTCGTCTCGATCAGCGCGCTGACCGTCGGCGCCGGCGCGGGTGCCTACAACTCCTCGAAGGCGGCGCTGCTCAAGCTCGTCGAGGTGATCCAGACAGAGGCCCGCGAGCGGGAGTGGCCGGTGCGGGTCACCGCCATCAACCCGGCCGCGATGGCCACCCCGATGATGGACCAGTGGGGGCTCCCCGATGAGCGGATGATGGACCCGGCGATCGTCGCGAGCCTGATCCGGTATGCGGTCACCCTGCCGCCGGAGAGCGTGCTGCAGAGTGCCGTGATCACGCTCCGCAACGAGAGCTACCCCCGATGAGCGGGCTGGCCGGCCGTCGTACGGTCGTGACCGGCGGAGCCGGCTTCGTCGGCTCGTGGCTCTGCGAGCGGCTTCTCTGCGAGGGCGCGGTGGTGTGGTGCGTGGACGACTTCTCCACCGGTTCGCCGGACAAGGTCGCCCACCTGAGCGCGCACCCGAACTTCACGCTCGTCGAGTCCGACGTGAGCAGGGGCGTGCCCGACCCCGGCAACGTCGACCTCGTCATGCACCTCGCCTGCGCGGCCTCGCCCGTGCACTACCTGCGGATGCCGCTGGAGACCCTTCGCGTCGCCAGCGACGGGACGGTCAACGCCCTCGAGCTGGCCGAGCGGTACGGCGCGCGGTTCGTCCTCGCCTCGACCTCCGAGGTCTACGGCGACCCGCTGGAGCACCCGCAGCGCGAGTCCTACTGGGGCCACGTCAACCCGATCGGCCCGCGCAGCGTCTATGACGAGGGCAAGCGGTTCGCGGAGGCGACCACCGCCGCCTACCAGCGCACCCGCGGCGTCGACGTCGCGATCGCGCGGATCTTCAACACCTACGGCCCGCGGATGAGCCTGGACGACGGTCGCGTCGTCCCGGCCTTCCTCAAGCAGGCGCTGACCGGCGAGCCGCTGACGGTCGCCGGGGACGGCTCTCAGACCCGGTCGCTGTGCTGGGTGGAGGACACCGTCGACGGCCTGGTCCGGCTCGCCTGCTCGACCGAGCGTGGGCCGATCAACCTCGGCAACGACGAGGAAACGACGATGCTCGACCTCGCCCGGACGGTGGTGGAGCTGACCGGCTCGCGCTCGACGATCTCGCACGTCGAGCTGCCGGAGGACGACCCGCGGGTACGCCGCCCCGACATCTCCCTCGCCCGTCAGGCGCTCGGCTGGGTGCCGACGATGAGCGCCGAGGAGGGGCTCAAGCGGACGGCCCGGTGGATGGAGGAGACGCTGGCCGGCTGATCGCCGGACGTCCTGCGATGTGGTTGCTCCGGCCGCCAGATCGCAGGACGACCCACACCGTCAGGCGGTCCGGTTGCTCAGACCACCAGGTCGCAGGACGCCGTACGCCGCCATGAGGACCTCGTCCACGGTGATCTCCAGCAGGGCCGGGTCGGGGTCGGCTGCGTGCGGGTCGCCGACACCGGTGCCCTGCCACAGGACGGTGTGGGGGCCCGGCGGCGGGCCCCACCGGCTCGGGGGCGTCGGCCCGAAGAGCAGGACCGAAGGGGTGGCGTAGGCCGAGGCGAGGTGGGCGACACCGGTGTCGCCAGCCACGACGAGCCGCGCATCGGCGACGAGCGCGGCCAGGTGGCCGAGGTCGGTCCGACCGGCCAGCACCGCCTCGGGACGGAGGCCGGCCAGCGAGGCGACCCGCTCGGCCAGGTCCCGCTCGTCGGGCGAGCCGGTGACCACGACCTCCTCGCCGGCGTCGCGCAGGGCGGCCGCGACCGCAGCGAACCGCTCGGCCGGCCATCGCCGGCTCCCCGACGCCGCGCCGGGATGGACGATCGCGGCTCGTGCGACCGGTGGCGCGCAGGACGGTGGACGGAGGAGGACGTCGTCCGGATCCGCCCGGACGTCCCAGGCCGAGGCGACCAGCCGGCACCAGCGCACCCGCTCGTGCTCGTCGGGGTTCCACGTGCTCAGGTCGTAGGCCAGCAGCCGCCCGGGTGACAGGGCCTCCACCAGCGACCGGCTGGCGAGGCCGTTGCCGTGCAGGTCGATGCCGACCTCGGGGGGCGGGCCGTCCCAGGCGACCGGCTCCAGCTCGGCGGTCGGGATCAGCCGGTCGACGGCGTCCACCAGCTCGACGAGCGGTCGCTGCGACCCCGGCGCGGCGAGCACGATCTGATGACCGGGCAGCGCGCGGCGCAGGGCTCGCAGGGCCGGGACGCCGGTGAGCAGGTCGCCGAGGCCGATCGCCCGATAGACGAGGGCCCTCACACGAGGCACGCCCTCACGAACGGGCCAGGTCGACCAGCGACGTGGTCGATCGACCGTGCAAGTAGGGCAGCACGACCGCCTGGCCGCCCCACTCCCGGAGCAGCGGCGCCTCGGGCAGCTCGGCGCCGGCGTAGTCGCCGCCCTTCGCCCACACGTCAGGCCGCACCCGCCGGATCGCCTCGACGGGCGTGTCCTCGTCGAAGATCACCACGTCGTCGACGCACTCGAGGGCGGCGAGCACCCGGGCGCGGTCCTCCTGCGGCACGAGCGGCCGGGTCGGGCCCTTGAGGCGTCGGACCGACTCGTCGGAGTTGAGGCAGACCACGAGGCAGTCGCCCAGGGCGCGCGCGGCCTCGAGGGTCGCGACGTGACCGGCATGGAGCAGGTCGAAGCAGCCGCCCGTGGCGACCACAGTGCCGCCCTCGGCGCGCACCCGGTCGGCGACGCCGGGCCCGGTCTCCACCCGCCGCCGCGAGCCGTACGACGACGCGCCACCCGCCTCGACGAAGGCGGCCGCGGCGGCCACCGCCTGCTGGACGGCCTCCAGGGTGACCGCGCCGCCGGCGAGCGCGGCCAGTGCGGCTGTGGCGAAGCGGTCCCCTGCTCCGCAGGTGTCCGGAGCGTGCACCGCCGGAGCGGGCACGATCGACGGCGACTCCTCGCCGCGGCTCAGCAGAGCACCGCCCGCGCCGAGCGTCACGCACACCGCCTGGACCTGCCACTCCTCGACCAACGCGGCCGCGCGTCGGCTGACCCGGGCCAGCGGCGACCCGCCGGCCGTCGGGACGATCGGGACGGTCGCGACGGCCGCCTGCTCACCGCTCATCGCCTCGTCGCGGTTGGGGGTCGCGAGGTGGACGCCGGCGACCGGCACAGAGCCGCGCGGATGCGGGTCCCAGACGACAGGGCTGCGCAGGCCGGAGAGCGCGTCGCGCAGCCCGGGCACCGACGTGACGCCGTTGCCGTAGTCGGAGACCAGCACCCCCGACGCGCCCCGGATCGCCACCAGGGCAGCGGCGGTCACACCCCCGATCCGCCCGGGCGAGCCCTCGTCGAGCCGTAGCAGGGCGCGGCCGCCGGCGAGGACGCGGCGCTTGACCGGCGTGCTCCCGTCGTGGTCGAGGGCGACCACCCGCACTCCCTCGTCCTCGAGCAGCGCGGTGAGCCGTTCGGCAGCGGGGTCGGCGGACAGCGCCGTCACCAGGGTCACCTCGTGGCCGTCGGCGGCGAGCAGCGCGGCGGCCAGCGCCGCCCCACCCGGACGCGGGTGCTCGGCGAGGTCGGACAGCACCGGCGCCGGGGCGTCGGGCATCAGCCGGCCGGCCCGGCCGACGAGGTCGACGTCGAGCAGCGAGTCACCGATCACGACAAGGGGGCTGCTCATCCGGCCAGGTCCTCCAGCGAGCGGCGCGTGCGCGAGGCTCCGACGCCGAGGGTCCGGTCGAGCGCGGCGCACACGATGTGCAGGCCGACCAGGTGCAGCTCCTGCACGGTGGCGGTGTAGGGCGCGTCGACGGCGCAGACCGAGGTCGCCTCGGCGGCCAGCGCGTTCGGCAGCGGTCCGGTCATCGCCAGGACCTCCATGCCGAGCCTCTGCCCGCGACGAGCGGCCGCCACGATGTTGGGCGACGTGCCGCTGGTCGACATCAGCACCAGCGCGTCGCCGGCCCGGCCGTGCGCCTCGACCTGCCGGGCGAAGAGCTCGTCGGCGGGGTAGTCGTTGGCGATGGCCGTGAGCGACGACGTCTCCGCGGACAGGCAGATCGCGGAGAAGGGCGGCCGGTCCTCGCGGTAGCGCCCGACCAGCTCGGCGGTCAGGTGCTGGGCCTGCGCGGCGCTGCCACCGTTGCCCGCGGCCAGCAGCCGCCCGCCGCGCTCCAGGACGCCGGCGAGCCGGACGCCCCAGTCGTCGAGGACCTCGACGCAGCGGCCGAAGCGCTCCAGCGCGCGGGACAGCTCGGCGAGGTGCTCGTGGTCGCACGGGGTCGCGTTCATCGGGCGATCTCCTTCTCGCTGATGGCCCGGCCACGGACCACTTCCTCGTAGACGGCCTCGGTCCGGGCCACCACGTTGGACCAGTCGTAGAGCGAGACCGCCCGCTCCCGGCCCGCCTCGCCGTAGCGCCGGCGGCGCTCGGGGTCGTCCAGCAGCTCGCCGAGGACGTCGGCCAGCGCCTCGGGGTCGCGCGGCGGCACCAGCTCGCCGGTGCCGCCGGGGACGATCGTGTCGAGCAGTCCGCCGACGGCCGAGCCGACGACCGGCCGGCCGCAGGCCATCGCCTCGAGCGGGACGATCCCGAACGGCTCGTACCACGGCACCGTGACCACCACGTCGGCGCTGCGCATCAGATCCGGGACGTCGGCGCGCGCCAGACCGCCCAGGAAGACGACCCGGTCGGTGACCCGGAGCCGTTCGGCCAGCTCGCGCAGCCGCTCCACCTCGGGGTCGACGTCCAGCGCGCTGCCGGCCGGGCCGCCCGCGATCACCAGCTCGACGTCGCGGCCGTCGTGGCGCAGCCGGGCGAGCGCCTCGATGGCGTTCCCGATGCCCTTGCGGGTGACGAGGCGACCGACGACGACGAGGCGCTGCCGCTCCCGGGCGCGGTCCGAGCCGCCGACCGCCGCCCGCTCCGACGCCCGCGGACCGGGCGTGAACAACGAGGTGTCCACGCCGCACGGGATCACGTCGGCGCGGCACGCCGGCATGCCGAGTGCGGCCAGCTCGTCGACCTCGTCCCGGCAGGTCGCGATCACCCGGTCGACCTCGCGGCACAGGCGGCGCTCCAGGCCGACGCGGCCGGGCGGGCTGGTGTCGAGCCGGCCCTGGTGGCGCCTCTTGACCGACCCGAGCGCGTGGAACGTCTGCAGGACCGGGATGTCGGTGCCGACGACGCCCGCGACCGACGCCAGACCGCTCATCCAGAAGTGCGCGTGCACGACGTCGGGCGGATCGACCCGCCAGGTGTCGCCCAGCCGCTGACCGAACTCGGTCATCAGCGGCAGCATCTCGTCCTTGGGGACGTCGGTCGGCGGCCCGGCGAGGACGTGGTGGACGACGTAGCCGTCCGATGTCGAGAGCCGCTCCGGCGCGGAGACGTTGTCACGGCGGGTGTGCACGACCACGTCGTGCCCGCGCCGCGCCAGCCCGGCCGCCAGGGCCGCGACGTGGACGTTCTGGCCGCCGGCGTCGGCCCCACCGAGCGCGGCGAGCGGGTTGGCGTGCTCGGAGACGAGGGAGATCCTCATGAGACGAACCTTTCCGACTGGTCGGGGTAGCCGCACAGGTCCACGACGGCACCGACGACCTCGCGCGGCTGCACCGTGGCGAGGCAGGGGTGGCCCGGCACGGGACAGGTGAGCGCCCGGGTGCCGCGGCAGGGGGCGCCCTGGTCGCCGAGGAGCACCGACCGGACGCCGTACGGCGCCCACCGGACCGCGGGGACGGTCGGTGCGAACAACGACACGACGGGAGTGCCGACCGCCGCTGCGAGGTGGGCCGGGCCGGTGTTGCCGACGACGACCGCGGCGGCCCCGGCCAGCACACCGGCCAGCTCCTCCAGGTCGAGCAGCCCGCCCAGGTCCTGGGCCTCGCCGTCGGCGACGTAGGCGGTGAGGTCACGCTCGCCCGGGCCACCGGTGACGACGACGTGGAAGCCGAGCTCGGTCAGCCGGGTGCAGGTGGAGCGGTGGTGCTCGGCCGGCCAGGCGCGCGCGGGCGCGGAGGTGCCGGGGTGGAGCACGACGTAGGGGTGCGGGAGGTGCTCGGGCGGCCGGACCGGCCGGATCGCGAGCCGCCCGTCGTCCCCCTCGGGCAGCTCGGCGCCGCACGCGCGCGCCAGCGAGAGGGCCCGCTCGGGTTCGGGGAGGTCGTCGTCGGGCCCCTCGAGCACGTGCCGGACGTCGAGCAGCGAGCCCGGGTAGTCCACGCTGATCGCGCCGATCCACGGCACGCCGGCCAGGCGCAGGACCAGCGCCGTCGGCAGCGGCGACTGGTGGAAGCTGGTGAAGATCACCGCCCGGTCGAAGCGCCCCTCGGCCACCCGATCCCGCAGCGAGTCGACCGCCTCAGGGTCGACCGGACCGGGGTCGGCGACCACCCACGGCGCCTCCCAGCACAGCACCTCGTCGACGCCGGGCAGCAGCTCGGCCGCCGTACGACCCAGGGGCCCGGCGAGGAAGGTGACGTGGTCGCTGCCGGCGGCGAGGGCGCGGACGGCGGGTCCGGTGACGAGGACATCACCCATGGAGTCGAGGCGGACGACGAGCGTTCTCACCACTCACCTCGCTGGACGAGGTCGACCGCCTGACCGAGCGATCCGGCCGAGAGCGGCGCCGCGGCGACCTCACCGGGGAGGGTCACGTCGGTCGGGACGAGAATGCCGGCCATGCCGGCGGCCTCGGCCGCGCCCAGGTCGCTGCCGATGTCGCCGATCATCACCGCCCGGTCGGGCCGTACGCCGGTGTCGGCCAGGGCCTGCTTGAGCAGTCCGGGCTGCGGCTTGCGGCAGTCGCAGCCGTCCTCGGCCGCGTGGGGGCAGTAGTAGAAGCCCTCGAAGGGGCCGAGCAGCGCCTCGACCCGCTCGTTGACCGCCTCGACCTGCGTGCGATCGATGAGGCCGCGCCCGACGCCGGACTGGTTGCTGACGACGACGAGCCGGATCCCCTCACGCCGGAGCCGGTCGAGCGCCTCGCGGACGCCGGGCAGCGGCCGGACCTGGGCCGGGTCGCCGTTGTAGGGCACGTCCTCGACGAGCGTGCCGTCGCGGTCGAGCAGGACGAGCTCGGGCAGTCCGCGCCACGGCGCCGCGCCGCGATGCCGCATCGCCCCGCGGACGGAGTGCCAGGTCGCGGCGGCCGGGATGGCGGCGCTGGTGACCAGCATCCGGCGTACCTCCGCCCGGTCACGCGGCCCGGGCAGGATGCGGCGCAGCGCGAACTCGGCGGTGCCGGCCAGCCAGGCAGAGGCGCCGAGCACGGCGAGGCCGCGCCGCCGCGCGAGGAGCCCGACGGTCGCCAGGGCGAGGGAGCCGGTGATCGCCACGTGCCGCCACCGCCGACCGACGGGCGCGTCGGCGCGCTGCTGCCAGCCGGGGCCGTGGATCGCCCGCATCAGGTAGTCGTCGGCGTTCCCGCGCTGCTGACGCAGGCTGGCCAGGTCGTCGGCGGGCCGGACGGGGTGGGTCACGTGGCGTCGGCCGGTCACCACGCGCCCGCGCTCGGCGCCGAGCCGGAGGGCCAGGTCGGCGTCCTCGCGGAACGCGCGCGGGAAGCGCTCGTCGAAGCCACCGACAGCCGACAGCTCGTCGCGTCGGTAGCTCATGTCGGCGGTGATCCAGCGGGACGTCTCGAGCCCGGCGGTGCCGCGCTCCCAGTCGGTCGAGCGGCGGTCGGTCGGCAGCGGGACGGTCAGCCGTCCCTCGACACCCGCCACCTCGTCGTCGGCCTCGGCCAGGTCGTCGAGGAGCAGGGCGTACCAGTCGTCGTCGGGCAGCACGTCGTCGTCGAGGAACGACACCCACGGGGTGCGCGCGTGCCGCCAGCCGATGTTGCGGGCACGCGCGGGTCCGCCGCCGCCGGTGCGCACGACGGTGATGTCCAGCGGATAGGTCGCCACGTCGACGGGGATCGCGTCGGGCTCGGGCCGGTCGTCGACCAGGATCACCGGCACGTCGACGGTCCGCGTCTGCCGCACGAGCGCCTCGAGGAGCACGTGCAGGCTGGGCCGGCCCATCGTCGGGACGACGACGGTGGTGATCATCGGGCCACCGCCGGACGGCGTACGACGAACGGGCCGATCGCCAGCATCGAGACCGGTGCTGAGCCGAAGCACTCCAGCGCGTCGCGCGGGTCGTCGACCATCGGGCGTCCGGCGGTGTTCAGGCTGGTGTTGACGACGACCGGCAGGCCGGTGCGGCGCTCGAACTCCGCCAGCATCCGCGCCACGAGCGGCTCCCGCTCCGGGTCGACGGTCTGCACGCGGGCGGTGCCGTCGACGTGGACGACCGCCGGGATCCGCTCGCGCCAGGCGGGATCGACGTCGTGGACGAAGAGCATGAACGGTGAGGGGATGGGGCCGCGCGAGAAGATCTCGCCGGCCCGCTCCAGGCGGACCATCGGCGCGACCGGCCGGAACTGCTCACGGCCCTTGACGTCGTTGAGCCGCTCGAGGTTCTCCCGGCGGCCGGGGTGGGCGAGCAGCGAGCGGTGGCCGAGCGCGCGCGGACCGAACTCGCTGCGACCCTGGAACCACGCGACCACGCCGTCGGAGGCGAGGCACTCGGCGACCTCCGCGGCGACGTCGGCGGGACGCTCGTAGGCGACCTGGGCCCGACGCAGCCAGGCCTCGACCTCGTCGTCGGACCAGCCCCTGCCGAGGTCGGCGCCGGTCATCGGCACGATCGCGTCGCCGGCCTGGGCCGCGACGTGCAGGGCGCCGCCGAGCGCGGTGCCCGCGTCGCCGGCCGCCGGCTGCACCCACACCTCGTCGTAGCCGCTGCTCTCGTGGAGCACGGTGTTGGCGACGCAGTTGAGAGCGACGCCGCCGGCCAGTGTCAGCCGCCGGTTGCCGGTCCGCGCCCGCAGGCCGCGAGCCAGGTCGAGCAGCACCTCCTCGAGCCGCTTCTGGACGCTGGCGGCCAGGTCGGCGTGGTCGGAGGTCCACTCCTCCCCGCTGCCGAGCCGCTTGGCGAAGGTCTGCCAGTCGATCCGACCAGTCTCGAAGCCGCCCTCGTCGGTGGCGAAGACGAGCGAGCGGAGCTGGTCGAGGAAGCGCGGCTCGCCGTACGACGCCATCGCCATGACCTTGTACTCGTCGCTGGACCGCAGGAACCCGAGGTGGTCGGTGAGGTCCTCGTAGAGCAGCCCGAGGGAGTGCGGCAGCCGCTGCGTGTGGTGGATCGTGAGCCGGCCGTCCCCGCCGTAGGTCCCGGAGAGGTGGCTCGCGCACTCGCCGCGGCCGTCCAGGACGAGCACGTCCGTCGGCTCCCCCTCGCCCACCCACGGCGCGGCGAGCGCCGACGACGCAGCGTGCGCGACGTGGTGCGGCACGGTCCGCACCTGGGCCGGGTCGAGGCCCGGCAGGGCGGTCGACAGGAAGCCGGGCGCCTCGCGGGCGTAGGTCTGCCGCAGGTGGTCCCACGGGTCGAAGAGGCCCATCTCGTCGGCCGGTCGGGCCAGGTCGACGTCGAAGGAGTAGGTGACCGCGTCGAGCTCGCCGACGTCCAGGCCTGCTTCGTCGAGGCACCAGCGCGCCGCGAGCTCGGGCAGCTCCCAGGCCGCGAACGGCACCGGCCGGTGTCCGTGCTTGCGCCGCGAGAAGCGCTCCTCCTCAGCCGCTGCCACCGTGACGCCGTCGACCACGAGCGCCGCGCTCGGGTCGTGGAACAGCGCGTTGATACCGAGAACCCTCATCCGGTTGTGCTCCCTCTACAAAGGCCCTTCCCGAATCCACGGAGCTGGCTCCTCAACTCCGCGTCCGTGGGCCGGTGACCAAGAAGCGTCTCGACAAACGCTTCTCCTCGGCTGCATCCGGCGGGGCCGGCCAGGGCACTCGGGGAGCATGCGGATCTTGCTGTGGCATGTGCACGGCTCGTGGACCACCTCGTTCGTCCAGGGCACCCACGACTACCTGCTGCCGACCACCCCGGACCGGGGCCCGGACGGGCTCGGCCGGGCGCGCACCTGGGACTGGCCGGCCTCGGTCGTCGAGGTCGCGCCCGGGGACCTGCGCGACGCCGCCGTCGACGTGGTCGTGCTGCAGCGGCCGCACGAGCCGGAGCTCGCCGAGCACTGGCTCGGGCGACGACCCGGCATCGACGTCCCGGCCGTGTACGTCGAGCACAACACCCCTCCGGGCGACGTACCCGACACCCGGCACCCGCTGGCGGACCGTACCGACATCCCGGTCGCCCACGTGACCGGCTTCAACGACGTGATGTGGGACTGCGGCCAGGCACCGACCACGGTCATCGACCACGGGATCGTCGACCCGGGGCACCGCTACACCGGTGAGCTGGCCCGCTCGGCGGTCGTCGTCAACGACCCGGTCAGGCGTGGCCGTTCGGTCGGGGCGGACCTGATCCCCGGGCTGGCGGCCGCGACCGGCGTCGACGTCTTCGGCATGCGGGTCGACCAGCTCCCCCCGCGGGACGGGCTGGCGGTGTTCGAGGACCTGCCGCAGGAGGCGATGCACACCGAGCTGGCCCGCCGCCGGGTCTACGTGCACACCAGCCGGTGGACCTCGCTCGGCCTCTCCCTGCTCGAGGCGATGCAGCTCGGCATGCCGGTGGCCGCGCTCGGCACAACCGAGGCACCCTTCGCGGTCCCGCCCGGCGCGGGCGTCGTCACGACCAGCCGAGGCGAGCTCGTCGAGGCGGCCCGGCGCTTCGTCGCCGACCCGGCGGCCGCCCGCGCAGCCGGCGAGCTGGCCCGCCGGTCTGCGCTCGAGCGTTACGGGCTGAAGCGGTTCCTCGCCGACTGGGACGAGCTGTTGCGGGACGTCGTCAGTTGACCGAAGGGGGCCGCACCGGTCCCCTCACGACCCCCGACTGACCACCAGTCCCCGATCGGGCCGGGCCGGCATCCGCCGCGGGTCGTACGCCGGCCGGGAGACCACCCGAAGATCAACCTCGGCCAGCGCGCCGACCGTCTCGGCCAGCAGCCGCACGGTCAGGGGCTCCCCGGGGCAGCGGTGACCGGTGGCCGGGTCGCCGCCACCCTGCGGGACGTAGCCGTAGGAGTCGGGATCGTTGTCCACGAACCGGTCGGGGACGAACGCCTCCGGGTCGCGCCAGGTCTGCGGGTCGTGGTCGGTGCCGATCACGTCGAGCATGATCCGGTCGCCCTCGCGCAGCTCCACGGGGCCGGCCTTCACCGGGCATCGCGCGCGACCCGCGAGCGCCGGCACGAAGGGGTAGAGCCGGCGGGCCTCGTGCCCGAACGCGATCCGACGCCGCTCGGCATCGGGCCCGGTCAGCGAGTCTCGCCACTCGGGGTGCGTGACGAGCGCGAGCGCGGCGAAGGTGGCCGGCCATGCGACCGCGACCGTCGGCCGCAGCACGTTGAGCAGCTCGACCCCCGCGACCCGCGACGGCAGGTCGCTGGCCGCGATCACCGCCAGTGCCGTGTCGGCGGGTGGCGTCCGGCGGCCGCGACGCGTCTCCTCGATCAGCCGGGCCGCCCAGCGGTCGGCCACCAGCCGGGCCCGCCAGCCGCGCGCGTAGGCGGCGCCGGCGAAGCCGAACCCGTCCACGATCGCGGCGAGTCGCCGCGACCAGGCCCGCTCCTCCCGCGCGGGGAGTTCGACGCCTGCCCAGCGCAGCACGGCAGCGCCGTACGTCTCGACCAGCTCATCGAAGACGACCACCTCGCGCCCGTGCCACCCTGCGGCACGGCGGCGCAGGTCGGCGCCGATCGCGCTCGCCAGCGGGCCGATCCGGTCCTCGTCGAGCAGCCCGAGGAACATCCCCTTCCGCTCCGCGTGCGCCTCGTCGTCGAGGCCGTGCACGGCGCCCCGGCCGAAGATCAACCCGGCGAGCGGCGCGGGGATCGCGCGCCCGCGCCGGACCCGCGAGGTGTCGTAGAAGAGGCGCGCGCCCTCGGCTCCCCGCACCACGGCAGTACGCCGACCGAGGAGCGAGCCCTCGAAGGCGTCGGGGTCGTCGTGGCGGAGCCGCTCGGCGGCGAGGGCGCGGTAGCCGTCGCGCCACAGCTTCAGGGCGAGGTCGTCGATGGGGCTGGCGGGCATGCGGAGTGGTACCCACCGGCGCGGCGCGTAGGACCTCGGGAGCACGGGTACACGCGGCCGGGACCCCACACCGACGACTTCCGGAGGTCCCCGTGAGCGACCAGACCGACCACTACGTCCCCGGCGCTCCCGGCTCTGAGCCGCCCGCTCTGGACGAGCCCACCGAGCCGCGCGCGCCGCTTCCGCCCAAGGCCGACCAGACCGGCCCCGACGTCCGTACCGCCACCGGCGCCCTCGCCAACAAGGACCAGGCGGTCAACGCGCAGCAGGGCGAGTGGCTGACCACCTCGGTCGGGGCGCGGCTGCGCGACACCGACCACTCCCTCAAGGCCGGCCCGCGCGGGCCGACGCTGCTGCAGGACCACCACCTGCGCGAGAAGATCACGCACTTCGACCACGAACGCATCCCCGAGCGCGTGGTGCACGCCCGCGGCTACGGCGTGCACGGCGTCTTCACCGCCTACGGCAACGCCGACCCGGTGACCTGCGCCGACTTCCTGCAGAAGGGCCGGGAGACGCCCGTCTTCACCCGGTTCTCGACGGTGCTCGGCTCCCGGGGCAGCGCGGACACGGTGCGCGACACGCGTGGCTTCGCGACGAAGTTCTACACCGACGAGGGCAACTTCGACCTGGTCGCCAACAACATCCCGGTCTTCTTCATCCAGGACGGGATCAAGTTCCCCGACGTCATCCACGCGGGGAAGCCGCACCCGGACCGTGAGATCCCCCAGGCCCAGAGCGCGCACGACACCTTCTGGGACTTCGTCTCGCTGCACACCGAGGCGCAGCACCACACCATCTGGAACATGTCCGACCGCGGCATCCCGCGGTCCTACCGGATGATGGAGGGCTTCGGCGTGCACACCTTCCGGCTGGTCAACGCCGCGGGAGAGACGTCGCTGGCGAAGTTCCACTGGAAGCCCAAGCTGGGCGTCCACGCGCTGGTCTGGGAGGAGGCGCAGATGCTCGGCGGCTTCGACCCCGACTTCCACCGCCGCGACCTCGCCGACGCGATCGAGGCCGGCGCGTTCCCCGAGTGGGAGCTGGGGATCCAGGTCTTCCCGGACACCCCGGAGCAGATGTTCGAGGGCATCGACCTGCTCGACCCGACCAAGCTCGTCCCGGAGGAGCTCGCGGAGGTGCAGCCGATCGGGCTGCTGCATCTCAACCGCAACCCGTCGAACTACTTCGCCGAGACCGAGCAGATCGCCTTCCACGTCGGCAACCTGGTCCGCGGGATCGACGTCACCGACGACCCACTGCTCCAGACCCGGCTGTTCTCCTACATCGACACCCAGCTGACCCGGCTCGGCGGACCGAACTTCAACCAGATCCCGATCAACCGCCCGCACGCGCCGGTCAACGACATGTTCCGCGACGGCTTCCACCAGGACGCCGACCACCGGGGTGTCGCGCCCTACCGGCCCAACTCGCTCGACGGCGGGTGCCCCTTCCATGCCGGCGTGGACGACAAGGCGTTCGTCGAGTTCCCGGTCCCGCTGCCGGCCGGTCCGAAGACCCGCGAGCAGGCGGCTTCGTTCGACGACCACTACTCCCAGGCCCGGCTCTTCTGGCGATCCATGTCTCCCGTCGAGCAGGAGCACATCATCGCCGCGTACTCCTTCGAGCTGGGCAAGTGCTACGAGCAGGTCATCAAGCAGCGTCAGCTGCAGTGTCTCGCCAACATCGACGCCACACTGTGCGAGAAGGTGGCCGAGCAGCTCGGGCTGCCCGTCCCCGAGCCCACCGAGCCGCTGACCGAGCCGGACCCGAGCCCGGCGCTCTCGATGGTCGGTGGGACCTGGCCCCCCGACGGGCGGATGGTCGGCATCGTCGTCGCGCCCGGCTCGCCGCTGGAGGACGTCGGCGCGGTGCGGTCGGCGGTGTTCGAGGCCGGGATGGTGCCGCTGATCATCGCCCCGACCGGCGGGGTGCTCGCCGACGGAACGCCGGGGCAGCGGAGCTACACCACCGCCCGTTCGGTCGAGCTCGACGCCCTGCTGGTGGCGAACGGGACGGACGCGCACGCCGCGGACCCGCACGTGGTCCTGCTGGTGCAGGAGACCTTCCGGCACGGCAAGGCGATCGGCGTCTGGGGCGACGGGCCGTCGTCGCTCGCCGCCGCCGGCGTGGACGGGTCCGCGCCCGGCGTGGTCACCGGCGACTCCGCGCTGGACGTGCTGGCCGAGGTCTCCACGCTGATGGGTGGCCACCGGGTGTGGGAGAGGCACCTCCCCCGCTGATGCCGGCGGAGTTCTTCGAGGGCTTCGCCCTCGAGCGTGTGACGGTCGGTGCCGTCGTGCTGCGCGTGCGGCACGGCGGCGCCGGCACGCCCGTCGTCCTCCTCCACGGCCATCCGCGCACGCACACCACGTGGCACCGCGTGGCCGCTCTGCTCGCCGAGCGTCACACGGTCGTCTGCCCCGACCTGCGTGGGTACGGCGGCTCGACGCTGCCGCCCGACGCGCCTGACCACGCCCAGTCCAGCAAACGTGCGATGGCCGGCGACGTGGCCGCCCTCATGACCCGACTGGGTCACGACCGCTTCGCCGTCGTCGGCCACGACCGCGGCGCCCTGGTCGCCTTCCGTGCGGCGATGGACCATCCCGACCGCATCTCCCGCCTGGTCGTGATGGACGGCCTGCCGGTGGTCGAGCACCTCGAGCGGACCGATGCCCGGTTCGCGCAGGCGTGGTGGCACTGGTGGTTCCTCGGCCAGACCGACAAGCCGGCCGAGCGCGTCATCTGCGCCTCGCCCGACGAGTGGTACTCGACGCCGCCGCCCGAGGTGATCGGTCCCGAGAACCACGCCGACATCTGGGCGGCGCTGCGCGACCCGGACGTCGTGCACGGCATGTGCGAGGACTACCGCGCCGGGCTCGGCATCGACCGCACCCACGACGAGAAGGACCGTGCCGCCGGCCGGCGCGTCCGGTGCCCGACGCTGCTGCTCGAGTCGGCGCACGACGACCTCGACATCCAGGGCGACCCGGCCGCGATCTGGGCACCCTGGCTCGACCGGCCGCTCGAGCACGGCGTGGTCGACTCCGGTCACCACCAGGCCGAGGAGGCACCCGAGGACGTCGCCCGGGCGATCGCCGACTTCCTCGCCGCGCCCTGACGGGCTGGTCCGTGCCGGCCGTCAGGCCAGGGGCACGTCGGGCCCGTCCGACCCGGCGATCGACACGTGGTGGCCCGACCGGATCCCGTGGGCCAGCTCACTGATCGACGCCTCGTCGACGGCGGCGATGCCGCGTGCGTGCAGCTGGATCCGCAGCTGCTCCTCGACGTCGAGGCTCGCGTCCGAGGTGTAGAGCCCCGCCGTGGCGTCGACGGCGTCCTGGGCCACCTCCTCGATGGGTGCGCCCAGCTCTCCGTCGATGTCGCGGACCACCTCGAACCTCATGCCTGCCCGCTACCCCGACACCGGCCCCGACATGCCGGGTCCGTCGCCCGCAGTGCGCCGCGGGCCGACGTCGTCACTGGGTGCCGGTGATGCGGTCCAACGGTGCCGGCGTGTAGGGCGAGTGCGCCTCCAGGTAGTCGGCGAACGCGTCGATGTCGAGCCCGCCGTAGTAGACGTCGGTACCGTTCGTGAACGCCGGGAACCCGTCACCGCCGCCCTGCAGGAAGTTGTTGGTGACGACGCGGTAGGAGGCGGCCTTGTCGATCGGCGTGCCGTTCAGCGTGACCGAACCGTCGACCGGACCGGACGGTGTCAGCTGGTAGCTGAACCCGTCGGACACCTGCAGGATCTTGTGGAAGCCGGCGTTGGAGCCGGTGACCTGCTGGGTGAGCAGGTCGTAGATGTCCTGACCGGTCAGCGTCAGCGACACGAGGTAGTTGTTGAACGGCTGCACCGTGAAGGCCTCGTCGAAGGTGACGTCACCGGGCGCCTCGCCGTACGGCGACGCCGCGTAGCTGAGGTCGGCCCGGATGCCGCCCGGGTTCATGAACGCGATGACCGGTGTCTGGCCGTTGGTGACCGTCGACGGGTCGGCCAGCTGGGCGTCGGCGATGAGGTCGCCGAGCGGCTGCTCGCCGGCGGCGTTCGGCGTCCGCGTCACGTCCGTGGTGATCCGGCCCAGGACGCGGCTGGCGATGGGCTTCACCAGCTCGCTGTACTGGTCGATGATCGCGGTCTCGGCCGGGTCCTTCGCGACGTCGCGGGTGACCAGCAGATTGGAGCCCTTCACCGACGAGCGGACGATGTCGCCGGTCCGGCGGCTGTACTTCAGGTCGGTCTCGGTGAACAGCCGGCCGAACGACGACGCCGACGTGACCAGCCGGTCGTGGTGGGCGGGGTCCTTGACGTCGCAGACGTAGGGCTGGTGGGTGTGGCCGGAGATGACCATGTCGATCTCGGGGTCGAGGTTGGCCGCGATGTCCAGGACCGGCGAGCTGGCCGCGATGAGCGACCCGCCCCCGTCGCAGGCGTAGTCGTACTCGGGGTTGACCGTGTACGACGTCCCCGTGGCCGGGTCCGTCCAGGTCTGCGGCGACGGGGTGCCGCCCTGGTGCAGCAGCACCACGATCGCCTTGACGCCCTGCCTCCGGAGCACCGGGACGAGCGCGTTCGCCGTCTGCACCTCGTCGGTGAACTCGAGGCCGGCGACGCCGCTGGCGGTGACGATGTCGGGGGTGCCCTTCAACGTCATGCCGATGAACCCGATCTTGGCGCCGTGCAGCCGCTTGATCGTGTAGGACGGCAGGATCGTGTCGTCGGTCCCGACGTACTTCACGTTGGCCGCCAGGTAGTCGAAGTCGGCCCCGGGGAACTCGTGGGCGGCGCAGGAGTTCTGGTTGTTCGCGCCGTCGCCGTCGTCGATGCAACCGCCGTTCTGCATCCGCTGCAGCTCGAGGTAGCCCTCGTCGAACTCGTGGTTGCCGACCGCGGTGGCGTCGAGCCCGAGCGCGTTCATCGCCTCGATGGTCGGCTCGTCGTGGAACGCGGCGCTCAGCAGCGGTGAGGCGCCGATGATGTCGCCCGCGGCCACGGTCAGCGAGTCGCGGTGGCCGGCCCGGGCCTGCGCGAGGTGGGTGGCGAGGTACTCCACACCACCCACGTCGGTGGTCTCGTCGACCGGCGTCCCGGTCGCGGGGTCGATGTGGTGGCCGGTGACCAAGCGCCCGCCGGAGCCGCTCGGCGGCTGCAGGTTGCCGTGGAAGTCGTTGAACGACAGCAGCTGGATGTCCTGCAGACCCTTGGCGTGGTGGCCGCGGTGATGGCCCTTGTGGTGGTGCCGGTGGCTGGGTCCGTGCTCGTGGTGGTGACCCGGGTCGTGGTGGCCCCGGCCCCCGTGGGCGTCGGCCGCAGGAACGGCGGCGAGACCCAGGGCGGCGCAGGCGGTGAGCGCTCCGAGAGCGCGAAGGGCTGACGTTCGCGGCATGTGTTCCTGCTCCTGTGCGAGTCCCCGATGAACTGACCCCCGAACAATGCCGCGCGAGGACCGGCTTGGGAAGAGACCGATCCCATCAGTCGGTGACGTGCGCGTGAACTTCTCCGGATCCCGAGCCCGTGGTCAGGTGATCTCCGGCAGCTCCTGGGCGGCGCCCAGCACCGCACGGAACGGGTCGCCGCGCTCCGCGAGCCGGTCGAGGACGGTCCGGACGGTCCACCGGTCGGGTCGCAGCAGGGGGTCGTCCAGCTCCTCCCACCCGATCGGCACGGAGACGGGAGCGCCCGGCGCCGGCCGCGGCGAGTAGGGCGCGACCAGCGTCTTGTTGATCGCGTTCTGCGTGTAGTCGAGCCGGGCCAGGCCGCCGCGGGCCTTCTTCTCCCACTTCCAGCTGACCAGGTCGGGCACCACCTTCCCGACGGTGCGCGACAGCTTCTCGACCCACGCCCGGGTGTCGTCGAAGGTGTAGCCGTCGACGATCGGGATCCAGATCTGGATGCCGCGCCGCCCGGTCACCTTCGCCCGCGCGGTCACGCCGAGGTGCTCCAGCGCGGTGCGGTGCAGCCGGGCCAGCGCGAGCAGGTCGTCCCAGGAGGTCTCCTCGCCCGGGTCCAGGTCGACGAGCGCGTACGTCGGCTGGTGAGGTGTGGCCGTACGCGATGTCCACGGGTGCCACTCGAGCGCGCCGAAGTTGGCGACCCAGACGAGGGTCGCGGGCTCGGACGCCACGATGTAGGTCTCGGTCTCGCCCGGGTCGGCGTCGGGGTTGTCCCAGCCCTCGACCCAGTCGGGCGCGTGCGACGGACGTGCCTTGTGCCAGAAGCCCTTCCTCTCCGCGCCGTCCGGGTAGCGGTGCAGGTTGAGCGCGCGCCCCTCCAGGTAGGGCAAGGCGACGGGCGCGATCCGGGCGGTGTAGGCGAGCAGCTCGCGCTTGGTGATGGGCGGGCCGTCCCCGTCGGGAGCCGGGAAGAGCACCTTGTCCAGGTTGGTCACCTTGAGCGAGCGCCCGAAGACCTCCCAGGTGCCCTCCTTGCCGAGCTCGCCGAGCGCCTCGATCGCCTCGTCGGGCAGCGGGTCGGGCAGGAGCGACACGTCGGCCTCGGCCGCCGGCGCGTCCGAGCGCCAGAGCCGGTCGGGGTCGGCCTTGACCTCCTCGTTGGTCCGGCCGCTGACGGCCGAGCGCGGGTGCTCCTCCGGGTCCCATCCGTCGACCGCGTGCTCATCGTGCTTGTGCAGCAGCATCCAGTTCTTGCCACCGTCTCCGCGGTCACCCTCGCGCCGGACCAGCACCAGGCGGCCGTGCAGCTTCGACCCGTGCATCTCGGCGTGCAGCTCGCCGTCGCGCACGGCCGCTCCCGGGTCGTCGGTGTGGACCGGCTCCCAGGTGCCGATGTCCCAGACGATGACGTCCCCGCCGCCGTACTCGCCGTGCGGGATCACGCCCTCGAACGTGAGGTACTCGATCGGGTGGTCCTCGACGTGCACGGCGAGGCGGCGTTCGGAGGGGTCCAGGGTCGGACCCTTCGGCACCGCCCAGCTGACCAGCACGCCGTCGATCTCGAAGCGCAGGTCGTAGTGGAGCCGGCTGGCGCGGTGGCGCTGGACGACGAACCGCCGGCCCTCCCCCTCGGCAGGCGTGCCGCCGCGCGGCTCGCTGGTGCGGGTGAAGTCGCGCTTGCGCCGGTAGACCTCCAGCGGGTCGGCTGCCATGTCCGTCAGGTTCCCACCGGCGCGCCGACCAACGCGATAGCCGCGGACCCGGCCTGGGCACCGGCGGCTGATGGAGGCGACCCTGGAGTTCATCGGCACCGCCACGACGCTGTTGCGCCTCGGCGGCCAGACCCTGCTGACCGACCCCGACTTCCGGCCGCGGGGCAAGCGCGCCTACCTCGGCAACGGCCTGTTCTCCAAGCGCCGCACCGACCCGGCCAAGCAGCCCGACGCGCTGCCCCCGCTCGACGGCGTGCTCCTGTCCCACCTGCACGGCGACCACTTCGACCCGGTGGCCCGTGAGCGGCTGGATCGGGACCTGCCGATCCTGACCACGCCTGCGGCCGGCCGCAAGCTGGGCAGGTGGGGGTTCGGGATGGCCCACGGCATGCAGACGTGGGAGACCACCACGCTGGCCGACGGGCTGCGCGTCACCTCCGTGCCGGGCGAGCACGCGCCGTCGTACGCGCGGGCGCTGCTGCCGCCGGTCATGGGCACCGTCGTCGAGGCGAGCGACGGGGCCGGGCCGCCGTTCCGGGTCTACATCACCGGCGACACGCTCTTCCGCCCGTGGCTGCGGGACGTGACCGACCGACTCGGCCCGCTCGACGCGATGGTCATCCACCTCGGCGGAACCCGTGCCCTCGGGCTGCTCGTGACGATGGACGGCGACCAGGGCGCCGACCTCGTCGAGCTGGTCGGGCCTTCTGTCACCGTGCCGGTGCACTACGACGACTACACGGTCTTCCGCTCCCCGCTCGGCGACTTCCTCGAGGCGTGCCGCTCGCGAGGCCTGGCCGGGCGCATCCGGCCGGTCGGGCGAGGCGAGACGGTCTCGCTCACGAGTTGAGCGTTGACTCGGCGCTCGGATCGGGCACCGGAGGAGCACACCGTCCGCGACCCTCCAGGAGCAGAGCCCATGGCCGACGTCACCTTCGATCTCGTCTCCGTCCAGCACACGTGCGAGGGAGGGGCGGCGTGACACACGCACAGGACGCCTGGCCGGCCACGCGCAGTCCGTTGGTCCGGTTCGCCGAGGCGGTCGAGGGCGCCGGAGCGCTCGACGCGGTGGCCCGCACGGTCCGGCCGCTCGCCGACGCACTGGTCGCCGACCCCACCCGCCGCGACGCGCTCCGGGGCAAGTGGCTCGGGCACGCGCTGCACCCCCTGATGACCGACCTGCCGATCGGATTCTGGACGTCGGCCAACGTGCTCGACCTGGTCGGCGGACCGTCGGCCAGGCCTGCGGCCCGGATGCTGACCGGGCTCGGCGTGGCGACGGCGGTGCCGACCGCGATCACCGGATGGGCCGAGTTCGCCGCCCTGGGCACCGACCGTGACCGGCGTACGGCGAGCGCGCATGCGATCGGCAACGCCGTCGCGATCTGGTGCTACACCGGGTCGTGGGTGGCCAGGCGGCGCGGCAACACGTCGGCCGGCGTCGCGCTCGGCCTGGCCGGCGCCACGGTGGCATCCGTCGCGGGCCTGCTCGGCGGGCACCTGGCGGCGGCACGGAGGGTCGCGACGAGGCACCCGGCGTTCGAGAACGGGTGAGCGGACACCTCTTCGTCGTGCACGGGCGCCTGGAGGCGCTCGTGCACGACGCGGCCGTGGTTCCCACCGACGACGACTTCGCGTTCGAGGACACGTGGAGCCCGGTCCTCGGCGACGCCGACCCGGCCGCGCTGCGGCCCGAGGGCTGGCCGGGCGCGGGCCACGGGCGCTGCGCCGACGGCCGACCGCTCTGGTTCGTCAGTGTCGGGCCGGGGCTGGCCGCCGAGGAGCTCGTCGCGCGTGCGACGGCCATCGCCCGGGAGGTCGCCGACGCCGGCGTGGAACCGGCCCTCAACCGGGTCATGCCGCTGCTCGCGGTCCCCGTGATCGGCATCGAGGGCGGCGGCCACTCCGACGATCGCGGCGAGGTCGTCCGATTGCTGCTGCAGGCCCTTCTCGACGTGGTCGCCGACTGTCCGCTCGACGTCGCCCTCGTCACCCCCGAGCGCTCGGTCCACGGCGCGGCCCAGCACGTGCGCGGCGAGGTCCGCCCCGACCGGTTCGCCGACGAGCAGCTTGACGAGGCGGCTCGGCTCGGGACGCTGGCGCGCAAGGGCCGCCTCGCCCTCTTCTTCGGCGCCGGGCTGAGCGTCCCGGCCGGGCTGCCCGGCTGGCGGGCCATGCTCGACCGGCTCGCGCAGGAGGCCGGGACCGATCCCGAGCGGCTCGGCCGGCTCTCCCGGCTCGACCAGGCGCAGCTGCTGCAACGCCGGCTGCCGCAGCTCGGCGAGGCGGTCGTCCGCTCGCTCGGCGAGCACGACCGACCCTCGCTCGGCCACGCCCTGCTGGCCGACCTGGGCTGTCGCGAGGCGGCGACGACCAACTACGACCAGCTCTACGAGCGGGCCGTCGAGGCGACCGGCCGCCCGCGGCCGGCCGTCCTGCCGTGGGAGGCGGTCGGTGACTCCTGGCTGCTCAAGCTGCACGGCGACGTGTCGCGTCCGGAGTCGGTCACCCTGACCAGGCGTGACTTCGTGCGCTTCGACGCCGACGTCCGGCCGGCCGGTGCGCTGCTGCAGGCGCTCCTGCTGACCCGGCACCTCATGCTCGTCGGCGCCTCGCTCGATGACGACAACGTGGTCCGGCTGCTGCGCGAGGTCGAGGTGTTCCGCGAGGACTGCGGCCTGTCCGGCCCGATCGCCACGGTGCTCGACGTGGACGCCGACGAGGCCCGGCGCGAGCTGTGGGGCGACCAGCTCCGCTGGCTCACCCTGCCCGGCGAGGACCTGCCGTCGCGCGCCCGGGCGTTGGAGATCCTCCTCGACGCGGTCGGCTGGCACGCCGTCGACACCGGGTCCTGGCTGCTCGACCCCCGCTTCGCCGGATTGCTTGACGCCGACGGCCGAGTCGCTGCGGAGGAAGCCCGGCGGCTGCGCCGCGAGGTCGAGGAGCAGGGCGAGGAGTGGGCGTCGGTGCGTGACGCGCTGGACCGCGCGGGAGCCTAGGCGACGGTCGGTCCCGGCCGCTGGCGCCGGCCCGGCCAGTGGGTGCCCAGCTCCGTCGCGGCCAGCCCGATGCCGCTCCCGAGGAGCAGCCCGGCGGCCACGTCCACCGGCTCGTGCGCACCCTGGTGGACGCGCGTCCAGGCGGAGAGCCCCACCACGGCCGTCATCACGGCCGTCACCGGACGCGGGACCAGGGGTGCCAGCATGAGGGTGCTGCAGGCCGAGAGGGCGGCGTGTCCGGACGGCATCGAGCCGCCCTCGATCGGAGCGTCGTCGCGCAGCACCGTGGGCTGGACGTAGAGCGGCCGCGGCCGCGGTCGGACCTTCTTCGTCGCCACCTCGATGCCCTTCTCGACCGGCAGGCAGGCGAGCACCACCACGGCCCACCGGCCCTGCCGGCGGACGGCTGCGAGGGCGGCGACCGCCGGCAGCGTCCACGGCGTCCCCCACTGCTGCGGGACGCGCAGCCACGGTTGGCCGCCGCTGTCGTTGACCCGCTCGAACACCGCGCGCTCACGGCGGCCCGGGACCTTCGGGGCGCGGGCCGCGACGACGGCGTACGCCGCCAGCAACCCCGCGGCGCCCAGCCACCGACCTGACACGGAACCCTCCCTCCAGCAGACACGATCGGGTACCCGCGGGCGGCACCCGCACCGCGCCGCGTCTCAACTCCGACACCGGGCGGCCGATGGAGGGTGGACAGTTCCCGGCCAGATAAGCGAGACCTCTGCCATGCCCACGTCGGCACCGCGCCTGCGCAACCACTCCATCAGCGTTCGACTCGGAGGTGTCTTCGTCCTCTGCGGAGCTCTCATCGGCGCCGCCTTCGCGGCCGACACCGTCACCCAGCACCGGGCGGACCGCACGGACGCCAAGATCGTCAAGATCCAGCAGGCGCAGCAGATCGCCGACGACCTGCTCATCCGGATCAACGACATCACCGGTTGGCAGGGCCTCTACCTCGCCGACGCAGCGGCCTACGGCATCGCCAAGGGCATGTCCGCCGACGACTACAACATCCAGGGCTTCGCGACGTCGCGCAAGGGCATCGAGAAGATGTACGCCGACATGGACCGCAGCGTCATGACCGCTGCCGAGCGCAAGGTCATCGACCGCACCGAGGCCAACTTCCAGCAGTTCTTCGACGCCGATGCCGCGCTCCGCGTGGACCTGCAGCAGCACGGGCTCCGTGCGCTGGCGGGCGTCATGGACAGCATCAACGGCGGTACCGCGGGTGAGGCCTGGTCGGCCACGTACGACGCCGCCGCCGACTACCGCAAGCTCATCGACAAGCGCCTGGCGACGATGAAGAAGACGCAGGCCTCGGACCTGTCCACCGGACGTCACATCGTCCAGCTCACGCTGCTGCTGGCCGTCCTCCTCACCGTCGCACTGCTCGTGCTCGTCGCGCGGTCGATCATCCGGCCGGTACGCCGGCTGGTCGACGTCGTCCAGGTCGCGGCCACCGGCCGGCTCGACGTACGCGCCGAGGACGAGGGCCGTGACGAGGTCTCGCAGATGGGTGCGGCGCTCAACGGCCTCCTCGACGGTCTCGCGACCTCGATGAGGGACCTCGACGCCGAGGCGCGGTCGCTGTCAGCCGCCTCCGAGCGGTTGACCGGAGTCTCGGACCAGATGTCGCAGTCCGCCGCGTCGTCGGCCAACCAGGCCCAGCTCGTCGCCGAGTCGGCCGACCTGGTCTCCAGCAACGTCCACACCGTCGCCAAGGGCACCGAGGAGATGGCCGCCTCCATCCAGGAGATCGCGCGCAGCGCCGCCGAGGCCGCCGGGACGGCCGCCCAGGCGGTCGGCGCGGCCGAGGCGACCAGCGTGACGATCGCCCGCCTGGGCTCGTCGTCCGCCCAGATCGGCGACGTCGTCAAGCTGATCACCTCGATCGCCGAGCAGACCAACCTCCTCGCGCTCAACGCCACCATCGAGGCGGCCCGAGCCGGCGAGACCGGCAAGGGCTTCGCCGTGGTCGCCAACGAGGTCAAGGAGCTGGCGTCGAAGACGGCCCGCGCCACCGAGGACATCAGCCGCCAGATCGAGGCCATCCAGGCCGACACCGGCCAGGCGGTCACCGCGATCAACGAGATCAGCGAGGTCATCGGCCACATCAACGCCAGCCAGACGACCATCGCCTCGGCCGTGGAGCAGCAGACCGCCACGACCAACCACATGGGCCGCAACGTCGGCCAGGCGGCGTCCGGCTCGAGCAACATCGCCGAGGCGGTCTCCGGTGTCGCGAAGGCGGCCAACGAGAGCCACGCGGCCGCCGGCAGCACCAGCGAGGCGGCCGTCGAGCTGGCTCGCACCGCCGGCACGATGCAGGCGCTCGTCGGTCGCTTCAGCTACTGACACGTCCGTCCGACCGGCCCCCTGGCGCGCTCCTGAGCGCGCCAGGGGCCGGTCAGATTCATGCGGTCGGAATGCGGTCGGAATGCGCACCCGGTGCGCACTTCCACCAGTCTCCCGGCGCCACGCGGGCGGAGGCCTGGATCGCTTGGAACCGGCGCAACTGCGACCCCAAGCGGGGCCTCGAGCCGTTGGAGCAAGACGGCTGGGGAGCAACGAAGCGGGCCCGGGCGGTCACACCGGCCCTGACCGACCGACGGTTCCGGGGTGGTGACGACGGCGGCGGATCCCCGCCAGTAGGCTCCGTCGGAAGCTCCATCCCGTACAGGGTTCCGTACATTCCGTAGAGGGTTCCGTAGAGGGCCCGTCGATCGAAGAGTGGAACCCGCGGGCCCTTAGCTCAATTGGCAGAGCAGCGGACTTTTAATCCGTTAGTTGTGGGTTCGAGTCCCACAGGGCCTACTCCGTGAGACCGACCGCTGTCCGCACGCGCATGGCGGAGTTCCATCGTCGCCATCCGATCAGGACCTAGGTCCCGTCCGGACCAGACCCGTTCGGACGATTCCGTGAGGGACCGCGGGAACCTACCGTTTCACCATGTCAGACGACTCGCCGGAGCCAGCGCGCGCCGAAGACCGTGTCTTCGACCTGTGGCTCGCCCACCGCGACGGCGAGCAGCCCACCGGTTCGGCGCGCGAACGCACCCGGGTCCCCAGCTGGGCACCACCCGTCGCCACGCCGCACGTCGACCCCGTGCCCGAGCCGGCTCCTGTCGAGACCGTCGCAGAGCCGGCCTTCGCTGACCCGCTCGGCGCGCCAGCTCCGGAGCCGATCCCGGTGCCGACGACGACGGTCGCCGAGACCCCAGTCGAGCCGGCGCCCGCCCACGCCATGCCGGTTGAGGACACGATCGATCCGACGCCCGCCGACGAGGCGATGCCCGTCGTCGACGTGGCAAGCGACGTCGCCGAGCCCGACATCGAGCCCGACATCGAGCCCGCCGTCGAGCCTGCGCCCACGCAGGACCTCCCTGCCGTCGAGCTGCCGATCCTGGCCGACGAGCCCGTCGCGGAGCCCGTCGCGGAGCCGGTCACGGAGCCGGCCGCAAAGCCCGCGACCGGGCCGACCGACGAGGCTCCCGTCCGGATGACCTTCGCCCCGCGCACCAAGGCCCGGACGGCCGTCGCCATCGGCACCCTGCTGGCGGCCGCGGCAGCGGTGATCGGCACCTTCGTCGCGAGCCGGGAGCAGGACACCCCGAGCATCGGCATCGCCGTGACGCTGTGGGTCCTCACCGGGATCATCTGGGCGGTCCACTCCGGCACCAGCGTCACCCGCATGTCCGTGCGCGGCGGTCAGCTGCAGGTGGTCCAGCACGGGGTACGCACGACCATCGACCTGACCAGCACCTACACGCCCGTCGAGGTGCACGGCCGGCCCGGTCGGCACGGCTGGAAGGTCGTCTTCCGCCGGCGTGACATGAGCCAGTTCGTGATCGACCCGTCGATGGTCGACCCGAACGAGTTCATGCGCGTGCTGCGCTACTACCGCCCCGGGATCGACGAGCTGGCCTAGCGTTCAGGCCGGCTGGTGCACCCCGCGCTCGCCGGCGTCGGTCAGCCGGACCTCCTCGGCCGCCTGCTCCTCGAGCTCCTTGCGGCGCGTCTCGTCGGCCGCGGCCCGCTCGGCGTCGTACTGACCCGGAGGTGAGACGAGCGAGGACGCGCCACCCTCGAGCCGTTCGAGCGCCGACCGGCCGAAGATCTGCTGCAGCGTCGTCGTGCGCTCGGCGCGGTCGCTGCCCAGGAACGAGACGAACCAGTGCATCACCGCGGTGACGCGGTTCTTGAAGCCGGTGATGTAGAAGAGGTGCACGACCAGCCACATCAGCCACGCGACGAAGCCGGTGAGCTTGAGGTTCCCGATCGACGCGACGGCGCGGAAGCGGCTGATGGTGGCCATCGAGCCCTTGTCGAAGTACTTGAACGGGCCCGCCGACGGCTTGCCCTCGAGCCGCCGCTCGATCTCCTTGGCGGCGTGCTTCGCGCCCTGGATCGCGACCTGTGCGACACCGGGCAGGTGGTCGAGGTTGATCATGTCGCCGACGACGAAGACCTCCGGGTGGCCGGGGAGCGTCAGGTCGGGGTTGACCGAGATCCGGCCGGCCCGGTCCAGTGGCGCTCCGGTCTGCTCCGAGAGGGTCTTGCCGAGCGGCGACGCGGAGACGCCGGCCGCCCAGATCTTGGTGACCGACTCGATGCGCTCGACGCGGCCGTCCTTGAACTTCCACTCCAGGCCGCGCTCGTCGACGTTGGTCACCATCGCGCCGAGGACGACGTCGATGCCGAGCTTCTCCAGCGCGACCTTGGTCTTCTCGCCGAGCTTGGCGCCGAAGGGCGGCAGCACCTGCGGCGCGGCGTCGACGAGGATCACGCGGGCGTGCTCGGTGCGGATGTGCTTGAAGTCCCGCTTGAGCGTACGCCGGGCGAGCTCGGCGATCTGTCCGGCCAGCTCGACACCCGTCGGACCGGCACCGACCACCACGAACGTGAGCAGGTGCTCGAACGACTCCCCGCGCTGGGCGGCGAGCTCGGCCAGCTCGAAGGAGCCGAAGATGCGGCCGCGCAGCTCCAGCGCGTCGTCGATGCTCTTCATGCCGGGGGCGAACTCGGCGAAGTGGTCGTTGCCGAAGTAGGACTGCCCCGCGCCGGCGGCGACGATCAGCGAGTCATAGCTCACCGTGGTCGGCCGGCCGAGCAGCTGGGACGTGACGGTGCGGGCCTCCAGGTCGATGTCGGTGACCTCGCCCAGTAGGACCGTCGCGTTCTTCTGCTTGTGCAGGACCTCGCGGGTGGGCGGCGCGATCTCGCCCTGGGAGAGGATGCCCGTCGCGACCTGGTAGAGCAGCGGCTGGAACAGGTGGTGCGTCGTCTTCGCGATCATCGTGACGTCGACGTCGGCCCGCTTGAGAGCCTTCGCGCCGAACAGGCCGCCGAATCCGGACCCGATCACCACAACCTGGTGACGATCTGACATGTCCCTACCTCTCCGTTGCCGCACAGCCGTCCCATTGGAACGTTCAAGACCATTGTGTCGCGGGTTGTCCTCAGGCTCAAAGCGGTACCCCGTCTCCATCGTCACACTCGGGGGGGACGAGGTCACGAGCGCCGTCGGGCTCGAATTGCGCCGCAGTGGTTTGGGACCCCGGAGGCTCGGGTATATCCCCCGAAGCTCTCGGACGTCTCAGCTCCACCGGAGGACCCTAGTGCCGCTCAGTAGACCGGCCCTCACCCTGGCGCCAGGGCCGAAGGGCGTTCAGGACGCGCGCCGCTGGATCGTCCGGGTCTTTCGTGACATCTCCCGCTACGAGCTCCTGGACTGCGCCGAGCTGGGGGTCTCCGAGCTGGTCTCCAATGCGATCCTGCACGGCGCCGACCCGATCCAGGTGCGGGTGCGCGGGACGACCGACCACCCCCGCGTCGAGGTCCGCGACGCCTCCGTCGAGCAGCCTGTCCTGCCCGCCCCGCTCGCCCTCGACCGCGACGACGACCTGCTCCTCACCTTCGGCCGTGGCCTGTCGATCGTCGCGCGCAGCTCCTGCGCCTGGGGCGCCGAGATCGAGGCCGACGGCAAGGTCGTGTGGTTCGAGCCGGCGCCGGACTTCGCCACGGACGGCGTCGACGGCATGATCAGCGTGCTCGCGCCCGCCGCCCAGCCGCACACTGCCGAAGACCTCATCGACATCGTGATCCTGGGCGTGCCGCTCCAGCTCTATGTCGGCTTCCAGGCCCACTTCCGCGAGCTGCGACGCGAGGTCCGCCTCCTCGCCCTCGCCCACGCCGCCGACTATCCGCTCGCCGACGACCTCTCCGACCTGTTCAAGGCCCTCGAGACCGACCTGCACACGGGCATCGGGCTCACCGAGTTCCTCGAGGCGCCGGCCGAGGGCTCACCGTCGGCCGACCTCACCGTGCGGATGCCGCGCTCGGCCGCGCCCACCTTGGAGCGGTTCCTCCACCTCCTCGACCTCGCCGACGAGTTCTGCCGCCAGAAGCGCCTGCTCTCCCTCGCCCGCACGGAGGAGCAGCGGATCTTCCAGACCTGGTTCCTGGGCGAGTACGTCCGACAGGCCTCCGGCCATCACCCCTTGCCGTGGCGCGGCGTCGCCGAGCCGCTCCACCAGCTCGCTCAGTAGACTCGCGGACCGATGGCGGTGGGGCTCGCCGACAACCGCGGCCGACGCCGCCGACAGTCCCTACCTGATGCAGAGGTAGGAGGAGTCCGCACCGATGAGCCCCGAGCGCGAAGACCGGGATCACCACCTGGAGCACTCCGTCGAGGCCGACCTGCACCGGCTGCCGGTCGACTCCGACGTGTCAGCCACGCCCTCGCCACTCCCGCTCCGCGAGCTGGTCGCTCAGCACGCCGACCTGGTGCCGGTCATCGCCGTCGGCGGCGCGCTCGGGTCGCTTGCCCGCTGGGGCCTCTCCGAGGCGCTCCCCCACGGGGCGTCCGAGGTGGCCTGGGGGACGGTGGTCGTCAACGTCGCAGGGTCGTTCCTGCTCGGCCTCCTGATGGCCTTCGTCCTCGACGTCTGGGCGCACCGGCGCTATGTCCGGCCCTTCCTCGGCGTCGGGCTCCTCGGCGGGTTCACCACGTTCTCGACCTACGAGCTGGACGCGCGCGGGCTGGTCGCCAGCCACCATCCGGTGCTCGCGCTGGCCTATGTCGGTGGCTCGATCCTCGCCGGACTCGTCGCGGTCACGATCGGCGTGGTCGCCGGCCGCGTCTGGATCGACGTCCGTCGTACGCCGGAGGGCCGCTCGTGACGGCGGTGCTGGTGGTCCTGGGCGGACTGGTCGGGGCCCCGGCCCGCTACCTGACCGACCTGCTCGTGCAGTCGCGGCACTCCTCGCGGCTGCCCTGGGGGACGCTGACCGTCAACGTGGCCGGCTCGCTCGTCCTCGGCGTGGTGGCCGGTCTGTCCGTCGCGGGCCACGTCTCCCCCTGGGTGTTCACGGTCGTGGGGGTCGGCTTCTGCGGGGCACTGACGACCTTCTCGACGTTCTCCTTCGAGACCTTCCGGCTGCTCGACGAGCGGCGCTGGGGCACGGCGCTGGTCAACGTGGCCGGCTCGATCCTGCTCGGCCTCGCCGCGGTGTCGCTCGGGTTCTGGGTGGGCTCCCTCGGCTGATCGACCGGCTGGCTGTCAGGCCCAGCCCAGCTCGTGCAACCGCTCGTCCGAGATCCCGAAGTGGTGCGCCACCTCGTGCACGACGGTGACCCGGACCTCCTCGACGAGCTGCTGCTCGGAGTCGCAGTAGCGCTGCAGCGGACCGCGGAAGACCAGGATCCGGTCCGGGAGGTCGCCCGCGTAGCGCGAGTCACGCTCGGTCATCGCCACGCCGTCGTAGAGCCCGAGCAGGTCGCGCGGCTCGTCCTCGGGCGGCTCCTCCTCGACCAGGACGACGAGGTTCTCCACACGCGCGGCCAACGACGCCGGGATGAGGTCGAGCGCATCGTCGACGAGCTGGTCGAAACGCTCGGCGGACACGTTGATGGGCACGCCTCCCACTCTGGCAGGAGCCCCGAAATGCGAGAACGAGGTGGTGCCGGCTCGACCGGCACACACCTCGTTGTCGTGAAGCGACCCCGACGGGACTCGAACCCGCGGCCTCCGCCGTGACAGGGCGGCGCGCTAACCAACTGCGCTACGGGGCCTTGCTCTCTGCTCCCTTGCGGGAACGAGGGAACTCTAGCCGATGGTGTCCGGCGCTTCCCAATCGGCGTAGGCACCCGCCGCCGGATCTGCGATCCTCGGGGGAGACACCGTCGAGGAGGTCGCGTTGTACTGGTTCCTGAAGTGGGTCCTGGTCGGCCCGTTCGTGCGCCTGCTCGCCCGTCCCACCGTCACCGGGCACCTGCCGAAGCGCGGGCCGGTCGTCCTCGCCCCGAACCACCGCACCGAGATCGAGTCGGTCGTGCTCGGTGTCGCACTCCGCCGACGGATCACGTATGTCGCGAAGAGCGACTACTTCGACCGAGGCGCACTCGGCGCGCGGCTCTATGGCCTGCTCTGCCGGGCGACCGGACAGATCCCCATCATCCGCTCCGGCAACGGCGTCGCCGATCCGGCCCTCGACGCGGCACGCGGCCTGCTCGACCGCGGTGGCGTGTGGGCGATCTACCCCGAGGGCACCCGCTCCCCCGACGGACGGCTCTACCGCGGCCATACCGGCGTCATGCGGGTCGCGCTCAGCCGCCCGGACGCCACGGTGATCCCCGTCGGGATCCTCGGTGCCGAGACCGTAGGCCTCGGTCGGCCCGGCAGGGTGGAGATCCGCCTCGGCGCTCCCCTCGACCTCAGCCGCTGGCACGGACGCGCGGACGATCCGCAGGCCTGGCGGGAGGCGACCGACGCGCTCATGCGCGAGATCCGGGAGCTCACCCAGCAGGAGTACGTCGACCGCCATCCCACCGTCGACGAGGTCGCGCGGCGAAACGCCGCCTGAACCCGGAATAACCGGAGACTGCGTCCCCTTATGCTGGGGAGACGGCTTCGGTGACAGGCAGGTGATCTTCGATGGCTCTGACGACCATGTGCGCGCGAGACGTGGGCACGACGGCGGTGCTGCGCGCCCGCTCGGCGGTGCGCGAGATCGGGATCATCGCCCTGCTGTACGTCGGCTACTCGGCCGCTCGCACGCTGGCCGACGGCCGGCTCGGCCCGGCGCTGGTGCGCGCGGCCGACATCGCCCATCTCGAGCAGATGCTCCACGTGCCCGGCGAGCTGGAGCTGAACCGCTTCCTGACGATGCACGGCTGGCTCGGGCTGGCCGCCGACTACTGGTACGCCAGCGCGCACTACGTCGTCACCGGCCTGGTCCTGATCTGGCTCTTCCGCCGCGGGCAGGACGTCTACGTGCCGGCTCGGCGCGCGCTCGCGGTGGCCACCATCGTCGCGCTCGGGTTCTACCTGACCATCCCCACCGCACCGCCCCGGATGCTGCCCGGCTTCACCGACGTGATGGCCCTCCACTCCGACATCGGCTGGTGGGGGTCGGACGCCTCCGCGCCGAAGGGTCTCGGCGGGATGACCAACGAGCTGGCGGCGTTCCCCTCGATGCACGCCGGCTGGGCGCTCTGGGTGGCGCTCGGGATCTGGAGTGCGACCCGCTCGAAGCTGCTCCGCGGCGCGGGCGTGGCCTACGCCCTGCTGACCGGCATCGTCGTCATCGCCACCGCCAACCACTGGATCGTCGACGTCGTCGTCGGCCAGCTCATCGTGCTGGCCGTCTGGTTCGGCGTGACCCACCACCGCCGGCGTACGACGACGGTGCCGGTCGCCTCCGAGGACCCGCTCCGCGAGACCCAGGCCGCGTAGGTCCCGTGCCGAGGAGCCGCTCCGGTGCTGGATGGGCGCCGGCCGTCCCGGTCGGTCGGCCCGGCCGTCTGTTGAAAACAGATGACTCGGGCAGCTTCGGGACCGGCTCCGGACCGCCCAAGTCATCTGTTTTTCCAAGTCTCGACCCGGCCCCTACTTCCCGCAGGGCAGGTCCCGGCGTCACATCCGGGCGATCGCCGAGGCGGGGTTCTCGATCGCGTCGGCGACCGACCGCATGAAGCCGGCCGCGGTGCCGCCGTCGCAGACCCGGTGGTCGAAGACGAACGACATCTGGGTGATCTTCCGCGGCACGATCTGCCCGTCGACCACCCAGGGCCGGTCGATGATCCGGCCGAGACCGAGGATCGCGACCTGGGGATGGTTGATGATGGCCGCGCTGCCGTCCACCCGGAAGCCGCCGTAGTTGTTCAGGGTGAACGTCCCGGCGGCGAGCTCCTCGGCGGTGGCCCGGCCGGAGCGGGCCCGGGCGGTGACGTCGCGGATCGCGGCGTCCAGGCCGGCCGTGGTCATCGAGTCCGCGCCGATCACGGCGGGTACGACGAGCCCGCGCTCGCCCTGCACGGCGAGGCCGAGGTTGATCGCGTCGAGCTCGACGATCTCGTCCCGCTCGACGTCGAGCCGGGAGTTGAGGACGGGGTAGGCCTTGAGGCCGGCGACCACGAATCGGGCGATGTAGGCGAGCAGCCCGGGCCCCGGGTCGTCCGCGGTGCGCGCCGACTCCCGCAGCTCCCACAGCGCGGTGGCGTCGACGTCGACCCACACGGTCGCCTCGGGGATCTCTGCGCGGCTGCGGGTCAGGGCCGTGGACACCGCCTTGCGGAACCCGCTCAGCGGGATGCGGCGCTCGCTTGGAGCAGCCGGGGCCGCCGGTGCGGACGGCGCTGACGGCGCGACCGCAGGCGTCGGCGCGGCGACGGGTGCGACCGCCGCGGCCGGCCGGGTCTCGGTGATCGCCCGCTCGACGTCGGCCTTCGTGATGATTCCGCGATAGCCGGTCGGCGCGACGCCGCGCAGGTCGATGCCGTGGTCACGGGCGATCTTGCGGACCAGCGGCGAGATGACGCGGACCGGTCCACGGGTGCCGGGCTCGGCGGCCGGTGTCCTCGCTTGCTGCGCACCGGCGCGGGGACGGCGGCGGCGGGTGGCCCCGGCATGCGCGGAGGTGCCGTAGCCGATGAGGACGTTGCCCGACCCGGCTCGCTCCTCCTCGCGGTAGCGCTCGGCATCCGCGTGCGCCGGCTCGACGGCGGGGTCCGCTCCAGCAGCGCCGCGCTCGGGCGCGCCTCCAGTCGCGCCCTCCGTCGCACCGACGGTCAGCAGCGGCCTGCCGACGGCCAGGCTCTCGCCCTCCGCGGCGTGCAGCGTCACGACGATGCCGGCGAAGGGTGAGGGGACCTCGACGATCGACTTGGCGGTCTCGACCTCGACGATCGTCTCGTCGATCGCGACCTCCTGGCCCTCGGTGACGAACCAGCGGACGATCTCGGCCTCGGTGAGGCCCTCGCCGAGGTCGGGCAGCAGGAACGTCTGTTCGACGGTGGTCACGCTCACGAGTCCTCCCACTGGAGGTCGTCGACGGTGTCGAGGATGCGGTCCACCGACGGCAGCTGGAAGTGCTCCAGCTTCGGCGGGGGGAAGGGGATGTCGAAGCCCGTCACGCGCCGCACCGGGGCGGCGAGCGAGTGGAAGCAGCTCTCGCTGACCCGGGCGGCGATCTCCGAGGCGACCGACGCGAAGCCGGTCGACTCGGCCACGACGACGGCGCGACCGGTCGAACGGACGGCGGCGAACACCGTCTCGTCGTCGAAGGGCACCAGCGAGCGCACGTCGACCACCTGGAGGCTGCGGCCCTCACGGGCGGCCGCCTCGGCGGCGTCGAGCGCGATCGGCACCGACGGGCCGTAGGCGATCAAGGTGGCGTCAGTGCCCTCGCGGCGTACGACGGCCCGGCCGATGCCCGGCTCCTGACCGCGGCCGAGGGCGACCTCGTCCGTGGCCCAGTAGAGCTTCTTCGGCTCGAGGAAGACGACCGGGTCGGGAGAGGCGATCGCCTCGCGCAGCAGCGAGTAGGCGTCCGACGGGGTGGACGGCGCCAGGACCTGGAGTCCCGGCGTGTGGACGTAGTAGGCCTCGGAGGAGTCGCAGTGGTGCTCGACGCCGCCGATCCCGCCGGCGTACGGGATCCGGATGACGATCGGGAGACCGAGCCGCCCGCGGGTGCGGTTGCGCATCTTGGCCACGTGGCTGACGACCTGCTCGAACGCGGGGTAGGCGAAGGCGTCGAACTGCATCTCCACGACCGGGCGCATGCCGTTCATGGCGAGGCCGACGGCGAACCCCATGATCCCCGCCTCGGCGAGCGGGGTGTCGAAGCAGCGATCCTCGCCGAACTCCTGCGTGAGCCCGTCGGTGATGCGGAAGACGCCGCCGAGCGGGCCGACGTCCTCGCCGAACATCAGCACGGTCGGGTCCTCGGCCATGGCGTCGCGCAGTGCCCGGTTGATGGCCTGCGCCATGGTGAGCTTCTGGTGCTCGACGGTCGCGGCGGTCATCGGCCGACCTCCTCTCGGTCCAGCTCGTCGAGGACGATGTCGAGCTGCGCGCGCAGCTGCGGGGTCGGCTCGGCGAACACGTGGCGGAACAGGTCCTCGGGGTTCGGCGCGACGTCCTGGTTGAGGGCCACGCGGGTCCGTTGCGCCAGCTCCTCGGCAGCCTCGGTGAACCCGGCCAGAGTCGCGTCGTCCAGGGCGTCGACGGAGCGGAGGTAGACCTCGAGCCGCGTGAGCGGGTCCTTGGCCTCCCACTCCTGGACCTCGGCCTGGGAGCGGTAGCGGGTGGCGTCGTCGGCGTTGGTGTGGGCCTGCATGCGGTAGGTGTGCGCCTCGACGAGCTGCGGTCCCTCGCCGGCGCGGGCCCGAGCGACGGCGGCCCCGAGCACCTGCAGGAGCGCGGCGGCGTCGTTGCCGTCCACGCGCTCCCCCGGGATGCCGTAGCCGATGCCCTTGTGGGCGATCGATGGCGCAGCGGTCTGGCGGGCCAGCGGCACGGAGATGGCGTACTCGTTGTTCTGCACGAAGAAGACGACCGGGGCGCGGAAGACGGCCGCGAAGTTGAGCGCCTCGTGGAAGTCGCCCTCGCTGGTGCCGCCGTCACCGCACAGCGCCATCACGACGGTGCTCTCACCCCGCAGCCGGGCGGCGTGGGCGACGCCGACCGCGTGCGGGAGCTGGGTGGCGAGCGGCGTGGCCTGCGGGGCGACGTGGTGGATGGTCGGGTCGTAGCCGGAGTGCCAGTCGCCCTGGAGCAGCGTGAGGACCTCGACGGGGTCGACGCCGCGGGCGACGATCGCTGCGGTGTCGCGGTAGGTCGGGAACAGCCAGTCGCCGTCCTCGAGCACCTGCGCCGCGACGACCTGGCAGGCCTCCTGGCCGTGCGAGGACGGGTAGACGGCGAGCCGGCCCTGACGCACGAGCGCGTAGGCCTGGTCGTTGAGCCGGCGCGCGGACACCAGGCCCTCGAAGGCGCGCAGCAGCGCGTCCGTCGGCGGCATCTCGCGGCCGTCGGACGCGACCGCCCGTCCCGACGGGTCGATGAGCATCACCGGATCCTCGGACGGCAGCAGGTGACCTGGCTCACGTGTCATGCCAAGATCCTCGTCCTCGTGGCCATTCGTTTCCAGACCACCGCGGAAGCGAAGACGATGTAGCCTCAGGAGTCGCGTTCGAGGGCAGTCCGTCCAGACCGGGCGCAGGCACACGCGAGAGGGTGAGACAGATGGCCAACGCCGTCGACGGCGTCGACGAACGGATCCTCGACCAGCTGCGCAGGGACGGCCGGATGTCGGTCCGCGCCCTGGCCGAGCGCTTGCACATCTCGCGCGCCAACGCCTACGCGCGGATCCAGCGACTGACGCAGGACGGCGTCATCCGCGGGTTCCACGCCGACGTCGATCCGGTGGCCAGCGGCCTCGGGACGTCCGCCTATCTCACCCTCAACGTGCGGCAGTCGGAGTGGCGCAACATCCGCGACCGGCTCCGCGTGCTGCCAGGGGTCGCCCACCTCGCCCTCGTCGGTGGGGAGTTCGACGTGATCCTGCTCGTCCGCGCCCGTGACAACGCGGACCTGCGGCGCCTGGTGCTGGAGGAGATCCAGGGCATGGAGGGCGTGCTGAGCACTCGCACGCTGCTGGTCTTCGACGAGCCGCAGGTGGTGTCCGAGCAGCCGGACTAACCGGCGACGACGACCCGGGGGCCACGCAGCGCCACGAGCTCCTCCAGCGGCCCGGCCGGAGCGCTCGCATCCGTGACGATGGCGTGGACGTCGGTCACCGACGCGATCTTCCCCAGCCGGGAGCGGCCGACCTTCGAGCCGTCGGCGATCACCACGACCTCGGACGCCGCCCCGATCATGGCCCGCTTGATGTCGGCCTCGGGCAGGTTGACGTTGGTGATGCCGGCGACCGCATCGACGCCGTTGCAGCCGATGAGGGCCAGGTCGGCGTGGATGTGCTCGAGCAGCAGTCCGCCGAGCGGCGCGACCAGGGAGTGCTGGAGCGGCCGGAGCGTGCCGCCGGTGACGACGACCTGGAGGCGCGGGACCGCGGGCTCGAGGCTGAGCGCGATGGCGAGCCCGTTCGTGATCACCGTGACGTCGTGGAGGTCCTCGCGACGGAGCAGCTCCCGGGCCACGCAGGCAGCGGTCGTGCCGACGTCGAGCAGGACGCTCATGCCCGGGGCGATGAGCCGGACCGCCTCGGCCGCGATCGCTGCCTTGGCGTCCGCGGACTCGGTCTCCGTCTCCTCGAAGGACCGCTCCGCGAGGGCCTGCGGGTCGATCGGCATGGCGCCACCTCGGATGCGGCGCACCACGCCGCGCCCGACCAGGCTGTCCAGGTCGGCGCGCACGGTGACCGAGGAGACGCCGAGGAGGTCGCTGAGCTCGGTGACGCCGATGAAGCCACGGCTCCCCACGAGCGTGGCGATCCGCTCGCGCCGCTCCTCGGCGGGGTTCTGCTCCGGCTCGACCACGCGGGCAGGATTCCTTCCCACCGCTCGTGTTGTCAATCCGCAAGCAACTTGCTTTCGATATCGAAAGCGCTCTAACCTCCGTGGTCGTGCAGACTCCCGCCCGCCGACGTACGACGCGCCGCCTGGCCGACGGCCGCGAGCTGGTCTACTTCGACGATCCCGGAAGCGCCCTGCCCGCCGAGCGCCTCGAGGACCGCCGCGACCTGCCGCCGCGCCCGGTTACGGCCACCATGCGGCAGGACGTCCTCACCGGTGACTGGATCTCCCACGCGACCGCTCGCCAGGGCCGCGTCCTGCTGCCGCCCGCCCACCTGGACCCTCTCGCACCCCAGAGCGCCGCGAACCCGTCGGAGATCCCGTCCCCCTACGACGTCGCCGTCTTCGAGAACCGCTCGCCGTCGTTCGGACCGGGCCTTCCCGACCCGTCGGCGGTTCCGGACCTCTCCGGTATCGCGCTCAACCGCACGGCACCGGCCACGGGCCGTTGCGAGGTGATCTCCTTCAGCCCGGAGCACGAGGGCTCGTTCGGCTCGGTGTCCGCGACGCGAGCACGCACCGTCATCGAGGCCTGGGCCGACCGGACCGCGGCCCTGTCGGCACTGCCCGGGATCGCCCAGGTGTTCCCGTTCGAGAACCGGGGAGCGGCCATCGGCGTCACTCTCCACCACCCGCACGGGCAGATCTACGCCTACCCCTACGTCACGCCGCGCACCACGCGGCTGCTCGAGGCCATCGACAGCTACGGGCCGACCCTCCTCGCCGACGTGCTGGCCTCCGAGCGGGCCGGCGAGCGGGTCGTGCTCGCCGGCGAGCACTGGACGGCGTACGTCCCCTTCGCGGCGCGCTGGCCGATCGAGGTGCACCTCATGCCGCACCGGCACGTGCCCGACCTGGCCGCCACCAGCGCCGAGGAGCGGGAGGAGCTGGCCGGCCTCTACCTGCGGCTCCTGCGCGGGGTCGACGCGCTCTACGACGACCCGACGCCCTACATCGCCGCCTGGCACCAGGCGCCCGTCCACAGCCACCGCGACACCGCACGGCTCACCCTGCAGCTGACCAGCCCGCGACGCGGCGCGGGCAAGCTGAAGTACCTCGCCGGCAGCGAGGCGGCCATGGGCGCCTGGGTCGGCGACGTCGCTCCCGAGCAGCAGGCCGAGCAGCTGCGCGCGGCGATCGCGCGCGCCGACCAGGAGGACCCGGCATGACCCTTCCCACGTCCCACGCCTCGGCCGAGCACGCCGTCGACGGGTTCCGGCAGACCTTCGGCCGCGAGCCGGATGGCGTCTGGTCGGCTCCCGGCCGGGTCAACCTGATCGGCGAGCACACCGACTACAACGACGGCTTCGTGCTCCCCGTCGCCATCGAGCAGCGGACCTGGGTCGCCGTGGGGCGTCGTGCGGACCGGGTCGCTCGGGTCGCCTCGGCGGCCGCCGACGACGTCGTCGAGCGCCCCGTCGACGCCATCTCCCCCACGTCGGTGAGCGGCTGGTCGGCGTACCCGCTCGGGACGGCCTGGGCGGTCGAGGAGGTCGCCGCCGAGGACAGCGTCGACGTCTGCGGGTTCGACGCCTACTTCGCCTCCGACGTGCCGCTCGGTGCCGGGTTGTCGTCGTCGGCCGCCCTGGAGTGCTCGCTGGCCCGGGCGCTCTCGGACCTGTGGCGGCTCGACCTCGACGGCGAGGAGCTCCTGCGCGCGACCCACCTCGCCGAGAACGTCATCGTCGGCGCGCCAACCGGCATCCTCGACCAGTCGGCCTCGCTCTTCTCGCGTGAGGGGCACGCTCTCTTCATCGACTGCCGCAGCACCTCGATGGAGCCGATCCCCTTCGACCCGGCCGGTGCCGGGCTGTCGCTGCTGGTCATCGACACGCGGGTCACCCACGCGCACGCCGACGGTGGGTACGCCGCCCGCCGGGCCTCGTGCGAGCAGGCGGCCTCCGCGTTGGGAGTCGCTGCGTTGCGCGATGCCACCCCGGCCGCCCTGGAGGCCGCCCGCGACCGGCTCGACGAGGTCGTCCACCGTCGTGCCCGGCACATCGTCGCGGAGAACCAGCGCGTCCTGGACACCGTGGCCCTGCTCCGCACCGAGGGCCCTCGGGCGATCGGTCGGCTGCTGCTCGAGTCGCACGCGTCCATGCGGGACGACTTCGAGATCTCCGTCCCCGAGCTCGACACGGCCGTCGAGGTGGCGGTCGGGTCCGGAGCGCTCGGCGCGCGGATGACCGGTGGCGGGTTCGGCGGCTCCGCGATCGCGCTGGTCGAGGACGGACTCGTGGCCGACGTGGTCGCGGCCGTCACTGACGCCTTCGCCGCCCGCGGCTATGCCCCGCCCGTGACCTTCACGGTCCGCCCGTCGCAGGGTGCTCGACGCGACGAGGGCGTGCCGGCCGCTCGCTGAGCGGACCGCCGAGCGGATCGGTGACCAGGTCGTCCACGGAGTCGCCGACCGTCCGGATCGTCACCGCTGCCCGCTCGTGCCCGGCGCGCAGGCACTCCGCAGGGGCGACACCGTCGAGCAGCGCCCCGAGGTAGCCGGCCGCGAAGGCGTCCCCGGCCCCGACCACGTCGACGACCTCGACCTGCAGCGACGGCACGAACCACTCCTCACCGCCCACGAACGCCGTCGCACCGACGTCGCCGTCCTTGACGACGAGCTCGGGGACGTCAGGGAACCGGGCGCGGACCTGAGCGGCGGTGCCCGTCGACCACAGCGTCTCGGCCTCGTCGCGACCGACGAGGACGAGGTCGGCCCGGCGGGCGAGGTCGGCGAGCACGGTGCCCGCCTCCGCGACGCCCCAGAGCGCCGGCCGGTGGTTGACGTCGAAGCTCACCAGCACACCGGCCCGGTGCGCGCGCTCCATCAGGGCGACGAGGAACCCCCGTGCCGACGAGGAGATGGCGGCGGTGATCCCGGAGACGTGCAGGACCGACACCCCGTCGAGGCCGACGGTGCCGGCGTCGTCGAGGGAGAGTCCGGCAGCCGCGGAGCCCGCCCGGTAGTAGCGCACGCCGTTGCCGGGGTCCTTGACGTAGAGGCCGGTCGGGCGGCCCGCGTCGAGCCCGACCGCTGCGACGTCGACGCCGCGTGCCCGGAGCTGCCGGAGGATCCGGCGCCCGAGCGCATCGTCACCCAGCCGGCTGAACCACGCCGCGCGATGTCCGAGTGCGGACAGGTGCGCGGCGACGTTCGACTCGGCGCCGCCGGCGTCGACGTGGAACAGCTCCGCATCGACCACAGCGCCGGCGGTGGGGGTCACCACCGCCATCGTCTCGCCGACCGCGAGCAGCCGGCCCGGCCGGAGCTCGTCGCGGTTCACCGTGCCTCCTAGCGGAGGTCGGTGACGGGGGCCGCGTCCATGTCGTCGAAGGCCTGGTTCTCCCCGGCCATCGCCCACACGAACGAGTACGAGGCCGTGCCGACGCCCGAGTGCAGCGACCAGCTCGGCGAGATGATCGCCTGGCGGTCGCCGACGACGAGGTGCCGGGTCTCCTCCCGCTCGCCGAGCAGGTGGATGACGCGCGCGTCCTCGGGGACGTCGAAGTAGAGGTAGCACTCCGTGCGGCGGTCGTGGGTGTGCGCGGGCATCGTGTTCCACATCGAGCCCGGGTGCAGCTCCGTGACGCCCATGACGACCTGGCAGGACTTCACGCCGTTCTCGTGGATGTACTGGTTGAGCGTGCGGCGGTTGGACGTGAGCTGGTCCCCCAGCTCGCGCACGGTGCCCTCCCCCGGCGAGACCAGGGCCGCCGGGTAGGCGGTGTGCGCCGGCGCGGAGAAGAGGTAGAAGTGCGCGCCCGCGTCGCCCTCGTCGGCGAAGGAGACGTCGCGGATGCCGCGGCCGAGGTAGAGGCAGGCGCCCTTGACCATCTCGTAGTCCACGCCGTCGGCGGTGACCGTGCCGGTCCCGCCGACGTTGACGATGCCGACCTCGCGGTGCTCGAGGAAGTGGTCGCTGCGGATCTCCGGGTAGCCCCCGAGCGAGAGGCTGCCGCCGGCCGGCACGGCGCCGCCCAAGACGATGCGGTCGTGGTGGGTGTAGACCGTCCGGATCTCGCCGGGCGCGAAGAGGTCGGGCACGAGGTAGTGCGCGCGGAGGTCGGCGGTGGTCATGCCCGGGACCTGGGCGGGGTTGGTGGCGTATCGCTGTTCCACGGAAGGAGGCTCCTGACTGGGGGACGGTTGTCAGCGGACGAGCCAGCCGCCGTCGACGGGAAGCACGGTCCCGGTGACGTAGGCGGCGGCGTCGGAGGCGAGGAAGACGAAGGCGCCCTGCAGGTCGCCGGGGGTGCCCCATCGACCGGCCGGGATCCGGCCCGAGATGGACCGCTCGCGCTCCGGGTCGGCACGCAGGGCTGCGGTGTTGTCGGTGGCCATGTAGCCGGGGGCGATCGCGTTCACGGTGACGCCGGAGGCCGCCCACTCGTTGGCGAGCGCCTTGGTGAGGCCGGCGATCGCGTGCTTGGAGGCCGTGTACGCCGGCACGAGGACGCCGCCCTGGAAGGACAGCATCGACGCGACGGTGATGATCCGGCCCGAGCCGCGCTCGACCATGTGCCGCCCGGCGGCCTGCGAGAGGTGGAAGACGGCGTCGAGGTTCACCCGCAGGACGGCCGACCAGTCGCTCTCGCTGTAGTCGGAGGCCGGTGCCCGGCGGATCGTGCCGGCGTTGTTCACGAGGATGTCGAGCCGCCCGAGCGCCTCGATCGCCTCGGCGACGTCGGCCTGCAGGTCGGCGGCTGTGGCGGTGCCGAGGTCCCGCCTCAGCACGTGCACCCGGCGGCCCAGCCCACGGATGTGGTCGGCGGTCTCGGCCGGGTCGCCCCGGCCGAGCAGCGCGACGTCGGCGCCGGCCTCGGCGAGCGCGATCGCGGCCCCCTGGCCGAGCCCCCGATTGGCGCCGGTGACGAGCGCGACCTTCCCGTCGAGACGGAACGAGTCGAGGATCATGCGTGCGCCTCCCAGGCAGCGGTCTGGTGGTGGTCGGTCGCGGTGTCGGGCCCGGCGGCGAAGACGGTGGTCAGCTCCCCGATGCCCGCGACGCGGACGGTGACGGCATCGCCGTCGGTGAGCGGCCGGTGGGCGGCCAGGGCGGCGGGGAGCTTCTGCGGGGTCCCGGTGGAGATCACGTCGCCCGGCTCGAGCGTCATCACGGTGCTCAGGTAGTGCACGACGAACGGCATGGGGAAGACCATCGTCGAGGTGCTCTGCGAGACGGTGACGACCCCGTCGCGCTCGACCTCGAGGAGGAGGTCGTGCGGATCGGCGATCTCATCGGGGGTGACGATGGCTGGGCCGAGCGGGCCGAAGCCGTCGAAGCACTTGCCGAGGGCCCACTGGCTCGTGCGCCCCTGCCAGGCCCGGTCGGTCACGTCGTTGAGCAGCGTGTAGCCGGCGATGTGGTCCATCGCCGTCTCCACCGGCACGTCGTGCGCCCGGCGTCCGACCACGAGGGCGATCTCCCCCTCGTAGTCGACGTCGTCGGCCACCCGCGGCAGCCGCACCGGAGCGGTCGGCGCGGACAGGACGTTCGGGGTCTTCACGAACACGTCGGGGAACGGAGGGTCCGCCGCTCGGACGTCGGCACCAGCGGGCACGTGCCCGCGATAGTTGTAGCCCAGGCAGAGGATCTTGCCCGGCGTGACCGGCGCCAGCAGCTCGACATCGGCCAGCCGCGGCAGGTCGTCGGGGGCGGCGGCCGCTGCTGCCGCGCGCGCGTCGTCGAGGGCGGCGGGGTCGGCGAGCAGGTCGACGACCGGCCGCCGGCCCAGGTCGAGCACGCGGTCGCCGCCGACGACGGCGCCTGTGCGTGCGCGACCGCCGTGACGGTAGGTCACCAGCCTCATCGGGTGGTCTCCTTCGAGCCGGCGGCGCTCACCAGTAGGTCCGCCATCCCGGGACGGCCTGGCGGGTGAGTGCCTCGAGGTAGAAGTAGTCGCCCCAGAGGGTGCCCTCGTCGACGCCGATGCCCTTGGGCAGGTCGTAGACGCCGTGCAGCAGCAGGGCGTCGGAGTCCTCGGGCCGTGCGGGCGCGTAGTCGGCGACCAGCGTGGCGAGGATGACGCGGGCCTCGTCGCGCCAGCGGGCCGCTCGGGCCGGGTCGGTCTCCTGGTCGGCCAGCTCCAGCAGGCCGGACGCCGCGATCGCGGCCGAGGAGCTGTCGCGCGGCGCCTCGCTGCCGTCGCCGTAGACCAGGTCCCAGTGCGGGACGCGGTCGGCGGGCAGGCGGGCGAGGAAGTACTCCGCGCAGCGGCGGGACGCCTCGAGCAGGCGCTCGTCGCGCATGGTGCGGTGGTTGAGCGCGAAGCCGTAGATGCCCCAGGCCTGGCCGCGGGCCCAGCAGGAGTCGTCGTGGGCGCCCTGCTCGGTGGCGCCTCGGAGCGGTTCTCCGGTGACGGGGTCCCAGTAGAAGGTGTGGTAGGTCGAGCCGTCCTCGCGCAGGATGTGCAGCAACAGCTGCTCGATGTGGCGCTCGGCCGCGTCGGCGTACCGCCGGTCGCCGGTCTGCTCGCTGGCCCAGGTGAGCAGCGGCAGGTTCATCAGGCTGTCGATGATCGTGCGGCCCCGCTGGTTGGGGTCGGAGAGGTCACCCCACGCCTGGATGATCCCGGCCGGCTCGAGGAACCGCCGCATCAGGTGGTCCGCGGCGAGCAGCGCCGCCTTCCGGGCGTCGTCGTCGTCGAGCAGCCGGGCCGGCGCGACGCACGAGAGCGTGTAGAGGAAGCCCAGGTCGTGGGTGTCGAGGTCCTCGGCGTTGCGCACCCGGCGGTCGAAGTCGGCCGCGTGACCGAGCGCTGCCTCGCGGAAGGCGTCGTCACCCGTCAGCTCCCAGGCGATCCACTGCATGCCCGGCCAGAAGCTGGTCGTCCAGCCCCGGTTGCCCCCCTCGGGGATTCCGGCGTCCGCGGGGCGGATCGGGTAGCGGCCGGCTCGGGTGGTGTCGTCGGGATAGCGGGTGCCGAAGCGGTCGATGTTGCGGCGCACCGTCAGCAGCGCGTCGCTGAAGGCGGGATCGTCGGCGACGCCGCTGTGCAGGGGCGAGGTCGAGGTCATGGGTCTGTGGCTCCTAGGGGGTTACGCGGTGGCGGGTGTGGCGGGCGTGGCCGCGAGCGCCGGCCGGAGGATGAAGCGGCTGTTGGCCCAGACGACGTACAGCACGGGCGCACCGGTGAGACCGAGCGCGATCGCGGGCATCGAGGCGAACACGGCGAACTGGGTCGCGAGGGCGAGGATGCTGAAGAGGCTGAGGTACCAGCGGCGCAGCGCCAGGTAGCTGCCGACGCGGATCACCGTCACCAGGCGGACGCGGGGCTCCTCGCTGACGGCGACGAGGCCGACCAACGACGTCGCGACCACGACCACGGTGAGGACGGCGAGGGCCGGCACGACGGCGACCCCGAGGCCGCTCCCGCCCAAGGCCCGTACGTCGGCCAGGAGCACGACGACCAGGAGGGTCGCGACGGCGGCGAGCCGCACCGGGCGCCCCCAGCCGGCGCGCCACCCGGCCACGAAGGCCCGGACGACGTCGCCGTTCCCGCCCGCGTGCTCACGGAACACCCCGAAGGCACCGGCGAGCGCCGGGGCGCACGACGGAGCCAGCAGGGCGACGAGCGGCCAGGTCGTGACCGGGTCCGTCATCGCCAGCAGCAGCACGACCGGCAGGCAGCCGACGACGAGCAGCAGGTTGGTGACCAGGCCGAGGTAGGCCAGCCCGAAGAGGGCGGCGTAGGTGTCGTGGGAGACGAGCTTCCCCGAGATCGTCGTCATCGGGTCATCCCTTCAGTCCGCTCGAGGCGATGCCCTCGACGAAGTAGCGCTGGCCGAGCAGGAAGATCACCGCGATCGGGATCACCGAGATGGTGAGCCCGGTGAACATGAGCGCGTAGTTGGCGTCGTAGAGCGAGCTGATGAAGCTCTGCAGGCCGAGCTGGATCGTCCAGTTGCTGGGCGTGCGCAGGTAGATGAGCGGGCCCAGGTAGTCGTTCCACGTGGTCACGAACGTGATCAGCCCGAGGCTCGCGAGGGCCGGGACCGAGAGCGGCAGCATGATGCGGCGCCAGATCGCGTACTCGCTCAGCCCGTCGAGCCGGGCCGCCTCGGAGAGCTCCTCGGGGATGGTCTCGTAGAACTGCTTCATGAGGAACACGCCGAAGGCGCCGAAGGCCTGGATGAGGACGATCGCCCACAGCGTGTCGGTCAGGTGGACCTTCGACATCATCACGAACTGCGGAATCATGTAGGACTGCCACGGCACGGCGATGGTGCCGATGTAGAGCAGGAAGAGCACGTCGCGGCCGGGGAACCGGATCCGGGCGAAGCCGTAGGCGGCGAACGACCCGGTCAGCAGCTGCAGGAACGTCACGACCACCGAGAGCAGCATCGTGTTGCGGATCCACGTCACCATGTCGGACTTGGACCAGATGTCGACGAAGTTGTGCCAGCGGAAGGTGTCCGGGATCCAGTTGATCGGGACGGAGAACACCTCGTTGGCCGACTTCAGCGAGCTCATCACCATCCAGAAGAACGGGGTGAGCAGCGCGACGGACGCGATGAGGAGGACGACGTAGACGACCGCCTGGCCGATACGGCGCCCGGGCGTCATGCGGTTCTGCTGCCCTGCCGATGACGGCGTGCCGTCACCGGGGTGCTCGGCAGGCGCGGCGGGCGGGGCGGTGAGCGAGAGGTCCATCAGGCATCCCTCCGCTTGTTGATGAGGAAGACGACGAGGGTGACGAGGAGGCAGAGCGCGAAGAGCACGACCGAGGCGGCCGACGCGTAGCCGAACTGGCTCTCCGTGAAGCCCTTGGTGTAGATGAACTGCGAGATCACGGTGGTCGACTGGCCCGGCCCGCCGTGGGTGAGCACGAGGATGAGGTCGAAGATCTTGAACGAGTTGATCGTCAGGATCACCGTGATGAAGAACGTGGTCGGCCGCAGGCCCGGGAGGGTGACGTTGCGGAACCGCTGCCAGGCGCTGGCGCCGTCGATCCGCGCCGCCTCGTAGAGCTCGCGCGGCACCGTCTGGAGGCCGGCGAGGAAAAGGATCATGTAGTAGCCCATGTCGCGCCAGGTGCTCACGATGGCGACGGCGGGCATCGCCCAGTGCGTGCTGGTCAGCCAGCCCGGCGGGTGGTCCACGCCCACGAACCGGAGCAGTGCGTTGATCGGGCCCGCGTCGGGGGAGAACATGATGTTCCAGACCATCGCGATCGCGACGATCGAGGTGATGTAGGGGAAGAACGCCGCGGTCCGGAAGAACGCCACTCCCCGGAGCTTGGTGTTGAGCAGCAGCGCGAGGCTCAGCGAGACCACCAGCGTCAGCGGGATGTGCATCGCCGAGTAGTAGAAGGTGTTCGTCACCGCGGTGTGGAAGCTGCGGTCGTGGACCAGCCGCTTGAAGTTGTCCAGACCGACCCACTGCGACGTCCCGAAGACGTTCCAGTTCGTCAGGGACATGTAGAACAGCGTCACCACGGGCACGAGGGTCAGCAGTCCGAAGCCGAGGAAGTTGGGCAGGATGAAGCTCATCCCGACCAAGGTGTTCCTCCGGCTGGTTCGTGTTCGTGGTCGCCGGGCGCGGCGCGGTGTCCGTCCGGCGGTGGCGATCGTCGCCATGCGGAGCCTCCAGAGTCTTGCGGTGGACGGGTGGCCGCCCGGAGGGGCGGCCACCCGCACGGATCAGCCGAGGATCAGCCGACCTCGTTCTTGAAGCGGTCCTCCGCCTCGTCGATCGCGTCGTCGGGCGACTTGGAGCCCGACATGATCGCGGTGTGCAGGTCGCCCAGGATCCCCTGGACGGCGGCGGTCTTGTCCGAGGTGGGGTTCTCGGGCAGCGTCTTGTGCGTCGCCCAGGCGAACTTCGAGAGGTCGTCGGTCGGGGCGCCCGGGACGGCGAAGTAGGTGTTGATCACTGCGTCGTTGATGAGCGCCGGCGTGATGCCGATGCCGGCCAGCATGTTGGCCGCCTCCTCGCTGGAGGCGAACTGGAGGAACTTCTCCGCGGCGTCCTTCTTGGCACCGTCGGCGTGCGCGTTGACGGCGAAGCCGGTCGGGTCACCGAAGGTCACCGGGGTGTTGCTCGTGCCGGCCGTGGAGCTGTCCATCTGCGGAACCGGCGCGAAGCCCCAGTTGAACTTGTCGGCCTCACCCGAGGCCTGCTGGCTGATCAGGGTGGCGACGTACCACGAGCCCATCAGCATGGTGGCGGCGTGCTGCTTGCCGAACTCCGCCTGGTAGGTGAGCTGGTTGGCCTTCTCGGTGTTGAAGTCGACCTGGAGGCCGTCCTTCTGCAGGCCGACGGTCCGCTCGTAGGGCTCCTTGAGGTGGGAGAAGTCGCCCTTGAGGATGTCAGCACCCGACTGTGCGTTGGCCAGGCCCTGCACCGTCGACTGCCAGTTGTGGAGGTACGCCGCGTAGGCGCCCTTCGGCAGCCCGGCCTTCAGCTTCTGGAGGTTGGCGACGTAGTCGTCCCAGGTCCAGGACCCGTCGGGGTAGGTGACGCCGGCCTTGTCGAAGAGGTCCTTGTTGTAGAACATCACCCACGAGTCCATGCGGTAGGGCAGGGCGTAGGTCTTGCCGTCGACCTTGTAGGAGTCGGTGCCGCCGATGCCGTCGGGCGCCTTGAGGTCGGAGACGTCGGCCAGCTGGCCGCCCTTGACGAAGGTCGGGAGGTACTTGACCTCCTTCTGGGTGATGACGTCCGGGCCCTTGCCGGCGGCGAGGTCCGCGGTGAGGAGCGTGTTGTAGTTGGTGGCGTCGTACTCCTTCACCTGCACCTTGTAGTCCGGGTACTTCGCGGAGAAGGCGTCGGCCAGCTTCTGGAACTCGGGCGTCGTGGAGAGGCTCCAGCCGGAGACCGTGATGGTGGTCGGGCCGCCCGAAGAGCCGCTGCTCGAGTCTGAGTCTGATCCGCCCCCACATGCGGTCAGCGCCAGTGACGCTGCGGCGAGTGCCGCTACCGCGGCGATGGTGCGCTTCATTACTGCTCCTTCTGGTCTTCTCGGGGACCGGTGAGTGCTACCGGGCCGCGGGGGCGGTCCGGTGATGAAGGTTGCTGCTGGTCGTGTGGCCGTCGGGCCAGGTGACCGTGACCGACCGGAGGTGCTGGTCGGTGATCTCGACCCGGGCCCGATGGGACCGAGGCACGTCCGCGCCCGTCAGCTCGACGAGAACGGCCACCCAGTCACCGACGGCGACTGGAAACTCGAGGGTGGGGATGACCGCCGTCCCCAGCGGGGTGGCGTCGACCCGCGTGTCCAGGGCGGGCGCCCCGTTCCCGCGTACGGCGACGAGGCGGCTCGTGAGGCCGTCGGCGACCGCGACGGCCGCGTCGTCCTCGACGCGTCCGGCCGGGGCCGCCCCGGCGACCGGCCAGCCGCCGATGCGCAGACGCAGGTCGGCCTCGCGCCTGCCCTCCGCGAGGCTCTCCACCTGCGCCAGCCGCAGCTCCCACGGGCCGCGCACGAGCGAGTGAGTCGTCACCCGGCCGGCCACGTCGACGGCCCCGGCGAGGCCCGAGCCGTGCCGCTGCCGGCCGTGGTCGGGCTCGAGCAGGTGGGCGTCCCAGGTGGACGCCGCGACGCCGACGCCGTCGGCCACCTCGACGCCCAGCAGCGTCATGCCGGCGCGGTGGGTCGCCGCACCGTCGCGGTCGACGAGGGCGACCGACTGCTCGACCGGGTCGGTCCAGGCGCGGTCGTCGAGGACCGGCGGGGTCGCGGTGGAGTAGCCGAGCCTGGTGTAGAGCGGTGAGTCGCCGACGAGGACGCCCTCGTCGTCGTGGTCGGTGCCGTGGTTGACGACGCGCACGATCCCGTCCGCTCGCGTCCCGGAGACCAGCCATCCGGCCGCCCGGACGGCCCGGAGGTCGTCGCGCTCGTCGACGGGCAGCGGCACCGACGGCGCGCTCCAGACCGGGTGGCCCTCGGGCAGCGCGACGCCGAGCAGGCCCTTGGCCGCCCAGTAGGGCGAGCCGGGGCCGGAGTAGGACTGCGCGAGGCGGCGCCACTCGCTGTACCAGCCCATCGAGAGCAGGTCGCGCTCGTCCGGGACCCCGTGCGCGGCGAAGTGGCCGACGACGCGGTCGGCAGCGTGCCGCAGCTGTCCGGCCTCGAGCGACGGGACGCCGGCCATGGCCCCGACCCAGAACGGGGCGGCCGCCGCGAAGCGGTAGATGAGGCTGCGGCCCTGCTGCAGCGGCGAGCCGTCGCCGCCGACGAGCGCGACCGCGTCGAGCAGGAAGCGGTCGAGCCGGGCGACATCGGCGGTGGTGCGGTCGCCGGCGAGGTCGGCGGCGCCGGTCATCCGGGACCACAGGACAGGGTAGGTGTGCAGCGCCCACCCGTTGTAGTGGTCGAAGGAGCGCTCCTCGCCGTCCGCGAGCCAGCCGTCGGCGCGGACGAAGGAGTCGTGCCGGGCCAGGTCGGCGGCGATGTCGTCGGCCGACCAGGGCCCACCGACCGAGCGCAGGAAGGTCTGTACGACGGTCCGGAACCACACCCAGTTGGTCTGGGGGTAGGTGTCGTCACCGACGACGGGAGCGAGGTAGTCGACGACCCGCTCCTGCGTCGTGGCGTCGAGTCGGTCCCAGATCCACGGGCGCGTCATGTCGAGGATGAGGGCGAGGGACGCCGCCTCGACCTTGGCCTGCGGGTGTTCGGTGAGCCGGACCCAGGCCTCGGGCGAGCTCCGGTCGACGCCGGCGGTGATGCCGCGGGCGTAGCGCTCGGCCAGCTCGTCGAGGCCCTCGCCCTGGGCGCCGGCCAGCCGGAATCCGGCGAGCAGGAACGTGCGGGCGAACCCCTCCAGGCCGTCGACGGCACGGCCGTAGCCGCCCTCGGCGCCCGGCGGCGTGATCAGCGCGCCGCTCGGGGACGCCCAGGCCTGGGCGCCGTCCAGGAGCCGGTCCGCGTAGGCCAGCCACTGGTCGCGGGTCCAGTCGCTGCCGGTGCGGTGCGAGCCGACACGGCCTGGTCCGTACGACGTCACGCTGCTCCTCGGTCGATGTGGTCGCGATCACCTTTTCGTGATCGATTTGGGAGGCTAGCAACCGAATCCGTTCACAACAAGCCCCTTTCGCTCATTGGTTTTGATTGGTTATGATCGATTTATGAGATTCAGGGGGCCCGTCGCCGGAGTGGTCGAGAGCGCGCTCTCCGCGCGTCCCGCCGCCTCCGCCGACGAGCTGGCGTTGGCGCTGGGCGGACTCCTGCTGCCCGTCGGCGACGCGCTCCCGGTCGCTCCTGCGACGGACCGTGCCGTCTGGGACGTGGTGGACGGGATCGTCGACCGCCCGGCGCTCGAGGACCTCGTCGCGCGGGCCACCGCCGACCTGCACGAGCCGTGGCCGGTGCCCCTCGCGAGCGACGCCGCCCGGGTGCACCGCGACGGCGACCGGGCGACCTGGGAAGCCGCTGCGTTCGCCCGCCAGCACCGGCTCAGTCGGGCCGCGGTCGTGGCAGCGGCGACCCTCGACGACCGGTGGCTCGACCAGGTCGCCGACGGCGTGTGGCTGCTCTGCGAGCAGAGCTCGTGGTGCTGGCCGGCGCACGACGACGTCCGAGCGCGACACGGCTCGGTCCTGGCCGACGTCACCGACCCGTTCCTGGACCTCGGCGCCGGCGAGGCCGTCGCCCAGCTCGCCTGGATCGACCACCTGCTGGCCGCTCCCCTCGACGAGCGCTACCCCGGGCTGCGCGCCCGCATCCGGCACGAGGCGCGGGCCCGGGTCCTGGCGCCCTTCCTGGCACGGCGCGACTGGCACTGGCTCGGCCTCGACGGACACGTGCACAACTGGAACCCGTGGATCCACGGCAACGTCCTCGTCGCCGCCCTGCAGCTCGAGGACGACCCGCGGGACCGGGCCCGGCTCGTCGCCCACGTCGTCGAGGGGCTCGACCGCTACGTGGCCGGCCTCCCCGAGGACGGCGCGATCGACGAGGGCTACGGCTACTGGTGGAACGGTGCGCTCCGCGCGCTGGAGGCCCTGGACGTGCTCAGGCATGCGACGGCGCACCGGGTCGACGCCGCTCCGGCCGTCGCGGCACTGCGCGAGACGGTCTCGTTCCCCCACCGGATGCACCTCGGCGGCGACTGGTACCTCAACCTGGCCGACGGCCAGGCGCGCCCACCGGCCGACCAGCCCTGGCACGCGCTGCACCGGGCGGCACGACGCTCGGGGAACGAGCAGGCGCTCGCCCACGCGTCCTCCTACCGAGTGCCGGGGCGACCGTCGGCCGACGAGTCGACCGGGCTCGGACGGCTGCTGCGCGGGCTCACCGAGGTCGACTGGCTGCGCGCGGAGCGGACCACTCCCCCGCTGCCCCGCGAGACGTGGCTGCCGTCGACCCAGGTGCTCGTCGCGCGCGAGCGGAGCGGCTCCGCGTCAGGGCTGACGCTCGCAGCGAAGGGCGGCCACAACGGCGAGAACCACAACCACAACGACGTCGGGACCTTCGTGGTCGCCTCCGACGGCGTTCCGGTGGTGGTCGACGCCGGCCGGCCGACGTACACGGCGCAGACCTTCGGCCCCGACCGCTACGCGATCTGGACCATGCAGAGCTCGTGGCACAACGTGCCCGAGGTGCGGGGCGTGGCCCAGGCGGAGGGGGCGCACGCAGCCGCGTCGGACGTGACAGCGACCGCGACGACCGACCGTGCGCAGCTCGCCCTCGAGCTGGCCGCGGCCTACCCGGGCGAGGCGCCCTCGTCCTGGCGGCGGCGCGTCCGGCTCGAGCGGACCCCGCACTCGCGCGTCGTGGTCGAGGACGCCTGGGACCTGCCACCCTGGGGCGGCGACGGCGCCGAGCCGGCGACCACGCTGCACCTGCTGCTCGCCGGTGACGTCGAGGTCGTGCCGCAGGGGGCTCGGGTGAAGCCGCTCGACGGCGCGACTCCGGTCCTCGTGAGCTGGGGGGACCTCCCGGCGAGGACGCGAGTGCGCACGCTCGACGATCCGATGCTCAGCGACGTCTGGGGAGAGCGCCTCACGCGGGTCGAACTCGACGTAACCGGCCTGACCACAGCCCGCGTCACGGTAGAACTGGACGCACCGACCACACAGGACCCGAGATGACCGATCAAACGCAGCACGCACCGCTCGCACCGGCACGACGCGCGCGCGTCCTCGCCGCCCTGCACCGCGACGGCGTCGTCCGCATCTCCGAGCTCATCGACAGCCTCGGCGTCGCCCCCGTCACGCTGCGGCGCGACCTCGCCGAGATGGAGCGGGAGGGTCTCCTCCGCCGCGTCCACGGCGGGGCGGTCACCGTGCAGGCGCCGCCGGCGCGCCGTGGGGCCCCGGCACAAGGCGCAGCGCCCGCTGCGGGCGACGACGGCGGCGCGATCGCGGTCCTGGTGCCCTCGCTGAACTACTACTGGCCGGGCGTGGTGCGCGGCATGGAGGCCGAGGCGCAGCGCCTGGGCCTGAAGCTGCTGCTGCGCGGCGCGTCCTACGAGCTGCAGGACGAGCGGCCGGTCCTCGAGCGCCTCATCACCAGTGAGGACATCCGGGGGCTGATCGTCGCCCCGAACACCGACACCGCCCACACCGCGGATGTCGTCCAGTGGCTGGCGGATGCTCCGATCCCGGCGGTCCTCGTCGAGCGCGACGCCATCAGCCTGCCCGGGCACGAGCCGATGGAGTCCGTCACCACCGACCACGCCCTCGGGGCGGGGCTGGCCGCTCGGCACCTCGCCGCGACCGGGCACCGCGAGGTCGGCCTGGTCCTCTCCCGCTTCTCCCCGACCTCGCGCAAGATCGCGGCCGGCTGGCACGCCGCGTGCACGGAGCTCGGTCTCAACAACCCACCCGAGCTGGACGCCTTCCTCCCCGACCGGGCCAGCCCCGAGTTCTCCGACACCGTCAACGCCACGCTCGACGCAGCGCTGGCGAAGGGCGTGACCGGACTCCTGGTGCACTCCGACCCGGAGGCGATGGCGGTCATCGACCTGGCCCTCATCCGCGGCATCTCGGTGCCCGGCGACCTGTCGGTGGTGGCGTACGACGACGAGGTGGCTCAGCTCTTCTCCCCCGCTCTGACGGCGGTCAGCCCGCCGCGGCACGCCGTCGGCGAGGCGGCGGTCGACCTCCTGGCCAAGCGGCTGGCGAACCCCGACCGCCCGGTGCACCGGGTGGCGCTGAGCCCCGAGCTCAACGTGCGGGCCTCGACGGCGGCGGCCCCCGGGGCCTGAGGGCTCGTCTCAGGTGGCGTGGGCGGTCCCGGGCGCAGGCTCGGGACGGTGCACACCGCGCGGCCGGTAGCCGAGCTCGTCGGACAGGCCGAGGACGTCGGCCAGCAGCCAGAGCGTGGCCAGCCACATCTCGGTGCCCTGGAGCCCCGGCACCGTGTCCGCCGAGCGTCCGCCGGGAGCCGTGGCGCGGAAGCCGAACCCGGCCCCGTCCTGCCACTGCCCGAGGACGTCGACCGCGAGCCGCGCTGCCGTCGCTCGAACCTCCTCGGCGCGGTGGCCGGTGTGCCGTGTCAGCCAGAGCGGGTGCGCCACGTCGAGCACGTTGCACGCCGTGTGGCGCCCGGGTCCGAACCACCGCGTGTCCTGCGCATGGGCGAGGACCGTGTCGACGACCCGCTGTGGATGGGGCAGCGGCAGGCCGAGCTGGGCGAAGGTGCCGCGGGTCGTCCGGTAGAAGCCGTTCACCGGCTGCAACAGACCTTCCTCCGCGGTGCTCCGTCCCCACACGCCGGTCATCGGGTCGGCCCGTCGGACGAGCCATCCGATCAGCGCGTCCGAGGTCCCGGAGACACCCGCCTCGCCCATCGCGGCGTTCCACACCAGCGCGGTCGCCCAGGCGTCGACGGCATGGCCGGCACTCCAGGCGCGGTCGCCCCAGGGCAGCGCCTCCAGGGCAGGGACGAGCTCGTCGGCGCTGAGCCGGGCCGCGAAGCGGATCGGCACCCGGAAGCCGGAGCCGAGCAGCGAGAGGGCGTGGCCGACGCTCAGGATGTGGTAGCTCTCGACCGGGTCCGGCCAGCCCGCGCCCGGGCGCCCGCAACGCAGGTCGGCGCCGAGCTCGGCGACCAGACCGGTCGCCTCGTCCTGCCACGCCCGCAGCCGCGCCAGCTGCTCGTCGGCCGGGAGCTGGGTCGGCGCCTCGCCGAGGAGCAGGTCTGCGATCTCGACGGCGTCGCACTGGGCCCGCACCGTCGGCGCGACACCGGGGCGGTCGGCGAAGAGGCCGACGGCGGGGTCCCAGCACCGGGCGATGACGTCGTACGCCTGGTCGCGGGCGCGGTCGGCCACAGCCCGGAGGGAGGCGGCGAGGTCGCCGTCGCGGCCTCGGCCCGCCGCGTCGCTCGCCGCACCGGCCGGCGGGACCCGCCACCGGAGGAGACGTGCGGGGTTTCCGCCGACGACGGCGCCCGCGGGCACGTCCTTGGTCACCACCGCGCCTGCTGCGAGCACGGACCGGTCCCCAACGGCGACGCCATCGAGGACGATGACGTGGGAGCCGATCCAGACGTCGTTCCCGACCGTGATCCCCTTGCTCGTCAACGGCTGGCGGAACACCTCCGTCTCCGGGTCGGCGAAGCTGTGGTTGAAGCCGAGCAGCGACGTGTGCGCCCCGATGCGCACCGCGTCGCCGATGACGACGTTGCCCCGCACGACCGCGTACGGGTTGATCGAGCAGTCCCGGCCGGTCGTGACGGACCCGGTCAGGTAGGCGCCCGCCGCGACGTAGGAGCGCGGACCCAGCACGAGGACCTCGTTGTCGACCGACGCGAACCGGGAGAGCAGGGCCCGGTCGCCGAAGGCCCATCCCGGACGCCGCCCGAGCTGTTCGCCCTGCCACGCCAGCTGACGCTCCTGCTCCGGACCGGGGACGTCGGTCCAGAACGTCCACGGCGAGAAGTCGAAGCCCTGCGCAACAGCCGGGTCCGTGCTCACCCCTGTGTCTGCTGGACGTAGACGAGCGCGAGCCGGGCGTTGTAGCCGCTCGTGCCGTTGGTCCCGAACTCGACGTCCACGACCCCCGGCGCGGTGAGCGTCACCGTCTGCGCGACGGGCGTGGCCGCGCCGGTCGAGGTCCCCGTCCGCCTGGTCGCGGTCCCACCCGCCCTGACCGTGCTGTAGATCTGGGTCGTGTTTCCCGGCCGCGGGGCCTGGACGGCCACGACCTGGTAGGTCCCGGCCGGCAGCGACAGGTGGTAGGTGACCGGCTTGTTGTAGTCGGCGCCGACGTAGGACGAGCCCCAGTCCGTCGGGTCGCCCGCCGCCAGCGTCGTGGCCGCGGTCGAGTAGCCCCACGTCGATCCTGCCGTCGTCCCGTCCCACTTCTGGTCGGTCGAGTCGTTCAGCAGCTGCGGGAAGGTCTGGTGCACACCGGTGAACAGCGACCCCGGCCCCGAGGCCGACGAGCCGGAGTCGATGAAGTAGCGCAGGTCCGCCGGGGCGACCAGGGCGGTGGCGCTGAACCGCTGGTAGACGCCCGAGGCGAGCTTCACGCTCGTCCGTCCGGTCACGTCAACGGTGGCCAGCTCGGCCGTCGCGGCGACGGCGTCGGCCGCGGTGGCCGACCAGGTGACCGGCACGGACGTCCCGTCGAACGACAGGCTCGCGGGAAGCGCGCCGCCGGACGGTACCGCGACGACTCCCATGTCCCGCACGTCGGCGCTGTCGTCCACCCCGACCAGCCGCTCCGCGGCGGCCGCCAGCCTCGCGGCGAGAGCGTCGGCGCCCTCGGTGTCGAGGCCGTAGGGGCGCGGGTGCCGCAGCGCCCACTCGGCGTCGGCGCGGATGTCCGCGAGCGGCTTCCACGTCGCGGGGTTGTAGTCACCCTCGTGGAGCTGCGCGGTCCGCTCGACGGCGGCCCGCAGCGCGGTCGTGTCGGCCTCGGCGGAGTCCGCGTTCGCCTTGACGACACCGACGGCGTCGATGTTGATCGAGGCGGAGTTGGCCGTCTCGAAGGTGACCGTGTGCCGCCCGTTGCGCAGGCCGCGCAGGGTGAACGTCGTCCGCTCGCTGCCGGCGCTCCAGGTCGGGGCCGACGTCGCGACCTGCACGCCGTCGACGACGACGTTCAGCTTCGTGGTGCCGGGGTTGCCGCCGATGATGTCGAGGCCGGTGCCCCGGAACGTGTACGACATCGTGGCGCCCTGGCCGGTCGAGCGGGACGCGGTGCGCTGCCACTCGAACATGCCCTGGCCGTTCACGTGGCTCCACTGGTCGTCGAACTCCAGCACCGGCCGGGAGGTGTCGGCCCAGCTGGTCTGGTGCATCCCGTCGATGATGTCGGTGTAGTAGGGCGTGTAACCGGGGACGGTGGTCACCTCGAGGTTGTCGAACTGGGTGAAGGTGAACCCCGAGCCGAGCTGGATGCGGCCCGTCGCCTGCGGCGTGGGATCGGTGTACGAGGTCACCTCGACACCGTTGATGTAGGCGGTGTAGACGTCGCCCGCCACCTGCACGGCGACCCTGTTCCACGCGCCTGCCCCGGCGGCGAACCTCGTCCCGGGCTCGTCGCCGGCGTTGCCCCGTGCGACGACGCTCCCGAAGCGCTGGAACGTCCAGGCGCCGGTCGGGTCCAGGCGCAGCTCGGCGGCGGAGACGTTCTGACCGTTGGCCGTGCCGCCCTGCTCGCGAGCGCCGACGGTCGCATAGGTGCCCGTCGCGTCGTCGAACCGGACGTCCACGGACACGCGGTAGTTGGCCCAGCGGTTGTCACCGATGGTGGTCTTCGGGTCGCCCCCGTTCCAGGCGCCGCCGGCCATGCCGGTGCCGATCTGCTGGCGCAGGACCCGGCCGTGGCTCCTGTCGGCGGTGGCGACGGACTCGAAGGCGCCGTTGGTGTCGTCGGTGTAGCGCGGTGTGGCGCCGTCGTCCTCGGGCTGGACGTCCGGGGTCCCCGCCGGCTTCGGCTTCGCACCGCGGCTGTCCAGGTAGGACTCGCCGGAGTCGACCAGCCGGTGCCGGCGCGGGTCGTAGGACTTGATGTCGGGCTCACGCGAGTAGTCGAAGTCGTCGGCGTACAGGACGTCGTCGTGCGTGTCGCCGTTGCGACGGCCGGTGCGGTCGGTGTCCAGGACGTCGCGGCCGCCGTTCCTGTCGGTGTACTCCCGCGACGTCGGCAGGTTGTTGCCGTAGCCGTCCCGTGCGGTGAGCGATCCGTGCGAGCCGCGCGTCGCGTGGTCGAGGGTCGTCGCCGTGACGGTCGACCACGGCTTCACCGTGACGGTGTAGGTGCCGTCCGCATCGGGGCGGATCTCCTGGAGCGGCTTGACGTAGTTGGCGTCGTACGCCTCGCCGGCATCCGCGGCGCGCGTCTCCCACACCTCCATCGTCTTGTCCCTGCCGAGGTCCATGCCGTCGGCGGTGACGCGGTAGGTCTTGGTGTACTTGCTGTCGTTGACGATGACGGTGGAGAAGTCGCTGGCGTCGGGCGCGGCCAGCGTCGTGTACGACGCGCCGCCCTGGCGCGCGCCGCTCGGCGGGTTGCCGGTGCCGAGCTCGCTGCCCGAGGCCTGCGGGACCGCCCGCCAGATCCCGTTGGCGTCGGCGTCACCGGTGGGGTTCTCCCACCCGAGGGTGGCGAACTGGGTGAACTGCTGGAGGACGGCCAGGCCGCCGTCGTAGTAGATCCAGCCCGACCACGGGTCGCGGGCGCTGACGAGCTCCTTGGAGGAGTACTGGAAGCCGTCGTAGAACGACCCGATCGCCGGCTGGAAGACGTAGAGGCTGCGGCGGGAGCTGGCGAAGCCGGTGGTGACCCAGTTGGCCATCTCCAGGGGGCTGTTCGTCCCGCCGATCTCCGTGCCGGTGCCGCCCTGCTCGTCGCTGTTGGTGTTGTTGGGGCGGTCGGCGGTGTTCGAGAAGGTGGCCTGGCCCTCGGAGTTCCACACCTCCTTGTCGAGCACCTCGGCGATCTTCTTCAGGTTGCCGTGGGAGTCGTCGGCGCTGCTGTAGTGGAACCCGACGACGTCGACGGCGTCGCGCAGGGACGAGTCGGCGGGGTCGGTCATCTGGTCGCCGAAGTTCGTCGGCGGGGTGCCGACGGTGTCGGCGGCGACGGTCCTGATGCTGTGGAAGAGGTTCGCCTCGGTGGCCGACGCGAAGCCGTTGTTCGGGTCGTCGGCGGTGGCGCCCTCGTAACCCTTCGCATCGTTGCGCAACGACGCGGAGAACTGCTTGTAGAGGTCCTCGTTCGGGTTGCCGGTCTCGTTCGTGTCCGGGTTGATCGAGTCGACCATGATCCCGTACTCGCGGTAGGCGGCGAGCACGGTGTTCTTGAACCAGATGTACTGGTCGGCGTTGCTCTTCACCCACGTCGGGGTGTTCCAGCGCAGGATGCTGACCTGGAGGGGCCTCTTCGCGACCTTCTGCGCGTCTGCGGCGAGCTGGAACCCCGGCTCACGCTGGACGTTCGGGTACTCGTCCCGGGTGCGCATGCTGCCCGGGTTCGGGCCGGTGGACGTGTTGCGGTCGTTGCCCATCTCGATCTTGACCGTGTCCATGATCGGGTGGTCGCCCCCGAACAGCGTCTCGATGAGCTCCCAGTACTTCTCCGGGTGCTCGGCCTTGTAGTCCATCAGCAGCGAGCTGGTGGAGTTGGCCGTCAGGACGCCGAAGCCCTTGAACGTGAGGCCGTTGCGGTTCTGCGCCGCGGCGGCCACGTCTGTCCCCTTCACCGTGATCTGCACGGCGTCCTCAGGCGCGCCGGAGCCGGCCGCCGCGACGGCGGGCGTGGCAGTGGCGGCGAGAACGGCGAGGCTGGCTGTGCCGATCGCGAACCGCAGCGCGGTGCGGCTGCTGCCCTCGCTGCCGTGCGGGCGGGTACGGCCTTCGTTCTGCATCGTGACGTCTCCCTCTCGGTCCGTGCCGGGACCGAGGGACGGGCCGCGATCAACGGCCTCGCTCCCGCCAACGACCTCTTTTGATCGTTTTAGATCGGTCTTGCCCGGCGTTGCTTCAAATTAGAGCAACTGTGTCCGTTGTCACAAGAGTCAGCCACAACTCGACCAAAAGAGGACATCCCGCGCTCGGGCGGGAGCGCGCACGGCGCCGTTGGGCTCAGGTCAGCGGCACGCGTCGCTCGGCGGCCGGCCAGTCGAGACCGGGCCGCGGTTCGAAGCGGCCCAGGTCGCTCGTCCGCCGCAGCAGCGCCCGCATCGCGGCCAGGTCGGGCAGGTCGGCGCCCAGCGCCCGGGCCTGCACCAGGGCGTTGCCGACCGCGGCCGCCTCGGACGGGCCAGCGATCACCGGGAGGCCGCAGGCGTCGGCGGTGAGCTGGCAGAGCAGTGCGTTCTGCGAGCCGCCGCCCACGACGTGCACGACGTCGACGGAACGGCCGGAGAGCTCGAGGGCCGTGCGGAGGTGCCGACGGTAGGCCAGGGCGAGCGAGTCCAGGATGCAGCGCACCAGCGCGGGAGCCGATGCCGGCGTCGGCTCACCGGCCTCCTCGGCCAGGGCCAGCACGCGCTCCGGCATCGGGTCGTCGGCCGTCGTCGGCGCGAGGAGCCGTACGTCGTCGATGTCGACGACCGTGCGCAGTGCCGGCTCGCCGGCCGCTGCGTCGAGCAGGCCCGGCAGGTCGGCGTACTCGCCCGTCGCCGACCACGAGCGGACGCACTCGGAGAGCACCCACAGGCCGGTGACGTTCTTGAGGAACCTGACCGTGCCGTCGAGCCCGCCCTCGTTGGTGAAGTCCGCCCGCCGCGCCGCCTCGCTCAGGACCGGCTTGTCGAGCTCCACCCCGACCAGCGACCAGGTCCCGGAGGAGATGTAGGCGAAGGAGTCCGACCCGGCCGGGACGCCGACGACCGCGGACGCGGTGTCGTGCGACGCGACGGCGATGACCGGCACGTCCTCTCGGAGGTCCAGCTCGGCGGCCAGGGCCGGCCTGACACGGCCGATGATCTCCCCCGGCGAGCGCAGCGGAGGCAGGATCGTGGACGGCAGTCCCAGCCTCTCGACCAGACCCACCGCCCACTCGCGGGTCGAAGCGTCGTAGAGCCCGGTCGTCGAGGCGTTCGTCCGCTCGGCACCGACCTCGCCGGTCAGCCAGTAGCCGAGCAGGTCGGGCAGGAGCAGGAGGGTGCGGGCCGACTCGAGCGCCGCACTCCCCGTGGCGGCCACGAGCTGGAACACCGTGTTGAAGGGGAGCTCCTGCAGGCCCGTGACGGCGTAGATCTCCGGGGCCGGCACCGTCGCGTAGACCCGCGCGGGGATGCCGGCGGTGCGTCGGTCGCGGTGGCTGACCGCGTTCCCGAGCAGCCGACCGTCGCCGTCGAGCAGTCCGTAGTCGACGGCCCACGAGTCGATGCCGATGCCGTGCACCGGCCCGGTGGCGGCGACCTTCCTCAGGCCGGCCAGGACCTCGCGGTGGATGCCCACGACGTCCCACACCAGCTCGTCGCCGACCTGCACGGCGGCGTTGGGGAAGCGGTGCACCTCCGTCAGCTCGAGCCGGTCCCGGCCGACGACCGCCGCCATGACCCGACCGCTGGTCGCGCCGAGGTCGACGGCCGCCAGCCGCAGCTCCTGCCGGCTCATCGCAGGAAGGCCGCCGCCACGCCCGCGTCGACCGGGATGTGCAGTCCCGTGGTGTGGCTGAGCTCGGCGGTGCACAGCACGAAGACCGCGTTGGCGATGTTCTCGGGCAGCACCTCACGCTTGAGGATGGTGCGCTGGGCGTAGAACCTGCCCAGGTCCTTCTCCTCCACCCCGTAGACCGCGGCACGGTTGGCTCCCCAGCCGCTCGCGAAGATGCCCGACCCCTGGACGACGCCGTCCGGGTTCACGCCGTTGACCTTGATGCCGTGCTCCCCCAGCTCGGCGGCCAGCAGCCGCACCTGGTGGGCCTGGTCGGCCTTCGCCGCGCCGTACGCGACGTTGTTGGGGCCGGCGAAGATCGAGTTCTTGGACGAGATGTAGACGATGTCGCCGCCCATGCCCTGCTCGATCATCACCTTCGCCGTCGCCCGGGAGACCAGGAAGGAGCCCTTGGCCATCACGTCGTGCTGGAGGTCCCAGTCCTGCTCGGTGGTCTCCAGCAGCGAGCGCGACAGCGACAGCCCGGCGTTGTTGACGACGAGGTCGACACCACCGAAGGCGAGGACCGCGGCGTCGACGGCGGCCTGCACCGCGGCACCGCTCGACACGTCGACCTGGACGCCGACGGCGACGTCGGCGGAGCCGAGCTCGGCCGCTGCCTCCTGTGCCTTCTCCAGCGACAGGTCGGCGATCACCACGCACGCTCCCTCCGCGGCGAGCCTGCGCGCCGTCGCCCGGCCGATTCCCGAGGCCGCGCCGGTCACCAGCGCGACCCGGGTGGCGAGCGGCTTGGGCCTCGGCATCCGCTGGAGCTTGGCCTCCTCGAGCGCCCAGTACTCGATGCGGAACTTCTCCGCCTCGTCGATCGGTGCGTACGTCGACAGGCCCTCCGCGCCGCGCATGACGTTGATCGCGTTGACGTAGAACTCGCCGGCGACCCGGGCGGTCTGCTTGTCCTTGCCGAAGCTGAACATCCCGACACCCGGGACCAGCACGATGAGCGGGTCCTTGCCGCGGATCGCCGGTGACTCCGGCTCGGCGTGCCGGTCGTAGTAGGCCTGGTAGTCCTCGCGGTAGGCCACCGCGAGCTCCCGGAGCCGGGCGACCGACTCCTCGACGCTCGCGGACGCGGGCAGGTCGAGGACCAGCGGCTTGACCTTGGTGCGCAGGAAGTGGTCCGGGCAGCTGGTGCCGAGCGCGGCCAGCCGGGGGTGCTCGGTGGAGCCGAGGAAGTCCAGGACGACGTCGGAGTCGGTGAAGTGGCCGACCATCGGCCGGCCACCCTCGGACCCGGCACCCGACGCGATGCCCCGGATGGCCGGGGCGAGCGCTGCCGCCTTGGCGCGTCGCTCGGCGTCGGGCAGCCCGGCGTACCCCTCGAGGGCGGGACCGAAGGGCTCCGGCCTGCTGTGCTCGGCGATGTAGGCGGCTGCGGTGTCGATGATCCAGAGCGAGTTGCGCTCCGACTCCTCGCTGGTCTCGCCCCACGCGGTGATGCCGTGGCCGCCCAGGATGCACCCGATGGCCTGCGGGTTCTGCTCCTTGATCCGGGCGATGTCGACGCCGAGCTGGAAGCCGGGCCGGCGCCACGGCACCCAGACGACCCGTCCGCCGAAGACCTCCTTGGTCAGCGCCTCGCCGTCGGCGGCGGTCGCGATCGCGATCCCGGCGTCGGGGTGCAGGTGGTCGACGTGGGCGGCGTCCACGAGACCGTGCATGGCGGTGTCGATGGACGGGGCGGCGCCCCCCTTGCCGTGCAGGCAGAAGTCGAAGGCCGCCACCATCTCGTCCTCCCGCTCGACGCCCGGATAGACGTCGACGAGGGCACGCATCCGGTCGAGGCGGAGCACGGCCAGGCCCGTCTCCTTCAGCGTGCCGAGGTCACCGCCGGAGCCCTTGACCCAGAGCAGCTCGACCGGCTCGCCGGTGACCGGGTCGGTCTCGGTGCCCTTGGCGGAGGTGTTGCCGCCCGCGTAGTTGGTGTTCCTCGGGTCCGCGCCCAGTCGGTTGGAGCGGGCGATCAGCTCCTGCGGGGTGCTCATGTGAGTCAGTTCCATCCTGCCTGCGTCCCGCCCACGCGGTCCGCCTCGATCTGTTCCTGGTAGCCGCTGGCGAGGTAGGCCCGCATCGGGTCGGCGGGCAGCCCGCGCTCCTCGCGCCAGGCGGCGAGGTGCGGTCGGACGTCGGTGTAGAAGGCGTCCATGAAGATCTCGTTGGCCAGCAGGACGTCGCCGTCCTCCTGCGCCCGGGTCAGCGCGTCACGGTCGACGAGCAGCGCGCGTGCGGTCATCTCCTGCACGTTGAGCACCGACCGGATCTGGCCCGGGACCTTCTTCTCGATGTTGTGGCACTGGTCGAGCATGTAGGCGACGTCGCTGTCCGGCCCGAAGGCCCCGCCGCGGATGCACTCGAAGAGGATGCGGAAGAGCTGGAACGGGTCGGCCGCCCCGACGATCAGGTCGTCGTCGGCGTAGAAGCGGCTGTTGAAGTCGAACGACCCCAGCTTCCCCAGCCTGATCAGCTGGGCGACGATGAACTCGATGTTGGTGCCCGGGGCGTGGTGGCCGGTGTCGAGGCACACCACCGCCCGCTCGCCGAGCGCGGCCACCTGGACGTACGACGTGCCCCAGTCCGGGACGTCGGTGTGGTAGAACGCCGGCTCGAAGAGCTTGTACTCAAGCACCAGTCGCTGGTCGCCGGAGAGGCGGTCGTAGATCGTCCGCAGGCTCTCGGCGAGCCGGTCCTGCCGGCCGCGCATGTCGGCCTGGCCGGGGTAGTTGGAGCCCTCGGCCAGCCAGATCTTGAGGTCGCGCGACCCTGTCGCGCCCATGATCTCGATGCACTCGAGGTGGTGCTCGATCGCCTTCTGGCGGATCCGGCGGTCGGTGTGGGTGAGGGCGCCGAGCTTGTAGTCGTCGTCCTGGAAGGTGTTGGAGTTGATCGTGCCGAGCCGTACGCCGAGGTCCTCGGCGTACCGCCGCAGCTTGTCGTAGTCGTCGACCCTGTCCCACGGGATGTGCAGCGCGACCGACGGCGCCAGCCCGGTGAACCGGTGCACCTGGGCGGCGTCGGCGAGCTTCTCCTCGACCGTGCGCGGCGTCCCGGGCGTGCCGAACACCTTGAACCTCGTCCCCGAGTTGCCGTAGGCCCAGGAGGGCACCTCGATCGCCTGGCCCTCGAGGAGAGGGGCGATCTGCTCGAACCGTGTGGTCATCTCACTTCGCTTCCGTCTGATCTGCTGTGCCGAGCTGGTCCTCGAGGTGGAAGATCTCCTCGAGCACCAGGAAGCCGACGTCCGGGGCCGACTCCCCGAGGTCCTCGAAGAACTCCGCCATCTCCCCCTGCCACCGGGCGTTGACCTCGTGCGCTGCCATGCCTGCCTGTGCCTGCTCGAGGGACGGCGTCTCCAGGTAGCCGATGAGCAGGCCGTCGCGGCGCAGGAAGAGCGAGTAGTTGTGCCAGCCGGTCTCGTGCAGGGCCCGCAGCATGTCGGGCCACACGGCCGCGTGGCGCCGCTTGTACTCCTCCAGCCGGTCGGGCCTCACCTGGAGCTGGAAGCACACGCGTTGCATCGGGTCCGTCCTCTTGATCGTGGTGGTTGGGGTCGACGCGTCGGTTCGCCGAGGTCTCGAGACGGGCCCCGCAGCCCCTCGCACGTTCGGGTCTGCGGGTCCCTCCTCGACCTGATCGCCTGTTCCGGCCCTCGCAAGCTCGGGCCGGGGGCGATCAGAAGTTGAACTGGTCGATGTTGTCCTTGGTGAAGACGAACGGGTCGCCCAGCAGGACGGTCGCGTCGGCGCCGACCTTGAACTCGCCGAGCTTGCCGGCGGTGAACGTGTCACCCTCCTTGCCGCTGATGTCGCCCTTGACCAGCGCATCGGCCGCGTACGCCGCCAGGTAGCCCAGGTCCTCGGGGTTCCACAGCGCGAACGACGTCACGGTGCCGTCCTTGACGTACTCCTTCATCTGGTTCGGGGTGCCCAGACCGGTCAGTGCGACCTTCCCCTTCGACGAGGAGGTCGACAGGTAACGGGCCGCAGCCGCGATGCCGACGGTGGTCGGCGAGATGATCCCCTTGAGGTTCGGGTGCTTCTGCAGCAGGGCGGCCGTCTGGTCGAACGACTTCTGGTCGTCGTCGTCGCCGTAGACGGTGTCGACGAGCTTGATGTTCGGGTGGTCGGCCAGGTCCTTCTTCATCAGGTCGATCCACGCGTTCTGGTTGGTCGCGTTGGCCGCGGCCGACAGGATCGCGATCTCCCCGGAGTCGCCGATCTGCTGGGAGATCAGGTCGATCTGCGCCTTGGCGATGCCCTCGGCGGTGGCCTGGTTGACGTAGAGGTCGCGGCACGACGGGTCGGTGTCGGAGTCGAAGGTGACGACCTTGGTGCCCGCGTCGCGCGCCTCGTTGAGGGCGTCGCAGATCGCCTTCGGGTCGTTGGCGGAGACGACGAGGGCCTTCACGCCCTGCTGGGCCGCGGTGTTGATGAACGGCACCTGGGCGTCGGGAGAGGCGGCGTCCGGGCCGACCTCCTGGAACTTGCCGCCGATCTCGCCGACGGCCTTCTTGCCGCCCGCGTCGCTGGTGTCGAAGTAGGGGTTGCCGAGGTTCTTCGGCATGAAGGTGATCGAGACGTCGCCTCCACCGCCGCCACCGCTGGCCTTGGCGCCACCATCGCTGTCGCTGCCGCCACACGCGGTCAGGCCGAGGCTGGCGGAGAGCGCGACCGCGGCGACCGCGACGATCCGTCGGTTCCGGAACTTCATCGTTCGTTACCTTTCATTCGGGTTGGCTGCGGCGACCGCACGCCGACTGGAGGGGCGCTTGCCCCTGGTCCTTGCCCTGAGGAGACCCGAGGCCAAGGCGAGGAGGCTGGTGGAGAGGACGGAGAGCACCAGGAGCACTCCGATCACGATGTTGATGAGGTTGACCGTCTGGCCCTCGAGGCGCATCGCGCTCGAGATGATCCCGATGAGGACGACGCCGGCGACGACGCCGTGGAGTGCGCCGCGGCCGCCGAAGACCGACACCCCACCGAGGACGACGGCGGCGATCACCTGCAGCTCGAGGCCGGTGGCGTTGTCGCCGCGGGCGCTGCCGTAGCGCAGCGTGTAGTAGACGCCCGCGAAGGCGGAGACGGCCCCGCTGATGACGAAGAGCCAGAACTTCGTGAGCTCCACGTCGACGCCGGTGAAGTGCGCGGCCTCGGCGTTGTGCCCGATCTCGTAGATGCCTCGCCCGAAGTTCGAGAAGTGCAGCAACCAGACGGCGAGGACCAGCAGCACGACGAACGGGATGAGGATCGTCGGATAGCTGGTGCCCGGCCCGAAGATCCGCTCCTTGGCCAGGTCGGTCCAGCGCTCGGGGAAGTCGGTGACCGCCTTGGTCCCGAGCAGGCCGACCGCGACGCCCCGGTAGAGCGCCATCGTCCCGATCGTGACGGCGAGCGACGGCAGGCCGACGTACGACACGAGGAAGCCGTTGGCCGCTCCGCAGACCGCGCCCACGGCCATCGCGGCGAGTGCCGCGAGCGGGATGGACAGGCCCGCGTCCTGGTGGAGGACGCCCACCAGCACGCTGGACAGCCCGACGACGCTCGCGACCGACAGGTCGATCTCGGCAGTGATCATGATCATCGCCATCGGCAGAGCGATGAGCAGGATCGGCGCGATGTCGAGGAAGAGGTAGTAGAGCGTGAGCGGCCCGTCGAAGTTCGGGACGTTGCCGAGCGAGTAGAGGTAGACGATCCCGAGCAGCGCGATGATCGCGAACTCGCGGGTCAGCAGCGCCCGCCGCCACAGCGGGGCGGCGTACGACGGATAGCTGCGTGCGGGCGCGGCGCCCTCCGGCCGGGAGGCGGTGGCGGTGCTCATGCGGGGGTCCCTGCCTTCCTGCGGTCCGGCTCGCGCCGGGCCAGGTCGCGAGCGGCGACCAGCTGTCGCTCTTGGCGGGCCGCGAGGACCCGGTCGAGGACGATGGCGGCGATGATCAGCGCGCCGACCACGGCCCGCTGCCAGAAGTCGGAGATGCCGACCATCGGCAGTGCCCGGTTGATCGTGATCAGGAGGACCGCACCGAGCGCGGCTCCCCAGACGGTGCCGACGCCGCCCGCGATCGCGACGCCGCCGATGACCGCCGCGCCGACCGCCTGCAGCTCCAGGCCGGAGCCGGCGCCGGAGGAGACGGTGCCGTAGCGCGCGGCGTAGACCACCCCGGCGACGCCGGCCAGGGCGCCGCTGAGCACGAAGGCGACCAGCACCCGGCGGATGACGGGAAGGCCGTAGAGCGTCGCGGCGTCGGGGTCGGAGCCTGTCGCGTAGAGCTCGCGCCCGCCCCGCGCGGTGCGGAGGTAGTAGCCGACGACGGCCATGACGGCCAGGGCGATGAGCATCACCACGGGCACCGACAGCACCGAGGCGGTGCCGAGGTCGTTGAACCCCTGCGGGAAGTCGTCGGCGTTGACCCGGTCGCTGCCGGCCCAGCTCAGGAAGACGCCGCGGTAGATGTAGAGGGTGCCCAGGGTGATGACCATCGCGGGCACCCGGCCGTAGGCGACGAGGAGGCCGTTCACCAGCCCGAGCAGGCCGCCGAAGGCGAGTCCGATGACGAAGACGGCGACCACGGGCATGCCGGGCGAGGCGATGAAGACCTTGCCGGTGAGGTACGCCGTCAGGCCGAGCGTCGAGCCCACGGACAGGTCCACGTTGCGGGTGATGATCACGACCGCCTGGCCGACGGCGAGGATCAGCAGGAGCGCGGGCGAGACGAGCAGGTTGCGCCAGCCGTCGGAGCTGAACACGAAGCCGCTGCTCTTCAGCGTGGTCAGGACGACCAGCAGGACCAGCACCGCGCCGATGGCGATCTCACGCGAGCGCAGCAGCGTCCCGAGCACGCGTGCTGCGGCCGGCTGGGCGCTCGGCTCGACGAGCAGGGTGTCGCTCATCGGGCCCCCCGTCCGGGCGCCGGCCGAGAGGCGGGTGCGGTGATCATGCGGTGACCTCGCTCTTCTGCTCGTCCGCGGCGGCCGCGGTGGCATGGGCACTGGTCCGGGTCGCCGCGCGCATGACGCGCTCCGGCGTCGCCGCGGCGCGGTCGAGCTCGGCGGTGATCCGGCCCTCGCAGACGACGAGGACGCGGTCGGCCATGCCCAGCACCTCGGGCAGCTCGGAGGAGATCATCAGGATCGCCATGCCCTGCCCCGCGAGCTCGGACAGGAGCCGGTGGACCTCGGCCTTGGTGCCGATGTCGATGCCCCGGGTGGGCTCGTCGATGATCAGCAGCCGCGGCTCGGTCGCCAGCCACTTGGCGATGACGACCTTCTGCTGGTTGCCGCCGCTCATCGTGCTCGCGCGCATGTCCAGCGCGCTGGTCTTGACCTCGAGACGACCGGCCCATGGACCGGCCGCGCGGTTCTCGGCGGCACTCGTCAGGACGCCGGCGCGGGCCAGCCCGCGCCGGATCACCGAGCCGACGTTGCGGGCCACCGACTCCTCGATGACCAGGCCCTGCCGGCGCCGGTCCTCGGGGACGAACGCCATCCCGGCCCGGATCGCGGCGCGCGGGTTGTGGGCGGGCACCTTCCGGCCGAGCAGCCGCACTGCTCCGTCGTCGTACCGATCCACGCCGAAGACGGCGCGGGCGATCTCGGAGCGCCCGGCGCCGACGAGCCCGGCGAGCCCGACGATCTCTCCCGCGCGGACCTCGAAGGAGACGTCGTGGAAGACGCCCGCCGAGGTGAGCCCGTCGACCTCGAGGACGACGTCGCCGACCTCGGCCGGGGTCTTCGGGAAGAGCTCGGCCACCTCGCGGCCGACCATCCGGGAGACGATCGCGTCCACGTCGGTGTCGGTGGTCCTGTCGGTCGAGACGTAGCTGCCGTCGCGCATCACCGTGATGTGGTCGCAGAGCGCGAACACCTCGTCGAACCGGTGGGAGATGAAGACCAGGCCGCGCCCCTCGTCGCGGAGGCTGCGGGCGATCGCGAAGAGGCGCTCGACCTCGACGCCGCTCAGGGCGGCGGTCGGCTCGTCCATGATGAGGAGCGTCGCGTCGAGCGAAATGGCCTTGGCGATCTCGATGACCTGCTGGTCCGCGATGGACAGGCCGCGGGCGGGGCGGCGCGGGTCGATGTGGACGCCGAGCCGGGCGAAGAGGCGGTCGGACTCGTCGTACATCCGGCCGTAGTCGATGCGACGGCCCCGGCCCCGGGGCTGGCGGCCCATGAAGATGTTCTCCGCGACCGAGAGGTCCGGGAAGAGCGTCGGCTCCTGGTAGATGACCGCGATGCCGGCGGCCTTCGACGCTGCCGTCGTGGCGAAGTCGACGTCCTCACCGAGGAACCGGAAGACGCCCTCGTCGCGGCGGTGGACGCCGGCGACGATCTTCACCAGCGTCGACTTGCCGGCGCCGTTCTCGCCGACGACCGCGTGGATCGAGCCGCGCTCCACCGTGAGGCTTCCGGAGCGCAGCGCCACCACGCTCCCGAACGACTTGGCGACGTCGCGCAGCTCGAGCACCACAGCGCTCGCTGCCCGGTCCTGCATGCCGCCTCCTTTTGAAACGTTTTAATTCGACGCTGCAGGACGCTAGGTGACAGCGATCACAGCCGTCAAGGGGCATCGGTCGATTTCACTCGGCCGGACCGCCCCGGTGCGGAGCCGGCCGCATTGACAGACCGACCTTTGACCGTTTCAATCTGCTGCAGCCTGTCGAGGAGGGAAGCGTGGCTCAGCAGTCGCTCACCGCCTCGGTCAAGGACGTCGCCGCTGCCGCGGGCGTCTCCCTCGGCACCGTCTCCAACGTGCTCAACCGTCCCGACCGCGTGGCCGCGGCGACCCGCGAGAAGGTCGAGCGCGCGATGGCGGAGCTCGGCTTCGTGCGCAACGAGTCCGCGCGCTCGCTGAGAGCCGGGCGGACCCGCACCCTGGCCTACGTCATGCTCGACGCCGGCAACCCGTTCTTCACCGACGTCGCCCAGGGCATCGAGCACGCGGCCGAGGGCGCGGAGCTCTCGCTCTTCCTGTGCAACAGCGATGCGCGAGCCAGCCGGGAGGCGACCCATCTCGGGCACCTCGAGCAGCAGCGGGTCCAGGGCATCCTCATCACGCCGGTCGACCCGGAGAGTCCCGTGCTCGACGCCATCGCCCACCGGGGGACGCCTCTGGTGATCGTCGACCGGACGCGGCGAGGAGCGCAGTTCTGCTCCGTCGCCGTCGACGACGTCCTCGGCGGCCGGCTGGCGGTCGAGCACCTCGTGGACCGCGGCCACCGCCGGGTCGCGCTCGTCGGGGGTCCGCTCAGCATCGGGCAGGTAGCCGACCGTTTCGAGGGGGCCCGCACGGCGTGGACGTCGGCCGGCCTGCCGCCCGACGACCTGACCCTCCTCGTGGCCGACTCGCTGACCGTCGCCGCCGGCCGTTCGGCGGGAGAGCGGCTGGCCGGCATCCCCTCGGGGCGCCGGCCGACGGCGGCGTTCTGCGCCAACGACCTGGTCGCCCTGGGGCTGCTCCAGCACGCCACGACGACGGGGCTGCAGGTGCCCGAGCAGCTCGCGATCGTCGGCTACGACGACATCGAGTTCGCCGCCGCGGCGGCCGTGCCGCTGACCTCGGTACGGCAGCCCCGGCAGGAGCTCGGCCGCGCCGCGGCCGACCTGGTCCTGGACGAGGCGGGCAACCCGCAGCACGAGCACCGGCAGGTCGTCTTCACGCCCGAGCTGGTGGCCCGGGCGTCGACGCGCGGCTGACAGGCTGGCGACGGTCGCGACCGCTCTTTCCGTTTCGAACGAGTCCGCACATCCCGGCGCGGGTTCTGCTGTCCTAGTTGTGATGCCCAGCCAGGTTGTCCAACCTGGTGATGGGTGCTTGCTTGCCGATTGCTGAGTGGGGCCGGTGGTGGTTGTACTGGTGGACCCATCCTGGCAGGGCCGCGAGTCGGGCTGATTCGGAGTTGTAGAACTTCTTGAACGCCCAGCCCTCGGCCAGAGTGCGGTGGAAGCGCTCGATCTTGCCGTTGGTCTGGGGCCGGTAGGGCCGGGTGCGCTTGGGCGTGATGCCGAGCTCGGCGCAGGTGTCGCGCCATAGGTAGGAGCGGTAGCAGCTGCCGTTGTCGCTGAGAACACGCTGGACGGTGACGCCACGTTCGGCGAACCACGCCACGGCGTTGCGCAGGACGTCGGTG
>NZ_FOLB01000021.1 GCF_900112345.1 Nocardioides terrae
ACGAAGGGCAGCAGCACCGACATCCGCCACAGGGTGCTGCCCCGCAGCCGGTTGTCGAGCAGGGCCGCGATCACCACGGCGATGATCACCTGCGGGACCGAGGAGAGCAGGAAGATGCTGATGGTGTTGACCAGGGCCTTGGTGAAGACCGGGTCGCCCAGCACCTTGGAGTAGTTCTCCAGGCCCAAGAACGCGCCCTTGTGGGAGGCCAGCGGCTGCCAGTCGTAGAGGGACAGGTAGGCGGTGTAGCCCAGCGGGAACAGGCCGATCACCGCGAACAGGACGAAGAACGGCGAGACGTAGAGGTAGGGCGAGACCCTCACGTCCCACCGCGAACGCCGCTCGCTCCAGGAGCGGGTCCGGGTCGGCGTACGGCCCCGGTCAGGGGAACCCCCCGTGAGGGACGCGTGCGCGGCGTCCCCCACGGGGAGGGTGATGGGCTCGGTCATGTGATCTGGGAGGCGGTCAGGTCACAGGGCGTTGACGGTGTCGAGGAACTGCTTCCACGACTCCGCCGGTGAGGCCGAGCCCTCGTCCACCCGCTCGATGGCGGCCTGGAACTCCGAGGAGATGTCCTGGTAGTGCGGACCCTTGTGCGGCTGGACCGTGATCGCCTTGGCGCGGTCGGACATGATCTGGCCGTACGGCGCGTCGCCGAAGAGCTTGGCCTTGAAGTTGACCACCGCCGGGTCGTCGAGCGCCTTCACCTGGCTCGGAAAGTTGCCCACCTCGGTGAAGATCCGCGCGGTCTGCTCGGGAGCGGTGATCCAGGCCGCGAACTCCTTGGCCTGGTCCTGGTGCTTGGACTGCTTCGGGACGGCGAGGTAGGAGCCGCCCCAGTTGCCGCCGCCGCCCGGGAAGACGTCGGCGACGTCCCACGTGCCCGTCCCGCCGGCGTTCTGCTCGATGTTGGCCCGCATCCAACCGGGGCACATGATCGTGGCGAAGCCGTCGTCCTTGAAGGACGCCGTCCAGTCGGCCTTCCAGAGCTTGTTCTTGGTGGAGAGGTCGAGGTGGTCCTGGGTGACGGCCTTCCAGATCCGCTGGACGTCGGGGTTGTCGGCCTTGATCTCGTCGTCGGCGGTCTCGAAGGGGAACTCGACCTGGTTGAGCATCGCCTGGGCGATGGCGCCGGAGGCGTCGTACCAGGCCGTCTTGGGCAGCGCCTTGTGGAACTTGTCGCCGGTGGCGAAGTAGTCGTCCCAGGTGGTGAGCATCTTCGCGACCGAGTCGCGGTCGCTCGGGAGGCCGGCCTTGGCGAAGAGGTCCTTGCGATAGCAGACGGCCTCGGGACCGGAGTCGGTCGCGTAGCCGATCATCTTGCCGTCCTTCGTGGTCCCGCCCTCGGCCTTGAAGTCGAGCCAGCGGCCGTCCAGCGAGGAGTCGCTGAGGTCGACGAAGCTGTCGGAGGCCTGCAGGATCGCCGGCATCAGGTCACCCTCGATGGCGACGACGTCCGGCAGCCCGCTGCCGGCCTGGAGCTTGGTGGTCAGCTCCGGCTTCCAGTCGTCCCAGTCGCCGATCTTGCGCTGCTTGACGTCGAAGTCGTGGTCGCCCGCGTTCCACTCGTCGATGAGCTTGTCGTAGCCGTACTCGCCGAACGTGGTGATGGTGAGCGCGTCGCCCTCGCCGAGCTTGGCCGAGCCGCCGCTGCCGGCCTCGTCGTCACTGTTGCCGCAGGCCGCCAGGCCGGTGAGCAGTACCGCTGTCGCGCTGAGAGCGAGGCCACGGCGGAGGGCCCGCCGTCCGGCCTCGAGTGACCAGTTGAACATCGTGGACTCCTTGCCCCGTCGTGGTGGAAGCGCTTCCACGCTTCTTGGGCAGGAACTATGGCGGCGATCACACCGCCGGTCAAGGGTTGCGCTCGGATTCGCTCCGCTTACCGCGACAATTGCGTGGAAGCGGTTCCACTCGCGCCCTCATGCCTGCCGGCGCAGGTACCTCCCGAAGTGCGGCACGGTGAAGGCGATCCGGCCCCGCTCGCCGGAGTAGATGAGCCCCTTCTTCAACAGCGCGTCGCGCGCGGGCGACAGCGACTGTGGCTTCTTGCCCAGCACGGCGGCGACGTCGGCGGTGGCCACCGAGCCGACCGCGTCGGCGTCAGCGCCGAGATCGGTCGCGGCGTCGGCCATCGCGCGCAGGTAGTCGCGCTCGGCCGGCGTCGCGCGGTCGTAACGGGAGCCGAAGAAGCCGACGGCGAGCTCGCGCTCGGCCTCGGGAGCGGCCAGCTCGACGTCGGCGGCGGTGATCGGCGTGCGCGGGGCGTGGTCCCACACCGCCTTGCCGTAGGCCTGGATGAAGTAGGGATACCCGCCCGTGGCGGCGTACATCGCCTCGAGCGCCTCGTCGTCGAACTCGGCGTCCTCCTCCCCCGCGGGCGCCTGCAGCGCGCGGTCGGCGGCGTCCCGGGTGAGCCGGTCGATGCGCTGGTAGGAGAACAGCCGCTCGGAGTAGGACTTGCTCGCCGACAGGACGGCCGGGAGATGCGGCAGGCCCGCGCCGACGACGATGAGCGGCAGGCCGGACTGGCTGATCTCGTGACACGAGGCGCACAGCGCCGACACGTCGTCGGGGCCGAGGTCCTGCATCTCGTCGATGAAGACGCCGACGCCCTTGCCGACGTCCGCCGCGAGCCCTCCGATGTCGCTGAGCAGCTCCACCAGGTCGATCTCGATGTCCCCGGAGTCGGCGCGGCCCCGGACGACCGGCGCGTCGATGCCGGGAGACCACTGCTCGCGCAGCCTGGCCTGCGGGCCCGCGTCGCGCTGCACGAAGCCGCGGATCACGCCCAGGGCGTGCTCGACCTGGTCCTGCTCCGGGTGGCCGAGCTCGCGAACGGCCTGGTGGAGAGCGCTGGCCAGGGGGCGGCGCAGCGACTGGTCCGGCCTGGCCTCGAGCTTGCCCGTCCCCCATCCCTTGCGGACCGCGGCGCTGCGCAGCATGTTCAGCAGCACCGTCTTGCCGACACCGCGCAGCCCGGTGAGCACCAGACTGCGCTCGGGGCGGCCCTTGGCCACCCGCTCGAGCACGACGTCGAAGGCGCGGAGCTGCTCGTCGCGGCCGGCGAGCTCGGGCGGTCGCTGGCCGGCTCCGGGCGCGTAGGGGTTGCGGATCGGGTCCATGATCGGACCGTATCCATGTTTCTACCCAGAACCTTAGATTTCGCTAGCGGGTCGCAGATCCGGGTCGTCGATGCGGTCGTATCCCTCTCTCTAGCGGTTCCCCGAGACTCCGCTATCGGACTGCATCGACCGTGCGATCCCTAGACTGGCCGGGTGCCTGAGCTGCCCGAGGTCGAGGCGCTGGCCCTGGACCTGAGGGGCCGGCTGCAGGACCGCGCCATCACCAAGATCCACCTCGTCCAGTTCAGCGCGCTGAAGACCTACGATCCGCCCCTGTCGGCCCTCGAGGGCACGCTCGTGGACGACGTACGCCGACACGGCAAGTTCCTCGACCTCGAGGCGTCAGGCGTCCACCTCGTCCTGCACCTCGCCCGCGCGGGGTGGGTCCGGTGGCGCGACGAGGTGCCGCCCGTGCCGCCGCGGCCGAGCAACAAGTCGACGCTGGCGGCCCGCATCGTGCTCGATGACGAGACCGGCCTCGACATCACCGAGGCGGGCACGAAGAAGTCGCTCGCGATCTACGTCGTCAACGACCCCGCCGACGTACCCGGGATCGCCAGCCTCGGGCCCGACCCGCTGACCGATGACTTCACCCCGGAGCGGCTGCGCGCGATCCTCGCCGAGCAGGGGAAGAAGCAGATCAAGGGCGTGCTGCGTCACCAGGGCACCATCGCCGGCATCGGCAACGCCTACTCGGACGAGATCCTGCACGCCGCCAAGATGTCGCCCTTCAAGCCCGCCGACCTGACCGACGACGAGCTCGCCGTGCTCTACGCCGCGATCCGCACGACGCTGACCGACGCGGTCGAGCGCAGCCGCGGGTTGGCGGCGAGCGAGCTGAAGGGCGAGAAGAAGTCGCACCTGGCGGTGCACGGGCGCGCCGGGCTGCCCTGCCCGGTGTGCGGCGACACCGTCCGCGAGGTGAGCTTCGCCGACTCGAGCCTGCAGTACTGCCCCACCTGCCAGACCGGCGGCAAGCCGCTCGCCGACCGACGGATGTCCAGGCTGCTCAAGTGACCGGCCGGTCGATGCGCACGCCCCCTGGGCGTGTTGCAATGGGTGGGTGAGCGTTCCCACCGTCACCATCGACCACGTTCCCGACCCGCTCCCCGACGGGCTCACCGTCCTCGACGTCCGGGAGGACATCGAGTGGGTCCACGGCCACATCGAGGGTGCCGTCCACATCCCGCTCAGCGAGCTCCCCGCCCGCCTCGGCGACGTCCCCGACGGCCAGACGCTGGTCGTGTGCAAGATCGGCGGCCGCTCGGCGCAGGCGACGATGTGGCTCGCCGCGCACGGTCGCGAGGTCGTCAACCTCGACGGCGGGATGCTCGACTGGGCCGACGCCGGTCGCCCGATGGTCAGCGAGAACGGCCAGCCCCCGCACGTCGTCTGACCGGCCTGCGAGGGCCGAGTCAGATGAAGGCGTCGGGGAGCGGGGCGGAGAGAGCGGTCCGGAGCCGGCGCAGGTAGTCTGACCGGTCGAGATCGACGACCCCGAGCGAGGCGAGGTGGGGCGTCGACCACTGCACGTCGAGCAGCCGGTCGCCCGCGTGCTCGTCGCGCAGCAGCGAGACGAGGCCGACGAGGGCGACCTTCGAGGCATCGGTCTCGCGGTGGAACATGGACTCACCGGCGAAGAGGCCGCCGATCGCGACGCCGTAGAGCCCGCCCGCGAGCCGCCCGTCGCGCCAGGCCTCGACCGAGTGCGCCCAGCCGAGCCGGTGCAGGTCGGCGTACGCCGTCCTGATGTCCTCGTCGATCCACCCCTGCGGCCGGGAGGGATCGGCGCAGGCGGCCACGACCTCGTCGAAGGCCGAGTCGACCCGGATCTCGAAGTCGCGCACCGAGCGACGCAGCGACTTCGACACCTTCAGCCCGTCCAGCGGCAGGACCCCGCGCTGAACCGGCGAGAACCACAGCAGCGGGTCGCCGCGCTCGTCGCCCGGCATGGGGAAGAGCCCGCGGCGGTACGCCGCCAGGAGGGTGCCCGGCTCGAGGTCGGCGCCCATGCCGACGAGGTCGCCGTAGCGGTCGTCGTCCGGATCGGCGAAGAGCCACGGGGTCGGCGGCGGCTCGATCGGTGCGCGCTCGCCGGGCCGGTCGGGGTTCACACCACCAAGGTAGGCAGGATGTCCGCGGCGCTCACCGGTCTGCGGCGCTCGCAGCGCCCGTCGCACCGTCGTCGACGCTCTCGGGCTCGTGCGAGATGACGGGGAGCGGCGGGTTGAACTGCCGCTCCGCGAGCAGGCAGACGATCGCGAGCACGACGAGGGCGGCGGACACGAGCGGCACGGCCCGGACCCCGACGGTCGCGGTCAGGCCGGCGCCGAGCCCGGAGCCGCCGGCGATGCCGACGTTGAAGGTGGACGAGTAGAGCGCCATCCCCATGTCCGTGGACCCCGGTGTGACCAGCATGACGCGGTGCCCCAGGATGGGAGGCACCGCCGAGAAGCCGAACCCGAACAGCGCGAGCGCCACCACGGCCGGGACGGGATGGCCCCCGATCAGCCAGAGCACCGCGAGCGCGACGGCGACGACCGTCATCGCCGTGACGAGGGAGCCCCAGGCGTGGCGGTCGAGGAACGCCCCGACGACCACGGCGCCCACCACGCCGGCGATCCCCTGCACGGCCAGCAGCCAGGGCATGTCCTGCTGCCGGAAGCCGGCTACGTCCTGGAGGAGCTGGGTGCCGAACGTGATCAGGCCGAACGCTCCGGTCACGACGAGCGCGGTCGCGACCAGCTGGAAGGCCAGTCGCCGGGCGCTGGGGAAGGGCGCCCGTGACGCACCGCCCTCGGACGGGGCGACCGTCGGGAAGAGCACGATGACGATGACGAAGATGACGACCGACAGCCCGGCCGCCGCCCAGAACGCCGCCCGCCAGCTGACCTGCTCACCGAGCCAGGTGCCCGCCGGGATGCCGAGCACGGGTGCGAGCGAGTTGCCGATCGCCAGGCGCGCCATCACGCGCCCTCGCACGCGGGGCGGGAACAGACCGGTGGTGGCCGGGATGACCGCCACCCAGAACACCGCCTGCGCGAGCGCGGTGACGAGTCGGGCCACCATCACCGTCGTGTAGTCGTCGGCCAGGCCGGTCCACAGCGTGGCGAGGGCCGCGACGCCCACCGTGGCGGAGAGCGCCCAGCGCCGCGGGACGTGCTTCACCGCGTGCGCCAGCGGCACGCTGGCGACCAACACCACGAGGGCGTAGACCGTGACGAGCAGCCCGATCTCCGAGGTGGTGCGCCCCAGGTCGGGTGCCATGAGGGTGAGCAGACCGCCGGGCAGGCCCTCGACGAGCACGAAGAGGAACGTCGAGACGGCCATCGCGACGAGGATGATGGTCGCCCGGCGCTCGTCGACGACGGGGGCGCGGCTGGCAGGGCTCACACTCACGAGGGGTTCTTCCGGTCGGGCACGCCAACGGGGCGGGCGGGGTTCACGGCCAGAACGCGCGGGCCGGAGCGGGAAGCGTACGCGAGCGGCCGGGCTGATGCCGCCTCCTGGAAGGCGGGTGCGCCTGTGCCGACCGGGCGAGAACCACCGGCCTCCTAGGCTCGGGGCATGGCCGGCACTACGAAGAAGATCGTGACCACCGTCGGGTCGACGCTGGGACCCAAGCTCGTCGAGCTCGCCCCGGGCGTCTCCGCCGGCGTGGTGCAGGGTGCGCTGCAGCGCGCGATCACCGGCGTCGGGCCACTTCCCGGTGCCGCGGCGGCGGCGGACAAGCAGCTCGAGGAGCAGCACGGCGACCTCAAGAAGGCCGTCCGCGAGGTGATCGAGAACCACGTCAGGTATGCGTCGGTGAACGGATTCGCGACCAACATCGGCGGACTCGTCACGACCGCGGTCACGCTGCCTGCGAACGTCACCGGCCTGGCGCTGATCGAGTGCCGCATGGTCGCGGGGATCGCGCACCTGCGGGGCTACGACCTCGACGACCCCCGCGTCCGGGACGCCATCCTGGTGACCCTCCTCGGCGAGGAGAAGGTCAACAAGCAGGTCAAGAAGCACAAGCTGCCGGCCCCGCCGATGGCGATCGCCACGGCTCCGGTGCACGACCCGGACCTCGACCGGATCGTCGCGGCGGAGGTGACCTCCGAGCTGCTGACCCGCGTCGCCGGCAAGCGCCTCGTCACGACGGTCGGCCGCAAGGTGCCGATCGTCGGCGGCGTGGTGGGCGCGAGCGTCGACGGGTGGGACACCTACAGGATCGGGCGCTACGCCTCCCGCGAGCTCCTGCCGCGAGCGCGTCGGTAGGCGCCGAGCGCCTTCTGGCCGGTCGGCGAGCCGCTGAGCCGGTCGACCGCCTTCTCGCGCACCCGGCGGCCCAGCGGGATGCCGCGCTGCTCGTCGAGCTCGGCGCGGAGCCGGTGGACCTCCTCGCGGAGCTCCTCCTCGACGACGATCAGCCGTGACCCCTCGTGGACCAGCGCCAGGATCGACTCCACGGCGGCCCCGAGCACGTCACGGGGGTCGGCGTGGTCGGGGTCGACGTACTCGCGCTTCTCGGGGGTGGGGCGCAGGTCCTCGAGGTCGCCGACGACCGAGTAGCCGGCGGCGCCGAGCTTGCCGATCCACTCGTCGGCGAGCTGCTCGACCCACGGCCGGTAGTCCGGCGCCAGGGCGAGGCGCGGGGAGCCGGTGCGGCTGGTGCGCTCGGCGAGCTGGCGGTGCGCCAGCACCTCGCGGACGAGGAAGCGGTACTTGATGTCGGGCAGCGTGCGGTCGACCCGCTCGTTGACCAGGCGGATCAGCGCGGTCTCGGCGACACCGAGCCCGGTGTTGGTGCGGTTGCTCTCGTAGGCGAGCGGGATGCTGTCGATCCCGGTCGCCTCCTCGAGCCGACGGAGCATGACGTCGGGCGCCGCGCCCGCCGGCGGAGCCGTGACCAGGTGGACACGCTCGGGAGGCAGGTCGGCGGCCCAACGCTCGAGGATGTCGGGCACGTGCTGGACGCGCCAGAACAGGTCGGCGCTACGCCCGTCCCGGGCCTTGATGACGCGCAGGAAGTCGGCGTAGGACTCGGTGTTGTAGTGCTTCACCGTCTCCTGCCACTCCGCGGGGATCTGCCGGGCGAGGTCCCGCAGGGTGAGCACGAGGTGGACCTCGGCGTCGCCGAAGCTGGCGCGCGCGCGAGCCGCCTGCTCCGCCGTCGCACCGGCCAGGATCTCGTTGCTGATGATGACGGTGCCGTCCAGCGAGCGGGCCTGGGCGGCGAGCGCGTCCCAATCGCCGACCACCTCGTCCTCGAACCCGCCCCACTCGCGGCGGGTCAGGTCGAGCGCCGCGCGGAAGTGGTCGTCGAAGCTGGCCACCGGGTAGTGCACACCGTGCTTCGCGAGCACGTCGCGGTTGCGGAAGAGGATGTCCTGCAGATAGGTCGTCGCGGTCTTCGGCGTTCCGATGTGCAGGAGGACGCGGCGGGCCATGGGGACATCGTAGGGGCCACCGCGGGGGCCCCTTAGGATCGGCCCGTGGCAACCGTCGGCATCGTGGTCAGGACCAAGGACCGCCCTCACTTCCTGGCCCGCGCCCTGCGCAGCATCACGTCGCAGACGTACGCCGACTGGCAGGCCTTCGTGGTCAACGACGGTGGTGATCCGGACGCCGTGGCGGGTGTCGTCGACGACCTGCTCGAGGCCGACCGGGCCCGGGTGACCATCCTCGACCACCCGCAGTCGCTCGGCCGCTGGCCGAGCGCCAACGCGGGCGTGCGCGCCGCGACGGAGTCGGGGGCGGCGTACCTCGTGCTCCACGACGACGACGACAGCTGGGCGCCGACCTTCCTCGAGCGGGCGGCGGCCTACCTCGACGAGCACCCGCTCGCACCGGGCGTCGTGTCCAAGATCGAGATCGTGTGGGAGGAGGGGTCAGCGGCCGGCGGTTACGTCGAGACCGGCCGCGAGATGTTCCAGGGCCACCTGCACGACCCGCTGCTCGGCGACACGCTGCTGTTCAACCGGTTCGTCCCGATCGGCTTCCTCTACCGCAAGGAGCTGCACGACGAGATCGGCCCCTACGACGAGGCGCTCTCCGTCGTCGGCGACTGGTCGTTCAACCTCAAGATCCTGGCCAGGTGGTCGCTGGACTACCTCGGCGACGAGCCGCTCGCCTTCTGGCACCAGCGTCCGGCCGCGACGGGCATCGACGGCAACAGCGTCATCTCGGCCGGCCGCGACCACGAGAAGTACGACGCCCTCGTCCGCGACGCCGAGCTCCGGTCCTACGTCGGCGAGCACGGGCTCGGCCTGGTGCTCTACCTGACGAAGTTCATCGACCGCCGGCTCGTCGAGGTCGAGGAGGGGCTGCGCCGCGACATCTACTCCGGCGAGTCCGGTGTCGTGGCCTACCGCCGGCTGCGGGAGAGCGCGATGCGGAGACTGCGTCTCCGCCGCTGAGCCTCAGCGACCGGGTCGCTTGGCCAGCCGACGCGCCGCCCGCGCCGCCCGGCGCCGCAGGCTCGCCTCGGGGTCGGGCCGGTTGGCGGCCTCGAGGGTGATGCCGACGAGGGCGTCGAGCGCGGCGTCGCGAACCGCCTTGGGGCCGGGCCGGTCCGGGTTGCGCCACTCGGCGTCGGTCGGCGGCCCGGGCAGGAGGTCGGCGGGGTCGCCGATGACGTCGATGCCGGAGGCGGCGACCCAGTCGGTCCACTCCTGCGCCACGTCCCGCGCCCACTCGTGGGAGGCGGGCGGGAACATGATCGGCTCGCTCTCGCGCTCGGAGATGGTGTCGTAGACGATCGCGTCGAGGACCAGGCGACGGTGGGTCGCCCGCTCCAGTCCGGCCGCCTTGAGCCGCTGGTTGAGCTGGCGAAGCAGGGTCGCCTCGCCCGCGCCGATCGAGGAGTTGCGCCGGTCGCTCTCGCGCGGGGCCCACGTCGGGTCGGCGCCGATGACCTGGCTGAACATCTCCCAGACGTCGCCGCCCGAGCGCGGCAGCACGACGAGGTGGATCCGCTCCGGCGGGACGATCGCGCCCCAGTTGCTCAGCACCCGCGGAATGTGCTGGGCGCGCCAGAACCACACCTTGCTCGTGCGGGGGTCGCCCTCCTTGACCTCGCGCAGGTAGCGGCGGAAGGACTTGGTGCCATACATCTTCAGCCCCTCCTGCCAGTCGGCGGTGAGCTGGCGGGTGATGTCGCGGGCGGTGAAGACGACGTGCAGCTCGGTGCTGTTGTCGAGGCCCCCCAGGTCGGACGCCGCCTTGCGGATGCGCGACGGCTTTGCGACGGCGAGCACCTCGTGGCTGAGCACCACGGTGCCGGTGGCCAGCTTGGCCCGCCGTACGAGCCCGTCCCACTCGCCCTCGGCCTTCTCCGCGAACCCCGGCCACTTGATCCCGGTGAGGTCCAAGGCGGCCAGGAAGTGGTCCTCACGCAGGCCGGTCGGGTACTTGATCCCGTGCTTGGCCAGGCTCGACCTGTTGAGGAAGAGCCGGTCCTGGAGATAGGTGGTGCCCGTCTTGGGCGCCCCGACGTGGAGAAAGACCTTCGCACCCATGGCTCGAGTGTGCCCGGTCAGGGGCGCCGCGTAACGGGCGCGGATGTGCCGCTGCTCACCCCGCCAGGGCGCGTACGACGGCACTCGGGCTCGGGCGACCCAGCTCGCCCGCCATCCAGACGCTCGTCGCGACGACCTTCCCGAGGTCGACCCCGTGCTCGATGCCGAGGCCCTCGAGGAACCAGACGAGGTCCTCGGTGGCGAGGTTGCCCGTCGCGCTCTTGGCGTAGGGGCAGCCGCCGAGGCCGCCCGCGCTGGCGTCGAACGTGGTGACGCCGGCGCGCAGGCCGGCGTAGGCGTTGGCCAGCGCCTGCCCGTAGGTGTCGTGGAAGTGCAGGGCGAGCCGCTCGGTTCCGACGCCGGCGGCCGTGAACGCATCCACCAGGGCGGTGACGTGACCGGCGGTCCCGACCCCGATGGTGTCGCCGAGGCTCAGCTGGCTGGCCCCGAGGTCGAGCAGCCGCTTGCCGACGCTCACCACCTGCTCGATCGGCACGGCGCCCTCCCACGGGTCGCCGAAGCACATGCTGACATAGGCGCGGACGTCGAGCCCGGCGTCGCGGGCGCGGGAGACGACCGGCTCGAACATCGCGAACTGCGCGTCGAGGGAGCGGTTGAGGTTCTTGCGCGCGAACGTCTCGGTGGCGCTGCCGAAGATGGCGACGTGGCGCAGGCCCAGCTCGAGCGCGCGCTCGAGGCCGCGCTCGTTGGGGACGAGGACGGGCAGCGCCCGGCCGAGCTCGCCCAGGTCGGTCATCAGCTCGGTCATCAGGTCGGCGGCGTCGGCGAGCTGGGGCACCCACCTGGGGTGCACGAAGCTGGTCGCCTCGACGATCGGCAGGCCGGCGTCCAGCAGGCGTCGGACGAACTCCGCCTTCACGGTCGTGTCGACGATGCCCTTCTCGTTCTGCAGACCGTCGCGCGGGCCGACCTCGTAGATCGTCACCTTCGCCGGGAGGCCGGGCTCGCGGACCTGCATCGGGAGCGCGGAGATGGCGGGCTCACTCATGGGCCGTCACCTCGAACAGCAGCGCGCCGAGGGCCACCTGACCGCCGACCGCGGCGGCGACACGGGTCACCGTGCCGGCGTACGGCGCCCTGAGCGCGAGCTCCATCTTCATCGCCTCCACGACGCCGAGCACCTGACCCTCCTCGACAGCCTCTCCCTCGCCGACGCGGACGTCCAGCACCGTGCCGGGCATCGGACTGGTGATCGTGCCGTCGCCGGCCACCTCATGACCGGCCGCCGGGTCGGGCGGGGTGAGGTCGAACCACTGGCCGTGGTGGACGGCCTCGGCGCGGTGCGGCTGCACGTTGACGACGGCGCGGTGGCGCACGCCGGCGACGGAGAGGTCGAGGACGTGGCTCTCCGCGGAGTGCTGGCGCACCGGGACGCCGTCGACGGTGCCCAGCCGCCGGTCGACCCGGACCGGCCGGTCGAGGTCGACGACCGTGGCGACCGGGTCGGCGCCCGCGCGCCAGCCGTCGGACTGGAACGGGTGGCCGGTCCCGCGCATCGCGGCGAGCATCGCGCTCACCCACGCGACACAGGTGCGCGCGACGTCGGCGGAGGGCCGGGCCGGCTCGTGCCGGTCGAGCCAGGCGGTGTCGATGGTCGCGTCGCGGAACTCGTCGCCCGCGACGAGCTGCCGCAGGAACCCCGTGTTGGTGGTGACGCCGAGGATCGCCGTCTCGTCGAGCGCGTCGACGAGAGCGAGCCGCGCCGCCTCTCGGTCGGCGGCGTGGACGACCACCTTGCCGAGCATGGGGTCGTAAGCCGTGCTGACGACCTGGCCGCTCTCGAGCGCGTGGTCGGCCCGGACGCCGGCGGGCCAGCGGACAAGCCTCGCCGTTCCGGCCTGCGGCAGGAAGCCGGCGTACGGGTCCTCGGCGTAGATCCTGACCTCGATCGCGTGTCCGGTCGTCGCGACGTCGTCCTGGGCGATCCCGAGCGGCTCCCCGGCGGCGACGCGCAGCTGGAGCTCGACCAGGTCGAGACCGGTGACCTCCTCGGTGACGGGGTGCTCGACCTGGAGACGCGTGTTCATCTCCAGGAAGTAGGGCTCGCCGGTCGCTTCGTCGAGGAGGAACTCCACGGTGCCCGCGTTGGTGTAGCCGACCTGCGCGGCCAGCGCGACGGCGGAGTCCTGGACCAGCGCGCGCTGGTGGTCGGTCAGCGTCGGGGCGGGCGCCTCCTCGACGACCTTCTGGTGCCGCCGCTGGGCGCTGCAGTCGCGGGTGCCGAGGTGGATGACGCGACCGTGGGAATCACCGAAGACCTGCACCTCGATGTGACGGCCCCGCTCCACGTACTTCTCGATGAGCAGGGTGTCGTCGCCGAACGCGCTCGCCGCCTCGCGGGCGGCGGCCGCCTTGGCCTCGTCCAGCTCCGCGGCGCTGCGCACGACCCGCATGCCCTTGCCGCCGCCGCCGGCGGCGGCCTTGACGAGGACGGGAAAGCCGGCGTCCTCGCCGCGCGGCACGACGGGTACGCCGGCCGCGACCGCGATCTCACGGGCGTGGTCCTTGCGGGCCATGGCCTCCATCGCCTCCGGGGGCGGACCGACCCAGACCAGGCCGGCGTCGCGCACGGCCCGGGCGAAAGCGGCGTTCTCGGAGAGGAATCCGTAGCCGGGATGGATGGCATCCGCGCCGGCCTCGCGCGCCGCGGCGAGCACCTGGGCGGCGTCGAGGTAGGAGTCGACACGGATCGCGACATCGGCGTCACGGACGTGCGGGGTCCGGGCGTCTGCGTCGGTGTGGACGGCGACCGTGCGCAGGCCGAGGTCGCGGCAGGAGCGGAACACGCGCCGCGCGATCTCACCGCGGTTGGCGACAAGGACGGACTCGATGGGACCGATGGAGGACATCGCGCTCACATCCTGAAGATGCCGTAGTGGGGGGCGGGCACAGGCGCGTTGGCCGCCGCCGCGAGCCCCATGCCGAGCACCCGACGGGTGTCGAGCGGGTCGATGAGGCCGTCGTCCCAGAGCCGGGCGGTCGCGTAGTAGGCGTTGCCCTGGGTCTCGTACTGCTCGCGGATCGGGGTCTTGAACGCGTCGTCGTCGGGGCGCCCGGCGACCGTGGCGAGCACCGAGGCGGCCTGCTCACCGCCCATCACCGAGATCCGGGCGTTGGGCCACATCCACAGGAACCGCGGGTCGTAGGCCCGGCCGCACATGCCGTAGTTCCCCGCGCCGAACGAGCCGCCGATGACGACGGTGAACTTCGGGACCACGCTGCATGCGACGGCCGTGACGAGCTTGGCGCCGTCCTTGGCGATGCCGCCGTTCTCGTACTCGCGCCCGACCATGAAGCCGCTGATGTTCTGCAGGAAGACCAGCGGGATCCCGCGCTGGTTGCACAGCTCGATGAAGTGGGCACCCTTGAGGGCCGACTCGCTGAAGAGGATGCCGTTGTTGGCGACGATCCCGACCGGGTAGCCGTAGACGTGCGCGAACCCGCAGACCAGCGTGTCGGCGTACAGCTGCTTGAACTCCTGGAAGCGGCTCCCGTCGACGACGCGGCGGATGACCTCGCGGACGTCGTAGGGCGTGCGGGAGTCGGTCGGCACGACGTCGTAGAGGCCGTGCGGGTCCTCGAGCGGCTCCTCGGGCTCGATCGGGGTGATCCAGCGCTCGCCCGCACCTGCGGTCGAGTTGACCGAGCCGCCGCGCGGCAGCGTGTCGACGATCCCCCGCACGATGCGGAGCGCGTCGGCGTCGTCGCTGGCCAGGTGGTCGACGACGCCCGACTTGGTGGCGTGCACCAGGCCACCGCCGAGGTCCTCGGCGCTGACGACCTCACCGGTCGCGGCCTTCACCAGCGGCGGGCCGCCGAGGAAGATCGTGCCCTGGTCCTTGACGATGACCGTCTCGTCCGACATCGCCGGGACATAGGCGCCGCCGGCCGTGCAGCTGCCCATCACGCTGGCGATCTGCGGGATGCCCCGTGCAGACAGGTTCGCCTGGTTGAAGAAGATCCGGCCGAAGTGCTCGCGGTCGGGGAAGACCTCGTCCTGCATCGGCAGGAACGCGCCGCCGCTGTCGACGAGGTAGACGCAGGGCAGGTGGTTGTCGGCGGCGACCTGCTGGGCGCGCAGGTGCTTCTTGACCGTCATCGGGTAGTAGGTGCCGCCCTTGACGGTCGCGTCGTTGGCCACCACGACGCACTCACGGCCCGCGATCCGGCCGATGCCCGTGATGATGCCGGCGCTGGGGACGCTCGTGCCATACATGCCGTACGCCGCCAGCGGGCTCAGCTCGAGGAACGGGCTGCCCGGGTCGAGCAGCCGGTCGACCCGCTCGCGGGGCAGGAGCTTGCCGCGGTCGGTGTGCTTCTTCCGGGCGCTCTCGCTGCCGCCCGACCGGACGGTCGCGAGGCGCTCCCGGAGCTCGTCGCTGAGCTCGCGCAGGGTGGTCACGACGGTCAGGTTAACGATCGTTAACCGGCTGGGGCAAGCGGTGGTCATCGCCGGCCCACCCGGTGAACGACCGTTAACCTGCTCCCGTGACCGAGACGCAGACCCGTCGCCAGCAGCTGCTGGACACGGCCGCCGACCTGTTCGCGCAGCGCGGCTTCCACGGGGTCTCGGTGACCGAGCTGGGCGCAGCGTGCGGGATCAGCGGGCCGGCGCTCTACAAGCACTTCCCGTCGAAGGAGGCGCTGCTCGCCGACATGCTGGTCTCGATCTCCGAGCGGCTGCTCGAGGAGGGGCAGGCCCGCGTAGCCGCCGCGTCGGGCGGCCCGGCCGAGGCGCTCGTCTCCCTCGTCGACTGGCACGTCGACTTCGCCCTGCGGCACCGCGCGCTCATCGTCGTCCAGGACCGGGACTGGTCCTCGCTCCCGGCCGCCTCGCGCGAGCAGGTCCGTGCCCTCCAGCGTGCGTACGTCGACGTGTGGGCCGACCAGCTCCGGCTGATCACCCCGTCCCTCACGGTGGAGGCCGCGCGGGCGATGGCGCACGCGGCCTTCGGGCTGATCAACTCCACGCCGCACAGCGGCCTGCTGCCGGACGAGGAGATGCGGTCGGTGCTGACCGCGATGGCACTGCGCGCGCTCGGCTCACCGCGCACCTGACCTCCCGGGCCGCTCCACGGCGGTGTCGCTCTGCGAGAGGTCAGGTGGCCGGTCGACGCAGGGTGACCAGGTCGCGCAGCTCGGCGTCGGAGAGCTCGGTGAGGGCGGTCTCCCCGCGACCCAGCACCGCCTCGGCGAGCGAACGCTTGTGCTCGAGCAGCAGCGCGATCCGCTCCTCGAGCGTGCCTCGCATGACCAGCCGGTGCACCTGGACCGCCTTGGTCTGACCGATCCGGTGGGCCCGGTCGGTGGCCTGGTCCTCGACGGCGGGGTTCCACCAGCGGTCGACGTGGACCACGTGGTCGGCGCGGGTCAGGTTGAGCCCCGTCCCGCCGGCCTTGAGGCTGAGCAGGAAGACCGGCACCTCCCCCGCCTGGAACGCCGCCACCATCCGCTCACGGTCCCTCACCGGCGTCCCACCGTGGAGGAACTGGTGCGAGACCCCGGTGGCCGACCAGTGCTCCTCGAGGAGCCGCGCCAGGGCGACGTACTGCGTGAAGACGAGCACCGCGCCGCCCTCGCTCGTCGCGGTCTCGACGACCTCGTCGAGCAGGTCGACCTTCTGCGACCGGCCGGCGATGCGGCCCTGGTTCTGCTTGAGGAACTGGGCCGGGTGGTTGCAGATCTGCTTCAGCCCGGTGAGCATCATCAGGATCAGCCCGCGCCGGGCCGGGTCGTCGCCCGGCAGCCGCTCGATCCGCTCCATGGTGTCGCGGACGTAGGTCTCGTAGAGCACCGTCTGCTCCCGAGTCAGCGAGAGCAGGTGGTCGGTCTCGGTCTTGGCCGGCAGCTCCGGCGCGATCCCCGGGTCGGTCTTGCGCCGCCTCAGCAGGAACGGGGCGACCAGGTCGGCGAACTGCCTCGTCGTCACCGCGATGCCCGCCTCGATCGGCGCGGCCCACGCCTTCCGGAACGCCTTGCGGCTGCCGAGCAGGCCGGGGACTGTCCAGTCGAGGATCGCCCACAGCTCGCTCAGATCGTTCTCCACCGGGGTGCCGGTCAGCGCGACCCGCGCCTGGCTCGGGATCGTCCGGATCTGGCGGGCGGTGGAGCTGGCGGGGTTCTTCAGGTGCTGCGCCTCGTCGGCGACGACGAGGTCCCACGGGACCTGCGCGAGGAGCCGGGCGTCGCGCCGCATCGTGCCGTAGGTCGTCAGGACGATGCCGCCGCCGCGCTGGTCGAGCTTGTGGAGACCGTCGAGGTCGCGCGCGCTGCCGTGGTGGCGGCGGACCCTGACGCCCGGCGCGAAGCGGGCGATCTCCGCCTCCCAGTTGCCCATCAGGCTGGTGGGACAGACGACGAGGGTGGGTCCGGTCGCTCCGCCCGCGATCCGGTGGAGGTGGAGGGCGATGAGGGTGATCGTCTTGCCGAGTCCCATGTCGTCGGCGAGGCAGCCGCCCAGGCCGAGCGCCGTGAGGTCGGCGAGCCAGGTCAGTCCACGGTGCTGGTAGCCGCGCAGGGTCGCCTCGAGTCCGGCCGGCAGCGGCACGAGGTCGCCGTGGCCGGCCTCGGCGACCCGGTCGCGGAGCTTGGCGAGGGTGGCGCCGACGACGACGTCGCTCGGGCCGGGCTGCGTCGCGTCGATCTCGACGGCGCCGGTCAGAGCAGCGCTCAGCGCCTCGGCGGGGGTCGCCTGCCGGAGCAGTCGCTTGCGTGCCTTCTTCGCGACCCGCGGGTCGACGATCGTCCACGAGCCGCGCAGCTTGAGGACGGGTGCCGCCGACCTCGCGAGCCGGTCCATCTCGTCGTCGGTGAGCGGGTCGTCGCCGATGGCGAGCTGCCACGTGAAGCTGAAGAGGTCCTTGGTGGCGAAGAGGCCGGTGTTGAGCGCGCCCTCGCGGGTCCCGCTCGACCGCGGAGTGGCGTCGACGACGGTCCGTGCGGTCAGCTCGCGACCCAGCGAGCGCGGCCACATCACGTCGACGCCGATCTCCTTCAGCGCGCCCACGCCCTCAGCCAGGAGGGAGCCGATGTCGTCCCCCTCGAGCACCATCTCGGTCGGCGTGGCCTGGAAACGCATCCGCTGCAGCGGGGGCCAGGCCTTCGCGGCCTCCGCCAGTCGCATCGCCACCTGGGCGCGGGTCCTCGGGCCGAAGTCGTGCTGGCGGGGGTCGTCGCGCCACAGCGCCCCCGCATCGGCGAGGTGGAGCGGGTTGTCCTGGTCGTGCACCTGGAGCACCACACGCAGGACGCCTTCAGTCAGGGTCTCCTCGTCGGCCTCGACCCGCAGGGAGATCGACACCTGGTCCGGGACGTCGGGCCGGTCGTCGTGGGTCAGGTGGCGCTCGAGCCGCTCGCGGAGCCGGTCGCCGATCTTGTGCGTGGGCCGCGGCGCGACGCTCGCGGCCGCTCGCCGGGCCGCACCCTGCATCGACCCGGCCGGCATGGCGTCGACGACGGCCGCCACCATCGACCAGACCAGCGACTCGGCGCTCTCGGTGTCCACGCCGTCATAGGCCCGCGACTCGGCGAGCAGCCGCAGCCGCTGGACGTCGTCTCCGAGGACGACCGGCGCCCAGCCCTGGGACGTCTGCTCGAACTTCCCGGCCGCCACCAGCCGCAGCGCGAAGTGCGCGGAGGCGGCGAGCAGCCCGACCGACGGATGCGTGGCCTCGCGCGCGAGCGCCTTGGTCAGGACCGGAACGGCCGAGACGATGGGGAGTGCCAGCGTGCGCCGCTCGTCCCGGAAGGTGATCGAGCCGTCCCGCGGCCGGGCGGCGACGGTCAGCACCGCCGGTCCGGTCAGGGGCACGAAGCTCATGCGGGCGACGGTATCCCGCAAGACCGACACCCCCGGGATCGAGTGCACAGCCCGGCGTACCCTCTGCGCATGAGCATCCTCGACTCCTCCGTCGGTCGACTCGACGGCACCCCGGCCACGCTGGGTGAGCTGACCGGCGGGCGGCCCGCGCTCCTCGTCAACGTGGCGAGCAAGTGCGGTCTCACCCCGCAGTACGCCGGCCTGGAGCGCCTGGCCGAGAAGTACGACGGGCTCGCGGTCGTGGGCTTCCCGTGCAACCAGTTCATGGGGCAGGAGCCGGGCTCCCCGGAGGAGATCGCCGAGTTCTGCTCCGCGACCTACGGCGTCACCTTCCCGCTGACCGAGAAGATCGACGTCAACGGGGAGGGCCGGCACGAGATCTACGCCGAGCTGACCCAAGCGGCGGACGAGAAGGGCACCGACGGCGACATCCAGTGGAACTTCGAGAAGTTCCTCGTCTCGCCGCAGGGCGACGTCGTGGCCCGTTTCTCCCCGCAGGTCGAGCCGGAGGACGAGCGGATCGTCGCGGCGATCGAGTCCGCGCTCGCGTAGTCGACGGCCTCCCTCCCCGGCCCGCGGGCGCCGTCGGGGGTAACCGAACGTTCACGAAAACCGATTAGGGACTGTCGGTGCCGGGTCCTACGCTTTCCCGGTGACCGCAGACCTGACCCAAGACCCGCCTGCCGCAGGCGCGAACGACAAGCTCACCAAGGAGATCTTCGTCGTCGCCGGTGTCGTCGTGCTCGGCATGATCATGTCGATCCTCGACATCACCGTCGTCAACGTCGCCCTTCCCACGTTCCAGACCGAGCTGGCCGAGAACGGCCGGGAGATCGCCTACTCGACGGTTGCCTGGACCGTCACCGGCTACACCCTCGCTCTCGCGGTCGTCATCCCGGTGACCGGCTGGGCGGCGGACCGCTTCGGCACCAAGAAGCTCTTCCTCGGCGCCGTCACGCTGTTCACGCTCGGGTCCGCCCTGTGTGCCACCGCGTGGAGCATCGAGTCGCTGATCGCCTTCCGGGTGCTGCAGGGCTTCGGCGGCGGCATGTTGATGCCGCTCGGCATGACGATCATGACCCGCGCAGCCGGACCCGCTCGGATGGGCAAGCTCATGGCCATCCTCGGCGTTCCGATGCTGCTCGGCCCGATCCTCGGCCCGATCCTCGGTGGCTGGCTGATCGACGCCGCCTCGTGGCACTGGGTGTTCCTCATCAACCTGCCGCTCGGCATCGTGACGATCGTCTACGGGTTCTTCGCCCTGCCCAAGGACAACGTCAACCCCTCGGAGTCCTTCGACTTCGTCGGCATGCTCCTCATGTCGCCCGGCCTGGCGCTGTTCCTCTACGGCGTCTCGAAGATCCCCAGCACCGGCACCGTCGCGGACGCCGAGGTCCTCATCCCCGGCATCCTCGGCGTGGCGCTGATCGTCGCGTTCGTCCTCTGGTCGTTCAAGCCCAAGCACCCGCTGCTGGACCTGCGCCTGTTCCACGACCGCCAGTTCACGGTGTCGGTCATCACGATGTTCCTGTTCGCCGGCGCCTTCTTCGGTGCGCTGCTGCTGGTGCCGACCTACTTCCAGCAGGTCCGCGGCGAGTCGACGCTCAAGGCAGGCCTGCTGGTCGCGCCCCAGGGTCTCGGCGCCATGCTGGTGATGCCGATCGCCGGGACGCTGGCCGACAAGATGCCGGTCGGGCGGATCGTTCCGTTCGGCTTCGCCGGGATCATCGTCGGCATGATCGGTCTGGCGTCCAGCACCTCGCCGGACACCCCGACCTGGCACATCTGCGCCTGGCTCTTCGTCATGGGCCTCGGCATGGGCGGCACGATGATGCCGATCTTCACCGCGGCGCTGCGCACCCTCACCGAACACGAGGTCGCTCGTGGCTCCACGCTGCTCAACGTGATCCAGCAGATCGCGAGCTCGGCCGGTGTCGCCGTCATCTCGGTGGTGCTCACCAACAAGCTCAACAACTCCGACGCCATCTCCGCGGCCCAGGCCGCGCAGGAGGCGCAGGCCAAGGGCCAGCAGGTGCCGTCGGCCGCTGCTGAGCTGATGGCCAAGCTGGGCGACAAGTTCCAGGGCACCGTGTTCTCGGACATGGCGGACGCGTTCCAGACGAGCTACATCGTCGCCCTGGTGATCCTCGTGCTCACCCTCATCCCGGTCGCACTCCTTCCCCGCAAGAAGGAGGAGGGCCTCAACGCCCCCCAGCAGCCGACGATGATGCACTGACGGCTCAACTCCAACGTCCTGCGCCCTGGCTGCTCCGGCAGCCGGGGCGCAGGTCATTTCGGGGGTCGTTGGGTCGGGCGTCCTGCGAAGTGGTTGCCCTGGCAGCCACAACGCAGGACGTCTCGCCGGACGCGAGCCACATGGCGTCCACAGGCCGCTCTCGTGACGCGGTCATCCACAGGGTGCCTCCGACGGGTCGGACAACAAGGCTCGGATCGGCCAAGGTCGCTCCATGACGGATCCATCGACCGAGATCGCCTCCGCGGTGACAGCGAAGAAGCCACGTGCCGACCGGATCGCCGAGCTGCGATCGGTCGCAGCGAAGCAGGCCGGCGTCGTCACACTCGACCAGGCGTACGCCGTCGGCCTGACCCGCGGCCAGGTGCGAGCCCAGGTCGCCGCCGAGCGCTGGCGCCGGATCGGCGTGCACTCGATCGCGCTGTTCACCGGCGAGCTGCCCCACGAGGCCCGGTGCTGGGTCGCCGTGCTGGAGGCCGGCGAGCGTGGCTACGTCGACGGGGAAGCCGCACTCCTGCTCGCCGGGCTCGAACACTACGCGGTCCGGAAGATCCGGGTGTCTGTTCCACGCGGGGCACGCATTCGGCACCGCGGGACGACGATCGACATCAGGGAGACCCGTCGTTGGAGCGAGGAGGACATCGACGAAGGGCCCGGACCGGTTCGGGCACGGACCGCGGTGGCCGGCGTACGCGCAGCGATGTGGGCTGTCTCTGACCGCCAGGCGAGCCTGTTGCTCACCATGGTCGTGCAGCAGCGGCTCGCGACCGTCGAGGAGCTGACCGTCGAGCTCCTGAGAATCCGGCGGGACAAGCGGCGGCGGCTGCTGGCCGAGACGCTGCTCGACCTGGCCGGTGGCGTCGGCTCACTGGGTGAGCTGGACGTGCTCAAGGGCTGCCGGGAACGGGGCCTTCCGGAACCGGACCTGCAGTCGCTGCGCCGGACGCCCGCGGGCTCGTACTACCTGGACCTCCGCTGGGCGGCCTGGGGCGTCGCCGTGGAGGTGGACGGGATCCAGCACGCCTGGGCGGAGAACCTGGTGGCGGACTCGCTGCGGCACAACTCGCTCGCCATCGCCGGAGACATCGTCCTGCGGCTGCCCGTCCTGGGTCTTCGGGTGTGTCCCGACGACTTCTTCGACCAGATCGAGGAGGCACTCCGCGCCGGTGGCTGGCGCAGGACCGCCGCCGCCTGAGCCGACGGCGCACAACGTCCGACGAAGCGGTCGCCCCAGCAACCACCCCGCAGGACGTCCTCAGCCGGAGACGGCGAGCGCGAGGGGTAGCACCGACCCCGCGCCGGCGTCGCGCAGTGCCTTGGCGGCCAGGGTCAGCGTCCAGCCGGTGCCGACCAGGTCGTCGACCAGCAGCACCCGAGCATGCGGAGGGAGCTCGACACTGAGCGAGAAGCGGCGGCCGACGGCGGCGACCCGCTGGGCGGAGTTCACGGCGCCCTGTTCGGGCTCGACGCTCGGATCGACGATGGCGTAGGTGCCGGCGACGGGGACATGGAGGTAGCGCGAGAGTCCGGCGGCCAGGTCGGCGACCAGGGTGGGACGCCGGAACGACTCGACGTGGACGATGGCATCCACTCCGGGACGCCACTCGCCGAGCACCTCGATCAGGGCCTTGACCAGCGGGACGGGCACCGGGCCGTCGGGCGTCTCGGCGCGGAAGAGGTTGCGCAGCGCCTGGCCGTGACCGAGGTCGGTGAGGCGGGCGATCGCCCGGCCCTCCTCCGGTCCGCCGGCGATCTTCCCCTTGAGCGCGATCCCGAGCCGGTCGAGGCCGGTCGGCCACATCTTCTTGGGCTCGATGATGACGCCCGGACGCGCGAGGCGTTCGCCGGCGGTGGCGAGGGACTCCTCCGACACCGAGGTGCCGAGCGAGAGCCCACCGCAGTTGTCGCAGCGGCCGCAGTCGGCAGCCTCCGGGTCGTCGAGCTGCTCGCGGAGGTAGCGCATCCGGCACTCCGACGAGTCGAGGTAGTCGAGCATCGCCTTCTGCTCGCGCTGGCGCGCCTCGGCCACACGGGCGTAGCGCTCGGTGTCGTAGACCCACTCCTGACCGGTCGCCTCCCAGCCACCGGACACGCGGCGGACGGCGCCGTCGACGTCGAGCACCTTGAGCATCGTCTCGAGCCGAGTGCGATTGAGCTCGACGTAGGTCTCCAGCGCCTGGGTGCTCACCGGCCGCCCGGCCTCCTGCAACGTCTCGAGGGTGCGGCGGACCAGCTCCTCGCGCGGGAAGGCGAGGGAGGCGAAGTAGGCCCAGATGTCGCGGTCCTCGATGCCCGGCAGGAGCACGACCGAGGCCGGGCCGGTGATCCCGCGACCGGCCCGGCCGATCTGCTGGTAGTAGGACACCGGCGACGATGGCGCACCCAGGTTGACGACGAAGCCGAGCGGCGCGTCGAAGCCCATCCCGAGCGCACTGGTCGCCACCAGCGCCTTGACCCGGCCGTTGGCGAGGTCGTCCTCGAGCGCCTGCCGCTCGGCGGTGTCGGTCCGGCCGGAGTAGGCCGCGACGTCGAGCCCGCGCGAGCGCAGGAAGTCGGCCACCTCCTGGGTCGCGGCGACGGTGAGGCAGTAGACGATGCCCGACCCGGGCTGCTCGGCGAGGTGGTCGGCGAGCCAGGCGAGTCGTTGCTCCGCCGTCTTCAGTCGTACGACGCCCAGCCGGAGCGTCTCGCGGTCGAGCGATCCCCGAAGCACCAGGACCCCTCGAGACGCCTCGTCCGTCGGCTCGTCGGGGACCGTGTCGCCGCCCAGCTGCTCGGCGACGTCGGCGGTGACCCGCGCGTTGGCGGTGGCGGTCGTCGCGAGGACGGGGATGCCGGCCGGGAGGTCGTCGAGCAGAGTCCGGATGCGCCGGTAGTCGGGCCGGAAGTCGTGCCCCCAGTCCGAGATGCAGTGCGCCTCGTCGACGACCAGCAGGCCGCACTCGGCGGCGAGACGCGGCAGCACGGCGTCGCGGAAGCCCGGGTTGTTGAGCCGCTCGGGGCTGACCAGGAGGACGTCGACCTCACCCGAGTGGATCGTCTCCTCGATGCGGGACCAGTCCTCGATGTTGGTCGAGTTGATGGTCGCGGCGCGGATTCCGGCGCGCTCGGCGGCGGCGATCTGGTTGCGCATCAGGGCCAGCAGCGGGCTGACGATGACCGTCGGGCCGGAGCCCAGCTCGCGCAGCAGCAGCGTGGCGACGAAGTAGACCGCCGACTTGCCCCAGCCGGTCTTCTGCACGACGAGCGCGCGCCGCTTGTCCTCCACCAGCGCCGCGATCGCCGACCACTGGTCCTCGCGGAGCGTGGCGTCGGGTCGGCCGACGAGGGCGCGCAGGTGCTCCTCGGCGCGGTCGCGGAGTGTCGTGACGGGCATGGTGACGTGTCTACCAGCCGCTCCCGACAGCCGGTGGGTGGGCTTCCACCGATGGTCTCGATACGCTCGCTGGCGCTCTCTACTCGACCAACGGAACTTGCGACGCGCGCCCACGGATGGTCTCGACACGCTCGCTGGC
>NZ_FOLB01000004.1 GCF_900112345.1 Nocardioides terrae
GCTCGCGACGTTCTGGGGCACCGACACCAAGGTCTACGTCGCCCTGATGGCGCTGCTGATCAACCTCGTCATCGCGATCGCCGGCACGCTGATCCTGCGGGCGCTCAAGGTCCCCGACGGTGTCGACTCGACGGCGCCGGCGGACTACAGCGTCGACGTGGGCGACACGGGCGTGGAGCCCGAGCTCTCCCCGGGCACCCCCGCCCACTGAGAGGTACTCGCTGGTCGAGTAGCCGTGAGCCTTCGCTGGTCGGGTAGCCGTGAGCCTTCGCTGGTCGGGTAGCCGTGAGCCTTCGCTGGTCGGGTAGCCGTGAGCCTTCGCTGGTCGAGTAGCCGCCGAGCGCCAGCGAGGCGGCGTATCGAGACCATCCCCGGGTAGTCTCGACAGGCCCTCGCCCAGCAGCTCGGGCTACTCGACCGGCGACAGGTGCGGGGAGGTCGGCGCTGCGCGGTTGACCCACTCCTGGATCACCTGCATGCCGACCCGCTCGTAGAGCGAGAGCGCGCCGGTCCGGGAGTCGGTGGACAGCCGTGACCGGACCGCGCCGTGGGCGCGGGCGCACGCGAACGACTCGGCCAGCAGGGCCTGCCCGAGCCCGAGCCCGCGCCGGTCGCGGCGGACCGCGACCTTCTCGATGAACCCCTCGGCGCCGTCGGGGTCGTCGACGCCGTAGAGCAGGATGATCACCACCCCGACGATCGCGCCGTCCGGGTCGGTGGCCACGCGCAGGTTCCAGGGCTCGAAGCCGGGCCGGCCGAGGACGTGGTGCAGCCACTTGTCGAACTGCTGTCGCGGGCGCTCCGACCACTCCAGGAACGCCGACTCCACGACGTCCCACGCCTGCTCGTAGTCGGCGCCGGTCGCCTCGCGGATCGTGTGGCCCTCGGGCAGCGGTCGCTCCGGCACCGTGCGCCCCTCCGGCAGCTCGAGCACCCAGGACGTCCAGCGCGCCTCCCAGCTCAGCGCTTCGAGCAGCCGGTCGCCGGGTGACCCGACCGGGTTGGGCATGCCGACGCGATCGGCGCCGAGCTCGCCCGCACGCGCGACGACCCAGCGCGCGAGGGCGGTGCCGATGCCGAGCCCGTGGTGGTCGGGATGCACCGCCGCGTCAGCGCGGTCGCCGCCGTACGCCTCGGCGTAGCCGACCAGGTCGCCGTCGGGGGAGAGGACGCCGACGCTGTGCGTGGCGAGGTCGTACGACGGCTCCGACCAGTCGGCGACCAGGTCGGCCGCCTCGACGCCGACCTCACCGGTCGCGAGCAGCTCCTCCGCGCCCATGACGTCGGCGATCCGCTCGGCGTCGGCCAGCGCGAGCGGCCGCCGGGTGTAGCCCTCGGGAAGGGTGGGTTGCTCCATGCCGGAAGCCCATCACGCCCCACTTGGGGATGACTTGACGTGCCGAGTCGGCAGAGGGCTCTCGCCCTGGAACGGCGAGTCGGCAGAAGTTCGCGAGGGTGACGCGAGCTTCTGCCGACTCAGCGGTTGGGGTCAGGCGGTCTTGATCGCCGAGACGTCGAACTCGAGCTTGATCTTGTCGGAGACGAGGACGCCACCGGTCTCGAGGGCGGCGTTCCAGTTGATGCCCCAGTCCTTGCGGTTGACGGTGGCGGTGCCCTCGAAGCCGGCGCGGGTGTTGCCGAACGGGTCCTGGGCCGAGCCGGTGGACTCGAAGACGACGGTGATCGGCTTGCTGACGCCCTTGATGGTCAGGTCGCCGGTGACGGCCCACTCGTCGCCGTCGCGCTCGACACCGGTCGACACGAAGGTGATGTCGGGGTAGGTCTCGTTCTCGAAGAAGTCGCCGGAGCGCAGGTGCGCGTCACGGTCGGCGTTGCCGGTGTCGATGCTCTCGCCCTTGATCGTGAGGGTGACGGTGGAGCTGGCGGGGTTCGCGGTGTCGATGTGGGCGGTGCCCTCGAACTGGGTGAACTGACCGCGGACGGTCGTCACCATGGCGTGCCGAGCGCTGAAGCCGATCCGCGTGTGCGACGGGTCGATGGCCCAGTCGCCGCTGAGGTCCTCGATGACACTGGTCGGCGCGTCGAAGTCGTCCGTGTTCTTGCTGAAGATGCCCATGGTGCTGCTCCTGTGGCGTAGATGATCAAACGTTCAACCACTCTCAATGCTGTGCAGGCCGATTTGATTCCCGATCCGAGGAGAACGTCGGGTGAACGGGCCTCGGGGCGGCCATTAGGACTCATCGAGGCGTCGGCAGACTGCCGTCCATCGCATCTCTGCCCGATTCCGGGCAGGAACTTGCAAAAGTGCCCGGCTTCCCGTCAGGGTGGGTGTCGTGTCTGAGCAGTCGCTCGTCGACCACGTCGTCGCCACCACGGGTCTCACCCCCGCCGAGGCGGCCCGGCTGATCGACGACGTCGTCGCCTACCACGCGGAGCCCGTCGAGGAGTTCGTCCGGCGCAGGCACGCGCAGCTGAGGACGGCCGGGTCGAAGAACGACGAGATCTTCGCCCGGATCGCCGAGGAGCTGGCCGGCCGTGTCGTGGCCGCACCGCGCCTCAGCGAACGTCAGCTGCGGCGGATGATCTACGGCTGACCGCCGGGACCGAGAAGAGGAGAACGGCATGTGCGGGATCGTGGGATACGTCGGAAGCCAGCAGGCGGCGCCGCTGCTGCTGGAGGGTCTCGCGCGGCTCGAGCACCGCGGCTACGACTCGGCCGGTGTCGGCGTCGTCGGCCCGAGCGGCCTTCGGGTCGCCAAGCGCGCCGGACGCGTCCGTGACCTGAGCGAGGGCCTGCCGAAGCGGTTCGCCGGGAAGCTCGGCATCGGCCACACGCGCTGGGCGACGCACGGCCCGGCCAACGACGTCAACGCCCACCCGCACACCGAGGCGGGCGGGCTGGCCGGCAGCGTGGCGGTCGTCCACAACGGCATCGTCGACAACGCCGCGGCGCTCCGCCAGCGGCTGACCGACGCTGGTGTGGAGCTGGTCAGCGACACCGACACCGAGGTCTTCGCGCACCTGATCGCGCGCAGCACCGCCGACACCCTCGAGGGCAAGGTCGTCGAGGCCGTGGGGTCGGTCGAGGGGACCTACGGCCTCGCCGTCGTGCACGCCGACTTCCCCGACCGCATCGTGGTGGCCCGCAACGGCAGCCCGCTCATCGTCGGCGTGGGGGAGAAGGAGATGTTCGTGGCCTCCGACCTGGCCGCGATCGTCCGGCACACCACCACCGTCGCCCACCTCGAGGACGGCGAGCTGGCCACCGTCACCGCGGGCGGGTTCACCACCTTCCGGCAGGACCTGAGCCGCTCGGCGACCACGGCCACGAAGGTCGACGTCGACCCGTCGGCGTACGAGCACGGGCTGGAGGACGGCGAGTCGCGCATGTACGCCGAGATGCTCGAGCAGCCCGCCGCCGTCGAGCGTGCCCTGCGCGGCCGGCTCGACGACCGGTTCGGCACCGCCCACCTCGGCGGACTCAATCTCGACGCCCGCGAGCTGCGGGCGATCCGCCGGGTCAAGATGCTCGGCTGCGGGTCGGCCTACTACGTCGGCCAGATGGGCGCCGCGCTCGTCGAGGAGCTGGCCCGCATCCCCGCCGACGCCGAGGCGGCCTCGGAGTTCCGCTACCGCGACCCGGTCATCGAGCCCGACACACTCTACGTCGCGGTGTCGCAGTCCGGCGAGACGATCGACACCCTGCTGGCCGTGGAGGAGATCCGGCGCAAGGGCGGCCGGGTCATCGGCCTGGTCAACGTGGTGGGTTCGGCGATCGCCCGCGCCTGCGACGGCGGCATCTACCTCCACGCCGGCCCCGAGATCGCCGTCGCGTCCACCAAGGCGCTGACCAACATGTACGTCGCCTTCGCACTGCTGGCCCTGCAGCTGGGCCGCGTCCGCGACCTGTCCATCGCCGACGGCAAGCGGCTGGTCAACGCGCTGCAGGAGCTGCCCGCCAAGCTGGAGCAGGTGCTCAAGCTCGAGGACGAGATCGCCGAGATCGCGGCCGACCTCGCGCAGTGCGACTCGATGTTCTTCGTCGGCCGCGTCCGCGGCTACCCGGTCGCCCGCGAGGGCGCCCAGAAGCTGAAGGAGATCTCCTACCGGCACGCGGAGGCCTACCAGACCTCCGAGCTCAAGCACGGCCCGCTCGCGTTGATCTCGCCCGAGGTGCCGACCGTCGCGATCGTTCCCGACGACGAGCTCACCGAGCGCAACGTGGCGGCGCTGCACGAGATCGCCGCCCGCGGCGGGCCGCTCGTGGTCGTCACCCACGACGGGGTCGACCTCGGAGCGCTGGACGTGCGGCGGATCGACGTACCCCGGCTGGAGCGGGAGCTGGACCCCATCCTGCTCACCATCCCGCTGCAGCTGCTGGCCTTCCACGCCGCCGAGTCGCTCGGGCTCGACATCGACAAGCCGCGCAACCTCGCCAAGTCGGTCACGGTCGAGTGACCGGCGAGTGACCGGCGAGTGACGGGGGAGTGACCGGCGACTGAGCCGGGGTCGCCCGGAGGTGACCCAGCGCACCGCGCCGGGGAATCCCCGTGCTATACGCCGACGCACTACCGTTGTCGGGTGAGCGACGAGACTTCCCCCGAACCGACCGGCCCCACCTTCGACGAGCTGGGCCTGTCCGCCGGGGTCCTCGAGGCCATCAAGGAGCTCGGCTACGAGACCCCGTCGGCCATCCAGGCCGCCACCATCCCGACGCTGCTGGAGGGCCGCGACGTCGTCGGCCTGGCGCAGACCGGCACCGGCAAGACGGCCGCCTTCGCGCTGCCGATCCTGTCCAACATCGACCCCTACGAGACCAAGCGGCCGCAGGCGCTGGTCCTCGCCCCGACCCGCGAGCTCGCCATCCAGGTCTGCGAGGCGTTCGAGCGCTACGCCAGCAACCTGCCCGGCATCCGCTTCCTCCCGATCTACGGCGGCTCGGCCTACGGCCCGCAGCTGACCGCGCTCAAGCGCGGCGTGCACGTCGTCGTCGGCACCCCCGGCCGGATCATGGACCACCTCGACAAGGGCACCCTCGACCTCTCCGAGCTGCGCTTCCTCGTCCTCGACGAGGCCGACGAGATGCTCTCGATGGGCTTCGCGGAGGACATCGAGACGATCCTCGCCTCGACCCCGGAGGAGAAGCAGGTCGCGCTGTTCTCGGCCACCATGCCGCGCCAGATCAAGGCGCTCACGGGTCAGTACCTGCGCAACCCCAAGGAGGTGCAGGTCAAGTCCAAGACCGCCACCGCCGCCAACATCACCCAGCGCTACCTGATGGTCTCCTACCCGCAGAAGCTGGACGCGCTCACCCGCATCCTCGAGGTCGAGAACTTCGAGGCGATGATCGTCTTCGCGCGCACGAAGTCCGAGACCGACACGCTCGCCGAGAAGCTGCGCGCGCGCGGCTACGCCGCCGCCGCGATCAACGGCGACATCGCGCAGAACCAGCGCGAGAAGACCGTCAACCAGCTCAAGGACGGCTCCCTCGACATCCTGGTCGCGACCGACGTCGCCGCTCGCGGTCTCGACGTCGAGCGCATCTCCCACGTCGTCAACTACGACCTGCCGACCGACGTCGAGTCCTACGTCCACCGGATCGGCCGCACCGGCCGCGCCGGCCGCAGCGGCGACTCGATCTCCTTCGTCACCCCGCGCGAGCGCTGGCTGCTCAAGGCGATCGAGAAGCACACCAGGTCGACCCCGGCCGAGATGCAGCTCCCGAGCGTCGACGAGGTCAACGCGACCCGCCTCAACCGCTTCGACGAGGGGATCACCGCCGCGCTGGCCGAGAAGGACCGGATCTCCTTCTTCCGCGACGTCGTCGCGCACTACGTCACCGAGTTCGACGTCCCCGAGCTCGAGGTGGCTGCCGCGCTCGCCGCGCTGCTGCACGGCGACGAGCCGCTGCTGCTCGAGGAGCGGCCCGAGCCCGCACGCCGCCAGCGCACCGACCGCCCTGAGCGGGGTGACCGCGGCGACCGGCCGCGGGAGTCGGGTCGCTCCCGGATCTCCGACCAGCCCCTGGCGACGTACCGCATCAACGTCGGCAAGCGGCACCGGGTCGAGCCGCGCCAGATCGTCGGCGCGATCGCCAACGAGGGCGGCCTGCGCCGCGCCGACTTCGGCAACATCTCCATCCGGCCGGACTTCTCCCTCGTGGAGCTGCCCGCCGAGCTCGCGCCCGAGACCTGGGCCGCCCTGGAGCACACCCGGATCAGCGGCAAGCTCATCGAGCTCCAGGCCGACCGGGGCGCGTCGGGCGCCCGCTCCGGCGGCCCGCGTGGCCGGCGCGACGAGGGTCGGGACGACCGCCGCGAGAACCGCGACGACGCCCCCAAGAAGGAGCGCAAGCCCCGCCACAAGTGACGGATCGGCGTCGCTGCTGGTCAAGCCGAGGTTTCGGGTGTAGTCGTGTGACAGTGGATCGCATGGGGCGGTCCCGCACCTCTCGGGAGACCTCATGCCTCGTCGGCATCGCTCGGTCCTGTCCACCCTCGCCGCGGTGCTCGCCGCCGCGCTGACCGCCACCGTCGCATCGATGGCGCCCGTGCAGGCGGCGGCGCCGTCGTACGTGGCGCTCGGTGACTCCTACAGCTCCGGGGTGGGCACCCGGTCCTACATCGACGACGGATCCACCTGCCAGCGCTCGACCTACGCCTATCCGAGCCTGGTCGCGGCGGCCAAGGGCTATCGCCTGAACTTCCGCGCCTGCTCCGGAGCGACCACCGCTGACGTCACGAGCACCCAGCTGAGCGCGCTGTCCAGCACGACCGGCTATGTCACGATCTCGGTCGGCGGCAATGACGCCGGCTTCGCCGACGTGATCACCGAGTGCGCGCTGCCCGCCTGGGCCAGCGACTGCGCGGGCGCGGTGAGCGCGGCCCAGTCCTTCATCCGCACCGCGCTGCCGGGCCGGCTCTCGACGCTCTACGCGAGCATCCGATCCAGGGCGCCGAAGGCGAAGGTGGTCGTCGTCGGCTACCCGAAGATCTTCATGGGCGAGGACTGCAACGCGGCGACCTGGTTCTCCCCCGCGGACGAGACGATCCTCAACGACACCGCCACGCTGCTCGACAGCGTCACCGCGAGCGCGGCCGCCGCGAGGGGCTTCTCCTTCGTCAACCCGATCAGCCGCTTCACCGGGCATGCCGTCTGCGACGCCACGGAGTGGATCAACGGCTTCTCCAGCCCGATCAGCGAGAGCTACCACCCCAACCGGTCGGGCCAGTCGAGCGGCTACACGCCGCTCGTCAGCACGCCTCTGACGGGCGCCGCGCTGACCGTCACCGCCGCGACGCGACAGAAGGCGGCCGCGACAGCTCCGGCGCTCGCCGAGCAGCAGCGCGCGTACGCCGACCAGGACTCGACCATCCAGCCCGAGGTCGTCCGGGCGCCGGACCGGGCGCAGCTGCGCCGGATCGCGAAGCGCAAGGGCATCGACTTCGGCAAGTGGGCGGCCCGGCGCGGATAGCCGGGTCAAATGCAGCGCGCCCCTCTCTGCATGGGGTCAGCGAGGGGCGCGGTCGAATGCGGAGTGCTCCCTCCTCAAGTCGACCGACCCAGCATAACGCCAGGACCGGTGTGTCGAAACACTCCGCCGAGGTGGCACGCTGGACCTCATGAGCGGACTTGACCTCCTCGGCCCGGAGCAGCGCGGGCTCTTCATCGGCGGCAGCTGGCGCGACGCGGAGGGCGGCGAGACGTTCGCCGTCTACGACCCCGCCGACGGCTCCGTGCTGGCCCGGGTCGCCGACGGCGGCGTCAACGACGCCATGGACGCGCTGGACGCCGCGGCCGCCGCGCAGTCGGACTGGGCGCACACGGCACCCCGGGACCGCGGCGAGATCTTGCGCCGTGCCTTCGAGCTGGTCAACGAGCGCGCCGACGACCTGGCTGAGCTGATGAGCCTCGAGATGGGCAAGACCGTCGCCGAGGCGAAGGGCGAGGTGACCTACGGCAACGAGTTCTTCCGCTGGTTCTCCGAGGAGGCCGTGCGCATCCACGGCCGCTGGATGCAGAACCCCGCCGGCACCTCGCGGCTGCTGACCATCAAGAAGCCGGTCGGCCCGTGCCTCTTCGTCACGCCGTGGAACTTCCCGCTCGCGATGGGCACCCGCAAGATCGGTCCGGCGATCGCCGCCGGCTGCACGATGGTCGTCAAGCCGGCCGAGCTGACGCCGCTCACGATGCTCGCCCTCGCCGCGATCCTCGCCGAGGCGGGGCTGCCGGACGGCGTGCTCAACGTGGTGCCGACCAGCAACTCCGGCGCCATGTCGAAGGCGCTGATGGCGGACGACCGGCTGCGCAAGGTCTCCTTCACCGGCTCCACGCCGGTGGGCCGGCTGCTGGTCAAGCAGTCGGCCGACCAGCTGCTGCGGATCAGCATGGAGCTCGGCGGCAACGCCCCCTTCCTGGTCTTCGAGGACGCCGACGTCGACGCGGCGGTCGAGGGCGCGATGATCGCCAAGATGCGCAACATGGGCGAGGCCTGCACCGCCGCCAACCGCTTCCTCGTGCACGCCGACGTGGCCGAGGAGTTCGCCGAGAAGCTGGCCACCCGCATGGGCAAGCTCGTCGTCGGCCGCGGGCAGGACAGCGGCGTCGACGTCGGCCCGCTCATCGAGGAGAAGGCCGTCGAGTCGGTGCACCAGCTCGTCACCGACGCCGTCCACGACGGCGCTCGGGTCCTGACCGGCGGCGCGGCGCCGGACAGCCCCGGGTTCTTCTACAGCCCGACGGTTCTGCTCGACGTGAACCCCGAGTCGGAGATCAACACGCAGGAGATCTTCGGGCCGGTCGCGCCGATCCTCACCTTCACGACGGAGGAGGAGGCGATCGAGCGCGCCAACGCCACCGAGTACGGGCTGGCCTCCTACGTCTACACGCGCGACCTGGCCCGCACCATCCGGCTGGCCGAGTCGCTCGACTACGGCATGGTCGGGGTCAACACCGGCCTGATCTCCAACGCCGCCGCCCCGTTCGGCGGGATGAAGGCGTCCGGCTTCGGCCGGGAGGGCGGGTTCGAGGGCATCGAGGAGTACCTCGAGACGACGTACGTCGCGCTGCCCGCCGGGTGAGCCGCGGCGCTGCCGGCGACGCCGCTGCGGATCTCAGGCGGTGGCCGGGACGTGCGCGGCGTCGTCGAGCAGCGGCACGAGCTCCTCGCGCGAGCTGATCGCGAGCTTGCGGTAGACCCGCGAGAGGTGCCACTCGACGCCCTTGATCGTCACCGTGAGCTGCTCGGCGATCTGCCGGTTGGTGAGCCCGCGCGCGGCCAGCTGTGCGACCCGGCGCTCGCCACCGGTCAGCTGGGCGATCGCCTCCTCGTGCAGCGGCCGGGCCCGCTCGCCGGCGCGCCCGAGGAGGCGCGAGATCCGGCCGTGCAGCGGCCACAGGGCCTCGCCGATGGCGTAGTCCTCGGCCGCTCGGAGCAGGCCGACGGTGCGCCCGTGCTCGCTCCCGGGGAGGAGCAGCAGCATCCCGGCCAGGTCGGTGTCGACCTGCGCGGCGAGGCGCCGGTCGTCGGCGGCCCGGGCGAGGCCGCGCGAGCGGTCGAGCGAGGTCAGTGCGTCGGCGGTGGGGTCGACGCTCGCGACTGTCCGCAGGGCGACGGCGAGGTGCCACGGGTCGGCCATCTCCTCGGCGAGCGCGAGCAGGCCGCGGGCGAGCTCGGTCGCCTCGGGGCGCTGGCCGAGCCGCACCATGGCCAGCGCCGCGCCCGACCGCCAGGGCACGAGGGCGGAGCCGTCGGCGTCGGAGAGCCGACCCGCCCGGCGGAAGTGCATCAGCGCGCGCTCGTGGTCGCCGGCTGCGGCGGCGAGCTCGGCGTGCGCGAGCCGGGCCAGGACGCCCGGCGTCCCGCTCTCGACCAGCGACGGCTCGAGCACGGTGCCGGCGACCGCCGCCCCCGACAGGTCGCCCGACGCGAGCCGACAGGTCAGCAGCAGCGCGGCGTGCGCGGCCCGGTCCTCGGGGGTGCGGACACGGCGGAGGGCGGCCGCGAGCTCGCTCGCGGCGCGACGGATGGAGCCGGTCCGAACCAGCTGCCAGCTCTCGACGAGCGGCCCCGAGCGCGCTGAATCCGGCCACGGCCGAGGAAGGGTCGGGGCCATGGGTGGAGACAGTAAAGGTGCGGCGGGCCCTCGGTGACGGCTTTGCCCGAATTGCCTCAGGTGGTCTGGTCCTCCGCTGCAAGCGCCCAGACGAGCAGCACGGAGTCGACCGCCGCGGTGGCGACGAGCGGGCCCGGCTCCTCGGTGGCGAGCAGCGCGTCGCCGGCCGCGAGCGGCTCGGCCAGCGAGTTCCGGAGCAGCGCACCCGAGGCGACGTAGACGTGCAGGCGGTCGACGACCGGCAGGGCCACCGACCCGCCCGCCGCGAGGTGCGACACCCACAGCGTCGAGCCGTTGACCTCGAGCGCCTCGACGAGCTCCCCGCGAGAGACCGCGTGGACGCCGTACGACGGCTGGCCGGTGTCCTCCGACCGCAGCCACACCTGCACGAACCTGGTCTGCGGCGCGGCGGCGACCTCGCTGTGCTCCACCCCCGAGCCCGCGTGGAGGTGCCCGACCTCGCCGGCCACGAGTGTGTGGGCGGCACCGGCGGAGTCGGTGTGGGTCAGCGCGCCCGAGACGACCCAGGTCACGATCTCGAGCCCGGCGTGCCGGTGGGTGTCGAAGCCTCGGCCGTCGCCGAGCAGGTGCTCGTCGTGGCAGATCATCGGGCCGAACGCGACGTGCGCGGGATCGTAGACCGCTCCGAAGGAGAACGCGTGGCGGGTCGCGCGACCTACCTCACGCTCGGTGAAACGGGCGGTTCCCCTGCGGATCTCGACGGACACAGGGACAATTGTCCCCGTGTCCGTTCCGCAGCTTCCGGAGGGCTTCGTCTTCGGAACGAGCACCTCCGCCTACCAGGTCGAGGGTGCCGCGAGCGAGGACGGCCGCAGCCCCAGCATCTGGGACACCTTCGCCGCCCGCCCCGGCGTGGTCGTCGACGGGTCGGACGGGTCCGTCGCGACCGACCACTACCACCGGCTCGACGAGGACATCGCGCTGCTGCGCCGCCTCGGCGTGCGTGGCCACCGGTTCTCGATCTCGTGGTCGCGCGTGCTGCCGGACGGTCGCGGCACGCCCAACGAGGCGGGGCTGGACTTCTACGACCGGATGATCGACGGCCTGCTCGAGGCCGGCATCGAGCCGATGGCGACGCTCTACCACTTCGACCTGCCGCAGTACCTCGAGGACGACGGCGGCTGGCTCAACCCGGCCACGGTCGACGCCTTCGCGGAGTACGCCGCCGTGGTCGGTCGCCGCTTCGCCGACCGGGTCGCGCACTGGGTGCCGATCAGCGAGCCGGCCGTGGCGGCGATGATGGGCTACGGCACGGGCGAGCACGCACCGGGGCGCACCCTCATCTTCGACTCGCTCTGGGCCGCCCACCACCTGCTCCTCGCCCATGGCCGCGCCGCCATCGAGCTGCGCTCGGCCGGCGCCACGAGCGTCGGCTGCGCCAACAACCACGCGCCGATGTGGCCGGCGAGCGACGACGAGGCCGACCTCGGTGCCACCAAGCTCTTCGACACGCTGTGGAACGGGCTCTTCCTGGAGCCGATGCTGCTCGGCCGCTACCCGGCCGACCTGGCGCCGCTCCTGGAGGACATCGTCCGGCCGGGCGACCTCGCCACGATCCGTCAGCCGCTCGACTTCTACGGCGTCAACTACTACAGCCCGATCCGGGTCGCCGCCGCCGAGGAGGGTGCCGAGACCCCTTTCCGGTTCGTGCCGCTGCTCGGCCACGAGCAGACCGCGTCGGGCTGGTCGGTCGTGCCGCACGCGCTGCGCGAGTGGCTGATCCTCACCCGCGCCCGCTTCCGGGCCGGCCTGCCGCCGTTCGTCATCACCGAGTCGGGCGCGTCCTTCGAGGAGCGACCCGGCCCCGACGGCGTGGTCGACGACTCCGCGCGGATCGACTACCTCCGCAGCCACCTCGAGGCCGTCTCGGCCGCCATCGCCCGGGGGGTCGACGTCCGCGGCTACTACGTCTGGTCGCTGCTCGACAGCTTCGAGTGGGCGCACGGCTACACGACTCCCTACGGCCTGGTGCACGTCGACCGCAGCACCCTCGAGCGGACGCCGAAGCGGTCCTTCGAGTGGTACCAAGGGCTCATCGCCGCCCAGGCCGCCGCCCCGAGCTGACCCGCTCAGAGCGCGGCAGCGACCCTCGTCCCCTGGCCGATCGCCCGCTTGGCGTCCAGCTCGGCGGCGACGTCGGCGCCGCCGATGAGGCTCGCCTCCGCGCCCACCGCGGTGAGCTCGTCGTAGAGGTCGCGCACCGACTCCTGGCCGGCGCAGAGCACGATCGTGTCGACCTCGAGCGTCCGCGCCTCGCCGTCGACGGTGTAGCGGAGCACCGGCGCGTCGGCCGCCCCGCCGACGCCGTCGTACGACGCCCCGTTGACGAGCCGCACGCCCGACTGCTTCAGCACGGCCCGGTGCGCCCAGCCGGACGTCCTGCCCAGGTCGATGCCGATCGGCGTGGTCTTGCGCTGCAGCAGGGTGACCTCGCGGGCGGGCGTGCGCGGCTTCGGCTCGGTCAGCCCGCCGCGGTCGAAGGCCGGGTCGCCCACGCCCCAGTGGGCCAGCCACTCCTCGGGGGTCTCCTCGGTATGGGTGAGCGCGACCGACACGTCGACGCCGATGCCGCCGGCGCCGATCACCGCGACCCGCCGGCCGGGCACGACGCGGCCGGAGAGCACGTCCGCGTAGGTGACGACGGCGGGGTGCTCGAAGCCGTCAGGGATGCGCGGCGTCACGCCGGTCGCCACGACCACGTCGTCGAAGCGCTGCAGCTCCTGGGCGCTCGGGGCGGTGCCGAGCCGGACGTCGACGCCGAGCACCTCGAGGCGCCGGCCGAAGTAGCGCAGCGTCTCCTTGAAGTCCTCCTTGCCGGGCACCGCCATGGCGAGCCGGAACTGGCCGCCGATCTCGGTGCGGCGCTCGAAGAGCGTCACGGCGAGACCGCGCTCGGCGGCCGCGACCGCAGCCGAGAGGCCGGCCGGTCCGGCGCCGACGACCGCGACGGTGCGCTGCGTGCGGGTCGGCGAGAGGACCAGCGTGGTCTCGTGGCACGCACGCGGGTTGACCAGGCAGGACGCCTTCTGGTTGGAGAAGGCGTGGTCGAGGCACGCCTGGTTGCAGGCGATGCAGGTGTTGATCTCGTCGGCGCGACCCGCGGCGGCTTTGCTGACGAAGGCCGGGTCGGCGAGCAGCGGGCGCGCCATCGACACGAGGTCCGCCTGGCCGGAGGCGATGATCGACTCGGCCATCTCCGGTGAGTTGATCCGGTTCGACGCACAGACCGGGATCGACACCTCGGCGCGCAGCCGGGCGGTGTGGTCGACCCAGATGCCGCGCGGGACCTGGGTGATGATCGTGGGGACGCGCGCCTCGTGCCAGCCGATGCCGGTGTTGAGGACCGTCACGCCCGCCTCCTCGAGGGCCCGCGCAAGGTCGACCGTCTCGTCCCAGGTCTGGCCGCCCTCGACCAGGTCGAGCAGCGAGATCCGGTAGACGATCGGGAAGCCGTCGCCGACCAGGTCGCGGGAGCGCCGGACGATCTCGAGGGGGAACCGCATGCGGTTGTACGCCGACCCGCCCCACCGGTCGGTGCGGTCGTTGGTCCGCTCGGCGATGAACTGGTTGATCAGGTAGCCCTCGGAGCCCATGATCTCGACGGCGTCGTACCCGGCCTTCTTCGCCAGTGCGACGGACCTCGCGAAGTCGGAGGCGGTCCGGTCGACGCCCTTGGTGGACAGCGCCGAGGGGCGGAAGGGCGTGATCGGGCTCTTCTGCGCGCTGGCGGAGACCGAGAACGGGGTGTAGCCGTAGCGCCCCGCGTGCAGCACCTGCAGCGCGATCGCGCCGCCCTCGGTGTGCACGGCGTCGGTGACCTCGCGGTGCCGCATCGCCTGCAGCCGCGACGTCATCTGCGAGGCGAAGGGCTTGAGCCAGCCGCGCCGGTTGGGTGCGTAGCCCCCGGTGATGATCAGGCCGGCGCCGCCTCGCGCACGTTCGGCGAAGTAGGCGGCGAGCTTCGGCAGGTCGAGGCGACGGTCCTCCAGGCCGGTGTGCATGGAGCCCATCACCACCCGGTTGCGCAGCGTGACGGCATCCTCCCCCGACCCCAGCGTGAGCGGGGCGAGCAGGTGCGGGAAGGGACTGGTCTCCTCGGCCATGGGCCCGAGGTTACCCACAGGTAACCGGTCTGTCTCGTTCGCGGTCAGAAGCCGAAGAGGTGCCGCTGGTCGTCCAGCAGCTTGAGCAGCACGGGGATGTGCCACTCCCGGCTCAGTCGGTCGGCCTCGCGGGCGTGGGCGGTGGCGGCCACCAGGTCCCCGGCGGCGAAGGCGGCAAGGGCGAGGTAGCGGTCCACCGGCCCGGTGGTGTTGCCCGAGCCGGCGCAGGAGTTGAGGCCGGCGTAGGGAAGCAGCCGGTCGTACATGGCGGACCCGAGGTGGGCGTCGCCGAGGTAGGCGGCCGCCTCGGCGGCGTGGCTCCAGTTGAGCAGCGAGAACCAGTCGTCGGCGTCGAGCGCGAAGGGATGGCGCTCGCGGTAGGCCCGGGCCTCGTCGACCTCGCCGGCCCGGCAGAGCAGCGCCGCCACGCTGGACTCCACGGGGAGCGCGCTCGGCAGCTCCATCACCGTGCGGGCGGCGGCGTCGTAGTCGCCCGACCACACCAGGATCGAGATCCCGCACCCGACGACGAGGGCGTTCGACCCCGGCAGGGAGACCCGGGAGCCGAGCTCGGCGATCAGGTCGGCGACCTTCCGCGCCTGCTCGATGTGGCCGCCGAGCCCGAGCCAGGGGATGCCCAGCGACTCCACGACCATCCGCGGGTAGTGCAGCCGCAGCTCGTCGGCCGGCCCGCGGGCGACGGCGCGAGCGGCGTCGGACTCGGCCCGCCGGCCGAGCTCGTTGAGCGCGATCGCGCGCTGGGCCGACGCCGAGACGAGCGCTATCCGGTTGCCGGTGCGGTCGGCGAGGTCTGCGGCCTCGGTGGCAAGGGCCAGCCGGTCAGCCATGGTGCTGGGCTTCCACAGCGCAGGGGTGGCGACGAGCAGCGTGTGCAGCAGCAGCTCGTCGTCCCCGACCCGGCGGGCCATCGCGAGCGCCTCGTCGACCAGGGCCCGCCGCTCGTCGTACGGCGCCTCCTCGTAGAGCTCCATGGCGAGCGCGACCAGCACCCGGCAGCGCAGCTCGGAGTCGTCGCTCGGCAACAGGTCGAGGCTCTCCCGCAGTGCCTCGATGACCGGTCGCGTGTAGTCGCCGTGCGACTCCGGCTCCCACAGCGCCCCCTCGGTGAGGCTCGCGGCGGCGCGGGCAAGCCGGACCGGGTCGCGGAGCCTGCGGGCCACGTCGACCGCCTTGAGGACGGTGGCCGCCAGGTCGTCCCAGCGCACCAGCCAGCGGTAGGCGTCGGCCAGCTGCATCAGCGTGTCGTAGCGCTCCTCCTCGGTGGCCGGCGGATTTGTGCCCATCAGGCCGAGCGCAGACTCCAGCAGCACGGCCCGGTCCTCGCGTGCCTGCCGGCGGCGCGCGACGACGGCGGCGTCCAGACAGGCCTGCCGGGCCTTGGCGGCGTACGCCGGCCCGGCGGCGAGCCAGTGCATCGCCCGCTCCGTGTCCCGGTCGGTCACCTCGTCCATCGCCGCCGCGATCCGCGCGTGCTCGCGCGCCCGGCGCGACGCCGGCAGGCCGGCGTAGAGCACCTCGCGGACCAGCGCGTGCCCGAAGCCGAACCGGTCCACGCCCTCCTCCGTGACCAGCCCCGCCGCCTGGGCCGGGTCGATGAGGTCGAGCAGGTCGTCCTCGTCGAGCCCCGTCGCCCGAGCAAGGGTGGCGGTGTCGAATCTCTGCCCGATCACGGCGCCGGTGCGCAGCGCGCGCACGGTCTGCTCGGGCAGCCGGGCCAGCCGGCGGGCGACGACCTCCTGCACCGCCGTCGGTGGGCTCTCCTCGAGCAGTCGCTCGATGTCGCCGTGCGAGCCCGCCAGACGGGCGTACTCGACCAGGAAGAACGGGTTGCCCGAGGTGCGCGACCTGATCGCCTCGGCCTGGCTCTGCGAGGGAGGCGGGCCGCCGACCTCGGCGAACACCTCCGCCGACTCCTCGGCCGACAGCCCGCCCAGCTCGAGGCGCGTCGCGTGCCTGCGGGCGAGGGTCTCGGCCAGGTCGGCCAGCATCGGGCTGCTGTCGGGGCGCCACGTCGAGAGGAGCAGCAGCCGCTCGGCCTCGGCCGTCTCGACCAGCAGCCGGAGCACGCGCAGGCTCGAGGAGTCGGCCCAGTGCAGGTCGTCGAGCCAGAGCACCGTCGGCCGGGCGGTCGCCGCCCGGCGTACGGACCGGGTGATCTGCTCCCAGACCCGGAACTGGCTGCCGTCGTCGTCACGCTCGTCCGGCGGCTCGGGCAGCGGCTCCCCGAGGCTCTCCAGGACCGTGGACCAGGGCCAGAGCGGTGGTGCACCGTCGTCCTGCGACCCGCGTCCGGTGAGCACCCGGGCACCGAGCGCACGGGCCCGCTCGACGATCTCCCCGGCGAGCCGGGTCTTCCCGATGCCGGCGTCGCCGGTCAGCACCGCGAAGGTCGGCACCCCCGACGCCGCGCGCGACAGCGCACCGGTGAGCATCTCCAGCTCACGGCCGCGCCCGACGAGGCGCCACGGCGCGAGGCTCTCGGGAGCTCGGGGAGCGTCCTGCGCTGGTCGAGGAGCGTGCGCAGCAGGCGTCTCGAGACCACCCGCCCCTCCCGCACGAGCCGCCGGAACGCCGTCCACCACCGGCGGTGGCCTCCACAGCAGCGCCTCGTCCTGCCGCAACAGGGCCGTCTGCAGGTCGCGGAGCTCGCGCGAGGGCTCGAGTCCGAGCTCGTCGTCGAGGAGTGTGCGGACCTGCGTGATCGTGTCGAGCGCCTCCGCCTGGCGGCCGCAGCGGAAGAGCGCGACGGCGCGCATCGCCCAGAGCCGCTCGCGCAGCGGGTAGGTCGCGGTGAGCGCCTCGAGCTCGCCGGTGAGCGTCGCGTGCCGCCCGAGGGCCAGCGACACCGAGGCGCGGCGCTCGAGCGCGACCAGCCGGAGCTCCTCGAGCCGGGTCCGCTCGGCGGCCGCCGCCGGCGCGTCCGCCAGGTCGGCGTACGGCGTGCCCCGCCACAGCGCGAGCGCGCCGTCGAGGCGCGCCAGCGCACCCTCGAGGTCGACACCAGCCAGCGCGGGCACGTCCTGCAGTCGCCGGTCCTCCTCGGTGACGATCCGCTCGAATCGGCCGGCATCGAGCGTGTCTGCCGCCACGTGCAGCGAGTAGCCCGGCGCGACGGTGACCAGTACGGACGCCGGGGTGCGGCGTTCCCGGTCCGGCTCGAGAGCCCGGCGCAGCCCGGAGACGTAGGCCTGCAGCGTCGCGATGACGCCGGGCGGCGGGTCCTCGCCCCACAGCACGTCGATGATGGCGTCGACGGAGACCGGGCGGCCGCGCTCGAGGGCAAGCACGGCGAGCACCGCGCGCTGCTTGGGGGTACCCAGGTCGAGGAGCCGGTCGCCGAGTCGAGCCTCCACGGGGCCGAGTACGTCGACCTCCATGCGCAGCATCGTAGGGATCACCGCGACCGGCGGCACCCGGCAGCGCGGGGCGTCCGCGACATCCTCGGATCCCGACCGTCCCCGCGGCCCCCGCAGGTGTCGCTCTGCCATGATCGCGGGGTGCAGCAGCTGGGACAGGGCACCGGTCCGCTTCGTGGCGTCAGGGTCGTCGAGATCGCCGGGATCGGACCCGGTCCGCACGGCTGCCAGATCCTCGCCGACCTCGGCGCCGACGTCATCCGCGTCGAGCGGCCCGGCGGCGGGCGCCTCGGCGGCGGTCCGCACGACCTGACCAACCGCGGCCGCCCGAGCGTGGCCCTCGACCTCAAGCGACCCGAGGCGGTCCAGACCGTGCTCCGCCTCGCCGAGAGCGCCGACGTCCTCGTCGAGGGGATGCGGCCCGGTGTTGCGGAGCGGCTCGGGCTCGGCCCCGACGACTGCCGGGCCCGCAACCCGCGGCTCGTCTACGCCCGGATGACCGGGTGGGGCCAGGACGGCCCGCTGGCCGGAGCGGCCGGACACGACATCACCTACATCGCCACCGCGGGGGCGCTCTTCGGTCTCGGTCAGGACGCCGACCGGCCCCACTTCCCGATGAACCTCCTCGGCGACTTCGGTGGCGGGTCGACGTACCTCGTCATCGGCATCCTCGCCGCCCTGCTCGAGGCACGGACCAGCGGCGAGGGGCAGGTCGTCGACGCGGCGATCGTCGACGGCACCGCCCACCTGCAGACGATGTTCTACGGCCAGCTCGCGGGGGGCACGCACCACGCGGACCGGCGGATGAGCGGGGTGCTCGACGGCGGCCTGCCGTTCTACGACGTCTACGCCACCTCCGACCGGCGGCACGTCGCGGTCGGCCCGCTGGAGCGCCAGTTCTACGCCGAGCTGTGCGAGCGGCTGCGGCCGTTCCTCGGCGATCGCGAGATGCCGGGCCAGTTCGACATGACCCGCTTCGGCGAGATGCGCGAGACGCTCGCGGCCACCTTCGCGACCCGGACGATGGCCGAGTGGGCGGAGACGTTCGAAGGGACCGACTCCTGCGTCGCGCCCGTCCTCACGCTCATCGAGGCGGCCGAGCATCCCCACCTCGCGGCCCGCGGGACCCTGGTCGAGCACGAGGGTCTGCTGCAGCCCGCCCCCGCCCCCCGCTTCAGCCGTACCCCGCCCACGCTGGGCGCCCCGCCGGCCGCGGCGGCCGGCGCCCACACCCGCGAGGCGCTCGCCGCGTGGGGCATCGACGACGTGGACGCCCTCATCGACGACGGCATCGCCGTCGAGGCGAACTAACTGAGACAGGGTGTCGCGCTAACTGTGGTGCCCGGGTAGTTTGTGCGCCATGGCATCCCCGTTCTCCGGCACCGAGCACGTCGACCTCGTGGTCGTCGGCGCGGGCCTCTCCGGCATCGACGCCGCCGCGACGTTCCGCCGGCAGCACCCGGACAAGACGGTCGTCGTCCTCGAGCAGCGCGACGACCTCGGCGGCACCTGGGACCTCTTCCGCTACCCGGGCATCCGGTCCGACTCCGACATGTTCACGTTCGCCTTCCGCTGGAAGCCGTGGGAGTCGACGAAGGCCCTGGCCGACGGCGCGCACATCAAGGACTACCTCCAACAGGTCGCCGTCGAGGAGGGCGTCGACAAGCTGATCCGCTACCACCACCGGGTCGCCTCCGTCGCGTGGGACAGCGGCAGCAACACCTGGACGATCCGGGCGGACAGCGACGGGGAGCAGGTCACCTTGACCTCGCGGTTCCTGTGGAGCTGCACCGGCTACTACGACTACGAGAAGGGCTTCCAGCCGGAGTTCCCCGGCGTTGACGACTTCGAGGGCACCTTCATCCATCCGCAGTTCTGGCCCGAGGACCTCGACCACACGGGCAAGAGGATCGTCATCATCGGGTCCGGTGCGACCGCCGTGACGCTGGTGCCCGCGCTCGCCGACTCCGGCGCCGGCCACGTGACGATGCTGCAGCGGACGCCGAGCTACATCCTGTCCCGCCCCGGTCACGACGCCCTGGGCTCGGGCCTCAAGCGGCTCCGGATCCCTGAGTCCTTGCCGTTGAAGAAGATCCGGGCCGCGTCCTACTACGAGGCGATCCGCTGGGAGAACATCGGCCTCTCGGTCGGCATCTACCACGTCTTCAAGCGTGCCCCCGGCCTGGCGAAGAGGTTCATCCGCAACCACCAGGTCACCGCGCTGACCGCGCGCGACGGCGGGCCCGGGTTCACCAAGGCCGAGGCCGAGGCGTACGTCGACGAGCACCTCACCCCGCCGTACAACCCCTGGGACCAGCGACTGTGCGCCGTCCCCGACGGCGACCTGTGGACGGTGCTGCGCGAGCGGCGCGCCGACATCGTCACCGGCCGGATCAGCCGGATCACCCCGACCGGGATCGAGCTGGAGTCGGGCGAGCACCTCGACGCCGACGTCATCGTCAGCGCCACCGGGCTCAACATCAAGATCTTCGGCGGCATCGAGGCGACCGTCGACGGCCGGCCGCTCGAACCGGGGAACACCACCGCCTACCGCGGCGCCCTGCTCGCGGGCGTCCCGAACTTCGCGTTCACGATCGGTTACATCAACGCGTCCTGGACGCTCAAGGCCGACCTCGTGTCGGCATGGGTCAGCGGGCTGGTCGCCGAGATGGACAAGCGCGGTGCCGAGCGGTTCGTCGTCTCCGAGCCGGAGGTGCCGGGCTCGCGCCCGCTCATGGACATGAAGTCGGGCTACCTGCTGCGCGGCGCCCCCGCCATGCCGCGCCAGGGCGACGGCTTCCCGTTCGAGGCCAAGCAGAACTACCTCGTCGACAAGAAGGTCCTCGCCACCGACAGCTACGACGACAAGCACCTGGTCCTCGGCTGACCGCTCGAACCACCCGGCATCGTGAGGAATCGTCGGTGACGGCCTCCGCCCCGTAGTCTCTTCCATGGCGGAGGCCGTTCCTGTCTTGCCCCGGCCCGCCCACTCAGCCGCTTCACGCGGCGGTTTCTTCCTCTGGCGAGACAACGATCTCGCGAGAGTTGAGAACCCCTTGTCGTTCACCGACCTGGGCGTGCCTGCACGCCTGTCCACCCTGCTCGAGCAGCAGGGCATCACCACCCCGACCCCGATCCAGGCCGCGACGCTGCCCGACAGCCTCGCCGGCCGCGACGTGCTCGGCCGCGGCCGCACCGGCTCGGGCAAGACCTACGCGTTCCTGCTGCCGCTGGTCGCTCGCCTGCTCGACGGCGAGCGGGCGAGGCCGCGCAAGCCGCGTGCGCTCGTCCTCGCCCCGACCCGCGAGCTGGTCGCCCAGATCAAGGAGGCGCTCGCCCCGCTGGCCAAGGAGGCCGGCCTGACGGTCCAGACCGTCTTCGGCGGCGTGGGCCAGAACCCCCAGGTCGAGGGCCTGCGCAAGGGCGCCGACATCGTGCTCGCCTGCCCCGGCCGGCTCGAGGACCTCATCGGGCAGGGTCACGCCGACCTGTCCGCGGTCCAGATCACCATCCTCGACGAGGCCGACCACATGGCCGACCTCGGCTTCCTCCCGGCCGTGCGCCGGCTCCTGGCGCAGACGCCGAAGGGTGGCCAGCGGCTGCTGTTCTCGGCGACGCTGGACCAGGGCATCGACGTGCTGGTCAAGCAGTTCCTGGTCAAGCCGGTCACCCACGAGGCCGACTCCGCGCAGTCGCCGGTGGCGCAGATGGACCACCACGTGCTGCACCTCAACCGGGAGCACCGGCTGCAGGTCCTCGTCGACCTCGCCACCGCGCCGGGTCGCACCGTCGTCTTCGCCCGCACCAAGCACGGCGCCAAGGCGCTCGCCCGCCAGCTCAACAAGGCGGGCGCGCCCGCCGTCGAGCTGCACGGCAACCTCTCCCAGGGCGCCCGCACCCGCAACATGGAGGCCTTCCACTCCGGTCGGGCGACGACCCTGGTGGCCACCGACATCGCGGCCCGCGGCATCCACGTCGACGACGTGGCGCTCGTGGTCCACGCCGACCCGCCGGCCGAGCACAAGGCCTACCTGCACCGCTCGGGCCGCACCGCCCGCGCCGGCGCGGCAGGCACCGTCATCACGCTCATGCTCGACGAGCAGGTCAAGGACGTCCGGGCGCTGACCCGGGCCGCCGGCATCAAGCCGACGGTCACGCGCGTCAACGACCCCCGTCACCCCGTCCTCGCCCAGCTCGCGCCGGGGCAGCGGGTCATCGTCGAGGGTGGCTACGTCTCCGAGGTCGCCGACTCCGGCTCCGCGTCGGGTGGTGGCGGGGGTCGCTCCGGCGGCGCTCGGCGTCGCTCGTCCGGTGGCGGTGGCGGTGGTCGTCGTACGTCGGGTGGCCGCGGCTCCGCCGGGCAGTCCTCGTCCGGCCAGGCGTCCTCGGGCAACCGCTCGGGCAACCGCTCGGGCAGCCGCTCGGGCAACACCGCCGGCGGCAACCGGTCCGGTCAGGGCCGAGCCGGCGCCAACCGCACCCGCTGACCCCGACTCGGCGTCAGAGGATGCCGAGGACGGAGTAGTCGTCGGCGGAGATGCCGGCCTGGGCGAGCATGTCGCCGAGGATCAGGGTGACCTGACGGGCGACGCGCTCGACGACCTGCTGCTGGGTCTCGTCCTCGTGGTCGAGCCACCAGATGATGCTGGCGTCGATCAGCCCCATGATGCCCGCGAAGACGCCGTCGGCGCCGGGTGCGTCGGGGGTACGACTCTCGGCGCGGCGTAGGAACTCGCTGCTCGACGCGACCAGCATCCCGAGGAAGCGGCCGCGGCCGTGTCGCGGCCCGGTGGCCGCTCGGGCGTGCTGGCGGGCGGCGAGGAAGCGGTAGAGGTTCGGGTGCTCCGCCGCCCAGTCGACAGCCGCCGCGACGGCGTCGTGCACGGTGTCGCGCAGGCTGGCCGACCGGGCCACCGTCGGGCGCACCCTCTCGATGAACCGCTCGGCCGCCAGCCGGCCGACCTCGGCGTCGAGCTCGTCCTTGCTCGCGATGACGCGGTAGACGTGCGGCCGCGGGACGCCGGCCCGTTCGGCGATCTGCGCCATGCCCACGCCGGGACCGAGCTCCTCGACGCAGGTGACCGCCGCAGCGATCAGGTCGTCGCGGCGCGCCGTGGCGGTCGGTCCCATGTCTCGCTGCCTCCTCGGTGCTGTGAGCGGCGTCACGTCGGCACGGCATTGCTTGGCGGCGTCCGCGCTCCGGTGGTACACCTTGTACTGGTACAGGTTGTACCACCTGCTGCGCCGTGTCCATCGGCGCTCGTGCCACCGGAGGAACGATGCCATCACGTCGCTCGCCCTGGATGAACCAGGATCTGGATGACTTCCGCGATCTCGCCCGCACGTTCTGCGAGAAGGAGATCAAGCCGAACGTCGACCGGTACATCGCCAACAAGCAGGTGGACCGCGACCTGTGGAACAAGGCCGGCGACGTCGGCCTGCTCTGCCTGTCGATCCCCGAGGAGTACGGCGGCGGAGGCGGCACCTTCGCGCACGAGGCGATCCTCATCGAGGAGCAGGCCCGGGCCACCGACAGCTCGTGGGGCGTCTCGCTCCACAACGGCATCGTCGCCCACTACATCCTGAGCTACGGCACCGAGGAGCAGAAGCACCACTGGCTGCCCAAGATGGCCTCCGGCGAGGTGGTCGGCGCGATCGCGATGACCGAGCCCGGCACCGGCTCGGACCTGCAGAACGTCAAGACCCGCGCGATCCGTGAGGGCGACGAGTACGTCGTCAACGGGTCCAAGATCTTCATCACCAACGGCACCCAGGCCGACGTCGTCATCACCGTCGTGAAGACCGACCCGGAGCAGGCGGCGTCCGGCATCTCCTTGGTGCTCGTGCCCACCGACACGCCGGGCTTCTCCCACGGCAAGGTGCTCGACAAGATCGGCATGAAGGGCCAGGACACCGCCGAGCTCAACTTCTCGGACGTCCGCATCCCCGTCACCAACCTGCTGGGCAGCGAGGAGGGGCAGGGCTTCATCCAGCTGATGGAGCAGCTCCCCCAGGAGCGCCTGCTCGTCGCCGTCGCCAACGTCGCCGCGATGGAGATGTGCTTCGACGAGACGCTGCGCTACGTGCACGAGCGGCACGCGTTCAACCGGCCGATCTGGTCCTTCCAGAACACCAAGTTCAAGATGGCCGAGATCGCCACGGAGGCGCGCGTCGCCCGCTCCTTCCTCGACGAGTGCATCGGCCTGCACCTCGACAAGCAGCTGGACATCCCGACCGTCGCGATGGTCAAGCTGTGGTGCTCGGAGCGGGCGCAGAAGGTCGCCGACAAGTGCCTGCAGCTCCACGGCGGCTACGGCTACATGAACGAGTACCCGATCGCACGTGCCTGGGCCGACCTTCGCGTCTCGCAGATCTACGCCGGCACCAGCGAGATCATGAAGGAGATCATCGCGCGCTCCCTCCCCACGCCCGCCTGACCCGCACTGACCCGCACCCTCACCACCTGAACAGGAAATCCGATGGCTGAAGCATTCATCTACGACCACCTGCGCACCCCGCGCGGTCGCGGCAAGGCGACCGGCGGCCTGCACGAGTCGAAGCCGGTCGACCTCGTCGTCGGCCTCATCGACGAGCTGCGCAAGCGCAACCCCTCGCTCGACCCGGCGCGCATCGACGACGTCGTGCTCGGCGTGGTGACGCCGATCGGCGACCAGGGCGGCGACATCGCGAAGACGGCGGCGCTCAAGGCCGGGCTGCCGGAGACGACGGCCGGCGTCCAGCTCAACCGCTTCTGCGCCTCCGGCCTCGAGGCGGTCAACCAGGCGGCGTCCCGCGTGCGCGGCGGCTTCGAGGACCTCATCCTCGCCGGGGGCGTGGAGTCGATGAGCCGGGCGCCGATGGGCTCCGACGGCGGTGCCTGGGCGATGGACCCGGCGACCGCGCTGGCCACGGACTTCGTCCCGCAGGGCATCGGCGCCGACCTCATCGCGACGGTCGAGGGCTTCAGCCGCACCGACGTCGACGCCTACGCCGCGGAGTCGCACAAGCGCGCGGCCGCCGCGTGGGAGGCCGGCTACTTCAAGGACGCCGTGATCCCGGTCGTCGACATGAACGGCCAGATCGTCCTCGACCGCGACGAGCTCGTCCGGCCGGGCACGACGGTCGAGAGCCTCTCCGGCCTCAAGCCGTCGTTCCTCCAGCACGGCCAGGAGGCCGGCTTCGACGACGTCGCGCTGTCGAAGTACCACTGGCTCGAGAAGATCGACCACGTCCACCACGCCGGCAACTCCTCCGGCATCGTCGACGGCTCCGCGCTCATGCTGATCGGCACCCAGGAGGTCGGCCAGGAGCTCGGTCTCACCCCCAAGGCGAAGATCGTGTCCGCCGCCGTGTCCGGCGCCGACCCGACGATCATGCTCACCGGGCCGGCCCCGGCCGCCCGCAAGGCGCTGGCCAGGGCCGGTCTCACCGTCGACGACATCGACCTGTGGGAGATCAACGAGGCGTTCGCGGCCGTCGCGATGCGGTTCATGAAGGACATGGGCATCAGCCACGACGTCACCAACGTCAACGGCGGCGCCATCGCCATGGGCCACCCGCTGGGTGCCACCGGCGCGATCATCCTGGGCACGCTCGTCGACGAGCTGCAGCGCCAGGGCAAGCGCCGCGGCCTCGCCACGCTCTGCGTCGGCGGCGGCATGGGCATCGCCACCGTCGTCGAGCTGTGCGGCTGAAGGCCGCGAGGAACGAGCGGGCCTGAGAAACCGCCAGGTCGAGCAGCGCCCGCGGCCGAGCCTGCGAGGCCGTGACGGCGCGTATCGAGACTCCAGTACTTCGTGCAACACACACTTCAAGGACCCATCAATGACTGACAACAGCGCCGTCAAGTACGACATCGACGCCGACGGCATCGTCACCCTGACCCTCGATGACCCCAGCCAGTCGGCCAACACCATGAACGAGGCCTACACCGCCTCGATGCAGGCCGCGGTCGACCGCCTCTACGACGAGGCCGACTCGGTGACCGGCGTCGTCGTCACCTCGGCGAAGAAGACCTTCTTCGCCGGCGGCGACCTCAAGGGCATGATCACCGCGACCAAGGCCGACGCCCCGCAGATCTTCGAGACGGTCGAGCGCGTCAAGGCGACCCTGCGCCGGCTCGAGACCTTCCCGAAGCCGGTCGTGGCCGCCATCAACGGCGCCGCGCTCGGCGGCGGTCTGGAGATCGCGCTGGCCACCAACCACCGCATCGCCGTCGACGGCCGCTACGAGATCGGCCTGCCCGAGGTCACCCTCGGCCTGCTGCCCGGCGGCGGTGGCGTCACCCGCACCGTCCGCATGTTCGGCATCATGACCGCGCTCACCGACATCCTCGGCCAGGGCACCCGCTTCAAGGTCGCGGCCGCCCAGGAGAAGGGGCTCGTCGACGAGCTCGTCGCGACCCAGGACGAGCTGGTCCCCGCTGCGAAGGCGTGGATCAAGGCCAACCCCGACGAGATCCAGCAGCCGTGGGACAAGCCCGGCTACAAGATGCCGGGCGGCAAGCCGACGTCGCCGGCGCTCGCCGCGTTCCTCCCGGCCTTCCCGCCGATCCTGCGTCGCCAGCTCAAGCAGGCCGACATGCGGGCGCCGAAGGCGATCCTGGCCGCGGCCGTCGAGGGCGCCCAGGTCGACTTCGACACCGCCACGCGCATCGAGTCGCGCTACTTCGTCTCACTGGTCACCGGCCAGCAGTCGAAGAACATGATCCAGGCGTTCTTCTTCGACCTCGGCTCCATCAACGCCGGCACCCTGCGCCCCGACGGCTTCGAGACCTACCAGCCGGTCAAGGCCGTCGTGCTCGGCGCGGGCATGATGGGCGCCGGCATCGCCTACGTCCTCGCCCGTGCGGGTGTCGAGGTCGTCCTCAAGGACGTCGCGATCGAGTCGGCGGAGAAGGGGAAGGCCTACACGGCCGCCCTCAACGAGAAGGGCGTCTCCCGCGGCAAGATCACGCAGGAGAAGGCTGACGAGATCCTCGACCGGATCACGGCCAGCACGGACCCTGCCGACGCCGCCGGCGCCGACCTGGTCGTCGAGGCCGTCTTCGAGGACGTCACGCTCAAGCAGAGGGTCTTCGGCGAGATCGCCCCCCACCTCGCGCCCGGCGCCCTGCTGTGCTCGAACACATCGACCCTGCCGATCACCGACCTGGCCAAGGGCGTCGACCGGCCGGCCGACTTCATCGGCCTGCACTTCTTCTCGCCCGTCGACAAGATGCCGCTCGTCGAGATCATCAAGGGCGCCGAGACGTCCGACGAGGCGCTGGCCAAGGCCTACGACGTCGTCCAGGCGATCAAGAAGACGCCGATCGTCGTCAACGACTCGCGCGGCTTCTACACCTCGCGCGTCATCGGCACCCAGATCGAGGAGGGCCTCGCCCTGCTGCAGGAGGGCATGGCGCCGTACTCGCTCGAGCGCGCCGCCACCTCCGCCGGCTTCCCGGTCGGCCCGCTGCAGATCGCCGACGAGCTCAACATGGAGCTCATGGTCAAGATCGCCAAGACCACCCGCGCCGCGGCCGGTGTCGAGGAGCTCACCGTCACCGAGCAGGTCTGCGGCGCGATGATCGAGGCGGGTCGCCCGAGCAAGCTGAAGGGCGCCGGCTTCTACGAGTACGTCGAGACCGACAAGGGCCTCAAGCGCGGCACGATCTGGTCGGGGCTGTCGGAGCTCTTCCCGGTGGCCGAGCAGCAGATCCCGATCGAGGACGCGCGCGAGCGGATGCTCTTCCGCGAGGCCATCGAGACGGCGAAGTGCTTCGAGGAGGGTGTCCTCACCTCGGCCGCCCACGCCAACATCGGCTCGATCTTCGGCATCGGCTTCCCGCCCGCCCTGGGTGGCGCCGCGCAGTTCATCACCGGCTACGAGGCCGCTGACGGCTCCATCGGGCTCGACGCCTTCATCCGGCGTGGCGACGAGCTGGCCGACGCGTACGGCGAGCAGCTGCGTCCGACGCAGTACCTCCGCGACATGGCGGCGAAGGGCGAGTCCTTCCCCGCCTGATCGACGCGCTGCCTTGTGAGTGTCAGCGTGACCTGAGGGTCACCCTGACACTCACAAGGCGGGGGCGCGCACCGCCAGGGGCAGTAGTCCTTTCGGGCGTCGCGGCCTAGTCACACCCGCGTGGGAAGGTCAGGCCGTGCGACGGTGTCGCCGGGGGTGCTCCAGCGGGGAGGATCAGCCGGTGAGCGAGCAAGTCCCCTGGCCGGTCGTGGATGTGCGTGGCCTGCACGTCCGGTTCGGCGAGGTCGAGGCCGTCAACGGAGTCGACCTCGCGGCGTACGCCGGCCACAGCACCGCGCTCCTGGGGAGGAACGGCGCGGGCAAGTCGACCACCATGCGGGTGATCGCGGGCGTCGTCCCGCCGACCCAGGGCACGGTGAGCGTCGTCGGCCACGACGTCCGCACCGAGCCGCTCGAGGTCAAGCGTGCGGTCGGCTACTGCCCCGACGTCGGCGGCCTGGTGCCGCGGGCGACGCCCTGGGAGCACCTCCAGCTCTCGGCGAGGCTCCGCCGGATGGGTCCCGGCTGGGAGGAGCGGGCGCGCGACCTGCTGGAGCGCTTCGAGCTCGGAGACGTCGCGCACCGGGTCACCAGCGGCTTCTCCCACGGCATGGGCAGGCGTCTCTCGGTCGTCCTCGCGGCGTTCCACGAGCCGCACGTCCTGCTGCTCGACGAGCCCTTCGACGGTGTCGACCCGATCGGCGTGGAGGCGACCCTCGACGTCGTCCACGACGCCCGCGCACGCGGTGCCTGCGTGCTGGTCTCGACCCACCTGCGCGAGCTGGCCATCGAGGCCTGCTCCTCGGTCCTCGTCCTGCGCGGCGGCGCCCGCGTCGCGACCGTCACCGCGCACGACATGGCCGGCGAGGAGGGGGCTCGTGCCTACCGCGGCCTCCTCGACTGACGGCTCCCGGATCGGTCACCTCCTGCGCGAGGAGTGGTGGGCCGTCCAGGACGTCGGCCACCTGCTGCACCTGCGGGCCAGCACCGTACGCCGACGGCGCAACGCCATCGGGCTGGCGGTGTTCGTCGTCATCACCGTGGCCGCGTCCGTCGTGCCGGCCTACCTGCCCCACGCCGGTGGCAAGGGGTACGCGTTCAACCTGCTGCTGCTGATGCCGTCGGCGCTCGCGGGCTTCCAGCTGCTCGCCCTCGCCTCGGCCGTCGCCTCGGGCGGTGGCCGCGAGCTCGTGCCGCGCGACCAGCTCGTCGCCTACCCGGTCAACCCGACCACCGACCACCTCGGCGCGCTCCTGCTGGCGCCGCTCAACATCGCCTGGCTGCTGCAGTGCTGGCTGCTGCTCGGCTCCGCATCGTTCGCGCTCGGGCCACACTTCTTCCTCCCCGCCGTGATCGGCGCCTTCCTCTGGGTGCTGGCGGCGACGGCCGTCGCGCAGATCATCGCCTGGTCGATGGAGGGGCTGCGTCGGCTGCGCCACGGCATCACCGCAGTGCGGCTCCTGGGCGCCGTCGGGCTCGTCACCGCCGCCTCGCTGCAGATCACGCACCGGCTCTCCGACGTCCTCGACGCACTGCCGACGCAGTGGCTGGTGACCGGTCTGATCGGCGGGTTCAGCTGGCGCTGGCTGCTCACGGTCGCTCTCATCGTGGGCATCTTCGTGGTCGCCGTCGTCCTGGGCGCCGTACCCGCGCACCTCACTGCGCGGCTGCAGCCGCGCGAGGAGCTCCGGGTCGAGAGCGGTCGCTACCGCGCCCGCCCGATGCCGTCCTCCGACGTCGCCATGCTGGTGCGCGTGGACCGGGCCTCGGTGTGGCGAGCGGTCCCCATGCGACGCGGCCTCGTCGTGCTGTCCGTCGGACCCGGCCTGGTCTCCCTCGCCGGCAACCTGCCCTGGAACCAGCTCACCATCCTGCCGGGCCTCGTCGCCTCCGGCGGCGCGCTGCTCTTCGGCGTCAACGCCTGGAGCCTGGAGGGCCGTGGCGCGCTCTGGCGCGAGTCGCTGCCCGTGCAGCCGTCCGCTGTCTTCACCGCTCGCGCCTGGGTGATCCTGGAGTTCCTCGTCGTCGCCTCCGCGATCACGCTCGGGCTCGCGGTGCTGCGTGCCGGTACGCCGTCGGCCGCGGAGCTGTCGGCGGTGCTGTGCACGTGGGCCGTGGTGCTCCTTCAGGTCGTCAGCGCCGCGCTGCGCTGGTCGCTGAGGTCGCCGTACGCCGTCGACCTGCGCTCCGCCCGCGCGACCCCCGCACCGCCGCTCGCGATGGTCGGCTACTCCACGAAGCTCGCCGCCAGCACCACCGTCACCAGCCTGGTCTTCTCGGGACTCTCCCGGGTCGAGGCCTGGCCGCTGTCGGTGCTCGTGGCGGCGCCCTTCGTGGCCTGGTCGCTGCTGCGCCTGCTGAGGGCCCGCGACGGCTGGGTCGACGCACCCACCCGGGCGCGGGTGGTCATGACCGTCGCGGGCTGAGCAGCATCAGGAGCGCTTCGGCGACCGGATGACGATCGAGCCGGCCGCCATGTCGCCCCACGTGCGCTTGCGCGGGTCCCAGAGCGGCCAGAAGAAGCCGAGCGGGACGCACAGGCAGAACAGCGTGTCGACGTAGGAGTGCATCAACCAGCGGCCGAACGCGGCCCCCGCCCCGATCGGCTGGCCGGTCGCCTCCTTGACCACCGCGATGCCGAGCCAGGACTTGCCCAGGCTCTGCGTCGTCCGGCCCTGCCGGAAGACGAGGTTCCAGATCTGGAACGCCGCGCCCAGGATCGCGGCCAGGCCGAAGAGGGCGATGCCGATCGCCGCGGCCGCGCCGCCGACGTCGGTGGTCGTCTGGCCGAACTCGTCGGTGCTCGTGGTGCTGCCCGCCCCGAGCACGACAGCGCCGATGATCACGGGGACGAAGATCACCACGCTGCCCACCAGGGCGTCCAGCAGGTAGGCGCCGAGCCGGGCGCCCCAGGAGGCGTAGGGGACGGCCGGCGCGCCGTACTGAGCAGCGGGATGGCCGTAGGGCTGGCCGGGATGGCCGTAGGGCTGGCCGTAGGGCTGGCCGGGCTCGCCGTACGGCTGGCCGAAGGGCTGGGCCGGGTAGCCGCCGTACGGCGTCTGCTCGTCGGGGTTCTGGTCGGGGTCGTTCGTCGACATGGCGCGCACTCTGCCCTATCCGCGCAGGCGGGACCTGCTCTTCGACATGGGGTTGCGTTTGCATACTCAGTATGTGCATACTCGGTATACACACGTTGAGAGGCGGTCCCATGTCGGTCAAGCACGCGCTGCTCGCGCTCCTGGAGCAGGAGCCGATGTACGGCTACCAGCTCCGGGTCGCGTTCGAGGAGCGCACGGCCGGGACCTGGCCGCTGAACATCGGCCAGGTCTACACGACGCTGTCCCGGCTCGAGCGCGACGGACTCGTCACGGCGGGGGAGACCGACAGCGACGGTCACCAGCTCTACCGGCTCACCGCCGCCGGGCGTGCCGAGGTGACCGCCTGGTTCGGCAGCGCCGTGCCGCGCACCCAGCCGGCCCGCGACGAGCTCGCGATCAAGCTCGCGCTCGGTGTCTCGGCGCGCGACCTCGACCTGGCCGACATCATCCAGCGTCAGCGCAGCGCCACCATGAAGGCGCTGCAGGACTACAACCGGCTCAAGCGGAAGGCCACCGACCTCGGCCACGAGCTGGTCCTGGACTCGCTGATCTTCGCCGCCGAGGCCGAGATCCGCTGGCTCGACCACTGCGAGGCGCAGCTGCGTCGCACGGCCGACAGAGCTGTGAGATGACCGAGCGACTGGCGCCCCACGACGCCGACCGGCTGCAGCGCGCCGAGCGGCGCTGGCTCGAGCAGGCCCGCGAGCGACTGCACCAGCCGGGGCGGCGTACCCGACCCGATCCTTCCCCCGACACCCTCCCCGACACCCTCCCCGACACCCTCCCCGACACTCAGGAGACCGAGCGATGAACACACCCGTGCTGCACCTGGAGGGAGTGAGCCGGATCCACGGGTCCGGCGAGCTCGCGGTCCACGCCCTGCGCGAGGTCTCGTTCGAGGCGTACGCCGGCGAGCTGGTCGCCGTCATGGGGCCGTCGGGCTCCGGGAAGTCGACGCTGCTGACCCTGGCCGGCGGGCTCGACGAGCCGACCTCGGGCCGCGTCGTCGTCGAGGGCACCGACCTGACCGCGGCCGGTGCCGGGGGCCGGGCCAGGCTGCGGCGGACCGCGATCGGCTACGTCTTCCAGGACTTCAACCTGATCCCCGCCCTGACCGCGGCGGAGAACGTCAGCCTGCCGCTCGAGCTCGACGGAGCGCCGTCGCGTGCGGCCCGTGCTGCCGCGGCGACCGCGCTGGACGAGCTCGGCATCGGCGACCTGGCCGACCGCTTCCCCGACGAGATGTCGGGCGGCCAGCAGCAGCGGGTCGCCATCGCACGGGCGATCGTCGGACAGCGGCGGCTGATCCTGGCCGACGAGCCGACCGGCGCCCTCGACTCCGTGACGGGTGAGGACATCCTGCGGCTGCTGCGCGCCCGCTGCGACGCCGGCGCCGCGGGGGTGCTGGTGACCCACGAGCCGCGGCACGCGGCCTGGGCCGACCGAGTCGTCTACCTGCGCGACGGCGTCGTCCTCGACGACGAGGACGCGGGCGAGACCGTGGGAGCACGTCGATGAGGAGGTGGCTCACCGGATGGCGGGTCTCCCTCCGGCTGGCCCGCCGCGACCTGGCCAGGCACCGGGGCCGGGCGATCATCGCGCTGGTGATGGTGACGCTCCCCGTGCTCGCCGTGGTCGGCGCCGACGTCCTCATGCAGACCGCCAAGGTCTCCGCGACGGAGGGCATGGACCGCCGCCTCGGCACGGTCGCGACGGCTCGGGTCGAGATCCTCGACACCTTGACCGGGGTGGTCCAGGCCCCGGATCCGCTCAACGGGCTCGGCTCGGGGGAGCCGCTGAGCCGGCCGACCTCCGTCGGCGACATCGAGGGCGTGATCGGGCACCGCACCATGCTGCCCATGCCGACGCAGACCACCGAGGTGGTGCGTACGCCGCACGGCAAGGAGACGATGGTCGGCACCCAGCTCGACGCGTCGGCCCCGCTCGCGCGCGGTCTCTTCCGCCTGGAGAGCGGCCGCTGGCCGGCGACGCCGGACGAGGTCGTCGTGAACAAGGCCGCCCGCGACCGCGGGGTCGGGAACACCCTGACGGCCGTCCAGGCGGACGGCACCGAGACGACCCGCGAGGTCGTCGGCACCGTGGCCGACGCCACCGTGCGCTCCGCCGCGATCGTGGTCGGCCTGCCGGGGTCGCTCCCCGTCCTCGACGATGCCGGACCGAGCCAGGCCTGGCTCGTGGACGGTCCCCCGATCTCGTGGTCACAGCTCGAGCGGCTCAACGCCCTCGGCGTCACCGTCACCGACCGCCAGATCGCGACCCATCCGGGCGACTATCCCGACCCGCTGCAGTACTCCTCCTCCGACAGCGGGACCACGATGCAGGTCGTCGCCCTGATCGTCGTGATGGCGCTGATCGAGGTCGTCCTCCTCGCCGGCCCGGCCTTCGCGGTCGGCGCCCGCAAGCAGCAGCGGTCGATCGCGCTCCTCGTCGCCTCGGGCGGTACGCCGGCCCAGGCGCGCCGCGTCATCCTCGCCGGCGGGGTCGTGCTGGGCGCCATCGCCGCGGTCGTCGGTGTGGTGGGCGGCATCGGGGCGGCCTGGCTTCTGCAGCCGCTGGTGCAGCGGTTCAGCGGCGACTGGCTCGGCCCGTTCGACGTCCCGTGGCCGCACCTCCTCGCCGTCGCGGCGTTCGGCCTCCTGAGCGCGCTGACCGCCTGCGTGGTGCCCGCCTGGATCGCGTCGCGGCAGGACGTCGTCGCCGTGCTCGCCGGGCGACGCGGTGACCCGAAGCCGGGCCGGGCGTTCCCCGTCCTCGGCGTCGTCCTCTTCGCCGTCGGGATCCTGATGGCGTTCCTGGGGGCCGGCGGGCACGGTGAGCTGACGGTCGCGTGGTCAGCGGTGGTCTGCGTGCTCGGGATGGTGCTGCTCGTGCCGGTCGTCGTGTCGTGGGTGGCGCTGGTCGCCGGCCGGTTCCCGCTCGCGATCCGCTTCGCGGCGCGCGACGCCGTCCGCCACCGCACCCGGACCACTCCGGCCGTCGCCGCCGTCGCGGCCACGGTGGCCGGTGTGGTCGCGCTGGGCATCGGGACCAGCAGCGACGAAAGAGAGAACCGCGAGACCTACCAGCCGAGCCTCGTGATGGGCGACGCCTCGGTCACGCCGTCGTACTCCTACGTGTCGGTGGACGACGGCCCGACCGACTGGTCGCAGGTCGAGGACGTGGTCCGCGACCGGGTGCCGGGGGCACGGATCACCGAGGTGGCCGGGGTCGCGCAGCCGGTCTCGGGAGACAGCTGGACGGACGTGCAGTTCCGCGACCCGGCCGCCGCCACGGCCGCCGTCGACGAGGGCCAGGGCGAGATCAGCCCGGGGACCTGGGGCTCCACCCTCGGCAGCGACGTGCTCGTCTCCGACGGCGGACGCCTCCCCCCGCTGGTCACCGCCGCCGACCCGGGTGGGGACGTGGCCCGGGCGCTCCGCTCCGGCCGGGCGGTCGTCTTCAGCAGCGACCGCTCGAAGGCAGCGCTCGAGCGGGTGACGGTCGAGGTCCAGCCCACGGACGACGAGGGCCAGCCGGTCGACCCGCACTCGGTCGACGTGCCCGCCACTGTCCTCTACCGCGCGGAGGACGCTGCCACCCCGGTGCGGGCGATCCTCCCGCCGGCGCTCGCGCAGCGTGCCGGGATCGACGCGGCCGTCGTCGGGCTCGACGTCGAGCAGCCGCACCTGTCGAAGACGGCGCAGAAGGACCTCGACGCGGCGCTACAGGACCTGGCGACGCCGGCGACGGTCTATGTCGAGCGCGGCTACGAGGCCGACCCGATGGCCCGCATCGTCCAGTGGGTCCTGGCGGCGCTCGGTGCGATCCTCATGCTGGGCGGCACGCTCACCGCGAGCTTCCTGGCGCTCTCGGACGCCCGGCCGGACCTGGCCACGCTCCAGGCTGTCGGGGCAGCACCGCGGACGCGGCGCGCCGTCGCCGCGGCGTACACCTTCGTCGTGGGGTTCGTCGGAGCCGTGCTCGGGATGCTCGTCGGGTTCGTCCCGGGGCTCGCCATCACCTGGCCGCTGACCGCCGAGTCGTACGCCGACGGCCGCGGGCCCTACCTCGAGGTCCCCTGGCTGATGATCGCCGTCGTCGTGCTCGGACTGCCGGTGCTCACCGCGCTCGTCGTCGGGCTCTTCACCCGCTCGCGGCTGCCGATGGCGACGCGGATCGGCTGACGAACAGTCAGCCGCGGTACCAGGTGACCGTGACCCGCTTGCCGGGCCGCAGCTCGGTGGTGGTCCAGCGGTCGGCGAGCTCGTCGACGATCGCCAGGCCGCGGCCGCTGAGGTCGTCGGCTCCGGCCCGGCGGGGTGTCGGCCAGCCCTCGGCGTCGTCGGAGATCTCCAGGCGGATGTGCTTGTCCTCGACGACCAGCGAGAGCCCGATGACGGCGGCGTCGGCGCGGACGGCGTTGGTGACGAGCTCGCTGACGACGAGGACGATGTCGTCGGTGTCGGGCCGGGTCACGTGCCCGCGGAGCTTGCGCATCGCGCTGAGGACGAACCGTCGCGCCTCGGCCGGAGCGCTCAGGGTGCCACGGAGCTGGGTCTTCATCAGGCACCCACCCGGCGCAGCGCCAGGACGGCGATGTCGTCGCTCGCGTCCGGGCTCCGCAGCGTGTCGACCGCATGGGCGACCAGCTCGTCGACCGCACGGTCGCAAGCCTCGCCCAGCGTCGCGGCCAGGCGGTCGAGACCCAGGTCGATGGCCTCCCCGCGACGCTCGACGAGACCGTCGGTGAAGCAGAAGAGGGTGGCGCCGCGGTCGAGCTGGAACGCCGTCTGCTCGTAGCGTGCCGGGCCGATGCCGAGCGGGACGCCGGGCGGGACCTGCACGGTGCTGGCGGTCCCGTTGAGCAGCAGCGGTGCGGGGTGGCCGGCGCTGGCGAGCATCACCTCGCCCGTGCGCACATCGCCGACCCCCGCTATGACGGTGGTCATGTGCCCATCGCTGGTGATGTCGAACTGGCGGGAGCACTTCTCCAGGGCGACCGCCGGCTCGTCGCCGTCCATCAGGTAGGCGCGGACGGTGAAACGGGCCTGCGCCATCACTGCGACGGTGTCCACGCCGCGCCCGGAGACGTCGCCCACGACGAAGCCGAACCGGTGCTCGTCGAGGGCCACGACGCTGTACCAGTCACCGCCGATCTCGGTGCCGTGGGCCCCGGCGACGTACTTCGAGGCGATCTCCAGGTCGGGCATGGTCGGGTGGACGTGGGGCAGGAGCGCGCGCTGCAGGCGCTCGAACAGCTCGCGCTGCTGGCCGTAGAGGTTGTCGACGCGCTCGTAGAGCGCGGTGATCGTCGTGGCGTTCTGCTCGGCGTCGCGCCGCCCGCGGGCGAGTCGCAGGCCGGTCAGCGCGGCGATCACCGTCAGCAGCAGGCCGCCGATGAGGACGCCGAGCGGCAGCCACCGGCTGAGCGCCGAGCCGAGGTGGGTCCGGGCTTCGGTGACCAGCGTGACGTCGGTGTCCCCGAACGGGATGGTCGCCCGCGTGGTGTAGCCGCTCATCGGGAGCGACGCGGGCTCGACGTCGGTGGAGAGCAGCGACGTGGAGTCGGCGCGGTGGCCGACGTACATCGCGTAGTGGAGGCCGGAGTACGCCGAGTTGGCGGCGACACTGGCCTGCCGGTCGGCCGGCATGACGCGCTCGGCGTAGACGGCCAGGCCGGTGCGGGGGTCCGCCTTGCCCCAGAGGAGCAGGTTGCGGCCACCGGCCGCGAGCAGCCGGATCGTCGTGCCCGTGCTGTCGTAGGCGTGCCGGACGAATTCGCGCGCCTCGTCGCTGCTCGGGTCGAGCGTGGGGGCTGCCCCGGTCGTCGCCAGCCGGGTCAGGCCGTCGCCCTGACGCTTCCACAGCGAGGCCGACACGAACGGCTTCTTGGAGCCGACGTACGGCGTGATGAACTCGGTGAACGCGGAGCCGTCGTCGGGTCCGGCCACCTGCAGGACGCTCAGCGCGGTGGAGAGCGGCTGCTCGATCACCGTGACCGCCGCCGACAGCACGGAGGCCGCCTGGCCGGTCTGCACCTTGAGGATCCGGTGCTCGCTGGCGGCGTCGCCGCGGGCGAGGGTCCAGCTGCCCAGGCAGGTGAGCACGATGCCGACAGCGGCGATCAGCGCTGCGATCGCCCGAGGGCCGAGGCCCACCCGGCTCACCAGTCGGACCGGTCTGCGAAGAGGTCGGTGAGGCCGGTGAGCTCGAGCACCCGGGCGACCGACGCCGGGACGTGGGAGAGGCGCAGGCGCTGACCGTCGGCCGTGGCCTTGCGGAGCCGGACCAGGGCGCCGATGCCGCTGGAGTCGAGGAACGTCACGTCGCGCAGGTCGACCTCGATCACGGCGGCGTCCGACTGCAGCAGCGGCTGGGCGTGCTCGAGGAACGCGGCGACGCCGGCGATGTCGAGGTCGCCCGAGACCGCGAGGACGGCAGCGCCGTCCGGGCCGGTCGACGTCGCGAGCCCAACCATCAGTTCCACCAGCTTCCGAGAGGAGTCGAGGCAAGGTAGCGCCCTGACGACGACTTCGGTATCACCTCGGGTAAACGCTGACCGATCGGCTAAGTCACGCCCGTCAGGACAGGCAGAGGCAGAACGGGTGCCCGGCGGGGTCGAGGAAGACGCGGAAGGTCGTCCCGGGCTGGTGCTCGGCCTTGGTCGCCCCGAGCTCGAGAGTGGCGGCCTCGGCCTCGTCGAGATCGTCGACGACGACGTCGAGGTGCATCTGCTGGGGGACGGTCTGGCTGGGCCACGTCGGCGCCGCATAGTCACCGTCCACCTGCTGGAAGTCGAGGATCTGGTGGGGCTCCGGGCCGCGGATGGTGGTCCAGTCGGCGCCCTCCTGCGGCATGAGGCGCCAGTCGAGCAGCGCGGCGTAGAAGGTGGCGAGGGCGATGGCGTCCGGGCAGTCCAGGACGATCGTGGGGGTGCGTGCGATGGCCATGGGTCCAGTTGACCCCAGTGGCGGACCGTCGAGCAATAAAAGTCAGGCTTGACTGTTTGTTGCTGCGACGGCAGGGTGGGCGCGTGAGCCAGCCGAGCACGCGCGTCCCCCAGGAGGAGCGCAGCCGGGCGATGCGGGCGCGGCTGCTCGCCGCCACGGTCGCCCTGCTGGTCGAGCGGGGCTTCGCGGGTACGACGACCACGCTCGTGTCCGAGCGGGCGGGGGTCAGCCGCGGCGCGCAGCTGCACCACTTCCCCACGAAGAACGACCTCGTCTTCGCGGCCGTCTCGCACGTGACCGCGACCCGAGGCGTCGAGCTGGCCGCGGCGGCGGCGCGGATCCCCGCCGGCCCGCAGCGGACCCGAGCGGTGCTGGGCATGCTCGCCGACCACTTCACCTCGCCGGTCTTCACCGCCGCGCTCGAGCTGTGGGTGGCCGCACGGACCGACCCGGACCTGCTCGCCGAGGTCGCCCCGCTCGAGCAGCGGGTCGGCCGCGAGACCCATCGGCTGACCGTGGAGCTGCTCGACGCCGACGAGTCCAAGGCGGGAGTGCGCGAGCTCGTGCAGGCGACGCTCGACCTGGTCCGCGGGCTGGGGCTCGCCAGCACCATCACCGACGACGCCCGACGACGCAAGCGGATCCTCGACCGATGGTCCGAGGTGCTGGAGGAGGAGCTCTCATGAGCATGCTGGAGGACCTGCTGCGCGACCTCGCGGCCGAGGGCGACCGGCTGCGCGCCGCCGTCGCAGGACTCGACGACGCCGGGTGGCACACGCCCACTCCCGCCGAGGGCTGGGACGTCGCGACCCAGGTCGCGCACCTGACCTGGACCGACGAGGTGGCCGTCCTGGCCGCGCGGGCGGCGCGCGGCGACAAGCAGGAGTGGGACGAGGTGGTCCTCGCCGCGATCGAGGACCCCGACGGGTTCGTCGACAAGGGCGCCACCGCAGTGGCCGCGGCCCTTCCCGAGGACCTCCTCGCCCGCTGGGACGCCGCCCGGACGGCGCTGGCGGGTGCGCTGCGTGGGGCCGACGGCAAGCTGCCCTGGTTCGGCCCGCCGATGTCACCGGCCTCCATGGCGACCGCCCGGTTCATGGAGACCTGGGCGCACGCGCTGGACGTCTACGAGGCGCTCGCCGACGCCGGCCTGGGCAGCGTCCCGGAGCCGACCGACCGGATCCGCAACGTCTGCCACCTCGGCATCCGCACCCGCGACTGGGCGTTCCGCACGCACGGGCTGACCGCGCCCGCCCAGGAGTTCCGCGTCGACCTGGTCGCCCCGAGCGGCGACGTGTGGTCGTGGGGGCCGGAGTCGGCCGCCCAGACGGTCAGCGGGCCGGCGTACGACTTCGCCCGGCTGGTCACCCAGCGCATCCACCGCGACGACACCGAGCTCGTCGCCGCCGGCGACGAGGCGGACCGGTGGCTCGACATCGCGCAGGCGTTCGCCGGGCCTGCGGGGGCGGGGAGGGAGCGGCGATGACGCGCTCGGGTGTGGTCAGGATCGGGAACTGCTCGGGGTTCTACGGCGACCGGCTCTCGGCCATGCGCGACCAGCTCGAGGGCGGCGACCTCGACTTCCTGACCGGCGACTACCTCGCCGAGCTGACCATGCTGATCCTCGGGCGCGACCAGATGAAGGACGCCTCGCTCGGCTACGCCAAGACCTTCGTCCGCCAGGCCGAGGACTGCCTCGGGCTGGCGCTGGAGAAGGGGGTGCGGATCGTCAGCAACGCCGGCGGTCTCAACCCGGCGGGCCTGGCCGGGCGGCTGCGCTCGATCGCGCCCGAGGCGAGGATCGCGTACGTCGAGGGCGACCGCGTCGACGTCCCCGGCGCGCTGACCGCCAATGCCTATCTCGGCGGCTTCGGCATCGCCCGGGCGCTCGCCGCGGGCGCCGACATCGTCGTGACCGGTCGGGTGACGGATGCGTCCCTGGTCGTGGGGCCGGCCGTCGCGCACCACGGCTGGGCCGCCGACGACTGGGACCGGCTGGCCGGCGCGGTCGTCGCGGGCCACGTCCTGGAGTGCGGCACGCAGGCGACGGGCGGGAACTTCAGCGGGTTCACCTCGTTGCCGGGTCTCGAGACGGTTGCTGGCGCAACCTCCTCGACCGGCGACTCGCTGGTGGAGGAGGAGCACCGGGCCCGTCCCGAGACCAGCCGCCCGCGGCCGCTGGGGTTCCCGATCGCCGAGCTGGCCGAGGACGGCTCGTGCGTGATCACCAAGCACGACGGGACCGGCGGCGCGGTCACCGTCGACACGGTGACCGCGCAGCTGATGTACGAGATCCAAGGGCCTCGCTACCTCGGCCCGGATGTCACCACCGACCTCACCTCGATCAGGCTGAGCCAGGAGGGCCGCGACCGGGTCGCGATCAGCGGGGTGCGTGGCACACCGCCGCCCCAGCGGCTCAAGGTCGCGGTCACCGAGCTGGGCGGCTTCCGCAACTCCTGCGAGTTCGTGCTCACCGGGCTGGACATCGACGAGAAGGCCGCCTGGATCAAGGCGCAGGTCTCGCTCGAGGGGGTGGAGCACGTCTGGTCGGCGTACCGCGTGCCCGAGCCGGACTCGCCCACCGAGGAGGGCGCCGCCTGCCTGCTCCGGCTGACGGCATGGGCGCCGACGCCGGACCCGCTCGGCAAGCCGTTCACCGAGCCGCTGATCGGGCTCGCGCTCGCGTCCTACCCCGGCTTCCACGTCACCGCGCCGCCCACGTCGCCGGCGCCCTACGGCGTCTACCGCGCGGATCACGTCGACCGGTCGGCCGTGGCCCACACCGTGGTGATGGACGACGGGACCCGTGAGCAGGTCGCCGACCCGCCGGCGTACGCCGCGCCCGAGGAGCCGGCCGCCGAGCGACCCTCGGCCGACGCCGCGGTGGCCGACTCGCTCAACCGGCGGCTGCCGCTCGGCACCTTCGTCCACGCCCGCTCCGGCGACAAGGGCGGCGACGCCAACCTGGGGCTGTGGGTGAGCCACGACGCCGATCCGGCCCTGCAGGGGGCGCGGGTGGCCTGGCTGACCAGGCTGATCACGCCGGCCAAGGTCCGCGAGCTGGTCCCGGAGTCCGCCGACCTCGAGATCGAGGTCCATCCGCTGCCGAACCTGGGGGGTGTGAACGTCCTGATCCGCGGCCTGCTCGGCGCGGGCGTCGCCGAGGGCCGCCGGTTCGACCCGCAGGCCAAGGCGCTGGGCGAGTGGGTCCGCAGCCGGACCGTCCACATCGACCAGGAGCTGCTCTAGTGGACCTCCACGACCTGGGCGCGGAGTTCACCCGCCGCGACGTCTTCCCGCACCTGCAGGAGTGGGAGGACGAGGGCACCGTTCCCCGGTCGCTGCACCTGGCCGCCGCCCAGCAGGGGCTGCTCGGCATCGGCTTCCCTGAGCAGGTCGGCGGCGAGGGCGGGAGCCTCGCCGACGTCGTGGCCGTCTCCGAGGGAATGTACGCCGAGGGTGCGTCCTCCGGCCTCATGGCCGCGCTGTTCACCCACGGGATCGCGCTGCCGCACATCGTCGCGCACGGGTCGGCCGGGCTGGTCGAGCGCTACGTCCGGCCCACGCTGGCCGGTGAGCTGATCGGGTCGCTGGCCATCACCGAGCCCGGCGGCGGCTCCGACGTCGCCCACCTGACCACCCGGGCGGTCCGCGACGGCGACCACTTCGTGGTCAGCGGCGCCAAGACGTTCATCACCTCGGGCGTCCGCGCGGACTTCGTGACGACCGCCGTGCGCACGGGCGGACCGGGCGCCGGCGGCATCAGCCTGCTCGTCGTCGACAAGGGCACGCCCGGCTTCACGGTGGACCGCTCGCTGCGGAAGATGGGCTGGCACTGCTCCGACACCGCCGAGCTCGGCTTCAGCGACGTCCGGGTGCCGGCCGAGAACCTGGTGGGCGAGCAGGACGCCGGCTTCGGCTACATCGCCGAGGCGTTCGTGACCGAGCGGATCGCGCTCGCGGTGCACGGCTACGGCATCGCCTCACGGGCGCTGGGCCTCACCGCGGCGTACGCGCGGGAGCGCCGCACCTTCGGCGAGCCGCTGATCGGCCGCCAGGTGGTGCGGCACGCGCTCGTCGAGATGCACCGGCTGGTCGAGGTGGCACGGACCTACACCCACGCCGTCGTCGACCGCTATGTCGCGGAGGGCACGACGGCCGAGACGGTCGCGGCCGCCGCGCTGGCCAAGCAGACCGCCGTCGAGGCGTGCGAGCGGGTGGTCGACAGGGCCGTCCAGCTGCACGGCGGCACCGGTTACATGCACGGGACCGAGGTGGAGCGGCACTACCGCGACTCCCGGATCCTGCCCATCGGAGGGGGAACGACCGAAGTGATGACCGACCTGGCCGCCAAGCTGCTGGGCTACGACCGATGAGCCGCCCGATGTCCGGCGAGGTGTCGCTGTGGATGGACGCGCCGCCCGAGAAGGTCTGGGACCTCGTCAGCGACGTCACCCGCATCGGGGAGTTCTCGCCGGAGACGTTCGAGGCGCGCTGGCGGCACGGCCACGACGGGCCGGCCGTCGGCGCCCGGTTCAAGGGCCACGTCAAGCGCAACGGCGTCGGGCCGACGTACTGGACGCCCTGCACGGTGACCGCCTGCGAGCCCGAGCGCCTCTTCGAGTTCGTCGTCGGCACCGACGAGCTGGCGGTGAACAATTGGGGCTACCGGCTCGAGCCGCGGGACGGGGGCACGCTCGTCACGGAGTACTTCCGGCTCGAGACCAGGCGGGCCCTCCGGCTCTACTGGCTCGTGCTCGGGCGGCTGCGCGGCCTGACCAACGAGCGCGGCATGGCCACCACGCTGCGGCGGATGAAGGACGTGGTCGAGGCATGACCACCGACGTGAGCAACCGCGAGGCCATGCTGGCCAAGATCGAGGAGCTGGAGGCCGAGCACGCCAAGGCGGTGGCCGGCGGCGGGGAGAAGTACGTCGCCCGGCACCGCGCCCGCGGCAAGCTGACCGCCCGCGAGCGGATCGAGCTGCTCGTCGACGAGGGCTCCGCGTTCCTGGAGCTGCAGCCGCTGATCGGCTGGGGCTCGGACTTCGCGGTCGGCGGGTCGATGGTGACGGGGATCGGCGTCGTCGAGGGCGTCGAGTGCCTCATCGTGGCCAACGACCCGACGGTCAAGGGCGGCTCGCTCAACCCGAACTCGTTGAAGAAGTCGTTCCGGGCCGCGGAGATCGCGGCCCGCAACGGGATCCCGACGATCAACCTGACCGAGTCCGGCGGCGCCGACCTGCCGACCCAGAAGGACATCTTCATCCCGGGCGGCCAGGGGTTCCGCGACCTGACCCGAGCCTCGGCGGCCAAGCGGCCGACGATCTCGGTCGTCTTCGGGAACTCCACCGCCGGCGGCGCCTACGTCCCCGGCATGAGCGACTACGTGATCATGGTGAAGGAGGCCGCGAAGGTGTTCCTGGCCGGCCCGCCCCTGGTCAAGATGGCGACCGGTGAGGACACCGACGACGAGTCGCTGGGCGGGGCGGAGATGCACTCGCGGGTCTCGGGGTCGTCGGACTTCCTGGCCGTCGACGAGCGTGACGCGATCCGGATCGCGCGCCGCGTCGTCGCCCGGCTCAACTGGCGCAAGCGCGGCCCGGTCCCTGCGCCGACGTTCGCGGAGCCGGAGCTGGACCCGGACGGACTGCTCGACCTGATCCCCACCGACCTGAAGGAGCCGTTCGACCCGCGGGAGGCGATCCTGCGCATCGTGGACGGGATCTCGCCGGACAACGCGGTGGCGTTCGACGAGTTCAAGCCGCTCTACGGCTCGTCGCTCTGCGTCGGGTGGGCGCGGCTGCACGGCTACGAGATCGGCATCCTCGCCAACGCGCGCGGCGTGTTGATGAGCGAGGAGGCGCAGAAGGCGGCGCAGTTCATCCAGCTGGCCAACCAGAAGGACACGCCGCTGCTCTTCCTGCACAACACCACCGGCTACATGGTCGGCACCGACTACGAGCAGGGCGGGATCATCAAGCACGGCGCGCAGATGATCAACGCGGTCTCGAACTCGAAGGTCCCGCACCTGACGGTGATCATGGGGGCGTCGTACGGCGCGGGGAACTACGGCATGAACGGCCGTGCCTACGACCCGCGCTTCCTCTTCACCTGGCCCTCGGCCAAGTCGGCGGTGATGGGGCCGGCCCAGCTCGCCGGGGTGATGGAGATCGTCGCCCGGCAGTCGGCAGAGTCGAAGGGCGAGGTCTTCGACGCCGGGGGCTTCGCCGGGGTCAGGGCGATGGTCGAGGGGATGATCGAGGAGCAGTCGCTGCCGTTCTTCCTCTCCGGGCTGGGGTACGACGACGGGGTCATCGACCCCCGCGACACCCGGACCGTCCTGGGCATCTGCCTGTCCGTTCTCGCCAACCAGCCCGTCGAGGGCGAGATGAACTTCGGGGTGTTCCGACTGTGACTCCTGTGATCTCTCGCGTACTCGTCGCCAACCGCGGCGAGATCGCGTCCCGCGTCTTCCGGACCTGCCGCCGGCTGGGCATCACGACCGTCGCCGTCTTCTCCGACGCCGACGAGGCGCTGCCCTACGTGGCCGAGGCCGACCTGGCCGTCCGGCTGCCGGGGTCGGCGCCGTCCGACACCTACCTGCGGGGTGACCTGGTCGTCGCCACCGCGCTCAAGGCCGGCGCGGACGCCATCCACCCCGGCTACGGCTTCCTGTCGGAGAACGCGTCCTTCGCCCGCGCTGTGATCGACGCCGGGCTGACCTGGATCGGTCCCTCGCCGGAGTCGATCGACGCGATGGGCTCGAAGATCGGCGCGAAGGCGATCATGGCGGCGGCCGGAGTGCCGGTGCTCTCCGCGCCGGACCGGCCGACCGAGGCCGACCTCCCCCTGTTGGTGAAGGCGTCGGCGGGCGGCGGCGGCCGCGGGATGCGCGTCGTGCGCTCGCTCTCCGCGCTGGAGGACGAGATCGCCGCGGCGCGCGCCGAGGCCGAGTCGGCGTTCGGCGACGGCACGGTCTTCGTCGAGCCCTACGTCGAGCGGGGGCGGCACGTCGAGGTGCAGCTCGTGGACAGCTCCGTCTTCGGCGATCGCGACTGCTCGATCCAGCGCCGGCACCAGAAGGTGCTCGAGGAGGCGCCCGCGCCGGGCCTGCCCGACGACGTCCGCACGGCGATGCACGACGCGGCCCGCAAGGCCGCGGAGGCGATCGACTACCGCGGCGCCGGGACCGTGGAGTTCCTCTACGACGAGGCCACGCAGCGGTTCTGGTTCCTCGAGATGAACACCCGGCTCCAGGTCGAGCACCCCGTCACCGAGGAGGTCTTCGGGGTCGACCTGGTCGAGCTGCAGATCTCCTCGGCGAGGGCGGTGCCGGGTCTCGATGCGCCTCCGCCTAGCGGCTCCGGCTACTCGACCGGCGAACCTGTCGTTGGTCGAGTAGCGAGCGCCAGCGGGCGTATCGAGACCACGCCGCAGGGGCACGCGATCGAGGTGCGGCTCTACGCCGAGGACCCGGCGGCCGACTACGCGCCGCAGACCGGCACGCTGACCCGCTTCGAGATCCCGGCGATGGAAGGAATCCGGGTCGAGGCCGGCTTCGGCTCCGGGTCGACGGTCACGCCGTTCTACGACGCCATGCTCGCCAAGGTGATCGGCCATGCTCCGACCCGGGCGGAGTCGGCCCGCCGGCTGGCGGCGGCGCTGCGCCGCGCCCGGATCCACGGCGTCAGGACCAACCGCGAGCAGCTGGTCGCGATCCTCGAGTCGCCCGAGTTCCTGGCCGAGCGGCTCTCGACGGCGTTCCTCGCCGACGGAGGACCTCTTGGGGCCTGCGGGGCCGGTGCGACCTCCGAGTCGGCCCAGGGGTCACGCTGGCCCCGGGAGCAACAAGAGGTCCGCAAGGCCGCCGCGCTGGCGGTCGCGGAGACGGCGCGCGCGACGCGGAAGGTCCAGCAGCGCATCCCGGTCGGGTTCCGGACGGTGACCAGCCAGCCGCAGCGGGTGGAGTTCACCGACGGCACGTCGGCCGAGTGGTACGGCGGCCGCGACGGCTACCGGGTCGAGGGGGTCACCGTGGTCTCGATACGGGCCGCTCGTCCCTCGCGGACCTCCTCGACCAGCGAGGTCGTGCCCTCCTCGATCAGCGAGGTCGAGGTCGTGCTCGAGGTCGACGGCGTGCGGTCGACGTACGACGTGTGCGTCACCGGCGACCGCATCGACGTGGACGGGCCGTTCGGGCACACGGCGCTCGAGCGGGTCCCGCGGTTCGTGGACCCGGCGACGCAGGTGGCGGAGGGCAGCCTGCTGGCACCGATGCCCGGCAGCGTTGTGGCCGTCCACGTCGTGATCGGCGACCGGGTGGCCGAGGGCCAGCCGCTGCTGGTCGTGGAGGCGATGAAGATGCAGCACACCGTCGTGGCGCCGCGCGCCGGGACGGTGACGGAGCTGGCCGCGACCATCGGCCGGCAGGTGGAGGCGGGCGCGGTGCTCGCCGTCGTCGAGGGCACGCAGTCGGCGGACACAGCGGAGGAGCAGGCATGAGCACGATCGACTTCACCGAGCCGGAGGAGCGCGTAGCGCTGCGCGAGGCGGTGGCCAGGCTGGCCGGGAAGTACGGCCGGGAGTACATCGAGAAGCAGGCGCGCGAGGGCGGCAAGACCACCGACCTGTGGCTGGAGATGGGCCGCAACGGGTTCCTCGGCGTCAACATCCCCGAGGAGTACGGCGGCGGAGGCGGCGGCATGGCCGACCTCGCCGCGGTGCTCGAGGAGGCGGCGACGGCCGGGGCGCCGCTACTGATGATGGTTGTCAGCCCGGCGATCTGCGGCTCGATCATCACCCGGTGCGGCACCGACGAGCAGAGGCGCCGCTGGCTGCCTGCGATCGCGGACGGCTCCCTCCTGATGGCCTTCGGCATCACCGAGTCCGACGCCGGCTCCAACTCCCACGAGATCACCACGACCGCGACCCGCGATGGCGACGAGTGGGTGCTCAGCGGCCAGAAGACCTTCATCTCCGGGGTCGACGAGGCGCAGGCGGTGCTGATCGTCGCGCGGACGGCCGACGCGAGGACCGGCAAGCTGAAGCCCGCGCTCTTCGTGGTGCCGACCGACGCGCCGGGGTTCTCCCGGCAGCTGATCCCGATGGCCTGGCAGGCGCCGGAGAAGCAGTTCACGCTCTTCCTCGACGACGTACGGCTCCCGACCGACGCGCTCGTGGGCGACCCGGACAGCGCCGACGGCGGTCTGTGGCAGCTCTTCGTCGGGCTCAACCCGGAGCGGATCATGGGGGCCGCGCTCTCGTGCGGGCTCGCCCGGTATGCGCTGGGCAAGGCGGTCGACTACGCGAGGACGAGGACGGTCTGGAAGGACCAGCCGATCGGGGCCCACCAAGGCATCGCTCATCCCCTGGCGAAGGTGAAGATCGAGATCGAGCAGGCCCGGCTGCTGTGGCAGAAGGCGGCGGCGCTCTACGACGCCGGGGACGACTTCGCGGCGGGGGAGTACGCCAACATGGCGAAGTACGCCGGCGGCGAGGTCTCCTGCAACGCGACCGACGTCGCCGTGCACACCCACGGCGGCAACGGCCTGACCGTGGAGTACGGCCTGGCCAACCAGCTGGTCGCGGCCCGCCTCGGCCGGATCGCCCCCGTCAGCCGGGAGATGATCCTCAACTTCGTGGCCATGCACTCGTTGGGGCTGCCGAAGTCGTACTGAGCGGAGACCTCGTCAGGAGGTCACAGGCAGCCGGCGTCGAGGCCGATGCGGCGGAGGGCGGCGAGGTCGCCGCGGTTGTAGTCGCCGTGGGGCGCCCCGATGTCGAGGGGGTACATCTGCTGCTGGGGGTCTGAGACGTGCTCGAGGCCGAGCGCGTGGCCGAGCTCGTGGAGGACGAGGCCGCCGATCGAGTTCGCGCCCGTCCAGCCCCGGCGGTAGTGGAAGGTCCGGTCGATGACCACTCCGGAGGACGTACGCCGACGGCCGGACGTCCAGCCGCCGCCGAGGCCTATCGCCGAGCCGGCGAGACCGCGCACCTCGCGCGGCGTCGTCCAGGCGAAGCCGATCCCGCTGGCCGGCAGACCGCCGTCACCCTGGCGGCTGAACGGGATCCCGGCGTACGACCCCGCGTAGACGAAGGTGAGGCCGGTGGCGGCCCGCGCCTTGTGCAGGGCGGCGGCGACGAGGCTGCGAGCGTTGCCCGGCGCACCGGAGAAGTTGATCCGGTAGGGGACCGCCGTGCACGGGTCGAACCGGGCGGGATCGACCCGGCCGGCACCCGCCCGCCCGGCCGGTCGGAAGGGGGTCCGGACGGTGATCGCCCGGCTCGGTGACACGGCCGTTCCGGTCGCTGTCGGAGCGACCACGCGGAAGACGTGGCGCCCGTAGTAGAAGGTCGGCGCCGGCAGCCGGAAGCGACCGAGCGCGTCGGCGACGGAGGTGGAGCCGGGCACCGCGGCCCAGCCGCCCCGCGTGCTCACCTCGACCTCGACCCCCGAACCGCCGACCGGCGCGCCCGAGCCGTCGACCACCTGTCCACGGACCACGACCCGACGGTCCAGCGCGACCCGGCGCGGAACGGGCGAGACCATGACGCGCGCACCCGCCGGCGCCAGCCGCGCGCTCGGCACGACCGCACCTGCGGCAACGGCGCCGGGACCGACGATCGAGCCCGGGAGCAGCGTGAGGGCGGCGACCAAGGTGGCGCCGCAGAGCGCGGAGAGGCGGCGAGGCGCGGGACGGTTCATCTCACTCTCAGCGATCGGCACCCGGCCCGGGCCCCTGAGGAGTGCGTTGAGCTCGTGACCGTTCGGGGCGCACGATGATCCGGTGTTGCCATGGTCGAACATGAGTTCGATCATGGGGAGGTGATCATCCACGCCGACCTCGACTCGTTCTTCGCGTCGGTCGAGCAGCGCGACGACCCGCGGCTGCGCGGTCGTCCGGTCATCGTCGGCGGCGGAGTGGTCCTGGCGGCGAGCTATGAGGCGAAGGCGTTCGGCGTGCACTCGGCGATGGGTGGCCGGGCGGCGCTCGCGGCCTGCCCGGGCGCGATCGTCGTGCCGCCGCGCTTCGAGGCGTACGTCGAGGCGAGCCGGCGGGTCTTCGAGATCTTCCGCGACACCACGCCGTTGGTCGAGGGCGTCTCGATCGACGAGGCGTTCCTCGACGTCGGCGGCCTGCGCCGGCTGGTGGGCCCGCCCGAGCAGATCGCGACGACGCTGCGGCAGCGCGTCCGTGAGGAGGTGGGGCTGCCGATCTCGGTCGGCATCGCCCGGACGAAGTACCTCGCCAAGGTCGCCAGCGCGGTCAGCAAGCCCGACGGTCTCCTGGTCGTGCCGGTGCACGGGGAGGAGCACTTCCTCCACCCCCTGCCCGTGGAGCGGCTGTGGGGTGTCGGCGCCGTGACGGCGGCGAAGCTGCACGCGGAGGGCATCTACACGGTCGGACAGCTGGCCGCGCGCCAGGAGGCCGAGCTGACGCTCGCCGTCGGCAAGGCGTCCGGACGACACCTGCACGCCCTGGCCAACCTGCGGGATCCCCGGCCGGTCGTGGTCGGCAGGCGGCGTGGCTCGATCGGCTCGCAGAGCGCGTTCGGCCGCCAGCACCGCTCCTTCGAGGACCTCGAGGCGCTCCTCGCGGCCCTCGTCGACCGGGTGGCGCGGCGGCTGCGGTCAGGCGAGCGGATCGGGCGCACCTTCACGCTCCGGCTCCGCTTCGACGACTACACCCGCGCGACGCGGTCGGCGACGATCCCGCGGTCGACCGGCGCGACCGCCACCTGGCTGGAGGTGGGCCGTCGGGTGCTCCGCGAGGCGCGACCGCTGATCGAGGAGCGCGGCTGCACGCTGCTCGGGATCACCATCTCGGGGCTCGCCGACGCCCGCAGCGAGCAGCTCGAGCTGCCGCTCTGGGACCGCGGGGCGGGTGCGACGAACCGCGAGCTCGACACCGCGCTGGACGCCGTGCACGACCGGTTCGGGAAGGCGGCGGTGACCCGGGCCGTCCTGGTCGGGCGCCACACCGGGCACGAGATGCCCACGCTTCCCGACCCGGGTCCGCCCGACGGCCAGAGGGCATGAGGTCAGGCGTCCGGCCGAAGCGCGCGTCCTGGGCGGCGCGCAGCCGGTCGGACGCCCCACCCCATGCCCTAGCCTGGCCACGTGGGCGTCGTGGCTGCGGTTGACCGTGCGCAACGGCAGTTCCCCCCGGTCGCGTTCCCGCTGGGCGTGATCTACAAGTTCTTCGACGACCAGGGCAACTACCTCGCCGCGATCGTCACCTACTACGCATTCATCGCGATCTTCCCGCTGATGCTGCTCGGCTCCTCGATCCTGGGCTTCTTCCTCGAGGGCAACGCCGACCTGCAGGAGCAGCTGCTCAACACGGCCCTGAGCCAGTTCCCGATCATCGGCGACCAGCTCGGCCGGCCCGAGTCGATCCAGGGCTCGACCGGTGGTGTGGTCATCGGCTCGGTGGTCGCGCTCTACGGCGCCATGGGTCTCGGTCAGGCGATCCAGAACGCGCTCAACACGGCGTGGTCGGTGCCGCGCAACAGCCGCCCCAACCCGATCCTGCTGCGCGTGCGCAGCCTGATCCTGCTCGCCACCGCGGGCCTGGGCGTGCTCGCCCTCTCGGTCGTCTCCACCCTCGGCGCGAACACCAAGGTCTTCGGTCCGACCGCGCAGACCCCGGTCCTGCGCTGGCTCATCATGATCCTGACCGTCATCGTCATCGGGACGGTCATCACGCTCCTGTTCCGTCTGGCCACTGCGCGCGACCACCCGCTTCGCTCGGCGGCGCCGGGCGCGTTCGCCCTCTCGATCATGTGGCAGGTGCTGCAGTGGGTCGGCGCGGTCTACGTGACCAACGTGATCAACGAGGCCGGGGGCGCGAACAAGACCTTCGCGACGGTCCTGGGTCTGATCGCCTTCATCTACCTCGCCGCGGTCATCGGCATCCTCGGCATCGAGATCAACGTGGTGCTCGTGCGGCGGCTGTGGCCGCGGGCACTGCTGACCCCGTTCACGGATGCGGTGGACCTCACCGACGCCGACCGCCGTGCCTACGCGTCCTACGCCCTGATGAACCGGCACAAGGGCTTCCAGACCGTCGCCGTCACCTTCGACGGACGCGACGGCGACACCCACGAGATCATCATGGACCCGAGCTGGGCCCGGAAGTCGCGCCGTCCGCGTCGCCGGCCCGAAGGAGACCCGCCCGGGCCGCACGAGATCGCGGAGCCGCACGACCACCTCTGAGACACCCCTGGGCCGCCTCTGGGCCGCCTCTGAGGCGTTCGCCGGCTAGCGCAGCGGCACGAACCGGTAGGCGCCGTGCGTGGTCACCTCGTCCACGCCCTGCTGCCGGACCGCGAGCGTCATCCAGCCCTCGACCGGCACGACGAGCCGGCCCGGGTCGGCGAGCTGGTCGAGCAGCGCGGTGGGCATCGACTCCGCGCCGGCGGAGACCAGGATCCGGTCGTACGGCTCCCCGGCCGGTGCGCCGAGCACGCCGGGCTGCGCCTCCTCGACGTGCGCCCACGGCCAACCGCCGGCCGCGACGTTGCCGGCGCCCCAGCGGGCCAGCCGGGGGTCGAGCTCGACCCCGACGACCTCGCCCTCCGGTCCGGTCAGGTGGGCCAGCAGGCCGGTCGTCCAGCCGGAGCCCGCGCCGACGTCGAGCACGCGCTGCCCCAGCTGGACGTCGAGCAGGCGCAGCATCGCCCGGACGGTCGTGGGCTGCGAGTTGGTCTGGCCGTGCCCGATCGGGATGGGGGCGTCCTCGGCCGCCCGCCACCGGTCGCCCTCGAGGAGGAACCCCTCGCGCGGGACCGCGGCGAAGGCCTGCTCGACCTTGTCCATGGCCTCCCGGTATCCGCCGGGCACGGTCGACGATCACGCGTCACGCGTCGTAGTGCGACAGCCGCGGCCACTGCTCGGCCCACGACCCGTCGGGGTCGTCGCACACCCGGACAGGAGCGCCCTGCTCCTCGGCGTCGAGGTCGTGGTGGTTGTCGAGCCGGGCCACCTCGCGACAGCCGGTGAAGAACCGCTCGGCGTCCAGGTCGCCGACGACCACGACCGGTCCGGCGCCCGCGGGTGGCGGGCCCCAGTTACGCCAGCCGTTGTGGCCGCTGAAGACGGGCAGCCCGACGTCGTACCACTCCGCGGCGCCGGCCTCGCCGTAGTTCTGCGTGAAGACGACAGCGGTCCGCCGCTGCGCGGGGGTCAGCCCGGCCACGACCGCGCGGATCTCGTCGGTGTACGCCGGCCAGCCGACCGTCTCGCGCTGGTCCTCACCGGCGTCGGCGTAGAACGTGCCTGCCCAGGTGTGGACCGGCAGCACGGGCAGGAAGATCGGCCAGGCGACCGCCGCCGAGAGGGCGAGCACCGCGGACGCCACGACCAGCCGCAACCGTGCCCAGCGCTCGGCGACCACGACGCAGCCCGCCGCGAGCAGGGGAGGGATGGCGCCGGCGAGGTAGTAGCCCTTGCCGCCGGCGACGAGGAACCAGCCGGCGAGGATCAGGAACGTCACCGGCAGCGGCCGGAGCAGTCGCCAGTGCGGCCGGCGCAGGAGCGCGACCAGCCCCGTGATCCAGACGACCGCGATGAGCGGGCTGAACATGATCAGCGTCTCGCCGACGTAGGCGACCCGCTCCCCGAGGCCGCCGTACTCCTCGCGGATGTCGGCGGCGAGCGCGAACACCGGCCAGTCGTGCTGCGCCTGCCAGACCAGGTTCGGCAGCCAGAGCAGCGCCGCGAGTGCCGCCGCCAGCCACGGCCACGGGGTGCGCAGGGCCGGCCGGGACGCCCCGCAGACGGCGAGCGCGACCAGCAGTGACACGAGGAGGAATGCGACGGCGTGCTTGTTGTTGAGGCCGACGCCCGCGACGAGCCCGGCTCCGAGCCACAGCCACCGCGCCCGGTGTACGTCGGACGGGCCGGTGCCGGCCCGGAGTGCCGCGGTGACCAGCGCGAGCACGGCCGTCCACGTGAGCATGTCGAACGTGGCGGTCGACAGCAGGTGCCCGAGCGCGAGCACGATGACCGAGGCGGCACAGACGACCGCTGCGACGATCTGGGCCGACCTGGTTCCGCCGAGCGCCCGGGCGAACCACGACGTCAGCAGCGTCACTCCGACCGAGGCCAGCACGCTCGGGACCCGGAGCGCGAGGACGCTGTGCGGGGCGACGAGGTCGGCGGCGCGGGCGAGCAGGGCCGTGAGCGCCGGCTGGTCGGGGTAGCCCCACGCGAGCCGGTGGCCGGCCGAGGTGAAGTAGAGCTCGTCGCGATGCGGCCCGTAGTGCGGCGCGAGCAGGAGCAGGGCGACCGCCTGCACGACCGCGACGGCGAGCACTCCTGGCGCCACGCCGCGGCCGACGCTGCGCGAGGCGGCGAGGGGCACGTTCGGCATCGTAGAGATCCGGCAGGATGGTCCGCATGCCCGAAGATGCTGAGCTGGTCCACTACGCCGTCGCCGACGACGTTGCGACGATCACCCTCGACTCCCCGCACAACCGCAACGCGCTCTCCCGGCAGCTCGTTCGGGAGCTGTTCGCGCAGCTGCAGCGGGCGGCGGCGGACGAGCAGGCGAAGGTGGTGCTGCTGACGTCATCGGGCCGAGTGTTCTGCTCGGGCGCGGACCTGTCGGAGGCGGCGAGCGGTGCGGCCGAGGACGGCCCGCGTGCCATCGTCGGTCTGCAGCGGGCCATCGTGGCGCACCCCAAGCCGGTCGTCGTCGCACTCGCCGGCCCGGTCCGCGCCGGGGGCATCGGGATCGTCGCCGCCGCCGACATCGTGATCGCGACGAAGGACGCCGACTTCGCACTGACCGAGGTGAAGCTGGGCCTCGCCCCCGCGGCCATCTCGCTGACCGTGCTGCCCCGGCTGACGAGCCGCGCTGCGGCCTACACCTTCCTGATGGGGGAGAAGTTCCCCGCCGACGCCGCGGCCGACTTCGGCCTCGTGACGACCGTCGTCGACGGCGACGACCTGGCCGCCGAGGTCGTCCGGGTGTGCGCCTCGGTCGCGAGCGGCGCGCCGCAGGGCCTGCGGGAGACCAAGGCGCTGCTGGCCCGCCCGTTGCTGGCCGCCATCGATGCCGGCGAGGACGAGATGGCCACGCTCAGCGCCCGGCTCTTCGCCTCCGACGAGGCCCGCGAGGCGATGCTCGCGTTCCTGTCCAAGAAGTGATGCCGGCCCGGAAGGCCCGCGGCCGACGAAACGGTGGGACGATCTGCGCCCCCAGCACCTCGCGGGGTAGGCTTTTCGACTTGCTGCCCTGCTCGGGAGACGGGGCGCACCGGACACGGATGAGCCTCGAGGGGAACGCGGGTTGAGCGAGGAGCTTGTCGAGCAGGAGATCGCACGCGAACAGGCGTTCGTGGATCGGGTCTACGTGCAGCTGGAGAAGTCGGCGAAGTCGGCGCAGGCATTGGCGAAGGAAGGCCATGCGCGTGGCGGGCTCGGCCACGAGGGCGGTCTGGTCGAGCGTGACGCGATGGTCTTCCAGGCCGCGCGGCGCATCGCCCAGCTGGACGCGGCGCACGAGGGGCTGGTCTTCGGCCGCCTCGACCTGCGCCCGGAGGTCGACGGCGAGCCGCGCTACATCGGCCGGATCGGCCTGCGCGACGAGGACCGCGACTCCCTGCTGATCGACTGGCGGGCACCGGCGGCCGCGGTGTTCTACCAGGCCACCGCGGCGGAGCCGCAGAACGTCGTACGCCGGCGCGTGCTGCGCGCCCGCGGGCGCGACGTCCTCGGTGTCGAGGACGAGCTGCTCGACGCCAGTGCCTACGAGGGGCGCGAGACCGAGCTGCCGATCATCGGCGAGGGCGCCCTGATGGCCCAGCTCAGCCGGGCCCGCGACCGCCAGATGCACTCGATCGTCGCGACCATCCAGGCCGAGCAGGACAAGGCGATCCGCGCGCCCGGCCGGGGCGTCGTCTCGATCTCCGGTGGTCCGGGCGTCGGCAAGACGGTGGTCGCGCTGCACCGCGCGGCCTACCTGCTCTACACCGACCGCCGGCGCTACGAGGCCGGCGGCGTGCTGATCGTCGGCCCGTCCGGCGTGTTCATGACCTACATCTCGCGGGTGCTGCCCAGCCTCGGCGAGACCGCCGTGGCCCTGCGCAGCCTCGGCGAGGTCGTCGACGGCGTGAAGGCGACCCGCCACGACGAGCCCGCGGTCGCCGCCGTCAAGGGCTCGGCGCGGATGACCGAGCTGCTCCGGCGTACCGCCCGCCAGCAGGTGCCCGGGAGCCCCGGTGAGTTCCGCATCTTCTACCGCGACGACGTGCTCACCCTCGACCGCAACCGGCTCGGCAACCTCCGCCGCCAGCTGATGAGCCAGGGCCGCCGCAACCGCCAGCTGCCGCGCGTCGCCAACACGCTGCTCGACGCGCTGTGGCGACAGGTCCGCAGCGAGCGCGGACGCGAGCGCGGCAAGCCGGCCTTCGAGGACGACATGCTCGGCGACCAGCGGTTCCTCGACTTCACCGCCGCGTGGTGGCCGGCGCTGGACGCCGAGACCGTGCTCGGCTGGCTGCGCGACCCCGAGTTCCTCGCCCGGGTCGGCGACGGCGTGGTCAGCTCCGAGGACCAGGCGCTGCTGCTCAAGTCGTGGTCGTCCCACTCCGGTGCCAACGGCCGGGTCGACCTCTCGATCCAGGACGTGCCCCTGCTCGACGAGCTGCGCTACGCCCTCGGCGACCTGCCCGAGCAGCCCGCCGACGAGCGCGACGTCGACACCGAGCTCAACATCAACGTGCAGGAGCTGCTGACCGCCTCGGACCGCGAGTTCGCCTCGGGTCCGGGGTGGCGTCCGCCGACCAACCGGATCGAGGACGACCCGTTCGCCCACGTCCTCATCGACGAGGCTCAGGACCTCACGCCCATGCAGTGGCGCATGGTCGGCCGGCGCGGCCGGACCGCGTCCTGGACCATCGTCGGCGACCCGGCGCAGTCCTCCTGGCCGGTGCCGGAGGAGGCTGCCACGGCCCGCGCCGAGGCGCTCGAGGGCAAGCCGGTCCACGAGTTCCACCTCGGCACGAACTACCGCAACAGTGCCGAGATCTACGCCTTCGCTGCCGCGTACGCCGGCCGGGTCGGCCTGGACGCCGACCTCCCGACCGCCGTGCGCTCGACCGGTGTCGAGCCGGAGGTGCTCGACGGCGTCGCCGACCTCGAGGCGGCGACCCGCACGGAGGTCGTCCGGCTCGCCGGCCAGGTCGCCGGGACCGTCGGCGTCGTGGTCCCGGTCGCCCGTCGCTCCGAGGTCAACTCCTGGCTCGCGTCCTGGCCCGAGCTCGCCGCCGACGCGCCGTCGGCCCGGGCGTCGGCCGCCGATGCCGGGTCGACCCCGTCCGGCGAGGACCGGGTCGTCGTGCTCACCGGCCTCGACACCAAGGGCCTCGAGTTCGACGGCATCGTCGTGGTGCGCCCGCAGGAGATCGAGGACGAGTCGCCGACCGGCCGCGCCACGCTCTACGTCGTGCTCACCCGGGCGACCCAGCTGCTGACCACGATCAGCTGAGCCCGGAGAACGACGCAGGAAGGCGCGGCTCCTGCCGACGTACCTGACGCGTCGGTGTGTCCTGCGGCCGACCGGGATATGGTTTTCGCGCTCCCCTCTCACCTGAAACGGATCTCGATGCGGCCGCTTCGCACTCTTCTCGGTGCCCTCCTCGTGCTGGTCGTGGCGGGGTCGGTGGCCCCGCCGGCGATGGCCGGTCCTCGCCTGCACGCGCGCCAGTCCGGCCCGGCCGCCAACCGGCTGACCTGGTCGGAGACCGGGTCCTACCTGCTCGGCGACTCCATCGCGGCCTATGCGACCGACGACATCGCCGAGCAGCGCCCGGGCTGGACGATCAACGCCGTCCACGGCCGCCCGGTCTCCGACCTCCCGGTGCTGGTGAGCAACCTCCGCGCCGTCGACCGGCGACCGTCCCGCGTCGTCATCGAGCTGGGCTCCAACCAGTCGGCGGGCTGGTCGAAGGCGGACTACGAGGAGACGGTCCGTCGCCTGCCGCGGTCGACCCGGGTGCTGCTCGTGACGCCCTACAAGGCGCCGTGGCGCTGGGGGCACAGGGCAGCCCGGACCACCGGTGCCTACGCGCACTGGATGAACCAGATCGCCGCACAGCGCCCGCACACCTGCGTCGTTCCGTGGCGGTCCCGCGCGAAGAGACACCCGGGATGGCTGCGCGACGGTCTGCACCCGAAGCCCGCCTACTTCTCGACGTGGGCCGACATCCTCCTGAAGGCCGACGAGGCCTGCCGCTGAGGCCTGTCATCTCGGCCCGGTCGCCTGCCCGCTGAAACGGGACGACCGGCCGCCACGCAGATCACTAGGCTTCCGCCCATGACCACGCACAGCGACGCCCGGGACGCCATCGCCGCGATCCAGGAGCACGAGGCGTGGGCCCTCATCCGGCGCTCGACCCGGGTGGGGGGCAAGGACACGATCGGAGCGCTCGGCGGTCGCCGCTGGGTGGCGGAGTCGCTGCTCGACGTACCGCTGGAGACCGGGGTGCCGGAGCCCGGCCGGACCGTGGACCGGCTCCTCGCCGTGCCGTTCCGTCAGGTCGCCGAGCGAGGCTTCGAAGCACACGACGACGGCACCCCGCTGGTGGTCGTCGACATCGACACCGAGGTCGAGCTGAGCGTCGCCGACGTGGTCGAGGCGCTGCCGGACGGCGGCATCGACTTCACCGACCGAGGCGGCTTCGAGACCTCCGACGAGGACTACGAGAAGACCGTCGAGGCGGTCATCCGCGACGAGATCGGGCAGGGCGAGGGCGCCAACCTCGTCATCGGCCGGCACTACCGCGCCGTGGTCGCCGACTGGACCGCCGAGAAGGCGCTGACCGTCTACCGCCGGCTGCTCGAGCGCGAGCGCGGCGCCTACTGGACCTTCCTCTTCTTCACCGGCGACCGCTACCTCGTCGGGGCGTCGCCGGAGCGGCACGTGTCGATCGCCGGTGGCGACGTCCGCATGAACCCGATCTCGGGGACCTTCCGGCTGCCGGGTGTCGGGACGGGCCTCGATACGGCCGCTGGCGCTCCCTCCTCGACCAGCGAAGAGGTCGCCGCCGGGCTGAAGCCGGCCCTGCTGGACTTCCTCAAGGACGAGAAGGAGATCTACGAGCTCTACATGGTCGTGGACGAGGAGCTGAAGATGATGTGCGACATCTGCTCGGAGGGCGGCCAGGTGCTCGGCCCGTTCCTCAAGCCGATGTCGCGGCTCATCCACACCGAGTACCTCCTCGCCGGCCACACCGACCGCGACCCGCGCGAGGTCCTGCGCGACACGATGTACGCCGCCACCGTGACCGGCTCGCCGGTCGAGAACGCGTGCCGGCTCATCAAGGCCTACGAGCCGGAGGGCCGCGGCTACTACGGCGCCGCGCTCGCCATCCTCGGCCGGGACGGGTCGGGCGCGCCGGTCGTCGACAGCCCGATCGTGATCCGCACCGCCGACGTGTCCACCGACGGCCGGCTGAAGGTCACCGCCGGCGCGACGCTGGTGCGGGACTCCGACCCGGCGTACGAGGTGGCGGAGACGCACGCCAAGGCCGGCGGCATCCTCGCCGCCTTCGGCCTGGTGCCGCCCGCCCCGGCGGCCAGCGGCGTCGGCATCCCCGAGCTGGTCGCCGACGAGGACGTCCTGCTCGAGCTCAACAAGCGCAACCGCCGGCTGTCGGCCTTCTGGCTCACCGACCAGGCCGGCGCCGCGCCGGACCCGCGCCTGGCCGGGAAGTCGGTCGTGATCCTCGACGGCGGGGACGACTTCGTGAAGATGCTGCGCCACATCCTGCGCGGCTTCGGCATGACCTCGTCGGTCGTCCGGCACGAGGACTACGTCGACGGGTGCATCGACGGCTACGACCTGGTCATCGTCGGCCCCGGGCCGGGTGACCCGCGCGACGACGCCGACCCCAAGATGGCCAACCTCCGCGCGGCGGTGGGATCGCTGCTGGCCGCGGAGCGGCCGTTCCTCGCGGTGTGCCTCGGCCACCAGGCGCTGTGCCACCAGCTCGGGATCGGCCTGCACTACAAGGACATCATCTTCCAGGGCACGCAGTCGGCGGTGCCCTTCTCGCTGCGCGGCGAGAGCCGCACCGAGCGGGTCGGCTTCTACAACACCTTCGTCGGCCGGGTCGCCGCGGCGCTGCCCGACGGCATCACGGTCGACGTCGACGCGGACTCGGGCGACGTCCACGCCGTCCACGGCCCGCACTTCGAGGGCATCCAGTTCCACGCAGAGTCGATCCTCACCGAGCGCGGCTACGACGTGCTCCACGGGCTCGCCGCGCGACTGCTGCTGGACTGACGGCCGTGCGTCGCGTGGTCGTCGTCGACCACCACGACTCCTACACGTGGAACCTGGTCCACCTGATCGCCTCGGTCATCGGCGAGTCGCCCCAGGTGGTCGAGCACGACGAGACCTCGCTCGACGAGATCGCCGGGTTCACGCACGTCGTGCTGTCGCCCGGCCCCGGGCATCCCGACGAGTACGACTGGTCGGTGCTGGAACTCGGGCTGCCGGTGCTGGGCGTCTGCCTCGGCATGCAGGGCCTCGTGACGACGTACGGCGGCGTGGTCGACCGGGTCGAGCCGGCGCACGGCGACGTGGCGACCGTGAGGCACGACGGCCGCGGGGTGTTCCGCGGGGTGCCGGACCCCTTCGAGGCGGTGCGCTACCACTCGCTGGCGGCCCTGGTGCTGCCCGAGTGCCTCGAGCCGACCGCGTGGGCCGGGGACGACACGGTCATGGGCGTTCGGCACCGAACGCTGCCGCTCGAGGGCGTGCAGTTCCACCCCGAGTCGATCCTCTCGACCCACGGCGCCGACCTGGTCCGCAACTTCCTGGGGCCGGCGTGAACGGGATCCAGGACCACTTCGCCGAGGTCGCCCGGTCGCACCGGCGCTGTGTGTGGCTCGACGGCGGCGGTGGTCGGCAGTGGTCGGGCCGGCGCTCGCTGATCGGTTGGCTCGAGCCGTCGGACGTCTCGATCACCTACTCGGCCCCACGCCGCGAGGTCACCCGCCACGTCGACGGTGGTGCGTCGGTCGTCGGCGACGACATCTGGGCCGTGCTCGAGCGCGAGGTCGCGACCGGTGGTCGGTGGTTCGGCTACCTCGGCTACGCCTGCCGCGCGGACCTGCCGGCCACGCCGTCCGACGCCGTGCCCGACGCCCTGCCCGACGCAGTGTGGATGAGGCCGTCCCAGCTCCGGCTGGTCGAGCACGTTGGTCTCGATACGCCTCCGCCCAGCGGCTCCGGCTACTCGACCGGCGAACGGGCGCCGGTGCCGGCGGCCTACGGATCGGCCTTCGGCGAGGTGCAGGAGGCACTGCACGCCGGGGACACCTACGAGGCGAACCTGACCTACCGGCTCGAGGTGGACGCGCCGAGGGACCCGGTGGAGACCTACCTGCGGCTGCGTCGGAGCAACCCGGCGCCGTACGCGGGCTATCTGCAGCACGACGTGCCGGGCGCGGGGGCGTGGCTGCTGAGCTCGAGCCCGGAGCGCTACGCGCTCGTCGACGCGGACGGCTGGATCGAGACGCGGCCGATCAAGGGGACGACGCCGCGTGCCGACGACCCCGCGGAGGACGCGGCGAGCGCGCGTCGGCTGGCCGAGGACCCGAAGTTCCGCAGCGAGAACCTGATGATCGTCGACCTGATCCGCAACGACCTGTCGATGGTGTGCGACTCCGGGACGGTGACGGTGCCCGACCTGATGCAGGTCGAGTCCTACGCCAGCGTCCACCAGCTCGTCAGCACCGTCCGGGGCCGGCTGCGCGAGGGCGTCGGCACCATCGGGGCGCTCCGGGCGCTCTTCCCGGCCGGGTCGATGACGGGCGCCCCCAAGCTGCGGACGATGGAGCTCATCGACCGGGTCGAGGCAGGGCTCGGCGGTCCGCGCGGCGCCTATGCGGGCGCGTTCGGCTGGGTCTCCGCCGACGGCCGGGCCGACCTCGGGGTGGTGATCCGCACGCTCCTCAGCCCGGACCGACGACGGTGGACGCTCGGCACCGGCGGCGGCATCACCGTGCGCAGCGACGTCGAGGAGGAGTACGCCGAGAGTCGCTGGAAGGCCGAGCGACTGCTGGCCGCGCTGGATGCGGGGAGCGACCCGACCGGTGCGGCAGGCGGCGTGGCAGGCTAGGCGCATGGGCATCTCGCTGCGCAACGTCGTGCTCGACACGACTGACGTGCCGCGCCTGGCTGAGTTCTACCGCGAGCTGCTCGGGTGGAGCTACGCCGAGAGCGCCGACGACCCCGACGACCCCGACGACCCCGACGGCCTGGGCTGGCGGACGCTCGTCGGCCCGAACGGCATGCGGATCGCGTTCCAGCGCACGGAGTCGGTCACGCCGACGACCTGGCCGGACGCGGCAGTGCCGCAGCAGCTGCACCTCGACTTCCTCGTCGACAGCGTCGAGGAGCTCGAGGAGCAGCACCGCCGGGCGACCGAGCTCGGGGCCGTCGTACGCCTGGACCGGATGGATGACCCGGAGGAGCCGCTGCGCGTGTTCACCGATCCGGCGGGACACACGCTCTGCCTCTTCGCATGGCGCGGTCAGTGATCGTTCACCGATGATGAGAAGCGCGCAACGGTGACGCAACAGGAGAGGACTAACGTGGACGACATGGCTCAGCCGCACGTGATCGTGCTGTTCGGAGCGACGGGGGACCTGGCGCGCCGGAAGCTGCTGCCCGGCCTGCTGCGGCTCTTCGAGGCGGGGCTGCTCACCGACGCCATGATCGTCGGCACCTCGCTGGAGGAGATCGACACCGAGGGGTTCGTCAAGCTCGCGCGGGACGCCTGCGAGGAGTTCGGCAAGGGCGTCGTCACCGACCAGCGCTGGGCTCCGTTCGCCAAGATGCTCTGCTACGTCCCGACCTCCCACGGCGCGCACGCGCTGGCCGAGGTCGTCGAGGGCGCCGAGAAGATGCTGGGCGGGCCGGCGCAGCGGCTGCACTACCTCTCCGTGCCGCCGAAGGCCGCGCTCGACGTCATCCACGAGCTCGACGAGGCCGGCCTGGTCGAGCGGGCGCGGATCATCATGGAGAAGCCGTTCGGCACCGACCTCGCCTCCGCGATGGTCCTCAACGAGGCGGTGCACCAGGTCTTCGCGGAGGAGCAGATCTTCCGCATCGACCACTTCCTGGGCAAGGAGGCCGCGCAGAACATCCTCGCCTTCCGGTTCGCCAACGGCCTCTTCGAGCCGATCTGGAACCGCAACTTCATCGACCACGTCCAGATCGACGTCCCCGAGACGCTCGGGCTCGAGGGCCGCACGGCCTTCTACGAGGGGACCGGCGCCTACCGCGACATGGTGGTCACCCACCTGATGCAGATCCTGGCGTTCATGGCGATGGAGCCGCCGACCTCGCTGGCGCCGGATCCGATCAGCGACGAGAAGAACAAGGTCTTCCGGTCGATCCGGCCGATCGACCCCGCCGACGTCGTGCGCGGGCAGTACCAGGGCTACCGCGGCAAGAACGAGGTCGCCGACGACTCCGACACCGAGACGTTCATCGCGCTCAAGGTCATCATCGACAACTGGCGGTGGGCGGGCGTCCCGTTCTTCCTGCGCACCGGCAAGAAGCTCGCCGAGGGGGCGCGGATCATCTCGATCGCGTTCAAGGAGCCCCCGCTGACGATGTTCCCCGCCGGCTCCAACGCGGGCACGCAGGGGCCCGACCACCTGACCTTCGACCTGGCCGACCAGTCGAAGATGTCGCTGTCGTTCTACGGCAAGCGGCCCGGCACGGGCATGAAGCTCGAGAAGCTCTCGATGCAGTTCGCGACCAGCGAGACGTCCTCGTCGGTCGGCGTGCTCGAGGCCTACGAGCGGCTGATCCACGACGCCATGCGCGGCGACCACACCCTCTTCACCAGCGCGGAGGGCATCGAGACGCTCTGGGCGATCTCCCAGCCGCTGCTCGACAACCCGCCGCCGGTGCGCCTCTACGCCCCCGGCTCGTGGGGTCCCAACGCCATCCACCAGCTCATCGCCCCCCGGGCGTGGCGGCTGCCGTTCGAGCGGTCGTGGCGGGAGACGGGGACCACGACCAACCCCTGACGCCCGGGTCGTGATCCTGGAGGGGTCAGGAGCGGCTGGCGGACAGCTGGCGGAGGAGCAGCTTCGTCGCGTGCAGGACCTTCGGGCCGTCGTACGGCGCGAGCGCGAGCGCGTTGACGCTCTGGATCAGCTTGCCGTTCTGCAGGAACGCGGTGACGGCGTACGCCGACCCGGAGTCGTTGACGACCAGGCGTGCGTCGTCGGCGCCCGGGACGGTCGGCCGCGAGACCGTGCCGGCCGGGACCTGCATCGACGACCACGCCGCCTCCAGGCCCTGGTCGAACCAGAGGTAGGACAGGTCGAAGGCCGGTCCGCCCTTCTCCACCGGCGTCAGGGTGCAGCGGGGCGCCGCGGCGGTGCCGGTCTCCTTGGTGAGCTTCGACCCGAGCACGCGGGACACCGCCGCCACGTCGACGGCGTCGCACGGGTTGAGCGTGGGGGCGGCGGCGCTGGGTGCGCTGCTCGGTGAGCCGGTCGGTGAACCGGCCGCCGACGTCGGCGTCGCGTGTGCGGACGGCGAGTCGTCGGACGAGCAGCCGGCGAGGAGCGCGGACAGGGTGGTGAGACCGCCCAGGAGCAGGGCGGTCGGGCGTCGGTGGGTCACCGGCGGGGGGCCTCCTTCGGCATCGGACGGGGGGAGCCGGGGACGCGCAGCACCAGCCGCGCGCCACCGGACGGCGCGGCCTCGGCGGCCACCGTGCCGCCGTGTCGCTCGGCGGTCTGCCGCACGATCGAGAGACCGAGGCCGGAGCCGGGCATCGAACGGGACTCGGCGGCCCGGTAGAACCGGTCGAAGATGTGCGGGCGGTCGTCCACGGCGATGCCGGGGCCGTGGTCGTCGACGGTGACGGTGCCGTCGCGCAGCGTGACGTGGACCGAGCCCTCCGGCGGGCTCCACTTCGCCGCGTTGTCGAGCAGGTTGGTGATCGCCCGCTCCAGCGCGTTGGCCTCGCCGACGACCCACCAGGGGTCGGCGTCCACGGCGAAGGTCACCGACGGCGCCCGCAGCCGCACCCGCGCGACCGCGTGGTCGACGATCTCGTGCAGCCCGACCGCCTCGACGACGGGGGCGAGGGGCTCGTCGCGGGCGAGCTCGACGAGGTCGCCGATCAGCGAGGTCAGCTCCTCCATCTGAGCGCGTACGTCGGAGAGCAGCTCGGCCCGCTGCTGGGGCTCGAGCGCCAGGTCGGCCTGGGTCAGCAGGTCGATGTTGGTGCGCATCGACGTGAGCGGCGTGCGCAGCTCGTGGCCGGCGTCGGCGATGAGCTGGCGTTGGCGGTCCTGCGAGGCCGCCAGCGCGGCGAGCAGACCGTTGAAGGCGGAGGCGAGCCGGGCGATCTCGTCGTCTCCCTCGACGGGGAGCGGCGCCAGGTCGGTGGGGGAGACCTCCTCGACCGACCGGGTCAGTCGGCGGACGGGCCGCAGCCCGTTGATCGCGACGCCCCAGCCGGCCAGCGCGGCGACGATCACCCCGAACAGGCCGAAGAGGAGCATCACGATCCCGAGCCTGTGCAGGAGGCGCTCCTGCGGCTCGAGGGACTGGGCGAGCACGAGTGCCTGGCCGGACACGGTCGTCGGCACGGTGACGACGCGGTAGCGCTCCCCGTCGACCGAGATCGTGCGGATGCTGGAGCTGCTCCGACCCGTCGCGACGGCGAGCTCGGCGTTCGTGAGGCGGGTGAAGACGCCGGCGTCCGCGCGGTCGGTGATGTGGACGTTGGCGGTGGAGTAGAGGATCGCGATGCGGATGTCGGCGGCGCCGAGCGCGGCGGCCGGGATCTCGGCCTGGGTGAGCTCCTGCAGGGTCGACGAGCGGGCCGCGAGCTGGGCCCGCTCGAGGAGCGAGTCGTCGAGGTTCGACGTCAGCTGCATCCGCAGGGTGAGGTAGATGCCCGCGGACAGGCCGGCCACGACGAGGCCCACCGCGAGCGCGGTGAGGATCGTGACGCGGCTGGCGAGCGAGCGGCGGTAGTGCCAGGTGCCGTCAGGCATCCGCTCGACGAGCGCGGCGGTCATCGGGGGGCCGTCACGAGTCGCCCGTGCGCAGCACGTAGCCGACGCCGCGCACGGTGTGGATCAGCCGCGTCTCACCCTCGGCCTCGGTCTTGCGGCGCAGGTAGCCGACGTAGACCTCCAGCGAGTTGGCGGTGGTCGGGAAGTCGAAGCCCCAGACCTCCTCGAGGATGAAGGAGCGCTCGAGGACGCGGCGCGGACGGCGCAGGAACATCTCGAGCAGCGTGAACTCGGTGCGGGTCAGGTCGATGCGACGCGGGCCGCGGGTCACCTCGCGGGTGGCGACGTTCATCGTGAGGTCGGCGAAGGACAGGACCTCGTCGTCCGCGCCCTCGACCGGGACGGCACGCCGGAGCAGCGCGCGCAGCCGGGCGAGCAGCTCGGGCAGGGCGAACGGCTTGGTCAGGTAGTCGTCGGCGCCGGCGTCGAGGCCGTCGACCCGGTCACCGACCGCGTCGAGTGCGGTGAGCACGATGATCGGCACGTCGTTGCCGGCCGTGCGCAGAGCGCGGGTGGCCTCGAGGCCGTTGAGCCGCGGCATCATCACGTCCATCACGACCACGTCGGGGCGCGCCGATGAGATCACGGCGAGCGCCTCGGCGCCGTCACCGGCCAGCGAGACGGCGTACCCGTTGAACTCCAGCGACCGCCGCAGCGACTCGCGGACGGCCTTGTCGTCGTCGACGACGAGGACGCGCGGCTTGGTCGCGGCAGGGCTGGTCACGGCACCAGGGTGCCACCGGGTGCTGAACGCGCGCTGAGAGGCATGCCGAGCGTCGTACCGTGGTGGTGCCGACGCACGCCGTTCCGAAGGAAGTCCCATGCTCCTCGTCCTCGACGTCAACGAGACCCTGCTCGACCTCGACCCGCTCGACGCCGTCGTCGGCGATGCCCTGGGGGTGGACCCCGGCGCCCACGCGGAGGTGACTGCGTCGCGGCGGGCCTGGTTCGACCGGATGGTGCGCAGCGCGCTGACCCTGACGGCGGCAGGCGAGTACGTCGCGTTCGGCCGCCTCGCGGTGGCCGCCCTGCAGGACCTGGCGGCGGCGAGCGGTCGGAAGGTGGACGACGGAGTGATCGACCGTCTCTCGGCGGGCATCGCCGGCCTTCCTCCGCATCCCGACGTGGCGCCCGGCCTGCGGTCGCTGCGCGAGGCGGGTCATCGGGTGGTCACACTGACGAACTCGGTGCTCGACGTCGCCCACGCCCAGCTGGACAACAGCGGTCTGACTGGCCTGGTGGATGCGGTCTACTCGGCCGACACGGTCGGCAGGCTGAAGCCCGCGCCCGAGCCCTACCGGCACGTGCTCGAGCGGGAGAGCGTCGCGGCCGCGGACGCCGTGCTCGTCGCGGCCCACGACTGGGACGTCGCCGGTGCCGCGGCGGTCGGGATGGCCACCGCTTTCGTCGCGCGCGAGGGTCGGCGACCGTTCGGCGCGATCGCCGCGCCGACGTATGTCGTCGACGACCTCGCCGCGCTGGCCGGCGCTCTCCCCGCGGGTGGGCGCTGACGCGACATCGGTCAGGCGTTCTCCTTCTTGAACACCGCGGTGCCCCACCAGATGCACAGCCCGAAGAGCACGACCGACCAGCCCACGCCCCAGGCCATCGCGCTCGCGTCGAAGGTGCCGAAGAACGACTCGCGCACCGCGTTGACGATGTGCTTGATGGGCATGAAGTCGCTGAGCCGCTCGAGCCAGCCGGGGCCGAAGCTCATCGGCAGCAGGATCCCGCTGAGCAGCAGCACCGGCATCATCACCAGGTTGATGACCGGCGCCATCACGTCCTCGCTCTTGGTCGTCAGGGCGAAGGCGTTGGAGGCGGCCGCGCAGGCCCCGCCGAGCAGGAGCGTGAGCAGGATCCCGATCACGACGCCCCCGACGCTGGCGTCCATCCCCAGGATCCAGCCGAGCAGCACGAGCACGAGCGCCTGGACCAGCAGCTGCAGGAGGTCGCGCCAGAGCCGACCGAAGAGCAGGGCGGCCCGACTCGCCGGGGTGACCCGCTCGGCCTCGATGACCCCCTCCCGCCACTCGCCGATGAGGCTGAAGCCGGCGAAGAACGCCCCGAAGATCCCGAGCTGGACCAGCATCCCGGGGACGAACCACGTGTAGGCGTTGCCGCCGAGGTTCTCGATCATCGGCTTGAGCAGCGGGCCGAAGAGCAGCAGGTAGAGGACCGGCTGGAAGATGCCGATGAGGACCCAGGCGGGGTTGCGCAGGTTCATCCGCAGCTGGCGGTTGAACACGATCGACGACTCGCGCAGGAAGCTCATGGGGTGACTCCTTCGAGCTGTGCCGGCTCGGTCGCGGCCTCCGCGTCGCGCAGGGAGCGGCCGGTGACGGTGAGGAAGACGTCGTCGAGGGTGGGCCGGACGACCTCGATCGACTCCAGGGAGACCCCCGAGAGATCCAGGTCGCGCAGGAGGCCGGGCACCGCCTTGCCGGCCCGGGGGACCCGCCCGCGCACGTGACGGTCGGACACCTCGACGCTGTCGGCGATCGTGCCGAGCTTGTCGCGAGCGACGGCGACCTGCTCGTCGGTGGCCACCTCGAGGTCGACCAGGTCGCCGGAGACGGCCGCCTTGAGGTTGTCGGGGGTGTCGCTGGCCACGATGCGGCCCTTGTCGATGATGAGGATCCGGTCGGCGAGCACATCGGCCTCGTCCATGTAGTGGGTCGTGAGGAAGACCGTCACGCCCTGCGTCGACCGCAGGCCGGCGATGTGGTCCCACAGGTTGGCGCGCGCCTGGGGGTCGAGACCCGTGGTGGGCTCGTCGAGGAAGACCAGGCCGGGCGAGTGGATGAGCGCCATCACGATGTCGAGGCGGCGCTTCTGGCCGCCGGACATGTTCTTGGGCTTGCGCCGCCACAGCCCCTCGAGCTGCAGCCGGTCGAAGAGCTCCTGCCCCTTGGCGACGGCGTCGCGCTTGGACATGCCGTAGAGCATCCCGTGGTCGACGACCTCGTCACCGGCGTAGGCCCCGGAGAAGGTGGAGCCGACCTGCGAGCAGTAGCCGATGCTGCGGCGCACCTGGACGGCCTGGCTGGCGACGTCGTAGCCCGCGACGGTGGCGGTGCCCGCGGTCGGCTTGAGCAGAGTGGTGAGGATGCGGAGGGTCGTCGTCTTGCCGGCGCCGTTGGGCCCCAGGAATCCGACGACCTCGCCCTCGGAGACGTCGAGGTCGACGCCGTCGACGGCCAGGACGTCCTTCTTGTTCTTCCCCTGCCCGGACTGGAACGTGTGGCTGAGTCCGCGTGCGTGGATCATGGGCACTCCTTCGTCTCCGGACCAGCCCACCACAAGCCACCGACAGTCGTCATCTGCATTGCCTCACCCCACGATCCGGTCGACGAGGTCGAGCGTGGCCACCTCGAAGTGGCCTTCCGGGCGGACGACCAGCGTGCCGCCGAGCCGGTCCAGCAGCACACGGCCCTGCGCCGCGTCGCAGCCGTAGGGATCGACCACCGAGTTGACGAACCAGAGGTCCCGGGCGTGGCTGCGGATCGCGTCCCAGTCGTACGCCGGGCGGAGCACCGGCTCCTCGTTGTCGTTCGGTGGCGTGGAGTAGCCCGCGACGAGCACCACCTGGGCGACGGTGACGTCCAGCCGCTCGAGCAGCGCCAGGATCAGCGCGGCGCCGCCCGAGTGCCCGACGACCACCGTGTCCTCGTCGTAGGCGTGTGCCTCGAGAGCCCGGGGCAGGAAGGCATCGATCGGCTCGACGTTGATGCCGGGGAGGTGCGGCAGGGAGACGGTGTAGCCGCGCGCCTCCAGCCGCATCGCGAGCCACTGGTACCAGAGGTACTCCGGCCGCGCTCCGGTCCCGTGGAAGATGATCGCGTTGCGGCTCATCGCGCCGGCCATCCCGCTCCGCCGACCGGCACGGCGACACGCCAGACGCGCCCGTCCCAGTCGGCATAGGTGGTCAGGCCGGCTGCCCCGGGCCAGCGGGCGCCGACGATGTGGAGGTCGCTCGCCTCGGCGAGCATGCAGGCGAACGCGCCACGGTCGACCGGGACGGTGGCGAGCACCTCGCCGCCCTCAGTCACGCGGACGCAGTGCTGGTGGGGGACGTCGGCGTACCAGGCGGCGCCCTCGGCGTCGAGACAGATCCCGTCGGGGTTGTCGGTGCCGAGCGCCGCCCACACCCGTCGACCGGACAGGGTCCCGTCGTCGGCGATGTCGAAGCCGACGAGCTCGGAGCGGTAGGAGTCGGCGACGACGAGCGTCCGGCCGTCGGCGCTCACGGCCATGCCGTTCGGGAACGCCAGGTCGTCCGTGACCCGGGTCGCCGTGCCGTCCGGGCGCACCAGCGCCACGAAGCCCGGCTGCCGGCCACCGGCGGGCGGTCCGGTGGCGAAGTCGAAGTCCGCGCCGTTGACGTAGGCATTGCCCCGCCCGTCGACCACGATGTCGTTGCAGCCGTACGCCGACAGGCCGGCCAGGTCGGCGTACGTGCTGAGGCTGCCGTCGGCCTCGAGCGTCAGCAGCGCGCGCTCCGGCGTGGACACCAGCACCAGCCGTCCGTCGGGCAGGAAGTCGAAGCAGAGCGGCAGCGAGCGATGCTCCACGACCGTGTCGAGGTGGCCGTCGGCGTCGATCGTGTGGATCCGCCCGGCGGTCCAGTCGCTGAACCACAGCCGTCCGGCGTGCCAGCGGGGAGACTCGACGAGACCGAGCCCGGTCGCGAGAACGTCCATGACCGGCGGTGAGGGCGCGATCTTCGGCTGGCCCGAGTCCGCGGTCATCGGGTGCCCGCTTTGACGAACTCGAGGGGCAGCGATCTCATCAGCACAGGTGATACATTAAACATAGCGTGGACTCTTGTGAAGATAGTTGGTGGAGTTGCCTCCGAAGAAGACGTACGCCGACCTCGGTGATGCCTGCGCCACGGCGCACGCCCTGGACGTGGTCGGCGACCGCTGGAGCCTGATCATCGCGCGCGAGCTGATGCTCGGCCCGCGCCGCTTCGGCGACCTGCAGTCGGCAGTCGTCGGGATCACTCCGGCTGTGCTGACCGACCGACTGCGTCACCTCGCCGACGCCGGCGTCGTCGAGCAGGTCACGCTCGACGACCTGGCTCGGACCCGCGCCTACCGGCTCACCCCGTGGGGCAGTGGGCTCGAGGCGGTGATGGCGGCGCTCGGGCGATGGGCCCACGCGTCGGCCGGGTTCCCCGTCGCCGGCGCCGGCATGACGCCCGACGGTGCGATCGTCGCGATGCGCACGATGACGCCTCCGTCGCCCCAGGCGCCCCGACCCGTCGAGCTCGGGCTCGAGCTCGTCGACGTGCGGCGGCCCGCGGCCGGCGTACGCCGGTATCGGCTGCGGTGGCGGCGGCGCTCCTTCGAGCTCGTCGAGGGGACGGTGGAGGCCCCCGACGCCACGGTGACCGGCGACTCCACCGCCTGGACGGCCGCCGTCTTCGGGATGGCGCCGCTCGACGCGCTCGAGCACGACGGCGCGCTGTCGGTGACCGGCGACCGCGCCGCGCTCGCGGCCGTGCTGGAGCTCTATCGCGGGGTGGCCGCGGAGCTCGCCTGACGGCTCCGCCGACACCGTCGGGTCGGTGGGGGAGGATGGCGGGCATGGTGTGGTTCTCCTCCCCCTCTGACGCGACGACCCGGCTGGGCGAGGTCGGCTACCTGGCGGACCCGGCCACGGCGACGACCGCGTTCCTCGCCGGTGCGCTCGAGAAGCCGCTGCTGGTCGAGGGGCCGGCGGGCGTCGGCAAGACCGAGCTCGCCAAGGCGGTCTCGCGCGCGACGGGCGCCGACCTCGTCCGGCTGCAGTGCTACGAGGGTCTCGACGAGGCCCGCGCACTCTACGAGTGGAACTACAAGAAGCAGCTGCTCCGCATCCAGGCCGCCAACGATGGCCAGGCGTGGGAGGAGACCCACGACGACATCTTCTCCGAGGAGTTCCTGCTCACCCGGCCGCTGCTCACCGCGATCCGGCGCTCCGAGCCGACCGTGCTGCTCATCGACGAGGTCGACAAGACCGACGTCGAGGTCGAGGGCCTGCTGCTCGAGGTGCTCTCGGACTTCCAGGTGACGATCCCCGAGCTCGGCACGGTCGCGGCGACCCGCCGGCCGTTCGTGGTGCTCACCTCCAACGCCTCGCGGGAGCTGTCCGAGGCGGTCAAGCGGCGCTGTCTCTACCTGCACCTCGACTACCCGGACACCGAGCGCGAGCGGGCGATCGTCACCTCCCAGGTGCCGGACCTCGACGACAAGGTGGCGACCCAGCTGGTCAGCGCGGTCGCCCGGCTGCGCGACCTCGAGCTCAAGAAGGCGCCGTCGATCGCCGAGACGGTCGACTGGGCGCGCACCCTGCTCGCGCTGCACATCGACGACCTCGACGCCATGGCGATCGACGACACCCTCGGCGTGGTGCTCAAGCACGCGTCCGACACCGATCGGGCGGTGCGGGAGCTGAAGCTGCGATGACCCTGCTCGACCGGCACATCGCCTTCCTCGAGGCCCTCCGGGCCGCGGGGATGCCGGTCTCCTTGTCGGAGGATCTCGACGCGGTCGCTGCGCTCGGCCTGGTCGGGTGGGGCGAGCGCCAGCAGGTCCACGACACCTACGCCGCCACGCTGCTGAAGCGCCAGAGCCAGCGCGAGACGTTCGACGAGTACTTCGAGATCTACTTCCCGCGGATGGTCGGCGAGGGCGTCGCCCGCGCCGACGCCGCGCAGGACCAGCCGGCGGTCCGCGACTCGGCCGCCGACCTGGCCGCCTTCACCGAGGAGCTCGCCGACGCCCTCGAGGCCGACGACCTGGAGCGTCTGCGGCAGCTCGCCAGCGAGGCGGTCGGCCGGTTCGGCGCGATGCCGGGTCGCGGGCCGGGAATGAGCAGCTGGTCGGCGTACACCACCCTGCGGCGGCTCTCGACCGACGAGCTCACCCTCAAGCTCATCGAGGGCCTGCGCCGCATCGGCTGGGGCGAGGAGGCGGCCGTGCGCGCCGCGTCCACGCGGGTCGGCTCCTACCAGCAGATGGTGGAGGCGGACGCCCGGCGGCGGATCGCCGAGGAGAAGGGCCCCGACCAGATCGCCCGGATCACCGTCCGGCCGACCATCGACCGGCTCGACTTCCTCTCCGCGCGACGGGTCGACCTCGAGGCGCTGCGCCGCGAGATCTACCCGCTCGCGCGCCGGCTGGCGACGCGGCTCACCCAGGAGAAGCACGCCCGGCGACGCGGTGCGCTGGACATGCGGCGGACCGTGCGCGCGTCGATCGGCACTGGCGGTGTCCCGCTCACGACCCACCACCGGCCGAAGCGACCGCACCGCACCGAGCTCGTCATCCTCTGCGACGTCAGCGGTTCGGTGGCCAACTTCGCCTCCTTCACGCTGATGCTCGTCTTCGCGCTGCGCGAGCAGCTGGGCAAGGTGCGGGCGTTCACCTTCGTCGACGACATCCACGAGGTGACCGACCACTTCGCGCCCGGGGCGGACCTCGTCGACACCATGACGAGGCTCGCCGACGCGACCTCCCACGCCGCCCGCTTCGGCCGCACCAACTACGGCCGGGCCTTCGCGCGCTTCCTCGAGGACCACCCGGACGCCCTGGGACCGAAGTCGTCGCTGCTCATCCTCGGCGACGCGCGCTCGAACTACAGCGACCTCTCGCTCCCCACCCTGCGCCGCATGCGGGAAGCAGCCCGGCACGCGTGGTGGCTCAACCCGGAGGCACGCCGGAGCTGGGACACCGGTGACTCCGCCGCATCCGACTACGCCGCCGTGGTGCCGATGGTGGAGTGCCGGAACCTCACCCAGCTCACGGAGTTCGTGCACGACATCCTCTGACGCTCACCGCCCGTCGCCCCGGGTGATCTGGAAGACGGTGCTCTCCACTTCCTCGCCCGGATGGGCGAGGAAGGGGTCGAGGTCGGCGACCGCCTCGTGCACGACGGGGTCGGTGCTCGCTTCGGCCGCGTGGGCGCCGGCGACGTAGTGGCTGGCGTCGTGGTTGCCGAACGGGTCGGGGCTGTGGCCCTCGGCGAAGGTCACCGTGACGTGGTGTGCCGAGTGGTCCGCCGAGCCGGCGTCGAGCAGCGGGATCCCGTCGCCCTGGTGCTCCAGTGAGAGGACGTGGACGCCGGGGTGGAGGTGCCCGGGGACCACGGGCGAGCCGGCCGTCACGACCTGCGTGAGGTGGTAGGGCGTCCCCTGCACGGCCAGCGCCGCCGCCTGCATCCCTCCCTGGCTGTGGCCGACGATCAGCACGTCCTCGTCGGGCCGGACGCCGGCGTCGTGCAAGGCCTGGACCACCCCGGCGCCGTACGCCGTGGGCACCCCGGCCTCCAGGGCGACCGCGGCGCCGACGTCCCGGACGTCGCCGTCGACGCTGACGGGGTCGAAGTCGTCGAGGCCCGGGAGGTAGACGATGTGGCGCCGGGTCCCGTCGGCGGCGGTGACCGTCTGGACCTCGATCGTGCCCTTGTTGCCCGGGTGGTCGGCGTCGGAGAGGTCGTTGAGCTGACCGACGTGCTCGATGAGCGAGGCGAGGTCGGCCGGGGCCGTGGTGGACGACCGGACCTCCAGGCCGGTCGGCCTGACCACCGGTGCCACGCCCTCCCTGCCGTAGGAGGCCGCCACGGTGTGCTCCAGGTTGAGCAGGCCGACCTGGGCGACGTCGTCGGCCTCCGCCAGTAGGTGGGCCGCCTGCCTGACCGCCTGTGCGTCGAGCACGGTCGCGCCCGACCACGCGGTGAGGGCGGCGCCGAGGCCCACGAGCGCCGCCTCGGCGGCGGCCGCCGTGGCTGGCGAGAAGGGCGCCGAGGCGAGCAGGTGCGGCGAGGTCGCCACGGCGCCTGCCCGGGTCGCCGCGTGCAGAGCCCCGTGGCCGGTCTCCTCCACCGACCCGGCGAGCGTCAGCACATCGGCGTAGGGCAGCTGGATCTCGCCGCCCTCGGTGACCCGCGTGATCCGCGCGTCGTCGCCGGTCACCACGGAAGTCCGGGAAGGGAGAGGCCCGGGATCCGCACGTGCAACCAGTCCGGGCTGCCGGGCGGTGGCGGGACGAAGCTGGCGAGCGCGTCGTCGACGGGGTCCAGGCTGTCGAGCACCCCGTCGAGGAACCGTCGGACCCGGCAGCGGGCTCCCGCCATCGCCGTGTGCACCCGCCGCTCGATCTCGGCGATGAGGGCGAGCGACTGCTCCACCGCCGCAGCATGGGCCTCCAGTGCGCGGGCCGCCGTGTCGTGCTGGTCGGCGATCTCGCCGAGGATCCGCGCCTGGGCCGTGGTGCGGCCGACCATCGCCGCCCCGGCCAGGCCGGTCCATCCGATGTCCCTGGCCCGGCCGGCCAGCGCATCCGCCGCAGCGGACGTGGCGGCCCCCTGCGCCCGGACCCGGTGGGCGAGCGCCCGGATCTCGAAGGGCTCTGCCTGCATGGTCTCCTCCTCACCGGCCCTGGTGGTCTGTGCCCGGCCGGACCGACAGCGGAAACCTCAGCCGGCGAGGGCTGTGGACAACCGCTCCAAGGCCTCGCTGATCTCGGCCCCCTCCCCGGCGAAGGACAGCCGCAGGAAGCGGCCGTCGGTGGTGTCGAAGTCGATGCCCGGCGCCACGGCGACCCCGGTGGTGGCGAGCAGGTGGTGGGCGAAGGCCATCGAGTCGTCGGTCAGGTGGCTCACGTCGGCGTACACGTAGAACGCGCCGTCGGCGGGCGCGAGCCGCGTGATCCCGAGCCGCGGCAGCCCTTCGAGCAGGAGGGTCCGGTTGGCGGCGTACCGCGTGACGTGCGCGTCGAGCTCGGCGATCGACTCGGGTGTGAACGCGCGTACGGCGGCCCGCTGGGCCAGCGCCGGCGGGCAGATCGTGAAGTTGCCGGTGAGGACGTCGATCGGGCGGCGCAGCCGGCGGGGTGCGAGCAGCCAGCCGATGCGCCAGCCGGTCATCGAGAAGTACTTGCTGAAGCTGCCGAAGACGACCGCCTCGCGCGACGCCTCCCAGGCGCAGCGGGCGAGGTGCCGGCCGGCGGGCGCGTACTCGATCCCGTGGTAGATCTCGTCGGAGATCAGCTGCACCCGGTTGTCCTCGCACCAGCCCGCGATCGCGGCGAGCTCCTCGGGCAGGACCATCGTGCCGGTCGGGTTGGCGGGCGAGGCGAGCAGGACGCCCTTGAGGTCGGGGATCGCGGCGAGCTGCTCGACGGTCGGCTGGAACCGTGTCTCGGGCCCCGTCTCCACCTCGACGACCTCGCAGCCGAGCGCCTGCAGCACGTTGCGGTAGCACGGGTAGTTGGGCCGGGCCATCGCCACCCGGTCGCCCACCTCGAAGGCGGCGAGGAAGGCCAGCAGGAAGCCGCCGCTGGCTCCGGTCGTCACGATGACGTCGTCGGGCGAGACGTCGAGGCCGTACCGCGTGCCGTAGTGGCGCGCGATCTCCATGCGGAGCTCGAGGATGCCCGTCGCCGGGGTGTAGCCGAGCGGGTCGCCCGACTGCAGCAGCCGCACCGCCTCCTGCGCGACGGCGGCGGGAGCCCCGGTGGAGGGCTGGCCCGACAGCAGGTTGAGCGCGTCCCCGTGGGTTCGGCGGCGCAGCTCGGAGGCAGCGATCATGTCCATCACGTGGAAGGGCGGAACGTTCGCACGCGAGGCGGCGGCCCAACGGTCGTCCATGAGGGCGACCGTAATCCGTCTCGGTAGGATCAGAGCCCGCCACCCCCTGAAGTGAGGTGACATGAGCTTCGACGTCCATCAGCTCGACACGTTCGTGGTGGTGGGCGCCGCCGTGACGATCTTCGCGATCCTCGCGGTGCGGGTCTCGTCGAGGACCGGCCTGCCGACGCTGCTGGTCTACCTGCTCATGGGCGTCGCACTCGGCGAGTCGGGCCTCGGGATCCAGTTCGAGGACGCGGAGGTCGCCCACGCGCTCGGGTTCGCCGCGCTGGCGCTCATCCTCGCCGAGGGTGGTCTCACGACCGAGTGGCGCTCGCTGCGCGGGTCGCTGCGGCTCGGCATCTCGCTGGCCACCGTCGGAGTGGCCATCACCGTCACCGTCGTCGCGCTGGCCGGGCACTACCTGCTCGGCCTGGACTGGCGGCTCGCCGTCCTGCTCGGTGCGGTGACCGCGCCGACCGACGCCGCTGCGGTCTTCTCCGTGCTCCGCGTCGTCCCCCTGCCCCAGCGGATCATGGGCGCGCTCGAGGCCGAGTCGGGGCTCAACGACGCCCCGACCGTCGTGCTGGTGTCGATCATCGCGAGCGGGACCGTCGACGACCGTCCGCTGTGGATGGTGGGCGGCCTGGTCGCCTACGAGCTGGTCGAGGGCACCCTCGTCGGCCTCGCCGTCGGTTTCGGCGGCGCCTGGCTGATGCGCCGGGCGGCGCTGCCGTCGACCGGCCTCTACCCGCTCGCCGTCCTGATCCTGACCCTCCTGGCCTACGGGCTGGGCGGGTTCACCCACGGCAGCGGCTTCGCCGCCGTGTACGTCGCCGCGCTCGTGCTCGGCAACGCCGAGCTGCCGCACCGCAGGGCGACGAGGTCGTTCGCCGAGGGGCTCGCCTGGCTGGCCCAGATCGGTCTCTTCGTCATGCTCGGGCTGCTCCTCTCGCCCGGCCGGATCTCCTGGCACACGGTCGGCCTCGCCCTCGCGGCCGGTCTCGTGCTGACGGTCGTCGCCCGGCCGCTGTCGGTGCTCGTCAGCGGGCTGGGCGCCCGGCTGAGGTGGCAGGAGAGGGCGTTCCTGTCGTGGGCGGGCCTGCGCGGCGCCGTACCCGTCGTGCTCATGACGATCCCGCTGGCGGAGGAGGTGCCCGGCGCGGAGCGACTCTTCGACCTCGTCTTCGTGATGGTGGTCGTCTACACCCTGCTGACCGCGCCGTCGCTACCCGCCGTCGCGCGTCTGCTCGGCGTGGCGCGGCCCTCGGACCCGCGCGCCCTGGACCTGGAGGCGGCACCGCTCGAGCGGGTGGCGGCCGACCTGCTGCAGATCACCGTCACGCCGGGGTCGCAGCTCCACGGCGTCGAGGTCGGCGAGCTGCGCCTGCCGCGCGGGGCCTCGGTCTCGCTCGTCGTGAGGGACGGCGACGCGATGGTGCCGGAGAAACGGACGGTGCTCCGCGCGCTCGACGACGTCCTCGTCGTCACCCCGCGCGGCGTCCGCGAGCAGACCGAGCGACGGCTGCGTCAGGTGAGCCGTCACGGGCGGCTCGCGCAGTGGCTCCGCGACGATCCCTGACCCGCCCGCCGGCCGGCCGCGTCAGGTCGGCGGTGAGCAGATCGTCGTACCCTTCGCCGCCTCGACCGAGGCGACGCCTCCGCTGACCGTGTCGAACTTGTCGCCCACGACGAGGACGACGCCGACCTGGTCGACGTCGCGCTGCACGACCCTGACCTTGGGGATCCGGCTGGCGACGAGCGCGACCGCCGGGCTGCCGGGGTCGTCGGTCCAGATCTGGGCGTTGCCGACGTCCGTGCCGCTCGGCGCGTTGCCCCTGTCGCCCTTGTTGAAGCCCTGCCCGGTGAGGGCGGTCATCGTGCGGGTCGCGAGCCCGACCCGCTTGCCCGCGTTGAGCACGCTGACGGTCACCCGCTCGGGCGTGATGGTGTCGCCGGCCTCGATGGGCGTCTCGACACAGGTGGGCGCGTCGGCCAGCTCCGGAAGTGGTGCGGTGAGCGCCGACCAGCCCCACGAGGCGCCGAACCCCAACAGTGCTGCGAGCACGGCGAGTGTGACAGTGGTCTTCACTGCCTGGGTCACGTCGTGCGGTCCTCGATCGTATGCACGCGGGCGTGCAGGATGTGCCGTTGCTGCAGCGCGGCGCGCAGGGCGCGGTGGAGGCCGTCCTCGAGGTAGAGCTCGCCGTTCCACTCGACCACGTGGGCGAAGAGGTCGCCGTAGAACGTGGAGTCCTCGTCGAGCAGCGCCGCCAGCTGCAGCGTGTCCTTGGTCGTGACCAGCTCGTCGAGCCGGATCTGACGCGGCGGCACGGCCGCCCACTGCTTCGGCGACAGCCCGTGATCGGGGTAGGGGCGCCCGTCGCCCACACGCTTGAAGATCACCTTCGCGACTATAACGACTGCGGAGGGTTGCGCCTTAGGCTCAGCCGCATGACCGAGACGCCTGCCGCGCCCGAACCCGACGGCCGGCCCGCCGAGACCGCTGTCGCTCCGACGGAGCCTGCTACGGCCCCCGCGGAGCCGGACAACCCGGTGGTCGCAGCCGTGCGGCCGGGCTACGAGTTCGACGGCACCGCACTCGAGCTCGGCGGGTTGATGCTCGACGCCGAGAACCTCAGCGACGTCCACATCCGGATCCCGCTCGGCATGCTCAACCGCCACGGTCTGGTGGCCGGGGCGACCGGAACCGGCAAGACCAAGACGCTGCAGCTCATCACCGAGCAGCTCTCCGCCAACGGCGTCCCCGTCTTCGCCGCCGACATCAAGGGCGACCTGTCCGGGCTGGCGTCGCCCGGCACCCCGAGCGACAAGCTCGCGGCGCGGGCCGCCTCGGTGGGCCAGCAGTGGTCCCCGAAGACCTTCCCGGTGCAGTACTACGCGCTCGGCGGCGTCGGCAGCGGCATCCCGGTGCGGGTGACCGTCGAGACCTTCGGCGCCACCCTGCTCGCGAAGGTGCTGGAGCTCAACGACACCCAGGAGTCCTCGCTCGGCCTGGTCTTCCACTACGCCAAGAACGCCTCGCTCCCGCTGATCGACCTCGCCGACCTGCGGGCCGTGCTGCAGTACCTCACCAGCGATCAGGGGAAGGCCGACCTCACCGGGCTGGGCGGCCTCTCCTCGGCGACCGTCGGGGTCATCCTCCGCGAGCTGATCGCCTTCCAGGACCAGGGCGCCGAGGCGTTCTTCGGCGAGCCGGCCTTCGACTCCGCGGAGTTCCTCGCGGTCGAGGGTGACGGCCGCGGCCGGGTGTCGCTGCTCGAGCTGCCCAACCTCGCCGACCGTCCGGCGATCTTCTCGACGTTCCTGATGTGGTTGCTCGCCGACCTCTTCCGCAAGCTCCCCGAGGTCGGTGACCCCGACAAGCCGAAGCTGGTCTTCTTCTTCGACGAGGCGCACCTGCTCTTCGACGGGGCGTCGAAGGAGTTCCTCGACACGATCACCCGGACCGTCCGGCTGATCCGCTCCAAGGGCGTGGGCGTCTTCTTCGTGACCCAGTCGCCGACCGACATCCACGAGGACGTCCTGGCTCAGCTGGGGTCGCGCATCCAGCACCAGCTGCGGGTCAACACCCCCAACGACGCCAAGGCGCTCAAGCAGACCGTCAACACCTACCCGACTTCGTCGTACGACGACCTCGGCACCGTGATCACCACGCTCGGCATCGGCGAGGCGATCGTGACCGTCATGAACGAGCGCGGCGCACCGACGCCCGTCGCCTGGACGAGGCTGCGGGCGCCTGAGTCGCTGATGGCTGCGACCGACCCGGCTGCCATCGATGCCGCGGTGAAGGCGTCGCCCAGCTATGCGACCTACGCGACAGCCGTGAACAACCCGTCGGCCGCCGAGTCGCTGGGGTCGAAGATGGCCGCTGCCCAGGCTGCCGAGCGGGCCGAGGCGGAGGCGAAGGTGGCCGCCAAGCAGGCGAAGGCCCCGAAGGAGTCCCGGTCCCGGCCCCGATCGCACCAGGACGACGACTCGACGCTGGAGAAGGTCGTGAAGTCCTCGGCGTTCAAGAGTGCGATGAACACCGCCGCGCGCGAGCTGATGCGCAGCATGTTCAAGAAGCGCTGAGTTCGGACGTCCTGCGCTCCGGTCGGTGGGGCGACCAGAGCGCAGGACGTCCCGTCGTCAGGCAGACCAGCGCAGCGAGTCGTCGATGAAGTCGGCGAACGCGTGCGTTCCACGCAGGTCCTCCCGCTCGATCATGAGCTTGGCGAGAGCGCTGGCGTGGCGGGACTTGAGCCTGCTCCGCTGCTGGACGATGCGGTCGGCGTCGTCGTCCCGGTCGGTCGTGGTGGGATTCTCCATCTCAACCTCCTTGGCTGTCGGGTGTCCGTCGGCCAGCCTGCACCTTCGACGTCGCCGGGAGATTGACGCCAGGTTACGGCTGGGTGTTGACTCGTCGCTTTGTCTATCCGGTTAGGCGACATTAGCAGTTGGATCGATCAAATCCTAGGGGTCGAGGTACGCCGCCTGAAAGACCGTCGGCTCGTGATGGGAGCGCGCCCATCGCGCCCGTCCCGGGTCGGCCGGGCGGGCTGGGACACCGGTCACCAGCGGACCTTCCTCGGCGCTGCCGGAGAGGATCACCCCGGGGCTGCCCAGCTCGCGAAGGGTGGCGAGCAGTGGCTCGTAGAACGCCCGGCCGGCACCCCCGACCCGGCGGGAGACGACGAGCCTGAGGCCGACGTCGGCGGAGCGTGCGAGCACGGGCAGGATCGGCTGCCAGGCGGTGGCAGGAGCGAGATCGACGTCGTCGGCGAGCACCCACGTGGAGGTGGCCGGTGCCTGTCGCGCGGCCGGCCCCTCGGTCAGCATCCCAGTCAGCATCCCGGTCAGCTGCTCGGCCACGACGGCGAGGGCTGCCGTCGGGTCGCCGGTGACGTGGATCGACCGGTCGGGGAGCCGCCCCGCCAACGTCGCGCGGGGGTCGAGGAAGACGATCCGATCCGCCGGATGGGCCCGGACGACCTCGTGCACGATCGTGCGTAGCAGGCTGGTCCGGCCGGACCCGTCGTCGCCCAGCACGACCAGATGGCCGGACGGCGGCAGGGTGAGCACGGCGTGATCGCCCTCGCAGATGCCGAGGCGGACGCCGGCGGCCGCGGGCAGCTCCCCGAGCCGGACAGTTGCCGGCAGCGCTCGCAGCCGGGGCTGCGTCGGGCCGGGCCAGTGTCGGCGCACCGCCTCCACGAGGTCGGTGAGCACGGCGTCGGCGGACGTCTCGGCGCGTCGCTGGCTGGATCGGGCGGCGGGTCGGGCCTCGGGCCGAGCATCCGTCGAAGTGTCGAGGCGGGGGACGGCGGCGAGGAAGTGGGCGCCGTCGACGATGCCGCGTCCGGGCCGGTCGCGCGGCACGGCGGCCGCGAGCCGTCGGTCGACCTCCGAGTCGAGCGGGTCGGCGAGGCGGAGCTCGAGGCGGGTGTCGAACAGGTCCCGGACCGCCGCCCGCAGGTCCGTCCACCGTCCGGTCGTGACCAGCAGGTGCACGCCCGACGCCCGACCGTGCGCCGCGAGGAGCGCCACGTCCTCCTCGACGTCGGGCAGGTGGCAGCGCAGCGCCGCCCAGTCGTCGACGACCAGGAGCGTCGGGCGGCGGTGGCCGCGTCGGAGCTCGCGCACCATGCGCGCCGCCAGCTCGGGCTCGTCCGGACCGGCCCGGGCGGTCACGTGGGGCAGGCCGGCGAGGGGCGCCAGCGCCCCGCCGAGGTCGAGCAGGTGGACGGCGACCTCCTGCGGCGTCCGGGTGACGGCGAGCCCCGCGACGGCGGTCCGCAGCAGGGTGCTGCGCCCGCTACCGGTCGTGCCGACGATCGCGACGTGGCCGGCGGTCAGGTCGACCTCCAGCAGATCGCGTCGCTGCCGGGAAGGCCGGTCGATCTCGCCGAGCGGCACGGTCGCCCGCGGCACCCCGAACCCGCGCACCGGGTCCACGGCCACCTCGGGAAGGAGGTCGCCGAGGGTGGCCGGGACGTCCAGCGGCGGCAGCCAGATCCGATGGGCGCTGCCCCGCCCCTGCATGACGGCCACGCACGCATCGACGACGGGGACCGGGCGAGGGGGCGGGCCCTGGACGGGGGCGGCGGTGAACGGCAGCACCCGGTGCGGGTCGGGGGGCTGGCGCAGCACCGTGCCGACGTACGGCGCCCGGAAGCGGACGAGCGTGCGCGGGTCGGTCCGGAGGTAGCCGAGGCCGGGCGACGCAGGGAGCTCGTAGGCGTCGACGACGCCCAGCACCGCGCGGGACTCCTCGGCGGTGAACGTGCGCAGCCCGATGCGGTAGGAGAGGTGCGACTCGAGTCCGCGCCAGCGCCCCTCGTCGAGCCGCTGGCAGGCGACCAGCAGGTGGATCCCGAGCCCGCGACCGAGGCGGCCGATGGTCACGAACAGCTCGTCGAGGTCGGGCCTGGCGGCGAGCAGCTCGGCGAACTCGTCGACGACGACCAGCAGGGTCGGCAGCCCGCCCCGATCGCCGTCCGCGGCGCGGATGAGCTCCTGTCGCCTGGTGAGCTCGCTGGTGAGCGCCTCCGCGGTGCGGCCGAGCAGGTCGAGCTCGTCGGCGAGGTTGGTGATGAGCGCCGAGACGTGGGGCAGGCCGGTGAGCCCGTCGAAGGCGGCACCGCCCTTGAAGTCGATCAGGACGAGGTTGAGCTCGGCAGGCGGATGGCTGAGGGCGAGCCGCAGCACCATCGCCCGGAGCAGCTCGGACTTGCCCGAGCCGGTCGCGCCGATGACCGCGCCGTGCGGTCCGTGGCCGCCGAGGGCCGCCTCCTTCAGGTCGAGGCGTACGTCGGCTCCGGTGTCCGAGGTCCCGATCACGACGGTGAGCCGGTCGCCGGGCGGCCGCGGTGACCAGTCGGGCTGGCCGGCGAGCGCCGGTGCCCGCCCGGCGAGACGGCGGCCGAACGCCTCGGCCACCTCCGTCGGACAGTCGTCGGCGACGCCCGGAACCGTCCGGCCGTCGACGGTGAACCGGCCGGCCACCGCGATCACGGTCATGGCGGGGCCCGGCGCGGGCGGTGGCACGCCGTCGGCGACGAGGAGCAGGTGCCGCCCCTCCGGGGCCAGGGCGGACAGCACCTCGGCGGTCCCTACGACCAATCGGCGCGGCCCGACCCCGTCGTCGACCCGGCCGGCCGAGTGCGGCAGCCACTTGACCCACTCCCAGCGCGATGCCGCCTCGGTGGCGGCGAGGACGCCGATGGCGACGTCCGGCGTGAGCGCCGCCGAGCAGACCAGGGCCCGCGCCAGGCCGGCGGGGGCGGTCAGAACCCTCGTGCCGCGCAGGTCGACGGTCGCGGGCAACGCGGGCCAGGTCTCGAACGCCGTGACGAGCCGGCGTACGGCGGCGGCGCAGAAGGGGTCCGCCCGCGCACCGATCTCCGGGCACGTCGGCGCCCGCTCCAGCGGAAGGTCGGCGGCACCGTAGCGGACCTGCCTCCCGCCGCCGGGACGCCACGCACCGCCCTCGACGAGCGCGGCCAGCGCCGCAGGTGGCGGGTGCCGGGCCAGTGCGGCGGCGCGCTGACCGTCGCCGGCGGCGCGGAGGCGGGTGCGGACGTCGGCGAGATGGGCGAGGTAGTCCCGGCGGGCGGCATCGATCGAACGGCTCCGCTGCCGGCGTTGACGCTCGACCTGGGCCACCGCGATCAGCACCGCCGCGGCGACGAACAGCGCGATGCCGGCGTACTGCCGAGGGCCGCCCGCCATCGTGGCCACCAGCCCGATCGAGCCCAGGCTGCCGAGCACGGGCAGGGCACTCAGCAGTGCCCCGCCGCCGTCCGCGCGGTCGAGCACCGGCGGTGGTCGCAGCTCGATCCGGTCCATGCCGACTCCTTCCCGAGGGACCGACGCTAGGGGCCGGCACCGACCGTCGGCGCCGGTCCGGCCGCTGCCTGTGGATAACTCGGATCGCTGGTTTCGGCGGCCGATGCGGGGGCAGACAGGGCGGTACCGCGGTGCGCCCGCACCCGGACAGGAAGGAGCTCCGATGTCCCTCACCACCGGGCAGGTGGTCGGCGCGCTCGACCACGGCGCCCGCCTCGCCCTCACCGCCAAGGCCGACCTCGACGGCCTGCTCGGGTCGCTCAGCGGCCAGGTCGCGCTCGGCTCCCGCTGGCGGGGCGCTGGCGGCCGGGCGTTCACCGCCACCTATGCCGAGTGGGCCCGTCAGCAGCAGCGGGTCACCGCCAAGCTGCAGTGGTTCCACGACCAGCTCGCCGCCGTCGAGCGGCTCAACGTCGCGACCGACCAGGCCCAGGCGGCTGCTCTCGGCCACCGCCTCGACCCGTCCCGCTAGGAGCCGGCCATGTCGGATGTCATCACCGTCGACCACGCCGCGCTTCAGCAGGCGGCGGCGGACCTGGCGCGCGCGGTCGCCGCGTCGGAGGAGCGGATCGAACGGCTGGCCGCAGAGCTGGCCCCGCTGCAGGCGGAGTGGTACGGCTCCGCCCAGATGGCCTACCTCGAGGCGAAGGCGGTCTGGGAGTCCGCGCAGAGCGAGATGCGGATGCTGCTCGCCCGGCTCGGCGCTGCCGTCGCGGCCGCGCAGGAGGCCTACCAGAGTGCCGACCAGGCCGGGGCCCGGGCGTTCCGGTGACCACCGCGCTGCTCCGGGTCAGCGTCGTCGGAGGTGGCCGCCGGCTGGACCTCGCGGTCCCGTCGGCGCTGCCGGTCGCCGAGCTCGTCCCGGGTCTCGCCCGCCGTCTCGACGTGGAGTCGTACGACGGCCTGCGACTCTGCACCGTCAGCGGAGCGGTCCTCGACGACCGGGCCGGTCTCTCGACGCAGGACGTGCCGGACGGCGCCGTGCTCGTCCTCGCTCCGCCACCCCCGCCGCCGACCGTCCACGACGACCCGGTCGAGGCGCTGCCCTCTGGTGTTCCCGTCGTCGAGCCGGCGGGCTGGCCGGTCCTCGTCGGCGCCGTGCTGCTCGTGCTCGCCGCCGTGCCGCTGGCGGTCGTCGGCGACGGCCGGCTGACCGCGGCGCTGGCCCTCGTGCTGCTCGCGGACGGTCTCGGGCGCCGCGCAGCCCCGGCGGCAATCGCCGCGACACTGATCGCCGCCGCGTACGCCGCCCTGGCCGCCGTCCAGCTCGCAGCGGACCTGAGACCGGGTGACGTCGGTGTGGCGTGCGCCGCAGGCGGGGGCGCCATCCTCGCCGTCGCCTCGCTGGCGATGACGGGGCTGCCGGCGCATCGGCTCCGCCTGCTGCCGGCCGCGGTCATCGGCGCGGTCGGTGCCGTGATCGGTGCCGTGCTATCGATCCGGGACGTCCCGTTGAGCGTGCTGGCGAGTGTCCTGATCGGTCTCGGGACGCTTGTCACCGGGGGGCTTCCCTGGGTCGCGGTCGGGCGGATCACCCGTCCGCGCGGCCGGGTCGACGTCGACGCCCTCGCCGACGAGGCGCGGACCGCACGCGAGCTCCTGCTCGGGGCGTCGGTCGGGCTCGCGGTCGTGCACGTGGGGCTGACCCCGCTGGTCGCGCGGCACGGTCCGGCAGGCCTGGCGCTGTCGGGATGCGCCGCGGCGATCGTCCTGCTGCGCGCCCGTCACCTCGCGCCGTCGCTCGCTGCGCTGCCGGGGCTGGCCGCGGGTGCGCTCGGACTGCTCGTCACCGTCGGCGTGGCGCTCTGGGAGCACGACACCTGGCGGACGGTCGGTGCCCTGGGCCTCGCCGGCGCGGGCGGCGTACTGCTGGCCGTGGCTCGCGGGCCGACCGCCGGCGGCGAGGACGCCCACGGCCCGGCACTGCTCGTCCGACCGCTGCTGCGGGCGCTGGAGACGGCCTGCCTCGTCGCGCTGCTTCCGCTGCTCGTGCTCGCCGGCGGCGCCCTGGAGTCGCTGCCGTGAGCGAGATCGAGGCGGCCGTCTACGAGGGACGGCGCCTGCTCGCCGCGCTGCTCGGCCGTGCCGAACCGCCGCCGGGCATCCTCGGACCGCTGGTCGGCGGGGTGCTCGCGACGGCGCTGCTGGTCGGCGCAGAGGTGGTCCGGCGTGTGCAGTGAGACCGTGCCCACGGCCGGGTGATCGCACCCGCCATCGATAGGTTCGGGTCCGTGGACCCCGTGGACCCCGAGGATCGACCGGAGCGGCTCCCGGACGTCGCCCGGCTGCGCCGCACGGTGCTGGTCGTCGCCGTCCTCAACTTCGGCTACTTCTTCGTCGAGCTCGCCGTCGCGCTCACGGCCGGCTCGGTGTCCCTGCTGGCCGACAGCGTCGACTTCCTCGAGGACACCGCCGTCAACCTGCTGATCCTCATGGCGCTGGGCTGGCCGCTGGCCCGCCGCGCGGTGCTGGGCAAGGCGATGGCCGTGGTGATCCTCGCCCCGGCATCGGTCGCCGGGTGGCAGACGGTCGGGCGGTTCGCCGACCCGCAGACCCCCGACGTCGTCCCGCTCGTGCTCGCCTCCCTGGGGGCGATCGCGGTCAACGGCACCAGCGCGTGGCTGCTGGCCGGCTCCCGGCACCGGGGCGGGTCGCTGAGCACCGCGGCGTTCGCGTCGGCGCGCAACGACGTCCTCGTCAACGTCGCGATCATCGCCATGGGCCTGCTGACGCTGTGGGTCGACTCCGGCTGGCCGGACCTGGTCCTCGGCTGCTGCATTCTCGCGCTCGCCCTGCACGCGGCCTGGGAGGTCTGGGAGGTCAGCGAGGAGGAGCGCCTCGCTGCGAAGGCGCTGGCCGGCGAGGACATCGGCTGACCCGCGCCCGCCGACTCAGAGCACTCCCTCGAACGAGAACCGGAACGTGAGCTCCTCGCCAGCGGGCACCAGGTGCTCGGGATGGGTGCGCGCCCCCCACGAGTCGTCGCCGCCGACACCGCGGCGCCGCCACGCCGGGCGCAGCACCGTCTTCTGCACGGGAGGGAGGTCGACGGGGTGCGCGGCGTTCTCGATCTCGAACGGCGTCCACGGCAGGGCGGAGAGCTCGAGCCCGTCCGCCTCGGAGGCGGAGACCCGCATGCCCCAGCCGCGGTCGTCGGTCACGGCGGCCCACCGCACGCCGGTGCGGTTGCCCGCCTCCTGCGGCCGCAGGTACGGCGTCAGAAGCTCCGTGACCTCGGCGCTCCAGCGACCGAGGCGAACGCTGCCGCGCCGGTCGGCGTACGCCTCGTGCGGACCGTCGCCGTACCACTCCAGCCGGTGCAGGTCGGCCGGTACCTCGAGGAGCAGGCCCAGCTCGGGCAGGTCGGGCAGGCCGTCGCCGGGACGCACGATCATCGTGACGTCGACGCGGCCCTCTCCGTCGACGAGGTAGGTCACGTCGCACCCGGAGGCGGGGACGGTCGGCAGGGCGTAGCGGTAGGTGACGGCCACGCCCTCCGCCTGCTCCGAGACCTCCGGGGCCGGGGTGCCCGGGCGGAGGGCCGCGTAGCGGCTGGCGAGCAGCCACTGGCCGTCCTCGGCCCCCATGCCCCACCCGCGCTCGTTCGCGGTCGGCGCGTGCCAGAAGCACGGGCGGGGGGACGACCGCAGCAGCTCGCGGCCGGCGTAGCGGTAGGAGACCAGCCCGCCGTGGAGCTTGGAGAAGAGCGCGGAGAACCGCGGCCCGTGCACGCCGACGTTGTGGATCCCGTTCACCAGCCGGGGCCGCGGAGCCGGGGGCCGACCGACCGGGGCGCCGACCCGGAAGACGTCCTGCTCGGACGCGACCTCGTGTCCGGCCGGGGCCCATGCGGTCGCGGAGCGGAGCCGGATCGACACGTCGACCGTGTACTCGCCGGGCACGTCCGGGACGGCCACGGGCAGCGGGTAGGCGGTCGTCCCACCCGGCCCGACGTCGGTGGCGAGCGGCGCCTCGGCGAGGACGGCGCCCTCGCGGGCCACGGTCACCACGACGTCGTACGCCGCCGAGCCGGTGAACAGGTGGCGGTTCTCGACCGTCAGCTCGTCGCGGGTGACCGAGAGCCGGAACGGCTGGTAGAGGTACTTCAGCTCGGCGAGCTTCGGCGTCGGGGTGCGGTCGAGCAGGACGACACCGTTGCCGCAGAAGTCGCCGTCGTGCGGCGCCTCCCCGAAGTCGCCGCCGTAGCCGTCGTACGTGCGCCCGTGCCGGTCCGTGGTCCGGACCGCCTGGTCGGCGAAGTCCCAGACGAAGAGACCCTGGAGGAGCGGCTCGCGGTAGGCGAGGTCGACGTACTTCGCGACGGCGCCGAACGAGTTGCCCATCGCGTGGGCGTACTCGCACAGCACGAACGGCTTGTCGCGGTGCTCGGCCAGGAAGGCCTCGACGGCCGCCGCCGGGGTGTACATCTGCGAGACGACGTCGGTGGTCTCGGGGTGGCGCGGGTCCCAGTGCACGCCCTCGTAGTGGATTGGGCGGTCGTCGTGCTCGCGGAACCAGTCGGCGACGGCGAGGAGGTTGCTGCCGCCGAACGACTCGTTGCCACAGGACCACATGACCACCGACGGATGGTTCTTGTCCCGCTCGAGCATGCTCGCCGCGCGGTCCAGGAGAGCGGGGAGCCACTCCGGCCGGTCACCCGGCACGGCCTCGTCGAGGGTGACGTCGCCGTTCGCGACGGCGTCCCAGAGACCGTGCGTCTCGAGGTTCATCTCGTCGATGACGTAGAGCCCGTACCTGTCGCACAGCTCGTAGAAGTAGGTGTTGTTGGGGTAGTGGCTCGTGCGTACGGCGTTCACGCCGGCGGCCTTGAGGATCCGGATGTCGGCCTCGGTCTCCTCGCGCGTCACCACCCGGCCGTTGAGGCCGAACTCGTGCCGGTTGACGCCCTTGAGCACGACCCGCTGCCCGTTGATCCTCAGCAGTCCGTCCTCGATCGCGAACCGCCGTAGCCCCACTGCCAGCGGGACGTGCTCGAGGAGCTCGCCGTCGTCGTCGAGCACCTCGACGACGAGGTCGTGGAGGTGGGGGTCCTCGGCGCTCCACAGGTGCGGGTCGCGGACGGCGACGGCGAGCGAGCCGTCGGCCTGCTCCTCGAGCGCGCCGACACCCTCGAGGGTGGCCCGGACCGAGCCGGGACCGCCGAGCCGCACCCGCACGGTGACCGTGGCCTCGGCCAGGTCGGCCGACACCGCTGTCGTCACCCGGATGTCCTCCAGGTGGACGCGCGGGCGACGGGTCAGCACCACGTCGCGGAAGAGGCCGGAGAACCGGAAGAAGTCCTGGTCCTCGAGCCATGACCCGCTGGTCCACGTGAAGACCTGGGCGGCCAGGACGTTCTCGCCGTCGGTCACGTGCTCGGTGAGGTCGAACTCGGACGGCGTGAAGGAGTCGGTCGCATAGCCGACGTACGCCCCGTTGAGCCAGACGGCGACCGCCGACTCGGCGCCGTGGAACGTGATGCCGAGCCGCTCGCCCGCCTCGAGCGGCCGATCGGGGGCGAACGTCGTCACGTAGGACGCGACCGGGTTGTAGCGGGTCGGCACCTGGCCGGGCGCCACCTGTTCGTGACCGTCCCAGGGGTACTGCACGTTGGTGTACTGCGGGGTGCCGTAGCCCTGGAGCTGCAGGTGGCCGGGCACGCGTACGTCGTCCCAGCCGGACGTGTCGACGCCGGGCTGCTGCCAGCCGTCGATGACCCCGTCGGCGTTCCTGGCCCAGTGCAGCTTCCAGGTGCCCGAGAGGCTCTGCTCGAACGAGCTCACCCCGCTCAGCGCCTCGTCGGCATCGCGGAACCAGCGGTGGTCGGAGTGCGCGGGCCGCTTGTTCTCGCTGACGCAGAGCGGATCGGCCGTGCGGCGCGGGTCGAAGGTGACGCGAGCGCTCGCTCCTGCACCGGACGTCGTCATCGTGGGGCTCCTCGTCGGGATGGCATGTTGACGTCAACATCGTAGCCGGACGGTCTCCGCCGCACCGGCCGCCGGTCCGGTGGCCAGGCGCTAGCATCCGGCCATGCTGGACCCCCGGAGGCCGCGCCGCGGCGCCTCGATCAACGACGTGGCCCGGCTGGCGGGGGTCTCGGGCCAGACCGTCTCGCGGGTGGCGCACGGGAGCACGAGCGTGCGGCCCGAGACCCGAGCGAAGGTCCTGGCGGCGATGGAACGTCTCGGCTATGCGCCGAACCACGCGGCGCGGGCGCTCCGCGCCGGGGAGTTCGGCACGATCGGGCTGCTCGCGCACCGCTTCGAACGGACCGGGGAGGCCCTGACGACCGAAGGCGTGATCGGGGCCGCCGCGGCGCAGAACGTCGGTGTCACCGTCGTCGACGTCCGGCGCGATGAGGTCGACGACTGGCAGTCGGCGGCGTCGCGGCTGACCCACCAGGCCATCGACGGGCTCGTCGTGATCCGCGCCGAGCAGGCGACGCCCGAGGAGCTGGCGCTGCCGGCGGACCTGCCCGTGGTCGTGTCGGACTCGCGGTTCGCCGGGCGCTATCCCGCCGTCGTGGCCGACCAGGCGCAGGGCACCCGCGAGGCCGTCCAGCACTTGCTCGACCTCGGGCACCGCACCGTGCACCACGTCGCCGGACCGGCGGACTCCGAGCCGGCCGCCGTCCGGCTCGACACCTGGCGGCGCATGCTCGAGGAGGCGGGGCGGCGGGTGCCCGAGCCGTGGCGCGGCGACTGGACGGCGCGCACCGGCTACGGCCTCGGCCACGAGATCGCGGCCGACCCGTCCGTCACGGCCGTCTTCTGTGCCAACGACGAGACGGCGCTCGGCCTGCTCCGCGCGCTGCACGAGGCCGGTCGGCGCGTGCCCGAGGACGTCTCCGTGGTGGGCTTCGACGGCATCGCCCTGGGCGAGTTCACCTACCCGCCGCTGACCACGGTCAGCCAGGACTTCCACGCCATCGGCCGCGAGCTCGTCCGCCTCCTCCTGGACCGGGTCCGGGCGACCGGCGCCGACGAGCCGCAGCGGGTCGTCGTACCGACCGAGCTTGTCGTGCGCCGGACGACCGGTCCGGCGGCGGAGAACCACAACGCCGACCCGGCCTAGTGGTCCGGATCGGCGTTCGTGCAGGTCAGCCTGCAGTTTCCTGATGGCGGATCTGGGGGGATTCGAACCCCCGAGGGCTTGCACCCAACCCGCTTTCCAAGCGAGCGCCATAGGCCACTAGGCGACAGATCCGTGGAGGAGGCTACCCGTCCCGATCGCAGCCGACGAAATCGGCGCTACCCGCGTCACGCCGGGAACGAAGAGGCCCCCCGCGCACCCGACAGAGCTCGCTTATCCTTGCTGCCTTCCGGCCCTGGGGAGGTTCACGAGATGCCGCCACGCGGGGGGTTGCGAGGGAGTCTAGGCGAGCGGTCCTGCTCGTCCAAAAGGGGCTCTCAGACCGCCCGCCAGCTGTGCTCCGGCTCGTAGCCCAGCACCCGGCGCGCCTTCTCGATCGACAGCAGCGTGTCGTGCTCGCCGAGGTTGCCGCGGACCTCGACGTCCGGGAACACCTCGGCGACGAGCTCCGCACTCGGGCGTGACATCACCGTGTCGGCGTTGGCGATGATGAAGACCTCGGTCCCTGTCCCCGGGTGGTCGAGCGCCCGGCGTACGGCCTGGGCGCCGTCGCGGGCGTCGATGTAGCCCCACAGGTTCCACTTGCGGGCCCGCGCGTCGGCGTCGTAGGAGGGGAACGCCTGGTAGTCCTGGGGCTCCATCACGTTGGAGAACCGCAGGCCGTACATCTTCAGCGCCGGGTCCCACCGGCACAGCTGCGCCGCCATGGTCTCCTCGAGCGTCTTCACCAGCGAGTAGGTGCTCTCGGGCCGAGGCGGGTAGTCCTCGTCGACCGGGACGTAGGGCGGCGGGGTGTCGAACGGCAGTCCGAGCACGGTCTCGCTCGAGGCCCAGACGATGTTCGTCACGCCGGCCCGGCGGGCGGCCGTGAAGACGTGGTAGGTCGCGTTCATGTTGTTGGCGAAGGTGGCCGCATCGCCGCGCAGCCCCGGCGCCGGAACCGCCGCGAGGTGTACGACGGCATCGACCGCGTCGTAGCGCTCCTCGACCCCGAGCATCGCGTCGAGGACCGCCGCGTAGTCGGTGAGGTCGACCGGGACATAGGTGACGTCGGCGCGGTCCGGGGCGGTCCGGTCGAAGACCACGACCTTCCAGTCGTGCGCGACGAGGTCGGCGACGACCGCCCTCCCGAGCTTCCCGCACCCGCCGGTGACGACCACGCGCCTGCCTGTTGCCGAGCCCATGCGGGCACGTTACTGCGAGGGGCGGGTGACGGCGTCGGCGGATGTCGGCGACGGTGGTTAGGGTTTCAGCGTGGAGTCACCCCTCGCGCTTTACCGCCGCTACCGGCCCGAGACGTTCCAGCAGGTCATCGGGCAGGAGCACGTCACCGGTCCGCTGCGGGCCGCACTGGCCAACAACCGGGTGAACCACGCCTACCTCTTCTCCGGTCCCCGCGGCTGTGGGAAGACCACGAGCGCCCGCATCCTGGCCCGCGCGCTCAACTGCGAGCAGGCTCCGGTCGCCGACCCGTGCGGTGAGTGCGACTCCTGCCGCGACCTGGCGCGGGGCGGGCCGGGCAGCATCGACGTCATCGAGATCGACGCGGCCTCGCACGGCGGTGTCGACGACGCCCGCGACTTGCGCGAGAAGGCGTTCTTCGCGCCGGTGCGCAGCCGCTACAAGGTCTACATCATCGACGAGGCCCACATGGTCTCCGCCCAGGGCTTCAACGCCCTGCTCAAGCTCGTCGAGGAGCCGCCGCCGCACCTGCGCTTCATCTTCGCGACCACGGAGCCGGAGAAGGTCATCCCGACGATCCGGTCGCGGACCCACCACTACCCGTTCCGGCTGATCCCGCCCCGGCTCCTGACGTCCTACCTCGGCGAGATCTGCGAGAAGGAGGGCGTCGCGGTCGAGCCCGCCGCGCTGCCGCTCATCGTGCGGGCCGGGGGCGGCTCCGCCCGCGACACCCTCTCCGTGATGGACCAGCTGCTCGGTGGCTCCGGCCCCGACGGCGTGACCTACGACCTGGCGGCCGGCCTGCTCGGCTACACGCCGGACTCGCTGCTCGACGAGGTCGTCGATGCCTTCGCGGCGGGCGACGGCTCGGCCGTCTTCGGCGTCGTCGACAAGGTGATCGAGACCGGGCAGGACCCGCGTCGCTTCACCGAGGACCTGCTCCGCCGGCTGCGCGACCTCGTCATCGTGTCGGCGGTCCCCGACGCCCCCGCGACCGGGCTCATCGACGTCGCCCCGGACGCCGGGGAGCGCCTGGCCGCCCAGGCCGGCCGGTTCGGCCCGACCGACCTGTCCCGCGCGGCCGACCTGGTCGCCACCGGTCTCACCGAGATGCGCGGGGCGACCGCGCCGCGGCTGCTGCTCGAGCTGATCTGTGCGCGGGTGCTGCTGCCGGGTGCCGACCACGGCACCGAGGGCCTGGCCGCCCGCCTCGACCGGCTCGAGCGCCGCCTCTCCGTGAGCGGGACGCCGACCGCGGCCCCCGTCGCCGCCCCGGCCGCTCCGGCGCAGGACCGGCCGGCGCCCCGGGCCGCTGCCCCGACGCCGGAGATCGTGCCGACGATCGCCGCCCCGACGCCGGCCCCGACGCCGACGCCGGCCCCTCCGCCGGCTCCGTCGGCGCAGCCGACCCCGCCGAGCGACGAGCCGGTGTCGGTCTCGCCGCCCCAGCCTGCCGCTCCGACACCGCCACCTGCCCAGCCCGCCGCCGCCTCCGAGCCGGCCGCGTCGGCGGCGCAGACCCAGGTGCCGTCGGGCGGTATGGCCGCTGTGGACGCGCGCCGACTCTGGCCCGACGTCGTGCAGGCGCTGGCCAAGCTCAACCGCTCGACCTGGGCCCTGCTCAGCAACCACGCGCAGGTCGTCGACCTGCAGGGCGATGTCCTGACGATCGGCTTCAGCACGGCCGGCCTCCGCGAGCAGTTCGTCGGTGGCGGCCGATCGGCCTACCTGCAGCAGGCGATCGTCGACGTCATCGGCGCGCAGTGGCGCATCGAGGCGATCGTCGACCCCGGCGTACAGCCGGCCGGGCAGTCCGCGCCGGCTCGCGGCTCCGCGCCCCAGCAGTCACCCCAGCAGTCCCCGCAGCAGTCCCCGCAGCAGTCCCCGCCGCAGTCCCCGCCGCAGCCCCCGCCGCAGCCCACGGCGGAGCCGCAGCGGCCGCCCGCCGCCGAGCAGCGACCCGCCGACGACGCACCCCCGTGGGACCAGGCACCCCCGCCGGAGCCCGTCGAGCCAGGCGCGGAGCGCGATCCCGACGGACCGCCATGGGACACCGGCGCGATCGGCGCGGCCCGAGAGGCCATCCAGCCCACCCGCGCCTCCGGCCGGGCGACCGACACGACGGCCGACGACCTGCGCGCCGCCGACGAGCATGCGCACCCCGATGACATCGACGCCGACTCCGACAACCTCGGCGGCGCAGCGCTGCTCGAACGCGAGCTCGGCGCCCAGATGATCGAAGAGATCCGGCACCAGTGAGAGAGTTGCGACCATGACCGAGAACCAGGGCAACCCCTTCGGCGGCCTCGACCTCAACGCCCTGCTCGGGCAGGCCCAGCAGATGCAGGAGCAGCTCGCCCAGGCCCAGGAGCAGCTGGCCGAGCAGACCGTCGACGGCACCGTCGCGGGCGGCGCGGTCACCGTGACCGTCAACGGCGTCGGCGAGCTCCAGGGCGTCGACATCAAGGCCGGCGAGTTCGACGGCTCGGACGCCGACAGCCTGTCCGACCTCGGCGACCTGATCGTCGCCGCCTACCGCGACGCCAAGCAGCAGGCCGACGCCCTCGCCGGCCAGTCCCTCGGCCCGATCGCCGGCGGGCTCGGCGGCGACGACCCAGACTCGCCCTTCAAGCTGGGTTTCTAGATGTATGAGGGTGTGGTCCAGGACCTCATCGACGAGCTGGGCCGGCTGCCCGGCGTCGGTCCCAAGAGCGCGCAGCGGATCGCGTTCCACTTGCTCCAGGCCGACCCGGTCGACGTACGCCGCCTCGCGGACGTGCTGGTCGAGGTCAAGCAGCGGGTGAAGTTCTGCAAGATCTGCTTCAACGTCTCCGAGGAGGAGACGTGCCGGATCTGCCGTGACCCGCGGCGTGACCCCACGGTGCTGTGCGTCGTGGAGGAGTACAAGGACGTCGTCGCGATCGAGCGCACCCGCGAGTTCCGTGGCCGCTACCACGTGCTCGGCGGCGCGATCAGCCCGATCGACGGCATCGGCCCGGACCAGCTGCGGATCCGCGAGCTGATGACGCGCCTCAACGACACCCAGCTGACCGAGATCATCCTCGCCACCGACCCCAACCTCGAGGGCGAGGCGACAGCGACCTACCTCACCCGCCAGCTCGCGCCACTCGGCCTCGCCATCACCCGGCTGGCCAGCGGACTGCCGGTGGGCGGAGACTTGGAGTACGCCGACGAGGTCACCCTCGGCCGTGCGTTCGCCGGAAGGAGAGCAGCGCAATGATCGAGCAGGACTTCGCCGAGGAGATCGCCGACCAGGTCGAGAGCTTCCTGCTCTCCCTGCGCGCCGTGGGGGCGGAGGGCGACGGTGGCCGGGCCATCCCGCTGCTGCTGCTCGAGGTCAGCCAGGTGCTGCTGGCGGGCGCCCGGCTCGGAGCGCAGCGTGACTTCGAGCCGCGCGAGGAGTACCAGCCCGACGTCGGCCCCGAGGCCGACCTCGACGAGTTCCGGCTGCGGCTGGCCGACATCCTCGGCGAGGCCGACACCTACAGCTTCGTCTTCGACCCCTACGCGCCGGAGATCGTGGTCAGCCAGCTCTCCGACGACCTGACGAGCATCGCCGCCGACCTCGAGAACGGGCTGCGGCACTACCGCCGCGGCGACGCCGACGAGGCGCTGTGGTGGTGGCAGTTCTCCTACGTGTCCAACTGGGGCAACCTCGCCGGGGCGGTGCTCAACGCGCTGCTGACGGTCGTCTCGCACGACCGGCTCGACACCGAATTCAGCGGCGAGGAGGAGGACCTCGCGGTGGCCGAGGAGATCCTCGAGGGCGAGGCGCCCGCCGTCCCGTAGCGCCGGCCCGCGCCCGCACTCCGATATCGGAGCGAGGATCTCGCGGCCGCCGACTAAACTCGGCCGCGTTCTTCCCCTCGACCACCAAGGAACCAGCCTCGTGGGCATCGTCGTCCAGAAGTACGGCGGCTCGTCGGTCGCCGACGCCGTCGGGATCAAGCGAGTCGCCCAGCGGATCGTCAACACCAAGAAGCAGGGGCACGACGTCGTCGTCGTGGTCTCCGCGATGGGTGACACGACCGACGAGCTGATCGACCTGGCCAACGAGGTCACGCCGCTGCCGCCCGCGCGCGAGCTCGACATGCTGCTCACCGCGGGCGAGCGCATCTCGATGGCGGTCCTCGCCATGGCGATCCAGACCCTCGGCTACGAGGCGCGCTCCTTCACCGGATCGCAGGCGGGCGTCATCACCGACGCCGAGCACGGCAAGGCCAAGATCATCGACGTCCGGCCCGGGCGCATCCTCGGCGCCGTCGCGGACGGCGCGATCGCCATCGTCGCCGGCTTCCAGGGCGTCTCGCAGACGACGAAGGACATCACCACGCTCGGCCGCGGCGGGTCGGACACGACCGCCGTCGCCCTGGCCGTCGCGCTCGAGGCCGACGTGTGCGAGATCTACTCCGACGTCGACGGCATCTTCACCGCCGACCCGCGCATCGAGCCGCGCGCCCGGAAGATCCCGCGTATCTCCTACGAGGAGACCCTCGAGATGGCCGCGCAGGGCGCCAAGATCCTGCACCTGCGGTGCGTCGAGTACGCCCGCCGCTACGACATGCCCATCCACGTCCGGTCCTCCTTCTCCGAGAGGGAGGGCACCTGGGTCGTCAAGGACCCGCAGGCCGGCGTCGCACAGGAGAGCCTCATGGAATCTGCCATCATCACCGGCGTCGCCCACGACCGCAGCCAGGCCAAGATCACCGTGGTCGGCGTACCCGACAAGGTTGGCGAGGCAGCCGCGATCTTCCGCGCCATCGCCGACGCCCAGATCAACATCGACATGATCGTCCAGAACGTCTCCGCGGCGGCGACCGGCCTGACCGACATCTCCTTCACCCTCCCGCGTGGCGAGGGCCAGATGGCGATGGCGGCGCTCGCCAAGCTGCAGAGCACCGTCGGCTACGAGCGGCTCGGCTACGACGACTCGGTCGGCAAGGTGTCGGTCGTCGGCGCCGGGATGAGCACCTCGCCGGGCATCTCCGCCCGGTTCTTCGAGTCGCTCTCCGAGGCGGGCGTCAACATCGAGATGATCTCGACGTCCGAGATCCGTGTCTCGGTCGTCGTCTCCGAGACCCAGGTGGAGGCGGCCGTCAACGCGGCGCACGCCGCCTTCGAGCTGGGCACCGACGAAGTGGAAGCCGTGGTCTACGGCGGGACGGGGCGCTGACATGAGCGACGGCATCAGGATCGGCGTCGTCGGCGCCACCGGCCAGGTCGGCGTCGCCATGAGGCAGATCCTCGCGGCGCGGCGCTTCCCGGTCGACGAGATCCGCTTCTTCTCCTCACCGAAGTCCGCTGGGACCGTGCTGTCCTACGAGGGCCGCGACGTCGTCGTCGAGGACGCCTCCACCGCCGACCCGAGCGGCCTCGACATCGCGCTCTTCTCCGCCGGCGCCACCGCCTCGCGTGCCCTGGTCCCCGTGTTCGTCGACGCCGGCGTCATCGTCGTCGACAACTCCAGCGCCTTCCGCAAGGACCCCGCCATCCCGCTGGTCGTCTCCGAGGTCAACCCCGAGGCCGCCGCCGCGGTGATCGAGGCCGGCCGCGGCATCATCGCGAACCCCAACTGCACCACGATGGCCGCGATGCCGGTCCTCAAGCCGCTCCACGACGAGGCAGGACTGCAGCGCCTGGTCGTCTCGACCTACCAGGCCGTCTCCGGCTCCGGCATCGCCGGCGTCGCCGAGCTGGCCGACGGCATCGCCTTCGCGGGCGACAAGGCCGGCGAGCTCGCGTACGACGGCGAGGCGGTCGCCTTCCCCGAGCCGGGCGTCTACCAGCGGACCATCGCCTACAACGTGCTGCCCTTCGCGGGCAACCTCGTCGACGACGGCCTGAACGAGACCGACGAGGAGCAGAAGCTCCGCAACGAGTCGCGCAAGATCCTCGGCATCCCGGAGCTGCCGGTCTCCGCGACGAACGTCCGCGTGCCGGTCTTCACGGGTCACTCGCTGTCGATCAACGCCGAGTTCGCCCGGCCGCTGTCGCCCGAGCGCGCCACCGAGCTGCTCGCGGCCGCGCCGGGTGTCGAGCTGAGCGACATCCCCAACCCGCTCCAGGCGGCCGGCAAGGACCCGTCGTACGTCGGCCGGATCCGCCGCGACGAGGGCGTCCCCGACGGCCGCGGCCTCGCGCTCTTCGTCTCGGGCGATAACCTGCGCAAGGGCGCCGCGCTCAACACGATCCAGATCGCGGAGCTGGTCGCCGCCTCCCGCTGAGGCTGACGCTTGCGTACCGATCGGGGCCAGTGAGCCTGCGGTGGCGTCCCATCGTCACGGCTGACCCTCCCGCCCCGATCGGTACGCACGCCGCTCAGACGGCGGTGTCGATGAAGCGCGCCGTCACCCAGTGCGACAGCAGGTAGGCCGCGACCGTCAGCACCCCGGCGATCACGGCTCCGGTCACCGAGTCGAGCGTGTCGAGCAGGAACAGCACGCTCAGCACGGCCGCGAGCGAGACGGCCAGGAAGCTGATGCTGCCCGCGCTGGCCACCTTCGCGGCGCGCAGGACGGCGGCCCCGATGACGACGGTGACGACGAAGATCAGCGCCAGCAGCAGGAAGCCCGGCCCGCCGCCACAGCTCGTCGTCCCGCGCAGGGACGCGCAACCCCGCAGCCCGCCGTACGTGCCGAGCACCAGGAAGAGCCCCGCGGCGACGCCGGCCAGCGCGGCCGCGACGTGGCCGTTGAGCGGTCCGCGCGGCGGACGCGGCTGGCGCTCGGCTCGTGGCGCCGGGCGTTCGGCCGGCGCCTGCTCGGCGGCGAGCTCCTGCGTGGGCGGCGGTGACTGGTCAACCGCCGGGGGCTCCGCGACGGTTGCCTGCTCACCGCTGTCCGGGTCCGGCTCGGCTGGCGGTGCCTCATCAACCGTCTGCGCCTCGGGAACGCTCGCCTGCTCACCGCTGTCCCGGTCCGCCGGCGCACGCCTCCTCCGTCGCCGCAACCCCAGCGACGGCGCCTCGAGAGACGGCCTGTCCTGATCCGCTGACCCCATGGCCGAAGTGTGGCATGGGCTCAGAGCCAGGTCAGGGCGTCGCCGTGCCCCGTCGCCCAGCCGACCGCCCGGCCGTCGACGGCGAGGCAGAACGGGTGCGCGGTGGCGGCCGGCCGAGACGCGGTCGCGGCGATCTCGGGCAGCACCGGGGCGCCCTCCAGGCTGATCCAGTGGCACCGGCCGGCGGCGACCAGCCCGCGCATCCGCGCGTCGAAGCGAGCCCGCGCGGCCGCGTCCAGGTAGGCCACGGCGGCGCTGTGCTGCACGACGGGCACGCCACCGCTCGCCTCGGCGAGAGCCAGCGCCTCGTCCAGCCGCTCGTGCATGTCGCCGGCGAGGATCCGCGGCGGCTCCGCCCGGGCCACCTCGATCGCCGCGGACAGCCGCGCCAGGCGTTCGTCCTGCCCCGGCCACACCAGCGCCCGGAGCCACGACACGTCGTCGGCCGAGGTCACGTCGAGCGGGTTGAGGTCGACGCCGACGCGGGCGACGACCCGTGGATGGGCGGCGGGGATCGGCACCGGGCCGTCGGCCGCCGTGGTCAGGACCGGCCCGCCCGAGCCGCGCAGCGAGCCGACGCCCTCCCAGACGTGGTCGAACCGGTCGGGGAAGAGGCACAGCCCGGCGCTGGCGCCCAGCTCGACCAGCGCCAGCGGCTGCTCGCCGAGCAGGGAGATGGCGGGCACGAGCGCGGTGAGGCGGCCCACCTCGTTGGTCTGCGTGCGCCGGGACAGGATCGTCGACCGGACGGTGGGCCAGTCCGGTCCGAGCAGGAGGGTCCGCAGGTCGGCGTACGGCCCGGGCGCGAGACCGTGCCAGCGGGCGGCCGTGAAGACGAGGTTGGCCTGCTGCTTGTCGGTGGGGAGCGTCGAGAGCAGGCCGAGCACCTCGGGGTCGTCGGCGACCCCGAGCGCCCAGTCCTCGTAGCACGGCGACGAGGTCATCTCGGCGGCGTGGTAGCGGTAGCTCGCCTCGATGTCGGTCAGGTCGGTCAGTGGCAGCACGGTGTCCTCCTCGGGTCCGGGAGATCCACCGTGCGCCGTCCGCAGGAGGCCGCGCGATGTCGATCGAGTCGACATCGCCGGTCCGGCGCCGGTGCGGGAGAGTGGCCCTGTGACGGACTGGATCGCGAGCGGCGAGGCGGCGCAGCGGCTCGGGGTGAAGCGCGCGACGCTCTACACCTACGTCAGCCGTGGCCTGCTGACCCGCCGCCGCGAGCACGGCGAGAGCCTGTTCGTCCGCCACGAGATCGACACCCTCGCCCGTGACCGCCGCCATCCCGGCGCACCGGAGGGCCTGCTCCAGATGCGCTCGGTCCGCTCCGCGGTCAGCGAGGTGCGCGAGGGCGAGCTCTTCCTCAGGGGCGTGCCGCTCGCCGACCTCGCCGACGAGCCGTACGCCGACGTGGTCGATCTCGTCCTCGGCGGGTCCGACGTCGACGAGCTCGACGTGCCCGAGCACCTGGCGAGGCTGCCCCTGCACCGTCGCCTGCCTGCGCTGGCCCAGTGGGCGGGCTCCTCGCGCCCGACCGCCCTCGACGCCGAGTCGACAGGTCGGGCCGCCCGCGGCCTGCTCGATGCCGCGCCGGTGGCGCTCGGTGATCACCACGGCCGGCCCGGCCACCGCACCGCGCTCCCGGCGGCGCTGTTCGCGGCCCTCAGCGGGCGGGACGGCAGCCGCGCCGAGGTGGCGACCGTGAACACCGCGCTGGTCGCGCTGGTCGACCACGGGCTGGCCGCCTCGGTCGTCGCAGCACGGGTCGCGGCCTCGGCCCGCGCATCGGCGTACGACTGCCTGCTCGCGGGCTACGCGGCGCTCTCCGGGCGGCTGCACGGCGGCATCGCGACGACTGCCGTCGTCACCCTGCGGGACGGGCCGACCGACGACCGGGCGCCGGGCTTCGGGCACTGGCGCCACCCTGACGGCGACCCGAGGGCGGAGGCGATCCTCGCCCGACTGGCACTCGTCGACGGCGCGGCTCCCGTCATCGGCCGTCTGGAGGAGATCGCCGACCGGGCCGGCCGGCAACCCAACGTCGACGGCGCGCTGGCCGCGGTCATCCTCGCCTGCGACCTCCCCGACGACAGCGGGGAGGTGCTCTTCCAGGTCGGCCGGACCCCCGGGCTGGCCGCGCACGTCGTCGAGGAGCTCGGCGAGGACCCGTTGCGCTGGCGCGCGAAGGACCCCGACGCCTCGTCCGCCGGACGTGCCGCTACTCGATGGCTACCGGGCGGGAACGTCTCCTAACCTTCGACCATGTCTTCCGAGCTCGACCGCGTCGCCGTCTTCTGCGGCTCCTCCCCGGGCCACGACGAGCGTCTGATGTCCACGGCGTACGGCGTCGGCCGGGGCCTGGCCGAGCGTGGCATCGGCCTGGTCTACGGCGGGGGTGGGTTCGGTCTGATGGGCGCCGTCTCGCAGGGGGCTCTCGACGCGGGCGGCGAGGTCATCGGGGTCATCCCGCGGTCGATGGTCGAGCGCGAGTGGGGCCGGGACGATCTCACCGAGCTGCGCGTGGTGGAGACGATGCACGAGCGCAAGGCGCTGATGGCGGAGTACGCCGACGCATTCGTGTGCCTGCCCGGCGGCATCGGCACGCTCGAGGAGATCGTGGAGGTGTGGAGCTGGCGCCAGATCGGCTTCAACGACGACCCGGTCTGCTTCTTCAACGCCGGCGGCTTCTGGACGCCCATGCTGACGGCCTTCCAGGGCCTGGTCGACGCCGGCTTCGTCCGCCAGGACGTGGTGGACGACGTCGTGGTCGCGGAGACGCTCGACGAGGCGCTGTCCGGTCTCACCGCGCGGATCGGCCGGGAGTTCGGCGACAAGCTGAGGGGCTGATCAGAGGTCCCGCTCGTAGTAGAGCATCGCGGACCGCCCGGCCCGAACTCCAGGTTGGTGAAGCCGCAGCTCGTGTAGAGCGCACGGGCCGCCACGTCGGTGACCGAGGTGTTCAGGTCCATCCGGTCGGCGCTGTGCTCGCGGGCGAGGTCCATCGCGGCCTCGAGGAGGGCGTCGTCCGGCCCTCCGACCCGCAGGTCATCCCTCACCCGGACGACTGTAGCCAGCACCGGCGACGACGGCGCCGCCTTTGCTTCGCGGCCCGCGGCCCGCCAGAGTGACGCCCATGCCTCTGCGCCCCGCCCTGCGAGCCGCCGCCGCCGTCGGCCTCGGCCTCGCCACCGTCCTGCAGCTCTCCGCCACCGCGCCGTCGTACGCCGACACGACGGTGACCCTCCCGGTGGGTGCGACGTCGGTGACGGTCCACGGCGAGGGCAACGGCCACGGGCACGGGATGTCGCAGTACGGCGCCAACGCGGCCGCCAAGCGGGGCCTGAGCACCAACCAGATCCTCGCGCACTACTACCCGGGCACCGCCGCAGGCCGGGCCGGCGGCCAGGTCCGCGTGCTCCTCAGCACCCGGCCGACGCTGGTCGTCCGGACCGGCCCGGGGCTGGTGGCCGGCGTCGTCGGCTCCGCGAAGCGCTGGAGGCTGACGCACCTGCGCAAGCGCGCCGCCCGCAAGGCGAGGCGGTGGAGCATCGCCCCGCTCTCCCCGACGGTGTCGCGGCTCTCCTACCTCAAGCGCGGTCACTGGCGGCGTTACGCCGACGTCGCCGGTCAGCTGCAGTTCAGCGCGGGCGGCCGGCCGATCCGGCTCGTCGCCGGCGCCGACTCCGGCCTCTTCCGCGGCACCCTCCGCTCGGCGGCGACGTCGGCCACCACCGCCGACCGCGACATCGTCAACGTCGTCCCGCTCGAGTCCTACGTGAAGGGCGTCGTCCCCAACGAGATGCCCGCGCTCTGGGCGCCGGCCGCGGTGCGGGCCCAGGCGATCGCGGCGCGGACCTACGCCGTCCACGAGCGGGCCACCGTGCAGCGCGGCTGGTTCGACGTCTACGACACCACCGCCTCGCAGGTCTACCGCGGCGCGGGCTCCGAGCAGCGCGCGTCGAGCCGCGCGGTCGACGCCACCCGCGGCCAGATCCGGACGTACGCCGGCCAGCCGGCCTTCACCCAGTTCAGCGCGAGCAACGGCGGCTGGATGCTCGCCAACTCGACGGCGCCCTACCTCGTGAGCGGTCCCGACGCCTACGACCCGGTGAACGCCTGGACCCAGGTGATCCCGATGAGCGCCTTCCAGGCACGCTTCCCCTCGCTCTTCCCGTTGCGGTCGATCGCCGTGACGACCTATCCGGGTGCGGGCGGCTGGGTCCAGACCGTTACCCTCACCGGGACCAACGGCAAGGTCGGTGCGATCTCGGGTGAGGACTTCCGCGCCTGGGCGGGCCTGAGGTCGGGGTCCTTCCGCTTCACGCGCTGAGACCTGACCTGAGCACCTGACCGGCGACGCATGTCGTCGGCATATCGAAAACCGCATACGCCCTGGCAACGCCGGCTCGCGTTGAGTCGTCGGCATGACCTCCCGCCGACCAGCACCGAGAGCCACGCGCCGTACCCGCACAACTGTTCCCGTCCTCGCCACCGTCGCCGCGTTCGTCGCGCTGGCGGCGTGCGGCTCTGCGATCCACTCCTCCGGGCGCGAGGCGACGCCGATCGTGACGGGGACGTCCGCGCAGAGGGTCATCCCCGGTGACCCTCCGGGGCGCCTCCACGACAGCCGCCTCCACCGCCTGGGCACCGCCGACGGCAAGGTCCCCGACGTCGTGTCCGTCTTCGACGACGACTACCCCGCCGTCACCAAGCTCGACCCGGCCCTGCTCGCCGCCCTTCGCGAGGCGGCCGAGGACGCGGGCACGGACGGGGTGACCTTCAACGTCAACAGCGGGTGGCGCTCGGACAGGTACCAGGAGCAGCTCTTCGACCAGGCGGTCTCGGAGTACGGCTCCGAGGCGAAGGCCTCGCAGTGGGTCGCCCGGCCGGGCACGTCGGTCCACGAGGCCGGCCAGGCGGTCGACCTCGGACCCGACGACGCCGACGAGTGGCTGTCGCGGCACGGGGCGACGTACGGGCTGTGCCAGACTTACCGGAACGAGCCGTGGCACTACGAGCTGCGACCCGACGCCGTCGACGACGGGTGCCCGGCGCCGTACGCCGACCCGACGCAGGACCCGAGGATGCGGCCCTGAGTCGATCCGCTCGGACGGCGAGCCTTGAACCACCGGATGCCGAACACCCACCGTGATCGACATCGCCGACGGGCACCGCGTCGTCGAGTACGGCCTGGTCGGCGGTCCCTCGCGACCCCGGGAACAGCAGAGGCTCCCACCGTCGCGGTAGGAGCCTCATCTGCATGAACAGTGGTCGGGGTGACAGGATTTGAACCTGCGGCCTCTTCGTCCCGAACGAAGCGCGCTACCAAGCTGCGCCACACCCCGATCCGCGAACCCCGGAGGGCTCACGAGTACGGAACCATACCGGAGCCCGATGCGTCACCTGTAATCGGCACCCACGAGCGTGAGCAGGGTCGCCTCGGGGCGGCAGGCGACCCGGATCCGGGCGTACGGCGAGGTGCCCAGGCCGGCCGAGACGTGCAGCCAGGACGACCCCGGATCACCCGGCCGGGAGGCAGCGGGATGCCGGTGCAGTCCGCGGGCGCGGGCCGGCTCGAGGTCGCAGTTGGTGGTGAGGGCGCGACCGCCCGGGAGGCACACCTGACCGCCGTGGGTGTGCCCCGCGATGATGGCGTCGTAGCCGTCGCGGGCGAAGGCGTCGAGCACCCGCAGGTACGGCGCGTGGGCGACGCCCAGCCGCAGGTCGGCCGAGCCGTCGGCCGGGCCCGCGACGGCCGGGAGGTCGTCGTAGGACAGGTGCGGGTCGTCGACGCCGGCGAACGCGAGGGACAGGTCGCCGACCTTCACCGTCGCGCGCCGGTTGGTGAGGTCGGTCCAGCCGGCGGCGGAGAAGCCGGCGACGAGGTCGCGCCAGGGCAGCTGCGGCACGTTGGTGTGCCGCTTCCCGTCGTCGGGCAGCACGTAGCGGAACGGGTTGCGCGCCCGCGGCGCGAAGTAGTCGTTGGACCCGAGCACGAAGACGCCGGGGACGTCGAGCAGCGGCCCCAGGGCGTCGTGCAGCACGGGGACGGAGCCCTGGTGGGCCAGGTTGTCACCGGTGTTGATGACGAGGTCGGGCCGCAGCAGCGCCAGCGACGACAGCCAGTCGATCTTCCGGCGCTGCGAGGGCACCAGGTGGATGTCGGACAGGTGCAGCACACGCAGCGGGTCGGCCCCGGCCGGGAGGACGGGCACCGTGACACGTCGCAGCGTGTACTGCCGCGCCTCCCAGGCGGCGTACGCCGTCAGCCCGACGCCGGCGAGCGCGCCGGTCGCGATCGTCGTACCCAGGGCACGGGCGGCGCCGCGACCGGGCAGCGGGGCGAGAGGCATGCGGCAAGGCTGCCACAATGCTGTTCATGAGCCTCAAGGAGACGCTGCGCAGCGACCTGACCACCGCGATGAAGGCGCGCGACGAGGTCCGCTCCTCGACGCTGCGGATGGTGCTGACCGCCATCACCAACGCGGAGGTGTCCGGCAAGGAGGCCCGCGTGCTCAGCGACGACGAGATCATCGGCGTGCTGACCAGCGAGGCGAAGAAGCGCCGCGAGGCCGCGACGGCGTTCGCCGACGGCGGCCGACCGGAGAGCGCCGAGAAGGAGAAGGCCGAGGCCGCAGTGATCGCCGACTACCTGCCCGAGCAGCTCTCCGAGGCGGAGGTCGCCGACCTCGTCACCCGGGCCATCGAGCAGGTCGGCGCCGCCGGCGAGGGCATGCGCGCGATGGGCAAGGTGATGGGCGTCGTGCAGCCCCAGGTCAAGGGCCGGGCGGACGGCGGAGTCGTCGCGGCCGAGGTGCGTCGCCAGCTGGGGGCGTGAGCCTCCGGCCGGCTTCGAGGCGGTCGCTCGCGACCTCCTCAACCGGCGGGGGCGTCAGTGCCCGAAGGGCGGGCCGTTGCCGTTCCCGTTGCCCGGCCAGTCGAAGAGCCGTGCCGAGTTCCCGTGCCGCTTCTTCTTGTGCTTCCTCTTCGGCTCGGGGCCGGCGGACGGGTAGAGCGTGATCGGGCTGCCCTTGGCGGCCTTCCCGGACGGGTTCGAGTAGGCGACCGTGCCGTAGGAGTAGCCGGAGTAGACCCGGTTGCCGACGCTGGACCGGAAGCCGGCCTCGCGGAGCACATCCTTGGCGTGCTCGACCGACATGCCGCCGACGAACGGTACGTCGACCTGGACGCCGCTGACGACGCTCGCATCGGGCTTCACGAAGTCCTGGTCGGGCAGCCACTGCTGGATGACGTGCATCGCGTCGCCCCACATCGGGCCCGCGGTGGTCGAGCCGTGGGCCGTGGCGACGTAGCCGCCCTTGAGGCTCTGCCCGTTGAGGGTGATCCACTCACCCTTCGAGTTGGCGCCCGCGATCATCGACGCGGTCGCCAGGGTCGGCGTGTAGCCGTCGTACCAGACCGTCATGTTGCTGTCGATCGTTCCGGTCTTGGCCGCGCTCGGGACGCTGAGGCCGAGGCCGGCGTCGCCACCGAAGCCGCCCGGCTCCTGGACGCCGCGGAGGATGTCGTTGACCGCGTCGGCGGTGCCCTGGGCCATCACCTGCTGGCAGGACTTGCCGTACTCCTTCACGGGCTTGTTGTGCTCGTCGAGGATCGCGGTGACCGGCTCGGCGTCGCAGTGCAGGCCGCGGGCGGCGACCGTCGCGTAGGCCTCCGCCATCTCGAGTGGGCTGACGCTGGCGATGCCGAGGGTGAAGGACGGCACGCGCTCGCCGTGCGGGCCGGTCGGGTTGGTGAGCTCGACGCCCATCGACTTGGCCAGCTTGTAGGGGTTGCAGAGGCCGGTGAGCTCCTCGAGCTGGGCGAAGAACGTGTTCACCGACTCGCGGGTGCCGGAGTAGGCGTCCATCATGCCGTCGCTGGTGGAGTTGTGGACCTGCCACACGCCGACCTGGGCGCCGTCGCCCGGACAGCCCTTGTAGTTGGACTGCGGGATGTCCTTCTGGTGCGGCGAGTTGATCTTCTGGTGCAGCGGGAAGCCGTTGTACTCGATGGCGGAGGCGAGCACGAAGAGCTTGAAGGTCGAGCCCGCCTGGAAGCCGTTGGAGTCGCCGTACTCCTGCGGGGTGACGTAGTTGAGGTAGGTCTGCCCCTTCTTTTTGTTCCGCCCCATCGGGCGGGACTGGGCGAGGGCCTTGACCGCGCCGGTGCCGGGCTCGACCATCGCGAGCGCGCCGATGGCCTGGTCGGTCGGGGCGACGTGCGCGGCGACCGAGTCGTCCGCGGCCCTCTGGTAGCGCAGGTCCAGGGTCGTCTTGATGGTGAAGCCGCCCGACTGGAGGTACTCCATCCGCTCCTTCTCGGTGCGGCCCGGCAGGTCGCCGCTCTTGAGCAGCCAGTTGACGACGTAGTCGCAGAAGAACGGCGCGGTCGAGTTCACGCAGCCGTTGCGGGCGGGCTGTACGTCGAGGCCGAGCGGTGCCGCCTTGGCGTCGGCGGCCTGCTGCTCGGTGATGACGTGGAGCTGCGCCATCCGGTCGAGCACGACGTTGCGGCGGGCGAGGGCCCGGTCGGGGGAGTTGGTCGGGTCGTAGCCGGTCGGGTTCTTCACGAGGCCGGCCAGCGTCGCGCCCTGGGTCAGCGACAGCTTGTTGGCGTTGACGTTGAAGTAGTGCTTGGCAGCGGCCTGGACGCCGTACGCACCGTCGCCGAAGTAGGCGGCGTTGAGGTAGCGCTCGAGGATCCAGTCCTTCTTGTGGGTCTCCTCGAGCGCGATCGCGTAGCGCAGCTCCTTGATCTTGCGCGCGTAGGAGTCCTCGGTGGCGGCCTTGATCGCGTCCTCGTCGCCGGACGCCTTGGCCTGCGCGACGAGGGTCATCTTGACCAGCTGCTGGGTGATCGAGGAGCCGCCCTGGACGGTGCCGTTGTTGGCCTGGTTGGTCACGAAGGCACGCAGCGTGCCCTTCAGGTCGAGGGCGCCGTGCTGGTAGAAGCGGTAGTCCTCGATCGAGACGAGCGCCTGGGTCATGTTGCGCGAGATCTGGCTCAGCGGACGGTTGATGCGATTCTCGTCGTAGAGCGTCGTGATCAGCTTGCCCTCGCTGTCGACGATCCGGGTGCGCTGGGAGAGGGCGCCGGTCTCGAGCTGGGCCGGGAGGTCGTCCATGCTGCGTGCCACGTTGCGGGCGCCGATGCCGGCCACGCCCGCGAACGGGATCGCCAGTCCGGCCACCACGACGCCCAGGACGGCGGCGACGGCCAGCATCACGCCGAGGTGGGGAAGCAGGCGCGCGGCCGGCAGGCGGTCGGATCGGGGACTCGACATGCGCCTCAGATTACGGGATGTCCCTAGCAGACGTCGCTTCGCCGTGAAGCACCACCGGCACGATATGACCCGCTCGGACTAGTCACAACGGACCATGGAACTTGGGTCGAATGTGTCTGTCTCGTCGGAGCGCGTCGCTTTACGTTTTACAGGACGAGAAGATCGGCGTCGTCGTCGTGGGGACCGCGGTGCCGATCTCGGGACATTGGGGACACATATGTGGGTTGAGGACTGGGCTCCGCGCGCCGCCTGCAAGACAGAGGCGCCGGACGAGCTCTTCGTGCGTGGGGCAGAGCAGAACAAGGCCAAGCAGGTCTGTGCCGGTTGCCCGGTGCGGACCGAGTGCCTGGCCGAGGCGCTCGACAACCAGATCGAGTGGGGCGTCTGGGGCGGCATGACGGAGCGGGAGCGTCGCGCACTGCTGCGTCGCAAGCCGAGCTCGTCGTGGCGCTCGGTGCTGGAGGCAGCACGCACCAAGGAGGCCGCTCAGGCCTGAGCAGGGACGAGGTCGCCTCACCCCGGGACGGGTGTCGGCGGCCTCCTCTTCTCTCCTCAGCCGCCGGCCAGCAGGCCGCCGACGGTGCGCAGCCCGGTGAGGTCGTGCACGTCGCCGGCCAGCGCCGGCACGACGACCGTCGGCACCCGCGGGTGCGCCGCCGCGAACCGCTCGCGCAGCTGGCGCTCCCGCTCGACCAGGCGGATCCGGTCGGCGTGCAGCCGCAGCAGCCCGGCGGTCACCCCGTCGTCCCCGGCGGCGCGCAGCCGCTCGACGGCCGCCAGCGCGCCCTCGGCCGACAGGTCCCCCGGCGGCGTCGTGGTGGCCCGGTTGACGATGAGCCCGGCCAGCGGCATCCGGTCGCCGCTCAGCCGCTCCACGAAGTACGCCGCCTCGCGCATTGCGTCCGGTTCGGGCGCCGCGACGACGAGGAACGCGGTCCCGTGCGCCTGGAGCAGCGAGTAGGTCTGCTGGGCGCGCTGCCGGAACCCCCCGAAGACGGTGTCGAGCGCGGCCACGAACGTCTGCAGGTCCTTGAGGAAGTCCCCGCCCAGGATCTTGGTCAGCGCCCCCGTGATGATTCCGAAGCCAGCCGACATCAGCCTGGCCGGGCCTCGCGCGGGAGCGAGCATCAGCCGCACGAAGCGACCGTCGAGGAAGCTGCTCAGCCGGTCCGGCGCGTCCAGGAAGTCGAGCGCGCTCCGACTCGGCGGGGTGTCGACGACGATCAGGTCGTAGCGCCCCTCGCGGTGGAGCTGGCCGAGCTTCTCCATCGCCATGTACTCCTGCGTCCCCGCGAAGCTGGAGCTCAGCGCGATGTAGAACGGGTTGGCCAGGATCTGCTTCGCCTTCTCGGGGCTCGCCTGCGACAGCACCACCTCGTCGAAGGTGCGCTTCATGTCGAGCATCATCGCGTCGAGTCCGCCGGACCCCGCGACGCCCGCCACCGGTCGCGGCGTGTTGTCGAGCCGCTCGATCCCCATGCTCTGCGCCAGCCGGCGGGCCGGGTCGATGGTCAGCACGGCGACCTTGCGTCCGCGCTCGGCGGCGCGCAGCGCCAGCGAGGCGCTCGTGGTGGTCTTGCCGACGCCGCCCGAGCCGCAGCAGACGATGATCCGCGTGGTCCGGTCGTCGAGGAGACGGTCGACGTCGAGCACCGGCGCGCTCGACGGGATGGCGGCCAGCGGGCCGACCCGGGTCCTCTGGGCGGTTGTTCGGGGCGCACTCATGCCAGGCCCTGCTCCTTCAGCCGCTCGGCCAGCTCGTAGAGGCAGCCGAGGTCGATGCCTCCGGCCAGCCTCGGGAGCTCGTACGCCGGCACGCCCAGTGTGGCCACGACCGCCCGCTGCGCGTCCTCGAGGGCGCGCCGCTCGGCGTGCTCGCCGCCCTCGGCCACCAGGGCGTCGACCAGGTCGTCGTCCGGGCTGACGCCGGCCCGGTCGAGGTCCTTGGCGACCGCCGCGGCGTCCAGCGTCCCCGCCCGCGCGGCGGCGAGCTCCTCGGGGTCGAGGTCCTGCGGCCGGACCTGGTTGACCACCACGCCGCCGACCGGCAGCCGCGCCTGCTGCAGGTCGATGATCGCGTCGGCGGTCTCCTGGACGGGCATCTCCTCGAGCAGGGTGACCAGGTGGATCGCCGTACGCGGGGAGCGGAAGAGGGTCATCATCGTGTCGGCCTGGTTCTTGATCGGACCGACCTTGGCCAGACCGGCGACCTGGTCGCTCACGTTGAGGAACTGGGTGATCCGACCGGTCGGCGGGGCGTCGAGCACCACGGCGTCGTACTGCCGGGCGCCCTTGTTGCGGCTGTTGCGCTGGACCGCCTCGAAGACCTTGCCCGTGAGCAGGACGTCGCGCACCCCGGGCGCGATCGTGGTCGCGAACTCGACCACCCCGAACCGGTCGAGCGCCTTCCCGGCGCGGCCCAGCTTGTAGTACATCGCGAGGTATTCGAGGAGGGCGGACTCGGCGTCGATGTGCAGCGCGTAGACGCTGCCGGCGGGCTCGCCGTCGCGGCTCAGACCGGTGGCGATGCGGGTCTCGGCGTAGGGCAGCGGGTCGACGTCGAACATCCGGGCGATGCCCTGTCGGCCCTCGACCTCGCAGAGCAGGACGTTCGTGCCGTGGCTGGCCAGCCCGAGCGCGAGCGCGGCGGCGACGGTCGACTTCCCCGTGCCGCCCTTGCCGGTCACCACGTGCAGCTGCACGCGCGGCCAGTCGATGGACATGGGGCGACTCTAGCCAGAGGGTCGGTGGTCCGGTCTACGTTGTGGGCCATGGCTCTCGCGACCTTCAAGGACCTCGTCATCGACGCCATCGACGCCCCGCGGCTCGGGGAGTTCTGGGCCGCCGTGCTCGGGCTGGAGGCCACGACCCTCGACGACGGTGACCTGCTGCTGTCCGGCCCGACCGATGCCCATGCCGTGTGGGTCAACCGGGTCCCGGAGCCGGTCACGGTCAAGCAGCGCGTCCACCTCGACGTCCACGCACACTCGGTCGACGACGTGCTGGCCCTCGGCGCGACCCCTGCGGACCTGGAGTCCTTCGCGTGGAAGGTGCTGCGCGACCCGGAGGGTGGCGAGCTGTGCGTCTTCCCGCGTGACGAGGTGCCCTCCTACCGGCTCTACGAGGTGGTCGTCGACTGTCACGACCCGCGGAGGATCGCGACGTGGTGGGGCGACGCCTTCGGCGTCACGGCCCAGCACGGTGACGGCTACTCGTGGCTGGAGCGCCTGCCCGGGGCGCCGTTCGAGTCCCTCGTCTTCGTGCCCGTGCCCGAGCCCAAGACGGTGAAGAACCGCGTCCACTGGGACGTCACCGTCGGCGACCTCGGGCTGCTCACCGGCGACGGCGCGACGGTGCTGCGGGAGCAGGACGACGTGATCGGCTGGACCGTCCTCGCCGACCCCGAGGGCAACGAGTTCTGCGCGTTCACCCCCTGACCCTCGCGATCTCGATCGCGCTCAGAGAAGGAGTCCTCATGGTGCTGTCCGGGGTCGAGCTGCTGCTCCCCGACGCCGCCGCCTGGCGGGCCTGGCTCGCCGACAACCACGACTCGGTGCCCGCCGTCTGGCTGGTGCTGACCAGGAAGGGCGGGACGGTCACCTCGCTGACCTACGCCGACGCGCTCGACGAGGCGCTCTGCTTCGGCTGGATCGACGGCCAGGGGCGTCGCCGCGACGAGGAGACCTCCTTCCAGCGGATGACGCCCCGGGGGCCGCGGAGCCGCTGGTCGGCGCGCAACGTCGAGCACGTGGGGCGGCTCGTGGAAGAGGGGCGGATGGAGCCCGCCGGTCTCGCCGCGGTCGAGGCCGCCAAGGCCGACGGTCGCTGGGAGGCGGCGTACGCCGGCTCGGCCAGCGCCGAGACGCCGCCCGACCTGGTCGCGGCACTCGCGGAGAACCCGGCCGCCCAGGCGATGTTCGACGTGCTCACCTCGCAGAACCGCTACGCGCTCTACCACCGGCTGACCTCGCTCAAGACCGAGGCCGCGCGGGCGCGGCGCGTGGCGGACTACGTCGCGATGCTGGCCCGCGGCGAGACGATCTACCCCCAGAAGCGGACAGTCACGGAGTGACCGCGAGGTGGGCGACCACCTTCTCGCCGAGCGGGATGTCGCCCTCGATCATGACCTCGGCCGGGTCGACCACACCCCGACCGCCCGCGAGCCGGATGAACGTCTCCCGGCCCATCCGCAGCGACACCGTCGATGTCGCAGGAGGCGTGTCGAGCCGGTGGCCGCGGCCGTCCTCGGCGACGCCGTACGCCGCCGGGGTGCTGCCCTCGACGTGGGCGACGACCGTCGTGCCCGGTGCCGCTCCCGCGCGCTTGGCGAGCACGTAGCCGAGGCTCTCGAGCAGGTAGGTCGTCGCGTGCTCGGCGCCGAGTGAGTCGAGCCCGCCGGGGCGCCCGACTGCCCGGCGGACGTCCTGCTCGTGCATCCAGACGTCGAGAGGGCGGTTTCGCAGCAGCCGGGCGGTGTCCCAGCCGATCGCCCCGAAGAGGCCGGGCGCCTTGGCGGCCGGGTCGGTCGGCGGGTCCGCGACCAGGTCGTCGTGGCGAGCGGCCGCATAGCTCCGGATCTGCGCGACGATCTCCGACGGCGGGGTGTCGCGACGGGTCAGCACGCCGATCTCGGTGAACTGCCCCATCGGCCCGCGGACGTGCTCGAGCTCACCGACCTCCGCGTGCTCGCGCGGCGCTCCGCCGAGCACGCCCTCGAGGTGGGCGACGTGGGAGAGGACCGCCCGCACGTCCCAGCCGGGGAGGTCGGTGGGCCGGCTCCAGTCCTCGTCGGTCAGCGAGTCCGCCAGGTCGGCGAGGTCGCCGACGGCCTGCCACCAGGTGTCGATGTAGCCCTGCAGGTGGCTCGGCGTCGCGTCGCTCATGGGCCGACGCTAGCGGGATCGGGGCGCGTGACCGTCCGGAGGGGCGATCGGGTCGCCCCTCCGGATCCCCGTCAGTCGAGGGCGAGGCCCTGGGCCGGTGCCACCCGCGCCGCGCGCCGGGCCGGGAGGAGGCAGGACACCAGCCCCGCGCCGGCGGCGATGAGCACGACGAGGGCGAGCTGGCCGAGCGGGAGCACCATCGGCACGTCGTCGAAGGCCTGGGCGACCATCACCCGCACGCCCACCCAGGCGAACGCCACCCCGATCGCCGTCCCGAGCACCGTGGCGACGACGGACAGCAGCACCGCCTCCGCCGCCAGCATCCGGCGCAGCCCGCGCCGGGTGAGCCCGAGCGCCCGCAGCAGGGCGTGCTCGCGGCTGCGCTCGAGGACGGAGAGGCCGAGGGTGTTCGCGATCCCGACCAGGGCGATGAGCACCGAGATGGCGAGCAGGCCGACGACGGCACCGGTGAAGATGTCGAGCTGCAGGTCGACCCAGGCCCGGTCGGCGAGCCCGTTCTCCAGGTCGGCGTCGGGGGCGAGCGCGCCGAGGTCGCCGCCCAGGTCGTCCGGGTCCGCGCCGTCGTCGGCGCGGACCCAGACGGCGTACGTCTCGGGGTGGTCGCTGAGGTCGGCGAGGGTCTGCTGCGTCACCAGCGCGCCCTGGCTGAAGCTCGACGCGGTGACGACGCGCAGGTCCGCCCTGTGCCCGCCGACCGTGACCGTCACGGTGTCGGGCACGGCGTCGGCGACATCCGCGGGCAGGGTGATCTCGCCCGGTCCGGGCACGAACGCCGTCGACCGCAGCACGTCGTGCGAGGCGGGGGCCGCGAGGAGGACCACGTCGCGCCCGGCGACCTGCGCCCGCGTGCCGGCGAGGCCGACCGCCTCGGCGACGCCGGGCACCGCGCCGGCTCTGGAGGCGACGTCGCCGGGGAGCGGCGTGGTGCTGGTGAGCGTCAGGTCGACCGGGTGGTCGGTGTCCCCTGCGTCGGTGATCGCGTCGCGGGCGGTCGCCATCCCGGTGAGGACCGCGGTCGTCAGGGTGACGCCGACCAGCAGCGACGCGGCGGTGGCCGCCGTACGCCGGGGGTTGCGGACCGCGTTGGCGCTGGCGAGTCGTGCCTCGGGGCCGGCGAACCGGCCGAGCAGCGAGCCGGCCGCGCGGACGAGCGCCGGCATGAGGACCGGGCCGAGGAGGAGGACGCCGGTGAAGGCGGCCCCGCCGCCCGCGACCATCACGAGGGTGTTCCGGGCGGCCACCGACATCGTCAGCAGCGCGACGCCGCCGAGGACGAGGAGGAGGCCGAGCGCGAGCCGGAGGCGGCCCGCGCCCGTGCGCGGCTCGACGTCCTCGTGCGGCCGGAGGGCCGCCATCGGGGTGACCGTCAGGACCCGGCGGGTGGGCAGCCAGGAGGCGACGAGCGTGACGACGAGGCCGATGACGAAGGCTCCGACGATCCAGCCGAGGCCGATGTCGACCGGACCCAGGGGAGCGTTGTCGGAGAGCGCCCCGATGAGTCGCACGATGCCGTCGCCCAGGCCGAAGCCGGCGACCAGACCGAGCAGGCTGGCGAGCGTGCCGATCGTGATCGCCTCCAGCCGGACCGAGCGGGCCACCTGCCGCCGGGTGGCGCCGACGCAGCGCAGCAGGGCGAAGTCGCGCATCCGCTGCGCGAAGAGGATCGAGAACGTGTTGGCGATGACCAGGACGGAGACGAACAGCGCGATGGCCGCGAAGAGCAGCAGCACGAGCGCGACCACGTCGACCTGGCGGTCGAGCTCGGTCCGGACGTCCGTGAGGTAGGTGTCGACCGGCTGGGCGTGGTCGATGCCCGCGGTGTCGCCGGCGACGCCGATGCTGGTGAGGAAGACCTGGTCGCGCCAGGTCAGCAGGTCGGGCCAGATGACGTAGACGGTGGCCTGCGCGAGCTGGGTCGGCGCCTTGGCGAGCCCGACCACGGTCACGTCGAGGCGCTGCTCGCCGGTGCCCAGCCGGAGCCGGTCACCGAGCGCGACGTGCTTGGCCTTCGCGGCGTTGGTGTCGACCAGCGCCTCACCCGGCCCGACCGGGAAGCGTCCGGCGGTCAGGTCCTGCCACTGCCACGCCGGCTCGGTGGGGCTGACGCCGATCTCGACGTGGTTGGCGAGCACCCGGTCGCCGCGCCGGACGGGCTGGTCGGTCCAGCCGACCGGGGAGGCGTCATGCGTCTCGACGAGGGCGGCGGCGGTGTCGACGTCGGGCCTCTTCACGACGGCGTCGGCATGGCGGTAGGGCGCGTCGATGCCGGCCGCCAGGCCGGACCGTGTCGAGGAGGCCAGTGCAGCGGTGACCACCACGAACGCCACGCCGACGGCGACCGCGAGGGCCGCTGAGACGTAGCGGCGCGTGTGGGTGCGCAGCGACCCGAGCCAGACCGAGCGCATCAGGCGACCCGTCCGTCCGCGACCGTGACCACCTGGTCGGCGTACGCCGCGGCGCTGGCCTCGTGCGTCACCATCACGACCGTCTGGCCGAGCTCGCGGACGCAGCGGCGCAGGTGGTCGAGCACCTCGGCGGAGGTGGTGCTGTCGAGGTTGCCGGTCGGCTCGTCGGCGAAGACGACGGCCGGCTGGCCGACGAGCGCCCGGGCGATGGCGACGCGCTGCTGCTGGCCGCCGGAGAGCTCCGAGGGGCGGTGACCGAGCCGGTCGCCGATGCCGAGCACGTCGGCGAGCAGCAGGCTGCGTTCGCGCGCGGCGCCGTCGATCCGGCGGCCGGCGAGCTCGAGCGGCAGGAGGATGTTCTGCCCCGCGGTCAGCATGGGCAGCAGGTTGAACGCCTGGAAGACGAAGCCGAGGTGCTCGCGGCGGAAGACGGTCAGCTCGTCGTCGCTGAGCTTTTCGAGCCGGCGTCCGGCGATGGCGACGGACCCGGACGTCGGCTGGTCGAGGCCGGCCAGGCAGTGCATGAGGGTCGACTTCCCGGAGCCCGACGGACCCATGATCGCCGTGAACGTGCCGGCCGCCAGGTCGAGGTCGACGCCGCGCAGGGCGTTAACGGCCGCGTCGCCGCGGCCGTAGGTCTTGGTCAGTCCGCGGGCGCTCGCCGCGAGGGTCTCGACGGTGGTCGTGGGAGGTGTCTGCGTCATGAGGGCAACGCTCGTCGCCGCGCCGCCCGATGTCGTCGGGCTGCGGGCGGATCCGCCCTCCGCCCAGGGGTGGACGTCAGCCGGCCCGGACCAGCCCGGTCTCGTAGGCGAGCACGACGAGCTGCACCCGGTCGCGGCTGCCCGTCTTGGCGAGCAGCCGGCCGATGTGGGTCTTCACCGTCGCCTCGGAGACGACGAACGTCTCGGCGATCTCGCTGTTGGACCTGCCCCGGCCGACCAGCTCGAGGACCTCGCGCTCGCGGCTGGTGAGCACGTCGAGCCGGTCGTCCGGCGCGGCCGACGGGTCGGGGAGCGCGTCGGCGAAGTGCTCGAGCAGCCGTCGGGTCGTGCTCGGCGCGACCACCGAGTCGCCCGCGTGCACCGTCCGGATCGCGCCGAGCAGGTCCTCGGGTCGGGCGTCCTTGAGCAGGAACGCGGCGGCGCCGGCACGCAGCGCGGCGAAGGCGTACTCGTCGAGGTCGAAGGTCGTCAGCACCAGCACGCGCGGCGGGTCCGGCCGGGCGAGCAGGCGGCGGGTCGCCTCCACGCCGTCCATCCGCGGCATCCGCACGTCCATGAGCACGACGTCGGCCCGCGTCGCCGTCAGCCGCTCGACGGCCTCGCCACCGTCGCCGGCCTCGCCGACGACGGTCAGGTCGGGCTGGCTGTCGATGAGCATCCTGAACCCGGCGCGGACCATCTGCTGGTCGTCGACGAGGAAGACCCGGACCGTGCCGCTCACCGCATCGGATCGTTCGCTGCCGCTCACAGCGTCTGATCGTTCGCTGCCGCTCACAGCGGGATCCTCGCCAGCACCCGGAACCCGCCGCCCGTGACCGGACCTGTCTCGAGCGTCCCGCCGTGCGCGGCGACCCGTTCCCGCATGCCGACCAGGCCGAGACCGCCGCCGTCGTCGGCCGCCGCAGCGCCTCGTCCGTCGTCGCGCACCTCGACGGTCACGTCGGCGCCGGCCTCGACCCGCACCGTCGCGACCGCGCTCGGACCGGCGTGCTTGCGGACGTTGCTGAGCGCCTCCTGGACCACGCGGAAGGTGGTCAGGCCGACGCCGTCGGGGACGACGGTGTCCGGTCCGGGCAGGGTCGCCCGGACCCGCGTGCCCGCCGCGCGCGTCTCCTCGACCAGCGCCGGCAGGTCGGCGAGCCGTGGTTGCGGCCGGGTCTGGGCGGCGTCGTCAGCGCGCAGCAGGCCGAGGGTGCGCCGCATCTCGGTCAGCGCCTCGCGGGCGGCCTCGGAGATCGTGCCGAGCGTCTTCGCGGCGATCGCCGGGTCCTGCTCGGCGGCGTACCGGGCGCCGTCGGCCTGGACGACGATCACGGACAGGCCGTGGGCGACCACGTCGTGCATCTCGCGGGCGATGCGGGTCCGCTCCTCGGCGGCGGCCAGCGCGACCTGTTGCGCCGACTCGCGGTGCAGCTGGTCGTTGCGGTCGAGCAGGGCGCCGACGTACGCCGCCCGGGTGCGGCCCAGCGTGCCGAGCGCCCAGGCCGCGACCACGATGACCGCGATGGTGACGAAGTAGGACAGGTAGGCGCCCGTCGACGGGTCGTTGACGTCGTCGGCCAGCCAGTTGTGCACCCAGTCGTACGACGCGACGGCCGCGCCGGCGATGCCGACGCCGAGCGCCGCGAGCCCCCATCGGCCGCGGGCGTAGCGGGCGACCGAGTAGAGGGCGATCGGGAACGCGACCTGTCCCCAGATCGGTGTGTCGATCAGCACCGCCTGCAGGCCGCTGGCGGCTGCGACGACGGCGAAGGCCTCGACCGCGTGGCGCCGGCGCACGAGGACCGCGACGATCTGGACCAGCCCGAGCACGGTGTCCGGGACGGGCCGGTGGGCGATCGCGAAGAGCGGCAGCGGCAGCAGGAGCAGCACGACGAGGACGACGTCGAACCACTGTCGGCCGCGGTCGCTGAGCCGCCACGGTTGCGCGATCGGCGTACGGCTGGGGTGGTCCACGGCGTCACGCTAGACGCTCGGAGCGGCTTGCGCGTCAGACCCTGGTCTGACGTCGGATGGTCCCGAGTAGGGTGCCGCCATGACCAAGTGGGAGTACCAGGTCGCCCCGATCCTCAACCATGTCGCGGGGCAGATCCTCAACAACTTCGGCCAGGACGGCTGGGAGCTCGTCACCATCACCGACAACGGCTCCGGCAACCTCGTCGGCTACTTCAAGAGGCCGGTCGAATGACCACCCCGGAGGAGGCACTCGCCGAGCTGGGGCTGACCGTCCCGGAGGTCGTCCCGCCGGTGGCCGTCTACGTGCCGGCGGTCCGGACCGGTCGCTACGTCTACACGTCCGGCCAGCTGCCGATGCGCAGCGGTGTGCTGATCGCGACCGGCAAGGTCGGCGGCGAGGTCAGCGTCGAGGTGGCCACCGAGTGCGCCCGCCAGTGCGCCCTCAACGCCATCGCGGCGGTCAAGGCGGAGGTCGGCGACCTCTCCCTGGTCAAGCGGGTCGTGAAGGTCGTCGCGTTCGTCGCCTCGACCCCCGACTTCACGGGTCAGCCGGGTGTCGCCAACGGCGCCTCCGAGCTCCTGGGCAAGGCGTTCGGCGACGCCGGTGTGCACGCCCGCTCGGCCGTCGGCGTCCCGGTGCTGCCGCTGGACGCTCCGGTCGAGGTGGAGATCCTCGTCGAGCTGTGACGGGGGCGCTGTGAGCGAAGCGAGGGGCCACTGCGGTCGGTGGTCGTGGACTGAAGGCGGGAATGTGGCCGAGCTGCGAGGGAGCCGAGCAACGCTGTGAAGCACGTCCCGCTCCCCGCGTCGCTGATCGAGACCGCGCGCGAGTACGCCGAGGGCGCCCGCGTCCCGGCCACGCCGCGTGACGCCGCGACCGTCCTGCTGCTGCGCGACGGTGCTGACGGGCCCGAGGTGCACGTGATGGTGCGTCACCGCGGAATGGCGTTCGCGGGCGGCATGGTGGCGTTCCCCGGCGGCGGCGTCGCTGCGTCCGACCGGGCCGAGCTGCCCACCGACTGGCCGGCGCGGCTCGGCGCCCCGCCGGACGTCGCAGCGGCGGTGGTGGGGGCCGCCCTGCGCGAGGTCGAGGAGGAGACCGGCGTCCTGCTTGATCTCGCCGACCTCGGCCTGTGGGACGCCTGGACGACGCCCGAGTTCGAGCCGCGTCGCTACCGGACCTGGTTCTTCGTCGCACGGATGCCGGCCGGCCAGGAGGCGCGTGAGCTGTCGACCGAGTCGACCTCGGTGCACTGGACGACGGCCGCTGCCGCGCTGGCGCGCGTCGACGCGGGCGAGTGGAGGATGATGCCGCCGACCTACGTCTCGATGCGTCGCCTTGGCACCTTCGGCTCCGTCGCGGAGGTCCTCTCCGTGACCGCGGACGCCAGCGTGGAGATGCACACCCCCGAGATCCGGGACGGTCGGCTCACCGTGCCGGAGTGGGCGGCGGTGCTCTTCGGTGACGAGTCGTGACCGACGGTTGGTCGGGAGGGTCCTTCGGCGAGCGTGGTCGGTGCGTGCTCGCCCCGAACCCCGGGATCATGACGCTCGACGGCACGAACACCTGGATCCTGCGCGAGCCGGGCGCCGCCCGATCGGTCGTCGTCGACCCGGGGCCCGCAGTGGTCGGGCACCTGGACGCGGTCGCCGAGGCGGCCGGTGACGTCGCCGTCGTGCTGCTGACCCACCACCACGCGGACCACTCCGAGGCCGCACGTGAGTTCGCCGAGCGGGTCGGGGCCGGCGTACGCGCCCTGGACCCGGCCTATCGCCTCGGCTCCGAGGGCCTCGCCGACGGCGACGTCGTCGAGGTGGACGGGCTCGAGGTCCGCGTCGTCGGCACGCCCGGCCACTCCGGTGACTCGCTGTCCTTCTGGGTGCCCGCCGACGGCGCCGTCCTGACCGGGGACACCGTGCTCGGGCGCGGCACCACGGTCGTCGCCCATCCGGACGGGACGCTCGGCGCCTACCTCGACTCGCTCGACCGGCTGCACGCCCTGGCGTCGGCCCACGAGGTCTCCTCGATCTGGCCCGGGCACGGACCGGTCATCGGCGACGCGCTGCCGGTGCTCGACCACTACATCGCGCACCGGCGCGATCGGCTCGAGCAGGTGCGCGCCGCGCTCGACGTGCTGGACGTGCCCGCCGCCTCGGCCGACCCGCGGGCGGTGGTCGAGGTCGTGTACGCCGACGTGGACCCGGTCCTCTGGGGTGCCGCCGAGCTCTCCGTCCGCGCCCAGCTCGCCTTCCTGTCCGCCCACTAGCCGACTCGGCTAGGCGCAGCCGCCGGTGGAGACCCGCTCGGTGCGACCGCTGCCCTGGGCGCCGAGGGCCCGGACCTGACTGGCGGTGAGGGCGTAGCCGGTGTCGTTGTCGGTGACCGAGGCAGCGAAGACGACGCCGACGACCTCGCCCTCGGAGTCGACGATCGGGCCGCCCGAGTTGCCCGGACGAATCAGGCCGCGCAGGGAGAAGACGCTGCGGATGACGGTGCCGTTGCCGTAGATGTCGGGCGAGCGGAGCCGCTGCTCGGCGCGGATGCGGCCGGGCTCGACGTCGAAGGGGCCGTCCTGCGGGTAGCCCAGGATCGCGACGCCGTCGCGAGGCTCGGCCGACGTGTCGAAGGCCAGGGGTGCCGCGTCGCCGCTGTCGAGCTGGATGACGGCGATGTCCTCCTGCTGGTCGTAGAGCACGACCTTGCCGGCGGTGTCCGTGTGGCGGTCGCCGTCGCCGCTGGGCATCTCCACGGTCGGGCGGCTGACGCCCGCGACGACGTGGGCGTTGGTCATCAGGTAGCCGGGCGCGTAGAGGAAGCCGGACCCCTCGACGCCGCGACCGCAGGAGTTGGTGCCGTGGATCTTGAAGACGCTCTGGCCGGCGCGGACCACGTCGGGGTCCTTGCGCAGGCGCGAGGGCCCGACGCCGACCCGGACGATCCGCTCGGGTGCGAAGGGCTCGAGGTAGCGCGGGAAGAAGGACGTCCCGACGACGGTGTTGAACCGGTCGAGGACACCCGACGCCTCGGTGGGCATGACGCCGTTGACCTTCGCGAGCACCGCCGAGTCGCGCACCGCGTTGGACACCCCGGAGATCCGTGAGCCCGAGACCGCCACGCCCAGCGCCCAGGCGACCAGGAGGACGGCCGCCGCCGAGAGCGCGGCACCGCCGATCGCGTCGACGAGCCGCACGGGCTGCCAGCGGATCTTGTCGCGCGCCCTCGCCCCGACGTACTGCAGGACGCCCTGACCGAGCGAGGCCGCCAGGATGACGACGAAGAGGGCGCCGAGCGACACCCACACCGACGGGGCCGCGTCACCGAGCAGCTTGGGGGCGAGCCAGACGCCGAGGAGGCCGCCGGCGAGCAGCCCGACGGTGGCGAAGGCGCCGGTGATGAAGCCCTGCCAGTAGCCGGACAGTGCATAGGCCAGGACGAGCAGGACCAGCACCCAGTCGATCCAGTTCACTCGTCCTCCGGAAGTTCCTGCAGGTCACGGACGCCGGCGCGCTCGCGCCCGCGCAGCATGTACGACGGCAGCTCGATCTCCGGCGCGTCGGGGGTGTCGTCGATCCAGCCGAGGTAGCCGAGGAACCGCTGCACGATGCCCCCGGTGAACCCCCAGAGGATGACGTCCTTGGCCGGGCCGATGAGGAAGCCGGGGGAGACCCAGCCGTTGCGCGGCGAGCGGACGGTGACCCGGTGGGTCGGGTCGCGCAGCTCGCTGATCGGCACCCGGTAGACCGCGTGCACCTCGTCGACGCTGGTCGGCTCGACCTCGCGCGGGTCGGCCCACCAGCCGACGACGGTGGTCACGACGTTGTCGCTCGGGGGGAGGTAGAGCTCCGGCAGTTGCCCGAGCACCTCCACGCCGGTGCGCTCGATGCCGGCCTCCTCCTCGGCCTCGCGCAGCGCCGCCTCGACGACTGTCTCGCCCGGGTCGAGCGCACCGCCGGGGAAGGAGACCTGGCCGGGGTGGGAGCGCATCGTGTGGGAGCGCTCGGTCAGCAGCAGGTCGGGCCCGTGGGCGCCCTCCCCGAAGAGCATGAGCACCGCTGACCGACGGGGGGTGGTGCCCTCGGGGACGCCGAAGCCGGTGAGGTCGCGCCAGGTGATCGCCTCGAGCGCGCTCTCGACGGGGTCGAGCCAGGCGGGGCGGGTCACAGCTGGATCCCCAGCTGGTCCTCGACCATCGCGACGACCTGGTCGACGGTGCCCAGTCCGCCCGCGACCGGCCCCTTGAGGTCGCCGTCGGCGGTCAGGAGGTAGAAGGTCGGATAGCCGCGGATGGTCAGGTCGGTGCCCTGGAGGTCCTGGCCGACGTCGGCGACCAGCGGATAGGTCACCCCTGAGGCCTTGGCGAGGTCGAGCGCGGCGCCGGGCATCGTGTCGCTGGAGTCGACCCCGAGGACGGGGACGCGGTCGCCGTACTTCTCGTAGAAGGCCGCCAGGGCCGGCATCTCCCGCCGGCACGGCTCACAGGCGGCGTACCAGAAGTTGAGGACCAACGGTCCCTTCAGCGTCGAGAGGTCGACGCGGCGCCCGCCGCCGAGGCAGGGGAGGGAGACATCGGGCAGTCCGCCGTCGGTCGTCTGGGCGGCCGGGCAGTCCTCGATCCCGGCCTGCTGCTTGACGACGCGGTAGGCGGGGGTGTCGAGCTTGACGTTGGACTCGTCGGGGGCGCTGACCTTCGGCGTGCCGTCGCAGGCAGCCAGGAGCACAAGCGCGATCACGGCGACGACCGCGCGCAGGAGCGCGCGGTGCATCAGTTGGGCCCCTCGGTGCGCACCAGCGCGGCGGCGGCGATCGGGTCGGTCGGGCCGGCGCCGAAGGACGGGCAGAGCTTCGCCACCGGGCACGCGCCGCAGGCCGGCTTCTTGGCGTGGCAGACGCGGCGGCCGTGCCAGATGAGGTGGTGGCTGAGCATGGTCCAGTCGCGCTTCGGGAAGAGCTCGCCGACGGCGTGCTCGACCTTCACCGGGTCGGTCTCGGCCGTGAAGCCGAACCGCCGGGCGAGCCGGCCGAAGTGGGTGTCGACGGTGATGCCGGGCAGGTCGAAGGCGTTGCCCAGGACGACGTTGGCGGTCTTGCGCCCGACCCCGGGCAGCTTGACCAGCGCCTCCAGCTTGGCCGGGACCTCGCCGTCGTGGTCGGCCACCAGGGCCGCGCTCAGCTTGAGCAGCGCGTCGGTCTTGGCGCGGAAGAACCCGAGCGGCCCGACGATCGCCTCGAGCGTGGCGCGGTCGGCGGCGGCCATCGCCTTCGCGTCCGGGTAGGCGGCGAAGAGCTTCGGGCGTACGGCGTTGACCCGCTTGTCGGTGGTCTGCGCGCTGAGCACCGTGACCACCAGGCACTCGAAGGGGTTGTCGAAGTCCAGCTCGGCCTTCGCGTCGGGGTAGGTCACCGCGAGGATCCGGTCGATCCTGCGAGCGCGCCGGACGAGCGCCGTCCTGGTCTCGTCGGCGCTCGGGGAGGTCACAGCGGGGCCCGGCACGGCCCCAAGGGTACGGCTCGCCGCGGACAATCCCATTCCGGACCACGCGGACGGTGACCGGCCGCGCGGCAGGGCGTCCGCGCTGTGAGGCATTGCACTGGATAGGATCGGGCTGATGGACCTGCCGTGGGCGGGGCCGACGGCTTGGAGGAGGTTCGGGGTGGACAACGACGTACTCCGTCAGGCGCCGCTGTTCAGCGCGCTCGACGACGAGGCGATGGCGGCCCTCCACGCGTCGATGGCAGAGACCAGGCTGCGTCGCGGGGACGTGCTGTTCCACGAGGGCGACACGGGCGACAAGCTCTACGTCGTGCTCGAGGGCAAGGTGAAGCTCGGCCGCAGCTCCTCCGACGGTCGCGAGAACCTGCTGGCGATCATGGGCCCCGGCCAGATGTTCGGCGAGCTCTCGCTCTTCGACCCGGGCCCGCGCTCGGCGACCGTCACCGCCGTGACCGACGCGACCTTCGCCTCGCTCTCCCACGAGGACCTGCTCCGCTGGCTCGAGGGCCGCCCGGTCGTCGCCCGCGGCCTGCTGGCCCAGCTCGCCGGGCGGCTGCGCAAGGCCAACGACGTGGTCGCCGACCTGGTCTTCTCCGACGTCCCCGGCCGCGTCGCCAAGGCGCTGCTCGACCTCGCCGACCGCTTCGGCCGCACCGCCGACGACGGCGTACACGTCCACCACGACCTCACCCAGGAGGAGCTCGCCCAGCTGGTCGGCGCCTCCCGTGAGACGGTCAACAAGGCGCTCGCCGACTTCGCCTCGCGCGGCTGGCTGCGCCTCGAGCCGCGCTCCGTCGTCATCATGGACGTCGAGCGGATGGCTCGCCGCGCCCGCTGAACCGGGCCGATAGCACGCCGAGGGGTCAATCCCCACGCATCGAGGGGTCGATCCCATGCTTCGTGTGAAGCAGGGACCGACCCCTCGATGCGTCAGGATCGACTCTTCGGTGCGAAGGGATTGACTCCTCGGCGGGGTCAGACCTTGCCCTTGAGCGCCTTTGGGATCTCCTTGCCCTGCGCGATCGTCCGCTCCGGGGCCTTGACCTTCTTGACCTTCTTGATGCCGATGAAGACCAGGAGGGCGGCGAGGAGCAGGTAGAACGCGAAGACGATGAGGAAGGCCCAGTGCAGGGCGAGCCCGTCGCCGTTCCAGTGGATGAAGTAGGCGATCGCGACCGACAGCATGATGATCGCGAGCACGGCGAGGAAGCCGGCGGCGGCGAACATCGCGAGGCCGATGCCACCCGCCTGGACCGAGACCTTGAGCTCGGTCTTGGCGAGCTCGATCTCCTTGGAGACGAGGGTGGAGATGTCCCGGCTCGCGTCGGCGACGAGGCGGCCGATGGTGGGCTCCTCGACCGGCTGGATCTGGTGCTCGGCCTGGTGCTGGCCCATGCGTCCCCCTTCAGGTGGTGTGACTGCGATCCGACCTTATCGAGTCTCAGCGCTCGAAGGCGTCCGGTACCCCGTCGGCGTCCGCATCGACGGACTCGTCCTCACACAGCCGTCGATAGATCCGGTTGCGGGTGCGCAGCACGATCGTCGCGAGTACGCCGGCCACGACCGATCCGGTGATGACACCGACCTTCACCTGCTCGTCGGCGGCCGTCCCCGCGCCGAAGGCGAGCTCGCCGATCAGCAGCGCGACCGTGAAGCCGATGCCACCGAGCAGCGCCATGCCGATCACGTCGATCCAGGCCAGCTCCTCGTCGAGGTCGGCGCGGGTGAAGGTGGCCAGCAGCCAGGTCGACCCGGCGATGCCGACGCACTTCCCGAGGACGAGTCCGGCGACGATGCCGAGTGCCACGGGCTCGCGCACGGACGCGGTGAACCCGGACCAGCCGCCGAGGTGGACGCCCGCCGCGAAGAACGCGAACACCGGCACGGCCACGCCCGCGCTGATCGGGCGGACAAGGTGCTCGATGTGCTCGGTGAGCCCGCGGCCGTCTGAGCCGTCGCGGCGCCGCACCGGCACGGTGAACGCGAGCAGCACGCCCGCCACCGTCGCGTGCACGCCGCTCATGTGCATGGCCCACCAGGCCAGCGCGGCCAACGGGACCAGCAGGAACGGGGTCCTGATCCGGTGCTGCACGAGGACGGCGAAGAGGGCGATCGGGACGAGGGCGAGCAGCAGGTAGCCCGGGCTCAGCTCGTCGGTGTAGAAGATCGCGATCACGGTGATGCCGAGCAGGTCGTCGACGACCGCGAGGGCGAGCAGGAAGGTCCGCAGGCCGCTGGGCAGGTGGGTGCCCATCACGGCGAGCGCGGCGAGCGCGAAGGCGATGTCGGTGGCGGTCGGTACGGCCCACCCCACGGGATGGCCGGCGTCGACGAGGTTGACGGCGACGAAGAACAGCGCGGGCACGGCCATGCCACCGACGGCCGCTGCCACCGGGAGGGCCGCGCGGCGCGGGTCGCGCAGGTCGCCGGCCACGAACTCCCGCTTGAGCTCCAGTCCGGCCACGAAGAAGAAGACAGCCAGCAGGCCCTCGGCCGCCCACTCGCCGACCGAGAGCCGAAGGTGGAGGGCGTTCGGCCCGAGGGACAGGTCGCGCAGGTCGGCGTACGACTCGTGCCACGGGGTGTTCGCCCACACGATCGCGACCACGGCTGCCGTGATGAGGAGGATGCCGCCGGTCGTCTCGGCGCGCAGGATGTCGGCGGTCCGGGACGTCTCGAGCCACGTGCCCCGGGCGAAGAGGGGCGTACGTCGGCTGGGGCGGGTCATCGAGGCGTCCTCCGGGGTCGGTCGTGTCGTCGCCGACCAGGCTTCCCGGCACACCTCCGCGGTCTCAGGCCTGACGGCCCTCCTCGACCCGCGCTCGGCCAGTGTACGGGCCCGCTCGCCCGGGGAGCGTCAGTGCGGCTCCTCGGTGGAGCGCGAGTCGGTCAGCGTCAGCGCGCCCCAGCCGGCGACCACGCCGACGATCACCGCGAGCACGGCGTAGGTGACGCGCTCACCGTGGAAGAACGAGGCCACGAGGTCGCTGCTCCACGTGCCCGGCGGCAGGCTGACCGTGACGAGGGCGGCGATGAGGGTGCCCACGACCGCCGTGCCGACGCTCGTGCCGACCTCCTGGGCGGTGTCGTTGAGCGCCGCCGCGATCGAGGTGCGGTTCTCGGGCATCGCGTCGACGAGGGCGACCGCGCAGATCGTCATGACGGTGCGCAGCCCGACGGTGAGGACGACCATGGAGGCGGCGATCACCGGGTAGCCGTGGTCGACGCCCCAGGCCAGCCCGGCCAGCGACCCGGCCAGCAGGACGGCGCCGACCAGGCAGGCCACGCGGTGGCCGAACCGGCTCGCGAGCGACTCCGAGATGGGCGTCGCCGCGATCATCGTGATGATGAGCGGGAGGTTGGCGAGACCGGCGCGGACCGGGCTCCAGCCGTAGGCGTACTGGAAGTGCAGGATCAGCCCGAACATCACGCCGGCCATCGCGATCGAGGTCCCGACCTGCGCGACGGTGGCACCGCGGACCGTGCGGTTGGCGAACACGTCGAGGTCGAGCATCGGCTCCGCCGTCCGGCTCTCGTGCCGGACGAAGGCCACCAGCGCGAGCAGGGCCCCGAGCGCGGAGCCCACGGTGGTCAGCGAGATCCAGCCGTTCTCGACGCCGCTCGTCAGCGTGTACGCCGCCAGGCCGATCGTGGCGATGGAGAGCACCGCGCCCGGGAGGTCGAGCCGCTCGCTGGTGAGGTCCTCGGGACGGTCGGCCGGTACGCCGAGCCGGACCCCGACCCACGCGACGAGCGCGATCGGCGCGTTGACCACCAGCAGCCACTCCCAGCGGACATGGGCGAGCGCGGTGCCGCCGAGGAGCGGCCCGAGCACGAAGCCCGCCATGCCGACGACGATCATCACGGTCATCGCCCGCATCCGCAGCTTCTGGTCGTCGAAGAGCCGGAACACCAGCGAGTTGGTGATCGGCGCCATCGCCGCTGCCGCGACGCCGAGCGCGGCCCGCAGCGCGATCAGCTCGCCGGCCGAGCTGACGGCGACGACGAGCAGGCTGACCAGTCCGAACGCCGCCAGGCCGACCAGGAGCACCCGGCGGCGCCCGAGCCGGTCGGCGGCCGACCCCGCGGTCAGCAGCAGGCCGCCGAAGGTGAGCGAGTAGGCGCCGGTGACCCACTGCAGGGCCGTCGTACCGCTGCCCAGGTCGCGACCGATGGTCGGCAGCGCGATGGTCAGCAGCGTGTTGTCGACCATCTCCACGAAGAAGGCCAGGCACAGGGCGAAGAGGGGGATCCACGCAGCGCGCAGCGAGGCGTAGGTCCGGGTGGGTGCGGCGGGCACGGTGTCGGTGGACACGGGAGAGCTCCTGAGGTCGATCGGCGTTGCCCCGAGCATGCGGGGCGGCGCCTTCACCCGGCCTTCACCCGGCCTTCACCCGGCCTTCACGCCGCTTTCAACCGCCTTCGGGTGTCCAGTCGGAGAGGTCGGTGTGGCTGCGCCCGCCCCGGCCGACCTGCGCGAGGGTGGCCAGGGTCGTGTCCACGTCGGCGTCGCCGACCCGCTCCCGCCACGCGGACAGCTCGGCCCGGAAGGCCGTGGCCGACAGCCGGAGCATGGTCCGGCCGCGCCTCGTGGGCCTCAGCAGCCGCTCGCGCCGGTCCCGCGGGTTCGCGGCGCGTTCGATGAACCCCATCGTCTCCAGGGCCTGCGCCGTCTTGGTGGCCGCCTGCTTGGAGACGCCGAGCCGCTCGGCCAGCTCGACGCTGGTGCAGCCGGTACCGATGGCCTGCATCGCGAAGCCGTGCGTGGCGCGGACCCCTGGGAAGCCGGCGGCGTCCAGTGCGTCGTGGACGGAATCGACCAGGTTGCGGAAGGCGGACTGGAGGAGGAAGGGCATCGCCACGTCGTCGACCGGGTCCATGGCGCGAATGCTAGCGGCTTGCCGTCAACCTGGTTGACCATCTATGGTCAACCCAGTTGACTATTAAGGAGAGGGTGGATGACGCACCTGAAGAGTTCCGAGGCACGGACGTTCCACATGCACGGGGTGAGCTTCCACTCCTACGCGGCGAGCGCGAGCGGGGCCTCCCGGCTGGCGGGCTGGCGGGTGGAGTTCGAGCCCCACGTGCCCGGCCAGGCGCACACGATGACCGAGGAGGAGGTCCTCTACGTCCTCTCCGGCGAGCTGGACGTCGAGGTGGGCGCCGACAGGTTCACGGCGCGGGCTGGTGACGCGATCCTGGTGCCGGCAGGCGCCGGCTTCCGGGTCAGCAACACGACCGACCGGCCCAGTCAGGCGTGGGCGACCTCCCTGATCGGCATGAGAGCCGTCATGCTGCCCGGCGAGCAGGAGATCGCTCCGCCCTGGGCCGGATAGCGGTCTCGGCCGGACCCCTCAGAGGCCAGGCGTGAGGGGCGGTTCGGTGCGGCGTCGGCCGGTCGCCTCGATGCGGACGCCGAGGCCGAGCAGGAAGGTGTCGCCGTACGCGCGGCCGGCGATGGTGAGGCCGACCGGCATGCCGGTGTCGGCCATCGTGCCCATCGGGACGGTGACGGTGGGGATGCCGAGGTGGCGCCAGACCAGGTTGCCGTTCGCGACCCAGACGCCGTTGCGCCAGCCCAGGTCGGCGGAGGCCGGGTCGACGTCCATGTCGGCCGGGCCGACGTCGGCCACCGCTGGGAACACCACCGCGTCCAGGTCGTGGTCGTCGAGCCACTCGTCGAAGTCGATGCGGCGCGTCTCGACCAGTCCGCGCAGGCCCGCCTCGAGCTCCGGGATCTCGGTCAGGGCGGCGTACGGGTGGGTGCGGACCTGCTCGGGATAGGTCGCGATGTCGTCGTCGAAGCCGTCGTAGCGGTCCGGCAGCGCGCCCTCGGGGTGGGGGAAGATCGTCGCGCCGTCGACCTGGGTGAGGGTGTTGAGAGCCGGGTCGCCGTTGGCGGCGAGGAAGTCGTCCCAGGACCAGGCGGAGAGATCGACGATCTCGCGCTTCAGGTAGGCCTCGGAGACGAGCCCACGGGTCCGGATCGTGGGCGCTCCGGGGCGGTCGCCCTCGTAGTTGCTGACGACCGGCAGGTCGACCTCCACCACCGTCGCGCCGGCGGCCTCGAGGTCGGCGCGCAGCTGCTCCCAGAGCTCGATGACCGATGCCCTGGTCACGATGCGGCGGCCGGTCGGTCCGCCGATGCCGACGCCGTCGGGCGCGTCGTCCGCGTTGACGTACATCCTCGGCACGCCGATGACGTGGCCGTCGAGGCCGAGCGGATGGCCGAGCAGGTCGACGTACGACGGCGGGCGGAGCTCGCTCGCCCGCGGGATGTCGACCCACGGCTGCGCGCGCCAGAAGTCGCCCCGCGTGTCGTGGTCGTCGGCCACCACGACGTCGAGGACCTCGAGCAGGTCGGCCATCGTGCGCGTGTGCGGGACGACGACGTCCATCGTCGGCACGAGCGGCCAGTTCCCGCGGGTGGAGATCAGACCCCAGGACGGGGTGTAGGCGCAGAGCGCGTTGTTGGACGCGGGGCCGCGGCCGCTCGACCAGGTCTCCTCGCCCAAACCGAACGCGGCGAAGCTGGCGGCGGTCGCGGTGCCACTCCCGTTGGAGCTGCCGGAGCCGAAGGGCGCCGTCAGGTAATCGGGGTTGTAGGGGCTCTCGGCGCGCCCGTAGACGCCGCGCTGCATGCCGCCGTTGGCCATCGGCGGCATGTTGGTCAGGCCCAGGCAGATCGCGCCGGCACCGCGGAGCCGCTCGATGGTGAAGGCGTCGCGCTGCGCCACGAGGTGCTCGAAGGCGGGGCTGCCGGCCGCGGCGGTGAGGCCTCGGACGAGGTAGGAGTCCTTGGCCGTGTAGGGGATGCCGTCCAGCGGACCGAGGGTCGCGCCGCGGGCGCGGCGCTCGTCGGACTCCCGAGCCTCCGTCGGCGCTGCCGGGTTGGCGACGACGACCGAGCTCAGCCGGTCGTCGTACGCGCGGATGCGGGCCTGGTAGGCCTCCACGAGCCCGACGCTGGTGACCGCGCCGGCCTCGAGGGCGGCGCGAATCTCGGGGATGGTCGCTTCGACGACATCGAACACGCAAGAATCCTGGCATGTCAGTGATGCCGCCGGAGTGGGCCCCGCAGGATCGGATCTGGATGGCGTTCCCCGCGCCCGGCTACTCGCTGGGCGAGACGGCCGAGGAGGCCGACGAGGCGCGCCGGACGTGGGCTGCCGTGGCGAACGCCTGCGCCGGGTTCGAACCGGTGACCGTCGTGGTCGACCCCGCCGAGGCCGCCGCGGCGCGCGCAGTGCTCGCGCCCGAGGTCGAGATCGTCGAGACGCCGCTCAACGACGCCTGGATGCGGGACATGGGGCCGACGTTCGTGCACCTGCCCTCCGGGGAGCTGGCCGGCGTCGACTGGGTCTTCAACGGCTGGGGGCAGTGCGACTGGGCGGCCTGGGACAAGGACGAGAAGATCGGGTCGTTCGTGTGCGCGGAGGCCGGCGTGTCGCGGATCGGGTCGGCGATGGTCAACGAGGGTGGGGCGATCCACGTCGACGGGTCCGGCGCCGTCCTGGTCACCGAGACCGTCCAGCTCGGGCAGGGCCGCAACGAGACATGGACGAAGGCCGAGGTCGAGGCCGAGCTCGCCCGGACGATCGGCGCGACCGAGGTGGTGTGGCTGCCGCGCGGGCTGACCCGCGACTACGAGCGCTACGGCACCCGTGGCCACGTCGACATCGTCGCGACCTTCACCTCACCCGGGCGGGTGCTGCTCCACACCCAGCACTCGGAGTCGCACCCGGACCACGAGGTCTCCGCCTCGTTGCACTCCCTGCTGGCCGACCGCTTCGACGTCGTCGAGCTGCCCGCGCCGGCGACGCTGCGTGACGCCGAGGGCTGGGTGGACTGGTCCTACGTCAACCACCTCGTCGTCAACGGCGGCGTCATCGCCTGCTCCTTCGACGACCCGAACGACGCCGATGCCGTGGCGATCCTGCGCGATGCCTACCCCGGTCGCGAGGTGGTCCCCGTCGACGCCCGGCCGCTCTTCGACCGCGGCGGCGGCATCCACTGCATCACCCAGCAGCAGCCGTCCGCGCGGGTCTAGGTCGCACCGCGATCGACGGTGTCCGCGTCGCAGGTCACCAGGACCCGGTCGAGGGAGGGACCGACGAGCTCGGTCACGACCTGGTCCGAGCATGGGCGTACGCAGTGTCACCAACGGTTTCCCGGTGCACACTGGCCGGGTGACCCTCGTCGTCTTTGCCGGCATCGCCCTGCTGGGCGTGGTGGCGCTCGGTCTGATCGTCGTCGTGGGCACGCGGATGGTGCGGAACCCGGACGAGTCGAGCGGGTCGATGGCCGACGCCTTCGGCAGCTTCATCGACGTCTTCGACCCCGCCCGCGCCCGCGCGGACCGTGACCTGGACTCCAAGGAGCACCAGGGCGAGGCAGCACCGTCGCCGGACGACGACGACCGGCCGGTGACCGTCGACCTCCGGAGCGGCACGGCCCGGATCCGACGTACGCCGCCGCGCACCTGACCTTCTGAACGCTCGACCGGCGTGTCGGCGTCCAGAAGGCCGGGTGACGCGGCGCGACCCCCGCGGGGTCAGTCCTCGGTCGAGGTCGCCTGGCCGGCGGAGATGAGCTCCATGATCGTGGAGTCGGCCAGGGTGGTGGTGTCGCCGACCTCGCGCTTCTCGGCGACGTCGCGGAGCAGGCGCCGCATGATCTTGCCCGAGCGCGTCTTGGGCAGCTCGGGGACGATCATGATCTGGCGCGGCTTCGCGATCGGGCCGATCTGTGTCCGGACGTGGTCGGAGAGCTCCTTGGCGATGCCCTCGCCGCCGTCGCCCGCGTTCTCACGGAGGATCACGAACGCCACGACGGCCTGACCGGTGTCCGGGTCGGTCGCGCCGACCACGGCGGCCTCGGCCACCTTCGGGTGCGAGACCAGCGCCGACTCGATCTCGGTGGTGGACAGCCGGTGGCCGGAGACGTTCATGACGTCGTCGACGCGGCCGAGGACCCACAGGTCGCCGTCCTCGTCCTTCTTGGCCCCGTCGCCGGCGAAGTAGAACCCCTGGTCGCGGAAGCGGGACCAGTAGGTGTCGATGTAGCGCTGGTCATCGCCCCAGATGGTGCGCAGCATCGACGGCCACGGCGAGGTGAGGACGAGGTAGCCGCCCGAGCCGTGGGGGACCGGGACGCCCTCGTCGTTGACCACGTCGGCGGAGACCCCCGGCAACGCGGTCATCGCCGAGCCGGGCTTGCCGGCGGTGACGCCGGGCAGCGGGCTGATCATGATCGCGCCGGTCTCGGTCTGCCACCAGGTGTCGACGACAGGGGTCCGGTCGCCGCCGATGACGAGGCGGTACCAGATGTAGGCCTCCGGGTTGATCGGCTCGCCGACGCTCCCCAGGATGCGCAGCGACGACATGTCGTGCCGATCCGGGATCTCGCGACCCTGCTTCATGAACGACCGGATCGCGGTGGGCGCGGTGTAGAAGACCGTCACCTTCTTGTCGGCGATGATCTGCCACCACCGGCCGCGCTCGGGTGAGTCCGGCGTGCCCTCGTAGAGCACCTGCGTGACGCCGTTGGCCAGCGGGCCGTAGACGATGTAGGAGTGACCGGTGATCCAGCCGATGTCGGCGGTGCACCAGTAGACGTCGGTCTCCGGCTTGAGGTCGAAGACCTCCCAGTGCGTGAACGCGCACTGGGTGAGGTAGCCGCCCGTGGTGTGCAGGATCCCCTTCGGCTTCCCGGTGGTGCCGGAGGTGTACATGACGAAGAGCGGGTGCTCGGAGTCGAACGACTCCGGCGTGTGCTCGGGGCTGGCCGAGTCCACGACGTCGTGCCACCACACGTCGACGTCCTCGTCGAACGCGACCTCCTGACCCGTACGCCGGACCACGAGCACGCGTCCCACGTCGTGACCGGCCCGCGAGGAGATCTGGCGGGCCTCGTCAACGGCGGGCTTGAGGGCCGATGCGGTGCCGCGCCGGTAGCCGCCGTCGGAGGTGACGACGAGCTTGGCCTTGAAGTCCTCCAGCCGGCTGCCGAGCGCCTCGGCCGAGAAGCCGCCGAAGACGACGGTGTGCGGCGCGCCGATCCGGGCGCAGGCCAGCATCGCGAAGATGGCCTCGGGGATCATCGGCATGTAGATCGCGACCGGGTCGCCCTTGCCGATGCCGAGCGACGTCAGCGCGTTGGCCGCCCTGCTGACCTCGGCCTGGAGGTCGGCGTAGGTGATGTCGCGGGCCTCGTCGGCGGGCTCGCCGACCCAGTGGATCGCGACGCGGTCGCCGTTGCCGGCCTCGACGTGCCGGTCCACGCAGTTGTAGGCGACGTTGAGCTCGCCACCGACGAACCACTTGGCGAAGGGCGGGTTGTCCCAGTCCAGGACGCGGTCCCACTTCTTGGTCCAGGCCAGGCGCTCGGCCGCAGCGGCCCAGAAGCCCTCGCGGTCGGCCGCCGCGTCGTCGTACGCGGAGGCCTTGACGTTGGCGGCGGCGGCCAGCTCGGCCGGCGGCTCGAACCTGCGGTTCTCGTGGAGCAGGTTCGAGAGAGTCTCTTCAGTCACTGTCGATCACTTCCCGTACGGAGTCAGCAGCATGGGCTACGCCACACTAGGCCCGGTGGGGCCTAGCGTGGCGTAGACAGGTTGGCAGTCGGTTGCGGACCTCTCGGCGCTCAGGTCCGCGGGTAGACCGGGAACGCCTGGCGCTTGAACGTGAACGCGGTGACGCCCGCGAACGAGGTGTACCAGGCGGCGAGCGCGGTCGCGAGGCCGAAGTAGCCGCCGACATGGGTGATGCCGTCGGAGGTCGCCCACTTGCCCCAGGCGAGCACGAAGAACGTGATCGTCAGCAGCACGAACACCGCCAGGACGGCCAGGCTGACCCGGCTCGCCGCGACGGTCATGTAGAGGGTGAACAGGCCCCAGGCGAAGAGGTACCAGCCGACCGCCTTGTCGGCGTCGGCCAGGTTGCCGGCGTCGTGCTCGACCAGCCACCAGAAGGAGATCCAGAAGGCGCCGAACGAGGAGAAGGCCAGCGCGCCGAAGGTGTTGCCCTTGGCGAACTCCCACATGCCGGCCGCGAACTGGGCCACGCCGCCGTAGGCCAGCGCGAGACCGAGCACGTAGCCCTCGTTCGCGCTGTCCATCCAGCCGGCGTTGACGACGCTGAGGAGGAAGGTGGTGAGCGCGAAGGCGGCCAGGCCCAGCGGGCCCGGGTCGGCGAGGTGCGCTCCGGGAAGAGGACGGGAGATCGGCGCTTCCGCGGGGACCTCGCTGCCGTAGTTGGTCGACATACCTGCTCCTTCGAGAGATCGAAGACCGCTCCCGGGTGTCCGGGGCAGTTGAACGTAAAATCATGTTAGCCACGTCACAGCCGATTTGTCCGAACAGGACGGTGTGTCTCCTTGCCCCTGCCGTCGCGGTGAGGCCGTGAGCGGAAGTTGACCGGACGGAGACCCGCGCCGGACCGAGGCGTTACGGCGCGCTCCGAGGATCGGTGGCACCCGATCAGAGGAGCCCTCCATGACCGTGACGAGCAGCAGACCGACCGCCGCCGGGAGCGGCGCGCCCCGCCGTACCCACCGCTGGATCGACGACTGGCGCCCCGAGGACGAGGGCTTCTGGGCCGCCACGGGCGCGCGGGTCGCCCGCCGCAACCTGGTCTGGTCGATCTTCGCGGAGCACCTGGGCTTCTCGGTCTGGATGATCTGGAGCGTCAGCTCGGCGCTCCTGGCGGCGGTCGGGTTCGCCTTCTCGGCACAGCAGCTCTTCTTCCTCGTGGCCATCCCCAGCCTCGTCGGCGCCCTGCTGCGGCTGCCCTACACGTTCGCGGTGCCGGCCTTCGGTGGCCGGAACTGGACCGTCTTCTCCGCACTCGCGCTCCTGGTCCCGACGGCCGGGTACGCCGTCGCGGTCACCGACACGTCGACGCCCTACTGGGTGTTCTGCGTGATCGCCGCGTTCGCCGGCCTGGGTGGCGGCAACTTCGCCTCGTCGATGACGAACATCAACTTCTTCTACCCGGCCGCCAGGAAGGGCACCGCCCTCGGCCTCAACGCCGCGGGCGGCAACCTGGGCGTCGCGCTGATCCAGCTCCTGCTTCCGGTCATGGTCGGCGGCGCGGGCATCTTCGGCCTGGTCGGCGCGAGCTCCGACGGGATCCACCTGCAGCGGGCGGCGTACGTCTATGCCGCGCTGTGCCTGGTCGCGGCCGGGACCGCCTACTTCCTCATGGACAACCTCTCCACCGCCACGTCGTCACCGCGCGAGCAGCTCGCCGCGCTGAGGAGCAGGCACACCTGGATCATGGCGTTCATCTACGTCGGGACCTTCGGGTCGTTCATGGGCTACAGCTCGGCGATGCCGCTGCTCATCAAGCTCAACTTCTGGCGCCAGCCCGTCCCGGGCGTCGCCGGGATCGGGATCGACTTCGCCTACTACGCCTTCCTCGGCGCGCTCGTCGGCTCGCTCACCCGGCCCCTCGGCGGCTGGCTGGCCGACCGGCTCGGCGGTGCCCGGGTGACGCTGGGCGCGTTCGTCGCGATGATCGTGGGCACCCTGGGCGTCCTCCTCACGCTCACCCGGCTCGAGCCGCTGCCGGCGGCCCCGACCGGCGCGGCACTGGCCGCGATCAAGGCCGACCCGTCGGCGTTCTCCTTCAAGCCCGAGGTCGTCGCGGCCGTCGACGCGAACGCCGCCGTGTTCCCGTGGTTCCTGCTCGCCTTCCTCTTCGTGTTCGCCGCCACCGGCATCGGCAACGGGTCGGCCTACAAGATGATCCCGGCGCTCTTCCGCCGCGATGCCGAGATCGCGACCGCGCCGGCCACGGTCGAGCGGCACGACGCGCTGGTCGCCGCGGGCCGGCAGTCCTCGGCCGCGCTCGGGATCATCGGCGCGGTCGGTGCGCTGGGCGGCTTCCTCATCCCGGTCTCCTTCAACAGCCCGTGGGTCACGACGCCGCTGGAGGCGACCACGGCCGCCTTCGTCGCCTTCACCGCCTTCTACGTCGTCTGCGCGATCGTCACGGCCGTCGTCTACCTGCGCCGGCCGCGGGCCCACGCGGTCGTGCTGGCCGACGCGCGGATCTGATGACCGACACGCACTGCCCCTACTGCAGCCTCCAGTGCGGGATGACGCTGCTCCGCAGGGGCCGGTCCGTCCTGGAGGTCGCTGCCCGGGAGTTCCCCGTCAACGAGGGCGCGCTCTGCCGCAAGGGCTGGACCTCGACGGGCCTGCGCGGCTCCCGGGAGCGGCTCACCACCCCGCTGGTCCGCTCCCGCGAGACCGGGGAGTGGTCGGTGCTGACGTGGGACGAGGCTCTCGACCTCGTGGCCTCCCGGCTCGCAGCGCTACGTGAGGAGCACGGTGCGGATGCCAACGCCGTCTTCGGCGGCGGCGGCCTGACCAACGAGAAGGCCTACCAGCTCGGCAAGTTCGCCCGGGTCGCCCTCGGCACCTCCCGCATCGACTACAACGGCCGTTGGTGCATGTCGTCGGCGGCCACGGCCGCCAACCAGGCGTTCGGCCTCGACCGCGGCCTGCCCTTCCCGCTCGCCGACGTCGAGCAGGCCGAGGTGGTCGTCCTCGTGGGCTCCAACCTGGCCGAGACGATGCCTCCCGCCGCCCGCCACCTCGACCGGCTCCGCGCACGCGGTGGCAGAGTCGTCGTCGTCGACCCGCGGCGTACGCCGACCGCCGACCATGCCGACGTGTTCCTCCAGCCCGTGCCGGGCACGGACCTCGCCCTTGCGCTCGGTCTCCTGCACCTGGTCGACGCCTCCGGGGCCGTCGACGAGTCCTACGTGGCGACCCGGACGACCGGCTTCGACGCCGTCCGCTCGACCGCGGCCGCGTGGTGGCCGGAGCGGGTCGAGCGCATCACCGGTGTGGCCGCTGCCGACCTGCGCTCGCTCGCGACCGTGCTCACCTCCAGCAAGCGGGTCGTGGTGCTCACCGCGCGCGGCGCCGAGCAGCACGCCGACGGCACCGCGACCGTGCTCGCCTGGATCGACCTCGCCCTCGCGCTCGGGCTGCCCGGCCGGCCGTACGCCGGCTACGGCTGCCTCACCGGTCAGGGCAACGGCCAGGGCGGCCGCGAGCACGGCCAGAAGGCCGACCAGCTGCCCGGCTACCGGATGATCGACGACCCGGACGCCCGCGCCCACGTCGCGTCCGTCTGGGGCGTCCCTCCCGAGTCGCTCCCCGGCAAGGGGCTGTCCGCCTACGAGCTGCTCTCGGCCATCGGCACGCCGCTCGGACCGCGCTCGCTGCTGGTCTTCGGCTCCAACCCGGTCGTCTCCGCGCCCAACGCCACCGCCGTCGCCTCGCGCCTCCGCGCCCTCGACCTGCTGGTCGTCTGCGACCTCGTGATGAGCGAGACGGCGGCGCTGGCGGACGTCGTTCTGCCGGTCACCCAGTGGGCCGAGGAGACCGGCACGATGACCAACCTGGAGGGCCGGGTCGTCCTCCGCCAGCAGGCGGTCACCCCGCCGGCGGGCGTCCGGTCCGACCTGGAGGTCATCGCCGCGCTGGCGGTGCGCCTGGGGGCGGCCTCGACCTGGTCCACCGACCCGGAGGAGGTCTTCGCCGAGCTGGGTCTGGCGTCGGCGGGCGGTCGGGCGGACTACGCCGGGATCACCTATGCGCGCATCCGCGAGGAGGACGGCGTCTTCTGGCCCTGCCCGTCGCCGTCGCACCCCGGGACACCGCGGATGTTCGCCTTGTCCTTCCCGACGACGGACGGTCGCGCCCGGTTCGTCCCGGTCTCCTACGACGGTCCGGCCGAGCCGCTCGACGGCACCTTCGACGTGCACCTCACGACCGGCCGGGTGCTCGCCCAGTACCAGTCCGGAGCCCAGACCCGCCGCATCCGCGACCTGCCCGACGACGGGCCGTTCGTGGAGCTGCATCCGCTGCTCGCCGTCCGGCTCGGGGCGCGGGACGGCGAGCCGGTCACCGTCACCACCCGGCGCGGCTCGCTCACCGCGCCGGCCCGGGTGGTCGGGACGATCCGGCCCGACACCGTCTTCGTCCCGTTCCACTGGGTCGGCGCGAACCGGCTCACCTCCGACGCGCTGGACCCGTCGAGCCGGATGCCCGAGTTCAAGGTGTGCGCGTGCGCGGTCACCGTGCCGGCGCTTGTGGGAGCCCGATGAGGACGGTCGTCGTCGGCAACGGCATGGCCGCGGTCCGGCTCGTCGAGGGGCTCGTCGCCCGCGGCATCGGCGACATCACCGTGATCGGCGACGAGCGGCACCCGCCGTACAACCGGATCCTGCTCTCCGCCGTCCTGGAGGGCACCCACCGGGCGGAGGCGATCACGCTCCGACCCGAGCAGTGGTACGCCGACCACGGGGTCGATCTCCGGCTCGGGACGCGCGTGGTCGACATCCATCGCGCCCAGCGGGAGGTCGAGATCGCGGACCGCAGCCGCGTCGCCTACGACCGGCTCGTTCTCGCCACCGGCAGCATCCCCACACTGCCGCCGATCCGCGGGCTGGTCCGGGTGGAGGGGCGACTGCACGAGCAGGTGCACGCCTTTCGGCAGCTCGACGACTGTCTGCGGCTCGTGGCGGCGGTCGAGGACGGCGCCCCCCGCGCGGTGGTCGTCGGCGGCGGGCTGCTCGGGCTGCAGGTCGCGCGCGCCCTGGCGGTCCGTGGCGTCGAGACGGAGATCGTCGAGGGCGGCGACCACCTGCTGCGCAGCCAGGTCGACGGGGCGGCGGGCGGGGTCCTGCGCCGGTCGCTTGAGCGGCTGGGCACGCGGGTCTACACCGGCGCGCGGGCCGTCCGACTGACCGACGAGGGGCTGCGGCTCGACAACGGCGTCACGCTCGACACCGACCTCGTCGTGCTGACGGCCGGCGGGCGGCCGAGCATCAGCCTGGCCCGGCGGGCGGCGCTGGCGACCCGCCGCGGCATCCTCGTCGACGGCACCCTCGCGACCAGCGACCCCGTGGTCTTCGCGATCGGCGACTGCGCGGAGCACGGCCGCACCACCGGGTTCGTCGGCCCGGCCTGGGAGCAGGCGCGGGTCCTGGCCGACCGGCTCGCCGGAGGGTCGTCCGCCTACACCGGGCACCGCACCGTCGCGCGGCTGCGGGCGACCGACCTGGAGGTCGCCGTCCTCGGCGACCCGGAGGCCGGCGGGGCCGAGGACGCCGATGTCGTCCAGGCCTCCAACCCGATGACCGGCACGCACAAGAAGCTGGTCGTCCGCGACGGCGCGATCGTCGCCGCCACGCTCGTCGGCGACCTGTCGCAGATCGGCGTGATCACGCAGTACTTCGACCGGCGTACCGTCCTCGGCCCGCGGGAGCCGGCCGCCCTGGTCACGCCGCCGCGCACCGGGCCCGCGCCGGAGACCGCCGCGTCCGCGTTGCCCGACGAGGCCGAGGTCTGCGCCTGCGCGGGTGTCTCGGCCGGCCGGATCCGGGCCTGCTCCTCGATCGACGAGGTCCGCGAGACCACCCGCGCCACCACCGGCTGCGGCGGCTGCGCGCCGACGGTCGCCGCCCTGCTCGGCCCCGTCCCTTCGTCGGTCGGATCGTGAGGCCGTGAGAAGGCCGTGACCAGATCTGTCACACGAGGAAACCGGTCCCTCACATCCGCTTCCTAGCGTCAGGGACGACGCGAGGAGGACGCATGACGGATCAGGAGCAGCCGCACCGACGCCAGCAGCTGGTGGTCGTCGGGCACGGCATGGTCGGACACCGCCTCGTCGAGGCGGCGATCGAGCGGGGTCTCACCGAGACCCACGACATCACCGTCCTCGGCGCCGAGGCCCGGCCGGCGTACGACCGGGTGGCACTGACCAGCTTCTTCGAGGTCGGCGCCAAGGCGCTGAACCTGCTGCCGAGGGGGCGGTACGACGACCCGCGGGTCAGCCTGCGCACGGGTGTCGAGGTCGTCGCCGTGAGTCCGCGGCAGCGGATCGTCACGCTCAACACCGGCGAGGACATGCACTACGACGAGCTGGTGCTGGCGACGGGCTCCTACCCGTTCGTGCCGCCGGTCCCCGGCAAGGACCTCGACAACGTCTTCGTCTACCGCACCATCGAGGACCTCGAGGCGATCCGGAAGGCGGCCAGGAAGGCCCGGTCGGGCGCCGTGATCGGCGGCGGCCTCCTCGGCCTGGAGGCCGCCAACGCCCTGAGCCAGCTCGGCCTGGAGACCCACGTCGTCGAGCTCGCGCCGCGACTGATGGCGGTCCAGGTCGACGCGGCCGGCGGCCGCACGCTCTCGCGTCACATCGAGGCCCTCGGCCTCTCGGTCCACACCGGCGCGATGACGGAGGCGATCCTCGGGCCCGACCGCGCGGGCCGGGTGACCGGCCTGGCGCTCAAGGACCGCAAGGCCCTCGACGTCGACATCGTCGTCTTCTCCGCGGGCATCCGACCGCAGGACGCCCTCGGCCGCGCAGCCGAGCTCGTCGTCGCCGAGCGCGGCGGGATCCTGGTCGACGAGCGCTGCCGGACCAGTGAGGAGCACATCTACGCGATCGGCGAGTGCGCGGCGCCCGGCGGCGTGATGTACGGCCTGGTCGCCCCCGGCTACGCGATGGCCGAGGTCGTCGTGGACACGCTGCTCGGCGGCGAGGGCACCTTCGAGGGCGCCGACATGTCCACCAAGCTCAAGCTCCTCGGCGTCGACGTCGCCTCCTTCGGCGACGCGCACGGCACCACCGAGGGCGCGCTCGAGCTGACGTACGCCGACGACGTCGCCGGGGTCTACAAGAAGCTCGTGATCGCCGAGGACCCGGAGGACGGCACCCGCCGGCTGCTCGGCGGTGTCCTCGTCGGCGACGCGAGCGCCTACGGCGTGCTCCGCCCCATGGCCGCCTCCGGCCTGCCGCTCCCCGACAACCCGGAGGACCTCATCCTCCCGGCCGGTGGCGGCGGGGGAGTCGCGCTCGCGCTGCCGGCCGACGCGCAGGTCTGCTCCTGCAACAACGTCACCAAGGGCGAGATCGAGGCGGCCGTCGACGCCGGTTGCGAGACGGCCGCCGACGTCACCAGGCAGACCAGGGCCGGCGCCACCTGCGGCTCCTGCAAGACGCAGGTCAAGAAGATCGTGGAGGACCACTTCGCCGCGCAGGGGCGCACGGTCGACAGGTCCCTCTGCGAGCACTTCCCCCTCACCCGGGCCGAGCTCTTCGACGTCGTGCTCATCCACGGCCACCGGACCTTCGACCAGATCGTCGAGGCGCACGGCACGGGACGGGGCTGCGACATCTGCCGCCCGACCGTGGCGTCCATCCTCGCGAGCCAGCTCAACGGCCACGTGCTCGCCCGCGAGAACCGCACCCTGCAGGACACCAACGACGCCTACCTCGCCAATCTCCAGCGCAACGGCACCTACTCGGTCGTCCCGCGCATCCCCGGCGGCGAGATCACCCCCGAGAAGCTCATCGTGATCGGCGAGGTGGCGCGCGACTTCGGGCTCTACACCAAGATCACCGGCGGCCAGCGCATCGACCTGCTCGGCGCCCGGACCGAGCAGCTCCCCGCCATCTGGCGCCGCCTCGTGGACGCCGGCTTCGAGTCCGGGCACGCCTACGGCAAGGCGCTGCGCACGGTGAAGTCCTGCGTCGGGTCGACCTGGTGCCGCTACGGCGTCCAGGACTCCGTCGGCCTCGCGATCATGCTCGAGCTGCGCTACCGCGGGCTCAGGTCGCCGCACAAGCTGAAGGGCGGCGTCTCAGGGTGCGCGCGCGAGTGCGCGGAGGCCCGCGGCAAGGACTTCGGCGTGATCGCGACGGAGAAGGGCTGGAACCTGTACGTCGGCGGCAACGGCGGCGCCGTCCCCGCCCACGCCCAGCTGCTGGCCGGCGACCTGGCGACCGAGGACCTCGTCCGCTACCTCGACCGCTTCCTGATGTACTACATCCGCACCGCCGACCGGCTCCAGCGCACGTCGACGTGGATCGACCAGCTCGACGGCGGCCTCGACCGGGTCCGTGAGGTCGTGGTCGACGACGTCCTCGGGCTGGGCACCGAGCTGGAGGCGGCGATGGCCCAGCACGTGGACTGCTACGTCGACGAGTGGACCGCCACCCTCGAAGACCCCGACAAGCTCGCCCGCTTCGTCTCCTTCGTCAACGCCCCGGACCTGCCCGACCCGGCGATCAGCTTCGACACCGCCCGTGACCAGATCGTCCCGGCTCCCGCCGCGGTCGACCTCGGCGCCTCGATCCCCGTCGGGGCTGGCCGGTGACCCCGGTCTGCGGTCTCGACCGGATCGACCGGGAGTCGGGCGTCACCGCGCTCGTCGAGGGGCATGCCGTCGCCATCTTCAGGACGTACGACGACCAGGTCTTCGCGCTCTCCAACTTCGACCCGTTCGGCCGGGCCGGGGTCCTGGCGCGCGGCATCGTGGGGACCCGGGGCGACGTCTCGTTCGTCGCCTCACCGCTGCACAAGCAGGCCTTCGACCTGCGCACCGGGCAGTGCCTCGACGACCCGACGGTCTCCGTGGCGTCGTACGAGGTCGAGGTCAGGGACGGGCAGGTCCTCGTCGGCGGGAGGCGCCGCTGAGCGATCGCCCGTCGAGACCCGCCGTGATCGGCGCCTGTGAGGTCGTGAGGAGTTCGTGACCGTCGGGACACTGCGGCCGGATGGCGGCCGTTACCGGTTGCCCGCACAATCGACGCGTGACCGACATGCCTGCCGCCGCGCCCGCGGAGACGCAGCCGCTCGCCGGCTTCCGGGTCGGCATCACCGCCGCACGCAAGGCCGACGAGCAGATGGTCCTCCTCGAGCGGCGCGGCGCGAGCGTCGTCTGGGCGCCGGCGCTCTCGATCGAGCCGAACCACGTCGACGACGCCTCCCTCCGCGCGGCCACGGACGAGGTGCTGTCGGAGAAGGTCGACATGCTGCTCGTGACGACCGGCATCGGGATGAAGGCGTGGCTCGACCGGGCCGAGGAGTGGGGGCTGCTCGACCGGCTCACCGAGCACCTCGGCCGCGCCGAGATCCTCGCCCGGGGCCCGAAGAGCGTGGGCGCACTCCGCCGTCGTGGCCTGCGGGAGCTGTGGGCGCCGCAGTCGGAGTCCTTCGACGACGTGCTCGAGCACCTGCGTGGCCGCGACCTCACCGGCCGCCGGATCGTCGTCCAGGAACACGGCCAGTCGCTGTCGATGGTCGCCCACGCCCTGCGCCGCCAGGGGGCATCGGTCGTGACCGTGACCGTCTACCGCGTCGAGTCGGCGGCCGACCCCGAGCCGATGTTCCACCTCATCGACCAGATCGTCGACCGCGAGGTCGACGCGGTCACCTTCACCGCCGCACCCGCCATCGCCGCCCTCATGCAGGCGGCCGGCTCGACCGGACGTCGTGACGAGGTCGTCTCCGCCTTCCAGGCCGACGTCATCGCCGCCTGCGTCGGGCCGGTGACCGCCGCCGCCTTCGAGATGTGGGGCGTGCCGACGATCTATCCCGACCGGTCCCGGCTCGCCGCCATGGTGAGGCAGCTCGAGACGGAGCTGCCCTCGCGACGCGCCGGACTGGCCGTCGGCCTCGCCGGCGGCCACCAGCTGCTCCTGCACGGCGACGACATCCTCCTCGACGGCGTCGAGGTGAGGCTCTCGCCGGCCCCGGCCGCCGTGCTCCAGGCCCTCGTCGCCAACCCCGGCAACGTCGTCCCACGCCAGGCGCTGCTGGCCGCGCTGCCCTCCGGCACGGCGGGCTCCGAGCACGCCGTCGAGATGGCCGTCGCCCGGCTCCGCTCCGCGTTGGGGACCCGCGCGGTGCAGACGGTCGTCAAGCGCGGCTACCGCCTGGCGGTCGCTCCGACGGGCGCCTGACAGCGCGTCGTCGACGCCTCGTCCGACCGACGCGGCGGTGGCCGCGGAATACGGCACGGAGGGCCATACCGCATCTGGGGGAACTCCGCGACCAGAACGGCAGAATTTCCCTGAACGAGCTTCGAGCGGCGTTGTATCGACCCGAGTGATCAGCACGTTCGAAGGGAGTCCGTCGGTGTCCTATGCACATGCTCCGCTGCTCACGATGCCGTGCCTGGACTGCGGCGCACCCGCGGTGATCCTCAGCGAGACCCGCACCGGCCGCCTGTGCCCGGTGTGCGCGGTGAGCGAGTACGTGCACCTGCATCCGATGCCGCTCCCCACCGCCGTCTGATCCGGTCGTACCCGCGATCGATCGTGGGTACCCCTCCCGCATGTCCGGCACCTACCCCCGCCTCGCCATCGTCACCGGCAGCGACTCCGGCATCGGAGCCGCCACCGCCGAGCTCCTCGCCTCCGAGGGCTTCGACGTCGGGCTGACCGCCCATCACGACCTGGACGCGCTCGCGGAGACCGTCCGGGCTGTCGAGGCGCGCGGCCAGCGCGCCTTCGTGGAGCCCTTCGACGCAGCCTCGCCGACCGCTGGCGACGTCGTCGACCGGCTCGCCGAGAAGCTCGGCGGTCTCGGCGTGCTCGTCAACGTCGCGGGCACCGGCCACAGCGACGCGGTCCTCGACCTCTCCTTCGACCGGTGGCGGCAGGTGATCGCCACCGACCTCGACGGCCCGTTCCAGTGCGCCCAGCGGGCCGCGCAGCGGATGGTCGACGCCGGCCAAGGTGGTCGGATCGTCAACATCACCAGCGTCCACGAGCACGTCCCGCGGTACGGCTCGGCCGCCTACTGCACCGCCAAGGCGGGGCTCGGCATGCTCACCCGGGTGATGGCCCTCGAGCTGGGCGAGCACGGCATCACGGTCAACGCGGTCGCTCCGGGCGAGATCGCCACGGAGATGACCGGCCAGGCCGAGGAGGACGCCTACCACGTCGAGCGGCCGGGCAACCCGACCGGACGACCGGGCCACGTCGCCGAGGTCGCCTCGGTCATCGCGTTCCTCGCCTCACCGCGGGCGGCCTACGTCACCGGGTCGTCGTACGCCGTCGACGGCGGGCTGATGCTGATGGCCGCGCACGGCCACGACGCCTCGGGCGCGGACTGGCGCGGGGTCTGAGCCGGGCCCTGCGTCAGCGGAAGTCGATGAGCAGCATCGAGCCGGTGGAACCCGGGTCGGGCCGGTCCTCGGCGATCGAGTCGAGGATCCGCGGCAGCGAGTGCGCGGTGTCGGTGAGCGAGCCACCAGAGGAGATGAACGTGGTCGCGACCGGGGTCTCGACGACCGGGCGGCCGGGGACCCGCGGGACGACGGTCGCCCGGTAGGCGAGGCACTTGTAGGGCAGCTGCATGCCGTCCATGCCGCGGCCGTAGTCGTCGTAGAACGCCAGGACCTCCCGCCGCTTGGCCTCGCGCTCCTCATCGGAGCGACCTGCCAGGTTGGACCGGGAGAGCACCAGGTCCACCACGCTCGACCGGTCGATGGTCTGCCAGAAGTCGTAGCGCGCGTGCTCGACGCCTTCGAAGAGGCCGCTGTCGAGGACCGGCTCGCTGGGGTCCGCGGACTCGACCGGATTCTCGATGAGCCGGCCCAGCTTGCGCACCCACGGGATCGACTCGTCGCGCTCGTTCCAGGCCATCGCCAGGGTGCCGCCCGGGTTCAGCACCCGGGCGATCTCCGGCAGCGCCTTGTCCAGGTCGAACCAGTGCAGGGCCTGGCCGACCACGACGACGTCGTAGGTCAGGTCCGGCGCGGGGATCTGCTCGGCGCTCCCGACCGACGTGCGCACGTCGGGCAGGTGGCGGCGCAACACGTCGAGCATCGCCTCGTCGGGATCCGTGGCGTGCACGTCGTGACCGAGCTCGACCAGGGTCCGGGTCAGCTTGCCGGTGCCCGCGCCGAGCTCGAGCACGCTCATCGGCATCGGGCCGACCAACCACTCGACGGCCGTTCGGGGATAGCTCGGCCGACCGCGGTCGTAGGACTCCGCGACCTTGCCGAACACGCGCCCCTGGTCACTCATCTCCCGCAGGCTACCTGCGGAGAGGCGTCGCGACCGGCTGCGTCACCGCGTGTCATCGAGGCCCGTGGCCGTGACGGTCGTCATGGCGCTGACCGCGGGTGAGGCCCGTCGGGTCGGAGCCGCTGCGGCTAGCGTTGCGCCGTGACCGCTGATCCGTTGGCCTGGCTGGTGTCGCTCGAGGGTGTGTCGTCGGCGTACGCCGCCACCCGGGACGGCATCGACGTCATGCTGCGCGACCGCGGGCTGCGCCGGACCTCCCCGGAGACGACCGCCGAGTCGCTGCTGCGCGGCGCCCACGCCTCGGCCGTCCTCGAGGGCTCGTCCTCGTCCCTGGAGGACGTGCGGTCCTCGGGCGGCGACCCGATCGCGACGGACTCCGTCCGGCTCTCGACCGAGCTGCTCGGGCTGGTGCCGGTGCTGCAGCGAGCGCCGCTGCAGGCACTGGCCCGGCTGCACGCCGTCACCGCGGCCGGGTCGGTGAGCGACGAGGAGCTCGGCCGGCCGCGCTCGGCCGAGGCCGCGACACGGCTGCGCTCGCTCGCGGACCTGCTCGCCGCCCGGACCTCGGCCCCCGCGCTCGTGGTCGCGGCCATCGTCCACGCCGACCTGGCGACCGTCGCGCCGTTCGCGTCGCACAACGGGATCGTGGCGCGGGCGGCGGAGCGGCTGGTGCTGGTCGCGCGCGGGGTCGACGAGAAGTCGCTGGTGGTGCCTGAGGCCGGTCACCTGGCGCTGCGCGCGGAGTACGAGTCGAACCTGCGCGGCTATGCGAGCGGGTCCCAGGCCGGCGTACACGCCTGGCTGCTCTATGGCGCCGAGGCGTTCGCGGCCGGTGCGGAGGCGTCCCCGCTGCGGCGCGCCGCGGAGTAGCGGAGCCTCGTCAGCACGTGCAGGTGGCACCCGGGTTCTCAAGATGAACAGGCCGGATGCCACCGCTTGTCACACGATCTCGGGCTACCAGGCGTGCACCGTCTAATTGCTGCCGGCGGGCTTTCTCCCCGCCTCCACAGCGCCCTGTAGGAAGGGTGGATCGCCGCGTGGGTACCCGATCGTGTGGCGCTCTTGAGTTCTCTCACGTTCGTTTCTACGCCGCTTTGCGGGCCCCTTCAACCCCCGTCATGGGTTGACTTCTGAGGCTCCGTGGGGGTGGCCGGATCCGGCTCAGGCGCCCAGTCGACCGAGGCCACGGCGGGGCTTCGGCCCACGGCCGCGGGCCCAGATCACGCCTCCGGCGACCACGACGCCGCCGACGGCGAGCGCCGCGAGGGTCGGCCTGGCCGGCGGGAGCGGGAGGCTGCCGCGCAGCGCGACGGGCTTGGTGAAGACCAGGATCGGCCACTCGCGAGCCGTCGCGACGCGGCGCAGGTCCTTGTCGGGATTGACGGCGAACGGGTGGCCGACGGCCTCGAGCATCGGGACGTCGGTCGCGGAGTCGCTGTAGGCGTAGCACTCGGCGAGGTCGTAGCCGCGCTCCTCCGCGAGCGCCCGGATCGCGTTGGCCTTCTCCTCGGCATAGGCGTAGTAGACGATCTCGCCGGTGTAGCGCCCGTCCTCGATCTCGACCTGGGTGGCGACCACGTGGTCGGCGCCCAGCATCTCGCCGATGGGCTCGACGACCTCCGTGCCGCTCGTGGAGACGATGACGACGTCGCGGCCGGCGGCCTTGTGCTCGGCGATGAGCGTGACCGCCTCGTCGTAGACGAGCGGGTCGACGATGTTGTGCAGCGTGTCGGCGACGATCTCCCGGACGGTGCTGACGTCCCAGCCGGTGACCAGCTCGGACATGAACCGCCGCATCCGCTCCATCTGGTCGTGGTCGGCCCCGCCGACGACGTAGACGAACTGGGAGTAGACGCTGTGCAGCAGGGCCCGGCGCGAGATCAGCCCGCCGGCCTGGAAGGGCTTGCTGAACGCCAAGGTGCTCGACTTGGCGATGATCGTCTTGTCGAGGTCGAAGAACGCCGCTTGCCGGCCGCTTGCCATGGGTGCACCTTAGTTGGCGGATGGGCGCCGGAGAGGCCGTTTGCCGTCCACAGGCCCGATCGGGTGCATGCCGATCCACAGGGCGCTTCGGACCTGGTCTGAGCGTCGGTGGGCGCGGGAAGCCTCCGGGCATGACCCACGCACTCCTCATCACCGCTGACGAGACGCTCCTCGACGAGCTGGTCCGGCTCTGCGCGGCGGCCGGCACCACCCCCGACGTCGCCGCCGACGTCGGGACGGCGCTGCAGGGCTGGTCCTCGGCGGCGCTGGTGCTGCTCGGCGCCGACCTCGCCCCCGACCTGGCGCGCGCCTCACCGCCGCGCCGGGACGGCGTCCACGTGGTGGCCTGGGGAGCGGCGCCCGACGGCGTGTTCCGCACGGCGCTCGCGGTCGGTGCCGAGGGTGTCGCGCTGCTGCCCGGCTCGGCGGAGTGGCTCGCGGCGGTCCTCGGGGACGTCGGCGATGTCGGCCGCGCGCGAGGGCTCACGATCGGGGTGATGCCGGGCTCGGGCGGAGCGGGAGCGACCACGTTCGCCTGCGGGCTCGCCCAGCTCGCGTCCCGGACCGGCCCGACGGTCGTGCTCGACGCCGACCCGCTCGGACCCGGCGTCGACCGGGTCCTCGGGCTGGAGGAGCGGCCGGGAGCGCGGTGGGGCGACCTGGCCGGGACGGCGGGCCGGCTCAGCGCCCGCTCGCTGCGCGAGGGCATCCCGCGCTACGCCGACCTCGGCGTGCTCACCTGGGGCAGCGGCGACCGGCGCGAGCTCGACGTGCCGACCGTCCGCGAGGTGCTCTCGGCGGCCCGACGCGGCCACGACACCGTCGTGGTCGACCTGCCGCGCTCGGCCGACCCGGTCACCGAGGAGATCGGCCACCGGTGCGACCAGGTGCTCGTCGTGGTGGCCGCCTCGGTGACCGGGATCGCGTCGGCGGCCCGGCTGGTCGCGCGGTTCGGCGACCGGTCGCGGCTGCGGCTCGTCGTTCGCGGGGGAGGGGCGGAGCCGGAGGCGGTCGGGCGCGCCGTCGGCGTGCCGCTCATCGCGGCCATGGGCGACCAGCGCGGTCTCGCGGAGAGCATCGACCTCGGCATCGGGCCGATGCGGTCGCGGCGCGGCCCCCTCGGTCGGGCCGCCCGGACGGTGCTCGGGCTGATGCCGGTCGCGGCATGAGGACGCCGGTCGATCTCGCTCCAGACGTCGTCGACGACGTCAGGGACTGGCTCGCCCGGACTCCGGGCGATCTCACGCCGCACCGGGTCGCAGAGGCGCTGCGTGCGGCCGGCCGCCCCGTCGGCGACGTGACCGTGCTGACCGTCTACGAGCTGCTGCGACGTGACGTCGTCGGGGCCGGTCCGCTCGAGCCGTTGCTGCGGCTGCCCGACGTGACCGACGTGCTCGTCAACGGCCCCGACCAGGTCTTCGTCGACCGCGGCCGCGGACTCGAGCCGACCGAGCTGCGCTTCCCCGACGACGGGGCCGTACGTCGTCTGGCCCAGCGGCTGGCGGCCGCGGCCGGCCGACGCCTCGACGACGCGATGCCCTTCGTGGACCTCCGGCTGCCCGACGGGACCCGCTTCCACGCCGTGCTCGCGCCGTTGGCCAGACCCGGCACGGTCATCTCCCTCCGCGTCCCGTCGCGGCGCTCCTTCCCCCTCGACGACCTGGTCGCGAGCGGCGCGCTGACCGGCTCGGGCGTCGCCCTCGTGCGGGCGGTCGTGCGCTCGCGAGCGGCGTTCCTGGTCAGCGGCGGGACCGGCAGCGGCAAGACGACGCTGCTGGCGGCACTGTTGGGGCAGGTCGATCCTGAGGAGCGGCTCGTGCTCGTCGAGGACGCCTCCGAGCTGCGTCCCGACCATCCCCACGTCGTCGGGCTCGAGGGTCGGCCAGCCAACATCGAGGGGGCGGGGGCGGTCGAGCTGCGGGCGCTGGTCCGGCAGGCGCTGCGGATGCGCCCCGACCGGCTCGTGGTCGGGGAGGTGCGTGGTGCCGAGGTCGTCGACCTGCTGGCGGCGCTCAACACCGGTCACGAGGGTGGCTGCGGGACCCTGCACGCCAACTCCGCCGTCGACGTGCCCGCCCGGGTCGAGGCCCTCGCCCTCGCCGCGGGCCTCAACCGGGAGGCGGTGCACAGCCAGTTCGCGTCGGGGGTCGACCTCGTCCTGCACCTGCAGCGCGGCCGCGACGGTGTGCGCCGGCTGGTGCAGGTCGCCGTTCCGGTCCGCCAGGCCGACGGCCTGGTCCGGATGGAGCTGGCCGTCTCGTTCCCCGCCGGAGGCGACCTGGCCGAGGGGCCCGGTGCCGCCCGGCTCATGGCGTTGCTGGAGGGGCGGTGACGACGTCGTGACGACATCGTGGCTGGCGGCCGTCGTGGCCGCCGGCCAGGCCGCCGCTCTGCTGCCCAGGCCGCGTGCCCGACCCGGCCCGCTCCGGTCACCGGTGGTCCTGCCCGTGGTCGGGCTCGCTGTCCTCGCCTTCGCGGCACCGGCGCGAGTGGTCGCCCTCGTGCTCCTTGCGGCGGCCCTCTTCCTCGGCGGTGGCGTCCTGTGGCGCCGCCGGGCCGGTCGGCTGGCAGCCGCACGCACCGCTGCCCGGCTGGTGGACGTCTGCGAGCTGCTCGCGGCCGAGCTGAGCGTCGGTCGGCCCGCCGGCTGGGCCCTGGATCGGGCCGCGCGCGACTGGCCGGTGCTCGCACCGGTCGCCGAGGCTGCCCGCGTGGGTGCTGATGTGCCGGGTGCGCTGCGTGCGGCCGGGTCGACCCCGGGCGCCGACGGGCTGCGCTGGGTGGCCGCAGCCTGGCAGGTCGCCCACCGCACCGGCCAAGGCCTGGCCGACGCGGTCGACCGGGTCGCCCTCGATCTCAGGGCCCAGCAGGCGACCCGCCGCGTGGTCGACGGCGAGCTCGCCTCCGCCCGCGCCACCGCGAAGCTGGTCGCGCTGCTCCCGGTCGCGGCGTTGGCCATGGGCAGCGGCGTCGGCGGCGATCCGTGGGCGTTCCTCCTCGGCACACCCGTCGGGCTCGGCTGCCTCGGCCTCGGCCTCGCGATCGGCTGGGTCGGGTTGTGGTGGATCGAGGCCATCGCCCGCGCGGCGGAGGCGACATGAGCCCGCTGCTGGTCGGCGCCGTCGCCGGTGCGGCCGCCGCGTTCCTGCCGCGGCCACGAGTGACATCGCTGTCCGGATCGTCGCCTACGCTCGTCGACGATGCCGGGCCTGCCGACTGGATGGTGCGCCTGCGGCTGCCGTTGAGCCTGCTCGCGGGGGTCGCGGCGGCCACGTTCGTGGGTGGCTCACCGGGCATGGTCGCCGCACCGCTCGCTGCAGTGGCCTGCTGGCGAGCGATCGGGCGCACCGAGCCGTCCGTCGTACGCCGGGAGCGGGCGGAGCTCCAGCGCGAGCTGCCACACCTCGCTCGCCTGATGGCCGCTGCGCTGGCCGCCGGCGCCGCCCCCGCCGAGGCGGCCCAGGCGGTCGCCGACGCCCTCCCGGGACCCGGCGGCGCGCGCCTGGCCCGGGCAGCCGCACGACTGCGCCTCGGCGCCGACCCGGTCGGCGTGTGGCAGGGGCTCGCGGCCGACCCTGCGCTCGCCCCGCTCGGGCGGGCGCTGGCCCGGGGGCAGTCGTCGGGCTCCAGCGTGGTCGCGTCGGTGGAGCGGCTCGGGGAGGAGCTCGCCCGTGCCGCCCGCTCCGACGCGGAGGACCGCGCCCGACGTGTCGGCGTGAAGGCGGCCGTCCCCCTCGGGGTGTGCCTGCTCCCGTCGTTCCTGCTCATCGGCATCGTCCCGCTCGTCGGCGGGCTCCTGACCTCGCTGCGGCTCTGACGACGGGCCGTTCGCCGTCCACAGCCGCCGCCCCGGACCCCGCGATCCACAGACGCCGGCGACCCGGGTGCGGGAGACCTGCTCCGGGGCAGATCGTCGGCCACCGGCCGCACCGTGCGGCTCGTCCAACCATCCGAAGGAGACACCATGCACCGCTCCCTCCACCTCCGCCGTCGCACCGAGCGCGGCATCACGACCGCCGAGTACGCCGTCGGCACGGCCGCGGGCGCCGGCCTCGCCGGTCTGCTCTACAAGATGCTGACCGGCGGCTTCGGCAACGAGCTGCTGACGAAGCTCTACGACCACGTCCTCAGGCTGCTCGGCATCTGATGCCTCGCCGACGCCTGTCCCGCCGGGGCGCCGCCACGGCCGAGCTCGTCATGGTGCTCCCCGTCCTGGTGGCGGTCACCATCGGGCTGGTGTGGCTGCTCGCGGTCGGCGCCGCCCAGGTCCGCGCCGTGGACGCGGCCCGCGAGACCGCCCGGGCGCTCGCCCGGGGAGACGACCGGGCCGAGGCGGTCGACCGGGGCGTCAGCGTCGGGCCCCGGGGCACGAGCGTCGCCGTCGAGACCGACGGCGACCGGGTCGTGGCGGTGGCCGAGGCGTCGGTGCGTGGCCCCGGCGGGCTGTTCGGCTTCCTGCCGGCCGTCACGGTCCATGCCCGAGCCGTGGCCGCCGCCGAGGAGGAGGCGGCGCCGTGAGCCGTCGCGAGCGCGGCTCGGCGGTCCCCTTCGCGGTCGCCTGCCTGGGCCTGGTGCTGCTGCTCGGCGCGGCCCTCGGCGCGGCCGGAGCGATGGTCGCCGACCACCGCCGCGCCCAGGGGGCGGCCGACCTGGCCGCGCTCGCCGGCGCAGCCGACGTGGCCCACGGTGGCGCCGGCTGTGCCGCTGCCGGCCGCATCGCGTCCGACAACGGCGCCGCCCTGTCCGACTGCCGCGTCGAGGGCGCCGAGGTCCGGGTGTCCGTGGTCGTCACGGGCCCGCGCTGGCTCGGCGACTCCGGCGACCTCATGGCCGAGGCGCGTGCAGGACCGGGGTGAGCGCCGCGTACGGCAGCACCCGCGCTTCCGGCAGGCGCGGTCGGCTCCTACTCGTCGTCCTCGACCGGCACGACCTCGTCCCCGACCGCGATCGTCCCGGACTCGAGGATCCGGAAGGCGGTTCCTGCCCGGCGACGCAGCGCGCTCGCGGCGCCGGTTCCGATCCAGTCGTCGAGCAATCGGCACGGGGCGGCCACCCGGACGACCTCGAGCAGGACCGGTCCGATCCGCAGGCGCTCGCCCGGGCGGGTCGGGACCGGGCCGTGGGCGAGCGTGATGTTGCGTCGGGTCGCGCCCGAGGGGATGTCGGCGCCGAGATCGGCGGCGGCGAGGTCCAGCTCGTCACGGGCCTGGATCGTCACGTGCCGGTGCTTGGTGCCGTGGTACCGATCGCCGACCAGCCCTCGCCCGGCCTCGGCCTCCACGGCGGGGACCGACCGCGTCGGCAGCCGGCTACCCGGCGCGATGTGGATCTCGACGACCCGCGTCACTGGCCGGGTCGTTCGTCGTCGTCGTCGCGACGGTCCCCGTCGACCCTGTCGAGCTTGTCCGACAGCTCGCGCAGGCGCTTCTGGTCGCGTCGCTGACGGAGCTCGCGCTTGGTGCCGAACTTGCTGATCGAGAAGCCCCAGAGGATCGCGACGCCGGCGAAGACGCCCACCAGGAAAACTGACGTCGCCCCGATGTGGATGCCCAGCAGGCTGGCATGGCCGGAGTCGCCGGCCGTGAACAGGCCCGCGAGCAGTGCGATCACGCCGAGCACGATCAGGATGAGCCCGAAGACCAGCATGGTGCGCAGCCTAGGGCGTCGGACCGGCCCCCGCGAGCAGCGCTCGCAGCAGCCGCGCAGCGCCGGCCTTGTCGAGCGGGTTGTTCTGGTTGCCGCACTTCGGTGACTGCACGCAGGAGGGACAGCCGTCGTCGCACTCGCAGGCCTCGATCGTCTCGACCGTCGCCGACAGCCACCCGCGGGCCGACCGGAACCCCCGCTCGGCGAAGCCGGCCCCGCCGGGGTGGCCGTCATAGACGAAGACTGTCAGGACGCCGGTGTCGGGGTGGACGGCGGTCGAGACACCGCCGATGTCCCACCGGTCGCAGGTCGCGAACAGCGGGAGCAGCCCGATCGAGCAGTGCTCGGCGGCGTGCGCCGACCCGGGGACGTCGACCGGCTGCAGTCCCGCATCGGCCACGACGTGGTCGGGCACCGTCCACCACACCGCGCTGGTCCGCAGGCTGCGCTCCGGCAGGTCGAGCGGCTCCTCTCCGATCACCTCGCCGCCCGGCTGACGGCGCCGGAGGAACGAGACGACCTGGTGGGTGACGTCGACGTCCCCGAACGAGAGCCGGCAGTCGCCCCAGCGCTCGCTCTCCCGCTCGGCCACGATCGTGATGTCGGTCGTCTCGCGCGCCACGGTGGAGTAGCCGGGGTCGGCTCGCTCCATGACCGCGACGCTCTCCTCGAGGTCGAGCGAGCGGACCAGCCAGGTCTCACCCTGGTGCAGGTAGACCGCCCCGGTGTGCGCGGTGCCGTGAGCGCGGGCCGCGTCGACGGTCCCGACGACACGGCCGGTGGACGCCTCGATCAGCTGGACGGCGCTGCCGCCGGCCGAGCGGATGTCGACGAGGTCGGCAGCCCGACGCCGGTCGGTCCAGAACCACCCGCGCGGCCGCTTGCGCAGCACGCCGGCCTCGGTCAGCGAGTGCACGATGTCCGGTGCCGTCGGGCCGAAGAGCTCGAGGTCGGCGGAGGTCAGCGGGATCTCCTGCGCGGCGGCGCACAGGTGCGGACCGAGGACGTAGGGGTTGCCGGGGTCGAAGACGGTCGCCTCGACGGGTCGGCCGATCAGCGCCTCGGGGTGGGTGACGAGGTAGGTGTCGAGCGGGTCGTCGCGGGCGATCAGCACGCCCAGTGCGTCCTGCGCGCCCCTGCCGGCTCGGCCGACCTGCTGCCACAGCGCGGCCCTGGTCCCCGGGTATCCCGCCATGAGCACCGCGTCGAGCCCGCTGACGTCGATGCCGAGCTCGAGCGCGTTGGTGGCGGCGATGCCCAGCAGCTGTCCGGACCGAAGAGCCTGCTCGATCTCGCGACGCTCCTCGGGCAGGTAGCCGCCGCGGTAGGCGGCGACGCGCCCGGGGAGCTCCGCGTCGACGTCGGCGAGCAGTCCGGCCGCGGTCATCGCCACCTGCTCGACGCCCGTCCGGGAGCGCACGAACGCCAGCGTCCGCACGTCGGAGGAGACGAGGTCGGCCAGCAGGTCGGCGGTCTCCGAGGACGCGGCTCGGCGCACCGGGGCGCCGTTCTCACCCGCGTGGCTCGTCAGCGGCGGCTGCCAGAGCGCCAGCGAGACCTGACCTCGCGGCGAGCCGTCGGTCGTCACGGGGACGACGTCGAGACCTGTCAGCCGGCGCCCGGCGGTCTCCGGCTCCGCGACCGTCGCCGAGGCGAGGATGAAGGTCGGCGACGCGCCGTAGGACGCCGCGACCCGGCGCAGCCGACGCAGGACGTGGGCGACATGGGCGCCGAAGACGCCGCGGTAGTGGTGGCACTCGTCGACCACGACGTAGGCCAGCGACCCGAAGAACGACGCCCAGCGGCTGTGCCCGGGCAGCAGCGAGCGGTGCAGCATGTCGGGGTTGGTGAGCACGTAGTCGGCGTACGCCCGGGTCCACTCGCGCTGCTCGCGGGGGCTGTCGCCGTCGTGGGTGGTGACGCGTACGTCGAGCCCGAGCGCCTGCACCCGGGCGAGCTGGTCCTGGGCGAGCGCCTTCGTGGGCGCGAGGTAGAGGACCGTGGCGCCGCGCTGCCCCTTCGGGCCCCTGGCCTCGCGCACAGCGGTGAGCGCGGGCAGCTGGTAGGCCAGCGACTTGCCCGAGGCGGTGCCCGTCGCGAGCACGACGTGAGCGCCGGAGTAGGCGGCGTCGGCGGCGACGACCTGGTGTCGCCACGGCCGCTCGACCCCGCGCGAGCGGAAGGCGTCGACCACCTCGGCGTCCGCCCACCCGGGCCAGTCGACCGTGTCGGCGGCACGCGGCGGGAGCTCCTCGAGATGGGTCAGCCGACCCTCCCGACCGGGGACCGCGGCGAGCCGGTGCAGCAGCGTCGGCACGTCGTGGTGCAGGGCAGGAGCGGTCACCCGTCCATCCTCGCAAAGGTCACCGACAGTGGCGGCGGCAGACCGGCGGCGTGCACGGCTGTGTGCTTGTTTGCGCGCCGTGTGGCCAGACGTGATTACATAGGGTCCGGCTTCGCAGACCGGGGGGATCTGAGCCCCGATCAGAGGCCGGATCGCTCGTCACCTGACGTCACTCTGGAGTGCTCCGTGGACCTGACCCTTGCGACCCGAGAGGTCGACGGGACGACCATCGTCTCGGTCGGTGGTGAGATCGACGTCTACACGGCACCCAAGCTCCGCGACAAGATCACCGAGCTGGTCGCCGCCGGAGCGCACAACCTCGTCGTCGACCTCGAGGCCGTCGAGTTCCTCGACTCGACCGGCCTGGGCGTCCTTGTCGGTGGCCTGAAGAAGGTCCGGGCCCACGACGGCAGCCTCCAGCTCGTCTGCACGCAGGACCGCCTGCTGAAGATCTTCCGGATCACCGGGCTGGCCAAGGTCTTCGCGATCCACGGCTCCGCCGAGTCGGCGATCGCCGCCGTCTGACGCTGACCTCCTCCGCCGTTCTCGGCCCGGGTCGACGGCTCTGACAGCCGTCTCTCCCGCGTTGCGCGCACTTTCCGCGCAGTCGTTCGCTTCGCCTCCTTCCCAGTGTGGCGCCGGTCACCTACCCTGCCGTGGGGAGAAGACCCGTGCTCACAGGAGGACCGAATGTCCGATGTGGAAGTAACCGGAGGCGACCTCGTCCTGGTCGTCATCGTCGCGGTGGTCGCGCTGGCCGCCCTTGCGTTGGGATTCATGTTCCGGCGTGAGGTCCTCGCGGCCCCGACCGGTACCGAGAAGATGATGACGATCGCCCGCGCGGTCGAGGAGGGAGCCGGGGCCTACCTCGGCCGCCAGTTCCGCACCCTCGCCGTCTTCGCCGCCGTGGCGTTCGTGGTGCTCTTCGCACTACCGGCCGATGACGCCACGGTCCGCATCGGCCGCTCGATCTTCTTCCTCCTGGGCGCCGGGTTCAGCGCCACCGTCGGCTATCTGGGCATGTCGCTGGCGGTCCGGGCCAATGTCCGCGTCGCCGCGGCCGCCGAGGCCGCCGGCCGTGAGCCGGCGATGAAGATCGGCTTCCGGACCGGCGCGACGGTCGGCATGCTGACCGTCGGCCTCGGGCTGCTCGGGGCCAGCGTCGTCGTCATCATCTTCCAAGACGAGGCTCCGCACGTGCTCGAGGGCTTCGGCTTCGGCGCCGCCCTGCTCGCCATGTTCATGCGGGTCGGCGGCGGCATCTTCACCAAGGCCGCCGACGTCGGTGCGGACCTCGTCGGCAAGGTCGAGCAGAACATCCCCGAGGACGACCCGCGCAACGCCGCGACGATCGCCGACAACGTCGGTGACAACGTCGGTGACTGCGCCGGCATGGCCGCCGACCTCTTCGAGTCCTACGCCGTCACGCTGGTCGCCGCGCTGATCCTCGGGTCGCAGGCGCTCGGCGACAAGGGCCTCGTCTTCCCGCTCATCGTCCCGGCCATCGGTGCCCTGACCGCCGTCATCGGCATCTACCTCTGCCGGCCGCGAGCCGGTGAGAACGGGCTGCGCACGATCAACCGCGCGTTCTACATCTCCGCCGCGGTGGGCGCGGTCGGCTCCGCTCTCGCCGCATTCCTCTACCTGCCGGGTGAGTGGAGCGACCTGGCCGGCGCCTCGGGGGTGGCCGCCGACATCAGCCCGCGCCTGCTGGCGGCCGGCGCGGTCGTGATCGGGGTCGTCCTGGCCGCCGCGATCCTCGCGCTGACGGGCTACTTCACCGGGACCGAGCACCGACCGGTCAAGGACGTCGGCCTGACCAGTCTCACCGGCGCCGCGACCGTCATCCTCAGCGGCCTCTCGGTCGGGTTCGAGTCGGCCGTCTACACCGCGATCGTCATCGGCGCGGCCGTGTTCGGTGCGGCCCTGCTCGCCGGCGGCACCACGGCGCTGGCGCTCTTCGCGGTCTCCCTCGCGGGCTGTGGCCTGCTGACCACCGTCGGCGTCATCGTCGCGATGGACACCTTCGGGCCCGTCTCCGACAACGCCCAGGGCATCGCCGAGATGTCGGGCGAGGTCGGCGAAGCGGGCGCGCAGATCCTCACCGAGCTCGACGCGGTCGGCAACACGACCAAGGCGATCACCAAGGGCATCGCCATCGCCACCGCGGTGCTCGCGGCCAGCGCCCTGTTCGCGTCCTACACGCAGAGCGCCTTCGACGCCTTCGCCGACGCCACCGGGGACACCGAGGACGCCATCCTCGGCGGCTTCCTCGTCTTCGACGCCAAGCTGCTCGTGGGGGCGCTGCTCGGGGCCAGCGTCGTCTTCCTCTTCTCCGGGCTGGCCATCAACGCGGTCGGCCGGGCGGCCGGCGCGGTCGTCTACGAGGTACGCCGGCAGTTCCGTGAGATCCCCGGGATCATGGAGGGCACCGGCCGGCCCGAGTACGGCCGGGTTGTCGACATCGTCACCCGCGACTCGCTCCGGGAGCTGGCCACGCCGGGCATCCTCGCGATCCTCGCTCCGGTCGCCGTCGGCTTCGGCCTCGGGATCGGGCCGCTGGCCGGGTTCCTGGCCGGTGCGATCGCCACCGGCACGCTCATGGCCGTCTTCCTGGCCAACTCCGGCGGCGCCTGGGACAACGCCAAGAAGCTGGTCGAGGATGGCCACCACGGCGGCAAGGGCTCCGACGCCCACGCCGCGACGGTCATCGGCGACACGGTCGGCGACCCCTTCAAGGACACCGCCGGCCCGGCGATCAACCCGCTGCTCAAGGTGATGAACCTGGTCAGCCTGCTGATCGTCGCGGCGATCGTGAACCTTTCCTACGGGAAGCACGAGAGCGACTGGCTGCGCATCCTCATCGCCGTCGCGGCGGCCCTCGGCATCGCCGTCGCCGTCTACATCTCGAAGCGGCGGCCGGTGGCGATCGGCAGCAGCGACGGCGAGCCCGACGCGGTCACATCGGTCGGCGACCCCGTCTCCCCGGTCTGACCCAGGACCCGACGAACGGCCGGAGGGGCCGGAGCACCCGCTCCGGCCCCTCCGTCGTGTCGGCCCCTCGGGCGGCCGGGCCACGGGAGCCCACCTCCGACACCCGCCGTTAGGCTCTGTCCGTGCGCGAGATCAGCGATCTGCCCCACCGGCTCCGCGAGGCGCTGGTCGCCGCGCACTTCACCTATGACGAGGTCGCGGAGGTGCTCGGCCCCCTCGCGCACGCGGCCCTGGGCCGCAACGAGACGACGCCGGGCCTGCGGCGCACCCGGGGCGGCAGCCCCTTGGAGACGCTGGTCCGGCTCTTCCTGCTGCAGGCCCCGGTCTCGCTCGAGGCCGCGGAGGCCGCGCTGCCGCGTCTGGTCGACCGGCTCGCCGTGGAGGGGCTGCTCGAGCAGTCGGTCGGCGAGGTCGCCGCCCGCATGGACGTGCGCCCCTACGCGACCGACGCCGGGGCCGAGGAGGGCGGCAACCTCTGGGTGGTCTCCGACCTCACCCCCGGCCTGGACGGGGCACCCCAGCGGGTGGGCAGCGACTACGTGCTCGGCATCAGCCCGGCCTCGACGTCGCTGGCCCAGCTCACCATCCGCGACCGGGTCAGCCGCAGCCTCGACCTCGGCACCGGCTGCGGGGTCCAGGCCCTCCACCTCGCGGCCCACTCGAGCCAGGTCGTCGCCACCGACGTGAACGAGCGGGCGCTCTGGATCACCCGCTTCAACGCGGCCCTCAACTGGGTCGGCCACCAGGTCGAGGTCCGCGAGGGGTCGTTCTTCGAGCCGGTCCACGGCGAGACCTTCGACCTGATCGCGACGAACCCGCCCTTCGTGATCTCGCCGGCCACCGGCGAGCGGCTCGTCTACCGCGACTCCGGGCTCCCCGGCGACCGCGTGGTCGAGGACATCGTCCGCGCCGCCCCCGACCTGCTCAACCCGGGCGGCTGGTGCCAGATCCTCGCCAACTGGGCGATCACCCGCGGCACCGCCTGGGACGAGCGGATCGAGTCGTGGCTCGGCGAGGACACCGACGCCTTCGTCGTCCAGCGCGAGATCCTCGACCCCGCGGCCTACGTCGAGCTGTGGCTGAAGGACTCCGGCCACCACCCCGCCACCGGCTCGGAGCACGCCGACGACTACCGCTCGCGCTACGACACCTGGCTCTCCTGGATGGAGGAGCAGGGCGTCGAGGGCGTGGGCTTCGGCTGGATCAACCTGCACAAGTCCGGCGGCCAGGACCCCCGGCGCGAGCTGCTCGAGTGGCCGTACGACGTCGAGCAGCCGATCGCTCCGGCGATCGCGGCCTGGGGCAGCGCCGTGCGTGCCGAGGTCGGACCGGACTCGCGGCTGCTGCTCCCCGCCGACGTGCAGCAGGAGACCGTCGGAGTGCCCGGCGCCGAGGACCCGACGGCCGTCGTCCTCCGTCAGCAACGCGGCCTGCGCCGAGCACGTCAGGTCGACACCGTCACCGCCGCCCTGGTCGGCGCCTGCGACGGCGAGCTCGCGCTCGGCCGGCTGCTGGACGCCATCTCCGAGCTCCTGGACCTGGACGCCGCGAGCACCCGGGCGACGTACGAGCCGATCGCGCAGGAGCTCGTCGCCGAGGGGTTCCTGACCACCACCTAGGCGACCTCCTCCCGCACCTGCGCGGCCAGAGCACGCTCGCGCACGCCGAGCAGCTGGCGGCGTACCGAGGACACCAGCAGGTCCGCGTGGCCGAGCGGCAGGAGGTCGCGGGACTGACCGCCGTAGGACCACGGGCGGTCGACCGGGCTCCACCCGAACGGACCCGCCAGTGCATCGCGCACCTTGGCGCCGATCGTCGAGCCGCCCTGGGTGGCGTTGAGATAGGGCTTGAGCTCCTTCTCGGTCACCACGCCCCGCGGGAAGAGCTGGCCGTTGGCGTGACCGACCGCCCACACCACGCCGAGCGTCAGCAGCGAGGCCGAGCGCGTCCCCGTGACGACGCCGGGCGCGCGCTCGTGGAGCCGCACCAGGCCGCGGCGCAGCGCGATGCCGGTCTCCTCGTCGAAGAACTGCCGCGCGGTCGCGTCGAGCAGGACCAGGCAGGACTCCAGCCGCTGACGGTGGCCGGGCGGGAGCCCGTCCGGCAGCTCGAGGCCGTCGTCGGCGAGGGGCACGGTGTCGAGGCCGAGGACCGCGTCGCGTCCGCCGCAGACGGAGTCGAGCCAGCGCAGCGCGCGCGACCAGTCCGGCTCACGGCGCGGCTCGGGGAGCGAGCGGGCGTAGCCGACCACCGCACCCATCAGGTCGCGGCACTCCGGGCACAGATGGACGACCTCCTCGCGATCGGGGCGTCGGTCGCCGTACCAGCTCGAGGCGCCGGCCGCCTCACGGCCGCCGTAGTCGTCGTAGTCGTCGTAGTCGTCGTACATGTCAGACCTCCAGTCGGGTTGGAAGTCGTCGTCCGCGGACCATGAGACACCTCACCACCGACGGTCCGGTGGGGGACTGCGCGGGCGGTGGAATGGACAGCACGCGCTACCGTGTTCGGCCGGGAGCCCCGCTTGGGGCGATCCCGAGCGAATCAGCGAGTAGGGAAGTAAGCAGTTGGCGCACAAGTTGGTGATCGTCGAGTCTCCGGCGAAGGCCCGCACGATCGGCGGGTACCTCGGCCAGGGCTACGTCGTCGAGTCCTCCATCGGCCACATCCGCGACCTCCCGCAGAGCGCCGCCGACACCCCGGCCAAGATCAAGGACAAGCCGTGGGGCCGGCTCGCCGTCGACGTCGACAACGGCTTCGAGCCCTACTACGTCGTGCCGCGCGACAAGAAGAGCCACATCTCCAAGCTCAAGACGCTGCTCAAGGACGCCGACGAGCTCTACCTCGCCACCGATGAGGACCGCGAGGGGGAGGCGATCGCCTGGCACCTGCTCGACGAGCTCAAGCCCAAGAACATCCCCGTCCGCCGGATGGTCTTCCATGAGATCACCAAGTCGGCCATCCAGGCCGCCGCGGAGAACCCGCGCGAGCTCGACATGGACCTCGTCGAGGCGCAGGAGACCCGTCGGATCCTCGACCGGCTCTACGGCTACGAGGTCTCCCCGGTGCTGTGGAAGAAGATCTCCTCGGGTCTCTCCGCCGGCCGGGTGCAGTCGGTCGCGACGCGGCTCGTGGTCGACCGCGAGCAGGAGCGGATCGACTTCAAGGTCGCCTCCTACTGGGACCTCGACGGCACCTTCGACGCGGGCAACGCCGCCGACCAGCGGATGTTCCCGGCCAAGGTGTGGACCGTCGACGGCTCCCGGGTCGCCAACGGCAGCAACTTCGGCCCGGACGGCCTGCTCAAGGGCCGAGACGTCGTGCACCTGGACCGCGCGAGGGCGGAGGCGCTGGTCGCGGCGCTGGCCGACACGACGTACGACGTCCGCTCGGTCGAGTCCAAGCCCTACCGCCGCTCCCCCTACGCCCCCTTCCGCACCACCACGCTGCAGCAGGAGGCCTCCCGCAAGCTCGGCATGAGCGCGAGCGTCACCATGAGCGTGGCGCAGCGGCTCTACGAGAACGGCTTCATCACCTACATGCGAACCGACAGCATCAGCCTGTCGGACACCGCGATCCGGGCCGCCCGCCGCCAGGTCCAGGAGCTGTACGGCGCCGAGTACCTGCCCGACGCCCCGCGGACCTACTTGAGCAAGGTCAAGAACGCCCAGGAGGCCCACGAGGCGATCCGCCCGGCGGGCGACTCCTTCCGGACCCCGGCGCAGACCGGGCTGACCGGCGACCAGTTCCGGCTCTACGAGCTGATCTGGATGCGGACCGTCGCGTCGCAGATGAAGGACGCCACCGGGCAGTCCGTCACGATCCGGCTCGGCGGCGCCGCGAGCACCGGCGAGGACGTCGTGTTCTCCGCCTCCGGCCGGGTCATCACCTTCCACGGGTTCCTCAAGGCCTACGTCGAGGGCACCGACTCCGCCGAGCAGAGCAGCGACGACGCCGAGACCCGCCTGCCGAACCTCGCGCAGGGCGACACGGTCACCGCGGCCAGCCTGCGGGCGCAGGGGCACGAGACGAAGCCGCCGGCGCGCTACACCGAGGCGACGCTCATCAAGGAGCTCGAGGACCGCGAGATCGGTCGCCCGTCGACGTACGCCTCGATCATCGGGACGATCCTCAACCGCGGCTACGTCTACAAGAAGGGCACCGCACTGGTGCCCGCCTGGATCGCCTTCAGCGTGATCCGGCTGCTCAACGACCACTTCCACCGGCTCGTCGACTACGACTTCACCGCCGTGATGGAGGACATCCTCGACGAGATCGCGCGGGGCGAGAAGAGCCGCACGACCGAGCTGCACGAGTTCTACTACGGCTCGGAGTCGATCGACGGGCTCAAGAAGCTCGTCGACGAGCTCGGCGACATCGACGCCCGCGAGCTGGCGACCTTCCCGATCGGCGGGCCCGACTCGGGCGTCCAGCTGCGCGTCGGCCGCTACGGCCCCTACGTCGAGACCGTCGACACGAAGGCCGCCGGTGACGACGAGGGGGAGGCTGGCGCCGCCGTCCGGGCCAACGTGCCCGACGACCTGCCGCCCGACGAGCTCACCCTCGAGAAGGCCAAGGAGCTGCTGGCGAACCCGGCCGGCGAGGAGGTCCGGCTCGGTCGTCACCCGGAGAGCGGGCTCGAGGTGGTCGCCAAGAGCGGTCGCTTCGGCCCCTACGTCACCGAGCTGCTGCCCGAGGACGCCCCGAAGAGCGCCAAGGCGCGCACCGGCTCGCTGTTCAAGTCGATGACGCTGGACACGGTCACGCTCGACGACGCGGTCAAGCTGCTCTCGCTGCCGCGGGTGGTCGGCACGGCCGAGGACGGCGAGGAGATCACCGCGCAGAACGGTCGCTACGGCCCCTATCTCAAGAAGGGCACCGACTCGCGGTCCCTGGCGAGCGAGGACCAGCTGCTGACGATCACCCTCGACGAGGCGCTGCGGATCTACGCCCAGCCCAAGCAGCGCGGTCGTGCCGCGGCCGCCGCTCCGCTCAAGGAGCTCGGCAACGACCCGGTGTCGGGCAACCCCGTGGTCATCAAGAACGGCCGCTTCGGCGAGTACGTCACCGACGGCGAGTACAACGCGACCCTGCGCCGCGACGACTCCGTCGAGGCGATGACCCTCGAGCGCGCCGCCGAGCTGCTCGCGGAGAAGCGCGCCAAGGGCCCCGCCAAGAAGACCGCGAAGAAGGGCGCGAAGAAGGCGCCCGCCAAGCGGGCTCCCGCCAAGAAGACCGCGAAGAGGACCGCCAAGAAGTCGTGAGCAGCACCGAGATCGTCCTCGAGCGCGCGGAGGGCACCTCGTCGACGCTGACGATCTGGCCCGCGGCCGACCCGGCCGCTGTCGTCGCGCTCATCGTCCCGGCGATGGGCATGCCCGCGAGCTACTACCACCGGTTCGGCGAGGCGCTCGCCGCCGCGGGCATGCACTGCTCCCTCATGGAGCTGCGCGGCCACGAGGCGAGCGGCGGGCGGATCCCGGGTCGTGACTACGACCTCGGGTACGCCGACATGGCCGACGATCTCGACGACGCGGTCCGAGCGACCCGCCGTGCGCTGCCCGGCGCATCCGTCCTGCTGCTCGGCCACAGCATGGGCGGCCAGCTCGCCACGATGTACGCCGCCCTGCACCCGGGCCGGGTCGCGGGGATCGTCCTGGTGGCGTCCTCGACGCCGCACTGGCGCACCTGGTCCCCCTGGATCCTCCCGCTCGGCGTCGGCTTCGTCGGCGTCAGCAGGCTCTTGGGCCACTTCCCCGGCCAGCGCGTGAAGTTCGCCGGCCGGGAGGCGCGCGGAACCATGCGCGACTGGGCCCACCTCGCGCGCACCGGCCGCTTCGTGGCCGGTGAGGACCGGCTCGCCGGCGTCGACCTCCCGGTCCTCGCGATCTCGGTCGAGGGCGACCGGCTCGGCCCGCCGCGGGCCGTCGACGCGCTGACCGCCAAGGTGCCGAACGCACACGTCACGCGCGACCACCTCGACGTCGATGGGATCGACCACTTCAAGTGGGCGAGGCGGCCCGAGGCCGTCGTACCCCGGATCGTGGCGTGGGCCGCGAGCGCTGTCGGAGCCGACGCCTAGCCTCTCCTCATGACCTTCGCCAACGCCGGCACACTGGGCGCCGTCCCGGGCAGACGGGACGAGCTCGTCGCCCACCTGACCCGCCGGGGTCCTCGCCTGGCAGACGCCGGCTGCCTGCTCTACGAGGTCGGCGTCAACGACGACGAACCCGACACGGTCTTCGTCGTCGAGCTGTGGACGTCGGCCGGCGCCCATCGGGCCTCGCTCGAGCTCCCGGAGGTGCAGCAGGCGATCGCCGAGGCGCGCCCGATGCTGTCCGGGCAGTTCGGTGGCTTCCGGTTCGAGGTCGTCGGGTCACCCCTCCGCGCCACCACGTAGGTTGTCCCGCGTGAGCCCAGGCGTCTACACCCCCCGCGGCGTCTTCGTGTGTTTCGAGGGCGGTGAGGGGTCGGGCAAGTCGACCCAGTCGCGGCTGCTCCGCGACGCGCTGACCGATGCGGGCCACACCGTGCTGCTCACCTTCGAGCCCGGCGACACCCTCGTCGGCAAGGAGCTGCGCCGGATCGTGCTCGACCCCGCGACCGGTGCGCTGGCCGACAAGACCGAGGCGCTGCTCTACGCCGCCGACAAGGCCGAGCACGTCGAGACGGTCGTCCTTCCCGCGCTCGCCCGCGGCGAGGTCGTCATCACCGACCGCTACGTCGACTCGACGCTGGCCTACCAGGGGGCGGGTCGCTCGCTCGACGTCGCCGAGGTGGAGCAGGTGGCCCGCTGGGCGACCGGCGACCTGCGCCCTCACCTCACCGTGCTCCTCGACCTGGAGGCGACCGCCGGCCTGGGCCGCTTCGAGGAGCGCGACCGGATCGAGGGGGAGTCGGTGGAGTTCCACGAGCGCGTCCGGGAGGCGTTCGTGCGGATGGCTGAGGCCGATCCCGACCACTACCTCGTGCTCGACGCTCGTGCGCCCGTGGGCGACATCCACCAGCAGATCCTGCAGCGGCTCGACCCCTTGCTCGGTCAGGCGGCCAGATGACGGCCGAGATGACGACCCGGATGACGACGTGGGACAGGCTGGTCGGCCAGCGGCACGCGATCGCGACCCTGCAGGCGGCCGCCGCCGGCCGGGGGATGACGCACGCGTGGCTCTTCACCGGCCCGCCCGGGTCGGGCCGGTCCAATGCGGCGATCGCGTTCGCGGCGGCGCTGCAGTGCCCCGACGGCGGGTGCGGGACCTGCCACGAGTGCCACACGGTGCTCGCCGGAAGCCACGCCGACGTGAGCGTCGTGCGCACCGAGAAGCTGTCGATCGGCGTGGACGAGGTGCGCGACCTGGTCCGCCGCTCGGCGCTCGCCCCGGCCGGGCGACGGTGGCAGATCATGGTCGTGGAGGACGCCGACCGGCTCACCGAGCAGGCCAACAACGCCCTCCTCAAGGCGATCGAGGAGCCCACCGCCCACACCGTCTGGATGCTGTGCGCGCCCACCACCGAGGACCTCCTCCCGACGATCCGGTCCCGGTGTCGGCTGGTCACCTTGTCGACGCCGACGACGGAGGAGGTGGCCGGCTTCCTGCGCAGCACCGACGGCGTCGACGACGCGCTGGCGACCTATGCGGCCCGGGCGAGCCAGGGCCACATCGGCCGGGCGCGGGCGCTCGCCCGCGACGACGCCACCCGCCGTCGTCGCGAGGAGGTCGTCGGCCTGCCCCGGAGACTGACCACGCTCGGCGCCTGCATGCGGGCCGCCGAGAGCCTCGTCGAGGTCGCGAAGGCCGAGGCGGAGGCGATCACCACCGACCTCGACTCCCGTGAGAAGGCCGACCTCGACGTCGGCTACGGCGTCGTCGAGCGGGGACGCCGACCGCGTGACTACGCCCCGGCCCTGCGTCGCCTGGAGGAGTCGCAGAAGACCCGCGCCAAGCGCCGCGTGCTCGACGTCGTCGACCGTGGCCTGATGGACCTCGTCAGTGTCTATCGCGACGCGATCGCGCTGGCGACCGGAGCCCCCGGCGCGCTCGTCAACGAGGAGATCCGCGCCGACGTCGAGGCGCTCGCGCGCGCCTCGACCCCGGAGCTCAACCTTCAGCGGATCGCGGCGATCTTCCAGGCGCGCGAACAGATGCTGGAGTTCAACGTCCAGCCGGCGCTCGCGCTGGAGTCCATGATGGTCGCCCTGCGCAGCACCGAGGACGATCAGTGAGCCGGATCGTCGCGGCGGTCGTCGTCCTCGCCCTGGTCCTGGGCGGCGGTGGACTGGTCGCGCTCACCCTGCTGCGCAGCGACGACGACGGCTCCACCTCGGCGCCGCTTCCGTCGCCGGCCGCGGCGTCCATCGAGCCGGGTGCGCAGGACGCGCCCGATCCCGCGCTGCAGAGCTTCTACACCCAGACCCTGGACTGGAGCAGGTGCCGCAGCCGGTTCTGGTGCAGCACCCTCGAGGTGCCGCTCGACTACGCCCAGCCCTCCGGGCAGACGATCCGCCTGGCGCTGCTCGAGGCGCCCGCCACCGGCAAGCGGATCGGATCGATGGTCGTCAACCCGGGCGGTCCGGGCGTTCCCGGGACCGACTACGCGGCGGTGAGCTCACGGGCATTCCGCGAGCCGCTGCGGCAGCGCTACGACATCGTCGGCTTCGATCCCCGTGGCACGGGCGCCAGCAGCCCCGTCGACTGCCTGGGCGACAGTGCGCTGACAGCCTTCCTCTCCGCCGATCCCGACCCTGACGACTCGAAGGAGGAGTCGGCCTTCTTCGACTCCGCCCGCGCGATGGGGGCGGGCTGCGCGCAGCGGTCCGGCGCCGTCGCCGCGCACGTCTCGACGGTCGAGGCCGCCCGCGACATCGACGTCCTGCGTGCCGCCCTCGGCGAGGCGAAGCTGACCTACTGGGGAGCCTCCTACGGCACCAAGCTCGGGGCGACGTACGCCGACCTCTTCCCGACCCGCGTGGGCCGGTTCGTGCTCGACGGGGCACTGGACCCGGCGCTACCGACCCGCGAGATCAACCTGCAGCAGGCCAAGGGCTTCGAGACCGCCCTGCGCGCCTACGTGGAGAACTGCACGAAGTCCAGCGGCTGCTTCCTCGGCCACACGGTCGACGAGGGTGTCGCCAAGATCAAGTCGTTCCTCGACGACGTGGACGCCGAGCCGCTGCCCAGCAGCGACGGTCGCCAGGTGACCGAGGGCGACGCCTTCATCGGCCTGGCCTACCCGCTCTACTCGCGTGACCTGTGGCTGATCCTCAGCACCGCCCTGAAGGCGGCACTGGCCGGTGACGGCAGTGGGCTGATGGTGCTGGCCGACGCCTATGCCGAGCGCTCGAAGGGGGAGTACGCCAACAACTCGCAGGAGGCGATCTACGCGATCAACTGCCTCGACGACCCATGGGCGCTGCACACGCCCGCCGAGGTGAAGGCCGAGGTGCCCGCCTTCGAGGAGGCCTCCCCGACCTTCGGGCGCGCCTTCGCGTGGATGGGCGCGTCCTGCTCGGGGTTCCAGCAGGCGACCACCTCGAAGCCGCATCCGGTCCGCGCGGCCGGAGCGGCCCCGATCGTGGTCACCGGCACCACCCGTGACCCCGCCACGCCGCTGCAGTGGGCGGAGAACCTGGCCGCCGAGCTCGAGTCCGGTGTCCTCGTCACCCGCGACGGCGACGGCCACACCGCCTACAACTCTGGCAACAAGTGCGTCGACAACGCGCTCGAGGACTACATGATCGACGGCAAGGTCCCGAAGGACGGGCTCGCCTGCTGATCGGGCTCCCCGCGGCCTGCGTCGTCCGACGGCCCGCCGGTTTCGTCGGCCCGGTGGGTCGTCGGTATGCTTCCCGCGTTGCACCCTCGACGAGCGTGCAGCACGCCGCCTTAGCTCAGTCGGTAGAGCAACTCACTCGTAATGAGTAGGTCGTCAGTTCGATTCTGACAGGCGGCTCACCCGAAGGGCCTCTCACCTGGGAACACCCCGGGATGAGTGGCCTTTCGTCATTTCGATGCGGTCATGCTGGCCGGCTGGCTCGGGGCCAACCGCCTCGCCATAGCCGGCGAGGCCATCCGTCGCTGGAGCGCGTTGAAGTCAAGACCGTCGCCTGCCCACACCAGCAGCTCTCCGTCGACGACCGTTCCGGCGGCAGCATCTGCCCCGCGGCCGTCGCGACGTCGGGGAAGGCGCCGGTGAGGTCCGAGCCCCTGCGCGACAAGATCCCCACCCGGTCCTCCTCTACCAGGACGATCCCCCTGTAGCCGTCGTACTTCAGCTCAGCCCAGAACCGCGGACGACCCAGCGCACGATGTGCTCCACCGCCGCCTCTTCGCCTCCTCCGCGACCGACCCGGACCGCGTCGTCCTTCCAGTCGTCGCGCCCTCAGGCACAGCGCTTCCTGGACACCAGGATCACGGCCCACGTCAGGACGGCGCCGGTGAGCAGCAAGACGTGCTGGCCGGCGGACGGATCTCCGACGGCGTGCCCGAACTGCGCCAGGGCGGCGAAAGCAACCGGCGGCTGCCAGGTGTCGATCGTCGAGGCGACGCGGACGCCGTTGCTGATCGGATCGACGACGCTCCGGACCCGCAGGATCCAGGCGTCCAGCAGGCTGACCACCAGAGTGACCGCGGTGAGGACGATGGCCGGGTTGATCGACTTGCTGACGAGGAACCAGATCGAGATGCCCGCGCACCCGAGCATCAGCACGATGCGCGTCAGCAGCCAGATGCCGTAACGGTTGTCGGTCGTCGCCTCCACGTCGGTTGATCCTGCCCCAATCACCCAGGCCGTTGAAACCGGCGCCAGGCACGGAGGAGGTCAGGTCGAGCTTGTCGGCGGGGGCTCCGTCGTTCCCGAGGCGAGCCACCCCCGTGTCCACGGTCGGCGGCACGGCACGAGCGGCCTGCCGGACGCTGGTTTGATGGAGTGGTGACGGCCCCCGACGACGCGCGTGCCGAGCTGGCTCGGCTGCGCGGCAGCATCGACAACCTCGACGCGGCCCTCGTGCACCTGCTCGCCGAACGCTTCAAGTGCACCGAGCAGGTCGGCCGGCTCAAGGCCCGTGCCGGGTTCCCGCCGGCCGATCCGGATCGCGAGGCGGTCCAGATCGCCCGCCTGCGGCGACTGTCCGAGGAGAGCGGGCTCGATCCGGTCTTCGCCGAGAAGGTGCTCAACGTGATCATCGCCGAGGTCATCCGCAACCACGAGGCCTTCGCGCTCGAGGAGTAGCGAGGTCGTCGGCGCCGACTGGTCGGACCGCGTGACCGACGCCACCGCGGCCTGACCCGGTCCAGTCTCAGGAGCGGGCAGGTCCTGCCGATGTCTCGGGTGACCATCCGCGTGCCAGCGCCGACGAGCCGGGTGCCTGCGGGTCCGCACGAGACAGGAACCGCACCCGATGAGGCTTCGCGCCCTGCTGGGGTCAGCCGCGCTGCTGGCCTCGCCGCTCAGCGTCGTCACCCTGTCGACAGGAGCGCAGGCGACCGACGTGCAGACCGTCCCGGCCGAGCCCGTCACCTGCCAGGACCTTCCCCGGGTCGCCGGCCAGATGACCTGCATGAGCGAGGTGGGCGCGGCCGTCGCGCCGACGTCTGTCCGCTCCCTCGCCCGGGCCCAGCTGTCTCCGCAGAGCGGTGCCTCGAAGGTCGGGTCCTACACGCCGGCCGACATCGCCGCCCTCTACCGCCTGCCCGCCGACGCAGGGGCCGGCACGACCGTCGCCGTCATCGAGGCCGGCAGCAGCCCCGAGCTCGAGACGAACCTGGCGACGTACCGCTCCCGGTTCGGCCTTGCCGCGTGCTCGAAGGCCAATGGCTGCCTGTCCGAGCTCAACCAGAGCGGCGGCTCGGTCCTGCCCGCACCGGTGGCCGGTTGGGACTTCGAGATCAACATGGACGTCCAAGCGGTCTCCGCCGCCTGCCCGGCGTGCAGGATCCTCGTCGTCGGCGCGGCCAGCGCCTACATGAACGACCTCAACGCCGCCGTGCAGACGGCGGTGGACCGGGGCGCGCGCTACGTCTCCATGTCCTACGGCGGCGCCGAGTGGTCCCACCAGGCCGTCGACGACAGGGTCTTCGCGACCAACCCCGGTGTCGTCTTCACCGCCTCCACCGGAGACGACGGTTTCGCCGGCGGCACGTCCTTCCCCGCCTCCTCGACCCACGTCGTCGCCGCCGGAGGGACCCACGTCGAGAAGGTCTCGGGCGTCTGGCACCAGACGGCCTGGGACCACGCCGGGTCGGGGTGCTCGGCCTACGACCCGATGCCGACGGTGCAGCGCGCAGCGTCCGTCGCGGTGACCGCGTGCGGCCTCAAGCGAGCGACCGGCGACCTCTCCGCGCTCGCCGACCCGCACACCGGGATGCTCGTCTATGCCCAGCACGCCTGGTACAACGGCGGCGGTACGTCGCTCTCGGCGCCCCTGATCGCGGCGATGTACGCGCTCGCCGGCAACCACACCGATCCGTTCAGCGTCTACTACAAGACCGCCTGGCTGACCGACATCACGTCCGGGGCGACCGCCGGCTGCGACGGCAGCAGCCGCTGCACCGCCGGCCCCGGATGGGACGGACCGACCGGCCTGGGCACACCCGACGGCCTCGCCGCCCTCTCGCTCCAAACCAGGGCGTCGACGCCGGCTCCGGCCCTCGCCACTCCGCCGGTCCCGCCGAGCCAGGCGCCCACGTCCCCGGCCGTCACGTCGCACCGGTTCGCCCGCTCCGGCGCGATGAGGGTGAGCGGACCGGCCAGGCGGGGCAGGAGCGTCCGCGCCTCCTACGGGACCTTCCGCGCCGACAGCCTGCTCGGCACGGTCCTCCGGCCGGCCGTCACGATCAGCTGGTACGTCGACGGCCGGGTCGTCCGGGGCGCGCACGGCAGGCGTCTCGTGGTCAGGAGGGCCTGGGCGGGCAAGCGCCTCTCGTTCCGGATCACCGCGGTGGCGCCCGGCTTCCTGCCGTCGACCTATCTCTCCCGCCGGACGGCGAAGGTCAGGTAGACGCGGCGCTCAGGAGAGGAACGACTTCAGCAGCGGCCCCGCCGTCTGCGACCCGGACTCACCTGTCTCGACGTAGACGGCCACGGCGAGGTCGCCTCGGGTCGCGATCATCCAGACGTGTGTCGGCAGCGAGCCGTCGGGTCGGGGGTCGCCGTACTCCGCCGTGCCGGTCTTCGCGCCCACGTCGCCGAGCCCGGCGAGGAAACGCCCGGAGCCCTCGGTGACCACCGCGCGCATCAGCCCGCGCAGCTGCTTCGCCTCGGTGGCCGTCAGCGGCTTCTCGGGCGACGCGGTCGGGGCGATCCCGTCGATCAGGTGCGGTACGACGACATGGCCCGCCGCGACCGACGCCGCGACCGTCGCCATCGCCAGCGGGCTGGCCAGCACCTTGCCCTGGCCGATCAGGTCGGCGGCCTTCTCGGTCTCACCGGCGGGAGGCGGGACCTGGCCGAAGTAGGCCGGGAAGCCGAGGTCGTGGTCGACGCCGAGGCCGAGCGCGGCGGCGGCGTCGGCGAGGTCGCCGTCCTTCAGCCGGTCGCGCTGCCCGATCACTGCGGTGTTGCAGGAGTTCGCGATCGCGGTTCGATAAGCGATCCGCCCCAGCCGGGACGAGGGGTAGTCGCTGTAGTTCTTGAACCGCTTGCCGTTGACGTCGACGGTGGCCGGGCAGTCGACGACGTCGTCGGGCTTCAGCCCGGCCCGGAGCAGGGCGAGCGAGCTGACGATCTTGAAGGTGGACCCCGGCGCGGCGTGGCCGTAGTCCGCGATGTCCTGGCCGCCGTTGCCCGGGCCGTTCGCGGCGGCCAGGACGTCGCCCGTCGAGGGCCGGATCGCGACGATGGCGCTGGCCGGCGACTTCTCGTCCCCGGCAGCGGTCAGGATGCGCTCGGCCTTCTTCTGCAGGTCGAGGTCGAGGGTGAGCCGCAGCGGCTGCCCGGCCGTGCCGGGCCACGTCGCGAGCGTGCGGGCGGCCGTCCCCTCGCCGACCGCGCGCACCTCCACGTCGGGGGTGCCGGCCAGCTGCTCGTCGTACCGCGCCTGCAGGCCGGACAGGCCGACCTCGTCGCCGCCCTGCACGCGGCCGTCGGACTTCTCGACCACCTCCGCGGTCGCCGGGCCGACCGTGCCGAGCAGCCCGGCGCCGAAGTCGCGGGTCGGCGCGAGCGGCAGCCTGTCCGGGAGGATGAGCGCCCCGGGGATGGCGCCGAAGCCCTCGACGCCGTGCGAGTCCTCGGGCCGGAGCACGATCGCCTCCACGAACGCCTTCGGCCCGGCGCCCTGGGCCTCCTTCACGAACCGCTCCGAGTCGACGCCGACCGCCGCGGCGATGCGCTGCGCCGAGCCGGGTACGTCGGCCGCGGGGAGGCGCGCCTTGTCGAGCCCGAAGCGGTAGACCCGGCGCTCGGTCACGACCGGCCGGTCCCCCGCACCGAGGATGTCGGCGCGGCCGGGCAGCGTCCGCTTCACGTCGATCCGCTCGGCGGCGGCCAGGTCGGGGGCGAGCGCGGTCGGCTTCCAGGCCACCCGCCACTCGTCGTCGACCTTCGTCAGGGCCGCCGTGGTCCGGTAGCTCCACTCGTGGCCGCCGACCTGCCACTCCCAGCTCAGCCGGGCGGTCGCGGCGTCGCCGTCGGTCCGCACGCTGTCCGCCCGCACCTCGACCGGGTAGGACTCGAGGTCGGCGACCTGGGTGCCGAACTGCTTGGCGGCTCCTGCATCGGTCAGCCGCACCCCCTTCAGGGTGTGCTTCTGCAGCGTCTTGGCGAGGTCGGCCGCAGCGGCCTTCGCCCCTGCCTCGTCGTCACCGCAGGCGGTTGTGGAGGTGACGACAAGGACGGTGAGAGCGAGGGCTCCGAGGGCGCGGCGCATGGGCTCACTCTGGTCGATCCCGGCAGACGGCACAAAGCAAAAGGCCGGCGCGTCCCCCGCAGCCCGGAGGACGCCGGCGCTCGGGGTCCCGCGTGCCGGCGTCTTCACGCGGGCGGTAGAAAGCAGGCATGAGCGCTCCCGTCATCACACTGCTCGGCCTCGGGGAGGCGGGCTCGCCGTGCCGATGGCGGCGAGCGGGCCGGGCGCCGAGCGGTACGCCGCGATCGTCGGGCCGCTGGGCGCCGACGTGCAGGTGGTCGGCACCGAGATCGGTGACGCGGCGACCCGGAAGCTGCTGCGCAGCGTGTTCGTCAAGGGGCTCGCCGCAGCAGTCACCGAGAGCCTCGCCGCCGCGCGGGCCGCGGGGCTCGAGGACCAGACCCGCGCCGAGATCGCGACGGAGCTCGAGGCGGCGACCGCCGCGACCGTGACCCGCCTCGAGGAGGGCAGCCGGCGGCACGCCCTTCGTCGGTCGCACGAGATGGAGGCGGCCGTCGAGATGCTCGACGGGCTCGACGTACCGTCCCGGGTCAGCGCCGCGAGCCGCGACTGGCTGCGCGACCTCATCGAGTGATCGCCCCTCCCGAGCGCGAAGAGCGGAATATCAGACAGGATTGTTGCCAATTCTGTCGAGCATTGACAGAGTGTGCTCACCCCCGGGGCGCCGGCCCCTGTCTGATGGAGGATGCGTGGCGACGTTCGTCCTGGTGCACGGCGCATGGCACGGCGGTTGGTGCTGGGACCGGGTCGCACCGCTGCTGCGCGGAGCCGGGCACGACGTCCACACCCCGACGCTCACCGGCCTCTCCGAGCGGGCCCACCTGCTCTCGCCGATGGTCGGCCTGGACACGCATGTCGAGGACGTGGTCCGGCTCATCGACGTGCTCGATCTGCGAGACGTCGTGCTGGTCGGGCACAGCTACGCCGGCCAGGTGATCACCGGCGTCGCCGACCGGCGCCCGGACGCGGTCGCCCGGCGGGTCTACCTGGATGCCTTCGTGGGGGAGGACGGCGAGACGGCAGTCTCCTTGCAGCCCGAGACCGTGGCCCACCACTGGTCGGAGTCGGCCGCCGGCCCGGGGTTCGGCTGGCTCGTCCCGGTGCGCAAGCTCGAGGTGCTCGGGGTGAGTGCCGCGGCGGACATCGAGTGGCTGACGCCGCGGCTCACCCCGCACCCGTGGAAGACCTACACCGACCCGCTCCGGCTGACCGGCGCCGGAGAGCGGGTGCCCGCCGCCTTCATCGAGTGCGTGGACTGGATGCGCGTCTTCGAGTCCCAGGCCGACCGGGCCCGGGCGAAGGGCTGGCCGGTGCACGACCTTCCGACGGGGCACGAGGCGATGGTCACGGCTCCCCAGGAGCTGGCCGACCTGCTGAGCGCCCTGGCCGACTGAGTCCGAACGCAGAGGAGAGACACCGTGGAGTTCCTGGTCAGGTCCGAGAACCGGCTGCCCGTCGAGACGAGCGCCGATCGACGCGAGGAGCTGCGGACGGCGGAGCGCGCCCGCGCCATGGAGCTGCGCGAGGCCGGCATCCTGAAGCGGCTGTGGCGCGTCCCCGGCCGCAACGCGACGATCGGGCTCTACGAGGCGCCCGACCCGGCCGCCCTGCACGACGCGCTGATGTCGCTGCCGATGGCGCCCTGGCTCGACGTGCAGGTGGAGGCGCTGGCCCAGCACCCGCAGGAGCGGTCGTGACCGCCCCGGCCGGACACGACCTGCCGGGCACACCGGTCTTCGACGGCCGGGCCAGCCGCCGCGGGCTGCGCATGAACAAGCTGTTCATGAGCCTGCGCTCGGCCGAGAGCCGGGAACGCTTCGCGGCCGACGAGCGCGCCTACTGCGAGGAGTTCCGGCTCACGCCGGAGCAGGAGCGTGCGGTGCTCGAGCGCGACTGGCAGGCGATGGTCGACCTGGGCGGAAGCATCTTCTACATCTACAAGCTGGCGATGATGGACGGGCTGTCGATGCAGTACCTCGGCGGCGTCTTCTCGGGGATGTCCGAGCAGGACTTCAGGGCGGCCCTGATGGCGGGAGGACGGACCGATGTCTGAGGTCATCTGGGGGATGGTGACGTCGCACGTGCCGTCGATCGGCGCGGCGATGGACCACGGGAAGACGCAGGACCCCTACTGGAAGCCGCTGTTCGACGGCTACCAGCCGGCGCGCGAGTGGATGGCCGAGCACCGGCCCGACGTGGCGATCGTGATCTACAACGACCACGCCAACGGCGTCGACCTGGACGTCGTTCCGGCCTTCGCGATCGGTACGGCGGACCGGTATCCGGTCGCCGACGAGGGCTGGGGCCCGCGCCCGGTGCCGGAGGTCGTCGGCGACCCGGACCTCTCCCAGCACCTGATCGAGCACCTCATCGACGACGGCTTCGACATGACGCTCTTCCAGGAGCTCGACGTCGACCACGGGCTCACCGTGCCGCTGTCCATCTACTGTCCGGACCCGGGCGAGGCCTGGCCCTGCCGCGTGGTCCCCCTGCTGGTGAACGTCATCCAGTACCCCCAGCCGACGGCGGCGCGCTGCTACGCCCTGGGCAGGGCCATCGGCCGGGCGCTGGCGAGCTACCAGCCCGACGTGAAGGTGGCGATCTTCGGGACCGGCGGCATGTCGCACCAGCTCGCCGGGGCGCGTGCCGGCTTCGTCAACCCAAAGTTCGACGCGATGTTCCTCGAGGCCATCCAGACCGACCCCGAGCGGCTCGCCGCTCTCTCCCGCGAGGAGCTCATCCGGCAGGCCGGGTCCGAGGGGATCGAGCTGATCATGTGGCTGGTCATGCGCGGGGCGATGAACGACGAGATCCGGCGGATCCACGAGACCTACCACGTGCCGGCCTCGAACACCGCTGCCGCGCTCGCCCTCTTCGACAACAGAGGTGATTGATCGCCGGGCCCGGCGCCGCCAGACTGGGGCGGGCTCCGCGCGAGCCCAGCAGCGAACGACCAAGTGAGCCAGTGACTCGAATGAGGTGGTCCGGTTGTCGATCTCTCCTCCGTTCCGTGCCGACATCGTGGGGAGCTTCCTGCGCCCCGACGCCGTCCACCGGGCCCGCGACCAGCACGCGGCGGGCACGCTCGACGACGCCGGCCTGAGGGAGGTCGAGGACGCGGCCGTGCGGGAGACGGTCGCGCGTGAGGCCGAGGCCGGCCTGCGGCTCGCCACCGACGGCGAGATGCGCCGGGCGTGGTGGCACTACGACTTCTTCGGGATGCTCGGCGGCGTGGACGTGGTCGATTCCGACCATGGCATCGAGTTCCAGGGTGTGACGACCAGGAGCCAGGTGCTGCGCGTCGACGACACGATCACCTTCCCCTCCGACCACCCGATGCTGGAGCACTTCCGCTTCCTTCGCGACAACGTCCCCGACGGCGTCGTCCCGAAGTTCTCCATCCCCTCCCCGACGGTGCTGCACTTCCGTCTGGACGCCGACGCCGTCACCGCCAGCCAGTACGGCGAGGACCACGAGGCCCTCTTCGACGACCTCGCCGCCGCCTACCGCGCGGCCGTCCGGGCCTTCTACGACGAGGGCTGCCGCTACTTCCAGTTCGACGACACCGCCTGGGCCTACCTGTGCTCCGAGGTCGAGCTCGAGAAGGCGAAGGCGCGGGGGATCCGCACCGACGGCCTGGCCGAGCGGTACGCCGCGCTCATCAACGCCTCCCTCGCGGAGAAGCCCGACGACATGGTCGTGACCACGCACGTCTGCCGGGGCAACTTCCGCTCCACCTGGATCGCCTCCGGTGGCTACGAGCCGGTCGCCGAGCCGCTGCTCGCGGGCACCGACTACGACGGCTACTTCCTCGAGTACGACACCGAGCGGGCCGGCGGGTTCGAGCCGCTGCGCCACCTGCCGCGGGGTGACAAGACGGTCGTGCTCGGGCTGGTCACCTCCAAGGACGGCGTGCTGGAGGACCCCGACGCCGTCAAGCGACGCATCGACGACGCGACGGCGTACGCCCCGCTCGATCAGCTCGCGCTCAGCACCCAGTGCGGCTTCGCCTCGACCGAGGAGGGCAACGTCCTCACCGAGGAGCAGCAGTGGGCGAAGGTCCGCTCGGTGGTCGACATCGCCGGCGACGTCTGGGCCTGAGCGGTCCGGCGCCCGTCACGCCGTCCCGCCGGAGCGCCGGCGGGAGCCCTGCGGCTGCCGCCGCGCCGACGGGGCGCCGAGCACGCGGGAGATCGTGCGGCTCGCGGCCCTGACGGCGGGGGTCACGGCCTGCGGCGTGATCGGCCCGTCGGCGTGGAACACCACCGAGAGCGCAGCCACCACCGCGTCGTCGGCGTCCCGGATCGGGCAGGCCACGGAGACGGCGTCCATGGTGACCTGGCGGTCGCTCACGGCCACCTCGGTGCGGCGTACGTCGGCCAGGACGGCCCGAACCCGCGCCGGGTCGGTCACCGTGCGCGGTGTCCAGTGCCGCAGCGTGCCGCCGAGCGCCTCCTCCTGCACCCCCGGCGGCGCGTAGGCCAGCAGCACCAGCCCGACCCCGGTGGCGTGCAGGTCGAAGCGGCCGCCGACCCGGGTGAGCACCCGCACCGCGTTGCGACCGGTCAGCCGCTCGAGGTAGACCGCGTCGAGGTGGTCGCGGACGGCCAGCTGGACGTTCTCGTGGGTCGCCTCGTAGAGGTCCTCCATGATCGGCAGCGCCACCTCGCGCAGGGGCAGACCGCGCGGCGCCAGCGACGCGATCTCCCACAGGCGCAGCCCGAGCTCGTAGCCGCCGTCGCCACCCCGCTCCAGCGCGCCCCACGCCACCAGGTCGGTGACGATGCGGTGCACGGTGGTGAGCGGCAGGCCGGAGCGCCGGCTCACGTCCGAGAGCGAGAGCCGCGGGTGCGAGCTGGTGAACGCCGACAGGACCTCGAGGGTCTTCGTCGTCAGGGAGGTGGCAGCGGTCGCCGGGTCGGTCACCGAACCAGTATGTCTTCCGGTAGGCGGAAAGGGTGTGCCCTGCGTCACGGAGCGGCAGTCACAGTCGACCGGACGACAGGTCACCACCCGAGAGCCGAGGGAGTCCGAGATGCCGAGCTGGCCGCTCAACCAGTGGTACGTCGCGGCGTACAGCCAAGAGGTCGGCGACGACCTGCTGGGCCGCACGATCTGCAACGAGCCGTTGGTCATGTACCGAACCAGCGAGGGCGAGGTCGTCGCGCTCGCCGACCGGTGCGTCCACCGCCGCTTCCCCCTGTCGATGAGCAACCGCGTCGACGACAGCATCGTCTGCGGCTACCACGGCTTCACCTACGACAAGGGCGGCCAGTGCATCGCGGCGCCGGCCCAGAAGCGGATCCCCCGGACCGCCCGCGTCCCCTCGTTCGTGGTCCACGAGCAGGACTCGTTCGTGTGGGTCTGGATCGGTGACAACGAGCGCGCCGACACCGCGCTCATCCCGCGGGCCCCGTGGCTGGACGACCCGGCCTACACGACGGTGCGGGGCATGGAGCCGCTGAAGGCGCGCTACGGGCTGCTCGTCGACAACCTGCTCGACCTGTCGCACGAGACCTACCTGCACGGGGGCTACATCGGTACCCCCGAGGTGGCCGAGACGCCGATGACGACCGAGGTCGACGAGGAGGCCAACGTCGTCTACGTCAGCCGGCACATGGCCGACGCTGAGTGCCCCTCGCTCTACGCGAGGTCGACCGGCATCGACGGCCGGATCACGCGCTGGCAGGACATCGAGTACCACCCGCCGTGCCTCTACCTGCTGCACAGCCGGATCGCGCCGGTCGGCGTCCTGCCGCCCGAGGACGGCCCGGACGACCAGGCCTTCCACGTCGAGGTCGTCTACGCGATCACGCCCGAGACCGAGCACTCGACGCACGACTTCTGGATGGTCGCGCGCGACTTCGCGCTCGACGACCAGGAGATCAGCACGTTCCTGGCCGAGAACAACCGGACCGTCGTGCTCCAGGACGTCACGGCGCTCGACGTCCTCGAGACCGTCGTCGAGGGGGAGAAGGACCACTACCAGGAGCTGTCCATCAACATCGACACCGGCGGTCTGGCCGCCCGCCGACTGCTGCAGAAGCTGATCGCGCAGGGGGAGGCGGCTCCGGTGGGCGAGACGGCCGGGGCGGGTGACGTGGCCGAGGTGGCCGTCCGGGCGCCCGCCGAGCCCGTCCCGACGGCGTGAGCGCGATGACGGAGCCACCGCTGCGGGCGGAGCTGCCCCCGCCGACGAAGATGCTCACCGGGCGCAGCGTCTACCGGGTCGTCTGGAAGCTCAACACCGACGTCCTGGTCGGCTACTGCTGGTGCGGTGAGTCCCACGAGGACGTCGACCCGATCGCGCTGTGGGACTGGCTGCTGGCCCACCCCGCCACGCACGACCCCGCGGGTGGTGCGCGATGACCCGGTCAGCGACCGAGCACGAGCTGGAGCTCGTCGTCGCGCACGTCGACGACGTCGCCAGCTCGGTCCGGCTGGTCGAGCTCGTCTCGCCGACGGGCGCCGACCTGCCCGAGTGGTCGCCCGGCGCCCACATCGACCTGCACCTGACCGACGACCTCGTGCGGCAGTACTCGCTGTGCGGCGACCCCCGCCGGCGCGACCACTGGCGGATCGCCGTGCTCCGCGAGCCCGAGGGGCGCGGCGGGTCGGCGTACGTCCACGACAAGCTGACGCCCGGCGACCGGGTCGCCGTGCGCGGACCCCGCAACAACTTCGAGCTCGTGCCGGCCCCCGAGTACGTCTTCGTCGGTGGTGGCATCGGGATCACCCCGCTCCTCCCGATGATCGACGCCGCCGAGGCGGCCGGCAGCCGGTGGACCCTCGACTACGGCGGCCGGAACCTGGCCTCGATGGCCTTCGGCCGCGACCTGGCCGAGCGGTACGGCGACCGGGTGCGGCTGCACCCGCAGGACGAGAAGGGGCTCATCGACCTGCGCGCGATCCTGGCCGCGGCCTCGCCCGGCGCGGTGGTCTACTGCTGCGGACCGGGGCCCCTCCTCGACGCCATCGACGGGCTCTGCCGGGAGCAGGGCGTCGAGCTGCGGATCGAGAGGTTCGTCCCGGTCAGCAACGACCGGGACGAGGAGGACACCGGGTTCGAGGTCGAGCTCGCCGACTCGGGGATGACCCTGCGGGTCCCCGCCGACCAGTCGGTCCTGTCCGTGCTCGAGGCCGCCGGCATCGACATCCTCTCGTCGTGCCGCGAAGGCACCTGCGGGACCTGCGAGACCGAGGTCGTCGCGGGCGAGGTCGACCACCGCGACTCGCTGCTCACCGAGGCCGAGCGCGCCGCCAACGACGTGATGTTCGTCTGCGTCTCGCGGGCGTCGTGCCCGAAGCTGGTGCTCCAGCTCTGATCAGGCCCTGTCCGGGCTCTGGTCAGGTGTGGTCCGACTGGCGCAGCGCGTCCATGACGCTGGAGATGTGGGCGCGTACGGCGGCCTGCGCGGCCTCGGGGTCGCGGGCCGCGAGCGCCTCGATGATCGCCAGGTGCTGCGGCAGCGAGGCCTGGGGCCGGCCGGGGCGGTAGGCCAGCCGGAACTGGTGGCGCACGTTGCGGGCGCGCAGCCGGCTGATGACCTCGGCGGCCACCGGCTGTGCGGCGATCCGGATGACGCTCTCGTGCAGCTGCTGGTTGAGCCGGGAGTAGCCGACCACGTCGCCGGTGTCGACGCAGCCGCGCATGAGCTCGCCGAGCTCGCGCAGGTCGGCGATCTCGGCGTCCGTGATCCGCTCCGCCGCCTTGGCGCCGCACAGGCCCTCCACGGCCATCCGGACCTCGGTGATCTGCAGGGCCTCCTCGACGGTGACGACCCTGACCCGGGCGCCGCGGTTGGCGATCCGCTCGACGAGGCCCTCGTGGGTCAGGTCGATGAGCGCGCCACGCACCGCGCCGCGGCTCGCGCCGAGCGACTCGGTCAGCTCCGCCTCGACGAGCCGCTGACCGGCGACGAGGTCGCCGGCGAGGATGGCACGGCGTACGGCATCGGCGACCTCCGCCTGGGAGACCGCTCGCACGGCATTGACTCCCATAGGACCTCCTCGGCTGAGCGGGATGCGGCCTCTTCGCGGCCATGACGACCCGAGAGGCGCAGCGAGACTAGTGCAATCCCGCCGTCGGCCGGGATCGGACCACTGCACCCACTAAAGCAGTCGGACAAGATCGCCGCCAAGACTCCAGACAGAATTGTTGACAATGTCGTCGGGAGTCCGTACGGTCCGGGTCAAACGTGACGGCGGTCACGCACAGCGGCGCGGACGACAGAAGGGCGGCCGATGGGCGCACATCTCAAGCTCACCGACCTCAACCTCCGCTTCGGCGGGATCAAGGTCCTCACGGGAGTCGACTTCGAGGTCGAGCCGGGCCAGATCTTCGGCCTCGTCGGCCCGAACGGAGCGGGCAAGACCTCGCTGTTCAACTGCATCAGCGGGCACTACCGGCCCAACTCGGGCTCGATCACCATCGACGGTGTCGAGGTGCTGGGTACGCCGCCCGCGACCCTCGCCCGGCACGGACTGGCGCGCACCTTCCAGCACCCGGCGCTCCAGCTGCACGCGACGGTCCTCGAGAACGTCCTCCTGGGCGGCCACACCCGGCTCCCCGGCGGTCCGGTCGAGTGGGCGCTGCGCCTGCCCCGGCTGTCCCGCTCCGAGCGCGACCTGCGGGTCGAGGCCCTCGCGCTGCTCGAGCGCAACGGACTGGGCTGGGCCGTGAACAAGCGCGCCGACGAGCTCTCCCACGGTCTGCACAAGGGGATCGAGCTCTGCCGCGCCCTGCTCTCGCGGCCGAAGCTCCTCCTCCTCGACGAGCCGGCGGCGGGCCTGCCCCACTCGGAGGTCGAGCAGCTCATCGGGACCGTCCGCCGCATCGGCCGCGAGGACGACATCACCGTCGTGGTCGTGGAGCACCACATGGGGCTCATCGCGGCGCTCACCGACCGGGTCGTCGTGCTCGACCACGGCGCCAAGCTCATGGAGGGCACCGCCGCCGAGGCGCAGTCCGATCCTCGCGTCATCGAGGCCTACCTCGGGAAGGACGACGCCGATGACGTTGCTTGAGCTGGAGTCGGTGACCGCGTCCTACGGCCCGGTCCAGGTCCTCGACGGGGTGTCGCTGTCCGTGCCGGAGGGTGGCGCGGTCGGCATCCTCGGTGCCAACGGGGCCGGCAAGACGACCACGCTGCGCGCGATCAGCGGGACGGTGCGGGCCGGTGGTCGCATCCTCTTCGACGGCAGCGACATCCGCGGCAAGCGCCCGGACCAGGTGGCCGCGCTGGGCATCGCCCACGTGCCCGAGGGCCGCGGCACCTTCGGCGCCCTCACCGTGCGGGAGAACCTGCGCGTCGGCGCCTACCTCCGGCGCGACCGCAAGCAGATCGAGTCCGACATCGACTTCCTGCTCGAGCTGTTCCCGAACCTCGAGGAGCGCTTCAAGTCGAACGCATCGGCGCTCTCGGGCGGCGAGCAGCAGATGCTCGCCGTGGGACGCGCCTTCATGGCCAAGCCGCGGCTGCTGCTGCTCGACGAGGCCTCGCTCGGCCTGGCGCCGAGCACGGCGAAGACGGTCTACGACGCGATCGCCGAACTCCGCAGGGAGTCCGGCATCGCCATGCTCGTCGTCGAGCAGAACGCGAACCTCGCCTTCCGCCTCGTCGACAGCGCCACCGTGCTCGAGACCGGTCGCAGCGTGCTCAGCGGCACGTCGGCCGAGCTGCGCGGCATGGACGAGATCCGACGCGCCTACCTGGGAGGCTGACCGTGGGCCAATTCATCCAGCTCGTCGTCGACGGGCTCTCCAACGGGTCGATCTACGCGGTGCTCGCACTCGCGATCGTCCTGGTCAACCAGGCGACCGGGATGATCAACTTCGCCCAGGGCGGCATGGCCGTCCTCTCCGCCTACGTGACGTGGCGGCTGGTGGAGGCGGGCCTGCCGCTGATCGTCGCGATCCTTCTCGCGGTGCTGGCGTCGTTCATCGTCGGGGGGCTCCTCGAGCGCTTCCTGATGCGCCGCTTCGAGCGGGGCGACCCGGACACGGCGGTCGTGGTGACCATCGGCCTGCTCACGCTGATCACCGGGGTGTGCGGCTGGCTGTGGACCTACAACAACCAGCAGTTCCCGTCGCTCTTCCCGCTGCACACGGTGAGGATCTTCGGCGCAGCCGTCAGCGTGAGGTCGATCGGCACGTTCCTCGCCATCGTCGCGATCATGCTGGTCGTCCAGGCGCTCTTCCTCGGCACGAAGCTCGGGCTGGCGCTACGCGCCGTCGCCATCAACCCCGAGTCGGCGGCGTTCTCGGGGTTGCCCGTGGGACGCCTGCTGATGGCGGGCTGGGGCCTGGCGGCGGCGCTCGGCGCCGTCGCCGGGGCGCTCGTCGCGCCCCAGCTCACGCTCACGCCCGGGATGATGGACACCGCCTTGGTCTACGCCCTGGCGGCCGTCATCCTCGGCGGTCTGTCCAGCCCGGTCGGCGTCGTGTGTGCCGCCTGGCTCATCGGCGTGCTCGAGAACCTCGCGGCCGTCTATGTGCACTTCATCGGCTACGACCTCAAGGTCGCCGTCCCGTTCATCCTCATCTTCGTCGTCCTGATCGTGCGACCCCAGGGCCTCTTCGGTCGGAAAGTCGTGGTGCGCGTCTGATGAGTCTCGCCACAGGTCTCCTCTCCCGCGCATGGGTGCGCTGGGCGATCACCGCCGTCGTGGTGGTCGTGCTCTTCGTGCTGCCCCTCCAGCTCGACGAGTACACGAACCAGAACCTCGCCAGGATCGGCGTCTTCGCCGTCGCGGTGCTCGGCCTCAACGTCGTGATGGGCTACACCGGCCAGGTCTCGCTCGGGCAGATCTTCTTCGTCGGCGCAGGTGCCTACGTCACGGGCTACGGCGCGAGCCACGACTGGAACATCGTCCTGGTCTTCGTGGCCAGCGTCCTCGTCCCTGGCGTCATCGGGCTCCTGGTCGCCCTCGCCGCGGCACGGCTCGGCGGCCTGGCGATCGCCATGGTCACGATCGCCCTGCCGATCGTCGGGGTGCCCTTCGCCAAGCGCCTCTCGGACTTCACCGGCGGCTCTCAGGGCATGTCGTCGGCCTTCTCGAACGCTCCGGGCTGGACCGGTCTCTACAACGACCAGTGGCAGCTCTACATCGTGCTGGTGGTCGGCGGGGCCGTCTTCCTGCTCATCCGCAACCTGGTGCGCGGCAAGTACGGGCGCGCCTTCGCGATCGTGAAGGACAACGAGGCCGTGGCGGCCTCGATGGGTATCTCGCCGTACCGCTACAAGGTGCTGGCGTTCACGGTCGCCTCGCTCATCGGCGGCGCGAGCGGCTTCCTCTACATGGCGGTCATCCAGTTCACGTCGCCGGAGACCATGAGCTTCGGCCACTCCATCACGCTGCTCGCGTCGATGGTGATCGGCGGCGCCGCCAGCATCCTCGGCTCGCTCCTCGGCGGCGCCTACTACGTGCTCGTCCCGCAGTGGTCGAACGACATCGACCCCAACCTGACCGAGCTGCTGCAGGGCGCCCTCCTGCTCCTGACGCTGCTCCTGCTCCCCGGTGGGCTCGCGACGTTGCCCCGCGTGCTCGCCCGGACGCTGCGCCGGACGCGCACTCCCGACCCGTCCGAGCGCCGACAGACCCCCTCTGCGCCACCCGCACCGGGGCGGGCGTCGGTAGAGGAGACCCCCACGGTGGGCGGTATTCCGGCCCAGTCGCCAACAGAGAGGCAAGAACAGGCATGAAGCGCAAGAAGAACGTGCGGTTGACGGGCGCGATCGCCCTGATCTCGGCCGTCGCGGTGTCGCTCACCGGCTGCGGTGGGCGTGACGACGACTCCTCCGGCGGCGCGCGGGGCGCGAGCACCGGCATCACCGACACGACCGTCACCCTCGGCGTCACGACTCCTCTCAGCGGCGCGACGGCCGGCCCGGGCACGTGCACGGTCGCCGGGCTCAAGGCCTACTTCGGCGCCGTCAACGCCAAGGGTGGCGTGAAGTTCGGCGACGGCAAGACCCGCAAGGTCGAGATCAAGGCGCAGGACGACGCCTACGACCCCCAGAAGGCCAAGTCGAACTACGACCAGCTCAAGGGCAGCGTCTTCGCGATGACCTCGGGCCTCGGTACGCCGACCAACCGCGCCTACCGCGAGGCGGCGATCGCCGACAAGGTGCCGCAGGTCCTCGTCATGACCGGTGACCCGATCTTCAGCGACACCAAGGAGAGCCCGGAGCAGCTCGGGTTCGTGCCGACGTACGTGAACGAGGGCGAGGCCTTCGGCAAGCTCCTCGCGGCGTCCGGACAGGACCACAAGGTCGCGATCCTCTCCCAGAACGACGACTACGGACAGGGCTACGTCGAGGGGTTCAAGAAGGGCGTCGAGGGCGCGAGCAACATCTCGATCGTCAAGGAGCTCACCTACGAGGCCACGGACACCTCGGTCGACGCGCAGATCACCCAGCTCGCCGGGACGCACGCCGACGTGGTCTTCAACGCCATGTCGATCACCCCACTGGCCATCGCCTCCCTGCAGAAGGCGCAGCAGCTCAACTGGAAGCCGAGCTGGTTCCTCCCGTCCAACACCTCGAGCCCGAAGGCGATCCTGGAGCCGGGCAAGGCCATGGCCTATCCCGGCGTCTACTCGGTCTCCTTCGCCAAGGCCCCGCAGAGCCCGGCCTTCGCCGGCGACGAGGACGTCAAGACGTTCCTCTCCGACCTCAAGCAGTACGCCGACTACCCGGACATGCCGGCCTTCCCGCACTGCATGTGGAGCTACATGGTCGGCGCCACCCTCGACCAGGCCTTCCAGAAGATGAAGGAGCCGACCCGCGAGGGCTTCATGAAGTCCCTGCGCGACATCAAGGACTTCACCGCGCCGCTCATGCTCGAGGGGACGTCGGTCGACACGACCGTCGACGGGCAGCCCGCGGTGTCCAGCGTCGTGGTGCAGAAGTACAACGGCACCGGCTACGCCACCGTCGAGAACTTCGGCTGACCCCGCACCGCCCAAGAGAGATCGCCGAGAGATCGCCGAGGATCGCCTGGGGCCGGCGAGCGACAGCCCGCCCGGCCCTGGCGGTCCGCCGATCCACCTCCACGCATCGAAACCGGAAGCGAGAGAACGTGCCTGAACTGACTGCTCACACCCTGGTCGTCACCGCCCACGCGGGCGACTTCGTCTGGCGGGCGGGCGGGGCGATCGCGCTCGCGGCGTCGCGCGGTGAGCGCGTCACGATCGCCTGCCTCACCTTCGGCGAGCGCGGCGAGTCGGCGTCGGAGTGGCGCGCCGGGCGCACGCTCGAGGAGATCAAGGCGAGCCGTCGGGCCGAGGCGGAGTCCGCGGCCGGCGTGCTCGGTGCCGAGGTGCGCTTCTTCGACGCGGGCGACTACCCGCTGAAGGTGACCGACGAGCTCACCCACGAGCTGGTCGGGCTCTACCGCGAGGTCCAGCCCACCGTCGTCCTGACGCACACCCTCGAGGACCCCTACAACGGCGACCACCCCGCCGCCGCGCGGATGGCCCTCGACGCGCGGGTGCTCGCCGGAGCCATCGGCTACCCGGCCGAGGGCGAGGTCGTCGGTGCGCCGCCGGTCTTCTACTTCGAGCCGCACCAGCCCGAGCAGTCCGGCTTCGCGCCCGAGGTCCTGCTCGACATCACCGAGGTGTGGGACACCAAGCGCAAGGCGATGGAGTGCCTGCCCGCGCAGAAGCACCTGTGGGAGTACTACACCGACCTCGGCAGGCGCCGCGGTGTCCAGCTCCGGCGCAACGCGGGCCCCAACCTGGGCTTCGCCAGCAACACCTACGCCGAGGCGTTCATGCGTCCCTATCCGCAGGTCACGGACCGGCTGGCCTGAGCCCGGGGGAGACAGCCATGAGGAACGTGATCGTCACCGACGTCCCACGCGCCGACGCCGCGGACATCGCCGAGCTCGCGCGCCACGGTGCCGCGACCGTCCACGAGGCGATGGGCCGGGTCGGCAGCCTGGGGCCGGAGATCCGTCCGGTCCAGCAGGGGCTGACCGTGGCCGGCAGTGCGGTGACCGCGCTGTGCTGGCCGGGCGACAACCTGATGATCCACGCGGCCGTGGAGCAGTGCCGTGAGGGCGACGTGCTCGTCGTGGCCAACGCAGCGCCGAGCACGCACGGCGCCTTCGGTGAGCTGTTCGCGACGGCGCTGCAGCACCGTGGCGTGCTCGCCGTCGTCCTCGACTGCGGGATCCGGGACACCGCCGAGCTGCGGGAGATGGGCTTCGGCGGCTGGTCCCGGCACGTCTCGGCCGAGGGCACCGTGAAGGCGACCGCCGGACACGTGAACCTGCCCGTCGTCATCGCCGGCCAGCGCATCTGCGCCGGTGACGTGGTGGTCGCCGACGACGACGGTGTCGTGGTCGTGCCCCGGGCACAGGTCCCCGCCACGGTCGCCGCCTCGCAGGCTCGGGTCGCCAAGGAGGAGGCCAGCCGGGCCGCCTTCCGCTCCGGCGAGCTGGGCCTGGACCGCTACGGCTTGCGGCCGCTGCTGAGCGACCTCGGCGTCGCCTACAAGACCTACGACCAGGCGCTCGCCGACGGGGACCTCACATGATCACCGCACTCGGTTCGTCGCTCCCCCGCTCCGCTCCTCCGCGAACAGCCGATCGGGGGCCCCGATGACGGGAGTGCCGTGTGCGCTGATGCGGGGAGGCACGTCGAAGGGCGGTGTCTTCCTCGCCTCGGACCTGCCGTCCGCTCCTGCCGAGCGCGACGGCCTGCTGCTGCGGTTGATGGGGAGCCCGGACCCGCGCCAGATCGACGGGCTCGGCGGCGCGCACCCGCTGACCAGCAAGGTGGCCGTCGTCTCCCCGTCGACCGTGGCGGAGGCCGACGTGGACTACCTCTTCCTGCAGGTCGTGGTCGACGAGCCGGTCGTCACCGACTCGCAGACCTGCGGCAACATGCTGGCCGCGGTCGCGCCGTTCGCGATCTCGCACGGCCTGGTGCGCGCGTCCGACCCGGTCACGTCGGTGCGCGTGCGGCTGGTCAACACCGGGGCCGTCGCCACCCTCCGGGTCCGCACCCCCGACGGCGCCGTCACCTACGACGGCGACACCGCACTCTCCGGCGTGCCCGGCACGGCCGCACCGGTGGAGATCGACGTGGCGCCGTCCGGGCGGCCGCTGCTCCCGACCGGCCGGGCGCTCGACGTGCTCGCTGGCGTCGAGGCGACCTGCGTCGACAACGGGATGCCCTCGGTGGTCGTGCGCGCCACCGACCTGGGTGTCCGCGGCGACGAGCCGCCGGCCGAGCTCGAGGACAACGCCGACCTCACCGCGAAGGTCCGCGAGATCCGGGCGGCCGCCATGACCGCGATGGGCCTCTCCGGTGACCTCGAGGCGACGACGGTGCCGAAGATCGTCCTGGTCTCCCCGCCCCGCCAGGGCGGCACCATCGCGACGCGGAGCTTCATCCCCCTCCGGGTGCACCAGGCCATCGGGGTGCTCGGCGCCGCGAGCGTCGCCGCCGCGGTCGCCCTGCGCGACGGCGTGGCCGCCGGTCTGGCTGCTTCCGTCCACGAAGGACGGGTCCGCCTCGAGCACCCGACCGGGTTCTCCGACCTCGTCCTCGACGGAGACCGCACCACCGTTGTCCGCACCGCCCGCCTGATCATGGAGGGCGTGCTCCATCCCGCCCCCGCGCGATCGAAGGAGTCCTGACATGCCCGCACCGCTCGGGGACGTCGCCCACCTCGGCCACGTCGAGCTGCTCACGCCGGACGTCGAGGGCAGCACCTGGTTCTTCACCGAGATCCTCGGGATGACCGAGACCCGCCGGGAGGGCGACTCGATCCACCTGCGTACCTTCGACGACTACGAGCAGACCAGCCTCGTGCTGACCGCCCACACGACCACCGGGGTGCGGCGCACCGCACTGCGCGCCTCCAGCGAGGAGGCGCTGCAGCGGCGCGTCCGGGCGATCGAGGAGGCCGGCGGCGCCGGTGAGTGGACCGACGGGCTCGCCGGCACCGGCCGCACGTACCTCACCCACGACCCGGACGGGCACGAGTACGCGCTCTACTACGACACCGAGTGGTACGTCGCCCCCGACGACCTCCGGCCGGGCCTGAAGAACCAGCCGCAGGCCAAGCCGCGGCAGGGGGTCGGCGTACGCCGGCTCGACCACGTCAACTACCTCGGCGCCGACGTCGAGGCCAACGCGGCCTGGGTCGAGGGCCTGCTCGGCGCCCGGCCGACCGAGCAGATCCGGCTCGACAGCGGCCGGGTCGCCGCCCGCTGGATGACCTTCACCAACAAGTCCTACGACATCGTCTACACCGAGGACTGGACCGGGTCGAGCGGCCGGCTGCACCACATCGCGTTCGCCACCGACACCCGCGAGGACATCCTGCGCGCGGCCGACCTCTGCCTCGACAACGGCGTCCACATCGAGACCGGTCCGCACAAGCACGCCATCCAGCAGACCTTCTTCCTCTACGTCTACGAGCCCGGCGGCAACCGGATCGAGCTGTGCAACCCGCTCACCCGGCTGGTGCTCGCGCCCGACTGGCCGCTGATCACCTGGACCGAGGAGGAGCGGAAGCGCGGGCAGGCGTGGGGCCTGAAGACGATCGATACCTTCCACACCCACGGGATGCCGCCCGTCGACTGAACATCGTGGAGGGAGGTGCGCACCTGGTGCGCACCGGGCTCCGCGATCAGCCGCCGAGGCTGCGGCCGATGCCCTGGGCGGCGACCTGCAGCGCGGCGACCAGCCGGCCGCGCGATCGACGCAGGTCCGAGACGACGATGCCCAGCGCGGCGACCACCTGCCCGTCGGCGGTGATCGGGACGGCCGCCGAGCAGGCCCCGAGGGTCATCTCCTCGGTGGTCGTGGCATAGCCGTCGCTGCGGGCCCGGGTGAGCTGCCGCTCCAGCACCGCGGGCTGCGTGATCGTGTAGGGGGTGACCCGCTGCAGCGGCGCGGACAGCACGGCCCGGCGTACGTCGTCCGGTGCGTGCGCGAGCAGGACCTTGCCGACCCCCGTCGAGTGCAGGGGGAGGCGGGAGCCGACCCGGCTGACGATCGGGACCGACGCGTTGCCGCGCAAGGTGTCGACGTAGAGCACCTCGTCGCCCTCGCGCACGGCCAGGTGGACCGTCGACAGCGTCGCGCCGTAGAGGTCGTGCAGGAAGGGGGACGCCGTCTCGCGCAGGCCGGTCTGCATCGGGGCGAGGAGACCGAGGGTCCACAGCCGGCGGCCGACGACGTACTCGCCGCTCGACAGGCGGCGCAGCGCACCCCACCCGACGAGCTCCGCGACCAGCCGGTGCGTGGTGCTCAGCGGGAGGCCGGCCCGCGCCCCGAGGTCGGAGAGGCGCAGCCGACGGTGCTCCTCGTCGAAGGCACCGAGCACCGCCAGCGTCCGCGACGCCACGGACTCGCCAGGCATCGGAGTCCTTCCGTCCAGTGGAAGTGATCGCTCGGAAGCCTAGCGACCGGCCCTTACGGTGTGACGGTGAGCACGACACCCAGGACCGACGCGGCGGAGGAGACGGCAGTCCCGTCGTCCGACGCGACCGCGACGACGCAGGAGGAGATCTCCGCCGAGATCGCCGAGATCGCCGCCCAGGCGGCGCAGGCCACGCCGGACGGACAGCCGAGCGGCGCGCGCCAGCCGCGCATCGACTACCCGCCCTACCGGTCGAGCATCCTGCGTCACCCGACCAAGGACCCGCGCCACGTCGACCCGGAGACCATCGAGCGCGTCGCGCCGTGCTTCGGGCACCGCGACGTGCACCCGCTCGAGGCCGACCTGACGATCGGCGCGCACGCCGGCACCAACTCCGCGGTGTCGGGCGAGCCGATCGGCGAGCGGATCACCGTGACCGGCCGGATCGTCGACGGCGACGGGCGGCCGGTCGCCGGCCAGCTGGTCGAGATCTGGCAGGCCAACGCGGCCGGGCGCTACGTCCACAAGAACGAGCAGCACCCCGCTCCGCTGGACCCGAACTTCACCGGGGTCGGCCGCTGCCTCACCGACGCCAACGGCGACTACCGGTTCCGGACCATCAAGCCCGGCCCCTACCCGTGGGGCAACCACCGCAACGCGTGGCGGCCGGCGCACATCCACTTCTCGCTCTTCGGCAACGCGTTCACGCAGCGGCTCGTCACGCAGATGTACTTCCCCGGCGACCCGCTCTTCGCGCTCGACCCGATCTACCAGGCGATCACCGACCAGAAGGCACGCGACGCCCTCGTCGCGACCTACGACCACGACCGGACCGTCCCCGACTTCAGCATGGGCTACCGCTGGGACATCGTCCTGACCGGCTCCGGCCGGATCTGGACCGAGCCCGAGAAGTAAGGAGACATGCCCTCATGACCACCCCCGGACAGACCATCGGTCCCTTCTTCGGCCAGGCGCTGCCCTACCCCGGCGGCCCCGAGCTGGTGCCGGCCGGCCGCGCGGACGCCATCCGCCTGCACGGCGTCGTGTACGACGGCGACGGCGCCCCCATCCCCGACGCCCTGATCGAGATCCGCCAGGCCGACGCCTCCGGGCAGGTGCCCCGCGAGGAGGGCTCGCTCCACCGCGACGGCTGGACGTTCACGGGCTGGGGCCGCAGCGAGACCGACCGGACCGGCCGCTACTCGTTCACCACCGTGCTGCCGGGCCCGACCGAGGAGGGCAGCGCGCCGTTCTTCGCTGTCGTGGTCTTCGCCCGCGGCCTGCTCGACCGGCTCTTCACCCGGATCTACCTCCCCGACCACCCGGCCAACGCCTCCGACGCCCTCCTGTCCTCGCTCGACGAGCCCGACCGGGCGACGCTCGTCGCGTCCGCCGACGCGACGGGACTGCGGTTCGACATCCGGCTGCAGGGCGAGGGCGAGACGGTCTTCCTCCAGCATGATCGACCAGCATGAGTGACCTGCTGTGGCCCGGCGACGAGCGCGCCGGGTCGCTGTTCTCCGACGCCGCCCTCCTCGATGCGATGGTGCGCGCCGAGCAGGCGTGGCTCGACGCGCTCGCCGTGGCCGGGATCGCACCGTCGTCCACCTCGCTGGACGGCGTCGTCGGGGTCGATGACCTCGAGGAGCTCGCCGCCGGTGCCGAGACCGGCGGCAACCCCGTCATCGGCCTGGTGCGGCTGCTGCGCGAGCGGACCGGCTCCAGCTGGGTGCACCGCGGACTGACCTCCCAGGACGTCCTCGACACCGCGCTCGTGCTGTGCCTGCGTGACGCGCTCGACCAGGTGCTCGCGGACGTCGAGCGGCAGGCCCGGGCGCTCGCCGGGCTGGTCCGCGCGCACCGCGGGACAGTGATGGCCGGCCGCACCCTCACCCAGCACGCAGTGCCCATCACCTTCGGGCTCAAGGCGTCGACCTGGCTGCTCGGGCTCGTCGACTCCGCCGTCGCGCTTCGCGGAGTCAGGGACGACCTCCCCGGCCAGGCCGGCGGCGCGGCGGGCACGATGGCCGCCACCGTCGAGCTGGCCCAGCGCCTGCCCGACCCGGTGGCCGCCGCTACCGGCGTGCTCCGCACCTACGTCAGCAGCCTCGGCCTGCAGGGCGGTGCTCCGTGGCACACCCGTCGGACCCCGATCACCGGGGCCGGCGACGCGCTCGTGACGGTGGCCGACACGTGGGGCCGTCTCGGCGGTGACGTCGCGCTGCTGTCCCGCCCGGAGATCGGCGAGCTGCGCGAGGCGTTAGGCGGCGGCTCCTCGACGATGCCCGGCAAGGCCAACCCCGTCCTGTCGGTCCTGCTGCGCCGCCACGCGCTCGCGGCGCCCGGGCTCGCCGCCACCCTGCACGTCGCGGCGTCGTCGTACGTCGACGAGCGACCCGACGGCGGCTGGCACGCCGAGTGGGACACCCTGCGCACGCTCGCCCGGCGCAGCGTCGTCGCGGCGTCCCAGGCGGCCGACCTGCTCGAGGGGCTCGTCGTCGATGCCGAGCGGATGGCCGCCCGCGCGGCCGAGGCCGACCAGACGCTGCGCGCCGAGCAGCGCAGCATGACCGCGTCGGACGGCGGCGGCGAGCCGCCGTACCTCGGCGCCACGGACCTGATCATCGACAACACCCTCGAGCGAGCCGCTCGGGTCTGGAGTGACCTCTGATGGAGCTGACCCTCGTCCGACTCGCCGGAGACGACACCCTGCCGCCGCTCGTCGTCGGCCCCTCGCTCGGGACGTCCGTCACCGCCCTGTGGGGCAGGTGCGCCGAGCTGCTCGGCGACCGGTTCCACGTCGTGGGCTGGGAGCTGCCCGGCCACGGGCGCGGCGCGCCCGCCACGACGCCGTTCACCGTCGCCGACCTCGCGGCCGCGGTCGTGGCGGTCGTCGACCGGACGCTCGGCCCGGTCGCCTTCGCCTACGCGGGTGTCTCCGTCGGTGGCGCTGTCGGGCTCCAGCTCGCGCTCGACGCGCCCGAGCGACTGATCGCTGCCGCGGTGCTCTGCACCGGCGCCCGCATCGGCACGCCCGACGGCTGGCACGAGCGCGCCGCCCTGGTCCGCGCCTCCGGGACGCCGGTGATGGTGGAGGGCTCGGCCAAGTGGTGGTTCGCGCCCGGTTTCATCGAGCGCCACCCCGACGCCGCGACCGGCCTGCTGTCCTCGCTGCAGGACGCGGACGCGGAGAGCTACTCGCTCGTCTGCGAGGCATTGGCGGCGTACGACGTCCGCGACCGGCTCGGCTCCATCACGGTCCCCCTGCTGGCCGTCGGCGGCAGCGACGACGGGTCCGCGCCGGCCGACCTGCTCCTGGTCGATGCCGGAGCCGTCCCCGGCGGGCGCTTCGTCGAGCTCGACGGGGTCGGGCACCAGGCGCCGGCCGAGGCGCCGAGGACCGTGGCCAGCCTGCTGGCCGATGCGCTGTCGCCTGACGGGCGGCTCGACGCGGGCATGGGTGTGCGCCGGGCGGTGCTGGGCGACGAGCACGTCGACCGTGCCGTCGCGGGCACCACCGACGTCACCCGCGACTTCCAGGACCTCATCACCCGCTACGCGTGGGGTGAGATCTGGACCAGGCCCGGGTTGGCCCGCCGCGACCGCTCCATCGCCGTGCTGACCGCGTTGGTCGCGGGCCGCCACTTCGAGGAGCTCGAGTTCCACCTGCGGGCTGCGCTGCGCAACGGACTGACTCGCGAGGAGATCGTCGAGGTGCTCCTCCAGTCCGCCATCTACGTCGGCGTACCCGCCGCCAACACGGCCTTCGCCGTCGCCAAGCGCGTCCTCGCGGAGGACGACGCGTGACCGCGGCCAGCACCGCGGCCAGCACCACCCGCACCCAGGTCGCCATCGTCGGGGGCGGCCCGGCCGGGCTGATGCTCTCGCGCCTGCTGCACCTGGCCGGGATCGAGTCGGTGGTCGTCGACAACCGCACCGCCGAGACGATCGAGCACACCCACCGTGCCGGGATCCTGGAGCACGACAGCGTGCGCCTGCTCGTCGACGCGGGCGTCGACCGGGTGCTGCGCGACGGTCACCAGCACGAGGGCATCGACCTGCGCTTCGACGGAGTGAGCCACCGCATCGACTTCGAGGACCTGGTCGGCGCCTCGGTCTGGCTCTATCCCCAGACCGACGTCTTCGTCGACCTGCACCGCGCCCGCACCGCCGACGGCGGCGACCTGCGCTACGGGATCGCCGACACCGAGGTCCTCGACGTGCTCACCCAGCCGCGGGTGCGCTACACCGATGCCGCCGGCGCCCGGCACGAGATCGTCGCCGACCTGGTGGTCGGGTCGGACGGCTCGCGCAGTGTCTGCCGCTCGCTGGTGGAGGGCGCGACGCAGTACTTCCGGGAGTACCCGTTCGCATGGTTCGGCGTGCTGGTCGAGGCGCCGCCGAGCGCGCCCGAGCTGATCTACACCCGCTCCGAGCGCGGCTTCGCGCTGGTCAGCCAGCGCACCGACGCGATCCAGCGGCTCTACTTCCAGTGCGACCCGGCCGAGAACGTCGAGGACTGGTCCGACGACCGGATCTGGGCCGAGCTGCAGGCGCGGCTGGCCGGCGAGGACGGCCTCCGGCTCAACGAGGGGCCGGTGATCGAGCGGACGGTGCTGCCGTTCCGCAGCTTCGTGCAGGCGCCGATGCGGCACGGCAACCTGCTCCTGGCCGGCGACGCGGCGCACACGGTCCCGCCGACCGGGGCGAAGGGCCTCAACCTCGCCCTCGCGGACGTCCGGGTGCTGGCCGAGGTGGTCGAGCGGGCGCTGGGCGGGCGGGGCGGGCGCGGCGACCGGGCCGCGCTGGACACCTACACCGACCGCGCCCTGCAGCGCGTCTGGAAGGCCCAGCACTTCTCCTACTGGATGACCACGATGCTGCACCGCGGCGAGGGCGCCAGCGACTTCGACGAGCGCCGCCAGGTCGGCGAGCTCACCAGCATCACGTCGTCATCCGCCGGGTCGGCGTACCTCGCGGAGTGCTACACCGGCTGGCCGCAGCCGGCGGTCAGAACATCCCGCGGATGATGTCGAGCGTGCGGAGCAGGTGCGGCTCCGTGCGGCCGGCGCGGTGCGCCAGCGCGAGCTCGACCGAGGTGACCGGCCGCACCAGCGGCCGGTAGGCGACACCGTCGAGGCTGAGCGCGGTCACCGGCTCGGGCACGACGGCGACGCCCAGCCCGCCGGCGACCAGCGTGACCAGGGTCGACGTCTCGCCGACCTCGTGGCGCACGTGCGGCTCGACGCCGGCGTCCCGGAAGAGGCCGACCACGACGTCGTACAGCACGGAGCGACGGTCGGCGGAGTGCACGATCAGGTCGGCGTCGCGCAGGTCGGTGACGCGCACCTGACGCCGGGCGGCGAGCGGGTGGTCGGCGGGCACGGCGGCGACGAGCCGGTCGTGACGCAGCGTCGTGAGCGCGAGGGACAGGTCTGCGACGGGCGGCCGCAACAGCGCCACGTCGATGGTCCCCGAGCGGAGCGCCTCCACCTGGTCGGGCGCGAGCATCTCGCCCTGGAAGGAGAAGTCCACACCGGGGAGCTCGTCGGCCAGGCGGCGCGACAGCGTCGGGAGCAGGCTGTACGTCGCCGAGCCGACGCAGCCGACCGCGAGGTGCCCGACCGAGCCGGCCGCGACCAGTCGCGCCGCGTGGGCCGCGTCGTCGACCTCCGCGAGGATGGTGCGTGCCCGGGCGAGGTAGGTGGCGCCCGCGTCGGTGAGGTCGACGCGTCTGGTGGTGCGGTGCAGCAGGGTGACGCCGAGGTCGGCCTCGAGGCGGCGGATCGCCTGGGACAGCGGCGGTTGCGCCATGTGGAGGCGGTCCGCGGCCCGGCCGAAGTGTCGCTCCTCGGCGACGGCGACGAAGTAGCGCAGGTGCCGGAGCTCGAGCATCGGGACCTCTCAGACGCTTGGAGTCTCAATCGGTGCTGATATGGATACTTCACCATATCGGGGGCACGGCCTACCGTCGGTAGGCATGAGCGCCTACGTCTACGCCGCCGTCCGCACGCCGTTCGGAAGGTTCAACGGTGCGCTGGCCGGCGTCCGCCCCGACGACCTCGCGGCGGGGGTGATCGGGTCGCTGCTGGCCCAGGCGCCCGGCCTCGACCGCGCGGCCATCGAGGAGGTCGTCTGGGGCAACGCCAACGGCGCCGGGGAGGAGAACCGCAACGTCGGCCGCATGGCCGCGCTGCTCGCCGGGCTGCCCACCTCGGTGCCGGGCAGCACGGTCAACCGGCTGTGCGGATCGAGCCTGGACGCCGCCATGATCGGCTCCCGTCAGATCGAGACCGGCGACGCCGACGTGGTGCTGATCGGCGGCGTCGAGTCGATGACCCGCGCGCCCTGGGTGCTCCCCAAGCCCGCGAAGGCCTTCCCGGCCACCGACCTCACCGCCGTCTCGACGGCACTCGGCTGGCGGTTGGTCAACCCCCGCATGCCGAAGGAGTGGACGGTCAGCCTCGGCGAGGCCAACGAGCAGCTCGCCGAGAAGCACGGCATCGGCCGCGAGCGGCAGGACGAGTTCGCGGTCCGCTCCCACCGGCTGGCCCAGGAGGCCTGGGAGGCGGGCTGGTACGACGACCTCGTGACGCCCGTCGAGGGGTTGGCCCGCGACGAGGGGATCCGCCCCGACTCGACCGTCGAGAAGCTGGCCGGCCTCAAGCCGAGCTTCCGGACGCCCGAGCAGGGCGGGACGGTCACCGCGGGCAACGCCTCGCCGCTGAGCGACGGGGCCTCCGCCGTGCTGCTCGGGTCCGAGCGCGCTGCCGAGCGGATCGGGCTCGAGCCGGTCGCCCGGATCGCCGGACGGGGCGCGTTCGCGCTGGAGCCGCAGGCGTTCGGATACGCGCCGGTCGAGGCGGCCAACCGTGCGCTCGCCCGGGCCGGGATCACGTGGGACCAGGTCGGCGCGGTCGAGCTCAACGAGGCGTTCGCGGTCCAGTCGCTGATCTGCGTCGACGCCTGGCTGAAGGAGGGCCTCGTCGACGCCGAGCTGGTCAACGCCCGGGGCGGCGCGATCGCGATCGGCCACCCCCTCGGCGCCAGCGGCGGCCGCATCCTCGGCACGCTGACCAAGGTCCTCCGCGAGCGCGGCGAGCGGTGGGGCGTGGCCGCGATCTGCATCGGCGTCGGGCAGGGCCTGGCCGTCGTGCTCGAGAACACCGAGGTGGCCTGATGGGCCGCACCCGGATCCTCGAGACCGCCGACGAGGCGGTCGCCGGGATCGAGGACGGCAGCACCGTCCTGGTCGGCGGCTTCGGCCTCGCCGGCATGCCCTTCGACCTCATCGACGCGCTGATCCGACAGGGCGCGAAGGACCTCACGATCGTGTCCAACAACGCCGGCAACGGGGAGGTCGGGCTGGCCGCGCTGCTCCAGGCGGGCAGGGTCCGCAGGGTCCTGTGCTCCTTCCCGCGGCAGAGCGACTCCTACGTCTTCGACGAGCTCTACCGCAGCGGACGGATCGAGCTCGAGGTGGTGCCGCAGGGCAACCTCGCCGAGCGGATGCGCGCGGCCGGCGCCGGCATCGGTGCGTTCTTCTCGCCGACCGCGGTCGGCACGCCCCTCGCCGAGGGCAAGGAGCAGCGGACCATCGACGGTCGCGACTACGTGCTGGAGCACCCCATCAAGGGCGACTACGCGCTGATCGGCGCGCACCGCGCCGACGAGATGGGCAACCTCGTCTACCGCAAGACCGCCCGCAACTTCGGGCCCGTCATGGCCACGGCGGCGAGCACCACGATCGTCCAGGTGGGCGAGGTCGTCCCGATCGGCTCGCTCGACCCCGAGGCGGTGGTCACGCCGGGGATCTTCGTCGACCGGGTGGTCCGCGCCGACGCCCGCCACTACACCGTGCAGGGAGCCCGCTGATGGTCCACGACAAGCCGCTGACCCCTGACCAGCTCGCCGCCATCGTCGCCCGCGACATCCCCGAGGGGGCCTACGTCAACCTCGGCATCGGCCAGCCGACCAAGGTCGCCGACCACCTGCCCGCCGGGTCGGGCGTGGTGCTGCACACCGAGAACGGCATGCTCAACATGGGCCCGGCCGCGGTCGGCGACGACGTCGACCCTGACCTGACCAACGCGGGCAAGGTGCCGGTCACCGAGCTGCCCGGGGCGTCGTACTTCCACCACGCCGACTCCTTCGCGATGATGCGCGGCGGCCACCTCGACGTCTGTGTGCTCGGTGCCTTCCAGGTCTCCGCGACCGGCGACCTGGCCAACTGGCACACCGGTGCGCCCGACGCCATCCCGGCCGTCGGGGGTGCGATGGACCTCGCCATCGGCGCCAAGCAGGTCTTCGTGATGATGACCCTCTTCGACAAGAAGGGCACGGCCAAGCTGGTGCCCGAGTGCACCTACCCGCTGACCGGCGTCGCGTGCGTCAGCCGGGTCTACACCGACGTCGCGGTCTTCGACGTCGGGCCGTCGGGGCTGAGCGTGCGGGAGACCTTCGGCACCACGATCGATGAGCTCCGGGAGCGGCTCTACGTGCCGCTGGAGGCAGCGGCCGGGTGAGCCCTGCGGCTCAGGACCCGGGCCGGTACACCATCAGGAAGACGATGACGGCGAAGAGGATCCCGACGATCCCGCCCGCGGCGGCCACCCGGCCGACCATCGAGCGCGCCGCCTCCGTGTTCTCGGCGGCCTTGTCGAGGGCCGGCACGACCACGAGGAACGCCAAGCCCGCGGCCACCAGCCACAGCAGCAGCGACAGCCAGATCCACACGTCGCCGACGTCGGCGACCTTCTCGTGCGTGTAGGGCGACGTGGCCGACATCAGCCCGAAGCCGAGGATGACGACGACGACCGACGCGGCTGAGTAGATCTTGCACATGCGCGCCGAGGTCCTGATCGCGGCCGCGTCGCCGAGCCGCAGGCCGCGGGAGGCCGTGGTGGCGGCGTGGACGAGCGGTCCGATCGCGAAGACGGCGGTGAGGATGTGGAGGGCCAGCAGCACCTTGAACATGGCTCGACCGTACCGCTCGCGACGCGGGCGGGCGTCACCGACCTGCCCGATGAGTTGGGCTTCCGGTGGCTGGAAACGGCTCGTTGCCTGGGCCCACCGGCAGAGGCACGATGCGGCGAGCGCACAACGACAAGGGAGCACTGTGATGGGACTTCTCGACACCGTCGACTGGCAGGGCCGGATCTTCGCGCAGGGGACGTGGCGGGAGGGCCGCGGCGGCCACTACGCCGTGGTCGAGCCGGCCACGGGCGCCGAGCTCGGCCGGATGGGTTCGGCCACCGCCGATGACGTCGCCGAGGCAGCGGCGGCCGCGGCCGAGGTGCAGCGGGAGTGGGCGGCGACGCCCTACAACCAGCGCGCCGCCGTCCTTCGCCGGGCGGGCGACCTGTGGCTCCAGCATGCCGAGGAGATCCAGGGTTGGAACATCCGCGAGGTCGGCGCCGTCCCCGCCATGGCCGGCTTCGCGCTGCACGTCGCGGCGGAGGAGTGCTACGAGGCGGCCACCCTGCCCAGCCGTCCGTACGGCGAGCTGCTGCCGTCCGAGGAGCAGCGACTCTCGATGGCGCGCCGGGTGCCGGCGGGCGTCGTCAGCGTCATCTCGCCCTTCAACGTGCCGATCATCCTGGGCATCCGGTCGGTCGCCCCGGCGCTCGTCCTCGGCAACGCCGTCCTGCTCAAGCCGGACCCGCGCACCGCCGTCACGGGCGGCACCCTCATGGCGCGGATCTTCGAGGAGGCCGGGCTGCCGGCGGGCGTGCTGCAGATGTTGCCCGGCGGCCCAGACGTCGGCGAGGCGCTGGTCACCGACCCGCACGTGCGGGTCATCTCCTTCACCGGCTCGACGCCGGTCGGCCGCCGGATCGGTGAGCTGGCCGGCAAGCACCTCAAGCGCGCCCATCTGGAGCTGGGCGGAAACTCGGCGATGCTGGTGCTCGACGACGCCGACGTGGAGGCCGCTGCCGGGCTCGCGGCCTGGGGCTCCTTCCTCAACCAGGGCCAGATCTGCATGACGACCGGGCGCCACCTCGTCGCCGAGTCGGTCTACGACGACTTCGTCGACGCGCTCGCGGAGAAGGCGCGCAGCCTGCCGGTGGGTGACCCCGCGACCGAGCAGGTCGCGCTCGGTCCGATCATCGACGAGCGCCAGCGCGACAAGATCCACCGCTTCGTCACCGAGAGCGCCGACCAGGGCGCGAAGATCGCCGCCGGAGGCGAGTTCGAGCAGCTCTTCTACCAGCCGACGGTGCTGTCCGAGGTCCCGCTGCAGGCGCCGGCCTTCGCCGAGGAGGTCTTCGGCCCGGTCGCCCCGGTGACCCGGGTCGCGTCCGTCGAGGACGCCGTCCGGCTGGCGTCGGACAGCGAGTACGGCCTCTCGCTGGGCATCGTGACGCAGGACGTCATGCACGGCCTGGAGATCGCCGAGCAGATCCCGACCGGCATCGTCCACATCAACGACCAGACCGTGAACGACGAGGCGGTGGCGCCGTTCGGTGGCGTCAAGGCGTCGGGCACCGGGTCGCGCTTCGGTGGCGCCGCGGCGAACATCGAGGCCTTCACCGAGACGCGGTGGATCACCATGCGCGGCAAGCCGGCGACGTACCCGTTCTGACGTCGAGGTGAAGCCGAGTCACGTGCGGGACGGCGCCCCTGCGAGCCGTGCCGCCACGACGGCCCGTCGCTGTCGCCATCTGCGACCAGGTCTGGCACGCTGCGGTTATGGACGCCGCCCATGCTTGACCAGCCCCTCCGCCTCGCCATCGTCAGTCGACAGGAAGTGGTGGCCCGCGGCCTGACCGCCATGCTGGCGGACTATCCCGACCGGGTCACGGTCGTGGCGTTGGCCAGCGCATATGCGCGCGCGAAGGGTGTCGACGTCGTGCTCTACGACACCCTCGGCCTGCACAGGTCCGACGCCTCCGACCTCGACCACCTGATCCAGAAGACCGACGCCAAGGTCGTCATCTACAGCCGCGACATGCGCCCCGACCTGCGGGCCCGAGCGCTCGCTCGTGGCGTCGACGGCTGGGTGTCGATGAGCCTGCACGCCGGGGAGCTGGTCGAGGCCGTCGAGCGGATCGCCGACGGCAAGCCGACGGAGGATCAGGTCGACTGGATCGGGCACGAGGCCGGCCTGTCACCGCGCGAGGTCGAGGTCCTCTCGCTGATCACCCAGGGCCTGTCCAACCAGGACATCGCCGACCGGCTCTTCCTCACGATCAACACCCTCAAGAGCCACATCAGGCAGTCCTACAAGAAGATCGGCGTGAGCTCGCGGGCCCAGGCGGTCGCCTGGTGCATGCAGCACGGTTTCGCCCCACCTGACGCCTGAGCCCCACCGGTCGGCGAATAGCGCTTCCCCTGACAGGGGTACCGCCTGATGTCGGTCGGGGTCGGGTGACCCGTGGGGGGACACCCGAACCTCCGGCCGACCTCACCCGCAGGGGTGAGCGGTTTCGGTGCAGGGGCCACCCCCAAGGACCAATTGACCCGCACGATGGTTGAGCGCCTCTCGGGCCGGGGACATCGACGGCATGACCATCACGGCGACTCTTCACCACGACGTGCCGCGCGAGACCCGCCGGCGTGAGACCACTCGACTCTTCGACGAGGCGTCGACGGCGGCTCGCGGCAACAGGAAGCGCGACGACCTCATCGAGCAGGTCATCCTCGTCAACACCGGTGTCGCCCGCTCCATCGCCCGCCGGTACGTCGGCCGGGGCATCCCGCTCGAGGACCTCGAGCAGGTCGCCTACCTGGCCCTGGTCCGGGCCGCCCGGAAGTTCGACGGCGACAAGGCGGAGGACTTCCTGACCTACGCCGTCCCGACCATCCGCGGCGAGATCAAGCGCCACTTCCGCGACCTCGGCTGGACCGTGCGCCCGCCGCGCCGCATCCAGGAGCTGCAGACCAGCGTGCTCCGGGTCCGCGAGACGCTGCGCGACGCCCGCGGCCGGGTCCCGTCGGCCGCCGAGATCGCCGCGGAGCTCGGCGTCGCCGAGAGCGACGTCGTCGAGGCGCTGACCGCCGAGGGCTGCTTCACGCCGCTCTCCCTCGACGCGCCGGTCGCCTCCGGCGAGCCGGACGCCGCGAGCTTGGGCGACCTGCTGCCGGACTTCGACTCCGACCTCACCGCCGCCGAGGCCCGCGCCCTGCTGGCGCCCGCCCTGAGCCGGCTCACCGAGCGCGAGCAGCTCATCGTCCGTCTCCGCTTCGTCGAGGACCTCACGCAGGCCGAGATCGGCGAGCGGATCGGCGTGACCCAGATGCAGGTCTCCCGGCTGCTCGGCGGGATCCTCGGCAAGCTGCGCGAGTCGATCGAGCCCGCCGCCTGAGACACCGACGCCACGCCCCTCCTGCAGACCTGCAGGAGGGGCGTCGTCGTCTCCGGGCCGACGGCTGACCCGGTCCCGGCGCCAACGGTCACCCGCGCCGGATAGAACCCGGGCAGGGGTCAGGCCGAGCGCGCCTGCGACGGCGCGGCAGGGCTCGCGAGCCGCAGGGCCGCGGCCGTGCTGACCAGGACCTCCTGCGCCTTCACCGGGTCGTCGGCCAGGTGCTGGCCGTGGCTGGGGATGATCTGGTCGAGCGCGGGCTGCCATGCCTCCCAGCGGTCGGCGAAGCAGCGCTCGAGCAGCTGCAGCATGATCGGCGCCGCGGTCGAGGCGCCCGGGGACGCGCCGAGCAGGCCGGCGATGGTGCCGTCAGCACCGGTGATCACCTCGGTGCCGAACTGCAGGACCCCATCGGGTCTGATGACCTGGACGCGCTGGCCGGCGGTGATCTTCTCCCAGTCGGCCGGGTCGGCCTCGGGATAGAAGTCGAGGAGATCCATGAACTTCGTCTTCGGCCGGGCGATCAGCTGCTGGATCAGGTAGATCGTGAGGCCGATGTTGGTCAGGCCGGCCTTGAGCATCGGCCACAGGTTGTGCAGCCGGATCGAGGCGAACAGGTCGAAGAAGGACCCGAACTTCAGGAAGCGGGGGCTCCAGCCGGCGTACGGCCCGAACATCAGCGCCTGCTTGCCGTCGACGAAGCGGGTGTCGAGGTGGGGCACCGACATCGGCGGCGCGCCGACGGCGGCCTTGCCGTAGACCTTGGCTTGGTGCCGGGAGACGATCTCCGGCTTGGTGGTGCGGAGGAACTCACCCGAGACGGGGAAGCCGCCGAAGCCACGGATCTCCGGGATCTTGGCGCCCTGCAGCAGGCGCAGCGCGAAGCCGCCGGCGCCGACGAAGACGAAGCGGGCCGTGTAGGAGAACTGCTCGCCGGTGCCGACCCGGCGGCCGGTGATCTCCCACAGCCCGTCGGCGTTCTTCCTGACCTTGCGCACCTCCGAGCCGAGCTCGAGGGCGGCGCCGCGCTCGACCAGCGAGTCGGTCAGGAGCTCGGTGAGGCGACCGAAGTCGACGTCGGAGCCGGCGTCGGTGAAGGTCGCCGCGATCGGGACGGACAGGTCGCGACCCTCGACCAGGTGCGGCGCCCACTGGCCGATCACCTGCGGGTCCTCGCTGTAGTGCATGCCGGCGAACAGCGGGTGGCTGCTCAGAGCCTCGTAGCGCTTGCGCAGGTAGACGACGTTGTCCGCGCCCCACACGAAGCTCATGTGCGGGATCGGGTTGATGAAGGCCGACGGGTCCGGGATGCGGCCGCTCTCGACCAGGAAGGACCACAGCTGGCGCGAGATCTGGAACTGCTCGTTGACCACGACGGCCTTGGAGATGTCGATCGTGCCGTCGGCGTCCAGGGGCGTGTAGTTGAGCTCGCACAGGGCGGAGTGGCCGGTGCCGGCGTTGTTCCACGGCCCCGAGCTCTCCTGGGAGAGCGTGTCGAGACGCTCGAGCACCTTGATGTTCCAGCCCGGCTCCAGCTCCTGGAGGAGAGTGCCGAGGGTGGCGCTCATGATGCCGCCGCCGATGAGAACAGCGTCGATAGGTGTCTCCACCCTCCATGTATGCGTCATCGCCGCACTCCGCCGCAAATCGGGTGGCCCGACGACGACGGGTTTGTGTCCCACGTCATAAACGACCCGGCCACCAGGTGAGCCGATCTCCCCGGCTCTGTAACCCGCGTCACACAGATGGTAGAGATGCCCCATGGAGTCGTACGCCGCCGGAGAGACCGACACCCCGCTCCTCGAGGAGACCATCGGGTCCAACTTCGAGCGGACCGCCGCGGCGTACGCCGACCGGGAGGCGCTCGTCGAGGTCGGCTCCGGCCGTCGCTGGACCTGGAAGCAGCTCGACGACTCGGTCAACTGGCTGGCCCGCGGCCTGCTGGCCGCCGGGATCCGCAAGGGCGACCGGGTCGGCATCTGGGCGCCGAACTGCGCCGAGTGGACGATCGTGCAGTACGCCACCGCCAAGATCGGAGCCATCCTGGTCAACGTCAACCCGGCCTACCGCACCCACGAGTTCGCCTACGTCGCCAACCAGAGCGGCATGCGGCTGCTGATGGCGGCGAGCAGCTTCAAGTCGAGCGACTACCGGGCGATGATCCGCGAGACGGCCGACCAGTGCCCGACCCTCGAGCGGGTGGTCTACATCGACACCGACGGCTGGCGGGCGCTCAACGACGAGGGCCGGGAGCTGCCGCCGCGGGCCGTACCCGAGCGGATGTCGACGCTCGACCCGTTCGACCCGATCAACATCCAGTACACGTCGGGGACGACCGGCTTCCCCAAGGGCGCCACGCTCAGCCACCGCAACATCCTCAACAACGGCTACTTCGTCACCGAGATGATCGGGCTCACCGAGGAGGACCGGCTCTGCATCCCGGTGCCCTTCTACCACTGCTTCGGCATGGTGATGGCCAACCTCGGCTGCACGACCCACGGTGCCACGATGGTCATCCCGGGTCCGGGCTTCGACCCCGCCGGCACGCTGCAGGCGGTGCAGGACGAGCGCTGCACGGCGGTCTACGGCGTCCCGACGATGTTCATCGCCGAGCAGAACCTGCCCAACTTCTCGTCCTACGACCTCTCCTCGCTGCGCACCGGGATCATGGCCGGCGCGATCTGCCCGGTGGAGGTGATGAAGCACTGCGTCGACGACATGCACATGGGGGAGGTCTCGATCGCCTACGGCATGACCGAGACCGCACCCGTCTCGTGCCAGACCCGCGTCGACGACGACCTCGAGCGCCGCACCTCGACCATCGGGCGGGCCGCCCCGCATGTCGAGATCAAGATCATCGACCCGACGACCGGGAGGACGGTGCCGCGCGGCGAGCCGGGCGAGTTCTGCACCCGCGGCTACTCGGTGATGCTCGGCTACTGGGACGACCCCGAGAAGACCGCCGAAGCGATCGACGACGACGGCTGGATGCACACCGGTGACCTCGCCGTCATGCGCGAGGACGGCTACTGCAACATCGTCGGCCGGATCAAGGACATGGTGATCCGCGGCGGCGAGAACGTCTACCCGCGCGAGGTCGAGGAGTTCCTCTACACCCATCCCGACGTGGAGGACGTCCAGGTGGTCGGCGTACCGGATGAGAAGTACGGCGAGGAGCTGTGCGCCTGGGTGCGGATGAAGGCCGGCGCGCAGCCGCTCGACGCCGACGCGGTCAGGGCGTTCGCCGAGGGCAGGCTGGCCCACTACAAGGTCCCGCGCTACGTGCTGGTCGTCGACGACTTCCCGATGACGGTGACCGGCAAGGTGCGCAAGGTCGAGATGCGGGAACGGTCCGCGGAGCTGTTGGGGCTCAGCGTCACGTCGTGACCTGCACCGACCCGGTCCGGACCAGGTCGGGTGACGCGGAACGTCCCGCCCCGTCGTACGACGGAGCGGGACGTTCCTTCTCAGGCGGTGATCACCGCACGCGCGGGGGCGTGATCGCGATCTGGGCCGAGGTGTTGTCCTTGGCCGCCTTCTTCACCGTGACGACCGTGCCGTAGCCGACGTGGTCGTCCTTCGGGTTGCCGCTGCCGAGCGGGACGCCGAGGCCGATGTCCTCGCCGAACAGGTCGGGCAGCAGCGTGCCGTTCTCGTCGGTGATCCGCACCGAGTAGGGCGCGTTGCCCACCGACGGCACCACCGCCGAGGCGTCCTGGTCGGCGAAGAACAGCGAGTCGTCCGCCGCGTGGTACTCGATGCCCGGGTACCAGCCCTGGTCGTCGGTGAACGACGCCACGGGCGCCTGCGCCGGGAACGAGGTGCAGAACTCCTTGGTCGGGTCGGCCCCCGTGATGCACTCCTTGAACGGGTACGTCGGGTGGAGGCCGAAGGCGATGTTGGAGGACTGCGGCCGCGACGGCAGGTTCTTCAGCGTCGTCGTGTCCGGTGTGGCCGAGGCGTTCCGTCGCAGCGGCCGGTTGTGGGCGTCCATGAGGAGCAGGCCGCCCTTCGGGCCGGTGCTGGGCAGGGCCGTGACGTTGGTCGTGACCAGGTTGGCGTCGCCGTAGGTCGTGTCCCGGTACCAGACCAGCATGCCGGGCGCGTTGTAGCGGAGCTTCTCGACCTTCCACGCCTCGTTGTCCGGCGGGCCGTAGGTGGTGTCGTAGGCGTAGTTCAGACCCTTGTCGAAGCCGTCGAGGTTGCGCCACTCGACCAGGTAGTACTGCGCCTGGACCGAGGTGCCTGAGTCGACGTGCCAGCCGGCGCCGGTGGTGTCGACGAACGTCGTCGTCTCCTGCGTCCAGCTCGGGTCGGTGGTCTCGACGTCGTCGCTCCACACAGTGGTGCCGCCGCTGGTGAGCGAGAAGTCGTCGGAGAACCAGCCGCGCTCCTGGAACGCCTCGTCGGTCGCGTAGCGCAGCCGCACCTGGACGGTCTGCCCGGCCCACGGCGACAGGTCGACGTTGAGGTGCTTCCATCCGTCCGTCGTACCGGTCAGCCCGTACTTCTTGTCACCGAAGTCGGTCATCCGGCCGTTGGGGTCGGCATAGTCGTCGGGCGTGGTGAGCACGGTGCCCGCGTCGTCGGTGACCTTCTGCTCGGTCCATGTCGTGCCGCCGTCGGTCGAGACCTCGACGAAGCCGAAGTCCCAGTCCTTCTCGATGACGTAGTCGGCCCAGAAGGAGAACGTCGCATCCGTCGGTACGTCGACCGTGCGGGTCAGCCGGGCGTCCGCCCAGGACTGGTCGGCGCCGGAGTACCACATCCCGCTGCCGCTGTGCGGCGTCGCGAGCGTGATCGTCTTGTCCGGCAGGTCGATCTTGACGCCGTCCTCGGTGCCCTTGAGCGGGCGCGAGGACTGGCCGACCTTGACCGTGCGCGGCTTGTCGCCCGGCTTCATCTCGACCGGGTCGGCCCAGCCGAGGACCCACTTGTCCCACAGGCCCATGTGCGTCGGCATCGACTGGAAGATCGGGCCGGAGTGGGAGCCGGAGTTCATCAGGTCCCAGAAGTCGATGTCGGACTCGCCTGCGCCGCTGGTGTCGTAGAGGTCCGGCAGACCGAGGTCGTGGCCGTACTCGTGGGCGAAGACACCGACGCCGGCGTTCTCCGGCTGGACGATGTAGTTGGACAGGTAGAGGTCGTGACCCGGGACCTTCGCGCCACCCGGGACCGACGAGGAGTGCGCCCAGATCGCGTAGGTGCCTTGGGCACCGCCGCCGCCGGACTTGTCCTCGCCTGCGTGGACGAGCACGACGTGGTCGATGACGCCGTCGGGTTCGTTGACGTTGCCGTCACCGTCGCGGTCGGACTGGTCCTCGACGTCGTAGTCCTCCCACGGGAAGTCGGGCTCGGCCGCAGCGAGCGCCGCGACGGCATCGACCGGGAGGCGGCTCGCGCCGTCGGGGTTGTCGGGGTGACCGTTCATGGTCTGGTAGGCGCCGGCGACCCAGTTGCCGTTCTCGTCCTGGTAGCAGCGCTGGGCGCCGTACCAGGCCTCGGAGTGGGGGACCGTGACCCACGGCGTGGCCGCGCCGCTGACCGTGTAGGCCTTGTGCGACATCTCCTCGTACATCTTCTTCATCGTGTAGCCGGAGATGTCGAAGCCGGGCTTGCCGTCGGGGCCCGTGAGGTCGGTCCGCACCCGCTCGGTGATGCCCTTGTCGGTGTAGAGCATGTCGTTGAAGTGCTTGCTGGAGAAGTCCGGCACCCACATCGTGTTGTTGTCCTTGAGCCCCAGCGTCGCGGGGTCCGGGATGCTGTTGTGCAGCGGCCCGTTCTGGACGTTGCCGAGCTTGCAGGTGCTCGAGCCCCAGTAGGTCGGGACGTACTGGTCGGAGAAGTCGTCGTCGGCCTGGTCGTTGAACTGGACCAGGATCGTCAGCAGCTTGGCCTGCTGGGTGGTCTTGGCCTGCTTGTAGCGCGAGGCCCGGATCTCCTTGGGGCTCTTGCCGGTCCTCAGCGACTGGGCCTCGATCTTGGCCAGGCCGCGCGCCGCCGCGGGGTTGCCCGACGCGAGCTTGCGGTCCAGCGCCTTCGACTTGGCCACGACCTTCGGGTCGGGCGCCTGCAGCGCCGCCCCGCCCTTGGCGTGGTGCACGATCGTCCTGCCGTCCCTGGTCACCTCCACGTCGGAGCTGAGGTCGGGCTGGACGGCGGGCTCGGCGTAGTTCACGTAGTAGTCCGAGCTGGTGAAGGCGGGCGCCGCCGGCGTCGACGCGGCTGTGCCCGTCGCTTGGCCCGTCGCTGTGCCCGTCGTGGTGAACCCGGCGAGTGCCAGCGCGAGGACCGATGAGGTCCCCAACGCCACCCGCCGTGCGCGTGATCTGCTGTTCATGCACACACTCCCGAAATGATTGCCGCCCGCAGGACGCGGAACGGCGCAGATTCGTCGGCCGAGAAGGCCGACTGCCGGGCATTCTGTGTGTTCGCTGTGGGTGAAGGGAAGGGTCTGCGCCGGGTTTTCTCTACGATCGGTCCGTGCCAGTGCTGAGCTCCGAACGCCGTGCGTGGATCGACGAGGCCGTCCGACGGGTCGAGGCGGACGCCAACCGCAGCGCCGACACCCACCTGCACGTGCTCCCGCTGCCGGGGCCGTCGGACGTGACGCTCTACCTCAAGGACGAGTCGGTGCACCCGACCGGCTCCCTGAAGCACCGGCTGGCCCGCTCGCTCTTCCTCTACGCGCTCTGCAACGGCTGGCTGCACGCCGGATCGACCGTCGTCGAGGCGTCGTCGGGGTCGACGGCGGTCTCGGAGGCCTACTTCGCCCGCCTCATCGGGCTGCCGTTCGTCGCCGTGATGCCGCGCACGACCTCACCGGAGAAGGTCGCGCTGATCGAGTGGTACGGCGGCCGGTGCCACTTCGTCGATGCCGCCGGCCAGGTCTACGACGAGGCACGTCGCCTCGCGGCGGACTGCGACGGCCACTACATGGACCAGTTCACCTACGCCGAGCGGGCGACGGACTGGCGCGGCAACAACAACATCGCCGAGTCGATCTTCGACCAGATGCGGCGGGAGCCGCACCCGATACCGGCCTGGATCGTGGTGTCCGCCGGCACCGGCGGCACCTCGGCCACGATCGGCCGCTACCTGCACTACCTGCGCCACCCGACCCGGCTGCTCGTCGCCGACCCCGAGGGGTCGGCCTTCCTCGACGGATGGGCCTCCGACACGTCCGATGCCACCGGCCCTGGCTCGCGGATCGAGGGCATCGGCCGCCCGCGGATCGAGCCGTCCTTCGTCGGCGGCGTCGTCGACGACATGCTCCGGGTGCCGGACGCCGCCTCGATCGCGACCATGCGCTGGGTCACCGACCGGCTCGGCCGCCCGGTCGGCGGCTCGACCGGCACCAACGTCTGGGCCGCCCTGCAGGTGATGGCGCGGATGCGGGCAGACAATGCGTCAGGCAGCGTCGTCACCCTGTTGTGCGACGCCGGGGACCGCTACTCCACCACCTACTACTCCGACGCGTGGGTGGGCGCCCAGGGGATCGACCTGGATCCCTACCGCCGGGCGCTGGCGGCGTACGACGAGTCGGGCGTGCTGCCGGCGGTCTAGACCGGTCGGCACCCATTTTCGCAGAACCACGCGCGCAGCACCCACCGGTCCCGTTTCATGCAAGGAGGAAGGAGGGTCGTCCACCGGTGGGGGGTGGACGACCTTCTCCCGGATCAGCCCCGGCCGAGGACGACGGTGCCGCCGATCTCGTCGTCGGTGTGCAGGCTCGGCAGCAGTCCGGCGTCCTCCATCAGCGCCGCCGTCGGCTCGGCCTGGCGTCTGCTCGTCTCGACCAGGATCGCGCCGCCGGGCGCGAGCCGGCCGGCAGCGCCCGCGATCGCCCGGCGCTGGACGTCGAGCCCGTCGCGGCCGCCGTCGAGGGCGACGCGGTGCTCGTGGTCGCGGGCCTCGGGCGGCATCAGCGCGATCGCGTCGGTCGGGACGTAGGGAGCGTTCGCGAGGATCAGGTCGAACCGGAGGTCCGGGGGCAGCGGCTCGTAGAGGTCGCCGAGCAGGACCCGCTCGGGCGGCAGGTTGCGGCGCGCGCAGTCGACCGCGGCCGGGTCGACGTCGACCGCCCAGACGTCCACACCGGGTGCGTTCGCGGCGACCGCTGCCCCGATCGCGCCGGTGCCGCAGCCGAGGTCGAGGACGTGCCGATGGACCGGACGAAGTCCGGCCCCGCGCTCGGCCCCGCGCTCGGCCGCGCGCTGGGCGGCGGTCGCCGACGTCACCTCGTCCGGTCCATCGGGACGCAGCCGGGCGACGGCGAGGCGGACCATCAGCTCGGTCCTTCGGCGGGGCACGAACACTCCCGGCGCGCAGGCGACCCGCAGGCCGGCGAAGGACGCCCAGCCCAGGATCGTCTCGAGGGGCTCGCCGGCGAGGCGGCGTGCGACCAGGGGCTCGAGGGAGGCGGGGGAGTCCGCGGCCTCGACGAGCAGGGCGGCCTCCTCCTCGGCGAAGACGCAGCCCGCGGCGCGCAGCCGGGCCACCAGCGAAGGGTCGGGGATCATCGGGAAGGATGCTCCCATGTCCGGCGCCCTGACCCCCATCGCATGGATCGTCGTCGGCTACGCGCTGCTCGTGACCGTCGCCGCCGGCTTGGGCGTCGCCCTCAAGGCGCCGCGGCCGGGCTGGCTGGACCAGCTCGCCTGGATGCTTGAGGTGCTCGCGATCGTCCTCGCCCTCGGTGCGCTGGCGGCGCTGGACGAGGGTCGGCCCGACGAGCTCACCACGCACCTCGGGTACGTCGCCGCGGTGGTCGTGATGATGCCGATCGCGCTCCTCTCCATCCGGGAGGACCGCGGCTCCTGGTCGTCCGGCGTGGTCGCCGTGGCGGCCCTGGCGACGGGCGTCGTCGCGGTACGGATCATGATGACCCGGTGACCGCACCGAATCCACGGCAGGGCCCGCATCTCGTCCTGCTGGCCGTCTACGCGCTCTTCGTGCTCGCCGCCGGCGCCCGCTCGATCGTGCAGATCGCCACCCAGTTCGACGAGGCGCCGTTCGCCTACGTGCTGTCCTTCGTCGCGGCGCTGACCTACGCCGCCGGCTGGTTCGCGATCCGCCGGGCCGCGCACGGGCGACCCGCCTTCGCCCGCGTCATGCTCTGGGTCGAGCTGGCCGGCGTGGTCGTGGTCGGCACGCTCTCCCTGGTCAAGGGGGACTGGTTCCCCGACGCCACGGTCTGGTCCGACTACGGCCGCGGCTACGGCTGGGTCCCGGCGATCCTGCCGATCGCCGGCCTGGTCTGGCTGCACCGTTCGGCCCCGAAGGAGGACGAGGCAGCATGAGCACCCCCACGGCGTACGCCGTCTCCCCGGACTCCGGCGAGCACTGGTCGGCGCCCGGCGCCTTCGAGGTGGCGCCGGGGATCCACCGGATCCCGCTGCCCCTGCCGATGGACGGGCTGAAGGCGGTCAACGTCTACGCGATCGAGACCGAGCAGGGCCTCACCCTGATCGACGGCGGCTGGGCGATCACCGAGGGACGGGAGGCGCTGGGGAAGGGGCTGCGCGAGCTCGGCCGGAGCTTCACCGACATCCGCCGCTTCCTGGTCACCCACGTCCACCGCGACCACTTCTCGCTCGCGGCGGCGATCGGGGCCGAGGTCGGCGCCGACGTGACGCTCGGCCTCGGCGAGAAGGCGACCCTCGACATCATGCTCGGCGCCACGTCCGTCGACGAGGTGCCCATGATCGGCGAGCTGCGCGCGGCCGGCGCCGCCGAGCTGGCCCACCTCTTCGGCCAGGACCCCTCCAGCGACGGCCGTGACGAGCAGTCGATCCGCTACCCCGACAGCTGGCTGGACGGCGACCTCGAGGTCCGCGTCGGGGAACGCACCCTCGACGCCGTCCACACGCCCGGCCACACCCGGGGCCACTACGTCTTCTCCGAGCGGGCCGCCGGGCTGCTCTTCGCGGGCGACCACGTGCTGCCGACGATCACGCCGTCGATCGGCTTCGAGCCGGCCGCGGTCCGGCAGCCGCTGCGCGACTTCATGGAGTCGCTGGCCAAGGTGCGTGCCCTGCCCGACCAGGTGCTGCTGCCGGCCCACGGCCCGGTCGCGCCCTCGGTCCACGCCCGGGTCGATCAGCTCCTCGAGCACCACGAGCACCGGCTCGCGGCCTGCCTGGCGGCCCTGTCCGGCGGTCCGCGGACGGCGTACGCCGTCGCCGGGCAGCTGCCCTGGACCCGCCACGAGCACGCCTTCGACACCCTCGACGCGTTCAACGCGGCCCTGGCCGCGATGGAGACCAAGGCGCACCTCGAGCTGCTCGTCGCCCGCGGCCAGGCGACCCGCAGCGAGGAGGCCGGGGGCGTGGTCTTCGCGGCAGTCGCCGGACGCTAGCCCTTGACGGCGCCGTCGATCCCCTCGCTGCGCAGGAAGAACCGCTGGAAGACCAGGAAGAACGCGATCGGCAGCGCGGTCGAGACGAGCAGCGCCGCGAGGAAGGTGTCCACCGGCGTCACCGGCGCCAGCGCGGGCAGCCGGACCGAGATCGGCTGTTTCGCCGGGTCGGGCAGCACCAGCAGCGGCCAGATGAAGTCCTTCCAGGCCGCGAGCAGGGCGAAGACCGACACCACGCCGAGCACGGGCCGCGACATCGGCAGGACGATCGAGGTGAACAACCGGACCGGGCCCGCGCCGTCGACGCGCGCCGCCTCGATCACCTCGCTCGGCAGGTTGTCGAAGAACCGCTTGACCAGCGCGACGTTGAACGCGCTGGCGCCGGCCGGCAGGAAGGCGCCCCAGTAGGTGTCGACCAGCGAGACGTGCACCAGCGGGACGTCGAGCGCGGTCAGGTAGAGCGGGACGAGCAGCACCACGGTCGGGACGAACATCGTCACCAGCACGGCGCCGTAGAGGAACCGGCCGTACGACGGCCTGAGCACCGACAGCGCGTAGCCACCGGTCGTGGCGACCAGCATCTGCACCGCCCACGACCCCACCGCGATCACGACCGTGTTGACCAGGTAGCGACCCAGGTCGAGGGAGGTCCACGCGTCGCTCACGATCGACCAGTCCGGGCCGCTGGGCCACAGCGACATCGGCCGGCGCAGCGTCTCCTGGGCGGGCGTGACGGCCGACTTGGCCAGCCACAGCAGGGGGCCGAGCGCGACGACGACCAGGAAGGCCAGCAGCAGCACGTTGAGCACCCTCCGCACGGCCCGGACGGCGGGGCGTCGGAGGTCGTCGTCGGAGACGAAGCTGTTGGACTCGGTCATCACTCGCTCCAGGATCGGGTCAGCCGGAAGTAGAGCCAGGACAGCAGCGCCAGCGCGACGGCCAGCATCAGGCTGAGCGCCGTCGCGTCGCCGTAGTCACCGCCGCCGGTGGTGCTCCCGAACGCGTAGTTGTAGATCAGCAGCAGCACCGTCAGCGAGGCGTTGTCGGGCCCGCCGTCGGTGAAGAGGTAGGGCTCGAGGAAGACCTGCGCGGTGCCGATGATCTGCAGGATCAAGGTGACCAGCATGATCCCGCGCAGGTGCGGCAGGGTGATGTGCCACAGCTTGCGCAGGACGCCCGCGCCGTCGACCTGCGCGGCGTCGTAGAGCTCCCGCGGCACCGACGTGAGCGCCGCGAGGTAGATGATCACCGTGCCGCCCGCCGCCGCCCAGGTCGCCTGGATGACGAGCGCGGGCAGCACCCAGTGCGGCGAGACCAGCCAGGGGACGGGCCCGATCCCGAACCAGCCCAGCGCGGTGTTGAAGACGCCGGTGTCGGTGGCGTCGTAGAAGAACTGCCACAGCAGCACGGCGACGGCAGGGGGCACGACGACCGGGAGGTAGGCCAGCGCGGCGTACAGGCCCCGCAGCCGGCGCAGGTCGCTCATCACGACGGCCAGCAGCAGGGGGACCGGATAGCCGAAGACGAAGGCGAGGCCTGCGAAGACGGCGGTGTTGCGGATCGCCGTCGGCAGCAGCGGGTCGGTGAGCACCCGGTGGAAGTTGTCCAGACCGACCCAGTGGGCCGGCTCGACGAGGTTGGTCTGCTGGAAGGCCATCACCACGGTGCGCGCGATCGGCCACCAGGAGAAGAGCCCGAAGACCAGCAGCATCGGCAGCAGGAACAGCAGTGTCGCCGGCCCGCTCCCGCGGACCCACCTCATCGCGCGCACCATCGCGCTTCCCCTCGTCGTCGTCGGTCGTACGTCGCCGGCCGGGTGTCGAGACACCCGGCCGGCGTGTGGTCACCCGGGCCGTCAGCCCTGGTTCAGCCCTGGTCGAGCAGCTGCTGCGCCTTGTCATTGGCTGCCTGGAGCAGGGCCGGGATGTCGGCGTTCTTGTCGGTCAGCACCTTCTGCACGACCGAGTCCATGGCGCCGTACACGCCCTGGGTCTGGGCCGGCGGCTCGGCGATGAGCTTCACCGCGAACATCGCGTCGGTGTAGGGCTTCATCTGGTCCAGCGGGACGTTGACGTAGTCCTTGATCCAGCCCTGGTAGGTCGTGTACGACGCCTCGTCGAAGATCGAGAAGGTCGGTGTTCCGACCGGCTGGTCGGAGTCGGCGGTGGCCTTCGCGTCCGCGACCGCGGCGTCCTGGTCGCTGTACTTGGCGACCCGGAAGAAGTCGGCCCACTGCACGGCGGCTGCGGCCTCCGCCTTCGAGGCCTTGGCGCTGACCACGTTGACCGAGCCACCGCCCAGAGCGCCGGCGTCGGCGGAGTCGGAGACCGGGATCCCGGCCAGCCCGTAGATCTTCGGGTCGATCTTGTCCGTCGTCACCATCGCGTTGTAGACGTCGGACCCGGAGACGAACATCGCGATCTTGCCGCTCGCGAACGCCTGGTGGACGCTCGCCCAGTCGTAGGAGTTGTTCGAGGAGATGGAGCCGTCGGTCCACCGCATGTCGTGCAGCAGCTGGAGCGCCTGCTCGCTGGCCGGGTTGTCGAGCGTCGCGGTCTTGCCGTCCTCGCTCTCCATCCGGCCGCCCATGGCGTAGGTCAGGGTGGAGAGGATCCAGCCGCCGGTGTTCGACTTGGTCATCTCGCCGTAGCCGGCGACGCCGGTCTTGTCGGTGATCGCCTTGGCGTCGGCGCGGAGCTCGTCCCAGGTCGTCGGCGGCTTGTCGGGGTCGAGCCCGGCTTGGGTGAACAGCTCGCGGTTGTAGTGCAGGGCGTTGGCGTAGACGTCGCTGGGCAGGCCGTAGACCTTGCCGTCCGCGCCGGTCGCGGCGGCCAGCACGTTGGGGTTGAGCTGGCCGAAGTAGGACAGCTTGCGGACCTCGGCGTCCACGTCGGCGACCTGGTGGCGCTCGACGAGCCCCTTGGTGTCGGTGAACGGCACCCGGAAGGAGATCGGCAGCGTGCCGCCGGCGAGCTGGGCCGAGAACGTCTGCGCGTTCCACTGCCACTCCTTGGGCACGATCGTGATCGACGGGTGCAGCTTGTGGAAGGCGGCCGCCTGCTTCTTGGCGTAGTCGATGGTCGCCTTCTGGTCGCCGGGGCGCCAGCCCTCGACGGTGATCGTGACGCCCTTGCCCTTCGACTCCGAGTCGGACGAGCCGCCACCGCAGGCGGCGAGGGCCGCTGCCATGGCCACCGCGGTGCCGGTCAGCGCGAGGGTGCGCAGTCGTGATCTCCTCATGATGGTCTTCTCTCCTGGTGGTGGGGTGGTGGTCCGACTCACGCCGGAAGGCGCAGCCAGGCGGTGGCGTCGCGGGGGAGCCTCCCGTCGACCAGCGGTGCGCTGGCGAGCCAGAGGTGCTCGTGGACCGGCAGCGCGACGGGCGCGGCGCTGACGTTGGTGACGTTGAGGAAGCTGGCGCCGCGCCGGAAGGCGAGCACGCCGGCGGTCGGGTCGGCCCAGGCGAAGGTGCCGTCCCCGAGGTCGGGGTGGGTGCGCCGGATCAGCAGCGCCATCCGGTAGAGCGAGAGCATCGACCCGGGATCGGCGGACTGGGCCTCCGCGGTGAGGCCGGCCCAGCCGTCGGGCTGGGGGAGCCACGTCGCGGTGCCGTCCGGGCTGAAGCCGTACGGCGCCCGATCGCCCGACCACGGCAGCGGCACCCGGCAGCCGTCGCGCCCGGGGTCGACGCCGCCGCTGCGGAAGTGCATCGGGTCCTGGATGCTCTCCGGTGGGACCTCGACCTCGTCCAGGCCGAGCTCCTCGCCCTGGAACAGGTAGTAGGCGCCGGGCAGCGCCATCGCGAGCATGGCCGCAGCGCGGGCCCGGCGTACGCCGAGCGCGCGGTCGGTCGGGACGCCGTACCGCTTCCGGTCGAACGCGAAGCCGGTGTCCTCGCGGCCGTAGCGGGTGACGGGACGGGTGACGTCGTGGTTGGACAGCACCCAGGTGGCGGGCGCGCCGACCTGGCCGTGCAGTGACAGCGTCGTGTCGATCGAACGGCGCAGCACCTCGGCGTCCCAGGGTGCGGTGAGGAAGTCGAAGTTGAAGGCCGAGTGCATGACGTCGGAGCGCAGGTAGCGGACGAACCGGTCCGGGTCCGGCAGCCAGATCTCGCCGATCAGGGCGCGGTCGCCGCCGTACTCCTCGGCGATCCGGCGCCAGCCGCGGTAGATCTCCTGCAGGTCGTCGCGGTCGACGTACGGATGCTCACCGGGCTGCGGGTCGGCCGGTACGTCGGGGAGCTCGGGGTCCTTCGCGAGCAGTGCGGCCGAGTCGATCCGGATGCCGGCCACGCCGCGGTCGAACCAGAACCGGAGGATGTCCTCGTGCTCGCGGCGCACGTCGGGGTGGCTCCAGTTGAGGTCCGGCTGGCCGGCGGCGAAGAGGTGCAGGTACCACTGCTCGGGCCGGCCGTCCGGCCCCGTGAGCCGGGTCCAGGGCGTGCCGCCGAACTCGGACGTCCAGTCGTTGGGCGGCAGCTCCCCGTCGGTGCCGCGTCCGTCGCGGAACCAGAACCGCTCCCGCTCCGGCGAGCCCGGGCCGGCCGCGACGGCGGCCCGGAACCACTCGTGGTGGTCGGAGACGTGGTTGGGGACGACGTCGATGATCGTGCGGATGCCGTACTCGAGCGCGTCCTTGATCAGCGTCTCGGCCTCGCAGAGGTCGCCGAAGAGCGGGAGGATGCCGCGGTAGTCGGCGACGTCGTAGCCGCCGTCGGCCATCGGGGAGGGGTACCACGGCGTGAACCAGATCGCGTCGACGCCGAGGTCGCGCAGGTAGGGCAGCCGCTCGCGGATGCCGGCGAGGTCGCCGGTGCCGTCACCGTTCCCGTCCGCGAAGCTGCGAGGGTAGATCTCGTAGATCGCGGCGTCGCGCCACCAGCTCACGATGCTCCGTTCCGTCAGCGCCCGGGGCGCGTGTGTCGCCCGTCACTCGATCGGGCGACCGGAACGTATGCCGGTCAATCAGTCGGTTGCAAGAACTTGACAGGACGTAATTAATTTCATGACTTTGCAGTGACAGGCCGCGATCTTGCCGGTCCGGTGGAGCGTCGGACGACCAGCTCAGGCTCGAAGAGCAGCTCGTCGACCGGCCCGATGGATGCGTCGACCTGGCTCATCAGGAACTGCACGGCGGCGCGCGCCATCGCCTCGATGGGCTGCCGGACGGTGGTGAGCGGCGGGTCGGAGACGGCCATGAAGGCCGAGTCGTCGTAGCCGATGACCGAGACGTCGTCGGGTGTGGCGAGCCGGGCCCGGCGGACGGCCCTCACCGCGCCCAGCGCGAGCGGGTCGCTGGCGCAGACGATGCCGGTCGCGCCGCGCTCGATGAGGCGCGCTGCCGACGCCTGGCCGCTCTGCAGCGAGTAGAGGCTGCGCACGACGAGCTCCTCGTCGAGCTCGTGGCCGGCCGCGGCGGCGACCTCGCGGGCGGCGGCGAGCTTGCGCTCCGAGGGCACGTGGTCGCGCGGGCCGAGGACGAGCCCGATCCGCTCGTGACCGAGCGAGAGCAGGTGCTCCATCGACTGCTCCATCGCGCTGGCGTCGTCGCACACCACGCGGGGGAAGGGCAGGTCGTCGATGGCCGCGTTGATCAGCACGACCGGCAGCTTGCGGTTGACCAGTCGGTCGTAGTGCCGGTGGTCGGCGTCGGCCTGGCTGTAGTTGCCCCCGGCGAAGACGACGCCGGCGACCTGCTGCTCGAGCAGCAGCTCCACGTAGTCGGACTCCTGGACGCCGCCGGCCGTCTGCGTGCACAGCACGGGGGTGAGGCCGAACTGCGCCAGGTGGGACCCGAGCGCCTCGGCGAAGGCAGGGAAGATGGGGTTCTGCAGCTCGGGGAGCACGAGCCCGACGAGCCGGGCGCGCTCGCCGCGGAGCTTCGTCGGCCGCTCGTAGCCCAGCACGTCAAGGGCGGTCAGGACGCGGGAACGGGTCGACTCCGAGACGCCCGGCTTCCCGTTGAGCACCCGGCTCACCGTCGCCTCGCTCACGCCGGAGCGGGCGGCCACCTCTGCAAGTCGTCGAGTCACGACGCAAGACTATGACAGCCAAACGCAAGAATCTCGCAAGATCCCGGTGCTGGACGGGTCGCCGCACCTCGTCGGGACGCCGATAGACTCGTCAGGTCAGACAGGGGAGCCCACGACGGGCTGAGAGTGCGGACATCGCCGCAGACCCTCCGAACCTGCTCCGGTTAGCACCGGCGAAGGGAGTCACGGTGCGCAAGCGCGCCCTCGCGATCAGCATCATCACCACACTCGCGCTCACGTCCTGCTCGTTGGGCAGCGGGAGTGACGACGGCGCCGCCGGCGGCGGGTCGGACCGGGTCGTCCTGGTCACCCACGACTCGTTCAACCTGCCCAAGGAGCTCAAGACCGAGTTCGAGAAGGACTCCGGGTTCCGGCTCGTGGTCCGGCAGAGCGGCGACGCCGGCGCGCTGACCAACAAGCTCGTCCTCACCAAGGACGACCCGACCGGCGACGTCGCGTTCGGCGTCGACAACACCTTCGCGTCGCGGGCGCTGAAGGCCGGGGTCTTCGCCGACAACACCCCCACCGGCGTGCCCGCCGGCGCCGAGGCGTTCGACCTGCCGGGTGACGGCGGCGCGAGGCTGACCCCCGTCGACGACGGCAACGTCTGTGTCAACGTCGACACCACCTGGTTCGCCGCGCACCACATGACGCCGCCGGCTACCCTCGACGACCTCACCCGGCCGGCGTACAAGGACCTCTTCGTCACCCCCGGCGCGACCACCTCCTCGCCGGGCCTCGCCTTCCTCCTGGCCACGATCGCGAAGTACGGCGACGGGTGGACGGACTACTGGACGAGGCTGCTCGCCAACGGCGCCAAGGTCGTCGACGGCTGGGAGGACGCCTACACCGTCGACTTCACCCAGGGCGGCGGCAACGGCAGCCGTCCGATCGTGCTCTCCTACGACTCCTCGCCGGCGTTCACCGTCGCCGACGGCACGTCCACGACCAAGGCGCTGCTCGACACCTGCTTCACGCAGGTCGAGTACGCCGGGGTACTGGCCGGCGCGAAGAACGAGAAGGGCGCCCGGGCGCTGGTCGACTTCCTGCTCAGCAAGGACGTCCAGGCCGCGCTGCCCGACGCGATGTACGTCTTCCCCGTCGCGCAGGACGCGCCCCTCCCCGCCGACTGGTCGAAGTTCGCCGTCCAGCCGACCAAGCCGTGGACCGTCTCGCCCGAGGACATCGACGCCCATCGCGACGAGTGGCTCCGGACCTGGAGCGACCTGGTCTCCCGGTGACCACCGCCAGGCCCGTCGGGAGACCGCTGGCCCTCCTCGCCCTCGGCGCCCTGCCGCTGGCGGTGATGGCGGTCTTCTTCGTGCTGCCCGTCTCCGGGATGGTCTCGCGCGGCTTCTCCGACGGTGCCGGGCCCGTCCTCGACGTCCTCGGCCGGCCGCGGGTGCACCGCGTCCTGTGGTTCACCGTGTGGTCGGCGGCCGCGGCGACGGCCGTCTCGGTGGCGCTCGGCCTGCCCGCGGCCTTCGCGCTGCACCTGCTGTCCTGGCCGGGGCGGCGGGTGGTCCGCGCCGCGCTGCTCGTCCCGTTCGTCCTACCGACGGTGGTCGTCGGGGTCGCCTTCCGGCAGCTGCTGGGGGAGTCCGGCCCGCTCGGCTTCCTCGGCCTGGACGGGACCGCTGCGGGCATCGTCGCGGGCCTGGCGTTCTTCAACGTCGCGGTGGTGATCCGCACCGTCGGCGCCGCCTGGGAGTCGCTCGACCCGCGGGCCGGCGAGGCGGCGGCCGCGCTCGGCGCCGCGCCGCTCACGGTCTTCCGCACCGTCACCCTGCCGGCCCTGCGGCCGGCGATCGTCAGCTCGGCCACCGTCGTCTTCCTCTTCTGTGCGACCGGCTTCGGGGTGGTGCTCACCATGGGCGGGCTGCGCTACTCGTCGGTGGAGACCGAGATCTACCTGCTGACCACCAACCTCCTCGACCTCCAGGCCGCCGCCGCGCTCTCCATCCTCCAGCTGGTCGTCGTGACGGTCCTGCTGGCTCTGGCCGCCCGGGTCAGAGTCGCGACCGCCGTACGCCGCACCGTGTCGCGTCCGCGCCGGCCGCGCCGAGGCGATGCGCCGGTGCTGGCGGCGACCGGGCTGCTCCTCGCGATGGTGGCGGCCCCGATCGCCACGCTGGTCGTCGGCAGCCTCCGCCACGAGGGGCACTGGACGACCGCGAACTACCGCGCCCTCGGCACCCCCGGGACCGCCCTGCTGGTGCCGGTGACCGACGCGCTGGTGACCAGCCTGCGCACTGCCGTCGATGCCACCTGGATGTCGCTGCTGCTCGGTGGCCTGGTCTCGGTGGTCGTCACCCGGCGCTCGCACGGCCGGGCCGAGCGGCGACTGCGCGCGACGTTCGACGGCCTCTTCATGCTCCCGCTCGGCGTCTCCGCCGTGACCCTCGGCTTCGGGTTCCTCATCACGCTCGGCTCCTTCCGCGACGACCCGCTGCTCGTCCCCATCGCGCAGGCGCTGGTGGCACTTCCGCTCGTCGTCCGCACGCTCGCGCCCGTCCTCGGCGGCGTCGACGACCGGCTCCGCCAGGCGGCCGCCTCCCTGGGCGCCGGACCGCTGCGCCAGTTCCTCACCGTCGACCTCCCGGTCGTCTGGAAGCCGCTCCTGGCGGCGGCCGGCTTCGCGTTCGCGGTCTCGCTCGGTGAGTTCGGCGCCACCAGCTTCCTCGCCCGCGACGAGCACCCGACCCTGCCGGTGGTGATCTTCCGGCTCATCGGCCACCCTGGCGCGATGAACTACGGCATGGCGCTCGCGGCCTCCGTCGTCCTCGCCGCCGCCACGACCGTCGTGATGCTGCTCGTCGAGCGGCTCCGCGTCCCCTCGATCGGCAGCTTCTGATGCTCTCCCTCTCCCACGTCTCCGTCTCCTACGACGGGCACGAGGCCGTCCGCGACGTGACGCTCGACCTCGCCGACGGCCACGTCCTCGCGGTCCTCGGGCCGTCCGGATCGGGGAAGTCCACGCTGCTCCGGGCGATCGCCGGCCTGGAGCCGGCCCGCGGCACGATCACGTGGGACGGGCGGTCGCTGGCCGGCGTACCCACCCACAAGCGCGGGTTCGCGCTGATGTTCCAGGACGGCCAGCTCTTCGAGCACCTCTCGGTCGGGCGCAACGTGGGCTACTCGCTCCGGCTGCGCCGGGCGCCCGGGCGTGCGGCGCGGGTCGCCGAGCTGCTCGACCTGGTCGGCCTGGCCGGGTACGCCGACCGGATGCCCGCCACCTTGTCCGGCGGTGAGCGGCAGCGGGTCGCGCTGGCCCGCGCGCTGGCCGTCGAGCCGCGCCTCCTGTTGCTCGACGAGCCGCTCTCCGCGCTCGACGCCGGGCTGCGCGAGCGGCTCGCGGGCGACCTGCGCCGCATCCTGCAGGCGGCCGGCACCACCGCCCTGCTCGTGACCCACGACCAGGAGGAGGCCTTCGCCGTGGCCGACCGGCTCGCCGTGATGCGCGACGGGCGGCTGGTCCAGGAGGGGGATGCGGCGCAGGTCTGGGCCGCCCCGGTCGACGCCGACACCGCGCTCTTCCTCGGCTACGCGCACGTCCTCGAGGGTGCGGCCGCACGCAGGCTGCTCGACGGGACGACCCTGGACCAGCGGGACGAGCCGCGGGTCGCCGTACGCCGGTCCGCGCTCGTCCTCGACGACGCCGGCCCGATCCGGGCCACCGTCGCGTGGGCCCGGGCGACCCCCGACGTGGTGCGACTCGTGGTCGTCGCCGACGGCATCGGGGAGCTCGACGCGGTCGCTCCGCTCGACCGCCATCCCGGTCCCGGCGAGCCCGTCCGACTGCGCCTGGATGCCACCAGGCTCGCCGTGATGCCGGGGCAATAGACTGCGCCTATGTATCGCCGCGCCCAGATCGCCCTGGTGGCCAACGCGGTGCTCATCGGGGTCGCCGCGATCGTCGTCTCGATGGTCGCCGACAAGCCCCTCATCGACCCCGACGGCAGCTTCCTCGGGCCGACCTGGATGCGCCTCCCGCTGCTGCTGATGGCGGCGCTCGCCTTCGACCTCGTGCCGCGGACGCTGTGGGACTCGAGGTTCAAGCCGACGCTGTGGCGGTCGATCGCGCTGAGGCGGCTGCGCACCCACTGGAACCAGGAGCGGCTGATGCTCGTCGCCCTGGGCGTCATCGGGTTCTACATCGTCTACGTGAGCTACCGGAACCTGAAGTCCGCGCTGCCGGCCCTCACCGACGCGCAGTTCGACCACGAGCTGCACCTCATCGACAAGGCGCTGTTCTTCGGCCACGAGCCGGGGGTGGTGCTCCAGGCGGCGATCGGCACGCACGTCGCGGCGTGGTTCCTCTCCTATGTCTATCTGTGGTTCCTGCCGCTGGTGCCGATCGCGGTCACCTGCTGGCTGGTCTGGTCGCGCAACCTCAGCTTCGGCTACTGGTTCGTCTGCGCCCAGGCGATCGCCTGGACGCTCGGCACGGTCTCCTACTACGCGCTGCCGACCGTCGGGCCGGGCATCCAGTACCCGCACGTCTACCAGCCGCTGACCCACACACCGACGTCCGACCTGATGAACGCGCTGGTCAACGCGCGCTACAACGCGCTGTGGGACACCCAGGCCCGGGCGGCCCAGACGGTGGCCGGCTTCGCGTCGCTCCACGTCGCGATCACCCTGCTGACCGCGCTCATGGTGCAGTACACCGTCGGCATCAAGTGGCTGCGGATCCTCTTCTGGGTCAACTTCTGCTGCACCGCGGTCGCGACCCTCTACTTCGGCTGGCACTACGTCTCCGACGACGTCGCCGGCGTGATGATCGCGCTGACGGCCTTCTACCTGGGCGGCGTCGCGAGCAAGCAGCAGTTCCGGCGCAGGGGGTTCGCCCGACGGGAAGCACTCGAAGCGGAACCATCGGCCCGAATAACAGCCGTGTAGTTAGTCAAGCCGACACGCCGTCAGATTCTGTTATTTTTGGGATTTCTGTTCCTTCTGTGACTTCTGCGCATTAACGTGGCGCGAGTGTCTCGGCTAGGAACGCTTCTGTCCGCCACGGTGCTCGGCCTCTCCGGCACCGTCGTCCCGGCCTCAGCCGACCCCACGCCACCGGTCGCGCCGCCCTCGGCGCCGAGCCAGCAGGAGGTCCGCGACGCGCAGGAGCGGGCCGCGTCGGCCGCCAACGACGTGGCCGGCATCAGGGCCGCGCTGAGCGCCGCCAACGAGCGGCTGCGGCGCAGCGCGATCGCCGCCGAGCACGCCGAGGAGGCCTACAACGGAGCCCGCTACCGCGCCCAGCAGGCCGCCCGGGCCGCCCGGCGCGCCGTCGAGCGTGCGCACGTCGCAGGCACCGACCTCGAGCAGCAGCGGTCGGCGTACGCCGAGACGCTGCTCGCCGACTCCGAGCTGGCCCCACAGCTGACGGCCATGGCGGCGCTGGCCGACTCCGACGGCATCGACACGCTGCTGCAGCGGGCGTCGACGATCGGCAACGCCCGGACGGCGCTCGACCTGCAGTACCAGCGCTTCCTCGCCGCCTCGGCCCTTGCCAAGGCCGCATCGACGCAGGCTCGGACGGCCGACCGGGACGCGCAGGACGCCAAGGGCGACGCGGCCGACGCGCGGGCCGCCGCCCAGCGCAGCGCCGACGCCGCCGCCGCGGAGGCGGCGAGCATCGCGGCCGAGAAGACCAGGCTGGTGCGCCGGCTGGCCAGGCTTCAGCACGTCAGCGTCGCGACCGCCGGCGCGCGGCAGGCCGCACTCGAGCAGGCGGCGCAGGCCGCCGCCGCTGCAGCGGCCGTCGCACCCGACCCCGCCCCTGTCGCGCCGGATCCGGCGCCCGCCGCGGACCCTGCGCCGAGCTCTGCTCCGGCCACGCACGCTCCTGCTCCCGACCCGGCGCCGGACTCGGCCCCTGAGACCACGCCCGCTCCGGACCCCGCCCCGCAGTCCGACCCGCCCGCGCCGTCGGGGGGTGCCCCGGCCGCGATCGCCTTCGCGAGGGCGCAGCTGGGCGAGCCCTACGTCTGGGGCGCGGCGGGCCCCGACCGCTGGGACTGCTCGGGCCTGACGATGAAGGCGTGGGCGGCCGGCGGCCGGTCCCTGCCGCACTACTCGGTCGCGCAGTACGAGCAGTCGACCCCGATCAAGGCGAGCCAGCTCCAGCCCGGTGACCTGGTGTTCTGGGGCGACAACGCCAGGCCGAGCTCGATCTTCCACGTCGCGCTCTACCTCGGCAACGGCCGCATCCTGCACGCCCCGCGCACCGGCCAGCCGGTCCAGGAGGCGTCGATGTACTACTGGACGCCGCCCACCTTCTACGCCCGCCCCTGATCCCCCCCGCGTCGGCAGAAGCTCGCGCGTTCAGGAGGGGTCGGCTCTGGCTACTGTGGCGCCATGGCGGCGACTGACACCACCCTGACCGAGCCGGCGCCGGAGGGCGCCACCGACGCCGATCTCACCGCGGGCATGCGGGCGCTCCTCGACGGCTCCCACGCCGGCGTGCGACGGCTGGTGGTGGACGGGCTCACGCCCCACGCCTCGATCCTCGAGGACGCCGAGACGATGCCCTACGCCGACTTCCGCGAGCGGGTGCGCGACCTGGTGGTCGAGCTCTCGGAATCGGGGCTGACGGGTCTGGGGTTCCCGGAGGAGTACGGCGGCGGGGGCGACATCGGCGCCAGCGTCGCGGCCTTCGAGGCACTCGCGCACGGCGACCTGTCGGTGCTGGTCAAGGTCGGCGTGCAGTTCGGGCTCTTCGGCGGCGCCATCCTCCAGCTCGGCACGAAGCGGCACTACGACGCCTACCTCGCCGACACGGTCGCCGCCCGCACCATGGGGTGCTTCGCAATGACCGAGCACCGACACGGCTCCAACGTCGCAGCGCTCGAGACGGTCGCCAGCTACGACCCCGCGACGCAGCAGTTCGTCATCACGACCACCCGTGAGGACGCCTACAAGGACTACATCGGCGGCGCCGCGAAGCACGCCGAGCTCGCGGTGGTGTTCGCCCAGCTCGAGGTGCCCGGCGAGGACGGTCCCGAGAGCCACGGCGTGCACGCGTTCGTCGCTCGCATCCGCGAGGGCGGAGAGCCCGTGGCCGGCGTACGCGTCGGGGACGACGGGCCGAAGATGGGCCTCAACGGCGTCGACAACGGCAAGCTGTGGTTCGACGGCCTGCGGGTGCCGCGCGAGGCGCTGCTCAACCGGTTCGCCGACGTCTCGCCCGAGGGCGTCTACTCCAGCGCGATCGAGAGCAAGAGCCGCCGCTTCTTCACGATGCTCGGCACCCTCGTGCAGGGCCGGGTCTCCGTCGGCGGCGCCGCCATCACCGCGTCGAAGGTCGCCCTCGCGATCGCGGTGACGTACGCCGGCCGTCGCCGTCAGTTCGAGGCGACCGACCCTGACACCGAGGAGCGGCTGCTCGACTACGGCCTGCACCAGCGACGACTGCTGCCCCTGCTCGCCCGCACCTACGCGCTCCACTTCGCGCAGGAGGTGCTCCGCGACACCCTGCACGCGGTCTTCTCCGGCGAGGTCGACGACGACGACGTCCGTCGCACGCTCGAGTCGCGTGCAGCCGGGACCAAGGCGCTCGCCACCTGGCACGCCACCCGCACCGTCCAGGAGTGCCGCGAGGCCTGCGGGGGAGCGGGCTACCTCTCCGCCAACCGGTTCGCCGCGCTCAAGGCCGACACCGACGTCTTCACGACCTTCGAGGGCGACAACCACGTCCTGCTGCAGCTGGTCGCCAAGGGGCTGCTCACCGACTACGCCGGCGAGTTCGAGGAGATGAACCAGCTCGACATGGTCCGCTTCGTCGCGGGCCTCGCCGTCGACACGGTCCTGGAGCGCACCGCGGTCCACAAGCTGCTCGAGCGGGTCCGCGACCTGTTGCCCGGCGGCGCCTCGGACGGGGACGAGGCCTTCGGTGATCGAGCAGCGAGCGCCGGCGAGCGTATCGAGATCCGCGACCCCGACTACCACCTGGCCCTGCTGTCCTTCCGCGAGGAGCACATCCTCGGCAGCGTCGCCCGGCGGCTGAAGGCGGGGATCGACCGTGGGGGCGACCCCGGCGCCGTCTTCTCCTCCGTCCAGGACCACGTGATCGCCGCCGCCCGGGCGCACGTCGAGCGGCTCGTGCTCGAGGCGTTCGCGGCCAAGGTCGAGGCCACGCCGGAGGGGCCGGTGCGCAACGCGTTGGTCCTCCTGCGTGACCTGCACGCGCTCTGGGTGATCGAGTCCGACCGGGCCTGGTTCATGGAGCACGGCCGGCTCTCCTCGGCACGGTCAAAGGCGATCACCGCGCACGTCAACGCGCTGTGCCGCGAGACGCGGCCGCTGGCCCAGGAGCTCGTCGACGCCTTCGGCATCCCGCGCGAGCTGCTCCGCGCAGAGGACCTGATCGGACAGGGGCATTGACCCGATGCCGGCTGGTCGGGTGAGCGAGCTCCGCGACCGCTTCCCGACCGGGCCCGAGCATGGTCGGGCGCTGCTCCTGCCGGGCCGCGCGTTCGGCCCGTCGAAGCCGCTGCTCGGTGCGGTCGAGGACGTGCTGCTCGCGCGCGGCTGGGCCGTGCGGCAGGTGCGCTGGGAGGTCCCCGACGGGCTCGACGGGCTTCGGGCCACAGCCTGGGTCACCGAGCAGACGAGGATGGCGGCCACCGGCTGGAGCGACCGGCCGCTGCTCGTGGGGAAGTCCCTCGGCACCCGCGCCGCCTCGTTCGCCCGGAAGGAACGGCTCGACGCGATCTGGCTGACGCCGCTGCTTCGGGACAGGCGGGTCGTGCGCGCGATCCGGCGCAGCCGGGCGCGACAGCTGCTCGTCGGCGGCACCGCCGACGGGCTCGCCTGGGACGGCGCCGTCGCGCGTTCGCTCGGTGCCGAGGTCCTGGAGCTGCCCGACGCCGACCACGGGCTGGCCGTCAGGGGCGATCGGCAGCGCACGTCGGCGTACCGCGACAGGCTTCGCGAGGCCGTCGACGCCTGGCTGGTCTGAGAAGAGCAGAGCGCCGCGGTCCGACCGGACCGCGGCGCTCGATGCAGTGCTGGGCAGAGCTGGGCAGAGCTGGGCAGAGCTGGGAAGGGTCAGTGACCCTCGACCTTGAACCGCTCGAAGGAGGCCTGGATCTCCTCGATCGCGGCGTCGCGGTGGACCCAGTCGGCGCCCTCGACCGACTTGCCCGGCTCGAGGTCCTTGTAGACCTCGAAGAAGTGCTTGATCTCCATGAGCTCGTGCTCGTCGACGTCGTCGATGTCCTGGATGCCCTCGTTGCGGGGGTCGACCGGCACGCAGAGCACCTTGTCGTCGCCGCCCTTCTCGTCGGTCATCCGGAACATGCCGATCGCGCGGCACTGGATCAGGCAGCCGGGGAAGGTCGGGTAGGGCAGCAGCACCAGCGCGTCGAGCGGGTCGCCGTCCTGGCCGAGGGTGTCCTCGATGTAGCCGTAGTCGGCCGGGTAGACGGTCGAGGTGAAGAGGGTGCGGTCCAGGCGGATCCGGCCGGTCTCGTGGTCGACCTCGTACTTGTTGCGCTCCCCCTTGGGGATCTCCACCAGTACGTCGAACTCCAACGTCACGACATGCCTCCGCTTTTCCGGCGACCTGCGATCGGTCGCACCCATCCGTGATTCGCGATCAAGTGTCCACGACAATGTCCCGGTGCGCGATTCGAGGACGGAGATGACAGGTGCCACGTGACCCACGTCACCCCCGGCGCGGACCGCGGCGACTCGCCCGCTGGCTCGCCACTCTGCTGACCCTCGCCCTGCTGGTCGCGGCCGCTGCGACGGCCTACCAGCTCGGCTGGGTGGACGAGTGGCTCGACCCGACCCCGGCCGCGGCGCCGCCCGAGCCGCCGGCCCCCTGGGAGGCCTCCGTGCCGAGCCCGGCCGCCGTCGCACCGGCCGCCGAGGGCCGGAAGCCGGACCCGGCCAAGGTCGCGGCAGCCCTCGCCGGGCCGCTCGGCGACGACGACCTCGGCCGGCACGTGGCCGTCGAGATCGCGCCGCTCGCCGGCGGCGACCCCGTCCTCACGAAGGGCCGCGACGCCGCCGTGCCGGCCTCGGTCACCAAGCTGCTCACGTCGCTGGCAGCCCTCGAGGTGCTCGGACCGGAGACCACCTTCACCACGAAGGTCGTCCAGCCGGCGCCCGGCCGGATCGTGCTCGTCGGCGGCGGCGACCCGCTGCTCGGGTCGAGACCGAGCCCGAGGCGCGACCCCGACTACCCGCCCCGCGCCGACCTGCGCACCCTCGCCGCCGACACCGCCGCAGCCCTCACCCAGGCCGGGGTGGCGGCGGTGCGGCTCGACGTCGACGACTCCCTCTTCGCGGCGCCGACGACCAGCCCGCACTGGCCGGCGAGCTACGTGCCCGACGACGTCGTCTCGCGCATCACCGCCCTGTGGGCCGACCAGGGCAACGACGCCGCGGGCCGCCGGGTCGCCGACCCGTCGCTGGCCGCGGCGGCCCTCTTCGCCGACGACCTGCGGGCGAGGGGGATCGCGGTCCGGCCGACGATCGGGCGCGCGACGGGCGACGGCACCACCGTCGCGACCGCCGAGAGCGCACCGCTGCGCGAGATCGTCCAGCACACCCTGGAGACCAGCGACAACGACGCGGCCGAGGTCATCGCCCACCACGTCGGGGCGAAGCTGAGCGGCGCGGGCACCTTCGACGGCGGCGTCGCCGCCACGCTCGCCACCCTGACCAGGCTCGGCGTCCCCACCACCGGGCTCCAGCTGTACGACGGCAGCGGACTGTCCCGCGACGACCGGATCGCCCCCGCGACGCTGACCGGGGTCCTGCGGGTCGCCGCCCAGAAGCCGGAGCTCGCCGCCGTGCTCACCGGCCTGCCGGTCGCCGGCTTCACCGGCAGCCTGATCGAGCGCTTCGAGGACGCGCCGTCGGCGCCCGGCCTGGGTCTGGCCCGGCTCAAGACCGGGACCCTGACCGGCGTCAACACCTATGCGGGCACCGTCACCGACCTCGACGGCGACGTGATGACCTTCGTGGTGATGGCCGACCAGGTCGAACCCGCCAAGACCCTCGGCGCCCGGCAAGCCCTCGACGACGCCGCGGCGGCGCTGGCCGGATGCCACTGCTCCGCCGGATAGCCGCCCGGCCGCGCCGGCAGCCGGAAGCGTCAGCCAGCCGTCGGCTAGCGTCATGACCCATGGTTGACGTGATCGACTGGGACCTCGCCGTACGTGTGGGATCGCGGCTGGCCGGCGACGGTCCGGACGTCGGTCCTGACGAGGCCGCCGAGGTGGTCGCGGAGCTGCGCGAGGACGCGGCCCGCTCGACCGGACTGGTGCGCGACTACACGGGTCTCGACTCACCCGACAACACCGCTCCGGTCCTCGTCGTCGACCGTCGCGGGTGGGTCCAGGCCAACGCGGACGCGTTCTCGATCGCCCTCGCCCCGCTCGTCGACCGGGTCACCACCAAGCGGGAGCCGGGGCCGGTCGCGACGGCGATCGGCTCGCGGGTGACCGGTCTCGAGGTCGGCGGCCTGCTCGGCTTCCTGGGGGGGAAGGTGCTGGGCCAGTTCGACCCCTTCCACGAGCCGCACGGCCGGCTGCTCCTCGTCGCGCCCAACATCGTCCACGTGGAGCGCGAGCTGGGTGCCGTCGCCGGCGACTTCCGGCTCTGGGTCTGCCTCCACGAGGAGACCCACCGGGTCCAGTTCACCGCCAGCCCCTGGCTGCGCGACCACCTCTTCGCCCAGATCACCGCCCTGGCCGACACGATGGACGTCACCTCGCTGCTCGACGACGGCCTGAAGCGGATCACCGACGCGGTCAAGGGCACCGGCCAGACCGGCAGCCTCGTCGACCTGGTCAGCTCGCCGGAGCAGAAGGAGATCCTCGACCGCGTCACCGGCATGATGTCGCTGCTCGAGGGCCACGCCGACGTGGTGATGGACGGCGTCGGCCCGGAGGTCATCCCGAGCGTCGAGGCGATCCGCAAGAAGTTCGACAAGCGCCGCAAGGGCGTCGGCACGCTCGACAAGGTGCTGCGCCGCCTCCTCGGGCTCGACGCGAAGATGGCGCAGTACCGCGACGGCGCCAAGTTCGTCCGCCGGGTCGTCGACAAGGCCGGCATGAGCGAGTTCAACGCGGTCTTCGCCGGCCCGGAGAACCTGCCCAGCCGCGACGAGATCCACGACCCGGAAGCCTGGATCAAGAGAGTTCTGTGAGCCTCCACCCGTCCGTCGCAGCGGTCCGCCTCGGCGTACGCCGGGTCCTGGCTCCGCTCGCGTCGGGCGACACCGTCCTCGTCGCCTGCTCGGGTGGCGCCGACTCGCTCGCGCTGGTCGCGGCGACGGTCTTCGAGGCCCGTCGGCCGTCGCTGCGGGTGGTCGGCGTGACCGTCGACCACGGCCTGCAGGACGGCTCGTCCGAGCAGGCCGCCCGGACCGTGCGGCAGATGGCCGAGATCGGCTGCGACGAGACCTTCACCGTGACGGTGGCCGTGGAGGACGCCGCCGGGATCGGGCCCGAGGCGGCGGCCCGCCGGGCGCGGTACGCCGCCCTCGACCAGGTCGCCGACCACGTCGGCGCCGCCCTCGTCCTGCTCGGCCACACCCGCGACGACCAGGCCGAGACGGTGCTGCTCGGGCTCGCCCGCGGCAGCGGTGGCCGGTCGATGGCCGGGATGCGGAGGGCTTTCGACCGCTACCGCCGCCCGCTGCTCGACGTCTCCCGCCTCGACACCGCGACCGCCTGCCAGGTCGAGGGCCTCGACGCCTGGGACGACCCGCACAACAGCGACCCCGGCTACGCCCGCGTGCGGGTCCGCACCCGCGTGCTGCCCGTGCTCGAGGACGAGCTCGGACCGGGCGTCGCCGCCACGCTGGCCCGCACGGCCGACCAGCTCCGCGCCGACATGGACCTGCTCGACGACCTCGCCGAGGCGGCGTACGGCACCCTGGTCGAGGGCGGATCCACGATCGACGCCACCGCCCTGGCCGCCCATCCGGACGCGCTGCGCCGCCGCATCCTCCGCCTGGCCGCGCTCGCCGCCGGCTGCCCCTCCAGCGAGCTCTTCCACGAGCACGTCCTCGCCCTCGACGCGCTGGTCACCGACTGGCGCGGGCAGCGCTGGGTCGACCTGCCGGGCCACCGGCGCGGCGTACGCCGGGACGGCGCCGTGTCGATCGAGCGGGCGCCCACCGGTGGCGTGCCGTCGGCCCCGCCCGATTAGGCTGCCGTCCCATGGACGCGGAGCACGTCAAGGACGACCTGGTCGACATCCTCTTCACCGAGGCGCAGATCCAAGAGCGCCTGGGCGAGATGGCACAACGGATCCAGCAGGACTACGAGGGCAAGGACCTGCTCATCGTCGGCGTCCTGCGCGGCGCCATCATGGTGATCGCCGACCTCGCCCGGTCGCTGGGGCGCCACGTCGAGATCGACTGGATGGCGGTGTCGTCCTACGGCTCGGGCACGAAGTCCTCCGGTGTCGTGCGCATCCTCAAGGACCTCGACACCGACATCGAGGGTCGCCACGTCCTCATCGTCGACGAGATCATCGACACCGGCCTCACGCTCAGCTGGCTGCTGGCCAACCTCTCCAGCCGCGGCCCGGCGAGCGTGGAGATCGCGACCCTCCTGCGCAAGCCGGAGGCGCAGCAGATGCCCGTCGAGGTGAAGTACGTCGGCTGGGACATCCCGAACGAGTTCGTGGTCGGCTACGGCCTCGACTACCGCGAGCGCTACCGCAACCTCCGCGACATCGGCACGCTCGCCCCTCACGTCTACTCGTGAGCCGCGTCACCCCCACCGGTAGCGTGGGACAATCGAGGGGGCCCGGTCGTTGTCCCTGGTGGGGCAACACCCCGGTCACTGAGTTCGCCGAGTTCGAGAGAAGCCTGTGAAGCGCATCTTCAAGGGTCCCTGGGTCTGGATCGTCATCGCCGTCATCGGCGTGCTCCTCGCCCTCCAGTACCTCGCCCCCCGCGCCGGCGGTGACGAGATCCCCACGTCGCAGATGATGAAGTACATCACCGCTGGCGACGTCCAGGAGATCACGTTCGTCGACGGCGACCAGCAGATCAAGGCGACGCTCGACGACGGCGTCCGCTCCGGTGGCGACGACGTCAGCACGCACTGGGTCGACGGCGGCCAGCAGGCGATCCTCGCCGCGGTGCAGGAGCAGGTCGACAAGGGCACCATCGAGAAGGCGAACTCCGAGGTCGCCCGGCCGAGCGTGCTCGGCTCGATCATCAGCTTCATCCTGCCGTTCGTCCTGATCGTGGTGCTGTTCCTCTTCCTGATGAACTCCGTCCAGGGCGGCGGCGGTCGCGGCGTCATGCAGTTCGCCAAGTCGAAGGCGAAGCTGATCTCCAAGGACATGCCGAAGACCACGTTCGCCGACGTCGCCGGCGTCGACGAGGCCGTCGAGGAGCTCCAGGAGATCAAGGAGTTCCTGCAGGAGCCGGCGAAGTTCCAGGCGGTCGGCGCCAAGATCCCCAAGGGCGTGCTGCTCTACGGCCAGCCCGGAACCGGCAAGACCCTGCTCGCGCGCGCCGTCGCCGGCGAGGCGGGCGTCCCCTTCTACTCCATCTCCGGCTCCGACTTCGTCGAGATGTTCGTGGGTGTCGGCGCGAGCCGCGTCCGCGACCTCTTCGAGCAGGCCAAGGAGAACGCTCCGGCCATCGTCTTCATCGACGAGATCGACGCCGTCGGCCGCCACCGCGGCGCCGGCATGGGCGGCGGCCACGACGAGCGCGAGCAGACCCTCAACCAGCTCCTGGTCGAGATGGACGGCTTCGACGTCCGCGGCGGCGTCATCCTCATCGCCGCGACCAACCGCCCCGACGTGCTCGACCCGGCCCTGCTGCGGCCGGGCCGCTTCGACCGCCAGATCCAGGTCGACGCCCCCGACCTCGCCGGCCGCGAGCACATCCTCAAGGTGCACGCACGCGGCAAGCCGCTGGCGCACGACGTCGACCTGCTGTCCGTGGCCCGTCGTACGCCGGGCTTCACCGGTGCCGACCTCGCCAACGTGCTCAACGAGGCGGCCCTGCTGACCGCCCGTGGCAACGAGAAGCAGATCACCGCCACCAACCTCGACGAGGCGATCGACCGCGTCATCGCCGGCCCGCAGCGCCGCACGCGGCTGATGAGCGACAAGGAGAAGCTCATCACCGCCTACCACGAGGGCGGGCACGCGCTCGTGGCGGCCGCGATGCCGCACAACGACCCGGTGCAGAAGGTGACGATCCTGCCGCGTGGCCGGGCGCTGGGCTACACGATGGTCATGCCCGACGAGGACAAGTACTCCCAGACCCGCTCGGAGATGCTCGACAAGCTCGCGCACATGCTCGGCGGCCGGGCCGCCGAGGAGATGGTCTTCCACGACCCGACCACCGGCGCCGGCAATGACATCGAGAAGGCCACCGGCCTGGCTCGCGCGATGGTGACGCAGTACGGCATGACCGAGCGGCTCGGTGCGATCAAGCTCGGCGACTCCGGCTCGGAGCCGTTCCTGGGCCGCGACCTCGGCCACCAGCGCAACTACTCCGAGGAGATCGCGGGCATCGTCGACGAGGAGATCAAGAAGCTCCTCGCGACCGCGCACCAGGAGGCCTACGACATCCTGGTCGAGAACCGCGACGTGCTCGACGCGCTCGTCCTCGCCCTGCTCGACAAGGAGACGCTCGGCAAGGAGGAGATCGCCAGGATCTTCGAGCCGCTGCGTCGCCGGCCGATCCGTCCCGCCTGGACCGGCTCGCCGACGCGGGTGCCGTCGGACATCCCGGCGGTCGAGGTCCCGCAGTGGATCCGCGACCGTGCCGCCGCCATGCACGCGGCCGCGATCGCCGGCCGGAGCAACGGCACCAACGGCGCCCCCGGCCAGGTCAACGGCGCGCCCGCCCCGGCGCCCATCGACCCGGCCCAGGCATGATCGACCCCGTGACGATCCAGGACGCCGAGCCGGTCGGCGCGTTCGACAAGGACCGGGCCGAGGCCGCCGTCCGCGAGCTGCTCATCGCGATCGGTGAGAACCCGGACCGGGAGGGCCTGCGCGAGACGCCGGCCCGGGTCGCGCGGGCGTACGCCGAGCTGACGGCCGGTCTCCGGATGGAGGCCGAGGACGTGCTGACCACGACCTTCGACCTCGGACACGACGAGATGATCCTGGTGCGCGACATCGAGCTGTGGTCGATGTGCGAGCACCACCTGGTGCCGTTCACCGGCGTCGCCCATGTCGGCTACATCCCTGCGGAGTCGGGCAAGATCACCGGCCTGTCCAAGCTCGCCCGGCTGGTCGACGTCTACGCCAAGCGGCCGCAGGTCCAGGAGCGGCTGACCACGCAGATCGCCGACTCGCTGACCCGGATCCTGGACGCGCGCGGCGTCATCGTGGTCATCGAGGCCGAGCACCTCTGCATGACGATGCGCGGCGTCAAGAAGGCCGGCGCCCGCACGATCACCTCCGCCGTCCGCGGCACGATGCGCTCCAACCCCACCACGCGCGCCGAGGCGATGGCGCTCATCCACCGCCGCTGACCCTCCCTCCTGCGCCGAGGAGTCGATCCCCAGGCCCGAGGGGTCAATCGCTCAGCACCGAGGAGTCAGTCCTTTCGCACCGAGGGGTCGATCCGTCCGCACGGATCGACCCCTCGATGCGTCCCAGGTGACCCCTCGATGCGGCCCGGGTGACTCCTCGGTGCGTTTCGGGTGACTCCTCGGCGTTCGGTAGCGTTCGTCCATGCCCCAGCCGCGGCCCCTCGTGATGGGCATCGTCAACGTCACGCCCGACTCCTTCTCCGACGGCGGGCGGTTCCTGGCGACCGACGACGCGGTGGCGCACGGGCACGAGCTGCTCGCCGACGGCGCCGACATCCTCGACATCGGCGGTGAGTCGACCCGGCCGGGGGCGACCCGGCCGCTGGTCGAGGACGAGCTGGCCCGCGTCGTACCCGTGATCTCCGAGCTCGCCGCCGACGGCGCGGTCGTCTCCGTCGACACGATGCGCGCCGAGGTCGCGGAGGCCGCCCTCGCCGCGGGCGCGACGATCGTCAACGACGTCTCCGGCGGGCTCGCCGACCCCCGGATCCTCTCGGTCACGGCCGCCGCCGACGCGACCTACCTCTGCATGCACTGGCGCGGCCACTCCGACGTCATGCAGTCCCTCACGTCGTACGACGGCCCGGGCGGCGTGGTCGCCGCGGTGCGCGCCGAGCTCGGCCAGCGCGTGGAGGCGGCCCGCGCGGCAGGCGTCGAGAAGCTCGTCGTCGACCCCGGCCTCGGCTTCGCGAAGACGGCTGACCAGAACTGGGAGCTGCTGCGCGGCCTGGACGCCCTCGAGGAGCTCGGCCTGCCGGTCCTGGTCGGTGCGAGCCGCAAGGCGTTCCTCGGCCGGCTGTTGGAGTCGGAGGCCGGCGAGCCCCGGCCGGTGGGCGAGCGCGAGGACGCCCACGTCGCGCTCGTCGCGCTGCTTGCCGCCCGCGGCCTGTGGGGCGTCCGCGTGCACGATGTGAGGGCCACTCGCGACGCGCTGGCGGTCGTCGGGAGAATGGTCGGATGACCGACGAGCTCGCCATCACCGGCGTCGAGTGCTTCGCCCACCACGGGGTCCTCGACTTCGAACGACGCGACGGCCAGATCTTCGCGATCGACCTCGTGCTGGGCCTCGACACCGCCCCTGCGGCGGCGTCGGACGACTTGCACGAGACCGTCGACTACGGAAGTCTCGTCGGGGCGGTGAAGGCCGCCGTGGAGCGTGATCCGGTCGACCTGATCGAGACGTTGGCCCAGCGGATCGCGGACGTCTGCCTCTTGGACAACCGTGTTGAATGGGTCCGCGTCACGGTCCACAAGCCGAACGCGCCTATCGACGCGACGTACTCGGACGTCGCGTTGACGATCACTCGAGCCAACGGAGGCCCCACCCGTGACTGAGACGCCGAACCCGAACATCATCGACGCCGACACGCTCACCGGTGAGATGCGGCCGATCCGCCGCGTAGTGCTCTCGCTGGGCTCCAACCTCGGCGACCGCTTCTCCAACCTCCAGGGCGCCCTCGACGCTCTCGCCGACACCCCCGACGTGTGGGTCACCGGCGTCTCGCCGGTCTACGAGACCACGCCGGTGGACAGCCCGGAGGACGCGAGCCTCTTCCTCAACGCCGTCGTGCTGGCCGACACCACCCTCTCCGCCCACCGCCTGCTCGACCGCGCCCTGGCGGTCGAGGACGCATTCGACCGGCAGCGGTCCGAGGTCAAGAACGCTCCGCGCACCCTCGACATCGACCTGATCGTGGTCGGCGACCGGTTCAGCGACACCGACGAGCTGCGGCTCCCGCACCCGCGTGCGGCCGAGCGCTCCTTCGTCCTGCGGCCGTGGTTCGACCTCGAGTCCGACGCGGAGATCCCGGGCGTCGGCATGGTCGCCGAGCTACTCGAGAAGACGGGCGACGAGGGCGTCGTACGACGCGACGACCTCGTGCTCGACCTGTCTTGAGCCGGGACCAGCCTCCCGACGCGCCGGAGGCGCCGCCGCCACCCGACCCGGGACGGCTGCGTCCCACCGGCCCCGGCCCGGTCACCGCGCTGGCGTGCGCCGGGCTCATCCTGGGCTGGCTGATCCATCCCGTCGCCGAGAGCCTGCACGGCACCGCGCCGGTCGTCACCTGGGTGCCGCCGCTGACCCTGCTGCTCGTCGCCGCCATCCTCGGCTGGACCGCCTGGGTGACCTATCGCAGCGTCCACGTCCGCCGCGAGCGGCTGCTGCCCAACCAGGCGGTCAACCGGCTCGTCCTGGCGCGGGCGTGCGCGCTCGCGGGGTCGCTGGTCGCCGGCGGCTACCTCGGGTACGCCGTCAGCTGGCTCGGCATCGACTCCGACCTGGCCGAGCAGCGGGTGACCCGGTCGGTCATCGCCGGTGTGGCCGGCGTGCTGATCTGTGCCGCGGCGCTCCTGCTCGAGCGGGCGTGTCGCGTCCCGCCGAGCGATGACGAGCCTTAGCCTGACGCGTATGGCTTCCCCATCAGCAACATCCGCCACACGGCGTCGGCAGCGCAGCACGCGCGTGACCGTCGCCGTGGTCCTGGTTGCGCTCGCCGCGTTCGCCGTCGTGGGCGCGGTCGTGAGCGGCACCTGGCTGGTCGCCAGCCTGGCCGCGATCCTGGCGCTGGTCCTCGGCGCCACCGCCACGAAGATCACCCACTCCGAGCTGATGGCCGCGCGCGTCGAGGCCGCCCGCGACCGCGCCCTGCAGGCGCAGGGCTACCGCGCCCTGACCGACGCCCGCGTCGCCGAGCAGACCAAGCACGACGTCCACATGACCCTCGAGATCAGCCGGCGCGCGGAGACCATCTCCGACCTCGAGGCCGCCCTCACCGCCGCGCACCAGCGCGCCGCCGACGCGGTCCGGGCCCGGGCCGACGAGGCGCGTCGGGCCGACCAGGCCGAGCGCGACGGCCAGGCCCTCGCGGTACGACTCGAGGAGGCGGAGCAGCGTGCCGCCGAGGCGATCGTGCGCGTCCACGAGCTCGAGGCCGAGCTCGACGGCATGCGGTCGGAGCTGACCGCCGCCCAGGCCGCCTGGAACAAGGCCCGCACCGCCTGATCCCGGTTCCACGCAGGGCCGACGCGGCGTGTTGCTGACGTCACACCCCGGTCCGTTCCGTCGGCGGAAGGCCGGGGCGTACCGTCGTGGTTGCACTGGTCAGAACACGTCCGGTACCCACACCGGCTCCTCCTCCGGAGGAGTGGTCGGAGGGACTGGAACGAAAGGCTGAAGCAATGACCGCTCTCCCCGTCGCTGGGGCCACGGTGGGTGTGATCGGCGCGGGTCGCGTCGGTTCCGTCCTCGCCGCGTCGCTGCGCCGCGCCGGCCACGAGATCGTGGCGGCCGCCGGCGAGTCCGACGCCTCCCGCGGTCGCATCGCCGACCTGCTGCCCGGCGTCCCGGTCGAGAAGCCGACCGCCGTCGCGCGCGCGGCCGACATCCTGCTGCTCACCGTCCCCGACGACATGCTCGGCAACGTCGTCCTGTCGCTGGCCGACGCGGGCGCGCTGCACGAGGGGCAGTACGTCGTCCACACCTCCGGCCGCCACGGCCTGGCCGTGCTCGCGCCGGCCCGCGCGGTGGGCGCGCACACGATCGCCCTGCACCCCGCGATGACCTTCACCGGCACCGCCGTGGACCTCGACCGGCTGCACCCGGCCGACGGGCCCGGCTGCGTCTTCGGCCTGACCGCCGAGACCGCCGACCGGGCGTTCGCGGAGTCCCTCGTCGCCGACCTCGGCGGCACCCCGATGTGGGTGCCCGAGGAGATGCGCACGCTCTACCACGCCGGCCTCGCGCACGGCTCCAACCACCTGGTCACGCTGGTCACCGAGGCGATGGAGATCCTCTCCGCCGCGGGCGCCACCGACCCGGCCGGCACCCTGCGGCCGCTGCTCACCGCGGCGCTCGACAACGCCCTGACCCAGGGCGACGCGGCGCTCACCGGCCCGATCGTGCGCGGCGACGCCGGCACCGTCCAGGCCCACCTCGACGACATCGCCGCCAACGCCCCGCAGACCGTCGGCTCCTACGTCGCACTGGCCCGCGCCACCCTCCAGCGGGCCGTCACCGACGGCCGCCTGACCGCGCTGCGGGCCGGCAAGATCGCCGGACTGCTCGACGCCGCCGAGCAGCGGGCCCAGCGTCGTACGGCCGCGGCGAGGACCTTCGTGCCGCGGAGCGACCGGCACTGATGCCGACCCCCGTCCTGGCGAGCACCCGCGCGGAGCTCGCGAGCCTCCTCGACGCCCATCGGGGCGCCGGACGACGCGTCGGGCTCGTGCCCACGATGGGCGCCCTGCACGACGGCCACGCCAGCCTGATGCGCGTCGCCCGCGACCAGGTCGGCGACGGGCCGGTGGTGGTGAGCATCTTCGTCAACCCGCTGCAGTTCGGGGAGGGCGAGGACCTCGACCGCTATCCGCGCACCCTCGAGGCGGACCTCGCCGTCTGCGAGCGCGAGGGCGTCGACGTCGTCTTCGCACCGGCCGTCGAGGAGATGTACCCCGGCGGGGCCGGCCCTCGCGACCCGGACATGACCACCGTCCAGCCCGGCGGCCTCGCCGACCTCCTCGAAGGCGCCAGCCGGCCCGGACACTTCCGCGGCGTGCTCACCGTCGTCGCCAAGCTCTTCGGGCTGGTGCGCCCCGACGTCGCGGTCTTCGGGCAGAAGGACTACCAGCAGCTGGCGCTCATCACGCGGATGTCCGCTGACCTGTGCCTGGGCATCGAGGTGATCGGCGCCGAGACGCAGCGCGAGCCCGACGGCCTGGCCCTCTCCAGCCGCAACCGCTACCTTTCCGACGGTGACCGCGCCGCCGCGCTCGCACTGAGCAGGGCGCTGCGGGCGGCCCAGGAGCGGGCGGCGTACGGCGTCCCCGCGGCCCGCTGGGCGGCGATGAGCGTCCTCAAGAGCGAGCCGGGCGTCGAGCTCGACTACCTCGCCCTTCGAGCCGCCGACCTCGGCGACCTCCCCGACCATCCCGAGGCGGGCACCGTCGGCCGCATCCTGCTCGCTGCGAAGGTCGGCACCACCCGGTTGATCGACAATATGGAGCTTCGATTCTCATGAGCCTTCGCACGATGATGACCGGCAAGATCCACCGGGCCACGGTGACGCAGGCCGACCTGCACTACGTCGGTTCGGTGACGGTCGACGAGGACCTGCTCGACGCCGCCGACATCCTCCCCGGGGAGCTCGTCTCGATCGTCGACATCACCAACGGCGCCCGCCTCGAGACCTACACGATCGCCGGGCCGCGCGGCTCGGGCGTGCTGGGCATCAACGGCGCGGCCGCCCACCTCGTGCACCCCGGCGACCTGGTCATCCTCATCGCCTACCAGCAGATGACGACCGAGGAGGCGCGCGACCTCCAGCCCCACGTCGTGCACGTCGACGCCGACAACCGGATCGTCGCCCTCGGCAACGACGCCGGGGAGCCGGTGCCCGGCAGCGACCAGAAGCGCGGGGATCTCGTCACCGCCTGAGCACCAGCCCTCGCCGACTCGGCCCTTTCTGGGGCGCGAACTTCTGCCGACTCGGCGTCAGGCGTGGGCGTGGAGCGACGCGACGGGGGCGGTGAGGTCGTCGACGGGGCGGCGGGTGCGGCCGGCGTCGGTCTCGATGGCGAGGCCTTCCCGGGCCCAGTACTCGAAGCCGCCGATCAGCTCGCGGACGTGGGTGTAGCCCAGCTCGGCCAGGCGCAGAGCGGCCCTCGTGCTGCCGTTGCAGCCCGGGCCCCAGCAGTAGACGACCACGTCGGCCGCGAGGTCGGGGACGAGCCCGCCGATCCGGTCGGCCAGCTCGGAGCCGGGCACGTGCAGCGAGCCGGGGATGCGTCCCTGCTGCCAGGACGCCTCGTTGCGGGTGTCGACCACGATCGGCCCCGCACCGCCGGCACGCTCGGCGGCCAGGTCGGAGGGGTCGGTCTGCCAGCGGAGGCGGGCGGCGAAGAAGGTCACGGCGTCCATGGCCAGGAGGCTGGCAGTGGCGAGAACGCGGCGACAGCGAGGATCGGGCCAACGGTGAGGAACATCCCGCCACCCCCACGGAGGTCACGGGCGGCTGCGGGCTAGCCTCCCTCCATGAAGTGGCTCCCCGGACTGCTGTCGTCGCGGGACCCGGGGTGGACGGAGTCGGCCGACGTCATCGTCGTCGGCTCCGGGATCGCCGGGCTGACCGCGGCGCTGCGGCTGCGGGGCCAGGTCGAGCGGATCGCCGTCGTCACCAAGGACGTGCTCGCGGCCGGCTCGACCCAGTGGGCGCAGGGCGGCATCGCCGCCGCGCTCGGCCCGGAGGACACTCCCGAGCAGCACGAGGTGGACACGCTCGTGGCCGGCGCCGGAGGCTGCGACCTCGACGCGGTCCGCGTCCTGGTGAGCGAGGGCCCGGACGCCGTACGCGAGCTGATCGACTGGGGGGCGAACTTCGACAAGGACCCGGCCGGCAACCTCTCGCTCACCCGCGAGGGCGGCCACCACCGCGACCGGATCGCCCACGCGAACGGCGACGCCACCGGTGCCGAGATCCAGCGGGCGCTCATCGAGGCGGTCAAGCGGGCGCCGGAGATCCTGGTCTTCGAGCACGCCATGGTCGTCGACCTCGTCACCGCCGCCGACGGTGGTGTCGCCGGGCTGACCATCCACGTGATGGGCGAGGGCGACGCCGACGGCGTCGGGCTCGTCCGCGCACGTGCGGTCGTGCTGGCGAGCGGAGGGCTGGGCCAGGTCTTCTCCCAGACCACCAACCCGGCGGTGAGCACGGCCGACGGCATGGCGATCGCCCTGCGGGCCGGAGCGCGACTGCGGGACCTGGAGTTCGTCCAGTTCCACCCGACCGTGATGTACCTCGGCCCCGACTCCCGCGGTCAACAGCCGCTCATCTCGGAGGCGGTCCGCGGCGAGGGCGCCTTCCTCGTCGATGGCGAGGGCAACCGCTTCATGCAGGGCGTGCACCCGCTCGCCGACCTCGCACCGCGCGACATCGTCTCCAAGGCGATCATGAAGCGGATGCTCGAGACCGGGCAGCCCAACATGTGGCTCGACGCGCGACACCTCGGCCTGGAGCCGCACTCCGATGATCGAGTGGGCGGCGAGGCACGAGCCGCCGTGTCGAGATTCTGGGAGCGCCGCTTCCCCAACATCCTGGCCTCGTGCCGTGCGCACGGCGTCGACCCGGTCACCGAGCTCATCCCCGTCGCACCGGCGTGCCACTACGCGTCCGGCGGCGTCCACACCGACCTGTGGGGCCGCTCCTCCGTGCCCGGGCTCTACGCCACCGGTGAGGTGGCGTGCTCGGGTGTGCACGGCGCCAACCGGCTCGCCTCCAACTCGCTGCTCGAGGGCCTGGTCTTCTCGCGGCGCATCGCCGAGGTGCTGCCCGGCGAGCTGCGCCTGCTGCAGGAGCCGGCCGGGCACGGGACCCACGAGGGATCGGCGGGTCTGGTGCCGGGCAGCGCCCTCAAGCAGGTGCAGGAGATCATGAGCGCACGCGTCGGGGTCCTGCGCAACGCGGCCGGCGTGGCCGACGCCGTCTCCCTGCTCGGCGAGATCGCCGCGACGCCGGCCGACACGATCGACCGGGCCGCCTGGGAGGCGACCAACGTCCTCAGCATCTCCCTGGCCCTCGCCGATAGCGCGCTGCGCCGGGAGGAGACGCGTGGCTCGCACTGGCGCGAGGACCACCCCGAGCGCGACGACGCCCACTGGGCCGGCCACTTCGACACCGTGATGAGCGACGGCGCCGCCACGCTCTCCTTCTCCGAGTCCCCTGCCACCGATCCGTCCGCGACCGAGGGAGTCCTGACATGACCGCAGCCACCGACACCGTTCGCGCTTGCGCAGGAGCCCGGAGATGATCGTCCGCGCCGACCTCGACAAGCTGCCCGCCTCGCTCCGCGCCGAGCTGTCGGCGGCCGGCATCGACATCGGCGCGCTGTACGACGCCATCGAGTCCGCGCTCGACGAGGACCTGCCCGAGCCGGCGCCGGGCGAGATGCCGGCCGAGGACGTCACCTCGGTCGCGACCATCCCGCTCGACGCCCGGGCAAGGGGCGACTTCGCGGTAAGGGACGCCGGAGTGGTCGCCGGCCTCGGCGTCGCGGCGCTCGTCTTCCACTACGTCATGGGCGACGACGTGGACGTCACCGACCGGGTCCCCGACGGCACGCGCGTGCAGCCCGGGGACGTCGTCATGCGCGTGTCCGGCCCGACCCGCGGCCTGCTGACCGCCGAGCGGACGGCACTCAACTTCGCCTCGCACCTCTCGGCGATCGCGACCGCCACCGCGACGTGGGTCGATGCCGTCGCCGGCACGGGGGCGCGGATCCTCGACACTCGTAAGACGCTGCCGACGTACCGCCACCTGCAGAAGTACGCCGTCCGCTGCGGCGGCGGCCTCAACCACCGCTCGACCCTGGCCGAGATGGCGCTCGTCAAGGACAACCACGTGATCGCCGCGGGCGGCGTCGTGCCGGCCTTCCAGGCGGTGCGGGCGGCGTACCCCGGCCTCCCCGTCGAGGTCGAGGTCACCACCCTCGACGAGCTGCGCGACCTGCTCGGCGCGGGCTGCGACCGCATCCTGCTCGACAACATGTCGACCGAGCAGATGCGGGAGGCGGTCGCCCTCACCGCCGGCCGGGCGAAGCTTGAGGCGTCCGGCGGCCTCACCGTCGACCGGGCCCGCCAGGTCGCCGAGACCGGCGTCGATCTCCTCTCCGTCGGGGCGCTCACCCACTCGGTCAGCGTCTTCGACATCGGCTTCGACCTGGAGAACCAGCCGGCATGAGTCTGCTCGCGGTCGACATCGGCAACAGCCACACCATCCTCGGCGTCATCGACGGGGGAGAGGTGGCGGCTGACTGGCGCGTGGCGACCGACGAGCGGAACACCTCCGACGAATGGGCGGTCCTGCTGCGCGGACTGCTCGGAGAGCAGCTCGACCAGATCGACGGAATCGCCGTCTGCGCGACCGTTCCCGCCGTTCTCCATGAATGGCGGGACATGCTCGCCAGGCATTTCGCGAAACTTCTCAGCGTGGTCGTCGAGCCCGGGGTGCGCACCGGTGTTCCGATCATGTTCGACAATCCCAAGGAGGTCGGCACCGACCGCATCTGCAACGCGCTCGCCGCCACGACCCGTTTCGGTGGGCCGTGCATCGTCGTCGACTTCGGTGGGACCGCTACTACTTTCGACGTCGTCAATGCGCAGGGCGCCTATGTCGGCGGTTCCATCGCCCCTGGAATCGAGATCTCGCTCGAGGCGCTCGGTCGGCGCGGCGCCCAGCTGCGCAAGGTCGAGCTCGCCCGGCCGCGCTCGGTGATCGCGAAGAACACCGTGGAGGCGCTGCAGTCGGGCATGCTCTTCGGCGTCGCCGCCCAGGTGGAGGGCATCGTGGCCCGCATGATCGAGGCGCTCGGCGTCGAGACATCCGAGGTCAGCGTCATTGCGACGGGATATCTCGCGCCTTTGGTGCTCGACGAATGCAGGTGCTTCACCGACCATGCGCCGTGGCTCACCCTGCAGGGGCTCGAAATGATCTACCGGAGAAACTCCTGACGCATTGCTGGTTCATTCCGGCATCGGGAATCGTGTGCCATAGTGGGCGGCGAGAATTACCGCTCCCTCTTTTGGTAAAGGAATTGTGATGGCGCAGAAGGTCCACATCGTTCTCGAGGATGACCTCGACGGCTCCGAGGCCAGCGAGACGGTGTCGTTCGCTCTCGACGGAACGTCCTACGAGATCGACCTCAACGAGGGAAATGCCACCAAGCTCCGTGACGCCCTGTCGGTCTACATCGGGCACGGTCGCCGGGTCACCGGCGGCGCCCGTCGCGGCCGCAAGGCGACGACGAACACCGGCGGCGGCGCGAGCGCCAAGGAGATCCGCGACTGGGCCCGCTCCAACGGCCACACCGTGCCCGAGCGCGGGCGCATCCCGGCCGACGTACGCTCCGCCTTCGAAGCGGCCAACTGAACGCACACCCCACGAACGCCGAGCGGGTCGACCCGCTCGGCGTTCGTGCGTCCGGACGTGCTGAGCCGATGGCCTGATCGCGCGTGTTCGCTGTCAGCGCACGCACGTGGGGTGTCGGGAAGGAACGCGTAGGCTGTCCGCGGGGTTGATATCACTGAAAAGCCCGCCCAGGAGATGCAGGTTCCGGGTACCGGGTTGCCCCAGAAGCTTTGAGGAGCGATGCGCATGTTCGAGCGGTTCACGGACCGAGCCCGTCGGGTGGTCGTGCTGGCCCAGGAGGAGGCCCGCATGCTCTCCCACAACTACATCGGCACCGAGCACATCCTGCTCGGTCTCATCCACGAGGGTGAGGGCGTCGCCGCGAAGGCCCTGGAGAGCCTCGACATCTCCCTGGAGGCGGTGCGCGCCCAGGTCGAGGAGATCATCGGCCAGGGCCAGCAGGCCCCCTCCGGCCACATCCCCTTCACGCCGCGCGCCAAGAAGGTGCTCGAGCTGTCCCTGCGCGAGGCGCTGCAGCTCGGCCACTCCTACATCGGCACCGAGCACATCCTGCTCGGCCTGATCCGCGAGGGCGAGGGCGTCGCCGCCCAGGTGCTGCAGAAGCTCGGCGCCGACCTCAACCGGGTCCGCCAGCAGGTCATCCAGCTGCTCTCCGGCTTCCAGGGCAAGGAGTCCTCGCAGTCGGCGACCGCGGCCACGGGTGCCTCCGGCGACGCGCCGTCGTCGTCGCTGGTCCTCGACCAGTTCGGCCGCAACCTGACCCAGGACGCACGTGAGGGCAAGCTCGACCCGATCATCGGCCGTCAGCCGCAGATCGAGCGGGTCATGCAGGTGCTCTCCCGGCGTACCAAGAACAACCCGGTCCTCATCGGCGAGCCCGGCGTCGGCAAGACGTCGATCGTCGAGGGTCTGGCCCAGGACATCGTGCGCGGCAACGTGCCCGAGACCCTGAAGGACAAGCAGATCTACACGCTCGACCTCGGCGCGCTGGTGGCCGGGTCACGCTACCGCGGTGACTTCGAGGAGCGCCTGAAGAAGGTGCTCAAGGAGATCCGCACCCGCGGTGACATCGTGCTCTTCATCGACGAGATCCACACCCTGGTCGGTGCGGGCGCGGCCGAGGGCGCGATCGACGCGGCCTCGATCCTGAAGCCGATGCTGGCCCGCGGCGAGCTGCAGACCATCGGCGCGACCACGCTCGACGAGTACCGCAAGTACCTCGAGAAGGACGCCGCGCTGGAGCGACGCTTCCAGCCGATCCAGGTGCCCGAGCCGTCGATCGCCGACACGATCGAGATGCTCAAGGGCATCCGTGACCGCTACGAGGCGCACCACCGCGTCACGATCACCGACGAGGCCCTGGTCTCGGCGGCGACGCTGGCCGACCGCTACATCTCCGACCGGTTCCTGCCCGACAAGGCCATCGACCTGATCGACGAGGCCGGCTCGCGGCTGCGGATCCGCCGGATGACGGCGCCCGCCGACCTGCGCGAGTACGACGACAAGATCGCCGACGTCCGCGTCCGCAAGGAGGCCGCGATCGACGGCCAGGACTTCGAGGCCGCGGCCCGTCTGCGCGACGAGGAGAAGCAGCTCATCCTCAAGAAGTCCGAGCGCGAGAAGGCGTGGCGTGCCGGGGACATGGACGAGGTCGCCGAGGTCGACGAGGAGCTCATCGCCGAGGTGCTCGCGGTGGCGACCGGCATCCCGATCGTCAAGCTCTCCGAGGAGGAGTCCACCCGCCTGCTCAAGATGGAGGACGAGCTGCACAAGCGCGTCATCGGTCAGGACGAGGCGGTCAAGGCGCTCAGCCGCGCGATCCGTCGTACGCGTGCCGGCCTGAAGGACCCGAAGCGTCCCGGTGGCTCGTTCATCTTCGCCGGCCCGTCCGGTGTCGGGAAGACGTGGCTCTCCAAGACGCTGGCGGAGTTCCTCTTCGGCGACGAGGACGCGCTCATCCAGCTCGACATGTCGGAGTTCAGCGAGAAGCACACCGTCTCGCGGCTGTTCGGCTCGCCTCCCGGCTACGTCGGCTACGAAGAGGGCGGCCAGCTGACCGAGAAGGTGCGGCGCAAGCCGTTCTCGGTGGTGCTCTTCGACGAGGTCGAGAAGGCCCACCCGGACATCTTCAACAGCCTGCTGCAGATCCTGGAGGAGGGTCGCCTGACCGACTCCCAGGGCCGCGTGGTGGACTTCAAGAACACCGTCATCATCATGACGACCAACCTCGGCACGCGGGACATCGCCAAGTCCGTCCACCTCGGCTTCCAGCAGGCGGGCGACGCGGCGGGCTCCTACGAGCGGATGAAGTCGAAGGTGTCGGACGAGCTCAAGCAGCACTTCCGCCCGGAGTTCCTCAACCGCGTCGACGAGATCATCGTCTTCCCGCCGCTGTCGCAGGAGCAGATCATCTCGATGGTCGACAACATGGTCGCGGCGGTCGAGGTCCGGCTCAAGGACCGCGACATGAGCCTCGAGCTCACGACGGCGGCCAAGGAGCTGCTCGCCACGCGTGGCTTCGACCCCGTGCTCGGCGCGCGTCCGCTGCGGCGGACCGTCCAGCGCGAGATCGAGGACGTGCTCGCCGAGAAGATGCTCTACGGCGAGGTCGGCCCCGGCCAGATCGTGCTCGTGGGCGTCGAGGGCGAGGGCCCGTCGGCGAGCTTCACCTTCGAGGGGCAGAAGGTCGCGGCACTGCCCGACGCGCCGCCGCTCGAGGGCGCCTCGATCAGCGACCTCTCCGAGCTCGACGACCTGGACACGCCTCCTTCCTCGGAGGAGTGACCCGCGCCTGAACGGATCGCCCCGGACCCTTCCAATGGGTCCGGGGCGGTCTGCATCTCTGCTGCGCGGATCAGCCGGGGAGGGCGAAGGAGTCGGGGCCGACCTGGGTCGCCAGCCCGTCGTCGACGAGGCCTCGCAGAGCGCGGTCGCGCTGGTCGGGCTTGTCCCAGACCGCCTCGAGCGCGCTGCGGTGCACCGGGCCGTCCGCGTCGCGCAGGACGGCAAGAAGGCGCCCGCGGCACTGGCGATCGGTGCCGGCCCAGGTCTGCACCTTCCGCTCGGGGCCCGCGTACGTCGGCCGGCCGGCTGTCCGCCACGCGCAGAGGTGTGCCACCGGGCAGGCGTCGCAGCGTGGCGCGACCGCCGTGCACACCAGGGCGCCGAGCTCCATGACGGCCACCGACCAGACCGCGGCGGAGTCATCGTGGGGGAGCACCGACGCGGCGAGCGCCCGCTCGGCCTTGGTGACGCCCGGCGCTGGGAACTCGTGTCCGGCCAGCAGCCGGGCGAAGACCCGTCGGACGTTGGTGTCGAGCACGACGTGGCGCCGGCCGAAGCCGAACGACGCCACAGCGGCGGCGGTGTAGTCGCCGACTCCGGGAAGCGCCAGCAGGTCGTCGTACTCGTCGGGGACGGCGCCGTCGTGCTGCTCCACGATCGCGGCGGCGGCCGCGTGCAGGCGCAGGGCCCGGCGCGGGTAGCCCAGCCGGCCCCAGGCCCGGACGGCCTCACCGCTCGGCTCGGCGGCCAGCGCGGCGGGTGTCGGCCAGCGCGTCATCCACGCCTTCCACATCGGCAGCACCCGGACGACAGGGGTCTGCTGCAGCATGAACTCGCTGACCATCACGCCCCACGGGGTCGCCTCCGGGCGGCGCCAGGGGAGGTCGCGCTGGTGGGCGTCGTACCAGCCCAGGATCGCCTCGTGAAGATCGCTCATCCCGGGTGATTGTGCCTCGCCGGGCGCGGGCTCGGAGTGGCACCCCGGCTTCGCGGACACCCGCGCCTAACCTGTGGCGCATGACGTCGCTGACCCGTGGAACCCTGCCGCCGGGGGTGTACTGGCGGCGTCGGCTCGCGGTGGTGACCATCGTCCTGCTGCTGGTCGTCGGCGTCTCCCGGATGTTCGGGGGCGGCGGTGACTCCGGTGACTCCGGCGACAAGGCGGCCACGGTCTCCGCCCCGTCGTCGGCGACGGGCTCACCGACCCCGTCGACCGCGCCGTCGCCCGGCGCCGGTGCGACGAGCCCGGCCGCGCCGCCGGCCACGGTCGCGACCACGCCGGCCGTCACCACCCCTCCCGCGCCGCCGCCGCTCCCCGAGCCGACCGGACGCTGCTCCGACGACGACGTGGTCGTGACCCCGTCGGTGACCGACGCGCAGGCGACCCGGACCGTGCTGGTCCACCTGACCCTGCGCACCCTGGTCACGACCGCGTGCACCTGGCACACCAGCGCGCGCACACTGCAGGTCAAGATCACCTCCGGGTCCGACCGGATCTGGTCGACGATCGACTGCCCGCACTCCATCCCCAGCCAGGACGTCGTGGTCCGGCGCGACACGGATGCGGTGGTCAACGTCGGCTGGAGCTCGCGGCGCTCGGACGAGAGCTGCTCGAGCCACACCAAGTGGGCGATGCCGGGCTTCTACCACGTGGCCGTCGCAGCGCTCGGCGGTGAGCCGCAGGACGTCCAGTTCAAGCTGGTCCCGCCGCGCCCGCTCCCCAAGCCGGCGCCGACCGCCACTCCGCCGGCCGCGCCGACCTCGGCGCCCACCGCCGGACCCACCGCTGCGTCGACCGCCGGGCCGCGGCACGAGCCGCAGGGCACGCCGAAGAAGAAGCGGAAGCACCGACTCGTCGACTGAGTCACTTCTCGAGCGGCGACGGGGCAACCCTTCGGCCGAGTCGAACGGTTGATGCGTCACCGGCCCAGTGAGTCGCTCGGAAAAACAGATGACTTGGTCGGTCCAGGGGGCCGCCTGAGGCCGACCAACCCATCTGTTTTCGATCAAGTCGCGCCGCTCGACCCGATCGGCGCCGCTTCCCAGATCGTCCTGCCCGCAGCTCCGTTCACCGGCCTGGCGGGGTCGGTCGGGAAAACAGATGACTTCGCCGGCCTCTGGGGCTGCCTGAGGCCGACGAACCCATCTGTTTTCCAGTCACGCGGCGACGCGCGACTCGGTCGGCGGCAGCCTCAGTGATCGCCCCTGCTTGCGGCTCTCTTCACCGGGCTGATGGGGTCGGTCGAGAAAACAGATGACTTGGTCGGCCCCTGGGGCCGCCTGAGGCCGACCAACCCATCTGTTTTCGATCAAGTCGCAACTCGCACCTGACTTCCGCGCCCGACTCGACCCGGCAGGCGAGGACGCTGACGCGCTCGCTCGCCCCAGGACTCGAGTTTCGATACGGCCGGTCGGGACTTCGTTCCCCAGTCGCGCGCTACTCGACCTGGTCGGCCGACGCTGCCCTGCTCGTTCCTCGCCGTGCAGTTGGCCTAGACATACCGCTCGAGGATCGTCGACTCGGCCAGCCGGGAGAGCCCCTCGCGCACGGAGCGGGCGCGCAGCTCGCCGACGCCGTCGACCGCCTGGAGGTCGTCGATGCCGGCCGAGAGGAGCTTCTGCAGGGTGCCGAAGTGGTCGACGAGCCGGTCGACCACGCTCACCGGGAGTCTCGGGACCTTGGCGAGCAGCCGGTAGCCGCGCGGCGTCACGGCGCCGTCGAGGTGCTCGCCGTTGCCGAGCCCCAGCACCCGGGCGGTGGCCGCGGGGTCGACCAGCTCGGTCGCCGACAGGGCCTCCAGCTGCGCGAGGAGCTCCTCGGGGCTCTTCGAGCGGCGGCTGCGCGGCAGGTAGTCGCGGATCACCAGCTCCCGCTCGGTGTCCACACCGGTGACGAGCTCCTCGAGCTGGAGGGCGAGCAGTCGGCCATCGGTGCCGAGCTCGACGATGTAGTCCTCGATCTCGCGGGCGATGCGGGTCACCATCTCGAGGCGCTGCGCCACCACGGCGACGTCTCGCACGGTCACGAGGTCCTCGATCTCGAGGGCGGACAGCGTCGAGGCGACCTCGTCGAGCCGCATCTTGTAGCGCTCGAGCGTCGCGAGCGCCTGGTTGGCCCGCGACAGGATCTGGCCGGTGTCCTCCAGGACGTGCCGGGTCTCGCCGACGTAGGCGGCGATGATCTGCATCGACTGCGACACCGAGATGACGGGGAAGCCCGTCTGCCGGGCGGCACGGTCGGCGGTGCGGTGGCGCGTGCCGGTCTCGTTGGACGGGAGGGTGTGGTCGGGCATCAGATGCACGGCGGCCCGCAGGATCCGGCTGATGCTGGAGTCGACGATGATCGCGCCGTCCATCTTCGCCAGCTCGCGCAGGCCGGTCGAGGTGAACGGCACGTCGAGCTGGAAGCCGCCGGTCGAGATCGAGTCGACGGTCTTGTCGTAGCCGAGGACGATCAGCGCGCCGGTCCGGCCGCGCAGGATGCGCTCCAGGCCGTCACGTAGCGCGGTTCCGGGAGCGATCCGGGCGAGGGTCTCGCGAAGCTGGAGGGTGTCCTCGGGGCGGTCTTGGGCCAACGCCCTTCCCCCTTCTCGTACGACGGTTCGCGAAGTCTATCGGTCGGCGGCGCCCCGCCCGGCCGGCCGCTCAGAACCCGGGGTCCTCCTTGCGCAGGTGGGACTCGCGCACCGGCGTGGTCAGCCGGAGGAACTCCAGCGTCGACCGCACGTCGCTGAGCTCGAAGACGCGCATGCCGTCGACGCGCCGCTCGCGGGGCAACCGGGACCGCTCGCCGGGCTCGGCCGGCACGACGGCGACGGAGAAGCCGAGCCGGGCCGCCTCGGCCAGCCGCTGGGGCAGGTCGCGCACGCGCCGCAGCTCGCCGGCCAGGCCGATCTCGCCCATCGCCACGACGCCCGGCGGCGTCGGGTCACCGGTCGTGGCCGAGGCGAGCGCGACCGCGACGGCGAGGTCGCTGGCCGGCTCGGAGAGGCGGGCGCCGCCGACGGTGGAGGCGAAGATGTCGCGCACCGCCAAGCCGTAGCCGCAGTGTCGCTGCAGCACCGCCAGCACCATCGCGACCCGCGACCCGTCGAGCCCGGAGGTCGTCCGGCGCGGCCTGTCGAGCGCCGACGGAGTGACCAACGCCTGGACCTCGGCGAGCATCGGGCGGCGCCCCTCCATCGTGACCGCGACGCACGTCCCCGAGACGGGCTGCTGGTGGCGCTCGACGAAGAGCCCGGTCGGGTCGGTGACCGCGGTGATGCCGTCGGAGGAGAGGTCGAAGCAGCCGACCTCGTCGACCGGGCCGAAGCGGTTCTTCATCGCCCGCACCATGCGGAAACGGGAGTTGCGGTCGCCCTCGAAGTGGAGCACGACGTCGACCAGGTGCTCGAGCACACGCGGCCCGGCAATCGTCCCGTCCTTGGTCACGTGGCCGATCAGCACGGTGGTGATGTTGCGGGTCTTCGCGGTCCGCACCAGCGCGGCGGCGACCTCCTTGACCTGGGACACACCACCGGGGACGCCGTCCACACCGGCGGCGCCGATCGTCTGGACCGAGTCGACGACGAGCAGGGCGGGCTTGGCGTCCTCGATGTGGGTGAGTACGGCGCCCAGGTCGGTCTCGGCCGCGAGGTAGAGCTCCGGTTGCACGGCGCCGGTCCGGTCGGCGCGCAGCCGCACCTGCGAGGCCGACTCCTCGCCGGAGACGTAGAGGGCGCGCCGCTGGTAGCGCGCGGTCTGGGCGGCCACCTCCAGCAGCAGCGTCGACTTGCCCACGCCGGGCTCTCCGGCGAGCAGGATGACCGCGCCGGGAACGAGCCCGCCGCCGAGCACCCGGTCGAGCTCGGGCACCCCCGACGAGCGGTAGGTGGACTCCTCCACGGACACCTCGCCGATGGGGACCGCCTTGGTCGAGACCGGCGTGGCCGGCGTCCGGCCCACGGGCGCTGCGGCGACCTCCGCGACCGAGCCCCAGGCCTGGCACTCGCCGCACCTGCCCACCCACTTCACGGCCTCCCAACCGCACTCGGAGCAGCGGAAGGCGGGGCGCGGCTTCGGGGCGGCTTTCGACATGGGGAGGACGCTAGGCGAAAGCACCGACATCGCTGCGAAAGCGCGCGAGCGATCTCCTATGCTGTCCGAGTGTTGGAACGATCAAGGCAGGATGCCGGCCGACGGACGCGGTTCCCCGTGTCGGCGCCGACGCTCGCCGACGTCGCCGAGCTCGCCGGAGTCTCGCGCCAGACCGTCTCCAACGCGGTGAACAACCCCGACCTGCTCCGGGCCGACACCCTGGCGCGTGTCCAGCAGGCGATCGACGAGCTGGGCTACAAGCCCAACCGCGCCGCTCGCAACCTCCGCACCCGCGCGTCCCACCTCATCGGCCTGCGGATCACGCCGGTCCAGGAGGGCACGGCGAGCGTGGTGATGGACCGCTTCGTGCACTCGCTCGTCGAGAAGAGCGGCGAGGCCGGCTACCACGTCCTGCTCTTCACCGACGCCCTGGAGGACGACCCGCTCACGGGTTATGACGAGCTGCTCCGCTCCACGGCGGTGGACGCCTTCGTCGTCACCGACACCTATCTCGGTGAGGGGCAGGCCGCCTGGCTGCGCGAGCGACGGGCGCCGTTCGTCTCCTTCGGGCGCCCGTGGGACGACGACAACGCCCGCCACCCCTGGGTCGACATCGACGGCGCCGCGGGCACCGAGCTGGCCACCCGCCACCTGATCGAGAAGGGGCACGACCGGATCGCCTGGATCGGCTGGAAGAAGGACTCGGTCCTCGGCGAGGAGCGCCGCTCCGGCTGGCTGCGGGCCATGCACGAGGCGGGTCTGCCCACCACCGGGCTCGCCTCGCGCGTCGAGGACGCGGTCAACTCCGGCTGCAGCGCCGCCCGGGTGATGCTCGCCGAGGCGGGGCCGACGGCCTTCGTCTGCGCCTCCGACACCCTGGCGATCGGCGTCATGCACACCCTCGCCGAGCGGGGGCTCCAGGCGGGCGACGACGTCGCCGTGGTCGGGTTCGACGACAGCCAGGTCGCGCAGACGGTGTGGCCGGGCCTGACCAGCGTCAGGCAGCCGCTCGAGGAGGCCGCCGTCGAGCTGGTCAAGGCCCTCGAGGGCCTGCTGGCCACGCCCTCCCAGGTCGGACCGGGCGTCATGCTCACGCCGACGCTCGAGGTCCGCGGCACGAGCGGGCCGGACCGCCGCTGACGGCTCCGAGGCGCCCGCGGAGCGGGCTCAGAACCGCTTCCACCAGAGGTTGACGGCGTAGTCGACGTCGAGGCCGGTGTGGGAGGCGAGCACCGCCTCGGCGACCTCGGGCGCGAACTCGATGCGCACCACCGCCTCGAGGTCGGCCCGCGAGGCGAACGACCACCCCATCTCGGCGGGCACCCGCGTCCAGCCGTGGGTGGACCAGAACCGCTCGACGGCGTCCGGGTCCACGCTCGGGTAGCCGCGCCGGAACCACGCGCCGAACGTCGACCGGCTGGCGTCGTTGTCGATGACGAGCGCGGTCCCTCCCCGGCGTACGACCCGGGTGAGCTCGGCGAGGCCCGGCTCGGAGCCGGGTCCGAAGAAGTAGGCCCAGCGCACGTGCACCACGTCGACGGACGCGGGCGGCAGCGGGATGTCCTGCGCCACGCCGACCACCACCGACACGTTCCCGACCCGGCGGGTACGCCGACGGGCGAGCGCGGCGAGCGAGGGGTGCGGCTCGACGCCGGTCACCGTGCGGGCGGTCTGGGCGAACCGCGGCAGGTGGAAGCCGGTGCCGCAGCCGAGGTCCAGGACGTCACGCCCCGACCAGTCGACCACGGACTCCATCGCTCGCCAGAGTGCCCCGGTGGGGTCGGCGGCCCGGTTCTCGAGCTCGTAGGTGGCGGTGTGGTTCCAGATGTTGGGGCTGGGGACCGCGCCCGAGGGCAGGGATGTCATGCGGCCTGGTCGCTCGGGCCGCCGGATCGCATGACGTCCTGGCTCAGATGCGGACGGTCCCGTTTGGGGTCGCGAAGTGGACCGCGACCAGGCCGGGCGTGCCGTGCTCGGCGACCCAGCGGATCTCGACGTTCTCGGCCGGCTGGCCGGTCCACGGGTCGACCCGCTCACGGAGCGACTCGCCGAGGTAGTCGCGCACCCGCTGCGGGTCGCCGGAGATCTCCACCGCGGTCAGCGTGACGTCCGAGCCGGCGTTGCCGGGGTGCAGCTCGGCCGGCGACTCCCACTCGAGGAAGTAGGGCAGCTGGGGGTCGACGAGGAGGTCGCTGAGGCCGAGCTGCTTCCAGCGCAGCTCGGTGCCGTCCGGCTTGTGCCGGTTGCCGGGCTGGGCCGGGCGACCGAGCCGCTCCTCGACGCGACCGATGTCGTCGACCGACACGACCCAGCCGAGCCAGCCGCCACCGAGCGCCGAGCGGGCCTTGACGGCCTGGCCGAACGGCGCCTTGTCGGACGCCGGGTGGTCGAGGCACTCGACGACCTCGAGGTAGATGCCCCCTCGGAGGGGCAGCGTGTAGTTGCGGGTGCCGAAGCGGGGATGGACGCCACCGTCCTCGAACTCTTGTCCCAGGAGTTCGCCGATGCGCTTCGCAGTGCCGACCAGCCCGTCAGGGCCGGCGGCGTAAGAAAGATGGTCCAGGCGCATGCCCAGATTCTGAACAACCGCTGAGAAACGCCACGCATGGGGGTCGGTGTCTCTTGACGTCGAGAGTAAATCGACGCGCGCCGTGCTGCGAGACGACCGCAGCGGACGGCGGGTCAGTCCGCGGGGTGCAGCGCCAGGGCCGACCGCGAGCGCACGTGCGCCTCGCAGTGCCGTCGCAGCTCGGCGTACGCCCCCTCGCCCATGAGCGCGACGAGCTCCGGCTCATGGGTGAGGAAGACGGGCTCCACGGCGATGTGCGCCTCGGTGTTGCCCGAGCAGTACCAGTCGAGGTCGTGCCCGCCGGGGCCCCATGCGCGGCGGTCGTACTCGGTGATCGTGACCTCGGTGTAGGTCGACCCGTCCTGGCGCTCGACGTCGCGGAAGGCGCGCTTGATCGGCAGCTGCCAGCAGACGTCCGGCTTGGTCTCGACGTGGGAGCGGTCCTGCTTGGCGGCCAGGATGTGGAGGGCGCAGCCCATGCCCTGCCGGGAGCCGGGGCGGTTCTGGAAGACGCACGCCTGCTGGCCCTGGAACTCGACGACGCGGGTCTTGCGGGCGCCCTCGTCGTCCTTCTCGACCCAGTCGCGGGTCCGGACGTCGCCAGCCGGCTTGAGCTGCCACTCGTCCTCGGTCAGCTGGGCGACGAACCCGGCGACGCGCCGCTCGTCGTCCTTGTCGGCGAAGTGCGCGCCCAGCGTGCAGCAGCCCATGTCGGGCGCGTCGGCGTAGATCCCGCGGCACCCGCCGCCGAAGATGCACTGGTAGGACGAGGTCAGCCAGGTGAGGTCGCAGCGCATCACCTCCGACTCGTCGTCGGGGTTGGTGAACTCCACCCACGCGCGCGGGAAGTCCAGGGGCACCTCGGGCATGGGGCTCAGCGTACGGGCGGTCCCTTGCCGTGCCTGGCGATGGCCGCTGTGGCCGCCCGGTAGCGTGGGAGGCATGCGGCTGGGCGTGCTGGACATCGGCTCCAACACCGGGCATCGGGTCGTGGTGGATGCCTACGGGGGAGCGGCTCCGCTGCCGGCGTACTCCTTCCAGCCGATCGACGTGCACAGCTCCTCGCGGGACATCGTCGACCTGCCCGCGCTCGAGATCTGCCCCTGGGCGCTGCGCGAGGGTGTGATCCTCGAGCGGCTCGACCATCCCAGCTTCCTGGGACCCGGCCAGTGACACGCATCGGTCTCTCGACCGTCTCGGTCTATCCCGAGTCGACGGCGCACGCCTTCGCCTATGCCGCGAGCGTCGGCTACGACGCCGTCGAGGTGATGGTGGGCGTGGACGGCCTCTCCCAGCAGGTGGAGGCGGTCCGCCAGCTCTCCCTCCACCACGACGTGCCGATCAGCGCCATCCACGCGCCGTGCCTGCTCTTCACCCAGCGGGTGTGGGGCACCGAGCCCTGGGGCAAGCTCTACCGCTCCGCCGAGATGGCCGAGGCCGTCGGCGCCCGCACGGTCGTCGTGCACCCGCCGTTCCGGTGGCAGAAGGACTACGCCGCGGGGTTCGTGGCCGGCATCGAGCGGCTGGAGAAGGAGACCGGACTCTTCTTCGCCGTCGAGAACATGTATCCCTGGAAGGCCTCGTCGCGACGCGGCGTCGAGATGTACCTCCCCGGCCGCGACCCCTCCGACGAGTCCTACGCCAGCGCGACCATCGACCTCTCCCACGCCGCCATCGCCGGGGACGACATCGTCGCGATGGCCGAGCGGCTCGGACCGCGGCTGCGCCACGTCCACCTCACCGACGGGACCGGGTCGGCCAAGGACGAGCACCTCGTGCCCGGCCGGGGCACGACCGGGGCCGACCGTTTCCTCGAGCACCTCACCGACAGCGGCTTCGACGGGGAGATCATCGTCGAGATCAACACCCGCAAGGCCGCCACCAAGGCCGACCGGGAGACCGACCTGCGCGAGTCGCTCGAGTTCGCCCGCAAGCACTTCCGGGCGCGGACCTCCTCGTGACCACCACCGCCCGCCGGGGCCGCCGGCCGGGGGCGCCCGACACCCGGGCCGCGATCCTGGCCGCCGCCCGGGAGCGGTTCGCGGAGGCGGGCTTCGGCGCCACCTCGATCCGCGCGGTCGCAGCCGACGCGGGCGTCGACCCGGCGCTCGTCCACCACTACTTCGGCAGCAAGCGGGACCTGTTCGTCGCCTCCCTCGCGCTGCCCGTCGACCCGCGCGACGTCCTCGCACCCGTCATCGCCCAGGGCATGGACGGGGCCGGCGAGCGGATCCTGGGCACCTTGCTGGCCGTCTGGGACGACCCCGACCGCCGGCTCCCTCTCCTCGCGGTCGCGCGGAGCCTGCTCGACCCGTCGGGGCACCGCCTGTTCCAGGACGGGTTTCTCGCGGCGGTGCTCGTCCCGGTGCTCACCGAGCTCGGCATCGACCGGGTGGAGCACCGCGCCCCGCTGCTCGCCAGTCAGGTCGCCGGACTCATCCTGATGCGCTACGTGCTCGAGGTGGAGCCGCTCGCGTCGATGCCCGCCGACGACGTCGTCAGCGTCATGGGCCCCACGATCCAGCTCTACCTCACCGGCCCACTCCCTTGACCTCTCGCCAGGAGCGAGGATAATTCAACGGGTGATGAATAATGCGGTCGAGGCACACGGACTCGAGGTGACGCGGGGCAGCCGCGAGGTGCTGCGCGGGCTCGACTTCACCGTGCCGGTCGGCGAGGTGACCGGCCTGCTTGGACCGTCCGGCTGCGGCAAGTCGACGCTCATGCGCGTGCTCGTCGGCGTCCAGGCGAAGGTCACGGGAACGGTGCAGGTCTTCGGCCAGCCGGCCGGCTCCCGAGCGCTGCGGTCGCGGATCGGCTACGTCACCCAGGCCGCGAGCGTGTACGACGACCTCAGCATCACCGAGAACCTCGCCTTCTTCGCCCGCGTGCTCGGGGTCGATCGCGGCGAGATCGACCGCTGCTTGGAGGCCGTCGACCTCGGTGGCCACGCCGACCAGGTCGTCCGCAACCTCTCCGGCGGCCAGCGCTCCCGGGTCAACCTCGCCGTCGCGCTGCTCGGCAAGCCCGACCTGCTCGTGCTCGACGAGCCCACCGTCGGCCTCGACCCCGTCCTGCGCGAGTCGCTCTGGGTGATGTTCCACCGGCTGGCCGACGACGGCGCAGCGGTGCTGGTGTCGAGCCACGTGATGGACGAGGCCGAACGCTGCGACCGGCTGCTGCTGATGCGGGACGGCGTCTTCATCGCCGACGGGACACCGGCTGCGATCAAGCAGAAGGCCGGCGTCGACGACATCGAGCAGGCGTTCCTCTCGATCGTGCGGGGTGCCCGGTGAGCGAAGCGAGAGGCCACTGCCCTCCGGGCGTCACCGCGCCACCGGCCGATGTGGCCGAACGGCGAGCGAACGGTCAAGCACAGTGAGTGTCCGTCGTACCCTCGCCGTCGCCGCCCGCGTCCTCGCCCAGATCCGCCGCGACCCGCGGACCCTCGTGCTGCTCGTGCTGGTGCCGTGCCTGCTGATGGCGCTGCTGTGGTGGATGTTCCACGACCAGCCGGGGGTGGATCTCTTCGACCGGATCGCGCCCGCACTGCTGGCGATCTTCCCCTTCATCGTGATGTTCCTGGTGACCAGCGTGACGACGCTGCGGGAGAGGTCGGGCGGGACGCTCGAGCGGCTGCTCGCGATGCCGCTCGCCAAGCTCGACCTGCTGCTCGGCTACGCCCTGGCGTTCGGGTTGCTGGCGGCGATCCAGGCGGCCTGCGCCGTCGGGGTCAGTGTCGGATTCCTCGGGCTGGACGTGCAGGGGCCGGTGTGGCTGCTGGCCGTCGTCGGCGTCGCCGACGCGGTGCTCGGCACCGCCCTCGGGCTGTTCGTCAGCGCCTTCGCCCGGACCGAGTTCCAGGCCGTGCAGTTCATGCCCGCGCTGGTCGTGCCGCAGATCCTGCTCTGCGGCCTGCTCGTCCCGCGCGACGCGATGCCGGACCTGCTCGGCCGGATCAGCGACGTGCTGCCGCTCTCCTACGCCGTCGACGCGATGAACGACATCGCGGGCTCCTCGTCGACCGGCGACGTCTGGCAGAACCTCGCCGTCGTGGCCGGCTTCGCCGTCGCCTGCCTCGCCCTCGGCGCCGCCACGCTGCGCCGCCGCACTCCGTGAGCCGAGTCGGCAGAAGCTCGCGCTCTGGGCAGCCCGAGTCGGCAGAAGTCCTGCCGGCCCGGCCGCCCTAGACTCCGGGCCATGGCCTCCCGCTCCCGCATCGCGATCATCGGCGTCGGCAACATGGGCGAGGCGGTGCTCTCCGGGCTCGTCAAGGCCGGCCGCGCGCCCGCCGACATCGTCGCCGGCGTGCGCCGCTCCGAGCGCGGCGAGGAGCTCGCCTCGCGCTACGGCGTCGGGACCGCGACGGCCGACGAGGCGGCGGCGTCAGCCGACATCCTCGTCCTCGGCGTCAAGCCGTACGACGTCGTGGCGCTGCTCGCCTCGCTCGAGCTGAGGCCCGGACAGCTCGTCGTCTCGCTCGCGGCCGGGATCACCACCCGGGCCATGGAGGCGGCCGTCCCCGACGGTGTCGCCGTGGTCCGGACCATGCCGAACACGCCCTCGCTGATCGGCGAGGGGATGACCGTCGTGGCCGCCGGCGCGTCAGCGTCGGAGGAGGACCTCGAGGACGCCGTCGCGCTGGTGCGGGCGATCGGTGAGGTGGCCGTCGTGCCCGAGAGCCACGTCGACGCGGCCGCTGCGATCAGCGGCTCCGGGCCGGCGTACGTCTTCTATGTGGCGGAGGCGCTCGTCGAGGCCGGCGTCCACCTCGGGCTGCCGCGCGCCACGTCCACGCAGCTCGTCAACCAGACGCTGGCCGGGTCCTCGCTCCTGCTGCGGGAGACCGGCGAGCACCCCGCCGTCCTGCGCGAGCAGGTCACCTCGCCGGGCGGCACGACCGCCGCGGCGCTGCGGGTCCTGGAGTCGGCAGCGGTGCGCGCCGCGTTCCTCGACGCGACCCGCGCCAATCGCGAGCGCTCGCAGGAGCTGGGCAGCGCGTAGCCGGACGCGATCCTCGCGATCGCGCGCGTCGCGCTAGGTTCGACGCCGTGGAGTGCAGTGGGCCGGCGACGGTCGTCTTCGACGAGAGCCTGACGGACTACGACTTCGGGGCGACCCACCCGATGAGCCCGATCCGCGTCGACCTGACCATGCGGCTGGCCGGTGAGCTCGGCGTCCTGGGCAGCCGGCTGAGCACGGTCGCTGCGCCGATGGCCGACGACGAGGTCCTCGCCCGCGTCCACGACGCGGCTTACATCGAGGCCGTCCAGCGTGCGGGCGCCACCCTCGAGCCCGACGTCGCGCACGGCCTCGGCACCGAGGACGACCCCGTCTTCCGCAACATGCACCACGCCAGCGCCCACATCGTCGGCGCGAGCGTCGAGGCCTGCCGGCAGGTCTGGACGGGGGAGTCGATCCACTCCGCCAACGTGATGGGCGGTCTCCACCACGCGATGCGCGACCGGGCGAGCGGCTTCTGCGTCTACAACGACGTCGCCGCGGGCATCCAGTGGCTCCTGGACAACGGCGCACAGCGGGTCGCCTACGTCGACGTCGACGTGCACCACGGCGACGGCGTCGAGCGGGCGTTCTGGGACGACCCGCGCGTGCTCACCATCAGCATCCACGAGACCGGGCAGGTGCTCTTCCCCGGCACGGGGTTCGCCGGCGACGTCGGCGGTCCGGACGCGCAGGGCTCGGCGGTCAACGTCGCCCTGCCCCCGGGGACGGGCGACTCCGGCTGGCTGCGTGCCTTCCATGCGGTCGTGCCGGACCTGCTGCACGCCTTCCGGCCGGAGGTCCTGGTGACCCAGCAGGGCTGCGACTCCCACGCCGAGGATCCGCTCGCGCACCTGATGCTCACCGTCGACGGTCAGCGGGCGGCGTACCTCGCCCTGCACGAGCTCGCGCACGACGTCGCCGGCGGACGCTGGGTCGCCTTCGGCGGGGGAGGTTACGCCGTCGTCGACGTCGTCCCCCGCGCGTGGACCCACCTGCTCTCGATCGTCGGGGGCAGTCCCCTGGACCCGACCCTCGAGACTCCGGGTGGCTGGCGCGAGCACGTCGAGCACCGGCTGGGCCAGGTCGCGCCGCGACGGATGACCGACGGGCGTGAGCCGCGCTACCGTGACTGGCGGGAGGGCTACGACCCGGACGCCTGGCTGGACCGCCAGGTCAACGCCACGCGGACGGCCGTGTTCCCCCTGCACGGGCTCGACCCGTCGGCCTGGTGACGGTCCCCAAGGTAAAGACTGAGAACAACGGTTCGGGGATGTTTCAAGGCGACACGCCGAGGAATCTGCAAGTCGCAGAAGTTTCCTCTTCCCCATCAGTCACTCCAGGCTCTATTCTCACGGCACGCGGTCGCGTGAGAGCATCGGTGGGGAAGCCGATGGCGCGCCACAAGAAAGTACGGTGGACACGATGGCTGGAAAGCCCGAGCTCTCCGAGGCGAAGTTCCTGACCGTTGCGGAGGTCGCAGACATGATGCGCGTCTCCAAGATGACGGTCTATCGCCTCGTGCATGGCGGTGAACTCCCGGCTGTCCGGGTGGGCCGCTCGTTCCGCGTCCGTGAAGAGGACGCCAACGATTACATCAAGAACAGCTTCTACAACGCCGGCTGACGCACACCCACGGGAAGCCTCGATTCCGTCCGTGTCGCAGCGGACGGCTAGGCTGTGCCGGTCCGGCTGGAGTCGGATCCGGTTCGTGAAAGGTTTCCCGTGGGTTCTGTCATCAAGAAGCGCCGCAAGCGCATGGCGAAGAAGAAGCACCGCAAGCTCCTGAAGAAGACGCGCGTCGCGCGTCGCAAGCTCGGCAAGTGACGCCGGAGGTCGCGCAGCCGCGCGACCTCTCCTGTGGGTGGTCAGTCTCACTCACCCGCGCCCGATTCCCGCTCGCATGAGTCGATAGGGTCGCCACGTGGCCGGTCGCGTCGTACTCGTCACCGGGGTCTCTCGAGACCTCGGTCGACGGTTCGCGCGCGCTGCCGCGGACCACCCCGGCGTCGAGCGGGTGATCGGCGTCGACGTCGTACCGCCGCGCGGCGACGTCGGAGGGATGTCGTTCGTCCGGGCCGACATCCGCAACGCGGTGATCGCCAAGGTGATCGCCAAGGAGGACGTCGACACCGTCGTCCACATGAGCGTGATCTCGACGCCCGGCCCCAGCGGCGGCCGGTCGACGATGAAGGAGCTCAACGTCATCGGGACGATGCAGCTCCTGGCCGCCTGCCAGAAGGCGCCGAGCGTGCGCCAGCTCGTGGTGAAGTCGACGACCCACGTCTACGGCGCCAGCAACCGCGACCCCGCGATGTTCACCGAGGACATGGAGCCGCGGCGCCAGCCTCGCGGGGGGTACGCGAAGGACGTCGCCGAGATCGAGGGCTACGTGCGCGGCTTCGCGCGACGACGTCCCGAGGTCGTCGTCACCGTGCTGCGCTGCGCCAACGTCCTCGGGCCGCGCGTCGAGAGCCCGATCGCGACCTACCTGCGGATGCCGGTCATCCCGACCGTGCTCGGGTTCGACCCGCGGCTGCAGTTCCTCCACGAGCGCGACCTCCTCGGTGCGATCGGCCACGCCGTCGCCGCGCAGGTCCCGGGCACCTTCAACATCGCCGGAGACGGCCTGCTCACGCTGAGCCAGGTCGTACGACGCATCCAGCGCCCGACGGCTCCGCTGCCCGGCTTCGCCTTCGGCGGGCTCGGCGGCGTGCTCCGCTCGATGCACGTCTCGGAGTTCTCGCCCGAGCTGCGCGCGCTGTTGACCTTCGGACGCGGCGTCGACACCACCCGGATGCGACGCGACCTCGGCTTCGAGCCCCGCTTCTCCACCGCCGCGACAGTGGGTGACTTCGCGTCCAACCTGGTGCCGACGGGCGGCCGGGTCGACCGTCTGCTGGCGGACCTGCAGGGTCGGCTGTCGCAGGAGCGCGAGCTCGGAGCGGGGGTGGAGCGATGAGCGAGGCCGAGGAGACGGGCGGCGCCGAGATCATCCCGATCGGCACCCGGGGACGCCCCGGCCGTGGCACCGGTCGGCCTCCGTCGGCGGCAGCGCGCAGCCTCGCCCCCAAGCCCGCTCAGCGCCGGACCGGCGCCAAGGCCGCGGAGCAGCCGGCCGAGGACCCGATCGAGCGGGCCGATGAGCAGCCCGCCGAACCCGCCGTACAAGCCGTCCCCGACCAGGCCCCCACTGACGCGCCCGCCACGACCCGGGAGCGCTCGTCGCTGGCCGGCATCCCGGTCAGCGACTGGCAGGCGGCGATCACCAGCGCGGCCCAGGAGGTCTTCGGCGTCGACTGGGAGCCGCAGCTGGCCCGCTTCCTCGCCTTCCTCCGCCACCGGGTGACCGGCGACTACGTCGTCGACGACTACGGCTTCGACTCCGAGCTCACCCAGAGCTTCCTGCACGCCGCGCTGCGCCCGATCGCAGAGAAGTGGTTCCGCGTCGAGGTGCGCGGCATCGAGAACATCCCCGCGGCCGGGGGCGCCCTCGTGGTCTCCAACCACTCCGGCACGGTGCCGGTCGACGGCCTGATGACGATGGTCAGCATCCACGACCACACCGGTCGCTTCCTGCGTCCGCTCGGCGCCGACCTCGTCTTCCGGATGCCGTTCGTCAGCGCGCTCGCCCGCAAGGCCGGTGCGACGCTGGCCTGCACCGAGGACGCCGAGCGGATGCTGCGCGGCGGTGAGCTGGTCGGCGTCTGGCCGGAGGGCTTCAAGGGCATCGGCAAGCCCTACAGCGACCGCTACAAGCTCCAGCGCTTCGGTCGGGGCGGCTTCGTCTCGGCCGCCATACGCACCGGCGTACCGATCATCCCGCTCTCCGTCGTCGGCGCCGAGGAGATCTACCCCCTCATCGGCAACATCCCGTCGCTCGCCCGCGCGCTGGGCGTGCCCTACCTGCCGATCACGCCGTTCTTCCCGCTGCTCGGCCCGCTCGGTCTGGTCCCGCTGCCGTCGAAGTGGATCATCGAGTTCGGCGAGCCGATCCGCACCGACGAGTACGACGCCGGCGCAGCCGACGACCCGATGCTGGTCTTCGACGTCACCGACCAGGTCCGCGAGACCATCCAGCAGACGCTCTACTCGCTGCTCATGCAGCGCCCCTCCGTCTTCGGCTGACTCGGCTCAGGGGCGAGGGGTCGGGGAGGTGCCGGTCCCGAGGAGGCCGCCGGTGACGTCGTCCAGGAGGCCACCGACGCCGCCGACGGTTCCGCCGACGGTTCCGCCGAGACCCGAGACGCCGTCGCCGACGTCACCGAGGGTGTCGCCGAGCGGCCCGCCGACCTGGTCGCCCAGGTCACCGACCGCACCGCCGACGCCGCCCACTGCTCCACCCACGCCGTCGCCGACCTGGCCGACGCCGTCGCCGAGGCTGGTGGGCGGTGCGGTCGGCAGTACGCCGGCGCCGGGTCCGCTCTTGGTGCCGGGACGGGTCTTCAGCGGATCGGTCACGTGGCCGGGCAGCGTGCCCGCCGAGGGAGCCGGGACGGCGGGCACGGCGTCCGCCGGCTTGGCGCCGTTGCCGGGCTTCTGCGGCGCGGAGGCCGCCTGGTCGAGGGACGCCTGCGTCGCGGCGAGCAGGTCGACGAGCGTCGAGGGCAGCTCGGTGATGCCGCCGCCACAGGCGGGGCAGGCCTCGGCCGCGGAGTGGTCGATGCCGAGGATCGCGTCGGTCGCCTCGGCGAGCGCACCGTGCACGCCCTCGGGCAGGAGGTCGGCGAGCTCGCTCAGCGCCGTCGCACCCTGCGCGGTGAACGTGCGCAGCTTGCCGATGGCCTGCTCGTCGCGGTGGTCGGCGTAGTCGGCGAGGAGGATCGTCGAGGCGCCGTCGGCGTCCTGGGCGAAGTCCTCGATGGTCCGCTTGACCGCCGCCTCGTCGACGTCGTCGCGCTCGCCCAGCCCGCGCAGCTCCTCGAGGCGGGTGCGCGCCTGCGACAGGAGTACGTCGGCCTTGGCGGTCTCGCCCATGGCCAGCGTCGTCCGGACGTCCTCGACGAGGCGCTTGACGGGATAGAGCGTGTCGCCCGGGAGGGCGCCCTGCGAGGCGACCGCCGACGTCCCGGTCGCGCCGACGATCGACACGGCGGCGAGGGCGACGGCCAGTCGGCGCTCGCGGCGCGGCTTCCCGGGAGCGTGGTGACCGACGGACAGCCGCGAGTTGGCGTCCGACGCACCGTCGGGCGCGGTGACCGCGAGGGCCGTCGGCGCCTCCGCCATCAGCCGCTCGCGCAGGCTGGCGGTGAACTCCGCGCGCGGCGCGAGCTGGGGCACGGCGCGCAGTCCGTCGGCGAGCGCGAGCAGGCTCGCCAGCTGCGCCGACGGCGCCTCGGTGAGGCGGCCGTCCAGCAATGCGTCGAACTGCTCGGCGCGGCGGCGCGTCGAGAACGCCGGGCTCATCGGTCGGTCCCCTGTCTCATGAAGCGGTCGCTCCGGCGCAGCACAGTGCCGCGGGTCGCCGCTGTCATCCGGAGCAACGACGCAACCGGCGCAGGAGTTACGGCCCGGATCATCTAGCCACGCAGCCCTTCCGGCATCAGCTTGGCCAGGTTGCGCACACCGCGCAGCTGCAGCTGCTTGACGGCGCCCTCGCTGCGGCCGAGCACGGCAGCCGTCTCGGCGATGCTCATGCTCTGCAGGAACCGCATGACGACGCAGTCGCGCTGCTCGTCGGGCAGCTTGGCGAGCGCCTCGAGGAGCAGCTCGTTGGTGATGCCGGCCAGGACCTCGGTCTCGGGGCCGTCGGCGGCGTCGTCGTGCAGCCCCATGTCCTCGGTGGTGAGCTCGAGGCGGGTCCGGCCGGCCTTGAAGTGGTCGGTGGCCAGGTTGCGGGCGATGGTCATCAGCCAGGCGCCGAAGTCCTTGCCCTGCCACTTGAAGGTGGTCATCGAGCGCAGCGCGCGGAAGAACGTCTCGGAGGTGAGGTCCTCGGCGAGCGTCTGCGAGCGGGTCCGGTAGTAGAGGAACCGGTAGACCGCCCCGCTGTAGTGGTCGTAGAGCAGGCCGAACGCCTCGGTGTCGCCCTTGCGGGCGAGCTCGACCAGCGCGATCAGCCGTTGACGGTCGCCCTCGGACTCCTCCGAGGAGGCTGCGAGGTCGTGGTCGTCGGAGCCGCCTGAGCCGGGGGAGGCGGTCCCGGCGGCCGGACCGGTGTCCATGAGGAGGATGCCGGGGCCGGCGTATGCGAGCGGTGCCGGCCGCGTGGCGCACAGCGCGCGGGCGACGGCCGACCGGAGCGAGTCCAGGCCGCGCGAGAGGTCACCCTCGTGCCGTGGCATGTCGCACGCGCCTCCCACGGTCCACCCCCGGTAGCTCCCCATGAACCTCCGCCATGGTAGACGGCCGACTCCACCCTGTCAGTTCGCCTACGCTCCGGTAACCACTGAGCGCGAGAGTGTGTCGGACGTCACGATGCGCGCCCGGGCGGGGAACTCAGTCGCGGCGGCCGCGGAGCGCGGCACCGGCTGCGACGGCGCCGGTGACGGCGCCGCCGACGGCACCGGCCACGAGCCCGGCGCGGGCCGCCTTGCGGCCGGTGCGGTAGTCCTTCACCCGCCAGCCCCTGCTGCGGGCGTAGGCGCGCAGCCGGTGGTCCGGGTTGATCGCGCACGGGTCGCCGACGAGGGAGAGCATGGGCAGGTCGTTGAAGGAGTCGGAGTACGCCGAGCAACGACCCAGGTCGAGGCGCTCGCGCTCCGCCAGGGCCCGCACCGCCTCCGCCTTGGCGGATCCGTGCAGCATCTCGCCGACCAGCCGGCCGGTGTAGACGCCGTCGACGTGCTCGGCGACGGTGCCCATCGCGCCGGTCAGCCCGAGCCGGCGCGCGATGATCTCCGCGATCTCGATCGGCGCGGCGGTGACCAGCCAGACCCGCTGACCCTGGTCGAGGTGGAGCTGTGCCAGGGCGCGGGTGCCGGGCCAGATCCTGACGGACATCGCCTCGTCGAAGACCTCCTCGCTGATCTGCTGCAGCTCGGCGACGGTGTGACCAGCGATGAAGGCCAGCGCCGAGGCGCGGGCGTCGGCGACGTGCTGGGGGTCCTCGACCCCGATGAGGCGGAAGTAGGCCTGCTTGTAGGCGGCCCCGAGGATCTCCCGCTTGGTGAAGAACTGCCGGCGGTAGAGCCCCTTGGCCAGGTGGAAGATGCTCGCGCCCTGCATGATCGTGTTGTCCACGTCGAAGAACGCGGCGCTGTCGCGCACGGCCGGCGTCGTCAGCGCCGACTCGACCTCGGCGGCCGCGGCGGCCGCCTCACCGGCCAGCGTCGAGCGGCGGGTGAGGTTCCGGCGGGGCTGGGTCGCGGCCACGGTCGCCAATCTAGTGGGGCAAGCGCAGGGTTTACCTGATGTGCGCCACCTCACTGTGCATAGGATCGCGCCTATGTCATCGCCCGGGACCGTCCGCGGAGTGGCCGATCTGCTCGGGCTGGCGGCCCTCGAGAGCCCCGACAAGCTCGCCCTCGTCGAGACCGCTGGTCGCAGCCTGACCTGGGCCCAGCTCGACGACGAGGTGGACCGCGTGGCCACCGGCCTCGCCGATGCCGGGATCATCGTCGGCCACCGCGTCGCGATCGTCACGGCCAACCGGCTCGAGTTCGTGGTGACCTATCTGGCCGTGCTGCGCGTCCAGGCGGTCGCCGTACCCCTTAATCCGCGTGGCACGGGCACCGAGCTCGCCCGCGCGATCGGCGACTCGGGGGCCCGCATCGTGGTCGCCGACGCCGAGGGGATCGACGCGGTCCGGGAGGCGACGAGCTACGTCGACCGGGCGATGGCCGGGGAGCTCGACCTCGGCCAGGTCGACGCCGACTTCTTCCAGCGCACCGTCCAGCCGCAGGTCTTCGTCGTCGGGGCGACCCTGCTGCCCGGCGAGCGCGGGTACGACGACCTGCGCGCCCAGGCCGCCCGGCCGGTGCCGCCGGTCACCGACCCCGAACGGCTCGCGGTGCTGCTCTACACCAGCGGCACGTCCGGTCGGCCGCGTGCCGCGATGCTCACCCACCGGGCGCTGCTGGCCAACGTGGACCAGATCGCCGCCGTCGAGCCGCCGATGATCCACGGCGACGACGTCGTGCTCGGCGTGCTGCCGCTCTTCCACGTCTACGGTCTCAACGCCGTGCTCGGCTCCGTCCTGCGCCACCGCGCCAAGCTCATGCTGGTCGACCGGTTCGACCCGCAGAGCGCCCTCGACCTCATCGAGGACGAGGCGTGCAGCGTCGTGCCCGTCGCCCCGCCCGTGCTCGCCTACTGGATGCAGGACCCGACGCTGGAGGAGCGGCTCGGGCCGGTGCGGCTGCTGCTGTCCGGCTCCGCGCCGCTCGACCCGGACCTGGTCGACGCGTTCACCACGCGCACGAAGATCCCCGTCCACCAGGGCTACGGGCTCACCGAGGCGGCGCCCGTGGTCACCTCCACCCTGTGCTCGGTCGCGGTCGACGTCGACCCGCGCTCCGTCGGCGCCGCGCTTCCCGGCGTCGAGCTGCGGCTCGTCGACGAGGCGGGTGGCGCGCCCGAGCAGGGAGACCCGGGTGAGCTGCTGCTGCGCGGGCCCAACCTCTTCAGCGGCTACTGGCCCGACGGTGCCGACGGCCCCGACCCGGACGGCTGGTGGGCCACCGGTGACGTCGGCTTCCTCTCGCCGGACGGCGACATCACCCTCGTGGACCGCCTCAAGGACCTGGTCATCGTCTCGGGCTTCAACGTCTATCCGGTCGAGGTCGAGGACGCCATCGCCGAGGTCGCGGGCGTCGCTGACGTCGCGGTCATCGGCGTGCCGGACGAGCAGACCGGCGAGGCGGTCGTCGCCTATGTCGTCCCGGCCTCGGGCGCGCCCGGTGACCTGGCCTTCCGGGTCCGGTCCCGCTGCGCCGAGCGGCTGGCCGGCTTCAAGCAGCCGTCGCGGGTCGAGCTGGTCGACGCGCTGCCGCACACAGCGACCGGCAAGGTGCAGAAGGGCCGGCTGCGCAACATGGAGCGCCGTCGGGTGATGGGACTGCTGGAGTGAACGCCCGCGTCACGCTCTACAGCCGACCGGGCTGCCACCTCTGCGACGAGGCGCGGACCGTCATCGAGGCCGTCTGCGCCGAGCTCGGGGAGTCCTACGACGAGGTCGACATCGACGACCCGGCCGCCGACCCCGGACTGCGCGAGCGGTTCACCGAGGAGGTGCCCGTGACCTTCGTCGACGGCCGGCAGCACGACTTCTGGAGGGTCTCTCCCGACCGCCTGCGGGCGGCGCTGGAGGAGCGCCGCTAGGGGAGACGGCCGTCACACCCGGTCCGTTTTGTTCTCGCGTTCACAAACTCCTAAAGTGAACAGCGGTGTGTAGCGCGCCCGGACCGCTGGCGGCCCCCGTTGCATGCCGGGCAACGAGAGAGCGACGCACGTGACCGCACGGACCCCCACCGACGCAGTCCGGGACATCCCCGAGGCGACCGTCGCACGGCTCCCGGTCTACCTCCGCGCCCTCACCGCCCTCGCCGACGGCGGCACCGTCTCATGCTCCAGCGAGCAGCTCGCGACGGCGGCCGGCGTCAACAGCGCCAAGCTCCGCAAGGACCTCTCCTACCTCGGCAGCTACGGCACCCGCGGCGTCGGGTACGACGTCGAGTACCTCCGCTACCAGATCGCCCGTGAGATCGGCGTGACCCAGGACTGGCCGGTCGTGATCGTCGGCATCGGGAACCTCGGGCATGCGCTCGCCAACTTCTCCGGCTTCCGCAGCCGCGGCTTCCGGGTCGTCGCGCTGCTCGACGCCGACCACACGCTGCACGAGCAGCAGGTGGCCGGGATCGTCGTACGCCCCTTCGACGACCTCGAGCAGATCGTGCGCGAGAACGACGTGGCCATCGGCGTGATCTCCGTCCCCGCCTTCGCCGCCCAAGACGTCGCCGACCGGATGGTGTCGGCCGGCATCAGCAGCATCCTCAACTTCGCGCCGATCGTGCTGACGGTGCCGCCAGGGGTCGACGTGCGCAAGGTCGACCTGTCCATCGAGCTGCAGATCCTCGCCTACCACGAGCAGCGCAAGGCACACGGAGAACCCGTATGACCACCCCACTCGATTCTTCGCTCCCCCGCTTCGCTCCTCCGCGAACGATCGATCGGGGACCCCGGTGAGCATCCTGGTCGTCGGCATCTCCCACAACACCGCCCCGGTCTCCCTGCTCGAGCGGGTCGCCCTCGACTCCGAGGGCGTGCACAAGCTCCTCGCCGATGTCGTCGCCCACGAGCACGTCACCGAGGCGACGGTGATCTCCACCTGCAACCGGCTCGAGATCTACACCGACGTCGACCGCTTCCACGGCTCCGTCGAGGGGCTGAGCAGGCTGCTGGTCGAGCGCGCGGGCGAGAACGTCGAGACGCTGCTGCCGCACCTCTACGTCCACTACGACGACGGCGCGGTCTCCCACCTCTTCCAGGTCGCCGCCGGCCTCGACTCGATGGCCGTCGGCGAGGGCCAGATCCTCGGCCAGACCCGCGAGGCGCTCCGGGTCGGCCAGGAGCTCGGCACCGTCGGCACCGCGCTCAACTCGCTCTTCCAGCAGGCGCTGCGGGTCGGCAAGCGCACCCGCGCCGAGACCGACATCGAGCGGGCCGCCCCGACGCTGGTCAGCGCCGCCCTCGACCAGGCGATGCCGCAGGGCGTCGCCGGCGCGCGGGTCGTCATCGTCGGTGCCGGCAACATGGCCGGCCTGTCCACCGCCACCGTCAGCCGGCTCGGCGCCGCGGAGATCACCGTGGTCAACCGGACGCTGGCCAAGGCCGAGCGGCTCGCCGCGGAGTACGCCGCCACGGCCGCCCCGCTCGACCAGCTGGCCGCCCGGATCGCTAATGCCGACCTGCTCATCACGTGCGCCGGCGCGAGCGGCGCGATCGTCACCCCCGGGATGGTCGGGCCGCGCGACGGTGCGCCGCTGAGCGTCGTCGACCTGGCCCTTCCTCGCGACGTCGATACGGCCGTCGCCGAGCTGCCCGGCGTGACGCTCGTCGGCCTCGAGGAGCTCGCCTCCGCGCTGCACGGCACCGAGGCCGCCGACGAGGTCGCCGCGGTGCGCCGGATCGTGACCCAGGAGGTCGCCGCCTTCTTGTCGGCCCGCCGCCAGGCCAGCGTCACCCCGACCGTCGTGGCGCTGCGCACGATGGCCACCAGCGTCGTCGAGGCCGAGATGGCGCGCCTGGACCACCGGCTGCCCGACCTCGACCCGAGGACGCGCGCGGAGGTCCTCCAGGCCGCCCGCCGGGTCGCGGACAAGCTGCTCCACGAGCCCACCGTCCGGGTGCGCGAGCTGGCGGGGGAGCAGGGCGCGGTCTCCTACGAGCGCGCCCTGGCCGAGCTGTTCGCGCTCTCCCCGGACGCCGTCGACGCGGTCACCCGCTCGGTCGTCGTGGCGGACCCGGAGGTCGAGCAGTGACCATCCGCATCGGCACCCGCCGCTCCCTCCTCGCGAAGACCCAGTCCGGCCACGTCGCCGAGATGATCCGCGAGCGACTCGGCCGCGAGGTCGAGCTCGTCGAGATCGTCACCGACGGGGACCGGACCCAGGCCGCCGGGACGCCCGTCACCGAGATGGCGCCGCAGGGCACCGGCGTCTACGTCAGCGCCCTGCGCGACGCGCTGCTGGCCGGCGAGGTGGACGTCGCCGTCCACTCCCTCAAGGACCTGCCGACGTACCCGCACCCCGGCGTGACCCTCGCCGCCATCCCCGTGCGCGAGGACCCGCGCGACGTCCTGGTGGCCCGCGACGGCCTCACCCTGGGCGAGCTGCCGACGGGCGCGAGGGTCGGCACCGGCTCCCCGCGACGCGCCGCCCAGATCGCTGCCCTCGGCCTCGGTTTGGATGTGGTGGGCGTTCGTGGAAACGTGGACACCCGGATCGGCAAGGTCCGTTCCGGTGAGTACGACGCCGTCGTGCTCGCTCGGGCGGGACTGGCCAGGATCGGCCGCCTCGACGAGGTGACCGAGACGCTCGACCCCCTGCAGGTCCTGCCCGCTCCCGGGCAGGGCGCGCTCGGGATCGAGTGCCGGACCGGGGACGAGCTCGTCGACGCCCTTGCGGCGCTGGACGACGCTCGGACACGGGCCGCCGTCGAGGCGGAGCGAGCCGTGCTGGCCACGCTCGAAGGTGGCTGCGCGGCACCGATCGGCACCCTCGCCGAGGTGGTCGAGGGTGACGGGCCGGACGGCGGCGACGAGCTGTGGGTGAGGGCGGTGGCGCTCTCGCCGGACGGAACGGCAGCCGTACGGATGTCCGCCAGCGGAGATCCGGCAACGGCGACCGAGGTCGGCACCCAGCTGGCCAAGGAGATGCTCGCCGAGGGCGCTGATGCCCTCGGGAGCGAAGCAGGACACGACGCCTGAGCGGCGTCTAGAGCAAGAGGACAAAGTCATGGCGCGAGAGACCGGACACACGAGCAGGACCGGTTGGGTGTCGTTCGTCGGCAGTGGGCCGGGTGACCCCGACCTGCTGACGGTCCGTGCCGCCGACCTGATCCGTCAGGCCGACGTCATCGTCACCGAGGCGGTCGAGCACGCGGCGCTGGTCCGCACGCTGCTAGGGATGCCCGAGCCCGTCGACGGCGAGCCGCAGGCCACGGCGCAGCGGCCCGAGATCGTCGACGGCGGCTTCGGCGAGGACGGCCAGCCGCTGACCCACGCCGCCCGCGCCAAGGTGGTCGTCAAGCAGGCCAAGCGTGGCCTGCAGGTCGTCCGGCTGATGACGGGTGACCCGTTCCTCTACGCCTCCGGACCCGAGGAGGCCGCCGCGGTCGCCAAGGCCGGCATCGGCTTCGAGATCGTCCCCGGCGTCTCGTCGGTCGCCGCGGTCCCCGCGTACGCCGGCATCCCGCTGACCACCAAGGACCACCGCGAGGTCGCCGTCGTCACCTGCGGCGACAAGGTCGACTGGTCGACGTACGCCGACGACCGCACGCTCGTCCTGCTCTCCGGCGTCGGCCTCATCGCCGAGATCGCCCGTGAGCTGATGGCCGCCGGCCGCTCCCCGCAGACGCCTGTCGCGATGACGCGGGTCGGCACGACCACCGAGCAGACCACCGTCACCTCGACGCTGGAGCACATCGCCGCGGACGCCCGCGCCGCCCGGATGGCCCCGCCGGCCATCATCGTGGTCGGCAAGGTCGTCAACCTACGCGAGACGCTCTCGTGGTTCGAGACCAAGCCGCTCTTCGGCTGGCGGGTGCTGGTCCCGCGCACCAAGGAGCAGGCCCCGGCGCTGTCGCAGAAGCTGCGCGGCTACGGCGCGGTGCCCGAGGAGGTGCCGACCATCTCCGTCGAGCCGCCGCGCAACCCGCAGCAGATGGACAAGGCCATCCGCGGCCTCGTCGAGGGCCGCTACGAGTGGGTCGCCTTCACCTCGGTCAACGCGGTCAAGGCGGTCCGGGAGAAGTTCGACGAGTACGGGCTCGACGCCCGCGCCTTCTCCGGCCTCAAGATCGCCGCCGTCGGCGACAAGACCTCCGCCGCGCTGCTCGAGTGGGGCCTGCGCCCCGACCTCGTGCCGTCGGGCGAGCAGTCGGCCGCCGGCCTGCTCGAGGACTGGCCCGAGTACGACGAGCTGCTCGACCCCATCAACCGGGTCTTCCTCCCGCGCGCCGACATCGCCACCGAGAACCTCGTCGCCGGCCTGGTCGACCTCGGCTGGGAGTCCGACGACGTCACCGCCTACCGCACCGTCCGGGCCGCGCCGCCGCCGGCGCCGACCCGCGACGCGATCAAGTCCGGCAAGTTCGACGCCGTGGTCTTCACGTCGTCGTCCACGGTGCGCAACCTCGTCGGCATCGCCGGCAAGCCGCACCCGTCCACGGTCATCGCCGTGATCGGTCCGGCGACCGCCAAGACCGCCGAGGAGCACGGCCTGCGGGTCGACGTACTCTCCCCGGAGCCGTCGATCGAGGCGCTCACCGACGCCCTCGCCGACTTCGGCGCCGCCCGCCGGGCCGCGCTGGTCGAGGCGGGTCAGCCGGTCACCAAGCCGTCGGACCGCAAGCCCGCCGCGCGACGCGCACGGGCCAAGTGAGCGAGGGGTCTCGATACGCCTCCGCCTAGCGGCTCCGGCTACTCGACCAGCGAAGCCCTCGTTGGTCTCGATACGCCTCCGCCCAGCGGCTCCGGCTACTCGACCAGCGAAGCCCTCGTCGGTGTTCTCGCTGGTCGAGTAGCGAGCGCCAGCGAGCGTATCGAGACCAAACCGTCGACAAGGAGAAGCACGTGACCGAGATCGACCGACCCGTGATCCGTCCCCGTCGCCTGCGCCAGACGCCGGCACTGCGCCGCATGGTCGCCGAGACGTCGGTGGAGCCGCGCCACCTGGTGCTGCCGGTCTTCGTCCGCGAGGGCATCGACGCGCCCGTGCCGATCAGCTCGATGCCGGGCCAGGTCCAGCACACCCGCGACTCGGTGCGGAAGGCGGCGGCCGAGGCGGCCGAGGCCGGCATCGGCGGGCTCATGCTCTTCGGCGTCCCGTCGGTCAAGGACGCGGTCGGCTCCGGCGCGCTCGACCCTGACGGGATCCTCAACCTCGCCATCGCCGACGTCGTGGCCGAGGTCGGCACCGCGCTGACGGTGATGAGCGACCTGTGCCTCGACGAGTTCACCTCGCACGGCCACTGCGGCGTGCTCGACGAGACGGGGCGCATCGACAACGACCGTACCCTCGAGCTCTACGCCGAGATGGCGCTCGCCCACGCCGCGGCCGGCGTCCACATGGTCGGCCCCTCCGGGATGATGGACGGCCAGGTCGGCGTGGTCCGGTCGGCGCTGGACGGCGCCGGGCGCTCCGACGTGTCGATCCTGGCGTACGGCGCGAAGTACGCCTCGGCCTTCTACGGCCCCTTCCGGGAGGCCGTCGGCTCCTCGCTCGAGGGCGACCGCCGGACCTACCAGCAGGACCCCGCCAACGCGCTCGAGGGCGTCCGCGAGGCGCTCCTCGACGTCGAGCAGGGCGCCGACATCGTCATGGTGAAGCCCGGCCTGCCCTACCTCGACGTGCTGCGCCAGGTGAAGGACGCCGTCGACATCCCGGTGGCGGCCTACAACATCTCGGGCGAGTACTCCATGGTCGAGGCGGCCGCCGCCAACGGCTGGATCGACCGGGAGCCGGCGATCCTCGAGACGCTCACCGCCTTCCGCCGGGCCGGCGCCGACGTGATCCTCACCTACTGGGCGGTCGAGGCCGCCCGGCTGCTGCGCCGCTGAGGATCCGGGACGTCATACGAGCTGGCTGCTGAGACGACCGGGTCGTATGACGTCCGCCGGGTGCCGGGTGCCGGGTGCCGGTGCCGGGTGCCTTTGACGGCCGGCGGATCGCCGAGCCGGGCCGCCGCGATGCCCAGGTTCTGACGACCTCTAGGGTCGATCGTGACCGGTGATGCCTCTGGGGCGCCTCGAGCACCCCATCGGCCGCGTCAGCCCCAAGGGGTCCTCAGCCGAGAACCCCTTGGGGCCGGAGGGTCCGGGGTGACCGTTTGAGGCGGCGCAGGGGGCCCCTCCTGACTCCTGCACCCCAAGAGGGTCTCGGCGGCGGGCGGCACGGACTGGCAGGGATCTTCAAAGACCACGCCAGCCGGCGCCGCCGCTCCGGTCTCAGCCGCCCGCGGCGTCGTACGGACAGGTCGCGCATCTCGCGACCGACGTATGACGCTCCCAGACCCCGGCTGCTGTCGCGCTGAGCACCGAGCCGGCGGCGGGGCTCAGAGACGGAGCCAGGCCAGGACGCCGTTGAGGGTGTTGGGGATGGCGGCGAGGGCCGCCGACTGGGTCTTGCCGGCCACCTTGTCGGCGCACGCCTGCTTCACGCCGTTCAGCAGACCCAGCGGGTCCGGGATCGCGCCGAGCTGCTGGTTGCAGAGGGTGAGCGCCTCGGCCTGGCTCAGGACGTCCACAACTGGCTGGGGGAGCGCAGAGGCGGCTGCGGAGGCGACCGCGCCGACCGGGTCGCTCGGCGTCGAGACCTTCGGTGGCTTCGTCGGCAGCGAGGGCGTCTTCGTGTCGGTCGACGTGTGCTCGGGCGCGGCCGGCGCGGTGCTGCTCGGCGCGGTCGGGTGCGTCGTCGACGACGTGGTGCTGTGGTGGCGCGCCTTCTTCTTGTGCTTCGCCTTGGCGTGGCCGGACCCCGCGCCCGCGTCGGGCTCGAAGTAGGTCGCCGGGATCGTGTAGTTCGGCGCGGCGGTGTAGTCGCCGGCGAGGTAGGACTGCATCACCGCGAGCACGGTGGCGACGTAGGCCGAGGAGTGGTTGTAGCGGTAGACGGCCGCCGACTGGCCGTCCGATCCGGCCAGGTCGTCGGTGCCGGAGCAGAGGTAGACCGCCGCGGCCAGGGCGGCGTCGTTGATGTCCTGCGGGTTGCGCTGGCCGTCGCCGTCGGCGTCCACTCCGACCGTCGACCACGTCGAGGGGATGAACTGCATCGGGCCGACCGCGCGGTCGAAGGACGTGTCGCCGTCGTACTGCCCGCCGTCGGTGTCGACGATCGTCGACGTCCCCGTCTGTCCGTCGAGGGCCTTGCCGAAGACGCCCGGCTGGGCGACGCCCGCGACCGTGAGCTGGTTGCCGTTGGCGCGGCCGTGGTCGGACTCGACCCGGCCGATGGCGGCGAGCAGCTGCCACGGGAGGTGGCAGGTGGGGTCGGCCTGGTTGATGACCGTCTCGGCGCGCTGGTAGGCCGCCAGCGCGGTCGAGGGGATCGAGGAGGCCGACGACGCCGAGACGATCTGGCGGGAGTTCTCGCCGGTGACGCCGAGCGTGTTGCTGTCGGGCACGGTCACCGACGCGGGGATCTGCAGCGCCTCGTCGGGCAGCACGGTGCCGTCGGGCAGCGTGTGCCTGTCGCCGGCGCTCGCCTGCGGCGCACCGGTCGTGCTGATCGAGACCGTCCAGGCTGCCGACAGCAGGGCGAGCGGCACGAGCGCCGCCGCCCTCCTCAGTCGGCCCTGCCGTGTGACAGACATTCGTTCCCCCTGCTCGCTCCCTGTGACGCATGTCCCAACGAGGCTCCCGGCGCCTAAGTTACGCGTCAGTCACAAGACGCGCACCGGCGTGTTCACCTCCCGGTGACCGTGAGCCCGATCTCATACGCGGTCCGCACGGCGTCCCCGGCTTCGACCCGGGTTGCCCGCTCGGGGAGAATGACCCGGTGCCCACGCTCGACACCGGCCACGTCCCGGCATCCGACGCCCTCTTCGCGCGTGCGAGGGCGGTGACGCCTGGCGGGGTGAACTCCCCGGTGCGTGCGTTCAACGCGGTCGGCGGCACCCCGCGCTTCATCCGCGAGGCGAAGGGCCCCTGGCTGACCGACGTCGACGGCAACCGCTACGTCGACCTGATCTGCTCGTGGGGGCCGATGCTGCTCGGCCATGCACACCCCGAGGTGCAGGCCGCGGTCCAGGCGGCGGTGGCCCGCGGGACGTCGTACGGCACCCCGACTGAGCCCGAGGTCGAGCTCGCCGAGGCGATCGTCCGCCGCACGCCGGTCGAGGAGGTCCGCTTCGTCTCGTCCGGCACCGAGGCGACGATGAGCGCGATCAGGCTGGCCCGCGGCTTCACCGGCCGCGACGTCGTGATCAAGTTCGCCGGCTGCTACCACGGCCACGTCGACGCGCTGCTGGCGTCGGCCGGCTCCGGGCTCGCGACCTTCGCGGTGCCCGGGACGCCCGGCGTGCCGGCCAGCAGCACCGAGCTGACCCTCGTGCTGCCCTACAACGACCGCTCCGCCGTCGACAAGGCCTTCGAGGAGTACGGCGACCGGATCGCCTGCCTCATCACCGAGGCGGCCCCCGGCAACATGGGCGTGGTCCCGCCCGCGGACGGCTTCAACGGCTTCCTCGCGGACATCTGCCGCAGGCACGGCGCGCTCTTCATCAGCGACGAGGTGATGACCGGCTTCCGGGCCAGTCGCGAGGGCGCGTGGGGCCTCGACGGCAGGCCGGAGGGCTGGACGCCCGACCTGATGACCTTCGGCAAGGTGATGGGCGGCGGCTTCCCAGCCGCGGCCTTCGGCGGTCGCGCCGACATCATGCAGCGGCTCTCGCCGGTCGGGCCGGTCTACCAGGCCGGGACCCTGAGCGGGAACCCGGTCGCCACCACCGCCGGTCTGGCCACGCTGCGGCTCGCGACCGACGAGGTCTACGCCCACATCGGCGCGGCTGCGGACACCGTGAAGAGCGCCGCGTCCGAGGCGCTGACCGCGGCCGGCGTGCCGCACGTCGTGCAGAGCGTCGGCACGATGTTCTCGATCTTCCTCACCGAGCAGCCGGTGGCCGACTTCGCCGGCGCTTCGACGACCGACGTGGCGGCGTACGCGGCCTTCTTCCACGCGATGCTCGGGCGCGGCGTCTACCTGCCGCCGAGCGCCTACGAGGCGTGGTTCCTCTCGTCGGCCCACGACGACGAGGCGGTCGACACGATCCTGGCGGCGCTGCCCGACGCCGCCCAGGCAGCGGCGGCCGCGAGTGGTCTCGATAGGCCCTCGCCTAGCGGCTCGGGCTACTCGACCAGCGAGAAGGACGCCCGATGAGCACCCCTGACACGGTCGTCCACCTGCTGCGCCACGGCGAGGTGCACAACCCGCAGGGCGTCCTCTACGGCCGCCGCGACGGGTTCCACCTCTCCGAGCTCGGCCACAAGATGGCCCAGCGCGTCGCCGACGTGGCCGGCGACCGCGACATCACCTACATCGTCTCCAGCCCGCTCGAGCGTGCCCAGGAGACCGCTGCGCCGCTCGCCGCCCGACTGGGCCTCACTCCGACGCTCGACGAGCGGGTGATCGAGTCGCGCAACCACTTCGAGGGCAGGCGCTTCGCCAAGGGCGACAACGCGCTGCGAGACCCGCGGACCTGGCTCTGGCTCTACAACCCGCTGAAGCCGAGCTGGGGCGAGCCCTACAAGGAGATCGTCGCCCGGATGATGGCGGCCGTCGACGACGCGCGCCTGGCCGCCCAGGGGCACGAGGCGCTCATCGTCAGCCACCAGCTGCCGATCTGGACCACCCGGCTCCACGCCGAGCACCGCAGCTTCCTGCACGACCCGCGCAAGCGCCAGTGCACGCTGTGCTCGATGACGTCGTTCCACTTCGAGGGCGACCGGCTCACCCAGGTCTCCTACAGCGAGCCCGCCGGCGACCTCATCCCCGCGAAGGACCGGAAGGCGCCGTTCTCCGCCGGCGACGCCCCGGAGCAGCTGAAGCCGTAGCACCGCATGCGCCGACTACTCCCCCTCCTGCTGCTCGCCCTCGTGGCGACGGGCTGCAGCGACCTCTCAGGGACCAACAAGGGCGGCTACATCACCGGCGACGGTACGACGACCGTGTGGGCGCCCGATGACCGAGGGGCCCCGATCGAGCTGACCGGGACGACGCTGGACGGCAAGGACGTGGACCTGGCCGACCTCCGTGGCAAGCCGGCCGTGGTGAACGTCTGGTGGTCGGGCTGCGGCCCCTGCCGCGCCGAGATGCCGATGCTGCAGGAGGCGAGCACCGAGCTGGCGGGTGAGGCGGCCTTCCTGGGGATCAACACCCGCGACGGCAGCGCGGCGAACGGCCTCGCCTTCGAGCGCTCGGTCGGGGCGTCGTACCCGTCGATCTATGCACCCGACGGCCGCGCGCTGCTCGCCTTCCCCGGCCTGCCCCGTCCGCTGCCGTCCACCGTCGTGCTCGACGCCCAGGGCCGGATCAGCGCCATGATCAGTGGCCCGATCCCGAGCAGGCTGACGCTCACCGAGCTCGTCCAGTGCGCGGCCTCCGCCTCGGCCGAGCACTGCGAGGCGGATACGTGATCGTCCCCATGACCGACTGGATCCACTCGACGGCGACCGACGGCTCCCTGCTGCTCGCGCTGCCGCTGGCGGTGCTCGCGGGCCTGGTGTCGTTCTTCTCGCCCTGCGTGATCCCGCTGCTGCCGGGCTACCTGTCCTACGCGACCGGCCTGTCCGGCGCCGACCTCGCGGAGGGGCGGGGCGGCCGCGGCCGGATGCTCGCCGGTGCCATCCTCTTCGTGCTCGGCTTCAGCGCCGTCTTCGTGCTGCTCGGCGTCGCCGCCGGGACGGTCGGCCAGTGGCTCATCGAGTACGACCGGCAGCTGCAGGTCGTGCTCGGCCTGCTGTCGATCGTGCTCGGCCTGGCCTTCATGGGCCTGGTGCCGTGGCTGCAACGCGACGTGCGCTTCCACCGGGTGCCGGCGGTCGGCCTCTTCGCCGCCCCGCTCCTCGGCGTCCTCTTCGCCGTGGGCTGGACGCCGTGCATCGGCCCCACCCTCGCGGTGATGCTCAACCTGGCCGGCCACGAGCGCACCGCCTCGCGTGGCGGCCTGTTGCTGGCGTTCTACTGCGTCGGCCTCGGGCTGCCCTTCATCGTCTTCGCGCTGCTCTGGCGACGGGCGCTGGGGGCGATGGCCTTCATCCGCCGGCACATCCGCTGGGTGACCCGCGTCGGCGGCGTCATGTTCGTGCTCATCGGTCTCGCGCTGCTCACCGGCTGGTGGGACTGGGCGGTGCAGTGGCTGCAGATCCACCTCGTCGACGGCTGGACGGTCTCAGTGTGAACAACAGGACGCCGCAGCGCTCCCTGACCGGTCCCGAGGGCCGCGTCCCGCAGTTCTCCGAGGGGCCCGAGGGCCCCGGGCAGCGCGAGGAGCCCACCCGTCGCCCGGGAGAGCTCACCGTCCGGGAGCTGCTGCGCTGGTCGTGGCGCCAGCTCACCTCGATGAGGACCGCGCTCATCCTGCTGCTCCTGCTCGCCCTGGCGGCGGTGCCCGGATCGCTGATCCCGCAGAGCGGCGTCGACTCCCTCAAGGCGTCGCAGTGGCAGGACGCCCACACGACGCTGACGCCGATCTATCGGAAGCTCGGGCTCTTCGACGTCTACTCGACGCCGTGGTTCGGCGCGATCTACGTCCTGCTGATGGTGTCCCTCGTCGGCTGTATCGTGCCGCGGCTGCGGGTCTACTGGCGCGGGCTGCGCGCCCAGCCGCCCGCGGCGCCCCAGCAGCTGCTGCGGCTGTCCGACTCGGCGTCGTACACGACCGAGGAGGAGCCCGAGGCCGTCCTGGCCCGGGCGCGGGCGATCCTGCGCGGCAAGCGCTACCGGATCCGCAGGGGCGCCGACGGCGACGCGGTCAGCGCCGAGCGCGGCTACCTGCGCGAGGCCGGCAACCTCGTCTTCCACCTCTCGATCCTCTTCGTGCTGGTGGGCTTCGCGATGGGCAGCCTGCTGGGCTACAAGGGCGGCGTCATCGTGGTCGTCGGGCCCGACGCGGGCTTCACCAACACCCCCAGCCAGTACGACGACCTCGACCCCGGCTCCCTCTTCAAGGAGAGCCGGATGGACCCCTTCACGTTCCACATCAACGACTTCCACGTCGACTGGCTCAACACCGGGCCGAAGGCAGGCATGGCCAAGGGCTTCCGCTCGCAGATCAGCTACTGCCAGAAGACCGACTGCTCCGACGAGAAGAACTACGACCTGCGGGTCAACCACCCGCTGAAGATCGGCTCGACCGAGGTCTTCCTCATCGGTCACGGCTACGCGCCGGTCATCACCGTGCGCGACGGCCAGGGCAACGTGGCCTACTCGGGACCGACGGTCTTCCTGCCGCAGGACGCGACCTTCTTCTCGTTCGGCGTGGTCAAGGCCCAGGCCGCCAAGCCCGAGCAGATCGGGCTGCAGGGCGTCTTCTACCCGACGTTCATCATGGACGACAAGGGCAACCCGACGACGCTCATGGGCAACGACCTCAACCCGCTGATCTCGATGCACGTCTACGCCGGCGACCTCAATCCCGGCGGTGGGCCGCAGTCGGTCTACGCGCTCGACACCTCCGCGGCCAAGGAGGTGATGACGCCGGGTGACCCGAAGAAGGCGCTGCGCCTCGACATGACCCCCGGCCAGACGGTGCAGCTGCCCGACGGCCTCGGCTCGGTCACCTTCGACAAGGTGGTCCGCTGGAACCGCGTCCAGATCAGCCAGACGCCCGGCAAGCTCATCGCCCTCGGCGGCGTCGTGCTCTGCCTGATCGGCCTGCTGGGGTCGCTGTTCATCCGCCCGCGACGCGTCTGGGTTCGTGCCCGGCGTGGTGAGGGCGGCACACTGGTCGAGGTCGCCACGCTCGACCGCTCCGGCGGAGGCGACACCGCCGCCGTCGTACGTGCGCTGACGCAGGCGCTGCAGGAGGAGAAGAAGTGACCGAGCACAGCTGGGCGTTGCTCTCGAACCAGGCCGTCGGCGCCGCCGGCGTCGTCTACTTCCTCGCGCTGATCGCCCACCTGGTGGAGTGGTCGGCGCTCCGCTCCGTCGTGCCCGCTGGTCGGATCGGGACCAGAGCGGATGCGATGGTCTCGACACCGGCCGCTGCACCACCGGGCCCGACCGGCGACCCGCTGGTCGAGGAGGGCCGCCAGGCCCGTCTCGAGACCTCGGGCAGCTCCGCGGCGAACGAGGAGCGTGGGGAGCTCTTCGGCCGGCTCGGCTACCTGCTGACCGTCATCGCCGTCGCCGCCCACCTCGCGGCGCTGGTCGGGCGCGGCATGGCCGCGGACCCGCACCGGGTGCCGTGGGGCAACATGTACGAGTTCACGCTCAGCGGCACCTTCGTCGTCGCCGCGGCGTACGTCGTCCTGCACCGCCGTCTGGCGCTCGCCTGGATGGCTCCGCTGGTCCTGACCTTCGTGCTGGTCTGCCTGATGATCGCGGTGCTGTGGCTCTACGAGCCCGTCGCGCAGCTGACCGAGGCGCTCAACTCCTACTGGCTCGTCATCCACGTCGTCTCGGCGATCCTCGCGACCGGCGCGTTCACGCTCGGCGGCATGACGTCGGCGGTCTACCTCATCAAGGCCCGGACCGGCGAGCGGGAGTCCGGCTGGCTCTCGCGGGTGCCGTCGCTGGACGTGCTCGACCAGGTCGCCTACCGCATCCACTCCTTCGGCTTCCCGGTGTGGACCTTCGCGGTCCTCATCACCGGCCCCATCTGGGCACACCAGGCCTGGTCGTCGTACTGGAACTGGGACCCCAAGGAGGTCTGGGCCTTCATCACCTGGGTCGTCTACGCGGGCTACCTGCACGCCCGGGCGACCGCCGGCTGGCGCGGCCGCAACGCCGCGATCCTCGCCCTCGTCGGGATGGCGACGCTGTGGTTCAACTTCATCGGGATCAACTACTTCTCGTCGACGTCGCAGCACTCCTACGCGGCGCCGGCGCCGATGGGCTCGCAGTCGGTCACCCGCTAGGGGCCGTCGTCGTCCCGCCGTCTGCGGTCGAGCTCGCGGAGGAACTCGTCGTCGTCATCGGGGCCGATCGGGCCTGACGGCTTGGCGGACCGGCGGGTGGTGACCAGCGGCGGTTGGACGCCGCGACGCTGGATCACCCTGGTGAGCGCATAGGTCGCGAGCGCGACGATGATGAGCACGAACAGGACCTTCAGCACACGTCCACGATAGTTCGGCTTTCCAGGACCGGGTGGGGCTTCCCGGCATCCCGGGAGCGCGTCAGGCATTCGGGGATCCCGGGCCCGGACGCCTAGGCTTGCGGGCGTGAGAGAGTTCGTCGTCTACACGCTGCTGAGGGTGGCGCTGTTCGCCGCCACGTTCGCCGTCGTGGCCGGGATCTGGGCGCTCGTCGACGGCGGCTTCCCGTGGTTCCCCGTTCTGGTCGTCGCCTTCGTGATCAGCGGGATCGTGTCCTACTTCCTCCTCAACGGCCAGCGCGTCGCGTTCGCCTCCAAGGTCGAGCGGCGCGCCTCGGCCGCGGTCGAGAGGTCGCGGTCGAGGGAGGACGTCGACTAGCGTCCGCCGTGCCAGCGGATCCGCTGGGACGTCGCTCGCCGCGGCGGGAGTGAGGAGCAAACGCCCATGGCCGTCATCCACGTCGACTCGGACATCTCGCCGACCAAGCCGGAGCTCGTCGCCGCCTGGCTGCCGACGCAGCCGTGGGCGGCCGGGCTCGGTGAGCTCGAGCAGATCGGTGGCTACCGCTTCGACGACCCCGACGGCGAGGTCGGCATCGAGGCGCTCCTGTTCCGCGCCGGCGAGCAGGTCCTGCACCTGCCGCTGACCTACCGAGGGGCACCGCTCGAGGGAGCCGACGAGTTCCTCATCTGCACGATGTCGCACACCGCCCTCGGCGACCGCTGGATCTACGACGGCATCGGCGATCGCGTCGCCGTCGACGCCTACGTCACCGCCATCTTGACCGGTGGCCGGCAGGCCGACCTGGAGGTCGAACGGGACGGGCGGATCGTGGGGGTGCGCGAGGCGGCCGTGCAGGCATCCGGCAGCGGACGTGCCTCCGCCGTGCCGGACCACGCTGCGCTGGCGGTGACGTCCCGGGGCGCTCTCGCGATCGTCGAGTCCGCCGACCTCACCCTCAACATCGCCCGGCTGCTGCCCGCCGACGTCGACGGGCCGGAGACGCTCACGGTCGTCTGGGACGGCGGGCGGGCCGTCGCCGCGTCGGCAGGCTGAGGCCGAGCGTGCGCTGCGTGCGCTGCGTGCGCTGCGGGCCTGCCGGGCCTGCCGACCGTCAGGCCAGCGCCAGCGGTACGGCGACGAGAACCGCCCACGCCAGCTCGGCCTTGCCGCTGGCCTGGAGCACGGGGATCAGCGCGCGACCGGCGGCGCCTGCGGCGACCGCGCGTGCCGCCCGGCCGGCGATGACGAGGAAGCCGAGGCCGAGCAGGGCCCACCAGGTCGTCGCGACCGCGACCGCGACCACCGCCGCAGCGGCGGCCGCGACCAGCAGCGCGTAGAGCGCACGGGTGCGTCCGTCGCCGAGCCTGACCGCGAGCGTGCGCTTCCCGGTGACGGCGTCGGTCGGGATGTCGCGCAGGTTGTTGGCCACGAGGATCCCGCAGGCGAGCGCGCCGATCCCGACCGCGGCGTAGAGGGCGGGCCACGACCACTGCTCGGCCTGCACGTAGTAGGTGCCGACGACGGCGACCAGGCCGAAGAAGACGAACACCATCACCTCGCCGAGGCCGGCGTACCCGTAGGGGCGCTTGCCGCCGGTGTAGTACCAGGCGGCCAGGATGCAGAGCACCCCGACCGCGACCAGCCACCAGGTGGTGCTGGCGGCCAGCGCGAGGCCGGCGAGGGCGGCGACGCCGAACGCCGCGAACGCCGCCCGTTTCACTGCCGACGGCGTGGCCAGCCGGGAGCCGGTCAGCCGCAGCGGGCCGACCCGCTCGTCATCGGTCCCACGGATCCCGTCGGAGTAGTCGTTGGCGTAGTTGACCGCCACCTGCAGCGCCAGCGCGACCACCAGGGCGAGCAGCGCCTTCCACCACACCAGCTGGTCGTCGTACGCCGCCACGCCGGTGCCCGCCAGGACCGGCGAGATCGCCGCCGGGAGCGTCTTCGGGCGCGCCCCCTCGAACCACTGCGCTGCTGTCGCCACGAGGGGTCATTCAACACCGGTCGCGTACCGATCGGGGCCAGTGGGGCCGTGGTGGCGGCCGGACGCCTCACGCGGCACGTGCTCCCCGATCGGTACGCCGCCCGACACCGATCGGGACACGTGTGGTCAGTGGGGCGCCAGATCGGCGTCTGTGGCCCCGTCAGCCCCGATCGGTACGCCGCCCGCCAGATACCGCTCCGCGGCACGGGCGGCGGGGCCGATGGCGACGGCCGAGGCGACCACGATGAGGGCGATGATGATCCAGCCGGGCGCACCGAGCGTCATGGCGAGGTAGGTGTAGACGGCCGGCGCCCAGACGTCGCCGAGGGTGTAGCCCAGCGACGAGACGCCCTGGTAGTCGCCGAGCCGGTCGGGGTCGGAGAGCTCGGCGACCAGCCCCCACATGCCCGCGGACTGGAAGAGCTCCGCGCCGGTCACGGTCACGTGGCCGACCCATACCAGCACGATGGTGACCCAGCCGGTCGTGTCATGGGTGACGAGGACGATGCCGCAGGAGAGCACGAAGCAGGCGGTGCCGCGGTACTGCGCCCGCAGGGACTCCTGCACCGTCGTCACGCCGCGGGCGGCAGCCACCTGCAGCAGCACCGCCAGCAGGGTGTTGGTGCCGAACAGCCACGCGAGCAGGACCCGCGGAGCGTCGGTCTCCTCGACCAGCCAGAGCGGGATGACGACGTTGAGCAGGACCTGGTGGGTGCCGAGGATGCCGTTGAAGATCGACATCAGCAGGAAGCCGCGGTTGCGCAGCGCGCTGCCCTTCTCGGCGGAGTGCTCCAGGGCCTGCTCGAGGACCGGCTCCGGCGCCGCGGGCTCGACCGTGAGCCGCGGCAGGCGCCACACCCAGACCGTGTTGGCGACCAGCAGCACTCCGGTCAGGATCGGCACGAGCTCCATCGCGGTGTCGGACTCGAAGGCCAGCGCCAGGCCGGCGAGCAGCGCACCCAGCGTGTAGCCGACGTTGCGCGCGGCCCGCATGAACGCCTGGGAGGCGACCCGCTTGTCGCGCGGGAAGATCGCGATCTGGTAGGCGCCGCGGCCCGAGCGCATGGTCTGCTCGACGACGCTCATCGCGGCCATCATCAGCAGGAACGCGACGAAGCCGTCGACCGCGGGCCAGAGGAAGTAGAGCGCCGCCTGGGCCGCCGCCATCGACACCCAGGCCTGCTTCGCGCCGAACCGATCGACCCAGCGGCCGGTCGGCACCGACGCCAGGAACTGCACACCTGCGCCGATGGACAGCCCCAACCCGACGTGCTGGGCGGAGAGGCCGACGAGCTGGGTGAAGTAGAACGCCGACCCGGTGAGGAACGCCCCGTCACCGAAGGCGGAGATGACCGACTGCAGGGCCAGTCGCCGGGTCAGCGAGTCCCGGGGCACGAGACCACGAAGCAGTCGGATCACTCGGTTCCTCTCGATTTATCTTGATGTCAAGATAGTGCCGTCGGCTGGGTGCCCGCAACCGGAGGCGCCTCGACGTTCGCCACGGGCGGCGCCGGGTCCGCCGGGTCCGCCGGGACGGCAGGGTCGGCGGGGAAGTGCTGACGAGCGAAGCGCTCCGCCACCACCGTCGACCGGCTCAGTCCCAGTGCGGCGACGACCGCGATCGCGCCGATGACCAGCCAGCCGATGTCGCCGACGGAGATCGCCAGCCAGGTGTAGAGCGCGGGCGCCCACCGGCCGCCGAGCGCCTGGAAGACCGAGCTGACGCCTTGGTACTCGCCCCGGCGCTGCGGGTCCATCAGGTCGGACTGGAACATCCACGACGCCCCCGAGATCGCCAGCTCGGCACCGGTGACGGTCACGTGACCCAGCCACACCAAGAAGATGGTCAGCCAGCCCACGGTCTCGTGGGTGAGCATCGTGATCAGGCAGGAGCCGACGAAGAAGCCGGTCGAGATCCAGACGAAGCGCATCGCGCCACGCAGGTCCTTCACGCCGCGCGATGTGTACGCCGGCAGGAAGATGCACAGCACCGTGTTGGTGCCGAACAGCCACGCCAGCAGCACCCGCGGGGCGTCGGTGGCTTCCACCAGCCAGAGCGGGATGACCACGTTGAGCAGGGCCTGGTTGGTCCACATCGTGCCGGTGAAGAAGGTGGTCGCGATCCAGCCGGGGTTGCGCCAGCCCGACGGCGTCGTGGGCGCCACGCGCGCCTCGCCCGAGGCGACCCTCAGGTCGTGAGGAGCGGCGGGCAGGCGGCTGATGAAGGTCGAGTTGAGCAGCATCATCGCGACGGCGACCAGCGGGGTCCACCGGATGACCTCGGTCGAGTCGAAGGCGAGCGCCGCGCCGCCGAGCAGCGCGCCCAGGGTGAAGCCGACGTTGAGCGAGGAGTACATGTAGGCCTGCGTCTCGACCCGCTCCTTCGGCTCGAAGACATCCAGTGTGTAGGCGTGCCGGGCGTTCTCCCCGAGGCAGTCGAAGAGCCCGACGAACAGCGCCACGACGACGTACTGCCCGAAGCCGTGGACGAACGGCAGGGCGAGGAAGCCGGCGGCCTGGCCGACCGCAGCGGTCGCCCACATGCGCTTGGGGCCGAACCGGTCGACGACCCTGCCGGCCGGGTAGGCGAAGACGAACTGCGCGAGGCCCGCGATGGTCAGGGCCAGGCCGGCCTTCGGGGCCGACATGCCGACGACCTGGGTGAGGAAGACCGCGCTGCCCGTGTTGAACGTCCCCTCGCCGGTCGAGAACAGCATCGACTGGAGCGCGAGCTGCCGCGAGAGCGGTGTCGGCGGGACCAGGCGCGCCAAGAAGCCCGGAACCGGGAGAGGGGAGGGCATAAGGTAAATCCCACCATGGCCGACTAGCGTTCGTCATGTGAATAACCCCGGCCCCGCGGCGGCTGACGTCATCGCCGCCGTCGACCGGTGGCTGGCCGCTCCGGGTGAGCCGGAGCCGTGGGTGGTGGAGACCTCGGGGTCGACCGGCCGGCCCAAGCGGGTGGTGCTGTCGCGGGGCGCGATGCTCGCCTCGGCGGAGGCCTCGGCCGCGCGCGTGGGCGGGTCCGGACCATGGCTGCTCGCGCTCCCGGCCTCCTACGTCGCCGGGCTCAACGTCATCGTCCGCGCACTGGTCGCCGGCCGTGCGCCGGTGGTGCTCGGCGGCTCGGTCGACTCCTTCGAGGCCGCCGCTGCGGCGGTCGGGGCGGGCGGGTTCGTCTCGCTCGTGCCGACGCAGCTGCACCGGCTGCTGGAGACGTCCGCGGCCGCGCTCGCCTCCTTCCACACGGTGCTGCTCGGCGGCGGGCCGATCGACCCGGCACTCCGCGCGCGGGCCGCCGCGGCCGGGGTGCGGGTGGTCGCCACCTACGGCTCGGCGGAGACCTGCGGGGGTTGCGTGTACGACGGCCTGCCGCTCGACGGCGTCGGGCTGGCGCTCGGCACCGACGGCCGGGTGCGGCTCTCCGGGCCGGTGCTCTTCGACGGGTACGACGGCGACCCGTCCCTCACGCGGGACGTGCTGGTCGACGGCTGGTTCCTGACCTCCGACGCCGGGCGTCTGGACGAGGACGGCCGGCTGCAGCTGCTCGGCCGGCTCGACGACATGGTCGTCACCGGCGGCATCAACGTGCCCGCTCCCGCCGTCGCCGCTCGGCTCCGGGCGCATCCTGCCGTGGCGGCCGCGGAGGTGCTCGGCGTACCCGACGAGGAGTGGGGCAACCGGCTCGTCGCCTTCGTGGTCCCCGCGTCCGCCCCACCGAACCTCGACGAGCTCCGGGAGTGGGTCGCCGCCGAGCGGCCGCGGTCCTGGGCGCCGCGTCAGCTGGTCACGCTCGACGAGATCCCGATGCTGCCCAACGGCAAGGCCGACCGGCTCCGGCTGAGGGAGCTCGCGGGCTGATGGAGACCCACGTCTGGTCCATCCCGATGGGCACGCGCTTCCGCGGCATCACCGTCCGCGAGGGGATGCTGATCCGGACCGACAGCGGCTGGGGCGAGTGGAGCCCGTTCCTCGACTACACCGAGCCGGCCGTCGTCGAGCCGTGGCTGCGCGCCGCCGAGGAGGCGGCCGCGGGGGACTGGCCGACGCCCGTGCGGACCACGGTCCCGGTCAACGTCACCGTCCCCGCGGTCGGGCCGGAGCAGGCCCACACGATCGTGACCCGCGGCGGCTGCCGGACCGCCAAGGTGAAGGTCGGCGAGCCCGGCCAGACGCTCGCCGACGACCTGGCCCGGGTCGAGGCGGTCCGTGACGCGCTCGGCCCGTCCGGCCGGGTGCGGGTCGACGTCAACGGGCTGTGGGACATCGACACCGCCGTGGCGAGCATCCCGGCGCTCGACCGCGCCTCCGGCGGCCTGGAGTACGTCGAGCAGCCGGTCGCCAGCGTCGAGGACCTCGCCCTGGTCCGCCGTCGCGTGGACGTCCCGATCGCCGCGGACGAGTCGATCCGGCGGGCCGCCGATCCCTATCGCGTCCGCGATCTCGAGGCCGCCGACATCGCCGTGCTGAAGGTGCAGCCGCTGGGCGGCGTACGCGCGTGCCTGCGGATCGCCGAGGAGATCGGCCTGCCCGTGGTGGTGTCGAGCGCGCTGGAGACCAGCGTCGGGATCGCGGCCGGCGTCGCGCTGGCCGCTGCGCTGCCCGACCTGCCCTACGCGTGCGGGCTCGCGACGGTGCAGCTGCTCACCGACGACGTCGTCGCCGAGCCGCTGCTGCCGGTCGACGGGCAGCTGCCCGTCGTGACGCCCACGATCGACACCGCGAAGCTGGCCGCGCTCGCCGCAGGGGACGCCAGGCGCTCCTCCTGGGCCGAGCGGCTCGCAGCGGTGAGAGAGTTCCGCTCATGAGCAGCACCGACCTCGCCCGCGGCGTCATCACCGCGCTGGTCGAGGCGGGTGTGCGCGAGGTCGTCCTCGCGCCCGGGAGCCGCAACGCGCCGCTCTCGTTCGCCGCCTACGACGCCGCGGCCGCCGGCCTGCTCCGGCTGCACAGCCGGGTCGACGAGCGCAGCGCCGGGTTCCTGGCCCTGGGGCTGACGAAGACCGGGTCACGGGCGGCGGTCATGTGCACCAGTGGGACCGCCGTCGCCAACCTGCACCCGGCGGCCCTCGAGGCCGCGCACTCGGGAGTCCGGCTGGTCGTGGTCACCGCCGACCGGCCCGAGCGGCTCTACGGCACCGGCGCCAACCAGACCACCGACCAGCACGGGATCCTCGGTCCGCTGGTACCCGGGCGCGCGCTGTCCGGCGTCGGTGACGTCGACGTCGACGGACTGTGGTCCGCGCCCGGGCCGCTGCACTGGAACGTCCACCTCGACGAGCCGCTGCTCCCGTCCGCCCCGTGGGAGGTGCCCGCGATCGAGGTCCGGGCCGAGGTGCAGCGCCCGGAGCCGCGCATCTTCGAGTCGATCGACCTGGGTCCTCGCACGGTCGTGGTGGCCGGCGACGACGCCGGTCCGCCCGCCCGGGTCCTGGCCGAGGCCGCCGGCTGGCCGCTGCTCGCCGAGCCGTCCAGCGGGTCGCGCACCGGCGAGAACGCGATCCGGACCTACCGGCTTCTCCTCGGCTCCCCGCTCGCCGAGCGGATCGAGCGGGTCGTCGTCTGCGGCCACCCGACGCTGTCCCGGCCGGTGAGCCGCCTCCTCGCGCGCGACGACGTCGAGGTCGTCGCCGGGCCGGTCCGCGGCGCCTGGGCCGAGCGCCCGTTCCCGGTCGACCGGCGCTTCATCACCCGGCTCCACGTCGGCGGCCTCGACGGCTCCGGCGCCGCCTCCGATCCGGAGTGGCTCGCCGCGTGGCGCGAGGCCGACACCGAGGTCGGCCGCCGGCTCGACGGCTTTCTGGCCGAGCAGACCGCGCTCACGCCGTACGCCGTCGCCGGTGCCGTCGCCCGCGCGCTGCCGCCCGGCGGACAGCTCGTCGTCGGTGCCTCGAACCCCATCCGCGACCTCGACCTGATGGTGCCGCGCTACGCCGTGGGCGCCCGCCGCAAGGTGCTCTCCAACCGCGGGCTGGCCGGCATCGACGGGGTGGTGTCCACCGCGATCGGCGCCGCCCTCGGCCGGGACTCGACCCGCGACCTGGCGCTGATGGGCGACGTGACCTTCCTGCACGACTCCAACGGGCTGGTGCTCGGGCCGGACGAGCCGCGGCCGGACCTGACCATCGTCGTGGTCAACGACGACGGCGGCTCGATCTTCGCGACCCTCGAGCAGGGCGCCGCGGTCCACGCGGACCGGTTCGAGCGACTCTTCGGCACACCGCACGGCGTCTCGATCGAGGCGCTCTGCGCGGCCACCCGGACGGCGTACACCCAGGCGACGAGCCTGCCCGCCCTCGAGCAGGCGCTGGCGATGCCCAACGGCGGCATCGAGGTGGTCGAGGCCGTGGTCGGACGCACGGACCGCCGGGCGCTTGACGAGCGGATCCGGGCCCTGGCCGCCTGGTGAGTGTCAGAGTGACCCCTGGGTCACTCTGACGCTCACGAGGCGGCGTGCCAGGCCGGGTCGCGTCCGATGAAGCCGACGAACCGCTCCTGCGCGGAGGCGTCGTCGGGAACGGGTACAGCCGGGCCGAACTGGCCGCTGCTGCGCAGCACCGCGTCCATCGGCTGCATCCCGGCCAGCGTCTGGGCGCTGCGCTCCTCGCCGAGGTCGAAGTCGGCGCCCAGCGCGCGGGCGAGGTCCCACGAGTGCATCCAGATGTCGGTCGTGTAGAACTGGTTGATCGCGACGGCCAGCGGCATCTCGCCCAGCATCGGGCTGGCGTAGACGACGTCGCCCTGCTCCTCCAGCACCCGCTGGACCTCGTCGGCGCGGGCGCGCCAGGCGGCCACCGGGTCCTCGGACACGGGGACGGGCGTCAGCTCGACGCCGGCACGGGACACGAAGCCCGGCAGCCACTCGACGAGGTGCCGGACGACGTCGCGCGCCGTCCAGCCCTCGACGGGGGCGGGGCGCGACCAGTCGTCGGCGGAGGCGGTCTCGGTCAGCGCGGCGAAGCGCTGGGCGTCGTGCGCGTGCTGCTCGGCAGGGCTCATGTCGGGACCGTACGTCGTCTCAGAGCCCGGTCGCCAGCAGGGCGTCGAGCTTCTCGTAGCCCTGGACGACGCCCGACTCCATGCCGCTGGCCAGGATCATGTCCCGGGTCTCGAAGGAGTCCACGACGCTCGTCGTCACCATGCGGGTCCGGCCGTCGGGCAGCTCCTCGAGCGTGAGCGTCTCGAGCGCGACGCCGTCCGGCTCACCCTCCCAGGTGAACGTCTGCACCGCCCGCTCCGGCGCGCGCAGGTCGTGGAAGCTCCCGAAGAACCCGGTCGCGAAGTCGTCCTCGGACCCGTCGGCCCGCCTCGCGGTGTAGGCCCAGGAGCCGCCGCGGCGGAGGTCCCACTGGGTGATCTCCATCTTGACGTCGCGTGGGCCCATCCACCGGGCCACGAGGTCGGGCTCGGTCATCGCCCGCCAGACGAGCTCGCGCGGTGCGTCGAACTCGCGGGTGATGGTGATCGTCGGGACGTCCTTCGACGCGCCGATCTTCGTCTCCTGCTGGGTGGTCGTGGTCATGATGCGTCCTCTTCCCTTGTCGGGTGCTGGTCCTGCTGCAGTTCGTCGAGGACGGCGTCCAGGCGCTGGAACCGCTCCTCGGCACGTCGGCGGTAGCGCTCGAGCCACTTCGTCATCAGGTCGAACACCTCCGCCTCGAGGTGGACCGGGCGGCGCTGGGCCTCCCGCCGGCGCGACACCAGGCCGGCCTCCTCGAGCACCTTCAGGTGCTTGGAGACCGCCTGCAGGCTCACGGCGTAGGGCTCGGCCAGCTCGCCGACCCCGGCGTCCCCGTCGGTGAGGCGGGCCACCATGTCGCGCCGGATGGGGTCGGCCAGCGCCGCGAACACCTGGGAGAGCCTGTCGTCGTCCATGTCCGTCCTCAACTCATCGGTTGAGTACGACCGTAGATCTCGATGAGGACTCCAGTCAACCGATCAGTTGAGAAAGGTGCAGGCACTAGGCTGACGAGCATGCGAATCACCAAGTTCGGACACGCCTGCGTCCGGCTCGAGCACGACGGGACCACGCTGGTCATCGACCCCGGGATGTTCACCGAGCCCGAGGCGCTCGACGGCGCCGACGGGGTGCTCATCACCCACGAGCACGCCGACCACTACCAGCCCGAGCTGCTCGCCCGCTCCGACGCGCCGGTCTTCACGATCGACGCGGTCGCCGCGAAGATCCGGGACGAGGCGCCCGACGTCGCCGAGCGCACCACGGTGGTCACGCCGGGGCAGTCCTTCGAAGTGGCCGGCGTCCCGGTCACCGCGACCGGTGAGCTGCACGCGGTCATCCACGAGGAGCTGCCCCGCTTCCACAACAGCGGCTACCGCATCGAGATGGGCGGTCAGCGGCTCTTCCACCCCGGCGACGCGATCACCGAGACCGACGTGGACGTCGACGTCCTCTTCGTGCCGGTCTCCGCGCCCTGGGCGGCGGCCCGCGAGCTGATCGACTATGCCCGCGCGGTGAAGGCGCCGCGCAACGTCGCGATCCACGACCGCATCTACTCCGAGGTCGGCTCGGGCATCTTCGACTCGCAGATCAACCGGTTCCTGTCGCAGGCCGGCCAGGAGTACTTCCGACTCGCGGACGGGCAGGACCTCTGACCATGTCGCTCTACGCCGTCACCTACGTCTACTCGCCCGACACCGAGGCGCTCGACCGGCTCCGGCCGGAGCACCGCGCGTTCCTCGCCGACCAGGACGGCCTGCTGCTCTCCGGCCCGACCGACGACAACGGCGCCCTCATCGTCTGGGAGGGCAAGTCGGTCGCCGAGATCGAGGAGACCCTCGACGAGGACCCGTTCTGGACCGCCGGCCTCATCACCGAGCGGGTGGTGGTCGGGTGGAACCCGATCCTCGGCCCGTGGCGCGAGACCCTCGACCTCTGAGTGGGGTCGGCTGAGCCGGTTCAGCTGAGCCGGCTCAGCCGCCGAGCGCGTCCCTGACCGGGACGAGCTTGGCCTGCGACTCGGCGAGCTCCGACGCGGGGTCGGACGAGCCGACCACGCCGCAGCCGGCGAAGAGTCGCACGGTCGGACCGGAGACCAGGGCGGAGCGCAGCGCGATGCCCCACTCGCCGTCGCCGGACGCGTCCATCCAGCCGACCGGCGCGGCGTAGCGGTCGCGCGACATCTGCTCCAGCTCGGCGATCAGCGTCACGGCCCGGTCGCGCGGGGTCCCGCCGACGGCCGCCGAGGGGTGCAGCGCGGCGGCGAGCTCGAGCGAGGTGATGCCGTCGTGCACGACGCCGGTGACGTCGGTGGCCAGGTGCATCACGTTGGGCAGGTGCAGGACGAACGGCGCCTCGGGGACGTTCATCGACGAGCAGTGCGGCTCGAGCGCGTCGGCGACCGACCGGACGGCGTACTCGTGCTCCTCGAGGTCCTTCGACGACCGCGAGAGTGCGCCCGCCAGCTCGGCGTCGCGGGTCTCGTCGCCGGTGCGGCGGATGGTGCCGGCCAGCACGCGCGAGGTGACCAGGCCGCGCTCGCGGCGCACGAGGAGCTCGGGGGTGGCACCGAAGAGGCCGTCGACGTGGAACGTCCAGCACATCGGGTACGACGACGCGAGCTGCGCGAGCGGCCAGCGGACGTCGACGGTCTCGCTGGCGGTGGCCAGCAGGTCGCGGGCGAGCACGACCTTCTCGAGCCGGCCGTCCTCGATCCGGGCGACGGCCTCGGCCACGGCGCTCATCCACTGCTCGCCGTCGAGCGCGCCGTCGGCGTAGGTCACCCCCATCGGGCGGGCGGGGGGCTCCGCGCGCGTCAGGGGCGGTGCGTCGAGGCTCGACCCGCGGCCGACGGTGGTCACCCAGGCGATGTCGCCGCGCCGCCCGACCACCACCGACGGGACGGTCAGCACCGAGGAGACGGCGGCGTCGTCGGCGAAGGCGAAGGAGCCGAACGCGATCAGCCCGGCGCCCGGCTCGCCGACCTCGTCGGTGACGTCGGCGTGACCGACGAGCTCGGTCCACCACTTGACGCCGTCGGCGAAGCGGGTCGGCCCCGTCGTACGGATGGAGGCCGCCGAACCCCAGCCCACCAGGCCCTCGCCGCGCCGGACCCAGGACAGCGGGGCGTCGGTGGGGAGGAGCGAGATCAGGTCGGCCGCGGCCTCTGCCGGCACGGCCACGGTGCGGGCGACGAGAGCGGACTGCACCGCCTCACATTAGCCGTACGCCGATGAGGATCGTGCTTGGGGGAGCCGGTAGCGTGGCCGCCCGTGAGCAACCGACGTGTCGTCCTGCCCGGGGTCATCCTCGGCGTCTTCGTGCTGGCGCTGGCCGCCGTCTTCGCCATCGTGCTGCCGAAGATCAGCGGCGAGTCGGACGACATCTCGCTGCCGGACCGGCTGCCGGGTGGCTACACCGCGACCGACCTGGCCTCGGCCTACAAGGACGCGCCCGGCGCGACCGACGACAAGGTCCAGCAGGCGTCGGCCAGCGAACGCTCGACCCGCTCCTACGGCGACAAGATGCTGAAGAAGGCCGGCGTGGTCGGGGTGACCCGCAACTACGTCAACAAGGACCTCTCCTCGCCGCTGGTCGTCCAGGCCTTCCGGGCCGAGGGCGGCGCGTTCGCGCCCTTCCAGTTCTCCGACCCGAAGACCGCCCAGGGCGGCAACGTGCAGACGCTCGTCCGCAAGGGCGACGTGCTCTGCATCCAGAACGGCTCGGCCGACGCCCAGGGCACCGTCCAGAACGCCTACGTCGAGTGCCAGAAGTCCGAGCACGGCCTGACCGTCCAGGTCACCAGCCCGCTCGCGCTGGAGAAGGCCGTCGCCGTCGTCAACGATGTCTTCGACGAAGTCGCCTGACGCCATGACCAGGGCCGAGCTCGACAAGCAGCCGGGCGACGTCCGTCGCATGTTCGACGCGGTCGCCCGCCGCTACGACCTCACCAACGACGTCCTCTCGCTCGGGCAGGACCGCCGCTGGCGCCGTGAGGTGTACGACGCCGTCGCACCGCAGCCGGGCGAGATGGTGCTCGACCTGGCGGCCGGGACCGGCACCTCCTCGCAGCCCTTCGCCGACGCGGGCGCCATGGTGGTGCCCTGCGACTTCTCCCTCGGCATGCTGACGGTGGGCAAGAAGGCGAAGCCGGCCCTGCCGTTCACGGCCGGTGACGGGACGCGGCTGCCCTTCGCCGACGCGACCTTCGACGCCGTCACGATCTCCTTCGGGCTGCGCAACATCGTCGACCCCCTCGCGGGCCTCACCGAGCTGCGCCGCGTCACCAAGCCCGGCGGCCGGCTGGTGGTCTGCGAGTTCAGCCACCCGACCAACCGCGCCTTCCGCACCGTCTACATGGAGTACCTCATGAAGACGCTGCCCCGGGTCGCCCGCGCCGTCTCGTCCGCGCCCGACGCCTACGTCTACCTGGCCGAGTCGATCCGCGCCTGGCCCGACCAGGAGGGCCTGGCCCGGATGATCCGAGAGGCCGGCTGGATCCACCCGCAGTGGCGCAACCTCTCCAGCGGCGTCGTCGCGCTGCACCGCGCCACCGCCTGAGGCACGTCGCCGACGCTGACGACGCGGTGGAAAGGCGCACCGGGTGCGCATTTCCACCGTGCTCGTAGCGACCTCGCGGAGAGCCCTGCAGGCAAGGGGGGACCCGCGCGTGACGCCGTGCCCGCAGAGTGGTAGGAATACCCGAAGGGCCTTTGTGATCCAGTTCACAAGATCACAAACGCGGGCAAGTGAACCTCGAGGGCTGGAAGGACGTCCTGGTGCACCTCTACACACCGGTGCTGGTGCTGATGGCACTCGCGACGCTGTTCGCGGTGGGCTCGGTGGTGATGTCGAGCCAAGTCGGCCCGAAGCGCTACAACCGAGCCAAGCTGGACTCCTACGAGTGCGGCATCGAGCCGACGCCGCACCCCATCGGAGGCGGCCGCTTCCCGGTGAAGTACTACATCACCGCGATGCTCTTCATCGTCTTCGACATCGAGATCATCTTCCTCTACCCGTTCGCGGTCTACTTCGACTCGCTCCGCTTCTTCGGGCTGGTCGAGATGGCCATCTTCATCGCCACCGTCTTCCTCGCGTTCGCCTACGTGTGGAAGCGCGGCGGGCTCGACTGGGACTGAGAGCAACCACATGGGCATCGAAGAGAAGCTGCCGTCGGGGGTCCTCCTCACGACCGTCGAGGGCGTCGCCGGCTACATGCGCAAGGCCAGCTTCTGGCCGGCCACCTTCGGCCTGGCCTGCTGCGCCATCGAGATGATGACGTCCGGCGGGCCGAAGTACGACCTCGCGCGGTTCGGCATGGAGGTCTTCCGGGCCAGCCCGCGCCAGGCCGACCTGATGATCGTCGCCGGCCGGGTCAGCCAGAAGATGGCGCCGGTCCTGCGCCAGATCTACGACCAGATGCCCGAGCCCAAGTGGGTGCTGGCGATGGGCGTGTGCGCGTCCTCCGGCGGCATGTTCAACAACTACGCGATCGTCCAGGGCGTCGACCACGTCGTCCCCGTCGACATGTACCTCCCCGGCTGTCCGCCCCGCCCGGAGATGCTCATCGACGCGATCCTCAAGCTGCACGACCAGGTCCAGCACAGCAAGCTCGGCGTCAACCGCGTCAAGGAGATCGAGCAGCAGGAGAACGACGCCCTTGCGGCGCTCCCGACCTCCAACATGAAGGGGCTGCTGCGATGACGGAGAGCAACGTCCCCGACAACCGGCCCGACAACGTCCCGGACGAGACGCCGGAGCTGGTCGCCGAGGGCCAGGAGCAGATCGGCACCCGCGAGGGGATGTTCGGCGTCCGGGGCACCGGCGACACGTCCGGCTTCGGCGGCCTGGTCCGGCCGGTCCTCTTCCCGGCGCCGGCCAAGGCGCCGTACGGCGGCTGGTACGACGAGGTCGCCGGCGCGTTGGAGGCGGCCGAGCCGAGCGTGGTCATCGACCGCGGCGAGATCACCTTCCACGTGCGCCGCGAGGACCTGGTGACCGTGGCGCGGATCCTGCGCGACAAGCTGAGCTTCGAGTTCTGCTCCGGTGTCAACGGGGTGCACTACCCCGAGGACGCCGGCAAGGAGCTGCACGCGGTCTACCACCTGCTCTCGATGACCCACAACCGCCGGATCCGGCTGGAGACGAGCGCCCCCGACGCCGACCCGCACCTGCCGAGCCTGGTGTCGGTCTACCCGACGCTCGACTGGCACGAGCGGGAGACCTACGACATGTTCGGGCTGGTCTTCGACGGCCACCCGGCCCTCACCCGCATCCTCATGCCCGACGACTGGCCGGGCCACCCGCAGCGCAAGGACTACCCGCTCGGCGGCATCCCGGTGGAGTACAAGGGCGCGTCCATCCCGCCGCCGGACACGCGGAGGAGCTACTCATGACCACCACGAACGACTACGGCTTCGACACCTCCGAGGGCCGCGTCTTCACGGTCTCCGGGCAGGACTGGGACCAGCTCACCGACCAGCTCGGTGAGGCCGCCGACGAGCGCATCGTCGTCAACATGGGTCCGCAGCACCCGTCGACCCACGGCGTGCTGCGGCTCATCCTCGAGCTCGAGGGCGAGACGGTCACCGAGGCCCGCGCGGGCATCGGCTACCTGCACACCGGCATCGAGAAGAACATGGAGTACCGCTCCTGGGTGCAGGGCGTCACGTTCTGCACCCGGATGGACTACCTCGCGCCGCTGCACAACGAGGCGACGTACTCCCTCGGCGTCGAGCGGCTCCTCGGCATCGAGGACGACGTGCCGGAGAAGGCGCAGGTCATGCGCGTCCTCCTCATGGAGCTCAACCGGATCTCCTCGCACCTGGTCGCCATCGCGACCGGCGGCATGGAGATCGGTGCGCTGACCGTGATGACGATCGGCTTCCGCGAGCGCGAGCTGGTGCTGGACCTCTTCGAGCTGATCACCGGGCTGCGCATGAACCACGCGTTCATCCGCCCCGGCGGCGTCGCGCAGGACCTCCCGCCCGGTGCGCTGGAGGAGATCCGCGGCTTCGTCGAGCTGATGAAGAAGCGCCTGCCGGAGTACGCCGACCTCTGCAACGCCAACCCGATCTTCCGCGCCCGCCTGGAGAACGTCGGCGTGCTCGACCTCGAGGGCTGTGTCGCCCTCGGCCTCACCGGCCCCGTCCTCCGCTCGACCGGCTATCCGTGGGACCTGCGCAAGACGCAGCCCTACTGCGGCTACGAGGACTACGAGTTCGACGTCCAGACCTGGGACACCGCCGACGCCTACGGCCGCTTCCGGATCAGGCTGGGCGAGATGTGGGAGTCGCTGCGCATCGTGGAGCAGGCCGCCGACCGGCTGGCCAAGCTCGAGGGCGCGCCCATCATGGTCGCCGACAAGAAGATCGCCTGGCCCTCGCAGCTGGCGATCGGGTCCGACGGCATGGGCAACAGCCTCGACCACATCCGCCACATCATGGGGGAGTCGATGGAGGCGCTGATCCACCACTTCAAGCTGGTGACCGAGGGCTTCCGCGTCCCGGCCGGCCAGGCCTACGTGCCGATCGAGGGGCCGCGCGGCGAGCTCGGCGCCCACATCGTCTCCGACGGCGGCACCCGCCCCTACCGGGTCCACTTCCGCGACCCGTCCTTCACGAACCTGCAGGCGACCAGCGTGATGAGCGAGGGCGGCATGGTCGCCGACGTCATCGTCGCGATCGCCTCCATCGACCCCGTGATGGGAGGAGTCGACAGATGAGCATCGACCAGTCGACGTACGACGAGCTGAGGGAGATCGCCGCCCGCTACCCGCAGGCGCGCAGCGGCCTGCTGCCGATGCTCCACCTGGTGCAGAGCGTCGAGGGTCGGGTGACGCCCGAGGGCATCCAGGCGTGCGCGGACGTGCTCGGCCTCACCGAGGCCGAGGTCAGCGGCGTCGCGACGTTCTACACGATGTACAAGCGGCGCCCGGTCGGCGACTACCTCGTCGGCGTCTGCACCAACACGCTGTGTGCGGTGATGGGCGGCGACGCGATCTTCGAGCGGCTCAAGGACCACCTCGACGTCGGCAACGACGAGACGACGGCCGACGGGAAGATCACCCTGGAGCACGTCGAGTGCAACGCGGCCTGCGACTACGCGCCGGTCGTGATGGTCAACTGGGAGTTCGTCGACAACCAGACCCCGTCCTCGGCCGTGGAGCTCGTCGACGACCTGCGCAACGGCGTCGAGCGACACTCCACCCGCGGCCCGCGGCTGTGCACCTGGCGCCAGGCGGAGCGGGTCCTGGCCGGCTTCAACGACGGCCTCGCCGACGAGGGCCCCTCGGCCGGGGCGCCGTCGCTCGCCGGCCTGACGATCGCCAACGAGAACGACTGGAAGGCGCCGTCCGGTGACTGACACCTTGACCCCCGTCCTCACCGCCAACTGGGCCGACGACCGTTCCTGGACCCTGCCGTCGTACGCCGCCCGGGGCGGCTACGCCGCGCTTGACAAGGCGCTGGGCATGGCCCCGGACGAGGTGATCACCGCCGTCAAGGACGCCGGCCTGCGGGGCCGCGGCGGCGCCGGCTTCCCGACCGGCATGAAGTGGTCGTTCATCCCGCAGGACAACCCGAACCCGAAGTACCTCGTCGTCAACGCCGACGAGTCCGAGCCCGGGACGTGCAAGGACATCCCGCTGATGATGGCCTCGCCGCACACGCTCGTCGAGGGCGTGATCATCAGCTCCTACGCGATCCGCGCCAAGGTCGCCTTCATCTACGTCCGCGGCGAGGTGCTCCACGTGATCCGCCGCCTGCAGGCGGCCGTCGCGGAGGCCTACGCGGCCGGCCACCTCGGCCAGAACATCCACGGGTCGGGCTACGACCTCGACCTCGTGGTGCACGCGGGCGCGGGCGCCTACATCTGTGGTGAGGAGACGGCGCTGCTCGACTCCCTCGAGGGCCGTCGCGGCCAGCCGCGGCTGCGCCCGCCGTTCCCGGCGGTCGAGGGTCTCTACGCGAGCCCGACGGTGATCAACAACGCCGAGTCGATCGCCTCGGTGCCGTCGATCATCGCCAACGGCCCCGGCTGGTTCGCCGGCATGGGCACGGAGAAGTCCAACGGCTTCGGGATCTTCTCGCTCTCCGGCCACGTCACCCGGCCGGGCCAGTACGAAGCGCCGCTCGGGATCACCCTGCGCCAGCTGCTCGACCTCGCCGGCGGCGTCCGCGAGGCGCCCAATGGGCAGGCACGGGAGCTGAAGTTCTGGACCCCCGGCGGGTCGTCGACGCCGCTGTTCACGGCCGAGCACCTCGACGTACCCCTCGACTTCGAGTCCGTCGGCGCGGCCGGCTCCATGCTCGGCACCCGCGCGCTGCAGATCTTCGACGAGACCGTCTGCGTCGTCCGGGCCGTGCTGCGCTGGACGGAGTTCTACAAGCACGAGTCGTGCGGCAAGTGCACGCCGTGCCGCGAGGGCACGTGGTGGCTGGTCCAGGTCCTCGCCCGGCTGGAGGCCGGGCAGGGCAGCGCCGAGGACCTCGACCTGCTGCTCGACCAGTGCGACAACATCCTGGGCCGCTCGTTCTGCGCCCTCGGTGACGGTGCCACCAGCCCGATCACCAGCTCCATCAAGTACTTCCGGGACGAGTACCTCGCCCACCTCGAGCAGGGCGGCTGCCCGTTCGACCCCGCGAAGTCGACGCTCTTCGAGGAGGTGCCCGCATGACCGCGGAGATGGAGAAGTCCGATCTCGTCTCGCTGACCATCGACGGCGTCGAGGTCAGCGTCCCTGCGGGCACGCTGGTCATCCGCGCCGCCGAGCAGGCGGGCATCCAGATCCCGCGGTTCTGCGACCACCCGCTGCTCGCGCCCGTCGGCGCCTGCCGCCAGTGCCTGGTCGACGTCCCCGACGCGGGCAACGGCCGTGGCTTCCCCAAGCCGCAGGCCTCCTGCACCATCCCGGTCGCCGAGGGGATGGTCGTCTCGACCGTCAACGAGACCGCGGCCAAGGCGCAGACCGGGATCATGGAGTTCCTCCTGATCAACCACCCGCTGGACTGCCCGGTCTGCGACAAGGGCGGCGAGTGCCCGCTGCAGAACCAGGCGATGTCCAACGGCCGCGGCGAGTCGCGCTTCGCCGCGACCGGCGGCGTCAAGCGGACCTTCCCCAAGCCGATCCACCTCTCGCCCAACGTGCTGCTCGACCGTGAGCGGTGCATCGTGTGCCAGCGCTGCACGCGGTTCTCCGACGAGATCGCCGGGGACCCGTTCATCGCGCTGGTCGAGCGCGGCGCGCAGCAGCAGATCGGCATCGCCGAGAACGCGCCGTTCCTCTCCTACTTCTCCGGCAACACGATCCAGATCTGCCCGGTCGGGGCGCTGACCAGCGAGGAGTACCGCTTCCGCGCCCGCCCCTTCGACCTCGTCTCCACGCCGGGCGTCACCGAGCACGACGCCAGCGGCGCCGCCATCCGCGTCGACCACCGGCGCGGCAAGGTCGTGCGGCGGCTCGCGGGCGACGACCCGGAGGTCAACGAGGAGTGGATCACCGACAAGGACCGCTTCGGCTTCGCCTACCTCTACGCCGACGACCGGATCACCTACCCCCGCATCCGTGAGGACGGCGAGCTGCGGCCGGCGTCCTGGCTGGAGGCGTTCGAGGTGGCCGCGCGCGGCCTCGCTCGCTGCTCCGGCGGGGCCGGCGGCGTCGGCGTACTGCCCGGTGGACGGCTGACGCTCGAGGACGCCCGTGCCTACGCGGCGTTCGCCCGCGAGAGCCTCGGCACCGAGGATGTCGACTTCCGCTCGCGCCCGCTCTCGGCCGAGGAGGCCGCCTTCCTCGAGCGGCACGTCAAGGGCACCGGGCCCGGTGATCAGGGGGCGGTCACGTACGCCGACCTCGAGACCGCCCCGGTGGTGGTGCTCGCCGGCCTGGAGCCCGAGGACGAGGCCGGTACGGTCTTCCTGCGGCTGCGCAAGTCGGTCCGCGCCGGCGGCACCCGCGTCATCGCGCTCTCACCGTTCACCACCCGCGGCCTGGCCAAGCTGTCGGCCACCGTCGTGCCGACCGCGCCGGGTGACGAGGCCGACGCCCTCTCCTCGCTGCTGGGCCACGCCGACCACGGCATCGACCACCGCGCGGTGATCCTCGTCGGCGAGCGCCTGGCGACAGCGCCCGGCGCGTACGCCGCCGCGGCCGACCTGGCCGCGAAGTCCGGCGCCCGGCTGGCCTGGGTCCCGCGCCGCGCCGGCGACCGCGGCGCCGTCGAGGCCGGCCTGCTGCCGGCCGCGGGCGGTCGTGACGCCGACGCGATCGTGGGCGCGGTGCTCTCCGGTGAGCTCGCCGGGCTCGTCGTCGGCGGCGTCGACCCCGACGACACCAGCGACCCGGCCGCCTTCCACGCCGCGCTGGAGGCCGCGGAGTTCGTCGTCAGCCTCGAGCTGCGCGAGACCGACGTGACCCGGGTGGCCGACGTGGTCCTCCCCGTCGCGCCGATCACCGACCGGGCCGGCACCTTCGTCAACTGGGAGGGCCGGGAGCGGCCGTTCCCGCAGACCTTCCGGAACCCCGCCAGCTTCACCGACGCCCGGATCCTCGCGGGGATCGGCGAGGAGCTCGAGCGGATCGTCGCCGAGCCGGCCTCGGCGGCGCACGAGGAGGACGTCGCGGCGGCGCGGCTGCGCCGGATGGTGCTCGCCGCGCAGCGGCACGGCACGGCCGCTGGTTTCGTGACAGGCGCCGGTGCCCCTTCCTCGACCAGCGAAGGGGCCCACGTGGCCGGCGGAGTCCATGCGGCCACCACTGACACCGATTCCGATGGTCGAGGAGCGAGCACCAGCGAGCGTATCGAGACCACGGCCACCTTCAAGCTGGCCACCTGGAAGCTCCTGCTCGACAACGGCGTGATGCAGCAGGGCGACAAGGCGCTCGCCGCGACGGCCCGCCCGCCGGTCGCGATCCTGAGCCCCGCGAGCTTCGCCCGGCTCGGGGCGATGGTCACCGTCACCGGAGACCGCGGCTCGGTGACCGTGCCCGCCGGCTCCGCCGTCGACCTGCCCGACGACGTGGTCTGGCTGCCGGCCAACTCGACCGGCCGCGGTCTGCTCGCCGACGTCGCCAGCCCCGGCTCCCGTGTGGAGGTCACGAATGCTTGACGAGTTCGGCCACGACCCGTGGTGGGTCATCGGCTTGAAGGTCATCCTGGTCTTCGCGGTCCTGGTGCTGCTGACCCTCTTCAACATCTGGTGGGAGCGCCGGGTGGTGGCCCGGATGCAGCACCGCATCGGCCCCAACGTGCACGGCCCCTTCGGCCTGCTCCAATCCCTCGCCGACGGCGTGAAGCTGGCGCTGAAGGAGGACATCATCCCCAAGGCGGCCGACAAGGTCGTCTACCTGATCGCGCCGGTCATCGTGGTCGTCCCGGCCTTCGTGACGTTCTCGGTCATCCCGTTCGGGCCCGTCGTCAACTTCTTCGGCCACCGGACGCCGCTGCAGCTCACCGACATGCCCGTGGCCGTCCTCTTCGTGATGGCGATCGCGAGCATCGGCATCTACGGCATCGTCCTCGGCGGCTGGGCCTCCGGGTCGACGTACTCCCTGCTCGGCGGTCTGCGCTCCAGCGCCCAGATGATCTCCTACGAGGTCGCCATGGGCCTGAGCCTCGTCGCGGTGTTCCTGTACGCCGGCAGCCTGTCGACCAGCGAGATCGTCGCCGCGCAGGACGACTGGTGGTTCGGACTGACGCTGGCGCCGAGCTTCGTCATCTACTGCATCGCGATGGTCGGTGAGACCAACCGGGCGCCGTTCGACCTCCCCGAGGCCGAGGGCGAGCTGGTCGGCGGCTTCCACACCGAGTACTCCAGCCTCAAGTTCGCGCTCTTCTTCCTGGCCGAGTACATCAACATGGCCACGGTCTCCGCGCTCGCGACCACGCTCTTCCTCGGCGGCTGGCACGTGCCGTTCTGGATCGACCACGTCTGGGCGGGTGCGAACCAGGACTACTGGCCGCTGCTGTGGTTCTTCGGGAAGATGTTCTTCTTCATCTTCATCTTCATCTGGCTGCGCGGCTCGCTGCCGCGGCTGCGCTACGACCAGTTCATGGCGCTCGGGTGGAAGGTGCTCATCCCGGTCAGCCTGGTCTGGCTGCTCGCGGTCGCCACCGTCAAGGCGATCCAGCTCGACGGCGGCCTGGACCGGCCGACGCTGCTGATCGTGCTCGGCGTCCTCGTCGCGGCGCTGCTGGTCGTCACGTTCTGGCCCACGACCGGGCAGAAGGCGACCGACGAGGCCGACGTACCCGCGTCGCCCAGGCCGCGACCCGGCGCCTTCCCGACCCCGTCCCTGCCCGCCGGTGGCGCCGTCCGCGGCGCCGCCCAGCCGCTGGTGTTCCGGACGGGCCCGACCATCGAGACGGCGGGCTCGACCAGCGAGATGACCGGCTCAGTCGTTCACGAGGAGGCCTGATGACGCTCAAGGAGAGCCTGTGGGACCCGGTCGCCGGGTTCGGGGTGACCTTCCGGACGATGTTCCGCAAGGTGGTGACCGAGCAGTACCCCTTCGAGAAGCAGCCGACCGCGCCGCGCTTCCACGGACGGCACCAGCTCAACCGCTGGCCGGACGGCCTGGAGAAGTGCATCGGGTGCGAGCTCTGCGCCTGGGCCTGCCCCGCCGACGCGATCTACGTCGAGGGCGCCTCCAACTCGCCGGACGAGCGGTTCAGCCCGGGTGAGCGCTACGGCCGCGTCTACCAGATCAACTACCTGCGCTGCATCCTGTGCGGGCTGTGCATCGAGGCGTGCCCGACCCGTGCGCTGACGATGACCAACGAGTACGAGCTGGCCGACGACAACCGGGCCGACCTCATCTACGAGAAGTCCGACCTGCTGGCGCCGCTGCTGCCCGGCATGGAGCAGCCGCCGCACGCCATGCGGCTCTCCGACGACGAGGGCGACTACTACCGCGGCACCTACGCCAACCCGCAGTTCGCGGCCGACTTCGCCGCCCGTCGGGCCGAGGGCGCGGGGGCTTCGGAGTGATCACCCCATTCGAATGCTCGCTTCGCTCCGCTTCGAACGGGGGCCCCGAATGAGTGCCGCGTTCTGGACCCTCGCGCCGGTGATGGTGCTCGCGGCGCTCGGGATCCTCTTCGTGCGCAAGGCCGTGCACGCGGCGCTGCTGCTGGCGGTCGTGATGATCGGGCTGTCGATCCAGTACCTCTCGCTGGACGCCACGTTCCTCTTCGCCGTGCAGATCATCGTCTACACCGGCGCGATCCTGATGCTGTTCCTCTTCGTCGTCATGCTCGTCGGCGTGGACGCCTCGGACTCCGCCGTCGAGACCATCCGGGGGCAGCGGCTGCTGGCCATCGTCGGTGGCCTCATCCTCGGGCTCACGCTCGTCCTCGGCCTGGCCCAGCTCGGTCTCGGCACGATGACCGGGCTCGACGCCGCCAACGAGGACGGCAACATCCAGGCCCTCGCCAACCTGATCTTCTCCCGCTACGTCCTCGGCTTCGAGGTCACCAGCGCGTTGCTGATCACCGCCGCGATCGGCGCGATGGTGCTCGCCCACCGTGAGCGGGTCGAGCCGAAGGCCACCCAGGCCGACCTGGCCGCGCGGCGGGTGCGGGACTTCACCGAGAACGGCCTCCACCTCGGCCAGCTCCCCCCGCCGGGGACCTACGCCCGCAACAACTCGGTGGACACCCCGGCCCTGCTGCCCGACGGGACGACGTCCGAGGCCTCGGTCAACCGGGTGTTCACCGCCCGGGGCGCGGTCCGGTCCGTGCCGCACGAGCCGGGTCTCGAGACACCCTCGCCGGTCGGTGAGTGGGTCGAGCCGGAGATCCGGGCCGAGAACGACCTCACCGGCCGCGGGACGAGCTCCACCGGTCCGTCCGAGACCCAGGAGGGCCAGGAATGACCGACGTGACGCCCTACATCGTGCTCAGCGCGATCCTGTTCACCATCGGTTCGGTCGGCGTCCTCACCCGGCGCAACGCGATCGTGGTGTTCATGTGCGTCGAGCTGATGCTCAACGCCGCCAACCTCGCGCTGGTCGCCTTCTCGCGCCAGCACGGCAACCTCGACGGCCAGATCGCGGCGTTCTTCGTCATGGTCGTCGCCGCTGCCGAGGTCGTGGTCGGGCTCGCCATCATCATGACCATCTTCCGGACCCGTCGCTCGGCCTCGGTCGACGACGCCAGCCTGCTGAAGTTCTGAGGGGCCCATGGAACACACGATCCCGATCGTCGACCCGGGCTCCGCGGACGGCGTCTTCTCCCTGCTCTGGCTGGTCATCGCGCTGCCGGCGCTGGGCGCAGCGGTCCTGCTGATCGGCGGGCGCTACACCGACAAGTGGGGACCGCTGGTCGCCACGGTCCTGCCGAGCCTCAGCTTCGTGCTGAGCCTGGTCATGTTCCTCACCGCGCTGGGCCGCGACGAGGGCGACCGGCAGGTCAAGCAGCATCTCTACACGTGGATCCACAGCGGCCACCTGAACGTCGGGATGGACCTGCTCTACGACCCGCTGAGCAGCCTCTTCCTGCTGCTCATCACCGGCGTCGGCAGCCTGATCCACGTCTACTCGCTGGGCTACATGGCCCACGACGTGCGCCGGCGACGGTTCTTCGCCTACCTCAACCTCTTCGTCGCGGCGATGCTCACGCTGGTGCTCGCCGAGAACTACATCGGGCTCTTCCTCGGTTGGGAGGGCGTCGGCCTGGCGTCGTACCTGCTGATCGGCTTCTGGCAGCACAAGCCCTCTGCGGCCGCCGCCGCGAAGAAGGCCTTCGTGATGAACCGCGTCGGTGACATGGGCATGAGCGCCGCGATCATGCTCGCCTTCGTGACGTGGGGCTCGACCAGCTTCTCGGTCATCAGCGAGGGCGCGGCCGGCGGGAGCGAGACCCGCATGAACATCCTCGGCCTGCTGCTCCTGCTCGGCGCCTGCGGCAAGTCGGCCCAGGTGCCGCTGCAGGCCTGGCTGCTCGACGCGATGGAGGGCCCGACGCCGGTCTCCGCGCTCATCCACGCGGCCACCATGGTCACCGCGGGCGTCTACCTCGTCGTGCGCTCCAACTTCGTCTTCGAGCACGCGCCCGCCGCGCAGACCGTCGTGGTCATCGTCGCGGTCGTGACGCTGCTGTGGGGAGCGATCATCGGAACGGCCAAGGACGACATCAAGAAGGTGCTGGCCGGCTCCACGATGAGCCAGATCGGCTACATGATGCTCGGCGCCGGCCTCGGCGTCGCCGGCTACGCCTTCGCGATCTTCCACCTGCTCACGCACGGCTTCTTCAAGGCCAACATGTTCCTCGGCGCCGGCTCGGTCATGCACGGCATGGACGACGACGTCGACATGCGCCACTACGGCGCGCTGTCCCGCGCGATGCCGGTGACCTTCCTGACCTTCGCCATGGGCTACCTCGCGATCATCGGGTTCCCCGGGTTCTCCGGCTTCTGGAGCAAGGACAAGATCATCGAGTCCGCGCTCCACGAGAACTGGGTGGTCGGCGCCTGCGCGCTGCTCGGCGCCGGCATCACCGGCTTCTACATGACCCGGCTGATGCTGATGACCTACTTCACCGACAAGCGCTGGGTGCCCGGCGTCCACCCGCACGAGTCGCCCCGGGTGATGACGTTCCCGCTCATCGCGCTCGCGGCGCTGTCCGTCCTCGGTGGCGTGCTGCTGATCGGCGGCTGGATCACCGACTACCTCGACCCGGTCGTCGGCCAGTCCGAGGAGGAGTCCGGCGGGATCCCCGGCTGGCTGGTCTCGGTCATCACCGTCGCGGTGGTCGCCATCGGCGTCGGGATCGCGTGGCTCACCGTCGGCCGGAAGCCGGTGCCGGCCACGGCGCCGGAGAAGGTCGCCTGGCCGGTCACGGTCGCGCGCAACGACCTCTACGGCGACGCCATCAACGACGGTCTCGTCGTCCAGCCCTCCGGCCACCTCACGCGTGGCCTGGTGGCCGCCGACACGTACGTCGTCGACGGGCTGCTCACCGGCGGGCCGGTCGCGGTCGGCGCGGTCGCGGGCCTGCTCCGGCGGGTCCAGAACGGCTACGTCCGGTCCTACGCACTCTCCGTCCTCGGCGGCGCCCTCGTCGTCGTCCTGGCCCTGCTGGCGGTGAACCTCACATGAGCACCCCACCAAGTTCTGCGCTCCGCTCGCTGCGCTCACTGCGCACACACCTTTGCGAGGACCCCGCATGACCTTGACCATCCTCTGCGCCCTGCCGCTCGTCGGCGCGCTCGTCACGGCGCTGACACCGGCGGGCGGTGGCCGGCCCAAGCAGATCGCGCTGGCGTTCTCGCTGCTCGCGCTGGTCCAGGGCATCATCGTGGCGGCCCGCTTCGACAAGGACGGCGGCTCCCAGTCCACCGAGAAGGTGACCTGGATCAAGGCGTTCGGCGCCCACTACGCGCTCGGCGTCGACGGCCTCGGCCTGCTCATGGTGCTGCTCACCGTGGTGCTGGTGCCGATCGTCCTGGTGGCGGCCTGGCGGGACACCGCGCGGCCGTCGTTCTTCGCCTGGGCGCTCGCGCTCGAGGGGTTCTCGCTGGTCGTGTTCACGTCCACCGACGTGCTGCTGTTCTACGTCGTCTTCGAGGCCACGCTGATCCCGGCCTACTTCCTCATCGGCGGCTTCGGCCGCGAGGGCCGCTCCTGGGCGGCGCTGAAGTTCCTGATGTACCAGCTCGGCGGCGGCCTGGTGCTGCTCGCCGGCGTCATCGGGCTCTACGTCGAGTCGGCGGGCAGCGCCAACGGGCCGTCGTACCTCATCTCGGACCTGGCCCAGCTGGACCTGTCCACGAACGCCGAGCGCTGGATCTTCGTGGCGTTCTTCATCGCGTTCGCGGTGAAGGCGCCGCTCTTCCCGCTGCACACCTGGCTGGCCGACACCACCGAGAAGGCGACGCCCGCGACCAGCGTGCTGCTCGTCTGCATCCTCGACAAGATCGGCACCTTCGGGATGCTGCGCTTCTGCCTGGGCCTCTTCCCCGACGCCTCGCAGTGGGCCACTCCGGTCGTGGTGACGCTCGCGCTGATCTCGATCGTGTACGGCGCCTTCCTGGCCATCGGCCAGGACGACCTGCTCCGCCTGGTCGGCCTGACGTCGCTGTCCCACTTCGGGTTCATCACCCTCGGGATCTTCGCCTTCACCTCGCAGGGCGGCTCCGGCGCGATCCTCTACATGGTCAACCACGGCGTCGCGACCGCCGGCTTGTTCCTGACCGTCGGCTTCCTGCTCCGCCGGCACGGGACGGTCCGGATCAGCGAGCTGCGCGGCCTGGAGAGCGTGACGCCGGTCCTGGCCGGCCTCTTCCTCGTCGCCGGCCTCGCAACGCTCGGCCTGCCGGGCCTGTCGCAGTTCGTCTCCGAGATCCTCGTGCTGATCAGCGCGTTCGACTACCACTGGTGGGTCGGCGCCATCGCGGTCACCGGCATCGTGCTCGCCGCGGTCTACGTCCTCTGGGCCTACCAGCGCGTCTTCACCGGTGCGGGCGTGCTGGCCACGGGTGCCGAGCACGCGCCCGTCGAGGAGCGGACCGTGCCGCGGCCCGGCCGGGTGCGCCGCGACGTGGCCGAGGACGGCACCACGTCGCCGGACCCGGAGCGCCGCCTGACCCGTCGCGACGGCCCGACCACCGACCTCGACCGACGTGAGGTCGGCGTGCTCGCGCCGCTCGTGCTCGCCCTGGTCTTCTTCGGGTTCGTGCCCGGGCCGCTGCTCGACCTCGCCAATCCGACCGTGTCCGCGCTGATGGAGCATGCCGGCGTCACCGACGACGCACCCGTCGTCGCCGAAGGGAGTGCGCACTGATGGAGTTCACCAGCCCGCACATCGAGTACGCCCAGCTCTGGCCGCTCTTCGTCGTCTTCGGCGTCGGGTGCGTCGGCGTGCTCGTCGAGGCGTTCGTCCCGCGTCGTCTCCGCTACCTCACCCAGGTCGGGCTCACCGTCGTCGGCCTCCTCGTCGCGCTCGGCGGCACGATCGGGGTCGGGGTCGGCCTGAAGGACCTCAAGGGTGCCCGCGGTCTGGTCGCGGGCGAGGGCGCGCTGGCCATCGACGGCCCCGCGGTGTACCTGTGGGGCCTGGTCCTGGTCTGCGCGATCGCCGGTGTCCTGCTCTTCGCCGAGCGCCGGCTCGAGAGCGGCGTCACCGTGTTCGCCGGTCAGGCCGCCGCGCTCCCGGGCACCACGGCCGAGCGCGAGGCGTCCTCGCGCGGCCTGGAGCACACCGAGGTCTACCCGCTGCTGCTCTTCGCGGTGTTCGGGATGATGCTCTTCCCGGCCGCGAACGACCTGATCATGCTCTTCGTCGCCCTCGAGGTCCTCTCGCTGCCGCTCTACCTGCTCTCCGGGCTCGCGCGCCGCCGCCGGCTGCTCTCCCAGGAGGCGGCGATGAAGTACTTCCTGCTGGGCGCGTTCTCCTCCGGCTTCTTCCTCTACGGGCTCGCGCTCGTCTACGGCTACGCCGGCTCCATGCAGTTCGCCGGCATCGCCGCCGCCGTCCAGGGCGGGACGGCGAACCACTCGCTGCTCCTCATCGGCGTCGGCATGATGAGCGTCGGCCTGCTGTTCAAGGTCGGCGCGGTGCCGTTCCACGCCTGGACGCCCGACGTCTACCAGGGCGCACCCACGGCCGTCACGGCGTTCATGTCGGCCGCCACCAAGATCGCCGCCTTCGGCGCCTTCCTGCGGCTCTTCTACGTCGCGTTCGGCGCCGACCGGTGGAGCTGGCAGCCGATGATGTGGATCGTCGCGATCCTCACCATGGTCGTCGGCGCGGTGCTGGCGGTCGTGCAGACCGACGTCAAGCGGATGCTCGCCTACTCGTCGGTGTCGCACTCCGGCTTCATCCTCACCGGCCTGCTCGGCGTACAGGCGGCCGGGGACCTGGGCAAGGGCGAGATCACCAGCCTGACCGCCGTGCTCTTCTACCTCACCTCCTACGGGCTCGCCATCGTCGGCTCCTTCGCTGTCGTCAGCGTGGTGCGCGACGCCGGTGGCGAGACCGCGCGGTTCGACGCGTGGACCGGCCTGGGCCGGCGGGCGCCGCTGACCGCCGGCGTGTTCGCCTTCTTCCTGCTGTCGATGGCCGGCATCCCGCTGACGTCGGGCTTCATCGGCAAGTGGGCGGTCTTCTCGGTGGCCCTCTCGGCCGGCGCCTGGCCGGTCGTCATCGTGGCGGTCGCGGCGAGCATCGTGGCGGTGTTCTTCTACGTCAGGTTCATCCTGCTGATGTTCTTCACCGACCGCGCGAGCGAGGGTGCGGCCGCCGTGACCGTCCCGTCGCCGCTCACGTCGTCGGTCATCGCGGTGACCGCTCTCGCGACGCTCGTGCTGGGCGTCGTACCAGGCCCCGTTCTCGATCTCGTGCAGGATGCGGGATCATTCATCAGGTGAGCACCCCAGAACCGGCTGTCGGCCTCGCCCTCCCGGTCTCCGACCCCGAGCTCGAGCAGCGGCTGAAGAGCCGTCTCGCGCTGGTCGAGAAGGCGCTGGCCGGCCACGTGCGCTCGCGCGCGCCCTTCGTCACGGCTGCGGCGGCGCACCTGCTCGAGGCGGGCGGCAAGCGGTTCCGGCCACTGCTCGTGCTACTCGCCGCGGAGTGCGGTGACCGGGCCGACTCCGACGACGTACTGACGGCCGCCTGCGTCGTCGAGCTGACCCACCTGGCGTCGCTCTACCACGACGACGTGATGGACGAGGCGGTCGTACGCCGAGGTGCCGACTCGGCCAACGCCCGCTGGGACAACCACATCGCGATCCTGACCGGCGACTTCCTCTTCGCCCGCTCCTCGGAGCTGACCGCCGAGCTCGGCCCCGACGCCGTCCACATCCAGGCCAAGGCGTTCGCGCGGCTCGTCGAGGGCCAGATCATGGAGACCCAGGCGCCGCTCGCCGGCGACGACCCGGTCGCGCACCACCTCGACGTCATCGCCGGCAAGACCGGCATCCTGATCGCCACCTCGGCGCGCTACGGCGCCATGTTCGGCGGTGCGTCCAAGGAGGTCGAGGAGGCGCTGACGGCGTACGGCGACATCGTCGGTGCGGCCTTCCAGATCTCCGACGACATCCTCGACATCGCCTCCGACGCCGACGTGTCCGGCAAGACGCCCGGCACCGACCTGCGCGAGGGCGTCCCGACGCTGCCCGTCCTCATGGCCCGTCGCTCGGCCACGGACGCTGACGCCCGGCTGCTCGAGCTGCTCGACTCGGACCTGAGCGCGTCCGACGACGACCTCGCCGAGGCGCTCACCCTGCTTCGCGCCCATCCGGCGATGGAGGAGGCCCGCGCCTACGTCCGTGGCGAGGCCCGCCGCGCCAAGGAGTGTCTCGCGCCTCTCCCCGCCGGCCCGGTCCGTGACGCCTTCGAGGCCTTCGCCGACATCATGGCCTCCCGCACCGCCTGACCCCCCACCACCGCCGAGGGGTCACTCCCTCAGGTCCGAGGGGTCATTCCTTCACGCCCGAGGGGTCGATCCTGACAGCGCGAGGAGTCAATCCCTCACTATCGAGAGGTCGATTCCGGCGGATTGCTTGCGAGCGATTGGCCCTGGCACCTAAGGGATTGACCCCTCGCGCCTGGGGGAGTGACTCCTCGGTGCTGAGGGATTGACCCCTCGGCGGGTGGGGAGGGTCAGCGGCCGCGGAGGCGGTTCGAGACCAGGGTGGCGGTGCGGCGTACCTCGGTGACGAGGTGGGGGAGGTCGACCGGGCCGGTGTAGGTGACGGCGAGGCCGGCGGCGGGGAGGCCGGTGTGGTCGAGGACCGCGGCGGCGACGGAGGCGAAGCCCGGCGTGACCTCGCCGTCCTCGACGGCGTGGCCGTGTCGGCGGGTCTCGGTCAGGACGGCGCGCAGGGCGCTGAGCGAGGTCGGTCCGACGCCGGTGCGATCGACGAAGGCCGACCGGTCAGGGTAGAGCGCGCGGACCTGGCTGGCAGGGAGCGCGGCGAGGATGGCCCGGCCGCTGGCGGTCAGGTGCGCGGGCAGGCGTACGCCGACGTCGGTGACGAGCGGCGGCCGGCCGGGGGCGCGCTCCTCGACGACGTAGAGCACGTCCCGCCCGTGGATCACGGCGAGGTGGGCGGTCTGCCCGGTCCGGTCCACGAGCTCGGCGAGCGGACGCCGCGCGATGCGCTGGAGCGGCTCCTGGCGGGCGTAGCCGCTGCCGATCTCGTGGGCCGCGACGCCGAGGCCGTAGGTGCGCTCGTCGGCGACGTGGACGACGAAGCCCTCCTCGACCATCGCCGTGATCAGGTGGTAGGCCGAGCTGCGGGGCAGGTCGAGCGCCCGCGCGATCCGGTCGAGCGGCACCGGCGCCGGCTGGGCCGCGAGGAACCGCAGCACCCGGAGGGCTCGGGTGGCGGCAGGGACCTGGGGCATGCGCCCAGGATAAGTCTCAGATCCGAGACAGGAGACTCCGGAAGCCTCTGTCGGAGGAGCGATGGCGCGGAGTCGAATAGGACCATGCAGGTGATCACCGTCGGGGTCGGCCCCGTCACGCCCGAGGACGTCCTGGCCGTTGCGCGGGACGGCGCCGCCGTCGTGCTCTCGCCGGAGTCCGAAGCGGCCATCGAGGAGAGCCGCAAGCTGGTCGAGGCGCTGGCCGACGACGTCGAGCCGCACTACGGCGTCTCCACCGGCTTCGGCGCCCTGGCGACCCGCCACATCGCGCCGGAGCTGCGCGCGCAGCTGCAGAGCAGCCTCGTCCGCTCCCACGCCGCCGGCAGCGGCGCCGAGGTCGAGCGCGAGGTCGTCCGCGCGCTCATGCTGCTGCGGCTCTCCACGCTGGCCACCGGCCGCACCGGGGTCCGCCTCGACACCGCGCGCGCCTACGCCGCGCTGATCTCCGCCGGCATCACACCGGTGGTCCGCGAGTACGGCTCGCTGGGCTGCTCCGGCGACCTCGCCCCGCTCGCCCACTGCGCCCTGGCGCTGATGGGGGAGGGCGAGGTTCGCGACGCAGCAGGCACGCCGATGCCCGCCGCGGACGCGCTCGATGCCGCGGGACTGCAGAAGGTCGCGCTCGCCGAGAAGGAGGGCCTGGCCCTCATCAACGGCACCGACGGGATGCTCGGCATGCTCGTCATCGCCGCGGCCGACCTGCATCGGCTGCTCACCACCGCCGACGTCGCCGCCGCGATGAGCGTCGAGGCGCTGCTCGGCACCGACGCGGTCTTCGCCGCCGACCTCCAGGCCTTGCGGCCCCACCCCGGCCAGGCGGCCAGCGCCGCCAACCTCAAGGCCGTTCTCGACGGCTCCGGCATCATGGCCAGCCATCGCGACGGCTCCTGCACCCGCGTCCAGGACGCCTACTCCCTGCGCTGCGCGCCGCAGGTCCACGGCGCCGTCCGCGACACCCTCGCCCATGCCGAGTCGGTCGCCGGGCGCGAGCTCGCGGCGGCGGTCGACAACCCCGTCATCACCCTCGACGGACGGGTCGAGTCCAACGGCAACTTCCACGGCGCCCCGGTCGGCTACGTGCTCGACTTCCTCGCCATCGCCGTCGCCGACCTGGCCAGCATCAGCGAGCGGCGCACCGACCGCTTCCTCGACGTCTCGCGCAGCAACGGCCTGCCGCCGTTCCTGGCCGACGACCCGGGCGTGGACAGCGGCCACATGATCGCGCAGTACACCCAGGCCGCCATCGTCTCCGAGCTCAAGCGGCTCGCCGCGCCCGCCAGCGTCGACTCGATCCCGAGCAGCGCGATGCAGGAGGACCACGTCTCGATGGGCTGGTCGGCCGCTCGCAAGCTCCGCCGCGCGATCGACGGGCTGACCCGGGTGGTCGCCGTCGAGATCCTGACCGCCGCCCGCGCGATCGACCTCCGAGGTCCACTCCAGCCGGCCGCGGCCACCGGAGCCGTCGTACACGCGCTCCGGGACGCGGGCGTCGCCGGCCCCGGCACCGACCGCTACCTGGCCCCCGAGATCGAGACGGCGGTCCGGCTCGTCGCCGACGGCACCGTCGTCCGGGCCGCCGAGTCCGTCACCGGCCCGCTCAGCTGAGCAACCAGCTGAGCAACCAGCTGAGCACCCAGCTGAGCACCCGAGAGTCGAGGAGAGAAGACATGGAAGGCGCCCGCCCCGTCCGCGCCCCGCGCGGCACCACCCTGACCGCCCGCTCGTGGCAGACCGAAGCCCCGATGCGGATGCTGATGAACAACCTCGACCCCGAGGTCGCCGAGCGGCCGGACGACCTGGTCGTGTACGGCGGCACCGGCCGTGCCGCCCGCAGCTGGCCGGCCTTCGACGCGATGGTGAGGACCCTCACCGACCTGCGCGAGGACGAGACCATGCTGGTCCAGTCCGGCAAGCCCGTCGGCGTGATGCGCACCCACGAGTGGGCGCCTCGGGTGCTGATCGCCAACTCCAACCTGGTCGGCGACTGGGCCAACTGGCCGGAGTTCCGGCGGCTCGAGCAGGCCGGCCTGACGATGTACGGCCAGATGACCGCCGGCTCCTGGATCTACATCGGGACGCAGGGGATCCTGCAGGGCACCTACGAGACGTTCGCCGCCGTGGCGGCCAAGCGCTTCGGCGGCACACTGGCCGGCACCCTCACCGTCACCGGCGGCTGCGGCGGGATGGGTGGCGCCCAGCCCCTCGCGGTGACCCTCAACGGCGGCGTCTGCCTGGTCGTCGACGTGGACGGCGCCCGCCTCCAGCGACGGGTCGAGACCCGCTACCTCGACGAGGTCGCCGACGACCTCGACGACGCGATCGCCCGGGTGACTGCGGCGAAGCAGCAGCGGCGCGCGCTCTCGGTCGGCCTGGTCGGCAACTGCGCCACCGTCTTGCCCGAGCTGCTGCGCCGGTCCGTCGACGTCGACGTCGTCACCGACCAGACCTCCGCCCACGACCCGCTCTCCTACCTCCCCGAGGACGTCGCGCTCGAGGACTGGGCCGAGCTCGCCCGGACCAAGCCCGAGGAGTTCACCGACCGTGCCCGCACGTCGATGGCCAAGCACGTCGAGGCGATGGTCGGCTTCCTCGACGCCGGCGCCGAGGTCTTCGACTACGGCAACTCCATCCGGGACGAGGCCCGGCAGGGCGGCTTCACCCGCGCCTTCGACTTCCCCGGCTTCGTGCCGGCGTACATCCGGCCGCTGTTCACCGAAGGCAAGGGCCCGTTCCGCTGGGCCGCCCTGTCCGGCGACCCGGCCGACATCCGCCGCACCGACGAGGCCGTGCTCGACCTCTTCCCCGACAACGACCACCTGCACCGCTGGATCCGCGCCGCCCAGGACCGCGTCGCGTTCCAGGGCCTGCCCGCCCGGATCTGCTGGCTGGGGTACGGCGAGCGCGACAAGGCCGGTGCCGCCTTCAACGACCTCGTGGCCTCCGGCGAGGTCAGTGCGCCGATCGTGATCGGCCGCGACCACCTCGACTGCGGTTCTGTGGCCTCGCCCTACCGCGAGACCGAGGCGATGGCCGACGGCTCCGACGCGATCGCCGACTGGCCGCTGCTCAACGCGATGGTCAACACCGCCTCCGGCGCGAGCTGGGTGTCGATCCACCACGGCGGCGGCGTCGGCATCGGCCGGTCGATCCACGCCGGCCAGGTCACCGTCGCCGACGGCACCGAGCTCGCCGCGCAGAAGCTCGAGCGGGTGCTGACCAACGACCCCGGTATGGGCGTGATCCGGCACATCGACTCCGGCGACGCGACGGGCTTCTCCAACGAGGCCGGGCCGCTGACCCGGCGCGACGGGGTCCGCGTCCCGTGAGCACCCGGGTCGAGCGGGGGCCGCGATGACCTTCGAGCGGATGTGGGCCGACCTGGCACCGGTCGGTCGGGCTGCCTCGGGCGGCTACCTCCGGCACCCGTGGACCTCGCCGACGGCCGAGCTCGAGGCGTGGTTCGAGGAGGCGGCGACGGCCCGCGGGCTGGCGGTCGAGCGCGACGCCTTCGGCAACCTGCTCGCCACGACCGCGCCAGGCCCGGATCGGGTGCTGGTCGGGTCGCACTTCGACTCCGTGCCCGACGGTGGGGCGTACGACGGCCCGCTCGGCGTCGTCAGCGCCTTCGCCGCCCTCGACGTCCTCGAGGATCGCGGCTTCGAGCCGACGCGGCCGATCGGCATCGCGGCGTTCCAGGCCGAGGAGGGGTCCCGCTTCGGCGTCGCCTGCCTCGGCTCGCGGCTCGCCACCGGGTCGATGCCCTGGGAGTCGGCCCGGGAGCTGACCGGCCGGGACGGCGTACGGCTCGGCGACGTGGTGGAGGGCGGCGACTCCGACCTGCTGCACGGCGTCTCCTGCTTCGTCGAGCTCCATGTCGAGCAGGGCCGCGGTCTCGTCGACCTCGACGCGCCGGTCGGGGTGGCGAGCGGGATCTGGCCGCACGGACGCTGGCGGTTCGACTTCGCCGGCGTCGCCGACCACGCGGGCGCGACCCGCATGGAGGATCGGCACGACCCGATGCTCACCTACGCCGTCACCGCGCTCGCCGCCAACAAGCAGGCGCGGCTGGCCGGCCAGCGGGCGACCTTCGGCCGGGTCGAGGCGGTGCCCAACGGCACCAACGCGATCCCGTCGCACGTCACCGGCTGGCTCGACGCCCGGGCCGAGACGGAGCCGGCGTTGGAGCACCTCGTCGGCCTGGTCTCGGCGCAGGCGCGCGAGCGGGCTCGGCTCGACGGCACGTCCCTCACGGTCACCGCCGAGTCGGTCAGCGGCTCGGTGTCCTTCGACGCGCCGCTCGCCGCCCGGATCGGTCGCGGACGGCCCGTCCTGCCGACGCAGGCCGGCCACGATGCCGGCGTCCTCCAGGCGGCCGGCATCCCGACCGCGATGCTCTTCGTCCGCAACCCGACCGGGGTCTCCCACTCGCCCGCCGAGCACGCCGAGACCGCCGACTGCCTGGCCGGCGTCGAGGCTCTCGCCGACGCGCTCCAGGAGCTCGCGTGAGGCTCCGGCTCGAGCGCGCGCTGCTGCCGACCGGCGTCGCCGACGACGTGGTCGTCGAGATCGAGGACGGTCGGTTCACCGCGGTCACCCCGCTCGGCCCGCTGGTCGAGGAGGGCCGCCAGGCCCGTCTCGAGACCACCGCGGCGGAGGTCCGCGTCCCCGGGCTCACCCTCCCCGGGCTGGCCAACACCCACAGCCACGCCTTCCACCGCGCCCTGCGCGGGCGGACCCAGGTCGGGGGCGGGAGCTTCTGGACGTGGCGCGAGCAGATGTACGACCTCGCCGCCCGGCTCGATCCCGACACCCTCTTCACGCTGGCCCGCGCCACCTACCGGGAGATGCTCGCGGCGGGCTACACCGGCGTCGCCGAGTTCCACTACCTGCACCACCAGCCCGACGGACGGCCGTACGCCGACCCGGCGGCCATGTCGCGCGCGCTGATCGCGGCGGCCGCCGATGCCGGGATCCGGCTGACGCTGCTGCCGACGCTCTACTCCTCCAGCGGCTTCGGCGCCCCGCTCGAGCCCGGGCAGCGCCGCTTCGGACATGCGACCGCCGCGGCCCTGCTGGAACTCGTCGAGCAGCTGAAGGACGACGACACCACCCGCATCGGCGTCGCGGCCCACTCCGTCCGCGCCGTCGCCCCCGACCAGCTCGCCGTCCTCGCCGAGGCCGGCCGGCTCCTGCACGTCCACCTCTCCGAGCAGCGCGCGGAGAACGACGGCTGCCTCGCGGCGTACGGCGTCACTCCGACCCGCCTGCTCGCCGACGCCGGCGCGCTCGGCCCGAGGACGACCGTCGTGCATGCGACCCACCTGACCGACGAGGACGTCGCGCTGCTGGGCGCGAGCGGCACCAACGTCAGCATCTGCGCGACCACCGAGCGCGACCTCGGCGACGGGATCGGGCCCGCCCGACGCCTGCACGCGGCGGGCTGCCCGGTGACGGTCGGCAGCGACAGCCAGGCGGTGGTCGACCCGTTCGAGGAGCTCCGGGCGGTCGAGATGGACGAGCGGCTCGCCGCCGAGACCCGCGGCCACTGGACGGCGGCCGAGTTGCTCGCCGCGGGCACCGACCACCGCGCGCTGGGCTTCGGCGACGCCGGCGCCATCGAGGTCGGCCGCCGTGCCGACCTCGTCACCCTCGACACCGCCTCGACCCGGACCGCGGGCACCGGCGCCGGCGCCGAGACGGCGGTCTTCGCGGCCGGCGCCGCCGACGTGACCCAGGTCCTCGTCGACGGCCGGGTCACCTTCCGCCGCGGCGACGAGGAGCAGGGCGAGGAGCAGGTCGGGCGCGAGCTCGCCGACGCGGTCGGGAGATTGTGGCCATGAGCGGGGCCATGAGCGGCGCTGTGAGCGTGGTCGTGCACGACATCGGCGAGCTGCTGACCAACGACCCGGACGTCGGGATCCTCCGCGACGCGGCGGTCGTCGCCGACGCCGGCCGGATCGTCTGGGTCGGCCCGTCGGCGAGCGCGCCGGCCGCCGACCGCCGCATCGACGCCGCCGGCCGCGCGGTGATCCCCGGCTTCGTCGACTCGCATGCGCACCTCGTCTTCGCCGGCGACCGGGCGGCGGAGTTCTCCGCCCGCATGGCCGGACAGCCGTACGACGGCGGCGGGATCGCCTCGACGGTGACCGCGACCCGGGCCGCCTCCGACGACGAGCTCCGCGGCCTGCTCGCGGGCCGGATCGCCGAGCTCCGCAGCCAGGGGACGACCACCGTCGAGATCAAGTCCGGCTACGGGCTGACCGTGGCCGACGAGGCGCGGGCGCTCCGGCTGGCCGGTGAGGTGACCGAGGAGACCACGTTCCTCGGGGCGCACGTCGTGCCGCCGGGCGTCGACCGCCGCGCCTACGTCGACCTCGTCACCGGGCCGATGCTCGACGCCTGTGCCCCGCTGGCGCGGTGGGTGGACGTCTTCTGCGAGCCGGGTAGCGCACACGCGTTCGACGGCGAGGAGTCCCGCGAGGTGCTCACCGCCGGGATCGGGAAAGGTCTGATGGCGCGGGTGCACGGCAACCAGCTCGGCCAGGGCCCCGGGGTCCGGCTCGCGGTCGAGCTCGGCGCGGCCAGCGTCGACCACTGCACCCACCTGGCCGACGCCGACGTCACCGCCCTCGCCGACGGTGAGACCATCGCGACGCTCCTTCCGGCCGTCGAGTTCTCGACCCGCTCGCCCTACCCGGACGCCCGCCGCCTCCTCGACGCCGGCGTCGACATCGCACTCGCGACGGACTGCAACCCCGGGTCGTCGTACTCCTCCTCGATGCCGTTCGTCATCGCCCTCGCCGTGCGCGAGATGGGCCTCACCCCCACCGAGGCGGTCCGCGCGGCGACCGCCGGAGGCGCCCGGGCGCTGCGCCGCGACGACGTCGGCGTCGTCCGCGTCGGCGCCCGCGCGGACCTGGCGGTCCTGGACGCCCCCAGCCACGTGCACCTGGCCTACCGGCCCGGCGTGCCGATCGCCCGGGCACTCGACGTCTCGTGAGCAAAGGCCGACCCGAGTCGGAAGCGAGCGAGCCGATAGCCTCGGCCGGTGATCAGCAGTGATTGACCGGGCCGAGCATCGCAAGGGCGTCGGGCTGGGCGTGGCGGCGTACGTCATGTGGGGTGCGTTCCCGCTCTACTGGCCGCTGCTCGAGCCGGCCGGCGCCTTCGAGATCCTGGCCCACCGGCTCGTCTGGTCGCTGGTCGTGATGACCGTCCTGGTGGTCGTCCTGCGGCGCACCCGCCAGTTCCACCGGCTCGTGACGACCCCCCGGTCGCTCGCGCTCCTGGCCGCGGCCGGCGTGACCGTGAGCATCAACTGGGCCGGCTACATCTGGGGCGTCAACCACGGGTACGTCGTCGAGACGAGCCTCGGCTACTTCATCAACCCGCTCGTCACCGTGCTCATGGGCGTGCTCGTCCTGCGCGAGCGGATGCGACCGCTGCAGTGGGTGGCGATGGGCGTGGGCCTGCTGGCCGTGCTGGTGCTCGCCGTCGACTACGGCCGGCCGCCGTGGATCGCGCTCCTGCTCGCCTTCTCGTTCGGCAGCTACGGCCTGCTGAAGAAGCAGGCCAACGCCGGGGCTTTCGAGAGCCTCGCCGTCGAGACCGCCGTCGTCGCGCCGTTCGCGCTCGTCTACCTGCTCGTGCTCGGCGCGACCGGGGAGGGTCACTTCACGTCCGAGGGGGCCGGCCACACGCTGCTCTTCCTGTCGGCCGGCGTAGTCACGGCCGTCCCGCTGATCTGCTTCGGCGCCGCGGCAGTCCGGGTGCCGCTCGTGGTGCTGGGGCTGCTGCAGTACCTCGCCCCGGTCCTGCAGTTCGCGCTGGGCGTCCTGCACTTCCACGAGGACATGCCGGTCGGCCGGTGGGTCGGCTTCGGGCTGGTCTGGGTGGCGCTCGTCGTCTTCACGTGGGAGGCGCTGCGGTTCCGGCGCAGTCAGCTGCGGGCCACGGTCCGGACCGCGGTCTGACCCGCAGGCGGACCCGTCAGCGGACGGTCGAGTCGATGAACGTCGGCCGGCCGTGCCCGAGGAAGAAGATGCCCGGGTAGTTCTCGAAGCCGCGGCTCGGGTTGGCGGTCAGCACCGAGGACCGGACGGTCATCGTCCCGGTGCGGTCGTTGCTGACGAAGAAGACCGCGCCACCGCCCTCGTTGGCGACGTTGTGGGAGATGGTCGTGCCGGTCAGGTCGAGGCTGAACCGGTTGCCGTCCAGGTAGATCGCCCCGCCGCTGCCGCCGCCGGCGGTGCCCGGACGGGTCGGGTTCGCGCCGTGCCCGATGGCGGCGTTGTTGCGGAAGACGCTGTCGCGCACCTGCCACGAGACGCCGATGCTGCTGATCCCCGCGCCGTTGCTGCACCGCCCGCCCCGGAAGACGCTGCCGGTGACGTGGACGGGCCGGTCGTGCCACTGCTCGAGCGCGCGCACCGCGGCCCCGCCGACGTCCGGGCCGCTCGCCCGGCATCGGTTGCGCACGAACCTGGTGTTCACGATGCGCAGCCGGCCGCCGCGGTCGAAGATCGCGCCGCCACCACCGCCGTCGTACCTGTCGCCGCCGTCGTACCCGCGCTTGAGCGTGATGTCGCGGACCACGAGCTGCGGGTACTGCTGGTCGTCGCAGTGCGTGGTCGTCCACCGCTGTCGGGGGTCGCAGGTGTTGAGGTAGAGGATCCGGTGCTTGCCGAGTCCGTCGAGGGTGACCTTGCCGCCGCCGTCGATGACCACGCGGCGGCTGGTGTTCACCACCTTCGCGGTCGCGCTCATCTCGATCGTGACCGGCCGGGGGCCGCACCGGAACCTGATCACGCCGCCCTTCGCCACCGCTCGCACGACCGCGCGGGAGGTGCAGCTGCGGGCGGTGCCGTGGCCGACGTAGCGCACGGTCCCGCGTGCCGCGGAGGCGGAGGCACCCGCCGGCGCCGCCGGGGCGAGCGCCAGGAGCGGGAGGGCGAGGAGGACCGCGACGAGGGCTGCGAGCCGAGGGGTACGCCGGGCGGTCACACGACCGTCCAGGTGTCACCGGCGTTGAGCAGACCGGCCAGCCGCTCCTCGCGTGTCGCGGTCGAGGCCGCCACGGCGCTGGCGACCTGCTCGCGCGCCTCGTCGTCGTACGTCGCCCGCTCGACCTGGCGGAAGATGCCGACCGGCACGGGGTCCTCCAGGCGCGACAGCGCGAACTGGTCGGACGGGTCGACCGCCGTCGGGTCGTGCCGCCAGGTCCGGTCGCCGACCGTAACGTCGAGCCCGGGCTCGAGCCGGAGGATGCGGTCGTCGGAGGCGGGGCCGCGCAGGTCGTCGAAGGCGCCGTCGTTGAAGATCGGGCAGTTCTGGTAGATCTCGACCAGCGCGGCGCCGCGGTGGGCGGCGGCCGCGGCCAGCACGCTGGTGAGGTGGCGCCGGTCGGAGTCGATCGTGCGCGCGACGAAGGTGGCCTCGGCGCCGAGCGCCAGCGAGACCGGGTTGAACGGGTGGTCGATGGAGCCGACCGGGGTCGACTTGGTGACCTTGCCGGCCTCGGAGGTGGGCGAGTACTGGCCCTTGGTGAGCCCGTAGATCCGGTTGTTGAAGAGCAGGATCGTGAGGTTCACGTTGCGGCGCAGCGCGTGGATCAGGTGGTTGCCGCCGATCGACAGCGCGTCGCCGTCGCCGGTCACCACCCAGACCGAAAGGTCCGGGCGGGAGACGGCGATCCCCGTCGCGATCGCCGGTGCGCGGCCGTGGATCGAGTGCATGCCGAAGGTGTCGAGATAGTAGGGGAACCGCGACGAGCAGCCGATGCCCGACACGAAGACGATGTTCTCCCGGCGCAGGCCGAGGTCGGGCAGGAAGGACTGGACCGCCTTGAGCACGGCGTAGTCGCCGCAGCCCGGGCACCAGCGCACCTCCTGGTCGCTGGTGTAGTCCTTCCCGCTCTGCGGCTCGTGCGAGGTCGGGACCAGCTCCAGGCCCGACCCGAGCGGGTGCAGCGACGGCTCAGCAGTCATAGCAGCTCCTCGATGGCGTCGGCGATCTCGCCGGATGTCAGCGGCAGGCCGCGGACGACGTTCAGCCCCACGGCGTCGACCAGGTAGCGCGCTCTCAGCAGCAGCGAGAGCTGGCCGAGGTTCATCTCCGGGACGAGCACCCGGTCGTAGCGCTTCAGGATCTCGCCCAGGTCGCGGGGGAGCGGGTTGAGGTGGCGCAGGTGGACCTGCGCGACGTCGTGGCCGGCGCCGCGGACCAGCCGCACGCCGGCGGCGATGGGGCCGTACGTCGACCCCCAGCCCACCACCAGGACCCGGGCTCCGCCATCTCCTCGGGCCGCGGACGGGTCGTCGACGGTCAGCGGCGGCAGCGTGTCCGCGATCCGGGCGACCTTCGCCGCGCGGGTGTGGACCATCAGGTCGTGGTTGGCCGGGTCGTAGGAGATGTTGCCGTGCCCGTCACCCTTCTCCAGCCCGCCGATGCGGTGCTCGAGGCCGGCCGTGCCGGGCACCGCCCACGGTCGGGCGAGCGTCTCCGGGTCGCGCTGGTAGGGCCAGAACTCGTCGGCTCCGTTGCTCGACGCCTTCGAGGTGTGGTTGGGGGTCGTCGCGAAGCCGGGGTCGATCGCCGGCAGGTCGTCGAGGTCGGGGATCCGCCACGGCTCGGACCCGTTGGCCAGGTAGCCGTCGGAGAGCAGCATGACCGGGGTGCGCCAGGTGATCGCGATCCGCGCCGCCTCGAGCGCCGCGGCGAAGCAGTCCGACGGCGTCGACGGAGCCACGATCGGGATCGGTGCCTCCCCGTTGCGGCCGTACATCGCCTGCAGCAGGTCGGCCTGCTCGGTCTTGGTCGGCAGGCCGGTGGACGGGCCGCCGCGCTGCACGTTGACCACGAGCAGCGGCAGCTCGAGCGCGACGGCGAGCCCGATCGCCTCCGACTTCAGCGAGACGCCCGGGCCCGAGGTCGTGGTCACGCCGAGCGAGCCGGCGTACGCGGCCCCGAGTGCTGCGCCGATGCCCGCGATCTCGTCCTCGGCCTGGAAGGTGGTGACGCCGAAGACCTTCTGCCGGGACAGCTCGTGGAGGATGTCGGAGGCCGGCGTGATCGGGTAGGAGCCGAGGAAGAGCGGCAGCCCTGAGCGCACCGCGGCGGCGACCAGGCCGTGCGCGAGGGCGAGGTTGCCGGTGATGTTGCGATAGGTGCCCGGCGCCTGCGCGGCGGGGGCGATCTCGTAGCGCACGGCGAACGTCTCGGTCGTCTCGCCGAAGTTCCAGCCGGTCGTGAACGCCAAGATATTGGCGTCGCGGATCTCCGGCGCGCGTGCGAACTGGCGCTCGAGGAAGCCGATCGTCGACTCCGTCGGCCGGCCGTAGAGCCAGCAGAGCAGGCCGAGGGCGAACATGTTCTTGGCGCGGGCGGCGTCCTTGCGCGAGAGCCCGAACTCCTTGACCGCCTCGACCGTCATGCCGGTCAGGTCCACCCGGTGCAGCTGGTAGGCGTCGAGCTCGCCCGACTCGAGCGGGTCGGCGTCATAGCCGGCCTTCGCGAGGTTGCGCCCGGTGAAGTCGTGGGTGTCGACGATGATCGTCGCGCCCTTCGGCAGGTCGGCCAGGTTGGCCCGCAGCGCGGCCGGGTTCATCGCGACCAGGACGTCGGGCGCATCGCCCGCGGTGAGGATGTCGTGGTCGGCGAAGTGGATCTGGAACGACGACACCCCCGGGATGGTGCCCTGCGGGGCGCGGATCTCGGCGGGGAAGTTGGGCAGCGTCATCAGGTCGTTGCCGAAGATCGCCGACTCCTGGGTGAAGCGGGTTCCGGTGAGCTGCATGCCGTCGCCGGAGTCACCGGCGAATCGGATGACGACGCGATCGAGCCGCGTGACCTGTCGGGGCACCCTCACACTCCTCGGGGACGTGTGGTCCTGGTCTCGCCAGCCTAGACCCGCCCCATGGCTGCACGCCCGGACGACACCACATGGCGGGATCGCCGACTCGCCCACCATGTGGACCATTTCGACCCAGTTGCGTAATTGCAGTAATCTGCTCGACATATTGGCTCCGAACGGTGGCGCCGAGGCAACGCAAAGGGTGCACAACATGAAGATCATCAAGCTCGGCTCGGTCGTCGCCGCGGGACTCCTCGCGCTGACGGCCTGCGGCTCCAGCGACGGCGACTCCGCCGCAGCCGCCGGTTCCACGGTCCGCGTCAACGGCTTCTCGATCCTCGAGCAGGCCAACAAGGCGGTCTTCGACGACTTCGGGAAGACCGACGCCGGCAAGGGGGTGGAGTTCCAGACGTCGTACGGCGCCTCCGGTGACCAGTCCCGCGGCGTCGAGTCCGGCAATCAGGCCGACGTGGTCCACTACTCGCTCGAGACCGACGTGACCCGCCTGGTCAAGGCCGGCCTCGTCGACGAGGGCTGGAAGTCCGCGACACCGACCAACGGCGTGCTCACCTCGAGCGTCGTCGTCTTCGTCGTCCGCAAGGGCAACCCCCAGGGCATCAAGACCTGGGACGACCTCGTCAAGCCGGGCGTCCAGATCATCACCCCGAACCCGGGCTCCTCCGGCTCCGCGCGCTGGAACATCCTTGCCGCGTGGGCCCACATCACCGGCAACGGCGGCTCCGAGGAGCAGGCCAAGGCGTTCCTGACCAAGCTCCTCGGCAACACCATCGCGCTGCCCGGCTCCGGCCGTGAGGCGACCACCGCGTTCACCGACGGCTCGGGCGACGTGCTGCTCTCCTACGAGAACGAGGCGATCCTCGCCAAGCAGAGCGGCGCCGACGTCGACTACGTCGTCCCCGACGACACGCTGAAGATCGAGAACCCGGGCGCCGTCACCACGTCCGCTTCGAAGGCGGCCAAGGACTTCCTCGCGTTCCAGACCAGCAAGGAGGGCCAGGCGGCCTACGCCAAGGCCGGCTTCCGCCCGGTCGTCGACGGTGTCGACGTCGGCGAGGTCGAGGGCGCCAACGACCCGTCCGACCCGTTCCCGACCCCGAGCAAGCTCTTCACCATCGACCAGGACTTCGGTGGCTGGGGCGTCGCGGTCGACAAGTACTTCGGCGACGGCACCGAGGGCAAGCCGCTCGGCCTGATCACCGCCATCCAGCAGGCCACGGGCAAGGGCGTCGACCAGTAATGCCCGCGTCCGCTCTCGCAGCGGCCGATGACCTGACGACCGAGCCGGTGCCCCCTGCGGGGCACCGGCCTCGACGCGTCCGGCAGCCGCTCGTGACCCTGACCCGCGGGGCCGGTCTCAGCCTCGGGGTCGCCGTGCTCTGGTTCAGCCTGCTCGTCCTGCTCCCGCTTGCTGCGATCGTGGCCCGCGCGGCCGAGGGCGGCTGGTCGAACTACTGGTCCGTCGTCCGCGACGGGCAGACCTGGGCGGCCGTCTCGCTCACCGTGACGCAGGCGGCGATCGTCACCGCGCTCAACATCGTGGTCGGCACGATCATCGCGTGGGTGCTCGTCCGCGACCGGTTCTGGGGCAGGTCGCTGCTCGACCTCGTCATCGACGTGCCGTTCGCGCTGCCGACGATCGTTGCCGGCCTGGTGCTGCTCTCCCTCTACGGGCCGAAGAGCCCGCTCGGGGTGCACTGGGCGTTCACGGAGAAGGCGGTCTTCCTCGCCTTCGCTTTCGTGACGCTGCCCTTCATCGTGCGGACCGTGCAGCCCGTGCTCGAGGAGCTCGACGTCGACGCCGAGGAGGCCGCCGCGTCACTCGGCGCGTCGCGGACCACCATCCTGCGTCGCATCGTGCTGCCGTCACTCGTGCCCGCCATCGCGGCCGGCGCGGCGCTCTCCTTCGCCCGGGCGATCTCGGAGTACGGCTCGCTGGTGCTGCTCTCGGGCAACAAGCCCTACCAGACCGAGGTCGCCTCGGTGCGCATGCTGACCTTCATCGAGAACGGCTCCACGGCCTCGGCCGCGACGGTCGCCTCGCTGATGCTGCTGGTCGCCCTGGTCGTGATCGTGCTGCTCGACGTGTTCGCCGGCCGAGGGCAGAGGCGGGTGGCGCGTCGTGGTTAGGACCTCCACCCCCGTCAAGTGGCTGCTGCGGGTCATCGCCGTCGGCTACGTCTTCTTCCTCATCGCCTGGCCGGTCGCGATGCTCGCCCGGCGTACCTTCGAGGACGGCTTCACCACCCTCCGCGACGCCCTCTCCGACGACCAGGTCGTCGGCGCGCTGGAGCTGACCGGCAGGGTCGCGCTGGTGGCGGTCGTCATCAACCTCGTCTTCGGGGTGACGATCTCGCTGCTGCTGGTGCGCTACGAATTCCCCGGCAAACGGGTGCTCTCGGCGCTGATCGACCTGCCGCTGTCTGTCTCACCGGTCGTCGTGGGTCTGGCCCTGCTGCTGGTCTACAACGGCCGCGACGGCTGGTTCGGGCCCTCGCTGGAGTCCTCCGGCTTCACGGTGATGTTCGCGACGCCGGCGCTGGTCATGGCGACCTGCTTCGTGGCGCTGCCGCTGGTCATCCGCGAGGTCGTGCCCGTGCTCCACGAGGTCGGCGACGACCAGGAGCAGGCCGCCCGGTCGCTGGGCGCCTCCGGGCCGCAGACCTTCTGGCGGATCACCCTGCCGAGCATCAAGTGGGCCGTCGTCTACGGCGTCGTCCTCTCCCTGGCCCGCTCGGTCGGCGAGTTCGGCGCCGTCAAGGTCGTCTCCGGCAACCTGACCGGCAAGACCCAGACCGCCACCCTCGCCGTCGAGGCGAAGTACCAGGGCTTCGACCAGCCGTCGGCCTACGCCATCTCGTTCCTGCTGGTGCTGGTGTCCATCGCCTGCCTGATCGTCGTGGCCTTCCTCCGACCCTCCACCCGGAAGTGATCCCATGAGCATCACCGTCTCCAACCTCACCAAGTCGTACGGCGACTTCGTCGCCCTCGACGACGTCTCCGTCACCATCCCGACCGGTCAGCTGACCGCCCTCCTCGGACCGTCCGGCGGGGGCAAGTCGACCCTGCTGCGGGTGATCGCCGGCCTCGACTCGGCCGACACCGGCTCGGTGTCGATCGAGGGCGTCGACGCGACCAAGCTCCCTCCGCAGAAGCGCAACGTCGGCTTCGTCTTCCAGCACTACGCCGTCTTCAAGCACATGACGGTCGCCCGCAACGTCGCCTTCGGTCTCGAGATCCGGCACCGGCCCCGCGCCGAGGTGAAGCAGCGGGTGGGCGAGCTGCTCGAGCTGGTGCACCTCTCCCAGTTCGCCGACCGGCTGCCGTCGCAGCTCTCGGGCGGTCAGCGGCAGCGGATGGCGCTGGCGCGTGCGCTGGCGGTCGAGCCGACCGTGCTGCTGCTCGACGAGCCGTTCGGCGCGCTGGACGCGAAGGTCCGCAAGGAGCTGCGCGACTGGCTACGCCGGCTGCACGACGAGGTGCACGTGACGACGGTGTTCGTGACTCACGACCAGGAGGAGGCCCTCGAGGTCGCCGACGAGATCGTCGTCATCAACTCCGGGCGGGTCGAGCAGATCGGCTCCCCTGACGCGCTCTACGACGCTCCCGCCAATGACTTCGTCATGTCGTTCCTCGGCGCGGTGACTCGGCTCGGCGGCGTCCTGGTGCGGCCGCACGACGTCGCGGTCAGCCTGTCACCGGTGTCGGCGACCGATGTCGAGGGGACGATCTCGCGGACGCTGCGGGTCGGCTTCGAGGTGCGGCTCACGGTGCTCACCGACGCCGGCGAGGAGGTGTCGGTCGAGATGACCCGGACGTCTGCGCGCTCGCTCGGTCTCGAGGTCGGTCAGACGGTCTGGCTCTCGATCGCTCCCGGTGCGACCACCGTCTGAGGCGGCCGGGTTCGCTGGTCTCCGCTGCTCTCGCCGAATTCGCTGGTCGAGTAGCGAGCGCCAGCCGGTCTCGCTGGTCGAGTAGCGAGCGCCAGCGAGCGTATCGAGACCA